>NZ_ALXE01000045.1 GCF_000295955.2 Pantoea sp. A4
AGAGTAAAGCTTCCGCCGCATGGATGCGGCGGCAGAGCCTCCAGGGAGGGATTCACGGCGTCTTTACGGCACTCCCCGCCATCTGCGACTGGAACGCACGGATACAGACCGCACCATCCAAAACCCAAATTACCCTCCCTGATCCGGTGCCTGCGTAGGCACCACACGCTTCACCGGCGCATTCTGCTGGCGGTCCCACATAATTGTCAGCACCCGCTGGAGGGCAATAAACGCAAACAGCAGGATACCGATGGCGATCTTGGTCCACCAGGAACTCAGCGTGCCGTCGAAATTAATCCAGGTCTGAATCAGCCCCTGAATCAGCACGCCAAACAACGTCCCCAACACTGTACCCACACCGCCTGCGAGCAGCGTGCCGCCAATCACCACCGAAGCGATCGCATCTAACTCAACGCCGAGCCCGGCTAAGGCATAACCTGCGGAGGTATACACCGAGAACACAATTCCGGCCAGGGTCGCCAGCGTGGTTGACAGCATATACACCTTCACCGTGGTGGCTCGGGTAGAAACCCCCATCAACTGCGCCGATGTCAGATTGCCACCTATCGCATACACCTGATTGCCAAAACGCGTTCGATGCGCCAGCACGATCCCCACGGCGACAACGGCTAACATCACCAGCGCCAGCAAACTTAATCGGCCACCACCGGGAATACGCCAGGCCAGACTGGAAAGCGTCGCATACAGGGGGTGATCAATGGGAATGGAATTCTCAGACACCAGATAACTACAGCCACGCAGGAAAAACATCCCGGCGAGCGTAATGATAAAAGCCGGAATCTTCAGCGCATCAATCAGCCAGCCCATCAGTGCACCAAAACAGGCACCCGCTAACAGAATCAGACTAAAGGCTAACCACGGATTCAGATGGAAATCACCGATTGCGCGCGCCAGAAACACGCCGGTAAAGGCAATCACCGCCCCCACCGACAGATCGATACCGCCGGAAAGGATCACAAAAGTCATACCGACGGCAATAATGCCAAGAAATGCGTTATCAGTCAGAATATTGGCGATCACCCGCGTGGAGGCGAACCCCGGAAACTGGCTCAGGCAAAACAGATAACCGGCCACAAACACCAGCAGCGTGATCATCAACGGCAAATGACGTTTTATCATCGGGAACCTCGGCGTTTAAACAGCGCAATAAAACGGGGAGACTGAATCAGCAACACCGCCATCACCACCGTCGCTTTCACCACTTGATTCAGCTCCGGCGGAAAACCAGAAAGCAAAATCCCGGTATTCATCGACTGGATAATTAACGCCCCCAACAGCGACAGCAACAGGCTAAAACGCCCTCCCAGTAATGAAGCACCGCCGATCACCACCGCGAGAATCGCATCCAGCTCCAGCCACAGCCCGGCGTTATTGGCATCCGCACCCCGAATATCCGCCGCAACAATCAACCCGGCGACCGCAGCACACAACCCACTGATGACATACGTTGACATCACCACCAGCCAGCCGGTCACGCCCGCATTACGCGCCGCACGCAGATTAATCCCCACGGCCTCAATAAACAGGCCTAATGCCGTCTTACGCGTCAGCAACCAAATGGCTAACGCCACCACCAGGGTGATCCACACGGGCACCGGTAGCCACCATAAGGAACCGCTACCAAACCAGGCTAGCGCGTCATTATCAAACGTCACGATCTGTCCCTGAGTGATCAACTGCGCGATGCCGCGACCCGCCACCATCAGGATCAACGTGGCGACAAACGGCTGAATACGCAGCAGTGCAACCAACACCCCGTTCCATAAACCGCACAGCAAACCGGAAGCCAGCGTTGCCGCAATCACAAACGGCAGGCCATGACCTGCTACGGTCAACGTGGCCGCAGTCGCACCAGCAATCGCCATCACCGCCCCCACCGAAAGATCGATTCCCCCGGTGGCAATCACCAACGTCATACCCAACGACAACAAGGCAACCGGTGCCGCGCGATTCAGGATATCCACCGGGCTCCCAAACAGCCGCCCATCCTGAATGTGAATGGCAAAAAAGTTATTCGCCACCAGACTGTCGATCAATAAAACCAAAATCAACGCGGCAACCTGCGGCAGACCGGGTGGCAGACGGAACGGCCGCTTTGGCGTCTTTTCCCGTTGCAGATGAGACTCAAGCATGTTGACTACCCCCTTCCGCGATGGCGTTAACAATCGCAGCCACCGAAAGCTGCTCCAGAGGAATTTCGGCGACCTGCTGTAAATCCCGCATGATCACCACGCGATCGGCGTAACCCACCAGCTCTTCCAGCTCTGAGGAGATCACCAACAGCGCCAGCCCATCGGCGCACAGTGACTCAATCAAACGGATGATCTCTGCATGAGCCCCCACATCGATACCGCGCGTGGGCTCATCCAGAATCAGGAATTGCGGTTTAGTCACCAGCCAGCGCGACAGCAACACCTTTTGCTGATTACCGCCAGAAAGCAGCTCCACCGGCTGTTCGGCATGAGGCGTACGAATCCCTAAATGCTGAATGAAACGCTCAGCCAGCGCCTGTTGCTCACGTTTTTTAATCGGTCGCAGCCAGCCGCGCTGGGCCTGCAGTGCCAGAATGATATTTTCCCGCACCGAGGCGGCACCAATAATGCCATCCGTCTTACGATCTTCCGGGCAGAATCCCATCCCCAGGCGAGACGCCTGGGCCGGATTGTTAATGCGCTGCACCTTACCCTTCACCGTGGCCGTGCCGCTGTCTGCACGCCTCACGCCAAACAGCACTTCTGCTGTTTCCGTACGCCCGGAGCCCAATAGCCCGGCCAGGCCCACCACTTCACCAGGCCGAACGTCGAGATCGAAAGGCGCGATGGTGCCTTTTTTTCCGTACTGCCTGAAACTCACCGTCGGCGTCTCACTGCGTAAGGTACTGCCCTGACGCTGCAATGCCGTTTCCAGCAGCTCATGCCCCAGCATCAACTTAACCAGTTCGATTTGCGGCAGTGAGGCAGTATCCCGCGTGGCAATAAACTGCCCATTGCGTAATACCGTGATGCGGTCGGTAATGCGATACACCTGATCGAGAAAGTGGGTGACAAAAATCAGCCCCATGCCTCTGTCACGCAGTTGCTGCATCAGGCTAAACAGCATATCCACTTCACTGGCGTCGAGACTGGCGGTGGGTTCGTCCAGAATCAACACCTGCGCAGAGAGATCCACCGCGCGGCAAATGGCAATAATCTGTTGCATTGCAACCGAGAAATGGCCCAAAGGGCGTGTGACATCCAGCTGAAAACCGTAAGCACCCAGCAACGCCTCCGCCGCCCGCGCCATGCTTTTTCGGTCAATCATCCCCAGTCGACGCGGTTCACGCCCAATAAACAGATTATCTGCCACCGACATATTCGGCAGCAGATTCACTTCCTGGTAAACCGTCCCAATGCCGAGAGCTTGCGCCTCCGCGGTATTACGCGGGCTGATGTCCCGCCCGGCGAGGCTGATGCTACCGCCGTCACGGCTGTAGACCCCGGTCAATACTTTGATTAAAGTCGATTTTCCCGCGCCATTTTCCCCCAGCAAGGCCATAATTTCCCCTTTGCGCAAGCTAAAAGAGACATTATCCAGCGCTTTAACGCCGGGAAAGGCTTTGGTGATGCCGTTGATGGCGAGCAGTGGTGGCGAAGCTGAGTCGTGCATCTGCATAGTTCCCCGTCAGACCAACGAGAAAGCCGCCCGGTGAGGCGGCTGTCTGCGTATCAATAACCCATGTCTTTTTTCTTATCGAGCTGAGCCTGCGCATCGGCAGGTAAGTAGAGGCGTGACTCGGTTTGAATGATTTTCGGCGGTAAGGTGCCATCCTTTTTAAATTTCTCCAGCGCATCGAACGCAGGACCTGCCATATTTGGCGTTAATTCAACGTTAGCATTAGCCTCACCTGCCAGCATGGCTTTATAAATATCCGGCACACCATCAATTGAACCGGTCAGAATATCTTTCCCTGGTTTCAGGCCCGCCTCTTTAATTGCCTGAATGGCCCCAATCGCCATGTCATCATTGTGGGCGTAAACCATACAGATATTTTTGCCGTTGTTTTCTGCTTTGATAAAGCTCTCCATCACCTCTTTACCTTTACTGCGGGTAAAATCACCGGACTGAGAGCGAATGACTTTGATATTAGGATGGTTGGCAATCGCCTCGGCAAACCCTTTTTTACGATCGATGGCGACGCTGGCCCCCACTGTTCCCTGCAGTTCCACCACGTTACACGGCTTATCTGCCACCGTTTTGACCAGCCAGGCGCCAATTAACTTCCCTTCCAGCACGTTATCCGCCGTCACGACTGCCAGGTAGAGGGACTTGTCTTTCACCACAATGGCGCGATCCAACAGGAACACCGGAATTTTGGCATCTTTGGCCTCTTCCAACACCGGTTCCCAGCCTGTCTGCACCACTGGCGCAATAAAGATCGCATCCACGCCCTGTGCAATGAATGAGCGCACCGCTTTAATCTGGTTTTCCTGCTTCTGCTGGCCATCGGCAATTTTCAGCGTAATACCACGTTTCGCGGCTTCACTTTTTGCCACGCTGGTTTCGGCTGCACGCCAGCCCGATTCGGAGCCAACCTGAGAGAAACCCACCGTCATTGACGCAGCCAGTGCCGGGCCGACCATAGCTGCACTCACCAGCGTGGAGAGAAGTAAACGTTTCCACATAATTTTTTTCCTCTAAAGGGATTATCTGTACAGGGTAAACAGCTTCACAAGCCTGGACTAAAATGCGGAGACTGATGGCGATACACCTCACAAAACTAATTAAATCAAAGACGTTCACCCCTCAAGGTGACCGGGATTTTGCAGGAGAATATGGATAAACTGGCTAGGGGCGTCCGGGCAGAGTGTTAAATAATCGTAATAAAGTGAGCAGGTTAAAGCAGAATTATTTGGAAGCGATTACAACGACCGGTACTGATATCGTCATCGCCCACTGCAGGGGAGTAAAGCGCTGATTTGTGATGTTACGCACACCCTAAAATTTGTGCTGCCTGTGTTGTCATCGGGGAGGGAAATGGGTGTCTGTCGACCGACAAAACCGAACCCTTTTACCTGCACCGGTAAAAATCCCCTGGTTTTTCTCAGAATTAGCTGCTTTCATCTGATTTTTCATTTTTTTACTTCTCGCCTATAGACTCTGACAGCAAGCTTCATATACTGGTCCGCTCTTACTTAAGTTATCTATTATGGCAATCATGACTGCTCTCGATTACCTGATGAAATTTCGTAAAGTGAATAACCCAGAAAGTCTGGAAAAACTTTATGATCATCTGCACTACTCTCTGGACGATAATAAAGAACTGATCAATATGTATCGTGCCGCTGACCATCGTCGCGCTGAACTGGCCTCTGGTGGCAAACTTTACGATCTGGGCCGTGTGCCTAAAACGGTCTGGCATTACGTGCTATAACAGCAGCCCGGCGGCTTAATTAAGCGGCAAATTATATTACATGCTATTATCACCGGTCTTTCCGCTTAAGACAGGTTCTGTAGTAATGAATGATTCCACACACTCACCCCGCATCGGTGGTTGGTTACTGTTGCCGCTGGCATGGCTTATTATGACCCTGCTAACCACCGCGCTGGTGTTGGCACTCTATCTGTCACGTCTGGCTGACGATCAGTGGCGTACCCAGCTGTTTTCTCTGGGGGGCAGTGCGCTGAGCTATTGGTTGATTTCTTTGCTGACGGCAGCGGCCATTTGGGCGTATAGCTTGTTCATCTGCTGGCTGTTTTTCAAGCGTTCCAGCCGCTTACCGCGTCATTACATCATCTGGCTACTGCTGACGCTGGTATTGGCGGTTAAAACCTTTGCTTTTAGCCCGATTTCGGATCAACGCGCGTTGCAAACGTTGCTTCTCTCCCTGCTGGCGGCAGCCGGTTTTTCTGCGTATTTCAAGCGATCAAAACGGGTGAAAGCCACGTTCACCCAACCGTAATGGCGCGAGTTTCGTCAAGAATTTAATGCTGAGTGCTCTCCTTCGCCCTCATTCGGGGGGTGAAGGTTGAGATACGTCTGGTAATCCCTGATAATAAGGTGTTTTTCGACTCCCAGGCTTAATAATGACCAATTATTTACTTCTGTTTGTAGGTACCGTGCTGGTGAACAACTTCGTGCTGGTGAAGTTTCTCGGCCTGTGCCCCTTCATGGGCGTTTCCAAGAAGCTGGAGACGGCGATTGGTATGGGGCTCGCCACGACCTTTGTTATTACGCTGGCCTCTATCTGTGCCTGGCTGGTCAACCATCTGATTCTGGTGCCGCTGGACCTCGTCTATTTACGCACGCTGGCGTATATCCTGGTGATCGCGGTTACCGTTCAGTTCACCGAAATGGTGGTGCGTAAAACCAGCCCGTCACTCTATCGCCTGTTGGGTATCTTCTTACCGCTGATCACCACCAACTGTGCCGTATTGGGTGTGCCGCTGCTGAGCGTTAACCTCAATCACAATTTCATGCAGGCTGCGGTGTATGGCTTCAGTGCCTCACTGGGCTTTTCGCTGGTCATGGTGCTGTTCGCCGGTATTCGCGAGCGTCTGGTATTGGCCAACGTTCCGGCTCCGTTTAAAGGTAACTCCATCGCGCTGGTCACTGCGGGATTAATGGCACTCGCGTTTATGGGCTTCACCGGGCTGGTGAAATTCTAATGACCGCGATTTGGATAGCTATTGTTGTTTTGAGTGCCCTTAGCCTGGTGTTTGGTGGGCTGTTAGGTTATGCCTCACGCCGCTTTGAAGTCGAAGAAGACCCGATTGTTGAGCAGATCGACGCCATATTACCGCAGAGCCAGTGTGGGCAGTGCGGCTATCCTGGCTGCCGTCCGTATGCAGACGCAGTGGGAAATAACGGTGAAGCGATCAACAAATGTGCACCGGGCGGTGAGCAAACCATGCTCAAACTGGCCACGTTGCTCAACGTTGAGCCACAACCTATTGATGGTGGCGAAGCCGCGAAAGAGCCGGTGCGTACCGTGGCGTGGATTGATGAAGCCAACTGCATCGGCTGTACCAAATGCATCCAGGCTTGTCCGGTCGATGCGATTGTCGGTGCGACCCGCGCCGTACACACGGTCCTGAGCGATGCCTGCACCGGCTGCGACCTCTGCGTTGCCCCCTGTCCGACCGACTGCATTGAGATGCGCCCAGTGGCTACCACTACGGCCAACTGGAAGTGGGATCTGCAAACTATTCCTGTTCGGGTGATCCCGGTAGAGACTCATGCTTAATATTTTCAATCTGTTTCGTAAAGAGAAAATCTGGGATTTCCAGGGCGGTATCCATCCGCCAGAAATGAAAACCCAGTCTAACGGCACGCCGCTCAGTCAGGTGCCGTTACCCGATCGGTTTATTATTCCCCTTAAACAACATATTGGTAACGAGGGGGAGATCTGCGTCTCCCCAGGCGATCGTGTGTTGCGCGGCCAGGCCTTAACCTTTGGTACTGGGCGCATGCTGCCGGTACATGCCCCCACCTCGGGGACCGTCACCGCCATTGGCCCGCATATCACCGCCCACCCTTCCGGGTTGTCTGAGCTGTGTATTTTTATCACGCCGGATGGTGAAGACCGCTGGACCGAGCTGACCCCGTTTACGGATTACCGCGAGCACCCGCGCAGCGAAACCATTAGCCGCATTCACGAAGCGGGCGTTGCCGGGTTAGGAGGGGCAGGTTTCCCCACCGGGACCAAACTGCGCGGCGGCCTGCGTGGTGTAAAAACGCTGATTATCAATGCGGCCGAATGCGAGCCTTATATCACCGCTGATGACCGTCTGATGCAGGACTGTGCCGCCGAAGTGCTGGAGGGCTGCCGCATTCTGGCTTGGGTATTACAAGCAGACCGGGTGTTAATCGGCATTGAAGACAATAAACCCGAAGCGATTGCCGCGCTGAAGCAGGCGTTGGCGGGAAGCCGCGATCTGGAACTGCGCGTTATCCCCACCAAATACCCTTCCGGTGGTGCCAAGCAGTTAACCAAAATTCTGACCGGTGTCGAAGTGCCGCATGGCGGTCGCTCAACGGATATCGGTGTGCTGATGCAGAACGTCGGTACGGCCTGGGCGGTAAAACGCGCCATTATCAACGGCGAACCCATCACCGAGCGTGTCGTTACCTTGACCGGTGAAGCCCTCACGCAGCCACGCAATATCTGGGGACGTTTAGGATCGCCAGTCAGCCATCTGTTACGACAAGGCGGTTTTACTCCCGCGCAACAGCAAATGGTGATCATGGGCGGCCCGCTGATGGGCTTTACCCTGCCCTCACTGGATGTGCCGATGGTGAAGATCACCAACTGCATCCTTGCGCCTTCCAGCAGTGAAATGGGCAACAACGATGAGGAGCAATCCTGCATCCGTTGTAGCGCCTGTGCGGACGCCTGCCCGGCGAATCTGTTGCCACAGCAGTTGTTCTGGTACAGCCAGGGGGCCGATCACGATAAAGCCCGTGCGCACAACATTGATGACTGCATTGAGTGTGGTGCCTGCGCCTACGTCTGCCCAAGCAATATTCCGCTGGTGCAATATTATCGTCAGGAGAAAGCCGAGCTGCGAGCCATTGATCTCGAAGCCCAGCGCACCGTTGAAGCCAAAAACCGCTTTGAAGCGCGTCAGGCGCGCCTTGAGCGAGAGAAACTGGCCCGTGAAGCCCGCCATGAACAGACGAAACAGCGTGTTTCCCGCTCCGGGGAGAACAGTGAATCTGCTGCGGCTGAACGTAGCGCGCGGATTGCTGAAGCACGAGCGGCTGCGGCTGAAACCCAGGCCGCCACGGCCCCTGTAACCCAGCAGGCGGAAGATCCGCGGAAAGCCGCAGTAGAAGCTGCGTTGGCCCGTGCTAAAGCGAAAAAAGCCGCCGCTGCCGGAGCTGAACCTGCACCCGTTGCTGAGCCAACCGCTGAAGCCGCACCGGTCGACCCACGTAAAGCCGCAGTAGAAGCCGCGTTAGCCCGTGCTAAAGCGAAGAAAGCTGCCGCTGCCGGAGCTGAACCTGCACCGGTTGCCGAACCAGTACCAGCCGCCGAAGCCGCGCCAGTCGACCCACGTAAAACCGCCGTAGAAGCCGCCATTGCCCGTGCTAAAGCGAAGAAAGCTGCTGCTGCCGGAGCTGAACCTGCGCCAGTTGTTGAGCCCGCACCGGTTGCCGAACCCGCCACTGAAGTTGCCCCGGCTGACCCACGTAAAGCTGCAGTAGAAGCCGCCATTGCCCGCGCTAAAGCGAAAAAAGCCGCTGCTGCCGGGGCTGAACCTGCGCCAGTTGTTGAGCCCGCACCGGTTGCCGAACCCGCCACCGAAGCTGCACCGGTTGACCCACGTAAAGCGGCGATAGAAGCCGCCATTGCCCGCGCTAAAGCCAAAAAAGCCGAGGCGGCGAAAGCGGAACCCGCAGCAGTAGAGAATCAGAATACGGTCACGGAAGAGACGGCGGTTGCACCTGCCGCGCCAGAAGATGCCCGAAAAGCAGCGGTAGCCGCTGCGATTGCCCGAGCTAAAGCGCGTAAAGCGCAGCAGCCGTCGACGACGATTGAGGATTAAATGGCTTTTCGTATTGCAAGTTCCCCTTACACTCACAATCGCCGCAGCACGGGCAACATCATGCTATTGGTGGTACTGGCGGCTGTGCCTGGCTTCGCGGCACAGTGCTGGTTCTTTGGCTACGGCAGCGTCATACAGGTTCTGATTGCCACGCTCACCGCGTGGATAGCCGAGGCGGCGATTCTGCGCCTGCGCCGCGCACCGGTAGTGCCAAACTTAGCGGATAACTCAGCGTTATTAACCGCCGTACTGATTGGTATCAGCCTGCCACCGTTAGCACCGTGGTGGCTGGTGGTGATCGGCACCTTCTTCGCGATTGTCATTGCCAAGCAGTTATATGGCGGCCTTGGACAAAATCCGTTTAACCCGGCAATGGTCGGTTATGTGGTACTGCTGATCTCATTCCCGGTGCAGATGACCAGTTGGATGCCGCCGGAAGCCTTGCAGGTAATCCGTCCTGGCCTGCTCGACTCCCTCAGCATGATCTTCACCGGCCATACGCTGGCTGGAGACACCATGCAGCAACTGGCGCTGGGTGCGGATGGCGTCAGCCAGGCAACCCCGCTGGATAATTTCAAAACCGGCCTGCGAGCGGGCCACAGCGCAGGACAGCTGCTGGCTGAGCCGATCTATACCGGTGTGCTGGCGGGCCTGGGCTGGCAGTGGATTAACGTAGGTTATCTGCTGGGTGGTCTGTTCATGCTGTGGAAAAATGCCATTCGCTGGCAGATCCCGGTCAGTATGCTGGCGGCGTTAGCATTCTGCGCTACCCTGGGATGGTGGTTCTCCCCTTCCAGTCTGAATACCCCGATGATCCACCTGTTTTCGGGCGCGACGATGTTGGGTGCGTTTTTCATTGCCACCGACCCCGTCACCGCCTCTACCACCAACCGTGGTCGCCTGATTTATGGCGCGCTTATCGGCTTGCTGGTATGGCTGATCCGCAGCTTTGGTGGATATCCAGACGGTGTGGCCTTCGCCGTACTGCTGGCTAACATTTGTGTACCGTTAATTGATTACTACACCCAACCTCGGGTGTATGGCCACCGTAAGGAGTAAGCCATGCTGGACGCAATTCGTAAAAACGGCATGACGCTGGCCATCTTTGCCGCAGCCACTACCGGGGTAACGGCGGTGGTCTATCACGTCACTAAACCGACGGTGGAACACCAAACGGCACTGCAACAGAAAAACCTGCTGGATCAGGTGGTGCCGACCGAGCTGTATGACAACCGCATTCAACAAGAGTGCTATGTGGTGGCCGATCCGGCGCTGGGAAACAGCAATCCACACCATCTGTATATTGCACGCAAAGGCAACACGCCGGTTGCAGCCGCACTGGAGACCACAGCCCCTGACGGCTACTCTGGTAATATTCAGATGCTGGTGGGAGCCGATTTCCACGGTAAAGTGCTGGGGGTTCGCGTGGTTGAACACCATGAAACACCTGGCCTCGGTGATAAAATCGAACTGCGTATCTCTAACTGGATCCTGAGTTTTAACGGTAAAGTGGTCCACGGTAGCGATGATAAGAATTTTGCGGTGAAAAAGGATGGCGGTGAATTTGATCAATTTACCGGTGCCACCATTACGCCTCGCGCGGTGGTGAATGCAACCAAACGCACCGCACTGTATATTGAAACCTTGCCAGACAAACTCGCGTCCCTGACCGAGTGTGGAGACAGCAATGAGTGAAGCTAAAGAACTGTTGATCGGTGGGCTGTGGAAGAACAACTCTTCCCTGGTACAGCTGTTGGGTTTGTGTCCGCTGCTGGCCGTGACCTCTACCGCCACCAACGCCCTGGGTCTCGGGTTGGCGACGACGTTGGTTCTGACGTTGACCAACAGTTTTATCTCAATGACCCGTCGCTGGGCACCGGCAGATATCCGTATTCCTATCTACGTGATGATTATCGCTTCGGTGGTGAGTTGCGTGCAGATGCTGATCAACGCCTATGCCTACGGATTGTATGAATCGTTAGGGATCTTTATCCCGCTGATCGTGACCAACTGTATTGTGGTGGGCCGTGCGGAAGCGGTCGCATCCAAAAGCAGCGTTCCGCTGGCGGCGCTGGATGGCTTCGCCATCGGTATGGGGGCAACCTGCGCGATGACCACGCTGGGCTGCATTCGCGAAATTATCGGCAGCGGCACCATTTTTGCCGGCGCTGACCAACTGCTGGGACCGTGGGCCAAAGTCCTCAAAGTCCAGGTGGTGCATTTTGACTCCCCAATGCTCCTTGCCATGCTGCCACCAGGCGCATTTATCGGCCTGGGTATGTTGCTGGCAGCCAAATACCTGATTGACCAAAAAACCAAACAGCGTGCATTGAAACGCGGTGAGACAGTGGTGGAGTACAGTGCCCCTCAAGGCCACAGCCACGGTCATTAATTGCAGGAAGCCATGTGAATCAGAATAAACGCGTCGAGATCCTCAGTCGCTTACAACAAAATAATCCTCACCCGACCACGGAGCTGAATTTCAGCTCCTCTTTTGAACTCTTGATTGCGGTATTACTTTCCGCACAAGCCACCGATGTCAGTGTTAATAAAGCCACCGCCAGGCTCTATCCGGTGGCCAATACCCCCGCCGCGATGCTGGCACTCGGCGTGGATGGGGTAAAGGAGTACATCAAGACCATCGGCCTGTTTAACAGCAAGGCGGAAAATGTCATCAAGACTTGCCGCATTCTGCTGGAGCAGCATAACGGTGAAGTACCAGAAGATCGTGCAGCCCTGGAAGCACTGCCGGGCGTAGGCCGTAAAACCGCCAATGTGGTGTTGAATACCGCGTTCGGCTGGCCAACGATTGCCGTCGATACGCACATTTTTCGCGTCTGTAACCGGACCAACTTTGCCCCAGGAAAAAACGTGGAGCAAGTTGAAGATCGGCTGTTAAAAGTGGTGCCAAAGGATTTTAAAGTCGACTGCCACCACTGGTTGATTCTGCACGGTCGTTACACCTGTGTCGCCCGTAAGCCGCGCTGTGGTTCCTGCCTGATTGAAGATCTGTGCGAGTTTCGCGAGAAGGTCGATATTTAATCCTGCTCTCGCCTGCCGCAAAACGGCAGGCGATGGTCTCAATGCTCAACCATCCAGCCGAGTTCCTGTGGGAACAACATGCGGCGTACTTCCGAATCATCCTGACGTAAGAAATCAGCCACCGTTTGCAACCCAAAGAACTCCAGGAACAGCGGGGTTTGCAGAATTAACATATCAAAGCCCGGTAACACCCGGTTGCCGCTCGCGATCGCCGCTTGCAGTAACGGCGTCGGCTGGTTTTTCATCAGAATGTCGCACACCACGGCTGATGCGTCGACGTTGTGCGTAGGCACCGGCAGCGGGTCACTTTTCTCAAGCCCCAGCGGGGAAGCATTGATGATCACATCAAAACCGGCCGCATTGTTATCACTCGCCGCGATGCAATCCACGCCGAAGCTGGCGGTAATCGAACTGGCCAGACGGGTAGCGCGCTCTGTTTCTGGATCAAAAATAGCGAGGTGTGAAGGTTGTGTCGCGGCCAATGCAACGGCAATAGCACTGCCTGCGCCACCAGCCCCTAGCAGGAGAATACGTTTGCCTTGATAAGGCATGTCATAGCGCTCCAGCGATTTTACAAAACCCACGCCGTCGAACAGATCCCCTTCCAGTTCCCCCTGCGCATTACGACGAATCGCATTGACGGCATTCGCCGTAGCCGCAATCTTAGAGCGAGAATCCACTAATTCAGCCGCATCGGTTTTATGTGGAATAGATAACACCATCCCCGCCGTATTTTCCGCCTTGAATATTTCGCGTACCGTCTCGACTAAATTATCCGGGCTGACCTGTAAGGGCACCATTACGGCATCAATGCCGCATAACGGCAGCACCTTATTAAATATTTCCGGGGTACGAACCTGATCAATGGGATCGGCGACCATATAAAAAACGCGTGTTTTACCAGTAATCATTTTACTTTCCTCAACGTGCAAGAAGCCCTTCAATCCGACCACCGTCGGATTGAATTAACAGGAAATAATAAGGACGAGAGCGAAGTTAGAAGGCTTCGCCCCAGGTATCACTCAGCATAAAGCCTTTTGCCAACGGATCTTCCGGGTCCCAGCCCATCTGTTCGATGCTGTAAATCCACGCCCGCCCCTGCACGCGCGGTAATACCGCCGGTTTATCAGCAACCGTGGTGGTGCCCAGCAGCTCAATGTTGAATTCGCTGCCAATAATTGATTTCGAGATCAATTTGCTGCCGGTGCCTACCAGGCCACGTGCCGCCAGCGAAGCCAGATTCGCCGAGCTACCCGTACCGCAAGGCGAGCGGTCAACGCGGCCTGGCGGTAGCGTGGTACAGGTTTGGTACACCGGATGGTTGTCCCGGTTGCGGAACATGGTGTATGCCACACTTTCAATGCCCGGATAGAGCGGATGTTTAACCTTGAACTGGCGATTCACCTGATTGCGGATCGCTACACCAAAATCTGCCAGCTTGCGCGCATTCGCCGGTTCGATAGTCAGGCCAATCTGTTCAACGTCCACCAGCGCATAGTAGACGCCGCCGAAGGCGATATCCGCTTTGATCGGACCAAACTCTTCGGTCTCAATCACCAGATCCAGCGCTTCAACAAATGACGGCACCATATCCAGAGAGACGCCAACGCAACGGCCATTGCTGCACGTAGCACGCGCGGTGACCAGACCGGCAGGCGTATCAAGAATCACCTCGGTGACCGGTTCCTGCATCGGCACCATGCCCAGTTCCAGCAGCGCGGTCACCACACAAATCGAGTTACTGCCTGACATCGGGTGGGCTTTATCTGACTGTAAAACGATAAAGCCCGCGTGGGCTTCTGGCCGGGTGGGTGGCAGCAGCAGGTTAACCGACATCTGCAAGCAGCCACGCGGTTCCATTGTGACCATTTTACGCAGGCTATCGTCGACTTCGTTGATGTAATTCATTTTGTCGAGCATGGTCTCACCGGGGATGCTAATCACCCCACCGGTGATCACTTTCCCTATTTCACCTTCGCAGTGTACGCCCACGACCTGCAGTGTTCTGTTCCAACGCATGTTATTACCTCAATAAATCGCTGTTTCTGGATAAAGTTGCACGTGCCTGAAGCTTAAAAGCGGTAGGCGCTAAAGGGAGCAAGATTAATGTCGCTGTTGCGTTGTACCGCCAGATCCGCAATTAAGCGGCCGGTCACCGCACCTAAAGTCAGGCCGAGTTGGCCGTGCCCAATGGCTAATAACACATTACTGAGCGTGGCTGAACGATCGATCACGGGCTTGGTATCCGGCAATAACGGACGATAGCCAACGCCAAACTCAACCTCTTGCGTATTCATCTGCGGCAACACTTTACGCGCTTTGGCTAAAATCAATTCCGCGCGTTTAAAATTCGGCTGCGTACTGTTTCCGGCAAACTCAATGGTGCCACCAATCTGCAAACCTCGCGTCATGGGGGTGAAGCAGAAACCACCATCACCATAAATAATCGAGTGATTGAGAGAGACACCCGGATTTTTCACCACGGCCTGATAGCCCGCAACCGGCTGTAACGGCACGTTAATCCCCAGTTGATTAAAGAAGCGACGCGCCCCAATCCCCGAAGAGACCACAAAGTGATCCGCACTGATGTTTTCACCGCTGTTCAGTACCACAGCAGTAGCACGTTGGCCCGCTTGCTGAAAATGGCTCACGCTGGCTTTAATACGCTTGCCCCCTTTGGCGAGGAAGCGCTGCGTCAACGCGACAATAAACCCTTCGGTATCGGTAACGAAACGCCACTGTGGCAACACAATACCGTGATTAAACTTACCGGCCAGCGTCGGCTCAAGTGCGGCAATCTCATCGCCGTTCACAATCTGGCTGGCAAAACCCAGCTGCTTGCGCAACACATTATGCTCACGCTCACTATCAACTCCGGCAGGTGAATCAAACACCTGCATCACCGGGCGATTGACGATCAGCGCCTGTAATTCAGGTTCATCCAGCAACCGGGCATAGTCATCAAACACATGGCGCGTCAGCGTCGCCATAGATTGCGCAATATTCTCGATACGAGAATGGCGAGCATTACCGAGAAAACGCATAAACCAGGGAATCAATCCCGGTAATGCCTGCGGGCGAAGTGCCAGCGGTCCGGTCTGATCCAACATCCAGCCAGGGATTTTAGTTAAAATACCGGGTTTAGACAGTGGAATAATTTCCCCCACCGAGAGTTGGCCGCAACTCCATTTTGCCGTGCTCTCTCCGGCATCTGCCGGATCGATCAACGTGACTTCTACCCCTTCGCGTTGCAGATAAAGCGCACAGCACACGCCCACAATTCCACCACCGACAATCACTGCATGTTCACCCGCTGCTGCGGTTGGCTTACCGGAAATCGTATTCAACTGACAAACCCTCACCAAAAATAAACTTGCCCGCTCACAAAAAGCCCGCTGTTAATAAGCAAAGCGCCGGAGCATTTTGCCTTCCACCAGCCCCACCAGGCGCGTGAGTGGATAAGCCACACAGAAATAGATAATCCCGGTTGCGGTTAAAAACTCGACCGGCTGAGCGGTACTGTTCGAAATGTTCTGTCCCACAAACATCAGATCGGCAATCCCGACGGACGAGATCAGCGCACTCTCTTTAAATAAGCTCACCACGTTGGAGAGCAGCGGCGGAATCGAACGCAGTAACGTTTGTGGCATCACCACGTAAATCACTTTCACCGCTGAAGTCAGGCCCAGTGCGATACAGGCATCATGCTGCTCACCGGCAATCGATTTCAGCGCACCACGGAATGTTTCGCTGGTTATTGCGGCCATGTAGGCGGTGAGTGCAATAATCACCGAAATATACGGTGGAATTTGCAGACGAAAGACCACCGGCAAACAGAAGAAGATCCAGAACAGCTGAATCAGCAACGGCGTGCCACGAAAGAATTCAACAAACAGCGTCAGCGGCCAGGTGATCCACTTTTTGCCGGAAGCACGCAGCAAACAAATCATAAAGCCCAGAACAGAACCCAACAGTGCACTGCTGAGCGTGAAAGCCAGCGTCAGCCCCAACCCTTTCAGCAGAATTTGCCAGTAAGAAAAAACGGTGGTGAAATCAAGAGACATGGCTTTTTCTCCTTAGCGCTGCGTGGCTGCGTCCTGACGACGCTCGATAATGTGCACCAGTTTGGAAAACGGCACCGACATAAAGAAGTAGAGCAGCGCTACCAACGAGTAGATCTCCAGCGGACGGTAGGAGTCGGTGGCAATACTCTTCGCGACATACATCAGATCGGAGATGGCAACAATCGCTACCAGCGCACTCTGCTGCAAAGTCCCGATGCCATTGGTCAGTAACACCGGCAGTGAGGTGCGCAGTGCCTGTGGCAAAATCACATACAGGGTACGTTGGTAAGGCTTGAGCCCCAGCGCCACACAAGCATCGAGATGTTCACGCGGCACTGCCTGTACGCCAGCACGATAGGCTTCTGCATTGAAGGCACTCAGGTTGAGTCCCAGTGCTAATACGCCCATGACAAAGGGATCAATAAAGAAGTCCACCATCATCGGAATACAGTAGAAGAACCAAATAATTTGCAGCAGCGCTGGAGTACAACGGAAAAATTCAATAAAGAGCTGCGTAGGAAAACGAATGATTTTCCACGGGCTCATTGCCATCAAACACAGCACAAAGCCCAACACAATCCCCATTGCATTGGCAGCCAGGGCTAATTCAATGGTGACTTTTAATCCGCCTAACAGTTCACCGATGTGCCCCGTCAGAAAACTAAAATCAAAGTGATAATCCATGTTTCAGTACCCACTACAGATGAAGGACTTTATTAAGGAACTCGCGGGTGCGTGGCTGCTGTGGACATTTAAATATCTGATCCGGCGGCCCCTCTTCCACCACTTTGCCACCGGCACAGAACACCACCCGCGTGGCGATGTCACGGGCAAAATGCATGTCGTGTGTGACAATGATCATGGCCATTTTCTGTTCCGCCAGTTTCAACATCACGTTCTGCACCTCGACCACCATTTCGGGATCCAGCGCGGAAGTCACCTCATCGAACAGCATCAGCTGCGGTTCCAGCATCAGGGCTCGAGCAATTGCAACACGCTGCTTCTGCCCGCCCGAAAGCTGACTGGGGTACGCATTCAGCTTGCTCTCCAGACCCAACAGGCTCATATATTTACGCGCACTTTCAGTGGCATCTTTCAGTGACATGCCTCTGACCTTGACGGGTGCCAGCGTCAAATTGCTTAACACCGAAAGATGTGGGAACAGCGTGTAGTGCTGAAACACCATGCCAATTTTTTTCTGGATCTCGCTATCAATACGCTGATGTTTATGGCCGGTCCCGGCAATGTAGGTCTCGCCTTCGAAACGGATTTCGCCTCTTTCGACCTCTTCCAGCCCCATCATGACGCGCAATAAGGTACTTTTACCGCTGCCGCTGGGTCCGATAATCACCAAACGATCGTCTGCCCGCATATCGAGATTTAATCCGTCCATCACGATTAATTTGTCGCTGTAGGCTTTGTAAACATCGCGGAACTGCACAAACTTGCCAGCCGCGACCAGCGGGCTGACGGTCTCACGTGAATTGTCGAGTGACAAATCCTCTTTAGTCGCTAACGAATGCATGACTCTCTCTCCAGCGCGTGGCGCACGGTTGGTCTGTTTCCAGTGAGTAACCCGTAGAAAAACCCACAGCCTACGGGCCAAAAGCATTAATGGGCTTGTGCGAGCGTGGCTTGTACCGATTGTTTGAGGAGCTTATCGACTTCACCATTGCTACGCTGCGTCTGGATAAACTGGTTAAGTTCATCAACATCGGCCGCAGGCGTATCTTTACGCACGCCAATGGCAATACCCTGCGGCGCCAGCAGAGGATTTGGCACCAGGATGTTCACCCAGTCTTCATGCGCCGATTTCAGCAACATGTTGGACATGTTGTCATCCGCCAGGACATCACCACGTTTTGACATCAGGGCCAGGCGCGTCTCATCGAAGCCAGGCAGACGCATAATGCGGGCCTGCTTCAGTTCGCCAGACACGGCTTTATCAGCAGCAGTTCCTGACAGCACAATAACGGTGATATTCGGTTTATCAATATCAGCCAACTGGTGTGAGCCTGCGGCGATTTTGGGATTCTTTTTGTTGTAGGCAAACGTGATGCTGTAATCGACAGCGGGCGCGGAAAAGGCAATGGCTTTGCGACGCTCAGGGGTATCGTTCAGGGACAGGGAGAGATCCCATTTTTCAGATTGCAAACCCGCGACAATGTTGTCCCAGTTGGTATCGACAAATTTAGGTTTTACTTTCAGTACGTCAGTCGCGAAGCGGCGACACAGTTCCGGGAAAATACCGGAGTAATCACCGGTTTTTGGGTCGCGCATCACATACGGCGGGGAAGCGGCAACACCACAACGCAGCACGCCGCTGGCTTTTACCTGTTGCCACCGGCTGGCATCATCCGCATGAGAAGGCATAGCGACCAGCAAACTGCTCAGAAAAAGGCTACAACTTATCGTCTTGCTAACGGTCCTGAAAATAGTAAACATGTTCTGCATCCTCGATTTTAATTTTATAAAACGCTGGTGTTGCTAAAGAAACACGATGCCTGCAAGTCCCTCACGTCCGGCGCTTTCACACGCTGTGAAATCCGCCTTTCGTTGCATATAATTTGTCGACAATGACAACATTCTGTCAACGGGATTAGTTCAAAAGTGTGATAGGTTTTTCATATATTAGAATTTCCCTGATTTTACAGATAATTAATAATACCCAACAAAATCAATGCATTGAAAAATTATCACTGTTATTTATCACTAATAGTCGACAAAATGTCGACGGTTAGTTTTAATGTGGCCTTGCAATTGCAGTAATCCCACATTAACCAACGACAGGAAGAGTGATATGCCAATGATTCGGGTTGAAATGCTGACAGGCAGAACAGAAGCACAGCGTATTGAGCTGGTAGAAGCGCTGACCAGAGAGACCGCCAGAATAGCCAAATGCCCAGCGGCAGATATTCAGGTCATTGTGAGCGAAGTAGAACGCACCCACTGGGCGGTGGGTGGTGTGTTAAACAAGGTCAGCAGCGAAAGCAACGTCGTGTAGTTCCACCAAAAGAGCCGGGAACTCCGGCTTTTTGGCTCATCGAATCAATCAGGGGTAGTTAACCGGAATATTGGCGGTCAGGTTACGATCGAGGAACTGCATAAACCGCCCTTTAAACTGCGTCGCATGTAAATGGGCAAATTTCTCTGCCATCTCCGCATCTTGCTGTTCAATCGCATTAACGATATCCACGTGATCGCTGGCGATCTCCTCGGCGGTCAGATGCTCGTCCAGCGTCTGGAACTGGAAGTGCAAATGCAACATCCGCCGCCCCTCTTCCAGTAATCGCCGATAGAGATCGGCAAAATAGACGTTGTGCCCAGCGGCGGCAATCACCATGTGAAACTCGTAGTTTTTTTCAATCATCGACTGGCTGTTACCCGACTTGATGCAGGCAGCACAGGCTTTTTCATAGGCTTTCTGGGCTTTGCGAATGGCAGCCATCTCATCAGCAGTGCGGTGAATGGCCGCCAACCGCGTGACAACACGCTGCAGTAAATCCAGGGCATCGAGAAATTCGGGGATGCGGCCAAAATCCATAGGAGCAACAGACGTGGTCCGGTTAGGCGAAATCATCACCAGCCCATCGGCCGAGAGGCGCACCAACGCCTCGCGAATCGGTGAGCGTGACAGGGCAAAACGTTCTGCCAGGCTTATCTCATCAACCGCACTGCCTGGTGCCAGCTGCATCGTTAAAATTTCATCACGCAAAATGGCATACACCCGCATCGCGCCGGTTTCTCTTTGATTATTCGTATCACCCACATATTTGGTCATGTGCTCTTCCATTCTGTTCACAGTCAGGTCGCCAAAAAATGCAAAATGTCGACAAAAACGCTGCTATAGTCGTCTTTTTAACGTTATCACAGATGACGCAAGCAGACAGCGCAGAATCTCAGCGACATCAGAAAACCAGAATTTGGTGTAACAACCCGCACTGGCCGTGCGAGAGGGAAAGATTGCTGTATATTAGGGCGATGAAGCCGGTGCCTGAAGTCCTTACTATTCACGGAAGTTGACATGATCAAAAAAGAAAAAGAGAACCCAACCCAAAAAGAGACCGGCGCCGTTCGCGTGTATGGCGTCCTGCGTGATGAAATTTTAACCATGAAACTGGCACCCGGATCGGCGATTGATGAAGTGAGCCTGGCGGAACGTTTTACATTATCCCGCTCGCCGATTCGTGAAGCCCTGGTCCGCCTCTCCGCCGATGGTCTGGTGACCATGCTGCCTAATCGCAGCACGGTGGTATCACCGATGAATTTCAGCCAGATCCCGGAGTTTCTGGATGCGCTGGATCTGGTTCAGCGCGTCATCACCCGGCTGGCTGCCATGCACCGTACGGAAGCGCAGCTTATCGCGATTCGCAAAGCGGAAGTGGCCTATGAGAAAGCGTTGAAAATCTGCGTGAAAAATGGCAATAGCCAGGGGATGATCGAAAAGAACTATGATTATCACATGGCCATTGCGGAAGCCGCCCACAACAGCTATTTCACCGATGTTTATCGTCGTTTGCTGGAAGAAGGCCGCCGTATGCTGCACTTGCACTTCCAGTTCCAGACCCTGGATGAACATAAAACTGCCGATCAGATTGGCAGTGACCACAGCCTGATCACCAACGCGATTGAAGCACGAGATGTCGAGTTGGCGGAGAAATATGCTCATCAACACGCCGCGCAGTTCCGTGGACGTTTCATGCAGTTCCTCAACCGTAACCTCACCTCAGACGTACAGATCAACTACCCCTGATTCCTTTCTCCAGGGCAGCGATGACACGATCGCTGTCCTGACACCCCCGGTTTTCATACCCTGCTGCTTTTTCGTCCACGGCCTTCAGGGCACAACGTTACATCACGCCAACAAGTCGACTCAATGTCGACACGAATCACAAAGCCACCAAAAGACAAAACCAATAAAATTCAACAACTAAGAAAAATTAACCTGCTGTTTTAAATGCAATATATGAAAACCCTATCGCAAAATCAAACTATCACAATTGACATTGTAGTCATTATGTCGACAAATGTGATGGCAATTTGATCAACACTTTCATCACTGATGTTATCCACCTGGGTGTTATAATTCTGAGGGTACATACATGCATAAAGTCACTTGTTTTAGTCGCAAACTGTTCGTCACTGCAGCACTGTTGGGTGCATCACTGCTGAGCCTGCCTACTCACGCTGAAAGCAACACAACCTGGCAGCAAGTCCGCCAGGCGGGCGTACTGCGTTGTGGTGCTGCGGCATCCGCGCCATGGGTGATGCGCGATCCAAAAACTGGCAACTATAGCGGTCTCTTCCCGGATCTGTGTCGCCAGTTTGGTGAGCAGGTTCTGAAGGTAAAAGTTGAGTTTGCTGATACCTCCTGGGATAACATTGTCGCGGGGCTACAGTCAGGTAAGTGGGACGTTTCGTTGTCGCTCAATGACACACCAGAACGCCGCCAGTCGATTTCGTTTACATCTCCTGTGGTGGATTACAGCGTCGACTTTGTTTACAACAAAAATAACCCTCGGCTGCCGAAGAAAATTACCTCCCTGGCGGATATCGATAAACCGGAATATACCTTTGCGGTGATGTCAGGCACGGCGCAGGATAAAGCCATCAGCAGCGTGCTTAAACGGGCCAAAATTATGCGCCTGCCCGGCTTTGATGAAACCCGCCTGTCGCTGATGTCAAAACGTGCCGACTTTCTCGCGGATGACAGCATGAGCAATACCCTGCTGTTGCGCGCCCATCCTGACTGGGCAACCGCATTCACACCAAACCCACTGCTGGCAAAACAGAGCATTAACTTTGGGGTACGGAAAGATATCCCGGCCGCCGATCTCGCCCAGTTCGATCAGTTCATCAAAGCGAAACAGGCTTCCGGTGACGTTAAAAAAATGTCTGATGCAGGTGTAGATCTGGCATTAGCGCAGAAATAACCCCTTAGCGTGGGCGCACGAATTTACAGGTGCGCCCATCTGTTTTTCGCCCTGCCTCGTTTTCTGCTGCTTTAACAATCTGCATGCCAAAAAAAAACCCGCCTACACCAGGGCGGGTTCAGGGCGTTGCGCGGCGATCAGGCAAGGAAACCGGAATAGAACGGCTGTTCATCATCAATAAAGTGGCTGGAGCGACCGGTGACATAAGCGACACCTTCTACGCTAGGACGCACAGCAGGGGTGCCATTACGCAGGGTCAGATGCTCTTCCACCCGTCCCTTAAACGTGGTGCCGATGATGCTCTCATGCACAAACACATCACCAATATCCTGCAAACCACGCGCAGCGCGCAGTGCCACGCGAGCTGATGTCCCGGTCCCGCAGGGGGAACGGTCAATAATTTTTGGCGTCGCAATCACCACACCACGCGCGTCTCCGCCAACCTGTGGCGCGCCGCCCCACATGGTGTGATGCACGCCACGCACATTGGGATCTTCCGGGTGCACCACATCAATCACCTGCGGAATGAGCTTCACCAGCACCTGTGCCATACGACGCAACTCTTCTGGCGAATAGTCAGCGCAGTCACGGTAGTTCGCCTGGCTTTCGACGATCGGGTAGAAGTTACCGCCATAGGCGATATCGAAGTGAATGAGCCCCAGATCGGGGTGATCAATTTCAACATCTTTCGCGAAAACAAAAGAGGGAATGTTAACAAAGCGCACTTCGGTCACTTTTGTGCCATCGAAAACATAGTGTGCTTCAACCACACCGGCTGGCGTGTCAAGACGCAGAACGCCGGGTGTCTGCGGGGTAATCAAGGCATTTTCGATCACAAAGGTGGTGAGCCCCACCGTGGCGTGGCCACACATCGGAATGCAGCCGGAGGTCTCCAGGTACAGCACGCCGGTATCACAATCGGCTCGGGTTGAAGGGACCAGCATGGCACCGGACATCATTTCATGACCGCGCGGCTCACACATGATCCCGGTCCGCATCCAGTCAAAGCGTTCAATGAAATCCCGCCTGCGGTCGCTCTGGGTTGCACCTGCTAATTCAGGCTGGCCGGAGATGATTAAACGCACGGGCATACCCGCAGTATGCCCTTCAATACACTCAAAATTATAGCGTGCCATGCTGAAACTCCGACGTCATAAGTTATTGATATAGAGCGAACTCACTACGTAGTAAAACCGTAACGAGGTCATTTATTAATGTCGTCCAAATGTCGACAAAACAAATACTATATGTAATCTTAAGGGACTGGCAAGGGATTTGTAGGCGATAAAAACAGCGCCTGATATCCCCTAAATATCGCGTGTTGTGGCCGGTCAGTACCGGGACATAACGCGCACTCACTCAGAGTCGGGAGATTGGATTGATGACCATTAAACAGAATGGATTAGTCGCCGTTGTCACGGGCGGCGCGAGCGGAATCGGTGAAGCGACAGTGCGGAAGTTTGTGGCAGAGGGCTGGCAAACCATTATTGCCGATATCAACGAAGCGCGCGGCCTGGCGATTGCTGAAGAACTCAATGTCAATGGCGGTCAGGCTACCTTCCGTAAACTGGATGTGGCCAACAAAGATGACGTTGACGCGTTTGCCTCTGAGATCTATGGCCGATTTGGTTCTGTCAGCGTCCTGGTGAACTCCGGCGGCGTGTTACAAAATGCCACGCGTATCACCAATATGGCGCTGGAGGATTTTGACCGCATTATCAATATCAACCTGCGCGGCACGCTGCTGATGGGACAGGTTTTCGGTGCGAGAATGATTGCCGACCAGGCGGGGTCGATCATTAACCTGTGTTCACTCACCACCTACCAGGCACACCCACAGCCCGCTTATGCCATGAGTAAGTCGGCACTGAAAACCTTAACCGAGGTCATGGCCTCTGAGTTTGGTCCTGCCGGTGTGCGAGTGAATGCCGTTGCGCCGGGATATACGCTGACGCCCGCGATGAAACAGCGCATTGAAAGTGGTGAGCGTAACCCTGAAGCCGTGATTGCGAAATCCGCACTGCGTCGCTTCGTTGAACCGAGTGAAATCGCCGATGCGATCTACTTCCTCTGTTCACCCCAGGCTGCTGCCATTACCGGTGTGGTCTTGCCTATCGACTGCGGCTGGCTGGCGTCATCGGTGTATGCCGCAGCGGCGGCACAACCGGCGTAAATGCGAAGCGTGCCATGGATGGCACGCGTTGTGGTTAATCAGATACGCAGTGATAAAGTCACAACGCCAACAGCAATAAGCCCTGGCCCGATCCATTCGCGAATATGTCGCTTCCAGAGAATGACTGCCTGTGGGAGCGATGCTGAAAACATCCTTAAAAGGGGGACAGGCACCGCAGGCGGGTTGTCACCGTTTGCTCGCAGCGCTAAATACGTGTGCTCAGTTAATCATCCGGCGTATAGCCAACGACGATCTCAAGCGTTCTACGCAGTACGTCCGCCTGAGCCACATCTGTGGTCGACTCTAGCGCCTTAACGATACTGATAATGACTGACTTATTACTGACACGACCTTCCACTGCCAGGACGTTACGAATGATGATATCCAGGACAGCGGCCTCTTCATTAAGTGCAACACTCGCGTTACGGAAATGCTCGGCCAGCTCAATATTGGGTAACGCTGAGTACAAATCGACTGAAGTCGGCATATCGGTATCCCGTAGTTCAAGGTAGTGGTTAGTTAACATTCAGGCTGTGTGTTTTTGGGCTTAATGCTTGCGACTGTTAGCCAGAGAGTGCGTATTCAGAAAGGCATGACTCGATTTCCCCTCTGTTTCCCCCATCTCCTCAGGAAATTCCTGACTTACGGATTTAATACTCATCCGCACCTCCCGCAGAGCCAGCATGACATCATTGCGCCTGGCCGAATCCTCAGCCAGTTTATGCATGGTCTGTAACTGGGCGACAAGTGCGCGAAGGGTTACCGGGCCTGCCTGTTGAAGCAGCGCCAGTGCCGCTTCCCCAATGATCTCATCTATTCTCTGCTGTGGATGACTTCTGCTCATACCTGTCTCTGATGACGACCTTCCTGACGACGTCTGTACGCCAGTTGTTTATCGCGATTGATGTGTGATTTTTTATCATCCACGCGTCATACACAGTGATGCAGGTTCAGAAAACATGATGCCGTATAACAGTGGAATCAGGCTGAAGCTCAGCCTTCTCGATCAAACAGTAGCCCAATCAATTGATGATATTGGTGCTCTTCCTCAGCATTGCCTGCCCGTTCCAGACGACCAAGCAGTTTGGTGCAGAGGGATTTACGGTTTAGTGTGCGGCCTTCTTTCAGAATCTCGACAACAATTTGCCCCAAGATTTCCTGCTGGGAGGGCAGTGAAGCCTGACTAAAGTATTGCTGTATAGCTTCCGAAGGGTTCTGAGTATATTCATTTTGACGCATACGTTTACCCCTTGTAGTTGGCCGGCATCTGACCCGGCAAGTTGTACAACACCCAAAAAGCTGTACAACTATAATCAATCTCCGAAAACAATTTTTTAGCAAAAAGTGCGGAGGTAACGGATGTTTAGCGACAAAACGGGGGGCAAGACGTCGCTTAGCCGGGGATTGATATCCCCTAAAAACAGGTTGAATACTTCACGCCAAAATTTGCTCCCTATTGCTCAGGCGCGGGAGCTGTCAGCCAGGCGATCACCATCTCAACCGCCTGACGACGCTGATTCTGGATGTTTTTCTTCTTGCTCAGGTCCTCATCCAGCACCACCCCAAGGGTATGAATGTTGGAAAAATAGAAATACCCCAGCGAAGAGATCGAGATATAGAGGTTTTTCATTTCAATGTGCTGACGAAAAATCCCGGCATCCTGCCCTTTTTTGATCACATGGTTCAGCTTATCCATCAGCGGTGTATAGAGTAACTTGATGTTCATCGACTGCCGCAGAAAACGGGCATTCTGCACATTTTCATGGGTAAGAATGCGTACCAGACGAGGATTTTTGGCAAAGCTGTCAAAGGTGGATTCAATCAGCTTACGCATTGATTCCACCGGATCGGGATCGTCAAAATGAATATCATGCTGCGAGGCACGTAACTTCTCATAAGTGTCCGTTAGCCCTGCGATATACAGCGCCTCTTTGCTGTCAAAATAGCGATAAATCAGGCTTTTATTGGTCTGCGATTGCTCCGCAATTGCATCCATACGCGCGCCGTCAAATCCCCGTTCGGTAAATTCATCCAGCGCAGCATCAATAATATGCTGGCGCGTACGCTGTGGATCGCGAATGCGCTTTTTCTTTATGGCAGGGTCGGTCGCGACCTCTGCTGCGGGAGACTTTTGCTTCAGCATGTACTGTTCTCGTCGTGGCCTGTGTCGGGAACCCCCGCCACTCTGTTACTCATCCGTCCTGTTAGAAAAGCATAAACCGCGCCCTTCTCGCCAGATGTTTTACATCACAGAAAAAACATTTTTGTCGACAAAAAGTCGTCACAAAACACCAGAATTCAATATAAACCATTGATTTATATAATCTATATGATGTTTTTATGTCTTTAAAAACCCCATTGACGACAGAATTTAAACCAGCTAACTTTGTCGTTATTAAACCGTTTAGTTTAAACCAAACAGTTCAATAACCAGGATAAGAGCGCCTTCACCCGAAGCCTCTCACTGCGGAAAATGCGATGAGTTGTTGCCCTCAACCTGGTGCGATCTGACACAACACGACCTTTCATATCAGTAAATGGCGACCTGCTCCGCAGGTGGCACGGGATAGTCATACCTTTTTTTCGAGTTCGCGCTATGGCGCAGGAGGCAACAAATGAATACAGCACGCATCGGCGTGGACATCGGCGGGACCTTCACAGATTTGGTTCTGTTTGGCGACAACGGTGAAACCTTCTTTACCAAAGTCCCCTCAACCCCGGCTAAACCTGAGCAGGCGGTACTGACCGGGATTAAACGCATCACCGATACGGCCGGTCTTGATGTCAGCAAAGTCACCGAAGTGGTGCACGGGACCACCGTGGGTTCGAATACCCTGTTGCAGAAAGTGGGCGCTAAAACCGGTCTGATCACCACCAAAGGTTTCCGCGATGTGCTGGAAATTGGCCGTGTGCGTACGCCAACCATGTTCGACCTGAGCTGGGAAAAAGCGGTTCCGCTCATTTCACGCCGCTATCGTCTGGAAGTGGATGAGCGTTCAACCGCCGATGGCCGCATCCTCAAGCCGCTGGATGAAAAAGAGATCATTCAAATTGGTGAGTTCTTCACCCGCGAAGGCGTGGAGTCAGTGGCAATCTGCTTCCTGAACTCTTACCGCAACCCGGAAAACGAACAGCGCGCGCTGGAGTTGATGCACAAACATTTCCCACACCTCTACGTCACCGCATCGGTTTCCGTGTTGCCGGAAATTCGCGAATACGAGCGCACCTCCACGACTGCGGTTAACGCCTACGTGCTGCCGTCATTACGTGCCTACTTCGCCCGTCTGGAGAGTGGTCTGAAAGAGATTGGCGTCTCAGCGCCACTGTTAATCAGTAACTCCAATGGCGGTCTGTCCAGTGCCGAAATGGCGCAAGAAAAACCGGTGTTCTTTATTTCATCAGGCCGTTCGGCGGGCGTGGTCGGTGCCGGTCGCCTTGGCGAAGCCATGGGTGAAAAAGACCTGGTGGTATTCGACATGGGCGGCACCACCGCTTCAGCGTCACTGATTTATAAAGGTGAGCTGGCACGCGCGAACGAGTACGAATTCCGTGCGGGGATCTCTACCCCAAGCCGCTTCATTAAAGCGGGTGGGTATCTGATGCGTGTCCCTACCGTTGACGTTGCCGAAGTGGGTAGCGGTGCCGGTTCGATTGCACGTATTGATGAAGGTGGCCTGATGCACGTCGGCCCACTGTCTGCGGGTGCCGATCCGGGTCCGGTGTGCTACGGCATTGGCGGTAACTCCCCTACCGTTACGGATGCCAACGTGGTGCTCGGTTTCCTGCCTGCTTCCCTCGCGGGCGGCACGATGGATCTGGATGTTCAGGGGGCCCGCGCAGCGATCAAACGTGACCTGGCCGATCCACTCAAACTCAGCATTGAGGATGCGGCATTCGGTATTCGTGAAGTGGCGAATATCAATATGGCGCGCACTATCAAAGCCGTTACCGTTGAGCGCGGTGTCGACCCACGTAACTTCACCCTGTTGGCGTTCGGTGGCTCAGGCCCGGTGCACGCCTGTGACCTGGCGCGTACGCTGGGCATTCGCCGCGTGATCTTCCCGAAATCACCGGGTGTCTTCACGGCAACCGGGATGTTGGCCGCCAAAGTAGAACGTTACTTCCTGCGTCCACTGAACGGTTTCCTCGACCAGTTGCCGGTAGAACAGGTCAATACACTGCTCACTGAAATGCGCAGTGAAGCGGTCTCCCTGCTGGCGGAAGAGGGTTATCAGGAAGGCCAGGTTGATTTCAACTTTGAAGCGGATTTGCGTTTTAAAGGCCAGGACTTCGAACTGCCAATTGCCCTGCCAGAAAACGTGACTGAAGCACACCGCGAATCTCTGCGCGCGGCGTTCCGTGACGCCTATAAAGGCATTTATGGCTACGCCTCAGAAGACAGCGTTGAAATCGTCAACATTCGTCTGAACGCCAGCGGTAACAGCGGCAATCGTCTGCAGTTCGTGGCACAGCGCCCAGAGCCTTCCGATGCACAACCGGCAACGCGCAAGATCTACTTCTCGCGTGATGACCAGTGGCTCGATACCCCGATTTATGAGCGCAGCACGTTCCAGGGTGGCGTAGCGGGCCCGCTGATTATTCAAAGCCCGGACACCACTATCGTGATCCCACCGCGCGCCCAGGCCGATCTCGATGCCTTCGGCAACGTCGTCGCCACTCTCGCTTAAGACTTTGTAAGGATAAGACTCATGGCTCAGAAAAATCACGATCCGATTACCTTTGCCGTTATTAAAAACGCACTGGATACCATCGTTGATGACATGGCGTTTGCCGTCATGCGTACCGCACGTTCACCGATTGTGCGCGATGTACTGGATTACTCCGTGACCCTGTGTGACAAACAGGGGCGCATTCTCTCCCAGGCGAAAACCGTTGCGCTGCACCTAGGTGCGGTACCGGACGCGATGGACGTGATCATCAACCACTATTCCGAAGATTTAGCGCCGGGCGATGTCATTATCTTCAACGACCCGTATGAAGGCGGCATGCACCTGCCGGATATCTTCATGATCCGCCCTATCTTCTACCAGGACAGCCTGCGTGGCTATTCCGTGGTGATTGCGCACCACTGTGATGTGGGTGGCCGGGTTCCGGGCTCCAACGCCGCGGATTCGACAGAGATCTTCCAGGAAGGCCTGCGTATTTCTCCGATGAAGCTCTACACCAAAGGGGTTCTGAACGACACCCTGATGCGCATCATCACCAAAAACGTGCGTCTGCCAGAGCTGGTGGTGGGTGACCTGGAAGCGCAGTTCGCCACCTGTAACCTCGGTGAGCGTGAGTTGCTGCGTCTGATTGAGAACTATGGTGCCGATGAGCTGGACGGTTACTTCGATGCGCTGATCGACTACGGCGAGCAGCTGACGCGTGCGGCGATCAAAGCCTGGCCAGATGGCGACTACCACTTTGAAGATTTCATTGATGGTGATGGTTTCACTACCGATGCCATTCCAATCCGCGTCAAGTTAACGGTAAAAGGCGATCACCTGTTTGTCGACTTCGCCGGTTCTTCACCGCAGGTCAAAGGGGCGATCAACTCCACCCTCTCCTTCGTGAAATCCGCGACCTATCTCTCGGTGCGCTGTGCGCTGGATGAAGAAGTGCCGAACAACGCCGGTGTCTACCGCTGTATCACTATCAGCGCGCCAGAGGGCTCGATCCTTAACCCGGTAATGCCTGCAGCAGTAGCAGCACGCGCACTCACCGGTTATCGCGTGGTGGATACCGTGCTGGGCGCACTGTCACAGCTGGCACCGAAGAAAGTGATGGCGGCAGGTGAAGGCGGTAACACCGTCCTGGCATTCGGTGGCTGGGATAAAACCACCCGTGAACCGTTCGTGCTGGTGGATATGATCAACGGTGCCTGGGGCGGACGCTGGAACAAAGATGGCGTCGAAGGCGTGACTAACCCCTCACAGAACATGTCTAACCTGCCGGTGGAAACCCTGGAATTACGCTACCCAATGATGATGGATGAGTACAGCCTGCGTCCGGATTCCTGTGGTGCCGGTGAGTTCCGTGGCGGCCTGGGCCTGATTCGTCAGTATCGCCTGCTGGCAGAAGAAGCAGTATTGCAGATCCGTGCTGACCGCCATGCCCACGCGCCCTACGGACTGTTTGGCGGTAAACCAGCTGCGCCTTGCGTGAACATCCTCGATCCTGAAGGAGAAAACACCGTGCTGCCCGCCAAGATCACCCGCACTATCGGCCGCAACGTGGTGGTTCGCCACGAGCAGGCAGGCGGCGGTGGCTACGGCGACCCGCTGAAACGCTCACTGGAGCTGATTCGCGATGATCTGAGCAACGGCAAAATTTCTGCTGAGTTTGCCAGCGCGCATCACGGCGTGGTGTTCGCCGCCGATGGCGTCACGATTGATACCTCCGCAACCTCCCAGCGTCGTAGCACAGGAGCATAAGCATGAGTCAGTTTGATTTGAGCCGGTTTGCGATTAACCAAATCACCACGCCAAAATGGACGCTGGCGGAAGCGATTGAGGGTTATGCCAGTCAGGGCGTGCACGGGATTGCCGTGTGGCGACAATATCTTGATGATTATGGTGTCAAAGCGGCGGTGAAGCATTTACATGCCGCCGATATGTGGGTGGCATCGCTGTGCACCAGCGCATGGGTCAATCAAACTGACGCGGCGGGGTATCGCCAGGCGCTAGATGAAAACCGTCGCATTATCGACCAGGCCGCTGCAATCGGTGCGCCTTGCGTGGTTATGGTGATGGGGGGTGTAGGCGATGATAAGGATTTGTATGCCCAACATCGCCGCATTCACGATGCACTGGAAGAGCTGGCCCCCTATGCGACTGCGGCCGGGGTCAAGCTCGGGCTGGAACCTCTGCATCCCATGTACTGTGGCGATCGCAGTGCGCTAAACCTGATTACGCACGCCAACGACCTGATTGATGAGTTGGGGGATAAGGCCTCTGGTTTGGTCGCCGATGTTTACCACTGCTGGTGGGACCCCAACTTTGAGCAACAGCTGAAACGTGCAGGGAAAGATCGCATTGTCACCTTCCATTACTGTGACTGGCTGGTGCCGACGCGCAACCTGCGCGATCGCGGCATGGTGGGAGATGGCGTGGTGAATTTTACCCAGATCCGTGGCTGGCTGGATGAGATGGGTTATGACGGTCCGTTCGAACTGGAGATATTTTCTGAGCTGGACTGGTGGGAACGCGATCACCATGAAACCGTTCGGATCGCGATTGAACGCTGCGGCCCTTATGTGGGGCCTCGCATAACGCGCCCCTGACGTGCCTTACCGCCAGCGATCGCTGGCGGTAATACCTAATTAGCGAATCAATAACTTACTGATTAAAAAGTAAAAAAAATTTAACGATGTTAATTGTCTGACAATCGATTGACAGATTGTTAGTGTGTACCCTAGAGTGATCCCCTATTGAGCGCCGCGATCAGGTTATCGACGGGAAAAGCGCTTTCGGCATCAATCAACACACGCGTTAACTGAACCGACAGGCTATTAAGATGAAAAAAATCCGTAATGCAGACCAGATTCTTACCAACGGAAATTTTGCTTCCAGAGAAACCGTACTCGAAATCGCTGATAAAACCTTGCAGCGCCTCGATAGCTACCATCGTATTAAAAGCATCATGCATCTCGACGGTGATGTTTTACATATTGGTAGCCGTTCATGGGATTTACGCCGTAAGAAAAATATTTACCTGTTTGGTGCAGGTAAAGCCTGTAACCATATGGCGATGGCGGTGGACCATGTATTAGGTGACCGTCTGACCCGCGGCATTGCGATTGTAAAAATTCACGAAGAAACTGACCGGTTTAATAAAACCGATGTCTTTGTTGGCGGCCATCCATTGCCCAACGAAGTGGGTTATCAGGCATCGAAAGAGATTATTCAACTGGTTGAACAGTCTGGCCCGGAAGATCTTTTTATTGTGGTGATTAGTGGCGGCAGTTCCGCATTAATGTCTTGCCCGGTAGACGGCATTACTTTACAGGATGAGATCGACGCCACCGATGTATTACTGAAGTCGGGTGCGGGTATTTATGAAATTAACGCCATTCGCCGCCATATTTCCGCTTTAAACGGCGGCATGTTAGCTAAGCGTATTCAGGATGTGGGCGCAGAATTAATCGGCATTGGTATCAGCGATGCGGTGGGTACACCCGCTACCGGTGATATTGGTGAACCGTACACCGCCTACAAAAGCACCCCAATCGGCCCGGATGCCACCACGCTGGACGATGCACGCGCCACCATCGCTAACTTCGATCTGGCCGATCGCCTGCCAAAAAGCATTGTCGACTATTTGACCAACGCCGGCCCGGAACAGGAGACGCCAAAAGCGTTCCCGGACAACACCTATTTCCTGCTTAACACCCTGCCGGACTCCTGCATTTATGCCAAAGAAGTCTGTGCCGAGATGGGGCTGCCAGCGGTGATTCTCACCTCCTTCCTCGAGGGTGAAAGCCGCGATGCGGGAACCTTCATGGCCTCACTGGTACGGGAAATTCAGACCTACGGCAACCCGGTTCAGGCACCCTGCGTGCTGCTCAGCTCAGGCGAAGTCACGACCCAAATTCTTGATAGCAAACTGATCAAAGGCCATGGCGGCCCCGGCCAGGAGATGGCGGTGAGCTTTGCCATTGCCGCAGCCAAAACCCCTGGTGCGTGCCTGCTCTCCATTGACAGCGAAGGCACCGACGGCACCGCACAAGTGGCTGGCGGGATTACGGACTCAGAGAGCCTGAAAGCCGCGCAGGCCAAAGGGATCAATCTCTATCAGTCTCTGCGTGAACACAGCTGCTTCGAAGCGCTGGACGCGATTGGTTCCACCGTGTTTACCGGCAACACCGGGACAAACCTGTGCGACCTGAACATTGTCTATGTGCCTGCACTGAAAGAAGGGAAATAACGTGAACGATAAGATTATTGCGGTTGAAGCCCAGCAGATTATCGACTGTAAATGTCGCCCTGCGGTGGAAGTGGTGGTACGCACTGAAAGTGGTGCGATCGGACGCGGTGCTGCGCCAACCGGGACCTCGGTGGGGATGTATGAAGCCTGGGTGCTGCGTGATGGTGACAAAAGCACCTACAACGGCCTGAGCGTGCATAAAGCAGTGCAAAATGTGGAGCAGATTATTGCCCCCGCCCTGATCGGCATGAATATCTTCGACCAGCGCGCCATTGACGACACCATGATTGCGCTGGATGGCACGGAAAATAAGCAAAAGCTCGGTGGCAACGCCATTTACTCGGTGTCGATTGCGGTCTTCCGTGCGGCAGCTGATGCCCGCCGCATCCCACTGTATAACTACATTGCCGGTGGTGAGATTAAGACGGTTCCCGTCCCCTGCTTTAATGTGATCAACGGTGGCCGCTACGAGCTGTTCAGCCAGACGTTTAATGAGTTTTTGATTGTGCCTTACGTGACCGACAGCATCGATGAAGCGATTGAGATGGCGGTCACCGTGTTCCAGAAACTGAATGACGTACTGACGCGTTACCTCTCCAGCAAACCTCAGGTGGCCAGTTCATATGGCTATGCCGCTCCTTCGGACGATCCTGAAGTAGTGCTGTATCTGATGCAGGAAGCGATTGATCAGTGCGGGTATACCGGGCGTATTGCCTTTGCCCTCGATTGCGCTTCCAGCGAATTCTATGATGCCGACAGCAAAACCTATTTGCTAAAGGGTGAGCGCGTGACCAGCGATCAGCTGATTGCCTATGCCCGCGCGTTAAGCGAGAAATTCAATTTTGTCTTTATTGAAGATCTGCTGGATGAGAATGACTGGGAAGGTTATCAGAAGGCGGTGCGTGAGATCCCACGTACGTTGATTCTGGGCGATGACCTTACCGTGACCAAACTCAGCTTCCTGCAGCGAGCCTACGAAGAAAAAGCCGTTGACGGTTTTATCCTGAAGCCCAATCAGGTGGGCACCATCAGTGAAGCGATGGACGCGTACCAGTTTGCGGCCGACAAAGGCCTGATCGCCGTCCCTTCAGGACGTTCCGGCGGCGTAGTCGATGATGTGGTAATGGATTTCTCCGTTGGCCTGCAGGTTCCGTTGCAGAAAAACGGTGCGCCGCGTTCGGGTGAACGTATTGAAAAATTAAATTTCCTGATGCGCGCCAATGCCGCCAGTGAACACTGTCGTTTATACGATATTTCTCCTTTAGTCCGTTTCTGACGCTGAATTTATTCACGCAGACCCGATAACTTAACTTTAAGGTTAATAACATGTATCCAAAAATTGATTTTATTTACCTGTCAGAACCGGACATGATTGAAGCTGGCGTTCTGGACGCGGCACGTTGTGTTAACGTTTGCGAAGAAACCTTTAGCTTATTAGGCAAAGGGGACTATTTAATGGGCGGGGCTAATCACAACAGCCACGGCATGAATATCGTTTTCCCTAAAACCACTCCCTTCCCGAATATGCCGGTTGCCGGTCCGGATCGCCGTTTCGCGGCAATGCCGGGTTATTTAGGTGGCCGTTTCGACGTGTGCGGCAATAAATGGTATGGCTCTAACCATGCGAATGCCGAAAAAGGCCTGCCGCGCTCGATTCTGACCATGATGTTGAATGACAAAGACACCGGTGCCCCACTGGCACTGATGTCTGCCAACCTGCTGAGCGCCGCACGTACCGGTGCCGTACCGGGCGTCGCGGCGAAACATCTGGCTAATGCAGATGCGAAAACGGTGTCCGTGGTGGGCTGTGGCCCAATCAACAAAGCCTGCTTTGTTGCCATCATGACCCAGTTGAAATCCGTCACCAAAGTGGTGTGCTTCGACCTGTTCCAGGAAAAAGCCGATGAATTCGCGCAGTGGGCCAGCGAAACCTACCAGATCGAAGCGGTTGGCGTAAACGAAGCTGAATTTGGCTTCCGTGATGCGGACGTGATCACCGTAGCAGCCTCGCGCCTCAAGCCTCTGCACTTTAAGGATGAGTGGATCAAAGCCGGTGCCACCATTCTGGTTTCCGGCCCGGTGAATACCGAAGAGTCGTTCCTGACCAGCGCCAAAATCGTCTATGACCACACCGCCCTGCACGAAGCCTATGTTGAAGATGCAATTGGCTCTGGCGATAAAGAAGCCTACTACAGCGGCGTCATTGGCGGTCCATTCTACCGTCTGATTGATGCGGGCAAACTGCCTGCACTGACTGAATCCACCGGTCTGGGCGATGTGGTTAACGATGCAAAACCTGGCCGTGTGAACAAACAAGAGCGCGTTATTTTCATCGCTTGTGGCATGTCTGTGTTTGACATCAGTTGGGGCTATGAGCTGATGCAGACCGCACGCGAACGCGGCATCGGCCAGCAATTAAATCTGTGGGACAAGCCAAGCCAGGCGTAATCAATGGGGGCTGCCGCAGCGGCAGCCCACAACCTGCCTGAACATTGCCCACTCGACCTGCTGAGCTGACAGCCTGTTTGACTTCACCCCATGCCCGGTAGGCGATTTCCTCTTTCTCTGTCTGTGGAACATAACATCATGAGCAAATCTCTCTCCTACGTTTCAGAAGATAAAAACTCCCCCTGGGCCACGTATCTTGCCCAGGTTGAACGCGTGTTGCCCTACATCGGTGAACTCTCCCGCTGGGCAGATACGCTTCGCCATCCCAAGCGCGCCTTTATTGTTGATATCCCGCTGGAGATGGACGATGGCACCGTGCGTCACTTTGAAGGTTTCCGCGTGCAACACAACCTGTCACGCGGGCCAGGCAAAGGCGGGATTCGCTATCACCCGGATGTTAATCTCGAAGAGGTAATGGCCCTTTCCGCCTGGATGACGGTGAAGTGTGCAGTGATTAACCTGCCGTTTGGTGGGGCCAAAGGCGGGATTCGCGTCGATCCCCGTGAGCTTTCCACCAAAGAACTGGAGCGCCTGACGCGGCGTTACACCAGCGAGATCGGCAATATTATTGGACCGCAGCGCGATATCCCCGCACCGGATGTTGGCACTAATGCACAAGTGATGGCGTGGATCATGGACACCTGGTCGATGAATGCGGGCGCGACCAGCACCGGCGTTGTCACCGGAAAGCCGGTGCACCTCGGCGGCTCTCTGGGCCGCGTGACAGCAACCGGGCGCGGTGTGTTTGTCACCGGCCGCGCGGCCGCACAGAACATCGGCTTAGCCATTGAGCACAGCCGCGTTGCAGTCCAGGGCTTCGGCAATGTGGGCAGCGTGGCAGTTTCACTGTTCCAGCAGGCCGGAGCCCACATTGTCGCGGTGCAGGATCACAGCACCACGCTGTGGAACAACGACGGCATCGATATTGCGGCGTTACAACACTGGCAGCAAAAGCACGGCGAAATTGCCGGATTCCCCGGTGCCAGCGTTATCGCCAGTGATGACTTCTGGCTGAAAGATTTCGATATCCTGATCCCCGCCGCGTTAGAGGGACAAATCACGGAAGATCGTGCTCGTCAGCTGCGCTGCAAACTGATTCTGGAAGGGGCGAATGGCCCAACGCTGCCCGCCGCCGATGACATTTTGCATCAGCGCGGTATCACCATCGTGCCGGATGTATTGTGCAACGCCGGGGGCGTAACGGTCAGCTACTTTGAGTGGGTGCAGGACTTCTCCAGCTACTTCTGGGGTGAAGATGAGATCAATTCACGGCTGGATCTGATTATGTCGCAGGCGTTTGAAGCCGTGTGGCACAAGGCCCGGCAGTTAGATGTAACGCTGCGTACCGCCGCCTACGCCGTGGGCTGTGAGCGCATCCTGATCGCCCGCAAGGAACGTGGCATCTATCCTTAATCTTTACCGCTGTAACAGCCCGCCTGACAACGAGGCCAGGCGGGTATGTGTCAGACCAGCACCTGCGTCAGCAGATGGTGCGCCAGCCGCAGACTCAGCGCCGCACCGGTCAGGGTCGGATTCATGCAGGACGATGACGGCATCACGCTGGTGCCCGCGATAAACAGATTGGGATGGTCGTGGGTGCGGCAATCCGCATTCACCACCGAGGTGCGGGGATCGTCTCCCATGATCGTCGTGCCCATAATGTGCTGACGATCCTGATATTTGGTGTCGATCTTCAGGATCTCGCCCCCGAGCAACTCAGCAAACTGGTGGAAATCCTTCACCCCCTCATCTTTGCCCGCTTCCCAGTAATCGTTCACGCTGTAGTAAATGTCCGGCACCGGAATGCCAATCGCATCGGTTTTGGTTTTGCTTGGCACTACACGGTTTTCCGGCAGCGGTAGCGTTTCAAAATCAATGGCGAAGTTTAACGAGCGGGCAGACAGCAAACGGATCTGCCGATCCAGTTCCGTGCCCAGCACCCCTTTGGCAATCAGCGAGGCGGTGTAATCCGCTGTCGGCACGGTATTACGCACTTTGATCTTGTAGCTGGGGAAGCGCTTGCGGAACTCACCGTCACGGTTGTTCAGATACACCAGCAGTTCGGTGGGGCCTTCCCCCGGCCAGACATCTTCATTCATCATGAAATTCATGCTGATACCGGTGTGTCCCATCAGATTGCGTCCTACCTGATCCGAGCTATTGGCAATGCCGTTTGGATATTTGTCGGACGTGGACATCAGCAGCAGTTTCGGTGATTCAATGCCGTAGGCCGCCAGCACAAAGGTTTTCGCCTTGAGCTGATGATTACTGCCATCCGGTTTACGATACCAGATGCTGCTGATTGCCCCGCTGTCGTCCGCTTCAATACGGTAGACCACTGAGTTATCCAGCAGTTTGACGCCTAACCGCTCCGCTTCATCAATATGCTGCGATCCGTCGTATTTCGCGGCAATCGGGCAGACCGGGTTGCAGTTGTTATTCCCGGCGCACACCGGACGACGACCATAAGGACGCGTGGCGCGTCCATTCGGCTCCAGCACCGGGTTATAGCCGCCCTTTAACAGCTTTTCCGTCAGGCGTTCAAACAGATAGCTGGTGGGTAGGCCTGGCATCGGGAACGGCGTGGATCGCGGCGGCCACGCCTTGCCCCCTTGCCCGCTCTCATCCTGCCCGTCAACGCCCGACACGCCCAGTTCATGCTCCGCTTTGCCGTACCAGGGTTCCAGCTCGTCATAGCCAAACGGCCAGTCGCGTCCGCGTCCATACAGGCTTTGCAACTTGAAATCATTCGGGATCATGCGCCACAGCGCCGAACCAAAGTGCCAGGTGGTGCCGCCCACCACGCGCAGGTATTTGGTCGGGTATTTTACCGGCCCGCTCTGCTGTAAATAGTCACCGTAGGTGGAGGGCACGTGCGGTAGATCGGGATAAGGGGAACCCACGCCCTGTAATTTCATGTTGGTCAGTGACATTTTGAACGGGGAGCTACGGTAGCGTTCCAGAATTTCTGCCCGCGTCACCCGTGGTCCGGCCTCAAGAATGATCACCGATTTTCCCGCTTTTGCCAGCTGTGTGGCAATCACGCCGCCCATCACGCCCGAACCGATGATAATCACATCAGCGTCATACTGTTGCTCACTCATGCCTGTGCTCCTGAGGACAAGGTTGTCTGGTTGTGCGTAGCCGGGTTGTTTAACCAGAACAACGGCCCACCGCCGTAAGTTGGGATCACTAAAATGCCGCGCGTTGGGCGGTACATCAGTGCTTCGGCATAGGCGATCAATTCCATCTTCGCACCATCACCCACCAACCCGGTGTACCAGGCGGCAATAATGGTGCTGGCAGTCTGGAACTGCGGACTGGCTTTATCGGTTGCCGCGATAAAGTCATCCACGTGGGCAAACGCATGTTGTTTAAGATAGTTTTGTAGTGTCGCTAGCTGAGTAGCGAACTGATTATTGTGACGTTGTAATGCATCATAATAGCGTTGCGCCAGCAGTGGACTCACCGGCTGGCTGACGAGCAGGCTGGAGACAGTAATAAAACCACTCTCTTCCAGTTCTGCCGCCATCGCGCGGCGCTGTGGAAACAGCGAATCACACAACGCGCCAAGGGAGAGAATGCCCATGCCCTGCAACAGACGACGGCGGGAGAGCGAAAGTTGATTATGCGTTGCCATCTTTTTTCCCCCTACGGCGCAGCGCCACAAAGATCAGACCCAATACCACCACCAATACGCTGCCCCACACCTGTGGCCGGGCCAGTTTTGCCAGTAGCGGGGTTTCACCGCCGTTACGAATCGTCTCGACCTGTTGCGCTGTGACGTTAACGGCGGGGTTACCGTAGTTTTTCAGGACATAGTTGCTGACGTCCGCAATTTGCTGATCGCTGAGGCGATCGGTATAGAACCCACTCGGTCCAAACGCAGGCATGTCGACAGGCTCGCCCTGCACCGTCCGGTGAACACCAAAGACAATGGTGGCAATCAGGTTGTCCGCCTGAGGCGCACCCGTGGCGCTGTTGTGGAACAGCGAAGGATACAATGCGGTCCCCTGACCGTCAGGCTGGTGGCAATTGGCACAGGTGCCACTAAAGACTTTCCAACCGGCATCCACCTGAGGTGCACCGCGCAGTCGCGCTTCATCAGTGGACGGTTGCCCCCAGCTATCACGCGCGGTGTGTTCACCCTGACTGACGGCAGGCACCTGTCGCAGGTAAGCCACCATCGCGTTGATATCTTCTTTGCTGAGGTATTGCAGGCTGTGCTCAACCGCCTCCGCCATTGGCCCCGCCGCCTGCGCTTTGCCCGGCACATGTCCGGTTTGCAGGTAGCGCGCCAGATCGGCATCGGACCAGTTACCGATACCCGAGGTGGCATCAGCGGTGATGTTAGGCGCATACCAGCTCCCCAGGCTGCCGCCGGAGAGCGCTTTGCTGTTGTCCTGGCCCATCAGGCTGTTACGTGGGGTGTGGCAGGTATCACAGTGGGCCAGCGCGTTGACCAGGTAATCCCCGCGATTCACCTCAGGCGTGACATCCTTACGCGGAGTGAAAGGTTTATCATCGGCAAACAGCAGGTTCCACAGCGCCATGCTGGCACGCAGATTAAACGGGAACGGCAGTGACGTAGCCGCCGCTGGCGTGTCGTCCGCTTTTACGCCCTGCATAAAGTAAACGTAGAGTGCGTGGATATCGCCGTCGGTGATTTTGCCATAGGAGGTGTACGGCATTGCCGGGTAGAGATGCTGACCCTGTTTGTTGATGCCCTGGCGCACAGCACGTGCAAAATCAGCCTCGCTGTAATCGCCGATGCCGGCTATTTTTGACGGCGTAATGTTGCTGGCAATGATGTTGCCCAACGGAGAGGCAATGGCATAGCCCCCACCCATGGCTGGACCGCCCGGTGTGTTGTGGCACGCACCGCAGTCCGCAGCAATCGCAAGGTATTTGCCCTGAGCAATCAGCTCACTGTTTCCGGTGTTGGTTTCAGCCGTCGCTGAAGCCGCCCAGGGAAGCAGCAGGCTAAATGCAAAAGGCAGACAGTAACGTCTGACACGCATGATATTTTTCCAGTATTGAACGTTGTTTTTTTATTGTTTCCCCGTGTGCATTTTTTACACACGGGGCGAATCCTTTTCTGCGCTAAACGTTAGCGCGCAGAATAATCACAGCAGTTCATAATCGTTAAAGATGAGTGGCTCATTGCTGCCATCGGTAATATCGACCTTACCCGGCTCCGTTAAGAAGGCATCGCCTTTATGCACCCAGATCTCTTTAACGTGATTCGGGTGAGCAGGATCGGCCAGTAATACCCGACCTTCACTAAAGAACACGCGCACGCCCGGTCCATGCTGGGTATATTCCCCGGTGCTCTCTCCCGGTTTTAACGTGACTTTCCAGCCTTTTACCGTGGGTTGATCCAGCACCTGCACAATTGCGCTGGCGTCTGGGCGTGTCGCGCCGCCAAAGTGCTGCGGGCCGGTCATATTGATTTCAAACGCGACCTGATGATTTACCGTGGTGCCGGTATTCGTCACTTTATCGGCATCGGATTTTCCCTGATGTGCGCCAAATTTTACGTTGCCACTTTTCATCTCATAAAGCGTAGCGGGCTTATCGGGGAATTCGATTTTCACCGGGCTGCCATCAATATGGGTATTCACATAATCCAGATGTTGTTCGTGATATTGCGTACTCTGGCCGGGCTGAATTAAGACCCGCATCACCGTGACGTATTTATTCTGCAAGATAACGTGGTGCAGGGGTTCCAGATCGGTCGCGACGACCTTTTCCGCCGCCGTGGCCTGCCAGGCGGTAGCCGCCAGACCAAGGCTCAGACACAGGGTAGGTAAATGTTTTTTTAATGCTGGCATGCTGACTCCTCTAGAATTATTCGACAAAAGTGACCCAGTTGGCATTTTTTCCGCTAGGAATACGCTGTTTCAGGGTTAATTTCCCACTGCGATCGTCAATCGCATACAGCGAGAGCTTGTCTGATTTCTGCCCGGTTTCAATCAGGAACCGGCCGCTGTTATCAATGGCAAAGCCACGCGGTTGCTCTTCCGTTTTCACGCTTTCAATAAAGGTTAAATGGCCATCCTGTGGCGAAATGCTAAATGCGCTTAAGTGGCTGCTGGTGCGTTCGGTGGCGTAGAGGAATTTGCCATCTGGCGTGATATGAATGTCTGCCTGCCACAAACGCGGTTTTTCAGATTTCGGCAAATCGTTGTCACCGGTGAGCGGACGCGCTTCACCGCGTTGCATGGTTTTCGCGATTTCCGGGTCCAGGCCGACAATGGTTTCATGCTCGGTCAAGGTGCCGTTGGCATTAACGCTTAATCGCGTGATGTTGCCCGCCATTTCAGTTAACAGATAAAGGTTCTGCTCACCGTTAGCATCTTTCTGCGGTGCGAAGGCAAAGTGGCGCGGGCCGGTTTGCGATTCACGCTGGATGTTAATAAAGGCCGGATCGTTCGGCGTCACTTTGCCGCTGTTGGCATCAAAGCGGAATTGTGCGACCTGATCAGCGCCCAGCAGCGGTACATACAGGAAGTGGTTAGTGGGATCGGTCTGAATGGAGTGCGCACGTTTCCCGGTATGGATCACATCCACCGCCGCAGATTCCGGCACCGCATCGCTGCCGATGTGGTACACCGCAAACAGATCGCCGCCATACGAAGAGGCGAGTAAGAAACGTCCGGTCTTATCCAGCGAGACATAGGCCATCGCATCCGGCACGGCGGTATCGCCAATGTGTTTAAGCGAACCGTCGGCATTAATATGCCAGCTACCGATGTGATACGGCTTGCTGCGCACCGAGACGTACAGGGTTTTCTTATCCTGCGAGACGACCGTTGGCATGGTGTTATCACCGGTCGGGTACTCGCCAATCAGTTTTAACTGTGCCTGCGCTTTGTCCAACTGATATGCAGAGACGCTGCCACTGCCTGCATTGGAGATGTAGACCAGGCTCTCCGCGCTGGCCGTGCCACTGAGTGCCGCCAGGCCTATCGCCGCAGCCAGAACCATCTTTTTCATCTTTTATCCTTTTTATAGGGGTACAAAGGGTGTTGCTTACCACCGGGTTTTGAAGGTTTCACACAGTTCCTGCACCGCATCCGGTGAGAGTGCCGCCGGTTTGCTGTGGCTGTTGAGCCACAGGCGCGCGGTCTCTTCCAGCTCTTCAAGGGCAAAGCTGGCGGTTGAGATGCTGTTGCCCCAGATTACCGGGCCAAGGCGCTCCAGCATCACGCCACGCACCTCTTTCGCCAGCAGTGCGACCTGCTGCGCCACGTGCGGATGACCCGGGCGGCAATAGTTGATCAGGGGAATACGTCCCACTTTCATTACCTGATAGGGGGTGATCGGCGGCAGGATGCTGTCTGGCTGCCACACCCCTTCCAGCGTGAGCTGGACAAGATGGGTGGAGTGGGTGTGCACCACACCCCGCGCTTCTGGATTGTTGTCATACACCTGACGATGCAGCAGCAGGGTTTTCGAGGGCTTATCTCCGGAGACCCACTCGCCATCGCGCGAGACTTTAGCGATACGCTGCGGCGATAAGTGCCCAAGGCAGGCATCGGTTGGGGTGATGAGCCAGCCATCTTCCAGTCGCGCACTGATGTTCCCTGCCGTACCGGTGGTGTAACCCCGGTTAAACAGATCCGCGCCCACCTGACAAATTTCTTCGCGAAGTTGTTGTTCGTTTTGCATGTGCGTTTCCTGGGTTATTTGTTGGCGGTGGCGATTTCAGGTTGTGACGGCGTGTTTCCCACCGGCAGCGGTTCCAGCTTGCCGAGGACAAACATAAAGGTCAGGGCACCGAGGATGCAGATGCCCCCCGCAACCAGCAGCGGTACAACGAACGATCCGTGACTGATGCTGAGCATGACGCCAGTGAATGAAGCCGTGACGATCCCCGCCAGGTTCCCGGCAAAGTTCTGGATCCCACCCAACGTGGCGACATAGTTACCCGCCGGAGCCACATCGGCCGGGAGCGTCCAGATGTTGGCCGCCGTGAAGGCCAGACCGGCGTAGGTGATGGAGAACAGGGTGAGGATCACCGCGATGCTGTCGGTGAAGGCAGCAAAGGCAATCACGCTGGAGAGCAACATACCGGTGACCAGGCAGGTTTTGCGTGCGGTGGTAAGGCTAAACCCTTTGCGGTAGAGCGCATCCGAGACCAACCCGCCCAGCAGGCTACCTGGAATGCCCATCAGTGCCGGGATTGCGCCTAACGTCCCCAGCTCTTTGAGCGAGAAGCCGTGTGCAATGGTCAGATAGGTCGGGAACCAGGTGACGAAGAAGTAGGTGGCAAAGTTCATGCAGAAGAAGCCAATCATCATGCCCCAGACGTTACGATGGCGGAACAGCGACCACATGTCGATTTTGCCACCCTGCTGTCCTACTGGCACCGCACGGTCTTCGAGCAGGTTCTGGCGTTCGGTTTCATCCAGCCCTTTCATGGTTTCTGGTTCGCGGTAGAAGATTAACCAGATAACGACCCATACCAGGCCCAGCGCGCCGGTGACGACAAACGAGGTTTCCCAGTCCCAGGTGCTGATTAACCATGCCACCAGCGGCAGCGCTAATGCGCTACCGGCGCGTGGGCCCGCATCAAAGATGCCGCTCGCGGTGGCGCGCTGTTTTTTCGCAAACCAGCTGTAGACCACTTTGACACAGCCAGGGTTGCCCCCGGCTTCGCCAATCCCTAATGCGAGGCGTGCCGCAAATATGGAGGTGAAGCCTTTGCCAAAAGCAGTGAATACCGTAAACAGTGACCACCAGCCGACGGCAATCGCCAGGCCGGCACGTGCGCCAAGACGGTCAATAATCCTGCCCGCCGGGATTTGCATCAGGGCATAGGTCCAGAAAAAGGCACCGAGAATCAGCCCCATGCTGGTATCATCCAGCCCGAGGTCTTTTTTGATGTGCGGGGCCGCAATCGCGAGGTTGATGCGATCGATGTAGTTGATGGCGATGGCTAAAAAGCAGAATGCGATCATTAACCAGCGGACTCGCGGATATCTGCGCATGATGAGATCCTTTATTCTTTATCGTTAGGGTAGCGAAGTCGTCAGTCCCCTCTGTTTGGCGCAAGGGTCTGAGGCATTTTTCCGGGTAGACGTTAAACACCCGCGTTGTTGTTAAAAATTCGTGAGCATTAAGCTCCAGACTGATAACATGATGTAAAAAGTAAGCGATTACAAAATTCAGTCAAGGCAAAAGTAAGCGCTTTCACGAATGAGTGCGTTTTACTGATTAAATTTGTGGACCCGGTCACTCTTCTGCAGGAGTCTAACCATGAGTGAGAAAGTCAGCGGCCCAGGAAGGGTGTCTCTGGAAGATGTAGCACGTCTGGCGGGTGTTTCTACTGCCACCGTTTCTCGTGTGCTTAATGGCAGTTCAACGGTACGTCAGACGCGCCGTGAAGCGGTAGAGAGAGCCTGTGAGGAGTTAGGCTATGTGATTAACCGTGCAGCACGTACGTTGGCTTCTCGTCGCAGTATGACGATTGGCGCGGTGGTGCCAACGCTGGCTACGGAGACTTTTTCACGGGCATTGGGTGAGTTTCAGCGGGTGATGCACGAAGCGGGTTATACCCTGTTGTTGGCAAACTCTAATTTTGATCCGGCGATCGAGTTGAATGAGGTTAATAAGCTGATCGAGTATGGTATTGATGGTCTGATGTTGGTGGGTAATACGCACCATCCCCGTTTGTGGGAGCGTATTGCGGCCTTGGGTATACCCTGTGTGCAGACGTTTTCGTTAGACGATGAGCGTCCGTGTGTGGGTTACAACAGTGAGCAGGCGGCGGAGAGTATTGCTCAGCATCTTTTGGCCTTGGGTCATGAGCGTTTTGCGGTGATTGTGGGCACGCCGCCCAGTAACGATCGTGTTTCCGATCGTCTTAACGGGACTCGCCGCGCGCTAGCCTCTGCCGGATTGACCCTGCCGGATAGTCATTTGTTTGATAGCGCGTTTAGCATGAACGATGCCCGTAAGGCGTTGTTTGCGCTGTTAGATGGCCCGCAGCCCCCGACGGCGATTATCTGCGGTAATGATTTGTTAGCGTTTGGTGTTATGCGCGCCGCAACCGAGCGTTATTTACGTATTCCCGGTGATATTTCCATCGTAGGCTTCAATGATTACGAGTATGCCGAGCATTTGCACTATCCACTCACCACCATGCGGGTTGATTTAACGCGCATCGGTTATGAAGCCGCCATGTGGTTGATGGCGCAGTTAGAGGGTAACAGCACCGTCAATCGGATTGAGATCCCCACGCAGCTGATTGTACGTAGCAGTACGGGCAGTGCGCCGCGAGAGTAGTCGGCACGTTTGAGGTCAATTTTTAGGACATTGGCAGAGTTTTTTGCATTTGCCCTTCTTTTGCAGCGGGTAACCACCCGCTGTGATGTTGATATGGCCGAATCCTGTTGTAATCGCCTCTCAGGTACAACGACACATCTATTTTCGTTTTCTAACGCCCCACTCTCCCTTTACTGGAAACCAATCATTCTTCAGGATAGGGGAGTTCGTCGGTAAGGGCTTCTTCATTCGCCATATTCTTTGTCAGGACTAATGGATCAGACTGCATAATCCGGACTCAACACCCTCGATGGGATCGATTGTTTTTCTCAGTTATTAGTGGCTCTTATGTTTTCGAAAAAATCACACGGAGGTCACATAATGGGCTAAAGTTATTTTGTAGTGAACTGATAATTTACTCTCCCCATCAAATATCAATGTCTTATCGAAAAACAGCAGAAAACAAAAGTGAGGGTATTGTTATGAAAAATAATGAATTAATAGAAATCGCTCAGAATTTTATTATGGAGGAGCATATGATTGCCATATCGGCTGCAGCCAGAAAAGGAAATTTCTGTATCAGCTTCCGTGAAGCTGGCGCTTTCACCATCAATGCTCTCCGTCATGGGGCTAAAGCAAAAGGGCACGACATACTTGAAAAAACCATTAAACCCTCCTCGCTGGCAGCGAAATATAAAAACCCAGAAGAGTATTACGAAAAGTTAAAATGGGTAAATGCGCATAATCTTATTGGTTATGTCGGTCGCTGGGATAGCACGGGTTTGAGGGGGATTTATGTCGGTGATGTCAAAAAAACGGCCATTGCTCATGCTGTATCGAATGGTATCCTTGATATCACAAACCCAGAAAACATAAATCTCTTACAGTCTCAGAGCGGATGGAAGTCAATGCCTTACACTGGGGATTACGATGCGCACGACATGATTACTTTTCGAGGAGCAGGGCGGCCAAGAACCGTCATGGTTAACTCTAAAGAAGAAAAAGAAATTATTGATGGGATTAATCTTCAGGTCTCAAGAGTTGACCCCGCGCGTCCTTTTAATGATATTGAACACAATGTGGTTCGTCACGGAGCCCAGGTTAACTTCTCCTCTTATATGCTTTCACATGAAAAAAGTGTCGTTGACCAAGAGGGAGGATTTATTGGAGCAGTGGCCAGACCCGGTGAATTTCCACTTGCAGTTTGCGACCGTGGTAACTGGTTTATTATTAGGAATATTTACCAACTGGAGGCCTTTTATGGATCAATTGGAGCCAAAATAAAGGAGATGTGGTCGACAAATGGCGTGCGAAATTACCACGACACAAAAAATGGCCGAGTGAACTATGCCAGAGTTACGCCACGACCTACTTACATGACTCGATAAGGCATTATTGGGGAGAGTTATCCCGCTCGACGACCTAGCCATTTAATTGCAAAGTTATAAACTCTTCGATCCTCAAAAATATACAGCCACAAAGGAACACCATATATTAAAGCCGATTGTCTTTAATAAAAACCAAGAGCGACACAGTTCGAAAATATATCAATGAGAATAATCACACCCTAAGTTAATTAAAAAGCAAGTCAAAGCCTACCTGTCCATAAAATTAACCTCCACTTGACTCATGATATAATAAATCCATATGTTTAGAAATCTTACGTTTTTTTTTGGAATCTATCTTACTTTTATAGTGAATGAACATCCCGCTGTTATAGCGCATTCGTGCCTGTGATAGTATCGAAACTCACCAACAGCTCGGACTGCTAACAGCCGAACAGCTGCCGGTGGGAAGATGATGGGGGTATGACAGTAAATGCCTCTGGCACATGGATGTGCCAGCGGATCGCAGGATGCGGATTTCTTTGCAGTCATACCCCCCATTGTCTGACCTGCCGCCTGCATTCACAGCGGCTTATCAACGTGCGGGATGAAAGGTCAAAACACCCGCCTGATAAATCGAGATTCTTCGGCCTGTCAGGGCAATCGGGCTGCGACGTGGCTCGCTCCGATTACCCTGCCCTCCGAAATCCATACGGTTGTTTTGCCTGAAAAATATTGCCTGCAAACCAGTGCCTAAAGCAAAAAGCCGCACGGGCTTCTGACAGCCGCACTGCTGCTATTGGGAAGATGATGGGGGGTATGACAGCAAATGCCTCTGGCACATGGATGTGCCAGCGGATCGCAGGATGCAGGTTCCTTTGCAGTCATACCCCCCATTGTCTGACCTGCCGCCTGAATCCACAGCGGCTTATCAACATGCGGAATCCATTAAAAATCAATAGCGCTTAGTCAGGCCATACTGGCTAAACACTGCAAACACTTCTGGGGTTTGCAGCCAGTGTAAAAACTGTTGTGCAGCAACGGCGTTATCGCTGGTTTGCAGCACAGAACCGGCGAGTGAAACCGGCTGCTGCAACGGCGAGGGTAAAGCCCCGACGATCTGGATATTGGGCACCATCAACAACTCGCTAATCTGCTGCAAAGCAATATCTGCGGCCCCGTTGTGCAACTGCTCTGCGGTGTAACCGGCACGGATAATCGTGCCACGCGCACGCACTTCGGCATCAATCCCTAACTGATTCAACAACTCAGCGAAATAAATACCGCTGGCCCCACCGGCCGACCAGGCGACCGAACGTGCTGCGAGCAACGTCTGCTTCACGGCCTCCGGGGTACTGATATCCGGCGGAGTCACCCCCGGCAACACGGCAAAACCAATGGGTGAATCGACTAAATCCGTCACACTGTCAGCCTGTAAAAACCCCTCGCTCTCCAGCTGAGCCTGAGTCTCAATGGTGGCGACGATGGCATCAGCAGCAACACCGGCAGCGACCTGCTGCGCAATCACCGTGCTGGGGTGCCAGTGAAAATCCAACGCAATATCAGGATGTAACGCCCGCCACTTAGGTTCAAGCTGAGCAAAAGGCGCGCCCAGCGTCAAAGCACTCAGAATGGTCAACTGGCTCATGCGCGATCCTCCCTGGCGAACAACGGCGCTCGGCGCAACAGCGAAGCCTCTAAATCACCCGGGCGACGCACGCCAATCAAGGCTAAATCACGATCGATCTCATCACGCAAAATATGCATGGCATGTTCAACCCCCGCCTGCCCACCCACCACCGCGCCGTATAAAAAAGGCCTGCCGAGGAACACAAAATCCGCCCCCAGCGCCATGGCTTTCATCACGTCGGTGCCGCGTCGAATACCGCTATCAATAATCACCTTCATCGCCCCTTTTTGAGCAGCAATCTCCGCCAGGGTATGCAAAGGCGGTACGGTGTGATCTAACTGGCGTCCGCCATGATTGGACAAAATCACCGCGTCAGCCCCTAAATCCCGCGCAATAAACGCATCATCCGGCGACATCAGCCCCTTCACCACCAGATTGCCTTTCCAGCGCTTGCGAATCGCTTCAACATGCTTCCAGCTCAGCTCATCACGGGCATTGGTATTACGCACTTTACTCGACATCATCGGCGGGCCACGCTCTGCATCAGTATTCTCGAAATGCGGCGCACCGTGCCGCCAAAAAGTCTGCGCGACCGTGCCCAATAACCAACGCGGGCTCATAGCGCTTTGCCAAATCACTTTCGGCGACATCTTGATCGGCATACTAAAACCACTGCGGATATTGTGTTCACGGTTGCCCAACAGCGGCGTATCTCCCGTTACCACCAACGTCTTATAACCTGCAGCCGCAACGCGATCGACCAAACGGTCAATGCGCGGCTGATCCCCCGCCAGATAGGCCTGGAACCAGGCGTTAGGGTTGGCCTGATACACCGTCTCCAGTGGGATAAGTGAAGATGCACTCAGAATCATCGGCACATTCATCGCTCTCGCGGCCTCTGCCAGCCGCACATCCGCGCGATAACTGACAAAAGATGCCCCGCCCAATGGCGCTACACCAAACGGGTGCGACCAGCGGTGACCAAATAATTCAACGCTTTGATCGCGTCCAGACACATCACGGAACATGCGCGGCACAAAGGTATACTGCCGATAAGCCTCAAAGTTGGCGTCAATACCCCGTCCGGTTTCCACGCCACCTGCAACATACTGATAAATCATCTCTGGCAGCCGACGCCGGGCGTGGCGCTCAAAGTCATCCAACGCCAGTAGATCGCGAAATTTACGAGGTACATTGCTGACAGGACGTGCCAGCGCTGTGGGTGTTGTGCCGGTATCCAGCGTTGTCGGGTGAGCAGATGAAGTCATAGTGATGGAGTCCATTTAAAGTAATCGCTTACAATTTGGCGATATTTAGTTCGCTAATGTTTATTATCCTGCCATAACAGTAATTATTTTATGTGATCAATCTCACTTTACAGCAACAAATGTAAGCCCTTACATTTAACTAAAATCCGAACCTGGGTTTAATAGATACCTCACTGCTGATGACCGGAGAACATGATGAGACCCCGTATTGTGCTGCTGCATGCCACGCCTGTGGCGATTGAACCGATTCTGGCTGCCTTCCGCGAAAGCTGGCCGGAGGCGGAAGTTGTGAATTTGCTAGATGATGGTTTAACCCTGGATCGGGCGAAAGAAGAGACGCTCTCACGCCGTTTGATCGACCGTTTCGTAGCACTGGGGAAATACGCCAGTGAGATGGATGCCAGCGGCATTCTGATTACCTGCTCCGCTTTCGGGCCAGCCATTGATGAGTTAGCCGCTGCGGTCTCCATTCCGGTGTTAAAACCCAACGAAGCGATGTTTGAAGCGGCGCTAAAACAGGGTAAACGCATTGGTATGCTGGCAACCTTCGGCCCTTCTGTGCCCACCATGACGGAAGAATTTGAGCAATACGCCCATGCCGTGGGTTCAAACGCTACCCTGGAAACCGTGCTGGTGCCCGATGCCATTGACCTGCTGCGCAAAGGCGACAGTGACACTCACAACCGCCTTGTCGCTGCACAGGCTCATGAACTGGCAGAGTGTGATGCCATTATGCTGGCACACTTCTCCACCTCTCGTGCGGCGGAACAGGTTCGTGACGCTGTCACTAATACCATTCTCACTGCCCCTCATGCGGCAGTGGAAAAGATGAAAACCCTGGTGACGGGAGCACAAAAATGCTGATTGGCGTGATAGCGGATGATTTTACCGGTGCCAGCGATATCGCCGTGACGCTCGCCTCCGGGCTACCGGGTGAAGGTGGATTGCATACAGTGCAGTATCCCGGCGTACCGGATAGCGCAGCAGAGCGCCACGTTGAGGCCGGTGTGATTGCACTAAAATCACGCTCCCTGCCTGCTGATGAAGCCGTAACGCAATCCCTCGCCGCCTGCGAGTGGCTTCTGGCCCAGGGATGCCAGCAGATTGTCTTTAAATACTGCTCAACCTTTGACTCTACCGATAAAGGTAATATTGGCCCGGTACTGGACGCCCTACGCCAGCGGCTAGAGGCGAAACGGGTCGTGGTCTGCCCCGCTTTCCCGGCCATGGGGCGCACGGTGTATCAGGGGCATTTGTTTGTCTGGGACAAGCTGCTGAATCAGTCGGGTATGGAACATCATCCGGTTACCCCGATGAAAGATGCTGATATCCGCCGCGTACTCCAGCGCCAGTCCACCACCCCTGTCGCGCATTTGCCGTGGAAGCTGGTTAATAAAGGCAGTGCAGTAATAAACGATCAGCTGACCCAGTTAACCGAGACCGGGCCGCAGTTCGTTGTGGTAGATGCCCTGCATGATGAAGACCTGATCCAACTGGGGATTGCGGTCGCCGATGACAGGTTGATCAGCGGCGGCTCAGCGATTGCCCTGGCACTGGCGCATAATCAAATCCGTGCCGGACGGGCTGCCGGGAACCCTCAAAAACTTGCCCCCGTGGCTGGGCCTGCGGCGATTTTAGTCGGCAGTTGTTCCGGTGCTACGCGCGGCCAGATCGCCGAGCATCAGAAACGCTGGGCAGTTAAAGCAGTGGATATCGATGCCGTGATGGAAGATAAAGTCACGCCGCAACAGCTCGCCGAGTTTGTTTTTGCCCATCAGGAAAATCTGCCTCTGGTCTACTCATCGGGTACGCCGGATGTGGTGGCCGAAATCCAGCAACGCTATGGCCAACAGCGGGTTTCCGCCAAACTCGATCGCTTGTTTGGGGATACGGCACAGCTGTTAGTCCAGCAAGGCGTTCGCCGCCTGGTCGTGGGTGGCGGAGAGACCTCCGGCGCGGTGGTTAGCGCGCTGCAACCCAGCAGCTTACAAGTAGGCCAGGAAATTGACCCCGGCGTGCCGGCGTTGCTGGCTGGCGGTGACACACCGGTTGCGCTGGCACTGAAATCCGGCAACTTTGGCCGTCAGGACTTTTTCGCCCATGCGCTAGCTGTGCTGGCCGGAGAATCAGCGGCTGCCGTAGGCAGCTAAGGCTATTAAGAGAAGAGACAGATAAGGCTGGGTGCAAAGTGAACGTCAAGGTGACCCAATTTTTCGCAAATCGCAGAAAAAATTGGGCACAACCAGCCTTGCTGCCCCTTAACGGGGTTTCGCAGTAACTCATCATTTTTGCGCCTTAGCGACCTGACATCCACTATTTCAGAATACCCGCAAGATACTGTCAGTACACGACCAACCAAACATAGGCACGCAAACGATTACTTATTTTTCATCCTGAATAAAATCAGTAATTTGTGTTGCCGATCACTTTCCTGTTGTTAAAACTCTCACAAGACTAAAAAAACCCACACATACAGATATAAACACCGCACATTACTACAAAAGCAGAATTTAATCTCGCCAAAACAATAAAATAAGACACGATAGCTAAAAATATCGTACTTAGCAGGAAATACCATGCAATGGACAAACATCAAACGAATGGCGTGTAAAAAGCCAGCATAAAATCACAACAAACAAACTAAAACTCTGCAAACACAGAAATAACATATTATAAAATCTGCAAGTCATAATTGTTTCAGCATGAAAAAAAACCTTGCCCTGATGTTATAAATCGGACAAATTAACCGCCGCATTCCCCTTCACATAACAAACTTGCGCGAGGAAACCTATCCCGACGCAAGCTTAATTCCTGTCACGAAACAGGTAACACCGAGGTACTAGTGTCAACAGCAAACAAACACACGGAGCAGCCAGCAAGCCTGAATGCCTTCCGACAGCCTAAAGCGTTCTATCTCATCTTCACGATTGAACTCTGGGAACGTTTTGGCTATTACGGCCTGCAAGCCATCATGGCGGTCTATCTGGTCAAACAGCTTCACATGTCTGAAGCTGACTCGATCACCCTCTTCTCCTCATTCAGTGCCATGGTGTATGGCCTGGTGGCGATCGGCGGCTGGTTAGGCGACAAAGTGCTCGGGACAAAACGCGTCATTATTCTTGGCGTGATGGTGCTGGCTATCGGCTATGCGCTGGTGGCCTTCTCCGGGCACAGCGTATCAACGGTCTACATCGGTATGGCGACGATTGCCGTCGGTAGCGGCTTATTTAAAGCCAACCCTTCATCGCTGCTCTCCACCTGCTACGAGAAAAATGATCCGCGTATCGATGGTGCTTTCACCATGTTCTATATGTCGATCAACATCGGTTCACTCTTCTCGATGATGCTGACACCGTGGCTGGCCGCGAAATATGGCTGGAGTGTGGCGTTCTCGCTCTCGGTCGTGGGTCTGGCGATCACTCTGCTGAACTTCCTGTTCTGTCAGCGCCTGGTGAAAAACTTTGGATCTAAACCGGATTTCGCGCCATTGCAGGTTAACAAGCTGCTGATGACCCTGGTGGGTATCGTGGCGCTGGTCAGTGTGGCGACCTGGTTGCTGCATCACCAACCGGTTGCACGTATGGCACTGCTGATCATCGCGCTTGGCATTATCTTTATCTTCGCCCGTGAAGCTTTCGCGCTGAAAGGCGCGGCACGTCGTCGCATGATTGTGGCTTTCCTGCTGATGCTCGAAGCGATTGTGTTCTTTGTGCTCTACATGCAGATGCCAACATCACTGAACTTCTTTGCGATCCGTAACGTTGAGCATTCGATTCTGGGCTTCACCTTCGAACCTGAGCAGTATCAGGCACTGAACCCATTCTGGATCATGCTGGCGAGCCCGATTCTGGCCGCAACCTATAACAAACTGGGTGACCGCCTGCCGATGCCACACAAATTTGCCATTGGTATGGTGCTGTGCTCAGCGGCATTCCTGGTGCTGCCATTCGGCGCTAAGTTTGCCAGTGATGCCGGGATTGTCTCGGTCTGGTGGCTGGTATTCAGCTACGCGCTGCAAGCTGTGGGTGAACTGATGATCTCTGGCCTGGGCCTGGCGATGGTTGCACAGCTGGTGCCACAGCGTCTGATGGGCTTCATTATGGGTTCATGGTTCCTGACCACTGCCTGTGCCGCTGTGATCGCTGGTAAGGTGGCGAATCTGATGGCGGTACCGGAAAACGTCAACGACCCGATTCAGTCCCTGGGCATCTACAGCCATGTATTCCAGCAGATCGGCATTGCTACCGCCGTGATTGCGGTACTGATGCTGATTACGGCTCCGCTGCTGAATCGTATGACGCAGGCAGATAACACCAAAGCGTAACTGCCAGCGGTGTGAATGAAAAAGCGGGTAAGCCACTCTGGCTACCCGCTTTTTTTACGTCTCGAAAGGCACGGCTTGCCACGCCGCACCGCCATACAACCGGTCAATGCGCGTCGGCTTAATTACCACCTCACGCTGGCTACGACCCTGTTCATCCTCTAACCAGTTGACCTGTGCTTCCCCCTGAATGTGTATCGCCTCTCCCCGGATAAAGTCAGTGAGCAACAGAGCACAGCGCGGAGCCAGCAGCAGATTACCCAGGGTGTTCATGTAGCGATTACCGGGGAAATCAGCAAAAACCAGCTGCTCCCCCTGCTGGCGGAGAAAACCCGCTGGCCCGCCGCGATGGGAAATATCCAGTCCCAGATCCCCATTGCCACTGGCGATAAAAAAGGTCTGGCACTCGGCTAATACTTCGGCAGGCACCTGCGTTAATGGCGTCACCGTTACTGGCTCTGCGGGCAAACTCTGCCAGTGAAAGCGACGAATATACTGGGGACAGTTACCAAAACTCTGGGCCACTTCAATCACCACCTGCGCATCATCACAGGCCACTACCGTACCGTTAATGCGGTTACGCCTGCGGGTGGCGAAATCCAGCCCTAGTGACCCAATGCGGTCACCCGGTTGCAGCGCTGCCCACAAGGGCCAATGCGCAAGCACGCGGGTATCAATCCCTAAATACGCCGCGTTATCGGTGTGTATAAACCCGGCAGGATGGGTAAGCATCGCCGCCTGCGGGGCACCGGTGGCATCCAGACGGGTAATAAACAGCAGCGGTAAATCGGCAAAAAACTGCTGATGCTGCATGGTCATCGCCGGATAAATCATGCCGCGTACGTAGAGAAACCCCGCACGCTCCTGGGCTGCAACTTCACCTTCGTGGAACATAGCGCTACTCCGGTAACGGTAACGGCGGTAACCCTTCAAAACCTGGCAACGCTTCAACCTGGCGCAACCAGCGCTGAATGGCAGGAAATGCCTGCAAGGAGACGCCACCTTCCGGTGCGCAGGCCACGTAGGCGTAACAGGCCAAATCCGCAATCGACAGTTCACCGTTAGCCAACCAGGTGTGAGCAGCAAGATGGCGCTCCATCTGCGGCAGAAAACGCCCGGCAATCAACACCGCAGATTCATAAATTTCGGGATGGTCAAACTGCCGGATGATCCTGGCAGAGGCGACACCGTAACGAATCTCACCGGCGGCATGGCCTAACCACTGCTGCACTTGTGCTGCCGCCAGCGGATCATCCGGTAACCAGTGACTGCCCGGCGCATAGCGCCGCGCCAAGTACACCAGAATGGCATTGCTGTCGTAAATCACCACGTCGCCGTCTACCAGCACCGGAATTTGACGCCACGGATTCAGCTCAGCAAACGCGGGATCGGCACGCAAAGCCGCATCCGCCGCACGCCGCTCGTAGGCAATCTCCAGCATATTGAGTAACAGGCAGACCCGGTGACCATGCCCGGATAATGGGGTGTGATAGAGGATCATCTTCAGCTCCTTATATTTTGCTGAGAACCAGCATACTATTGCGGAAGAAGAAACAATCTTGCCATTGCTGCAATTCACTCTTTCTCATTCAGGAATGATCATGGACCGTTTTGATGAACTTCAGGTGTTTGTGACCGTGGTGCAACAGGGTAGCCTGGCGGCTGCGGCACGGCAGTTACACCGTTCTGCGCCGGTGATTACCCGAACCCTGGCGGCGCTGGAGCAGCGGATGGGGGCGACTCTGATAGAGAGAACCACACGCAAACTGGCCCCAACCGAGGCGGGCTGGCAGCTATTCGAGCAGGCACGCCAGCTACTCCAGGATTATCACCAGACGATTGCCCAGGTACAGCTTACACGGCTGCAAGGCCTGTTACGCATCACCGCCCCCCTACAGTTTGGTCGCCTGCACGTTATTCCGCTGGTTGAACGGTTTTTGCAGCAGTGGCCCGAGCTTCAGGTGGAACTGCTTTTTCATGATAGCTATCAGGATCTGATTGAGAACCAGCTGGATATTGCGGTGCGCATTGGTCATTTGCAGGATTCGCGCATGGTGGCGCGCCAGGTGGGGATGGTGCAGCGGGTTTTACTCGCCAGCCCGCAGTATCTGGCTGATGCCGGTACGCCTCATCACCCTTCAGATTTAGGTCAGCACAGCCTGATTAGCGGCACCGATAACAGCGGTGAGTGGCGCTTTGCCGATGGGTTACGCCAGAGGATCCAGCCTCGCTTTCGTATTAATGATGTAGAGAGCCGCTTGCAGCTACTGCGCCACCACCAGGGGATTGGCCGCCTGCTCTCCTACCAGGCCCATGATGATTTACAGCACGGCACACTGGTGCAGGTGTTACCCCAGTTTGAAAGTGACCGCTTACCGGTGCAGCTCCTGACGCATCGGGTGGCTTTTATGCCCGCTAAAGTACGCCACTTCTGGGATTTTGCGCTGGAAAACTTACCACTAGTTGATTGTTTTAACAGCAATTTAATTCGCGATTAGTGCTTTTATGCGCAACATCACTGGTAAATTAATCCAGCCGGATTATGCTGCTTGCAACTTATCCGCAACTGGAGTTACGTCATGAAACTGTTTTGCAAACCCGGCGCTTGTTCCCTTTCTCCTCACATCGTTATTCGCGAATGCGGCCTGGATTTCAGCCAGATTAATGTTGATTTGAAAACTCACCTCACCGAATCAGGCGAAGATTTCTACCAAATCAATCCAAAGGGCCAGGTGCCGACTCTGCAACTCGACAGTGGCGAACTGCTGACCGAAGGCGTGGCCATCGTACAGTATCTGGCGGACTTAAAACCGGAACGTAATCTGTTAGCACCGGTTAATAGCCTGGCACGTTACCACGCTATTGAGTGGCTCAATTACGTCAGTGCCGAGCTGCATAAATCGTTTAGTCCACTGTTTAATCCCGCAACGCCAGAAGAGTACAAACAGCTTGTTAGAGCGCAGCTCATCAAGAAATATCAGCACGTTAACGAGCAACTGAAAGGCAAACAGTATCTGTTAGGCCATAACTTCAGCGTGGCAGATGCTTACCTGTTCGTTGTGACTAATTGGGCGAAGCATGTGGATGTTGATCTGAGTGCGTTTGCTGAACTGGCAGAATGGCATGCACGCGTGGCTCAGCGTCCGGCCGTGCAGGAAGCGCTGAAAGCTGAAGGCTTGATCTGAGTTACAGGGCCAGCAACGGCCCTGAACTATTAGAGCTTTTCCGCAGTAAACCACTGGGTAGGTTGCGCAATCTCATCTTGTGCAGCCACCAGTTGCAGCTCATATTCACCCATTTGATGGGTTTTCAACATGACGGCATACACCGCTGCGGTGACGTGTTCCAGCGAAGTTTGCAAATCTTTGCCATGCAGCAGGTTCACCAACAGCAGGCCGCTGGTTAAATCCCCCACACCGACCGGCTGACGAACGCCAAAGTCCACCAGTGGACGACCGATATGCCAGGCTTCCGTGGCCGTTACCAGCAACATTTCAAACTGGTCGCTACGACGTCCCGCACGCGCAAGGTGTTTTACCAGCACGACTTTAGGGCCAAGGGCAACCAGTTGACGTGCGGCAGCGATGGCTTCCTCCACGTTGCTCACCGTCACACCACTCAGCATCTCCAGCTCAAGCAGATTCGGCGCAATGATATCGCTGGCTGGCAAGGCCTGCTTGCAATGGAACTCTGCCACGCCAGGCGCGACGATACAGCCCTTTTCCGGGTGACCCATCACCGGATCGCAGAAATACCACGCCTCCGGGTTGGCCGCTTTGGTCATGCGTACAATTTCGAGGATCTGTTCACCCTGCTCGGCCGAGCCGAGATAGCCACTCAACACCGCGCTACAGGTTTTCAGACGGTCGACGCTGGCAATGCCCTTCACGATATCAGTCAGATGGGTGGCAGGCATGACGGTGCCGGTCCAGTGACCATACTGAGTATGATTAGAGAACTGGACGGTATTCAGTGGCCAGACGTTAGCCCCAAGGCGACGCATAGGAAACTCGGCAGCACTGTTGCCTGCATGGCCGTAAACCACGTGAGACTGAATGGCTAAGATATTTTTCATGATTTCCCTGAATCAAAAAGGGCCGGAATATCCGGCCCTGTGATTGCTTACTGCCAGTTTACCAGGCAGTAGTGTTTTTTACCGCGACGCAGCAGCGTGAAGCGGCCAAACAGCTTATCGTTGTCGGCAAAGCGATATTCAGCTTCGGACTGCTTTTCACCGTTAATGGTGACAGCATTGGAAGCAATCATGGTACGCGCCTGACCGCGTGAAGGCACCAGTTCCGCTTTTACCAGCGCCTGTTGCAGATCGTCTTCTGCATTCAGCGTGATGGTTGGCATGCCGTCTTGCGCCAGCTGCTCGAAATCGTCTTCGGTCATGTCTGTTAGCGCACCAGAGAACAGACTCTGGGTAATACGCTGTGCGGCTGCCAGACCGGCTTCACCGTGTACCAGACGCGTGACCGTTTCGGCCAGTACATACTGAGCACGAGGTGCTTTGCCGCTGTTTTTATCTTCTTCTTCCAGCGCATTGATCTCGTCCAGGCTGAGGAAGGTGAAGAATTTCAGGAAACGATACACATCGGCATCGGCGGTGTTGATCCAGAACTGGTAGAACTTGTATGGACTGGTTTTCTTCGCATCCAGCCAGACTGCGCCACCTTCGGTTTTACCGAATTTGGTGCCGTCAGATTTGGTGATCAGTGGCACTGTCAGACCAAACACCTGGTTTTGATGCAGACGACGCGTCAGATCAATACCTGAAGTGATGTTCCCCCACTGATCGGAACCGCCAATCTGGAGTGCAACACCATGGCGAGCATTCAGCTCTGCAAAGTCATAGCCCTGCAACAGGTTGTAAGAGAATTCAGTGTAAGAGATCCCCTGGTCGTCACGGTTCAGACGCTGTTTCACCGCTTCACGGTTTATCATCTGGTTGACGGAGAAGTGCTTACCAATATCACGCAGGAAGGTCAGCACATTCATGCCACCAAACCAGTCATAGTTATTGGCTGCAATCGCACTGTTGTCACCGCAGTCAAAATTCAGGAACGGGGCAACCTGCTTACGAATTTTCTCTACCCACTCACCCACGGTGTCCGCGGTGTTAAGCTTACGCTCTGCTGCTTTAAAGCTAGGATCGCCAATCAGGCCGGTAGCACCACCGACCAGCGCGACCGGCTTGTGTCCGGCATCCTGAAAACGTTTCAGGCAGAGCAGCGGCACCAGATGGCCCAAATGCAAGCTATCCGCAGTGGGGTCAAAGCCGCAATAGAGGGCGATTGGCCCTTGCGCCAGCCGCTCTGCTAACGCTTCCTCGTCCGTCACCTGGGCGATAAGGCCCCGTTCTTGCAATTGTTGTATCAGGTTACTGCTGGTCATCACTGACTCCAAATTGATCAGACTGCACCTATGCTGGTACACAGCTTTCCGCTGAGTTGCGGAAGGAAAAAAATTGGCATATAGCATAAAGCGCTGGCGCGTTCTGCGCCAGCGCTGAAAGGGGCTAAAGCGTGATTCAGGGCGCGAGGCGGTCGATTTTCCAGCTATCCCCTTCGCGTTGATAAAGGAAACGGTCGTGCAGCCGATGTTCGCCCCCCTGCCAGAATTCCAGGGTGGTAAATTTCACCCGATATCCGCCCCAAAAACTCGGCAAAGGAACTTCGCCCTGCTGGAATTTTTGCTTCAACTCGAGAAACTTCGCTTCCAGTACGCCACGGGCAGAGATTTTGCTCGACTGTTTTGAAACCCAGGCACCGATTTGGCTATCGTGAGGACGGCTGTGGAAGTATTTCAACACTTCCAGTGGGCTGAGTTTTTCCACTTCGCCCAGCACCATGACCTGACGCTCAAGGAAATGCCACGGGAAATGCAACGAAATGCGTGGGTTCTGTTCCAGCTGCTGCGCCTTGCGGCTGCCGAGGTTGGTGTAAAACACCATGCCCTGTGCATCAAAATGTTTGAGCAGAACGATGCGCTGATAAGGTTGGCCCTGCGCATCCACCGTGGCGACCGTCATTGCGGTAGGATCGGGTAATTGCGCTTCACACGCCTGCTTCAGCCACTTTTCAAACAGATCCAGTGGATTTTCAGGCAGGTCTTTGCGACGCAATCCGCCACGGGTATATTCGCGCCGCAGATGGGCAATCTGTTGCAGGTTATCACTGTCACTCATTGTTGCTTATCCCTGTTGCTGTCCGCTGTCAGTTTGCTGGCAGTCATTCACGATGATTTTGTCGTTGCGCTCAATAAACGCGCTGTTGCCTTTGGACCAGAACACATACTGGCCGTCGCTATAGCGAGCGCCGGAAGCCGACACCGTTTGCTGTAGCGTTAATGCTTTACCATCCAGAATAAACCGCACCTGTTGCGGGTTATCCAGGGTGACCGTCAGCGGCATCGTGCCGCACTGATAGTGCAGCACCTGGGCAGACGAAGTGGGTTGCCCTGTCAGGCTACAGCCTGCGAGGAGTAAAGCCAGTCCCGCTAAAAATCGAGGTTGCATTGCACGCTCTCCACGTTATACCGCAGGGTTAGCCGGATAAATAGCGCCCAGAATGCTGGCCTCGCGCGCGCCGGTCACTGTGGGTAAGTTACCCGGCAGACCGGACATCGTCTGGCTGGCTAACCAGGCGAAGGCCAACGCTTCCATATCATCGCCACTGATCCCGGCACTGTCGGTGTTGGTGACTTCAGTCCCCGGCAAATGGGCTGCCAGCCGCGCCATTAACAGCGGATTTCGGCTGCCTCCCCCGCAGACCAGCAGGCGATCGCAGCCATCATGTAACAGAATCTGTTCGGTGATCGTGCAGGCCGTCAACTCGGTTAAGGTCGCCTGCACATCTTCCGCTGCGATGCCGGGGAAGTGGCGTAGCTGCCCATCAACCCAGGCCGCGTTGAAGTACTCGCGACCGGTACTTTTTGGCGGCGCTAGCGCAAACCAGGGATCTTGCATCATCAGGTTCAGCAGCGGTGCAATCACGCGCCCCGACTGCGCCCATTGTCCCTCTTGATCAAACGGTTTGCCCTTGTTACGCCAGATCCAGCTATCAATCAGCATATTGCCCGGTCCGGTATCAAACCCGCGTACCGGCTGGCCGGGTAACAGCAGCGAAAGGTTAGCAATGCCACCGATATTTAACACCATACGCCGTTCCGTCGGGTGCATCAGCAAGGCCTGATGAAAAGCCGGCACTAAAGGCGCACCTTGCCCGCCTAAAGCCATGTCGCGGCGGCGGAAATCCCCCACGACGGTAATGCCCGTCGCCGCAACAATCTGGTTGTTATCGCCAATCTGTAAGGTATTCGGTGCGGCTCCGCCCGGCTCATGCCAAACGGTCTGACCGTGGCAGCCGATCGCCGTGATGTCTGAGGCATCCAGCCCCTCACGCTGGAGCAATGTGAGTACCGCCGTGGCAAACAGCTGGCCTAAGCGCGTATCTAGCTGGCCCAGCTGTGACAATGTCAGGCTCTGCCCCTGATTGATATTCAGTATTTCCTGGCGTAGCGCCAGCGGAATGGGATGGCAGTAGCTGGCTTGTTGCGCAACCACGTGTTGGTCGATGGCTGCCAATACCACATCAACGCCATCAAGGCTGGTGCCAGACATCACACCAATATATCGGCCTGTTTTCATTACGATCCTTATTTCCCAGCAGGAAGCGCCATAGACTGCTGTAGCCTGGCAAATTCACCGGGCTAATTCTATGACTAATTACCTTTTTGCGCGGTTTTTCCCATCCTCCTCTCGCTTTTTTTCTCAGTTGATTGAATTATTGTTGACCCCAACAGGTCTATCTTTCGCTTAATGGGCTTTCCACCCACTAAGCATCAATAACCAGATTTATGTTTTATACTCTTGCAGAGAGTTAGCATTCAATTTGGCGTTACCGTGAATAAAGGAGTTTCTGATGATTAAGCGTTTTGTGGCCGTTGCACTGACGGGGTTGACGCTGGCTGGCTGTGTTAATAATGATTCACTTTCTGGTGACACTTACAGCGCCAGTGAAGCGAAGCAGGTGCAAAGCGTGACATACGGCACCTTAGTGTCTGTTCGTGCGGTTAAGATCCAGGGCGGCGACGATAGCAACGTGGTCGGCGCAATTGGTGGGGCCGTGTTAGGCGGTTTCCTCGGTAACACCATCGGTGGTGGTGCGGGCCGTAGTCTGGCTACCGCTGGCGGTGCTGTGCTGGGTGGCGTAGCGGGCCAGGGTGTTGAAGGCGCGATGAATAAAAGCAGTGGCGTCGAGCTGGAGATTCGCAAAGATGACGGCAACACCATTATGGTGGTGCAGAAGCAGGCCGCGACCCGTTACTCCGTGGGTCAGCGCGTAGCTATCGCCTCCAACGGCAGTCAGGTTACCGTCTCTCCACGCTAAGCTCATCTTGCTTGCGATATAAACGCCTGCCGCTGTGCAGGCGTTTTTTATGTTTACAGGTCGTTGTCCTGCTGATGCAGTTTGACAATGTTACGCTCAAGGCGTGCCATTAACGTTACCATCTGATTGATCTCTTCACGACTGATCCCTTCGAGGATGTCATCGCGCGTGGCATCAATCACGTTTTCAACCTGTTCAATAATCGGCTCAGCCGAATGGGTTAACTTCACCCGTTTCGCTCGCCTGTCGTTAGAGCAAGTGGTGCGGGTGATCAGCCCTTTATCTTCTAACTGATCCAGCGTACGCACCAGTGAAGGCTGCTCGATGCCGATCGCTTTTGCGAGCTGTATCTGTGATTGTTCAGGGGGTAACTGGTGTATGTTGTGCAGTGTCACCCAATGGGTCTGCGTAAGTTGCAACGGTCTGAGACGTTGATCGATTAACGCACGCCAGATGCGCACCAGACGCGATATGTCTGTGCCAAGGGTCGTATCCATTTCATCTCCTTATAATTAGCTTGCTAGCTATTTAGCCAGATTCTACACTATCTCTACGCATTTTCAGGAAAATTACACTTTCAGGGAGCCGGAAGGCGCGGATTATACCCGCAAATGTCCGGAAGTCCCGCACTGGAGCAGGATAAAGGCCCGTGGTATTCACTTTTTTCAATCATACCCATCCCCTGACAGACCTGGTGTTTGGCGCATCACTGTTCTTTCCTCCAATGTTTAAAGCCGTGTTACTGGGTTTCTTCATCTGGTTACTTATCCATCCCTTTATTCGCGATCGGCTCTATTCCGGTGATATCTGGCACCCGACCTTACTGGAACTGTCTCTGTTTGTGCTTTGCGTTGCAGCCTCGCTCTGGCTGTTGATTCATGGGTAAGATGATGAAATTCAGTGCGCTTAAATATTTTTCGACCTTGATTGTGTTTGCCTGTGCCCTCCTCGCTGGCTGGTGGATGTGGAACTACTACATGCAGTCCCCCTGGACGCGCGATGGGAAAGTGCGCGCAGAGTTAGTGGATATTACGCCGCAGGTATCCGGTCGCATCACACAAATAGTGGTGAGTGATAATCAGTTTGTGCATAAAGGCGACCTGCTGCTTAAGCTAGACCCGGTTCCCTGGCAGATCGCCGTGGATAACGCCGAGGCCCAGCTCAGTAAAGCTGAGGCGGATCAGGCCAAAGCGCTGAATGAAGCAAAAAGGCGCAGCGTGTTGCCGAAAAATATTATTTCGTCGGAAGATCTGGACAGCGTGCGTTTAAACGCCGCAGCCATGACCGCCACCGTGAAGGCAGCCCAGGCGACGCTGGCACAGGCGAACTGGAATTTACAGCAAACCACACTCACCGCCCCCAGTGATGGCTGGGTGACTAACCTGACCTTGCGCGTGGGCAATTATGCGCAACAGGGCACACCGCTGTTCGCCCTGGTGGATAGCCATTCGTGGTATGTGATGGGGTATTTTGAAGAGACCAAGCTGCGTCACATTCAGCCCGGAGCCAAAGCCAGCATCGTGTTGTACAGCAACGGACAACAGCTGGAAGGCACGGTGGAGAGTATAGGTCGTGGTATCTACGATCAAAGCATCGCCACGGACAGCAAACTGGTGCCTGATATCAAACCCAACGTGCCCTGGGTCCGACTGGCGCAGCGTATTCCGGTGCGTATCCGCCTCGACCATCTGCCTGCGGGAGTGCCGCTGGTAGCAGGCACCACCTGTACCATCAGCATTCAGCCCTGAGTTGCCGATGAATCTTCAGTGGCTGGCATGGAACAATCTTCCGTGGATCAAAGCGACACGGCCACAATGGCGTTATGCGTTGCGCAACGCCATTGCCATGTGTCTGGCGCTGTGCATTGCTTATGGGTTAGACCTCGATCAGCCCTACTGGGCAATGACGTCAGCCGCAGTGGTGAGTTTCCCCACGGTGGGCGGCGTCATCAGTAAAAGCCTTGGGCGCATCGTGGGAAGCCTGCTCGGGGCCGGCGCGGCCTTGTTAATTGCCGGACACACGCTGAATGAGCCCTGGCTGTTTACGTTTGCCATCGCCGCGTGGCTCGCCTGCTGTACCTGGACTGCCAGCCACTATCAAAATAATGTGGCGTATGCCTTTTCACTGGCGGGCTACACCGCTGCCATCATTGTGTTTAGCAGTGTTAATCTGACCGATATCAGCGACCTGTGGACGATTGCCCAGGCCCGCGTGTGTGAGGTCATTTCCGGGATTTTATGCGGTGGCGTGATGATGTTACTGCTGCCCAGCACCTCCGATGGCGATGCATTGATGAATTCGCTGCATCAGATGCACCAGCGTCTGTTGCAACATGCTGAACTGCTGTTGTCCCGCGCCGAGACCGAGACTATCCGCACAGCGCATGAGACGGTGATCAGTCAGATTCTCACCATGAATCTGCTGCGCATCCAGGCCTTCTGGAGCCATTATCGTTTTCGCCGTCAAAACGATGTCCTCAATTATGTCCTGCACCAGCAATTGCGTTTGACCAGCGTGTTGTCGAGCCTGCGCCGTATGCTGCTCAACTGGCACGATGCCCCGGAATCCCTGTTTACCGGGATTGACGCGCTGCTGGAGGAGCTGAAACGCCCGGAAGCGGATAAATACCGCCTGGCGCTGATTCTACGCCGTCTCACACCCGCCGCGAGCGGTGACTACCGTCAGCGCGCTTTCGTTCAACGCTTGCGCTACTACTGCTGGATGTACCTGAACGTCAGCCGGTGGATTCGTCTGTTAGAACGCGCTGACGCCGATAGCCAGTTACAGCCGCCGAAAGTGCCGGCGCTGGCTCGTGAAACCGACAGCGCTGAGGCGTTATGGAGCGCATTGCGCACCTTTAGCGTGATTGTACTGGGTTGTGCCTTTTGGCTTAACACGCAATGGTCATCTGGCGCGTCTGCGCTGACGCTAACCGCCATCGCCTGCGTGCTTTACTCCTCTTCGCCTTCACCCAGCGGCAGCGTGACACTCTTGTTGAAAACGCTGCTCTGGCTGAGCCTGTTCAGCTTTGTCATGAAATTCGGCGTGATGGTGCAAATCAGCACCTTATGGCCGTTTGTCGCCCTGCTGTTCCCCTTACTGCTGACACTGCAGTTATTTAAGTTGCAGCAGAAACAGCGGGCAGCGATGTGGGGGCAATTTATCGTTTTTATGGGATCGTTTATCGCAGTGACCAATCCGCCTGAGTGGGACTTGCAGGATTTCCTCAACGGCAATATTGCCAAAGTTTGTGGGGTGATACTGGCCTGGCTGGCATTTCAGGTGTTGCGCCCCAGTTCAGACGCGCGCCGCAGTCGGCGACATATTCAGGCCCTGCGCCGCGCCTTTCTGGATCAGCTACGTCGCCATCCACAGCAAAGTGAAAGTCATTTTGAATCGCAGATTTACCACCACATCAGCCAGCTCAGCAACAGCCGTGACGAGCAGGCGCGCATCTGGCTACTTCGCTGGGGAGTGGTGCTACTAAACTGTTCGCACATCGTGTGGCATTTGCGTCAGTGGCACTGCACTTCCGACTCGCTGCGTGGCATACGTGACGGCAGCTTGCACGATCTACAACAGATTATGAGTTCACGTGGTGTAAGACACAGTGCGCTGGATGAGATCCTGAATCGGCTGCAGAGCATGATCGACGCACTGCTGCCGCTGCCGGAGAGTGAAGCGAGTGAACTGGCGGGAATGCTGTGGCGACTGCGCTGTTCGCTAGGCCAGCTCAAACAAGCCGTACCACAAAATCAGTGACAATATTGCTGATACTGACGCTCGAAATCTGCCTGCAACTGCGCCACGGTTTTCAGTTTTTCAAAGCGGGTTTTATCGGCGCTGCTTGTCGGTTCAATCACCAGCGCGTTCTCTTCAGGTGAGTAAATAAAGCGACGCGAAAGTGTCTCGCCGGTGAATGACCCACCGCTAATACTGCCACACACCATGGTCATGCTGGTGTGGAAGATATTGGCCTGGGTAAAGTTGGTTTCTGTTGAGCTGCGGAAAACCTCTGCGCATCCCTGTTTTTCCAGATGCCGACGGACATTGAGACTGATCCACTCGCGGCCTTTGGCGATGGCTTCACACTGCGCTCTGGCCGGGCTGGTATCAATGGCACGCTGCAACTGACGTCCGGTTTCCGTCATCAGCTGCGTCTCATTTGTCTTATTACAAGCCGACAGCAACAGGCACATAACCACCAGACTTGCGGTTTTCATCCTTCTGCTTCCCTACTTATTCACCCATGAATCAGAAGCATAAGTGCAAAACCGTCGAATAGCGAATAACCGAAGTTAAACAGACCTTGTTGGGCGGAGAACAACCCCGCCCAGTTAATATGCCTCAGATCACGCCGCAGGCAAAACGCGCCCCGCCACCGCCTAACGGCAGTGGATGGTCAGAGTGGTTATCGCCACCGACGTGGACCATCAGCGCTTTGCCTTTGATTTCCGTCAGGGATTTTAGACGCGGAGCGACCACGGGATAACTGGCTTCGCCAGTATCTGCAACATAAATAGCAGGCAGGTCGCCAAGGTGACCTTCAGCATTCCAGGGTCCAAGGTGTTTACCGGTATTTTTGGGATCAAAGTGCCCGCCCGCCGCACCGGCTGGCACCACTTTGCCATCGACGGTTGCAGGCTCACAGCTCCCTTTAGCATGGACATGAAAACCATGAATGCCGGGAGTCAGTCCGTTCAGATGCGGCGTAAATTGCAGCCCGTAAGGCGTTTCGCTAATGGTGACCGTACCGACTGCTTTACCGGCCCCTTCCGTGGTGGCTTCATGCAACGTGACGGTTTCGCTGGCCGCGAGGACCGAAGTGGCGGTAAGCAGTGCACAGAGCGCAATAGCTGTTCTTTTCATACTTTATTCCTTTTAAAGTTTTTGCCAGAGTTTGCTCTCAAAGCCTACTGCTTACTTTCCAGTTTCGCCTGTCGAAAAGCACAACTCGGCGCTTCCGAGCCTTTTCCTGTGCTTTGAGTCAGAACAAAGTGGGCTGCGGCGGGTCATTCGCAGCATCCGACTTCTGTTTTTTAGCCGCCCGGAGACGGCGCTGTCGGCACAGGCGCAGGACATCCTGTTTCTGGACATCATTCAGGTTGCGCCAGTTAAAACGCTCTTCACGACTCCGCAAGCATCCAAGGCAATAGCCACGGCTATCACTCTGGCAAATGCCCCGACACGGGCTGTCTATCGGGAAAAACTCCAGTTGTTCTGTCACATTGCCTCCCACTCACACACGCTAATACCATTGAAGCGATTGCGCATTTATTGTGCAAGTTGAAACCGCAAAAATGCGCAGCAGGTCCGCTCGCTCATGAGCAGTTTGTGCCACTCTCCAGAAAGCAGGTTGAAACCGACCAGTCAGTCTATTAGTCTCTCTGCCATGAATACTGCACAACAACGTAATGAAACCTGTGAACACCTGCTCGCGACGGGGGAAGCACTCTGTCTACAGCGCGGTTTTACCGGCATGGGGCTGAATGAGTTACTCAGCATCGCTCAGGTACCGAAGGGATCGTTCTATTACTATTTCCGCTCCAAAGAGGCGTTTGGCGTCGCTTTGCTGGAACGGTATTTCGTGCAGTATATTGCGCAAATTGAGCAGCAGCTCAGCGGTGACGAGGTTCCCGCCGCACAGCGGATACTGAACCATTTCGCCACCGCAGAAACCCTGTTTCGCCAGCAAGGCCATATTGTTGGCTGTCTGGGTGTAAAACTGTCGGCGGAAGTTTGCGACCTGTCAGAGCCCATGCGCGATGCGCTTCAACGTGGTGCTGAAGGTGTGATGCGGGTCTATGCCCGCACCTTAAAGCAGGCACAGTTGCAGGGAGCCAATTGGCACCTGTCGGCTGAAGAGATGGCACAGATGCTGTATGTGTTTTGGTCTGGTGCCAGCTTGCAAAGTAAGATTTCACGCGATCCACAGCCGCTCAGTCTGGCCTTAAAGACATTCGGGCAATGGCTTGATCAACCCTGATTTTTTTAAAAACACCATTTGTAGACGACTGGTCTACTTGAGGAGATCATCATGGCTAAAGAGATTTTGTTTCAGCCGCTGAAAGTAGGCGCCATTACCGTACCCAACCGCATTTTCATGGCCCCTCTGACGCGTTTACGCAGCATTGAGCCGGGCGATATTCCTACCCCTCTGATGGGCGAATACTATCGCCAGCGTGCAACGGCTGGCCTGATCATCACCGAAGCAACCCAGATTTCTTTCCAGGCTAAAGGCTATGCCGGTGCGCCCGGGCTGCACAGCCAGCCGCAGATCGCGGCCTGGAAAGCGATTAACCAGGAAATTCACCAGGCGGGTGGCCACAGTGCCGTTCAGCTCTGGCACACCGGGCGCATCTCTCACTCCAGCATTCAGCCTGAAGGTCTGGCCCCGGTCGCACCTTCTGCCCTGGCAGCCGGAACACGCACCTCATTACGTGCGGAAGATGGCACGGTTTACCGTGAAGACACCTCGACGCCACGTGCCCTGAGCGTGGAAGAGATCCAGCACATCGTGGCTGATTTTGGTCAGGCCGCGGCCAATGCGCGCGAAGCTGACTTCGACCTGCTGGAACTGCACTCCGCACACGGCTATTTGATTCACCAGTTCCTCGCACCTGGCTCTAACCAACGTAGCGATGAATACGGTGGCAGCATTGAAAAACGCGGTCGCTTTGCGCTGGAAGTGGTAGATGCAGCGATTGCTAACTGGTCGGCAGATCGCATCGGCATCCGTATTTCACCGATCGGCAGTTTCCAGAACCTGGCCAATGGTCCAGATGAAGAGGAAGCGGCGCTGTGGTATGTGGCTGAACTCGCGAAACGCAACGTTGCCTATATTCACTTCTCCGAGCCAGACTGGGCCGGTGGTGAGCCATATACTGATGCTTTCCGCGAGAAAGTGCGCAGCATCTATCCTGGCGTCATCATCGGTGCCGGTGCCTACAGCGTGGAAAAAGCGGAAGATTTAATCCAGCGTGGTCTGATTGATGCGGTAGCGTTTGGCCGTGACTACATCGCCAACCCGGATCTGGTGGCGCGTCTGCAACAGGATGCCCCATTAAATCCACAGCGCCCGGAAACCTTCTACGGCGGCGGTGCCGAAGGCTATACCGACTACCCAACGCTGTAATCAGTAAGCCGTAACCTCAGGTTGCGGCTTGCCTTTTTCGCCCGTTGCCATCATGGTTATACGGGCTTTACGTCATTTATTAAGAGGATATTATGCGTTTACTTCATACCATGGTACGCGTGGGCAACCTGGAACGTGCGATTAAGTTCTACACCGAAGTGTTAGGCATGCGCCTGCTGCGTCAGAGCGAGAACACCGAATACAAATACACCCTGGCATTCGTCGGTTACACCGAGGAGAGCGAAGGTGCTGTGATCGAACTGACCTATAACTGGGGCGTAGAGAGCTACGATCTCGGTAACGCTTATGGTCACATCGCACTGGGTGTTGACGATGTTGCAGCCACCTGCGAGCGCATCCGTTCACAGGGCGGCAAAGTGACCCGTGAAGCTGGCCCGGTTAAAGGCGGCACCACGATGATTGCTTTTGTTGAAGATCCAGACGGCTACAAAATTGAGCTGATCGAAAACAAGCACGCCGGTCACGGCCTGGGACACTAATCTCCCCCTTCAGTCTGCCGTTCCGGCAGACTGCTCGCTTAACCTGCTGCACCGTCAGCCGTTTTTTGCCATAATGCCCGCTGCCTAAATCTGCAATGAGATCCCGATGTCTGCTTCAACTTCCCAAAATGCTTTAAATCAACGTTTTCGCGGCTTCTATCCTGTGGTTATTGATGTCGAAACTGCTGGGTTCAATGCGCAGACTGATGCTTTATTAGAAGTAGCAGCCACGACGTTAAAGATGGATGAAGATGGCTGGTTACATTGCGATCAAACACTGCATTTCCACGTCGAGCCCTTTGAAGGGGCGATTTTAAATCCGGAAGCGCTGGCCTTTACCGGTATCGACCCGCATAACCCGCTGCGCGGTGCGGTGAGTGAACATGATGCTCTGCATGCCATCTTTAAGATGGTGCGTAAAGGCATCAAAGATCACGGCTGTAATCGCGCCATTATGGTTGCCCACAACGCGAATTTTGATTTGAGTTTTATGTCGGCCGCCGCTGAGCGTGCCAGCCTGAAACGCAATCCCTTCCACCCGTTTGCGACTTTTGATACCGCCGCACTCAGTGGTCTGGTGCTGGGGCAAACCGTGCTGGCGAAAGCCTGTAAAACCGCCGGGATTGATTTCGACAGTACCCAGGCGCACTCCGCGCTTTATGATACCGAGCAAACCGCCCTGCTGTTCTGTGAACTGGTCAATCGCTGGAAGCGCCTTGGCGGCTGGCCGCTGCCTTTAGCGGCTGAAGAAGACGCTGAGAGCGCAGAAGAAGCGTAATCATAACAGCGTCACAAAATTCAGGCGCATAAAAAAGGCTGCCATTCCTGAAAATGGCAGCCTGCTTGAATATGATCTTAACTGGCAAGCATTACGGCATTGTCAGCCTGGATGCATTACTCAGCTTCTTTAAACTTTTCTGCGGTTTCTTTTATCAGTGACTGCAATTCGCCCCGTTGAAACATCTCTACGATGATATCGCAGCCGCCAACCAGCTCACCGTCTACCCACAGCTGTGGGAAGGTCGGCCAGTTAGCATAACGTGGCAGCTCAGCACGGATATCCGGGTTCTGCAGAATATCAACATACGCGAAGCGCTCACCACAGGCAGACAACGCCTGAACCGCCTGGGCGGAGAAACCACAGCTTGGCAGTTTTGGCGAACCTTTCATGTACAGCAGGATTGGGTTTTCGCTGATCTGCTGCTGAATTTTTTCAATTGTGCTCATAAAATGTCTCTCTCAATTCCCTACTTCGTGTTTCTTTATTGTAGCGATTTCCAGGCGCGACTGAAAACCGGATTTTGCGTTCCCTAAAGCAAATCGCCATCTGTGTTAATTCAAATTTTTCATGAGTCGATATCCGCCACACCCTTTTTAGGGGAATTCATTCATTCTTTGTCATAATTGTGGTGCTATAACCTACTGAGATTGCGTGTTTTTCCGACAATCACACTCTGTAAGAATTAAATAAAAAAAGACCTTACCTTTTCGAAAAAAACTGGATTAGAATTACTTCGGTGCTGATCAAGGATCAGATTTGTCTAACTTTGTCGCGGCCAATATCGCGTGGCAGCTTAACCTGTAACCGGACTATGCGTTTACTGATTACGCTTTTCATACTGGCTTTTACTCAAGTTTTTTTGAACGTTGCATGTGCTTCTCCGCATAAGCCGGTTAACGCCAGCTTGCATAATGCAGAGAAGAAAAGTGCGCGTGAAGATGAACGCCGCAAGCGACGCCCGGTGAAAAGTTCGGGTAAGAAAACCCGCACCACAACCATGGAAAAGCTGAAACTTAAGCGCAGTAAAAAAGCCGCGCCTGAGAAAGTGCATCACGAACCGGTTAAAAAAGCCGCGCACCTGACAAAACACACCCCATTAAAAAAGAAAGCCGAGCTTAAGTCTGCACGGGTTAAATATTACGGCCATAAGCGTGGTGCTCGTGGTAAAGCGACTGAACTGGCCACGATTAAAATGAGCAATGCTCACCGCCAGCGCTATCAGAAAGCCCGTGAAACGGCCATGAACAAGCTGATGGGCCAGTTGGGCAAACCTTACCAGTGGGGCGGCACTTCGCCGTATACCGGTTTTGATTGCAGCGGCCTGGTCTGGTATGCCTATAAAGATCTGGTGAATTACAAATTCCCGCGTACCGCGAATGAGATGTACCATTTGCGCGACGCAGCGCCTATTAAGCGTGACATGCTACAGAAAGGGGATTTGGTCTTCTTCCGCATTGCGCATCGCGGTGCTGCCGATCACGTTGGCGTGTACTTGGGTAACGGTAAATTTATTCAGTCACCCCGTACCGGCAAAGATATTCAGATCAGCGCACTCAGTAATGATTACTGGCAGAGCCATTATGTCGGAGCTCGCCGCATGATGACCCCAACCACCATTCGCTGAGTGTTGTGAGAAAAAAAGCCTGAAGCTGACCTTCAGGCTTTTTTTTGCCTGTAATAATTGCGCATTCAGACAAAGTATCAATCACTGATTCCCCTTGTTGCCCTGCTGTCACTCCGTTCGGCTGATTTAGCGCTTCGTGTGGCGGCTTGTAAAAATCTCGTCATCTTTGCTGTGTCTTGCTAGAATCCCCCTCTTCGTTGCGCAACAGCGTTTTTTCACCGCCCACCCTACCCACGCCAGGTCACGCTCTGGCGGCAAAATAGTGGTCAAAAGGCAGTTGGATATCCGCAAATTTCACCCTGCGCACGCAAACGTTTAACATTATGTTTATCAATACATTAGGATAAGCATTGGAGTCCGGTTTACATGGCAACAATTAAGGATGTGGCAAAACGCGCGGGCGTCTCAACCACCACCGTTTCGCACGTCATCAATAAAACACGCTTTGTGGCTGAAGAGACCCGCAATGCAGTATGGGAAGCCATTAAAGCGCTGCATTACTCCCCAAGTGCGGTCGCACGTAGCCTGAAAGTGAATCACACCAAGACGTTGGGTCTGTTGGCGACCTCCAGCGAAGCACCTTACTTCGCGGAAATTATTGATGCCGTCGAAAAACACTGCTTTGACAAGGGTTATACCCTTATTTTGGGTAATGCACACAATGACCTGAACAAGCAGCGCGCCTATCTGTCGATGATGGCGCAAAAGCGCGTAGATGGCCTGCTGGTGATGTGTTCGGAATACCCGGACGATCTCCTGACGATGCTGGAAGAGAACCGTAATATCCCGATGGTAGTGATGGACTGGGGCGAATGTCAGGGCGATTTCACCGATACCGTATTAGATAACGCCTTCCAGGGCGGTTACATGGTCGGTCGCTATCTGATTGAGCGCGGCCACCGTGATATTGGCGCAATCCCTGGACAGATGGCGCGTAACACCGGGGGTGGTCGCCATGCCGGGTTTGTTAAGGCACTCCAGGAAGCGGGCGTGGCGATCCGTGATGAGTGGATTGTGCAAGGGGATTTCGAAACCGAATCGGGCTATCTCGCCATGCAGCAGATTCTGGCGCAAAAACAGCGTCCTACGGCGGTGTTCTGCGGCGGCGATGCCATGGCAATGGGCGCAATTTGCGCCGCCGATGAGCTGGGGCTGCGCGTGCCGCAGGATATCTCCGTGATTGGTTATGATAATTTGCGCAACGCGCGTTATTACACGCCAGCGCTCACTACCGTACATCAGCCAAAATCTGAGTTGGGTGAAAAAGCGCTGGATATGCTGTTGGATCGCATCACCAGTAAACGTGAAGACTCGCAGACCATTGAAGTGAACCCGACGTTAATTGAACGCCGCTCCGTCGCCGATGGGCCGTTCCGCGATTATCGCCGTTAATCCGCACAGGCTTCACTCAGCCACTCCTGATTCAGGGTGTGGCTGTCACCCAAATACGCCAGCAACCATGCCAACGCCGGTGACGCACTTTGCTCGGCCCAGGTGACAAAACAGGGGCTGTCCGGAAACGCCTGCGGCAATTTCAGCTCCTGTAACTGCCCCTGCTGCAACAGCGGCTGCGCCAGATGGCCCGGCGTCATCGCCACACACAATCCCGCTTGCGTACAGGCCAGGCCTGTTTGCCAGTCCGGTGCCACCAGCCGACGTTGGTTATCCAGGGTCCAGGTCATACGGCGTGGCAGCGCACGTGAGGTATCCTCAATCACCAGTGACGGCCACGCACGTAGTGCGTCTTCATCCGGCTCGGCAACTTGTGTTAACGGGTGGTCAGCTGCGACCACACAGCGCCAGTTGAGTGCGCCCATATCGCGCCAGGCAAACCGCCCTCCGACAGGAACCGCCTGAGTGGCTCCGATGGCCGCATCAGCACGTCCATCAGCCAGTGCATCCCAGACACCGTTAAACACCTCATATTGCACGGCAAGTTCCATATCCGGAAAAGCACGATAGAAATCCAGCACCATTTGTCTGACGCGCTGGGGTTTGACGATGCTGTCCACGGCCACCGTAAAGCGCCCTCTCCAGCCATTGGCTAGCTGCTGACACTGGCGGCGAGTGGCTTGCATTTTTTTGATGACTTCGCGACCTTCTGTGACAAAATGCGCACCCGCTGGCGTTAATACAACATCCCGGTGCTGACGTTCGAACAGCGGTACGGCCAGCCAGGTTTCCAACTGCCGGATCGTATAGCTGACAGCAGAGGGGACACGATGTAATTCCTGTGCCGCCGCACTAAAACTGCCATTGCGCGCGACCGCATCCACCACTTCAAGTGCATATTCTGACCACATAATCTTGCCTTCAATTATTTTCACAGCAACCTGCAAATATTAACGTTTCACACTCGCGGCTGCACTCTTTTACACTTGCCGCCTGTGTGAATTAACCATGAGCCTGTTATGTTGTCGTCAAAAGGATTTATGCTCTATCTCGCCGTGCTCAGTATGCTGGGCTTTCTGGCAACGGATATGTACCTCCCCGCGTTTTCTGCCATGCAAACCAGCCTGAGTACCACGCCGGGTCTTATTAGCGCGAGCTTAAGCCTGTTCCTGGCTGGATTCGCCTGCGCCCAGTTGGTATGGGGACCGCTGTCCGATCGCCTCGGCCGTCGTCCGGTACTGTTAGCGGGACTGGGTCTGTTTGCGCTGGGCTGTGCCGGTATGCTGTGGGTACAGAGCGGCGAGATGCTGCTGGTGCTGCGTTTTGTTCAGGCGGTAGGCGTTTGTGCGGCAGCGATCAGCTGGCAGGCACTGGTGGTGGACCGTTATGACCAGTCACAAACGGGTAAGGTGTTCGCCACGATTATGCCGCTGGTGGCACTCTCTCCTGCGCTGGCCCCGCTGCTGGGCGCGTGGTTGCTCGATCACTTTAACTGGCGGGCTATCTTCGCTGTGCTGGCGGTTATCGCCCTGGTGCTCATGTTGGCGACCCTGCGCATTACTACTAAGCCGGTACCACGCAACGCAACGGAAAAGCAGCCCGGATTTTTTGCGCTGCTGGTTAACCGCACCTACAGCGGAAATGTCGTTATCTATTCTGCCTGTTCAGCAAGTTTCTTTGCGTGGCTGACGGGCTCCCCGTTTATTCTCGCCGATCTCGGTTTAAGTCCCGCCGCCATTGGTTTGAGCTATTTACCGCAGACGGTTGCCTTTTTGATTGGTGGTTTTGGCTGTCGCGCCCTCCTGAACCGCTTCCCGGATCATCTGTTGCTGCCGCGCCTGCTGGTCCTCTACGGGATCAGTATTCTGCTGCTGCTGGCAGCAGGAAAATGGATGGGTGATAGCCTGACCGCCCTGTTGCTGCCTTTCTGCGGTATGGCGATGGCAAACGGTGCCATTTATCCGCTGGTGGTGACGCGCGCACTCATGCCTTTCCCACAAGCCAGTGGCAAAGCGGCGGCTCTACAGAACGCGCTGCAACTTGGGCTCTGTTTTATCGCCAGCTTGATTGTCTCCGCAGGGCTGGTGCAGGCGCTGAGTACCACCACCTGGGTGATGGCGGCCACGGTGGTTATCGCCGCATTCGGTTACCTCTGGCAGCGCCCGCTAAACGCACGTTCTGACATTGTTTCTTCCTCTCCTGCCTGCGAAGATAACCGCTGATACGGATTGATTAGCACGCTAACATTAATCCGTTGAATATTGACCCAGGTGAGCATATACTCGCTTGGGTCATTAAGTTCTTAACAAAAAAATAACATGAGTGACACATTTGCGCGCGACACTGTCGCCGTGATGGCTTGTGCTTTTTTTTCAGTACCCTGAGTTTCAGACGACATTTCACAGAATCAATCCTCTGTAAAACGCCGGATTTCAAGCGAACGGAATAATCCGTGAGTTTTCTCACAAGCTTCGAGAAATTGACTATTCTTTTTCTCAGGTAAGACCGGACAGGTGTGATGGAGATGCTATGAGTTCATCGTGTATAGAAGAAGTGAGCCTCGAAGAGAACCACTGGTTTCGTATTGCCCATGAATTACTGAGCAAGGCAGATATTGAAATTAATGGTACGCGTCCCTGGGATATTCAGGTGAAACACCCTGATTTCTTCAAGCGGGTATTACAGGAAGGGTCGCTAGGCCTTGGCGAAAGCTATATGGACGGATGGTGGGAGTGCGAACGCCTCGATATGTTTTTTCACCATGTGTTAAAACATAAACTGGATCAGCAACTGCCGCGCCATTTTAAAGATACCCTGCGCATCGCTGCTGCGCGCTTAACTAACCTGCAATCCAAAAAACGTGCCTGGATTGTTGGAAAAGAGCATTACGATTTAGGTAATGACCTCTTTACACTGATGCTCGATAACTTTATGCAATATTCCTGCGGTTACTGGGATAGCGCAGAAACGCTGGAAGACGCGCAACACGCCAAGCTAGATATGATCTGCCGTAAGCTGGAGTTGCAGCCAGGCATGAGCCTGCTGGATATCGGCTGTGGCTGGGGTGGATTAGCAGAATTTGCTGCCCGTCATTACGGCGTGAGCGTTTACGGTGTCACCATTTCGGCGGAACAGCAGAAGCTGGCGCAACAACGTTGCGAAGGTCTGGACGTCACTATTTTGTTGCAGGATTATCGCGACCTGAATCAGCAATTTGATCGCATTGTTTCCGTCGGTATGTTTGAACACGTAGGGCCTAAAAACTACGCCACCTACTTTGATGTTGCTGATAAAAATTTGAAACCCGACGGTATTTTCCTGCTGCATACTATCGGCTCAGTCAGGACAGATATGAATGTAGATCCGTGGATCGACAAATATATCTTCCCTAATGGATGCCTGCCATCCGTACGCCATATTGCGGAAGCCAGCGAACCCCACTTTATCATGGAAGACTGGCACAACTTCGGTGCCGATTATGATATTACGCTGATGGCCTGGTATGATCGCTTTATTGCAAGTTGGGAACAGCTGGAAGAGAAATATGGCGATCGTTTTAAACGCATGTTCTCCTACTACCTGAATGCCTGTGCCGGTGCTTTCCGTGCCAGGGATATTCAGCTGTGGCAAGTGGTATTCAGCCGTGGCGTAGAAGGTGGATTGCGCGTCGCGCGATAGCAGTCACTGCGGTGGCACCTGGCCACCGCAGTTCAGAGTATTACTCTTCTTCTTGCTCGTCCTGAGCCGCTTGTGCTGCTGCCAGCGCCGCCGCTTCCCGCTGTGCTAATACGCGTTCTACGGTTTCAACAATAGCTTGCGTATGGGGATCGATCTCGATATTCACGCGATGGCCCAGCTTTTTGCTGCCCAGCGTGGTGCGCTCCAGGGTTTCCGGGATCAGGTGCACACAGAATTTGGTTTTGGTCACATCGCCCACGGTCAGGCTGATACCATCAATGCCCACAAAGCCTTTATGCAAAATGTATTTCATCTGTGAAGCATCCAGTGGCTTGAACCACACTTCACGGTTATTTTCTGACTGGATAATTTTGCACACTTCAGCCGTGGTCATAATGTGCCCAGACATCAAGTGGCCGCCAATTTCATCACTGAATTTGGCTGCACGTTCGATGTTCACCACATCACCGGTTTGAATATCGCCGAGATTGGTCACGCGCAGCGTCTCTTTGATTAAATCAAAGCTAACCCGGTTGCCTTCAATGGCGGTGACGGTCAGGCAGCAACCGTTATGAGCAACGGAAGCCCCTAGCGCCAGGCCTGGCAATAATTCCTCCGGCAATTCAGCCACGTGGGTACGAAACAGCTCTTTTTCTTCGATTGATACGATCTTTGCGGTGCCCTGCACAATACCGGTAAACATAGCTATAGCCTCTGCGAAGTTTGCGTTAGTTTATCACAGCTTAGCGCAGCACGACCTTAGCATTAGAGGCCATCCACAGCGAAACGCCGGCAAAGATTGGCGAACTTCCCGCTGCCAGTTACACTAAGCCGCGTTTTCCTTGTGGTTTCCCTTTTTTTCAATATTCCTCATAACAACAGGTGTTTAAGTGCAGAAGTATTTAACAGAAGCACGACAGTTGCTCGCTTTAGCTATTCCGGTCATTTTGGCGCAGGTTGCTCAGACTGCGATGGGCTTTGTCGATACGATTATGGCTGGCGACGTCAGTGCCACCGATATGGCAGCGGTGGCCGTTGGCACCTCCCTCTGGCTGCCGACGATTTTACTGGGCCACGGCATTTTACTCGCCCTCACCCCCACCGTTGCGCAACTTAACGGCTCCGGTCGCCGCGAGCGTATTGCTCATCAGGTCCGTCAGGCGCACTGGCTGGCGCTGTTTCTCGCCATCATCATTATGATTGTGCTGTGGAATGCCGGTTTTCTGCTGCGCTCCATGCACAATATCGACGAGCAGCTGGCGCAAAAAGCCGAAGCCTATTTGCACGCTCTGCTGTTCGGTGCGCCCGGCTATCTCCTGTTCCAGGTGATGCGTAACCAGTGTGAAGGCCTGTCGAAAACCAAGCCAGGCATGATCATGGGCTTCCTCGGGTTGATGCTGAATATCCCGCTCAACTGGATCTTTATTTATGGCCATTTCGGCATGCCCGCGTTGGGCGGCCCCGGCTGTGGTGTAGCGACCGCCACGGTGTACTGGGTGATGTTTGTGGCGATGCGCTTCTGGGTGCGTCGCATCCCCCATATGCGGGATATTCGCCTGACCGAACGCTGGTCTGCGCCCGTGTGGCCGGTGCTGTGGCGCTTTGTTACCTTAGGCCTGCCTATTGGGCTGGCGCTGTTCTTCGAGGTGACGCTGTTCGCGGTTGTGGCTTTACTGGTGTCGCCTTTAGGGATTGTCAGCGTGGCTGGGCACCAGATCGCACTCAACTTTAGTTCACTGATGTTTGTCTTGCCGCTGTCGCTGGGTGTGGCAACCACTATCCGGGTGGGCTTCCGTCTTGGTCAGGGTTCTGCCGAGCAGGCGCGCGTCGCCGCATGGACCGCGCAAGGCGTTGGCATCTGTATGGCGGCAATCACCGCGCTGTTTACGGTGGTTTTCCGTCACCACATCGCCCTGTTGTATAGCCAGGACCCGCTGGTGGTGACGCTGGCAGCACAGTTGATGTTGCTGGCCGCGATTTACCAGTTCTCGGATTCCATTCAGGTGATCGGCAGCGGCATCCTGCGCGGGTATAAAGATACGCGATCCATCTTCTTTATTACCTTTATTGCCTACTGGGTACTGGGCCTGCCCACAGGCTACCTGCTGGCGCTGACAGATGTGATTGTGCCACGCATGGGACCTGCGGGCTTCTGGTGCGGCTTCATTGCCGGGCTGACGTCGGCCGCCGTAATGATGATTTGGCGCATCCGTCGTTTACAGCGTTTGCCTGCCGAGATGATCCTGACTCGCGCTGCACGTTAGTCCTTGATCCGGGGCAGAAATGCCCCGTTTCGGATAAAAAAACGGCGCATCGCACAGATGTCAGTCAGTCGTCACGAAAATTGCATTTTTCTCCTTGCCAGTCAGACATACTGTCGATAATATTCGTCCCCGCTGTCACCCAGACAGCACGTTGCGCTCTTAGCTCAGTTGGTTAGAGCACCACCTTGACATGGTGGGGGTCGGTGGTTCGAGTCCACTAGAGCGCACCAAAGTGCGTCCGTAGCTCAGTTGGTTAGAGCACCACCTTGACATGGTGGGGGTCGGTGGTTCGAGTCCACTCGGACGCACCAAATTCTGAAATGCGCTCTTAGCTCAGTTGGTTAGAGCACCACCTTGACATGGTGGGGGTCGGTGGTTCGAGTCCACTAGAGCGCACCATCTCCTGATTACTCCCCTTGTTGCGCAATAAAATCCCAACCCTAAGCATTTTAAGACTTTTTCCGTTTTCCAATTGGTTTTCGCATACTTAGCGTCTATACTAGCGCCGTTGACCCACTTGAAAGGTTTCAGCGCTAACGTGACAGCCAAATTAACGTCTTTTTATTGCGCAACAACGCCATCGCGTTTTCCTATTCGCGCACAACTTCCTCTGCACGCGCTGACCTCATCTTCTATTCTTTATTCTGTACAAAAACAACAATCGCATTCTCACGTGTTGCACCAGCAGCACGTCCCGACCTTTATCATTCATCACAACCTACAGATAACTCGTCATGAAAAAGACTAAGATCGTTTGTACTATCGGCCCGAAAACTGAATCTGAAGCAGTGCTGTCCCAACTATTGGACGCAGGCATGAACGTCATGCGTTTAAACTTCTCCCACGGTGACTACGCCGAACACGGTCAGCGCATCGCTAACCTGCGAGCGGTACTCGCAAAAACCGGCCAGACTGCAGCGGTATTACTCGACACCAAAGGCCCAGAAATTCGCACCATTAAGCTGGAAGGCGGTAATGACGTTGCGCTGAAAGCCGGTCAGACCTTTACCTTCACCACAGACCAGTCAGTTATCGGCAACAACGAGCGCGTAGCCGTGACTTACGCAGGCCTGACCCAGGACCTGAAAGTAGGCAACACCGTGCTGGTTGATGACGGCCTGATTGGCATGGAAGTGACTGAAGTCAACAGCGATACCGTGGTGTGTAAAGTCCTGAACAACGGTGACCTGGGCGAGAACAAAGGCGTTAACCTGCCAGGCGTTTCGATTCAGCTGCCTGCGCTGGCGGAAAAAGACAAGCGTGACCTGATTTTCGGTTGCGAACAGGGTGTAGATTTTGTTGCAGCCTCCTTTATTCGTAAGCGTTCAGATGTAGAAGAGATCCGTGAACACCTGAAGCAGCACGGTGGAGAGAAGATTCAGATCATCTCTAAAATTGAAAACCAGGAAGGCCTGAACAACTTCGACGAAATCCTCGAAGCATCAGACGGCATCATGGTCGCACGTGGCGACTTGGGCGTTGAAATCCCGGTTGAAGAAGTTATCTTTGCGCAGAAGATGATGATCCAGAAGTGCAACAAGGCGCGTAAAGTGGTTATCACTGCAACGCAGATGCTGGACTCGATGATCAAAAACCCGCGCCCTACCCGTGCAGAAGCAGGCGACGTAGCTAACGCCATCCTCGATGGTACGGATGCCGTGATGCTGTCTGGTGAGAGTGCCAAAGGTAAATACCCACTGGAAGCAGTGACCATCATGGCGACCATCTGTGAGCGTACAGACCGCGTGATGCAGTCTCGTATCGACACACCACATGACACCCACAAACTGCGTATCACTGAAGCGGTATGTCGTGGTGCGGTAGAAACGGCAGAAAAACTGGAAGCACCTCTGATTGTTGTTGCTACCGAAGCCGGTAAGTCAGCGAAATCGATCCGTAAGTATTTCCCGGATGCCGTTATCCTGGCATTGACCACCAATCCAACCACCGCGCGTCAGCTGATTCTGACCAAAGGTGTGGAAACTCGTCTGGTCTCTAAAATTGAATCAACCGATGACTTCTACCGTCTTGGTAAAGAAGCGGCACTGGAAAGTGGCTACGCTCAGCAGGGTGATATCGTGGTGATGGTTTCGGGCGCATTAGTTCCGAGCGGTACTACTAACACCGCTTCTGTACATCGTCTGTAAGATATTTTTCATCCTATTTTAAAAAACGCCCTCTCTGGGCGTTTTTTTATTCCTCAGCTAATACAAACTGGCAAAATTTCCAATCGAAAATAACTATTCAATTCGTCGAAAAATTAAGGTTAATCCGATTAAAACTCTCTGTTTTCGCTAAATTTTTTTATCATCTTCTGTTCGACGCTGCTTCTTTGAGCGAACGATCAAGTTTAAGCAGGTTATTAGCAAAAATTTATTCTCAACTCAAAAAGCTTTGTGTAATACTTGTAACGCTACATGGAGATTAACTCAATCTAGAGGGTATAAAGAATGAATCGTACTAAACTGGTACTGGGCGCGGTAATCCTGGGTTCAACTCTGCTGGCTGGCTGCTCAAGCAACGCTAAAATCGACCAGCTGTCTTCAGACGTTCAGACTCTGAACGCTAAAGTTGACCAGCTGAGCAACGACGTGAACGCAATCCGTTCTGACGTTCAGGCTGCTAAAGATGACGCAGCTCGCGCTAACCAGCGTCTGGACAACCAGGCTCACTCTTACCGTAAGTAAGAGTACTGGTAATAAAAATGGCACCTTCGTGGTGCCATTTTTTTTGCCCTGGTTTTGGTGCCTCTTCGTAATCCCTGTTCTACTCCCCTGCACTCACCAGCACAGGCATCCCAGAACGCCGTGTAATCGCTGCATCCGCCTGCGCCTTGTCAGTCCCACTGCTGTGAATAAAGTCCCTTAAATCGGCACTGAGCGCGATTGGCACCGTTTGTGGATCATCACTTTCATTACGTGACAGTGGCTGATGGACCTCCATGTAGCGCTTACCATCAGGCTCTACCGCATATTTGATGGGCTGATTGATGATTTGCACCCGCGTCCCGGCTGGAACGGCATGGAATAAGGCTTCAATATCTTGTGGCCGCAAGCGAATACAGCCGGAGCTGACACGCATCCCGATACCAAAGTCCGCATTGGTGCCATGGATCAGATACTGCCCGCTGCCGTGCGCCAGCCGGAGTGCAAACAAGCCCATGGGGTTTTCTGGCCCGGCTGGCACGGTGCCCGGCAGCGTAATCCCCTGTTTCGCGTAGCGCTTGCGGATATTGGCCGTGGGGGTCCAGCTCGGGTTCGGAATTTTTTGTCGGATTTGCGTGACCATTACCGGGGTCGCGGCCCCAAGCTGGCCGATACCGATCGGATACACAATCACCCGATTTTCATCCGGGGGATAGTAATAGAGTCGCAACTCAGCAAGATTGATCACAATACCCTGGCGCGGCGTATCCGGGAGGAGCATCTGCAACGGCACAGTCAGTTGACTGCCCGCGCGCGGCAACCACGGGTCGGTGCCTGGATTCGCTTCCAGCATGCCCAGTAAGCCAATCTGATAGCGTGCAGCAATCGCCTCCAGCGGCTTTTTATCGTTAGGGACAGTGATTACGGTGTTCTCACCGATTAAACGGCTATCTGGGGCTGGGAGACGGTATTCTGTGGCATTAACCGGTGCAGACAGAGACGCGGCGGCGAGCAGTGCACCAAAAAGTAAGCAAACTGTTCTCATGGGATTATCCTGATGGGATAAAAAAAGACGCCGGATGGCGTCTTTTGAGTGTAGCTTAGCTTAGCGTTTGTGCATGTTGGCGAATGGCACGTATCATCGCCTCCAGGCCTTGCGATCGCGAGGGGGTAAGATGCTGAGTCAATGCCAGCTCTCCGAACCAGTGACGCACGTCCAGCGCGACGATATCGCGCGCGGTCAGATTCTGATACAGGCTAAAGACCACCGCAATCAAGCCCTTTACAATAGCGGCATCGCTATCACCGGCAAGGGCAATAGTGCCATCCGCTTGCGGGGTCATTTTGATCCACACCTGACTCTGGCAGCCAGAGATAACGTTCTCCGGCTGATGCAAATCGTCTGCCGCAGCAGGCAATTTCGCCCCCAGCTCGATGATATAAAGGTACTTCTCTTCCCAGTTAGCGCAACGATTGAAGTTACGCACCAGCTTTTCTTTATCTGGCAAATTTGCCATCACTGACTCCTGCTGTCTGCTCAACCACCGAGCAGACGGTGAATACGTGTCAGGCCAGCCGCCAGGCGGTCGGCTTCCGCTTCACTGTTGTAAATCGCGAACGAGGCACGGCACATGGCGGGTACGTTGTAGTGACGCATCAGCGGCATGGCACAGTGGTGTCCGGTACGGATGGCAATACCATACTGATCGAGGAAGCTGCCCACATCAAAGGCGTGATGCTTGCCCAGATTAAAGGCGATAACGCCATAGCGTGTCGCAGGACCATAAATGGTCAAATCCGGCACGTCAGCCAGCTTTTCCAGTGCATAGTTCATCAGGCTGGTTTCCCGCTGATGAATCACATCAAAGCCTAGCGTTTCCACGTAGTGTAACGCAGCACCGAGACCGATAATCCCACCGGTGTTAGGCGTACCCGCTTCAAAACGCCATGGCGCTTTGTTCCAGGTGGTACCCATTGGCAGCAGGACGTTGTCGATCATCGACCCGCCCCCTTCCCACGGTGGCATCTCATCTAACAGCGCTTTGCGGCCGTAGAGAATACCGGTACCGGTTGGCCCATACAGCTTATGACCCGAGAAGACATAGAAGTCGCAACCGATATCCTGTACATCCACTTTCTCGTGCATCACTGCCTGCGCACCGTCAACCAGCGTTACCAGCCCCGCCGCTTTGGCCTGAGCCACCAGCGCTTTAACCGGGTTAACCGTACCCAGCACGTTTGACACATGGGCGACAGCCAGCAGGCGTGTACGCTCATCGATCAAATCGGCCAGCTTTTCCACCGCCAGTTCGCCATTTTCCGTTAACGGCAACACACGGATCTCTGCACCGGTACGCTGGGCGACCATCTGCCAGGGCACGATGTTGGCGTGATGCTCCATGGCGGTGATAATCAGGTTATCGCCCGCTTGCAGCTGGCTGCCACCCCAACTGTTCGCCACCAGGTTAATCCCTTCCGTTGTCCCTTTGATGAAGACAATCTCTTCCGCCGACGCGGCATTGAGGAAGCGAGCAGCCTGAGAACGGACATTTTCCATGTCCGTTGTGGCGATCTGGCTCAGGGTGTGGATACCACGGTGCACGGCCGCATAGCCGTGCTTGTAGAAATGACTTTCGGCGTCAATCACCGCCAATGGACGTTGCGCACTGGCGGCGCTGTCCAGATAGGCCAGCGGTTGCCCGTTGACCTCACGCTTCAGGATCGGGAAATCAGCCCTGATACGTTCGAGATCAAATGTCATGCGTCGCCTCCAGGAAAGCGCTGTGCAATACGATCCAGGACCGCTTTACGCACGATGTCATTCTCAATCACTTCGGTCACTTCCGCAGCGAAGGCGTGAATAATCATCTGTTGTGCTGCATCCTGATCGATGCCGCGTGAGCGCAGATAGAACAGCTGTTCTTCATCGATACGACCAATGGTAGCACCATGGCTACATTTCACATCATCCGCGTAGATCTCAAGCTGTGGCTTGGTATCCACTTCGGCCAGACGACCCAGCAACAGGTTGTTGTTAGTCATCTGTCCATCCGTCTTCAGCGCATGCTGTGCGACTTTAATGTGACCATTAAAGATCGAACGGCCTTTGTCGCGTGAGATGGTCTTATGCAGCTGGCGGCTCAGACAGTAGCCTTTATTGTGTTCAAGGTAGCTACGGGTATCCGCAACTTCCTGCCCCACAGGCAGTACCAGGCTGTTTAATGCCAGCTCAGTGTTTTCGCCGTTAAGCTGAACGCTGGTGTTGTGACGGCTCAGGCCCGCACCCAACAGGAAGCTGCTGGAGCTGACGTTTGCATCACGGCTAATCACGATGTCGTTATGGGCAAAGTGATAGCTGGCGCTGGTTTCAAAGGCCAGTTTGATGTGGTTAAGCCGCGCGTTATCGGCCACTTCGAAGGTGAAGCGTGCGCCGGTAAAGTGCGTCTCAGCCGTCAGGCTGACATAGTGCTCAATCACTTCCGCTTCAGCACTCTCTTCGAGTTGCAGGTGATGGCGGTGATGCACGGTATTCAGCGCATCGGCCTGACCACGGCTGATGTGAACCAGATACAGCGGACGCGCAGCGGATTTACCCCGCGCCAGGCTGATGGTGGTCACCTCTTCCGCCAGGCTTTCCGTCAGGTGCAGAAACACCTCCGGCTGGACGGGCGCAGGCAGTGGACGACGTTCAGCCGCACGGCTGTGCTGGATGGTGAACAGATCGGTATCCGCGCTGCTCAGTTCCGGCTGGAACTGGCCGTCAACAAACACCAGTCGCACTGCATCGATCGGCAGCGCCAGCGCATCAACCTGAGCGGCGCTCAAGGCTGCCTGTGCCTGCGGCAGAACGAACTGCTGCTCCAGCAGTGCATCCAGTGACGTATATTTCCAGTTTTCATGCTTACGGGTCGGTAAGCCTTCGCGCATCAGTTGCTGCCAGTGCTGCTGAGCCTGCAGCGAACGCGCGTCGCCACGGGATTCAAACAGGTGGTGCCACTGCTGCAGCGCTTTATCACTCCTGGTCGGTAAGCCAGCCATAGCCTTGCTCCTCCAGTTGTTTCACCAGCGAGAAGTCACCAGACTTAACGATCTTGCCCTGATACAACACGTGTACGTGGTCAGGTTTGATGTAGTCCAGAATACGCTGGTAGTGCGTAACAATGATAAAGGCACGCTTACCGTCACGCAGGCTGTTAACGCCTTCAGAAACGGTTTTCAGGGCATCGATATCCAGACCGGAGTCCGTTTCATCCAGGATGCACAGATCCGGCTCAAGTGCTGCCATCTGCAGGATGTCGTTACGTTTTTTCTCACCGCCGGAGAAGCCAACGTTAACTGAGCGCGTCAGCAGGTCTTCTGGCATTTTCAGCAGGCGAATTTTATCTTCGATGAAGTCCTGGAACTCGAAGCGGTCCAGCTCATCCTGCTCACGGTGTTTACGTACCGCGTTAACCGCAGTTTGCAGGAAGAATTGGTTGCTGACGCCAGGAATTTCTACCGGATACTGGAACGCCATGAAGATGCCTTCGCCTGCGCGCTCTTCCGGGTCCATTTCCAGCAGATCTTTGTCTTTGAACGTGACGGAACCGCCGGTCACTTCGTAATCATCACGGCCCGCTAAGGTTGCTGACAGGGTACTTTTCCCTGAACCGTTAGGTCCCATGATGGCATGAACTTCACCTGGTTTGATCTCAAGATCGAGGCCACGCAGAATGGCTTTATCTTCAACGCTGACCTGCAAATTTTTAATGCTTAACATACTCTTTCCTTCACATTGCTTCCGGCATCACGTGTGATGGCATCAGCCCACGCTGTGCTCAAGGCTGATGGCTAACAGTTTTTGTGCTTCCACCGCGAACTCCAGTGGCAGCTCAGAGAATACATCCTTGCAGAAGCCGTTTACGATCATTGAGATCGCATCTTCTTCGCTGATGCCGCGTTGCAGACAGTAGAACATCTGATCTTCGCCGATACGCGAGGTGGTCGCCTCGTGCTCGAGCTGCGCTGAGTTGTTGCGCGTTTCCACGTACGGGAAGGTGTGCGCACCACAATCAGGGCCAATCAACATCGAGTCACACTGCGTGAAGTTACGCGCGTTAGTCGCTGTCGGCATGATCTTCACCAAACCACGGTAGGTATTCTCGCTTTTACCGGCGGAAATCCCTTTGGAGATGATGGTAGAACGGGTGTTTTTGCCGATGTGGATCATCTTGGTGCCGGTATCTGCCTGCTGGCGACCGCTGGTCAGCGCCACAGAGTAGAACTCACCAATCGAGTAATCACCTTTGAGGATGCAGCTTGGGTACTTCCAGGTAATGGCTGAACCGGTTTCAGACTGGGTCCAGGACATTTTACTGTGGTCGCCTTCGCACAACGCACGCTTGGTCACGAAGTTCAGGATCCCGCCCTGACCTTCCCCGCCTGGGAACCAGTTCTGTACGGTGGAGTACTTCACTTCCGCATTTTTGTGAATGATGACCTCAACCACTGCCGCATGCAGCTGGTAGGTATCACGCACCGGCGCGGAACAGCCTTCGATGTAGCTCACGTAGCTGTCTTCGTCCGCCACCAGAATGGTGCGTTCGAACTGGCCTGTTTTGGCTGCATTGATACGGAAATAGGTAGACAGTTCCATTGGGCAACGCACGCCTTTCGGGATGTACACGAAAGTGCCGTCTGAAGCCACGGCGGAGTTCAATGCCGCAAAGAAGTTGTCATTGTAGGAAACCACGGTGCCAAGGTATTTCTGCACCAGTTCCGGGTATTCGTGGATCGCTTCACCGAATGAGCAGAAGATAATGCCCTGCTCCGCCAGCTTGCCGCGATAGGTGGTTGAAACTGACACGGAGTCAAAGATGGCATCAACCGCCACTTCACGTCCTTCACGCGTCGGGACACCCAACTGATTGAATGCGTCTTCCACTTCCTGCGTCAGGAAGTCGCCAGAAGGCGTGCTGCCTGAAGACTGTTTTGCACCTGATTCCGAAGCACAGGTATCATCGCAGTTGCCGCAAGAAGGCGCGGAGTAATAGCTGTAATCTTGATAATCCAGCTTTTCATATTCCGCTTTAAGCCAGTGTGGCTCTTCCATTTCCAGCCAGGCATGGTAGGCCTTGAGGCGGAATTCAAGCATCCACTCCGGCTCATTACGCTTAGCAGAAATGGCACGAACAACATCTTCATTGATGCCGTGCGCCAGCTCATCAGTTTGCAGGTTGGTGAAGAAGCCCTCTTTGTAGTTGAGCTTTCCATCCCACATTTGTACATCGTCAGATGCTTCGCTGTGTCGTGACATATTTTACTTACTCTACGCCAAAGCTCTCACCACACCCACAGGCATGTTGAGCTTTCGGGTTATTGAATTTAAAAATTTGGTTCAAACCTTCGCGGACGTAATCCACTTCAGTGCCATCCACGAAGGGCATTGCCTGAAGCGGGACATACAAAGATGCGCCAAAAAAAGTAAACTGCAGATCGTCATCAGCCGGGTTTTTCGCCAGTTCCATCACATAGCCAAAGCCTGCACAGCCGGACTGTTTAACGCCCAGATGTAAGCCTTTCACTTCGGGATCCTGCGCCACCAGATTGAGAATTTGTTTCGCTGCGGATTCGGTCAGCGTCAGCCCTTTCCAGACGAAATCGTCAGGAGAAAACGTGGCTGCATTAACAGATGCCATATTGATACCTCATAAGTCCGGACCTTTTCAGGCTATCCCCCTATGGTAGTGATCTGGAGGTTCACTTCAACCACTTGATTTGCAGGGATAATCATCTTGTGCTGTTTTTTATCGCTGCTTTATTAAGCATAGTCTCTCCCTGACGGAATGAACTTCACGATTTTCAGCACACTAACCTGACGTAACTCACTCTTTTTTCACAAAAAATTACAATATCACTTTTTAAAAACGCTACGATTGATAGGTTACGCCTTTCTGTCATGTAGCGAAATTGTTATTACCGATTTTATTAACAGGCTAAGTAAATCAATAAAAAATCTTCGGGAGCAATTGCAATCCCCTGCGGAATGAATATGATAATTATTATCATTATCGCTCTAGGGTTGCCGTATGTCGCTCTCCGTCTCCGCCTGGCTTCAACATAAAATCGACGAATATCAATTTTCGGTGCGCGATCTCACCGTCGATTTTTATATGTCTCAGGCAAAACTCAACCGGGATGACTGTACCATCCAGCAATTACGTCAGTTTAACGACACTTGCCTTGATATGGCGGAGATCTGTCAACTCAATGGCGACGATCAAAGCTACCTGCATGCATTAGGCAAACTGCACCACCGGTTGGTGCAGGAGATGGGTAACAGCGATCGTGAACAACTGTTCCGCATTCAGGCTTACCAACTGGCTCGCCTCTCCCTCACCCGCCTGTGCCATCAGCTAGCGCTCAGCGGCGAATGGGACAAAGCCACCGAGCTACAGAGCGATTTCGTCCGCCACGCGGGCTGGATATTCTAATCCAGCCACGTGTTTTCGTCGCCACAATTTTTTTACAAAATTGTTAACAACGCCTGGAGTGGATGACGCATACCACTCCCTTCCATGCGTTTAACCTGGCTACGACAGGAGAAGCCGGTGGCCAGACAACGTTGTCGCGGCAGTTTTTCTAACTGCTGCTGCCATGACAGCGCATAAATCCCGCGCGAATTTTCCAGGTTTTTACTTTCGTGACCATAGGTTCCCGCCATGCCACAGCAACCTACGTTGATGTTTTCCAGCTTCACGCCAAAGCGCGAGAAAATATCCCGCCACTGATCGGGCGTTGAAGGCAGTGAGGTCACTTCCGTACAGTGCGCAAACAGATACCAGGCTTCGCCGCTGGTGGGCTGAATGTTGCGTTCCGCCAGGGCGGTTTGCAGCCATTCGTGTACCAGCTGTACATGAAAATCACCCCGTTTGTCACCCAACGTCTGATTATATTCATCGCGATAGCAGAGCACGGTCGCCGGATCGACACCCACCATCGGCATACCCAGTTTTGCCACACGATTGAGGAAATCAGCGGTTTTACTGGCGGTGCGAGCAAAACGTTGCAGGAAGCCTTTCACGTGCTGGGCTTTGCCATTGGGTGAGAAGGGCAATAACACCGGACGCAGACCCAGTTTTTCAATCAGGGCAATAAAGTCCGTGATCAGCTGCGCTTCATAGAAGCTGGTAAACGGATCCTGCACCACCAGCACATACTCAGCACGCTGCGTAACATCCAGCGCTTCTAACTGCTCCAGCGTCATGTTCATCGCCGGGTGTCCGCTCAACTGCTGCTGCAAAGCAGGCGTCGAGAGCAGCGGTAAATCTACCATCCCGAGATGACGCTGACTCAGCGACTTCACCAACGGTTGCTTGAGGAAGAAGTTAAAGGTTTTTGGCGCTTTTGCCATTAACGGCGCATAACCTTCGACGGCAGCGACCAGATGATCGCCTACCGGGCGCAAATAGCGGGTGTGATAGAGCTGCAAGAAGCGCGAACGGAAGCTGGGTACATCAATTTTTATCGGACACTGCGTGGAGCAGGCTTTACAGGCCAGGCACCCTGACATCGCCTCTTTCACTTCGTGGGAGAAGTCATATTCGCCCCGCTTGGCAAACCAGGTGTTACGCGTGCGGCTAATAAAGGTACGCAGAGATAAACGATTTTCCGGCAGTTCCTTCTCCAACTGATTCGGGTCTACCCCCTGGTCAGCCAGCAGACGCAGCCATTCACGCGTTAGCGTGGCACGCCCTTTGGGCGAGTGAATGCGGTTGCGGGTGATTTTCATCGACGGGCACATCGGGCTACGCGCATCAAAATTGAAGCACAGCCCATTGCCGTTACACTCCATCGCCCCGCGCCATTCGGTGCGGACGGTCAGCGGAATTTGTCGATCGTAGTAACCGCGCTTCACCGCATCCACCTGCATCATCGGGGCTTCGCTGCCGAGCGGCGTACAGATTTTGCCTGGATTGAGACGGTTATCGGGATCGAATACTGCCTTGATGCGGCGCAGTTCATTAAACAGGGTTTCGCCAAAGAACGCCGGGCTGTACTGCGCGCGGAAGCCTTTACCGTGTTCTCCCCACAGTAAGCCGCCGTAGCGTGCGGTGAGCTCGACCACTTCATCGGAGATCTGTTTCATCATCATCTCCTGCTGCGGATCGCACATATCCAGCGCCGGACGCACGTGTAAAACACCGGCATCCACGTGGCCAAACATACCGTAGCTCAGTCCATGCCCATCCAGCAGCGCGCGGAACTCGACAATATAGTCGGCAAGGTGCTCGGGGGGGACGGCAGTATCTTCAACAAACGGGATTGGCTTGGCGCGCCCTTTGGCGTTGCCTAACAGCCCCACCGCTTTCTTGCGCATGTTGTAGATACGTTCAATGCCTTCAACGCTGTTGCACAGCTGATAGCCAATGACACCTGCCTGCTGTTGTGCCATCAGGCTATCGAGCCGTTCACACAGGGCATCTACCTGCCCCGCGATCTTCTCACCATCATCTCCGGCGAACTCGACCATGTTCAGGCCTTGCATATCTTTACCGGGAACATCGGTAATCAGCTCGTTCACGGAGTGCCAGACGATGTCTTCACGCGCCAGGTTTAACACGCGGGAATCCACGGTCTCTACTGAAAGGGCCTCTGCTTCCACCATAAAAGGAGCATTGCGCAGTGCCGAATCAAAGGAGTCATACTTGATGTTGATCAGTCGACGAACTTTAGGAATACGGGTGATATCCAGACGGGCTTCGGCGATAAACGCCAGCGTACCTTCAGCACCACACAGCAAGCGGGTCAGATCAAAGGTCTGCAGATCGTCGCTGAACACATGACGCAGATCGTAACCGGTGAGGAAGCGATTGAGTTTCGGGAACTTCTCCAGAATTAACTCACGCTTATCGCGGCAGCTTTGCAGCACCGCGCGATAAATACGCCCTTCACTGCTGTCGTTTTCTGCCAGGGTTTCCGCTAACTCGGTTGGCATGGCGCGAGTATCCAGAATGTCGCCACCCAACAGCACGGCGCGTAACCCGATCACATGGTCGGATGTTTTTCCATATACCAGAGAACCTTGCCCGGAAGCATCGGTATTGATCATGCCGCCCAGCGTGGCGCGGTTGCTGGTCGATAATTCTGGAGAGAAGAAGTAGCCGTAGGGTTTGAGATAAGCATTGAGCTGATCTTTCACTACCCCGGCTTCCACACGTACCCAACCCTCGTCGGGATTGATCTCCAGGATGCGGTTCATATGCCGGGACATATCCACCACAATCCCCTGATTAAGCGACTGCCCATTGGTGCCGGTGCCGCCGCCGCGTGGTGCGAACACCAGGCTGGCAAAACGCGGCTCTGCCGCCACGCGGGCGATCAAAGCGATATCTGCCGTGGAACGTGGGAACAGTGCTGCGTCAGGGAGTAACTGATAGATACTGTTATCGGTGGATAAGGAGAGACGATCAGCGTAGCTGGTGGCGTACTCGCCGGTGAATCCTTGCGCTTTTAAGGTTTCAAGGAATGTCAGCACCGTTTGGAGCAGACCCGGTGCTTGCGATATTTGTGGGATCATTATTGTTAGGCCGCGATGTTGTAATCGTTTGCTTCTGTCATTCTGACGGAATCTCCCGTTTTATCACATTTTTTTGCTATCCGCTGTTTTTTCGCGGCAACGGATTTCCTCGCTTTTTCCTGGTGTTCAAATCTCCCCAGATCGCTCATGATTAAGGTGGGTGCTCGTCACCCACCCCTAAAGGAGTTTATGAGGTCACAACGTTTCTATGAAAAACCTGCAACGTGGTACGGATTTACCGCAAGTCCTGTTTACCCTGATGTTTATATTGGTGATGATTGCTGCCTGCCTGTGGGTCGTGCAGCCCTTCATTCTTGGTTTTACCTGGGCCTGTATGGTGGTCATCGCCACATGGCCATTGATGCTGAAATTACAGAAGCTGCTGTGGGGTCGACGCTCACTGGCGGTTTTTGCCATGACCATCCTGCTGTTACTGCTGTTCATTTTCCCGATTGCTCTGCTGGTTAGCAGTCTGATTGATAACAGCGCACCGCTGATCGCCTGGATCTCAAAAGGCCATGTCGAACTGCCGGAACTGCACTGGTTGCAGGAAGTCCCCTACTTTGGCGATAAGCTCTACCGTAGCTATCACACGCTGGTCGCCGGTGGTGGAGCTGCGATTATGGCAAAGGTACAACCTTATCTCGGACGGACCACCGGCTTCTTTGTTTCTCAGGCGGGGCACTTTGGTCGCTTCTTTATTCACCTTGCCGTGATGTTGCTGTTCAGCGTACTGCTTTACTGGCGTGGTGAGCGCGTTGCCTATGGCATTCGCCATTTTGCCTGTCGGATGGGCGGCCGTCGTGGTGATGCGGCCGTGTTGTTGGCCGGTCAGGCCATTCGTTCTGTTGCACTGGGCGTAGTGGTTACGGCACTGGTTCAGGCAGTGTTGGGGGGTGTTGGTTTGGCCGTTGCAGGCGTCCCCTATGCCACGCTGCTTACTGTCGTGATTTTTATGTGTTGCCTGGTGCAGATTGGCCCTCTGCTGGTGCTGATTCCGGCCATCATCTGGCTCTACTACAGTGGCGATACCACCTGGGGTACGGTGTTGATTATCTGGAGTTGCGTGGTTGCCACCCTGGATAACGTGCTGCGCCCGATGTTGATTCGCATGGGTGCAGACTTACCGATCATTCTTATTCTCTCTGGGGTTATCGGCGGGTTGGTTGCCTTTGGCATGATTGGCCTGTTCATTGGTCCAGTGGTGCTGGCCGTCTCCTATCGCCTGGTGACGGTGTGGATCCATGAAGTCCCGGAACCGTCGCTGGATGCCTCACAAGTTATCGAAGCGCTTAACGACCACGACGAATAACACGTCATTTGCCTTATCAGGGTGCATTAGCGCCCTGATGTTATCGCCCATTTTTTTCTGACGTTTGTTTAGCCAACTTAAACTAAAAATAGCATTTACCCATACACCCCGCCTCCCACCGTAAAAAAACATTACTTTTCTCACAGTATAAGCTCTGGTAAGCTTGCCTCATGCTCGCTAAGTATTACTGTGTTTAAACTATTAAGAGGATTCTTAATGACGCCGTCAAACGAAGCGAATAAGATAACGGTTAAGTTTTGAATCAACTGGTTGATTTATAAACACCCTTTCCCCTGAGTGAAGTAAAGAATTGCTGTGTGTAGTCTTTGCCCATCCAATGTGATGGGCTTTTTTTTGTCTGTGATTAATAGAAAGAAGTGCAATGAAACGGATAAAAACCGGCAGATGGGCGACTAAAGCTCGCTTTTGTCGGTTTTTTGTACAAAAATCATCGAAAAAGAACGCATTAGCGCAAGGGAAACATCAGCGCAGCGGGAACAGGATGTGAGGATAAAAAAAGGGATGGCAAAATTGCCATCCCGATTGAACAGATTACCTGAACGGTTTAATCAAGTTCGGCCAGACTCAACCAGGTTTCCACCACGGTATCTGGGTTAAGAGACAGGCTATCAATGCCCTCTTCCATTAACCAGGCCGCGAAGTCCTGATGGTCCGACGGTCCCTGACCACAGATACCCACATATTTGCCCTGCTTTTTCGCCGCGCGAATCGCCATGGACAGCAACGCCTTCACTGCCTCATTGCGCTCGTCGAACAGCGCAGAAACCACGCCGGAGTCACGGTCAAGGCCCAGCGCCAGCTGTGTCATGTCGTTCGAGCCGATTGAGAAGCCGTCAAAATGCTCAAGGAACTGTTCGGCCAACAGCGCATTGGAAGGGATCTCGCACATCATGATCACTTTCAGGCCATTTTCGCCACGCTTAAGCCCCTGTTTAGCCAGCTCAGCCACGACCGCTTCTGCCTGCGCCACGGTGCGCACAAACGGGATCATGATCTCAACGTTGGTTAAGCCCATCTCATTACGGACGCGCTTGACTGCTTCACACTCCAGCGCAAAGCAATCACGGAAGTTATCCGCCACATAGCGCCCAGCACCACGGAAGCCCAGCATCGGGTTCTCTTCTTCCGGCTCGTAACGCTCACCGCCCACCAGGTTAGCGTACTCATTCGACTTAAAGTCTGAGAGGCGCACGATGACACGTTTCGGGGCAAAAGCGGCACCCAGCGTCGCGATGCCTTCCGTTAAACGCGCAATGTAGAACTCAACCGGATCATCAAACCCTTTCATTAACTGACGGATCTGCTGTTGGATCTCCGGCGTTTGCTGATCAAACTCCAGCAACGCACGCGGGTGAACGCCAATCATACGGTTGATGATGAACTCCAGACGCGCCAGACCCACACCTTCATTTGGCAGGCAGGCAAAGTCAAACGCCCGGTCCGGGTTGCCCACGTTCATCATAATCTTCAGCGGCAGATCAGGCATTTTGTCTACGCGCGAACTGGTGATGTCGAAATCCAGCAGATCGTCGTAGACATAACCCGTGTCACCTTCCGCACAGGAAACCGTCACTTTATGGCCTTCCTGGATACGGTCAGTGGCATCGCCACAGCCAACTACCGCAGGAATGCCCAGCTCACGCGCAATGATTGCGGCATGGCAGGTACGTCCGCCTCGGTTGGTCACAATGGCGGAGGCTTTCTTCATGATCGGTTCCCAATCCGGGTCGGTCATGTCGGTCACCAGCACATCGCCTTTTTCAATCCGGTTCATCTCACTGATGTCATGGATAACTTTCACCGGACCCGCGCCAATACGGTGGCCGATCGCACGTCCTTCGGTGACCACTTTACCGCGCGCTTGCAGGGTATAGCGTTCCATCACCTGACCGTTAGAGCGGACCGTTTCTGGACGTGCCTGCACAATAAACAGCTTGCCGGTGTGGCCATCTTTGGCCCACTCAATGTCCATTGGTCGTTTGTAGTGCTGTTCAATCAGTACCGCCTGGTGCGCCAGCGCCTGAACTTCGTCATCGGTTAACGAGAAGCGGTCGCGGTCAGCTTCCGGTACATCTTCAATGCGCACCTGCTCACCGTGCTCTCTGGAATCCCCGTAGACCATGCGGACTTTTTTCGAGCCCATGGTGCGACGCACAATGGCGGGACGTTTCGCCGCCAACGTCGGTTTATGCACGTAGAATTCGTCAGGGTTAACCGCACCCTGTACCACCATTTCCCCGAGACCAAACGCCGAGGTAATAAATACCACCTGATCAAAACCAGATTCAGTATCAATGGTGAACATCACGCCAGAGGACGCCAGGTCAGACCGGACCATCCGCTGGATACCAGCAGATAACGCCACGCCACGGTGATCGTAACCCTGGTGTACGCGATAGGAGATCGCGCGGTCGTTAAACAGCGAAGCATACACGTGCTTCACCGCCACCATCACGGCCTCGATGCCCTGCACGTTGAGGAATGTTTCCTGCTGGCCGGCAAACGAGGCATCCGGCATATCTTCTGCGGTCGCAGAGGATCGCACCGCAAATGACGCTTCGTGGTCATCTGCTGAAAGTTGTTCATAAGCAGCCAGAATAGCGGCTTCCAGTTCAGGCTGGAACGGTGTTTCCACCACCCACTGGCGGATCTGTTTACCTGCCTGTGCCAGCGCGTCAACATCGTCGATATCAGTCTGGTCTAACAGCTGATAGATGCGTTGATTCAGGCCGCTCTGCTCCAGGAATTGATTAAACGCGTAAGATGTCGTGGCATAGCCGTTAGGCACGGAAACGCCGAGAGACGACAAATTAGTAATCATTTCACCGAGGGAAGCATTCTTACCGCCTACCTGATCAACATCATGCATACCCAGCTGGTTGTACCAGAGCACGAGCGACTGTTCGCCTACGTTGGACATTGCAATTATCCTTTTCTTTGAATGGTCACATGGATCATTTTGCTATTCGCAGACACCACACTCGCACAATTCCGGATTATTTACTAATTGTTGAATCGTGAAAGCGTGAAAGAAAACACACTTTCAGACAACTACCGGTCAGGCAGCACTGTTGCGCAAATCGCTATCTGTAAAACAGCAGGAAAATAACTAACCCTGAAAATTCATAGTGATAGGATGATTCACTTTTGCGCAATAAAATAAAAATCCCACGGGCATTTCATTTATTGCCTGTATTCAGCGGATAATTGAGGTGCTAAAGTCTGTTTTAAACTGGAATAGAAAAATAAAATCCATTTTTTATTATTTTGGATTTTTTGTTCCAATTAGCACTTTGCATCGACTCTGTTAATGTAATGTAAATTAATTCGCACTCGCAGGTTCAATCATGACAACTGAAAGAAGCGTGTTTTATATCTCGGATGGCACCGCCATCACCGCTGAAGTGTTAGGCCATGCCGTTTTGTCACAGTTTCCCGTGGGAACACAAAGTGTGACGCTGCCGTTTGTGGAGAATGAGCAACGCGCGCTGGCCGTTAAAGCGCAGATCAACACCCTGTATGAGAAAAGCGGGATTCGTCCGCTGGTGTTTTTCTCGATTGTGACGCCTGTAGTCCGCGAGATCATTTTGCAAAGTGAGGGATTTTGCCAGGATATCGTGCAATCGCTGGTGGCCCCATTACAACAAGAGCTCGGCGTTCCCCCCTCTCCCGTTGCCCATCGCGCTTACGGGCTGACGGCCAGTAACCTGGGCAAATATGATGCGCGTATTGCGGCCATCGACTATACGTTAGCCCATGATGACGGCATTTCGCTGCGCGGGTTGGAAGACGCACAGGTGATTCTGCTGGGGGTTTCACGCTGTGGTAAAACGCCTACCAGCCTCTATCTGGCGATGCAGTTTGGTATTCGTGCCGCTAACTATCCCTTTATTGCGGATGATATGGATAACCTCAAATTGCCTGCTGCCCTGCGCCCCTTCCAGCACAAGCTGTTTGGCCTGACTATCGATCCGGAACGGCTCTCTGCCATTCGCCAGGAGCGCGCGGTCAACACGCGCTATGCCTCCATGCGCCAGTGCCGCCTTGAGGTTGGCGAAGTCGAAGCGCTGTTCCGCACCCATAAAATTCGTTACCTCAACAGTACCAATTACTCTGTTGAAGAGATTGCTACGCGCATTCTCGATATCACCGGTTTGACGCGCCGTATGTTCTAAAGTCAATTTGTAAAGCCAGGCTGCCGCTTGCCGAGCGGAAAGATGCACATTCAGTGGGTTGAATTCGCTGCTATTTGCTTTATCGTGACCAGCATAACTTCCCGGTATTTCACCGTGCGAAGACCCAATTCTGGATCCACCATGACAAAGACAGATGAATTACGTACCGCACGTATCGGTAGCCTGATTACGCCAGCCCAGCTGGCCGATGCCCACCCGATTACTGATGACATTGCCGCCCGCGTGACGGCTGCGCGCCAGCGTATTGGCCGCATTTTGACCGGAGAAGATCGCCGCCTGTTAGTGATTGTTGGTCCCTGCTCAATCCACGATCCTCACGCCGCCGTTGACTATGCAGCTCGTTTACAGGCCTTGCGTGAACGCTACCAGGATCGGCTGGAGATTGTGATGCGCGCCTATTTCGAAAAGCCGCGCACCGTCGTGGGCTGGAAGGGGCTGATTTCCGATCCCGACCTTGACGGTAGCCTGGATATCAATCGCGGCCTTGCCCTGGCACGTAAGGTGCTGCTTGATATCAACCGTCTGGGTATGCCGACCGCTACCGAATTTCTCGATATGGTGACCGGGCAATTTATTGCTGACCTGATCAGCTGGGGAGCCATTGGCGCACGCACCACCGAGAGCCAGATCCATCGTGAAATGGCTTCCGCCCTCTCTTGTCCGGTAGGCTTTAAAAACGGCACCGATGGTAACGTGCAAATTGCGGTGGATGCTATCCGCGCGGCACGCGTCAGCCATATGTTCCTCTCGCCGGATAAGACCGGTCAGATGACGATTTACCAAACCAGCGGCAATCCCCATGGGCATGTCATTCTGCGCGGTGGCAAACAACCGAACTACAGTGCTGTGGATGTGACGGCGGCGGCACAAGCGCTGCAACAGCACCATCTGCCCGGTCAGTTAGTGATTGATTTCAGCCACGCCAACTGTGCAAAACAACATCGTCGTCAGCGTGATGTCGCAATGGATATCGCTCAGCAACTGCGCGACCGTTCGCTTAACGTCGCCGGCGTGATGATTGAGAGTTTCCTGCAAGAGGGAAATCAGAAAGTGGTGGCAGGCCAACCGCTGACCTACGGCCAGTCGATTACTGACCCTTGCCTTGGCTGGGAAGATACTGAAGAGGTACTGGCGATGCTGGCCGAAGCCGTTACGCATCGCCTGTAAACGCAGGGTTTAGCTGGAACAACTCACTTCCAGCGTTTTCCCCCACTCCGGAGGCCGCTGGCGCAAGTCGCTGGCGGTCTCCTGACTATAGGGGGTTTGTAGCGCCTGATGTAATCGCGCCAGCGCCGTGGTATCCCCAAGCTCCGCCCCTTCAATCGCCTGTTGCGCCAGATAATTGCGCAGCACCAGTGCGGGATTCGCCGCCTGCATCACCTGTTGTCTCTGCTCATCCGTCGCTTCATCCTGAAGCAAACGCACACGATAGCGTTGATACCAGGCATCAAACGCTTCACGATCAATAAATTCATCGCGCAACGGTGAGCGGGTACTGTGCTGCTCGGTATCGCTCAGCAGTCGGAAGGTCAGGGTGTAATCACTGCGCTCTTGCGCCATCAAACCTAACAGTTCGGTCAAAATCGCGTTGTCATTGGCATCTGGCGTCAGTAAGCCCAGCTTCGCACGCATCTTTTCGCCCCAGACGCGCATAAGTTCAGGCTCATAGCTCGCCAGCGCCTGCTTTAGCTGTTCCGTGGTGAGCAGCCCTGACAAACTGTGTGCCAGCCGGTTCAGGTTCCACAGCCCCACAACAGGTTGATTATCAAAAGCATATCGCCCCTGATGATCGCTATGGTTGCAGATGAAATCGGGCTGATAATCATCCATGAAGCCAAACGGGCCATAGTCGAGGGTCAGCCCAAGAATAGACATGTTATCGGTGTTCATGACGCCATGTGCAAAGCCAACGCTTTGCCAACTGGCGATCAGCCGCGCAGTACGCAACACAATGTCGCTGAACCACAGCAGGTAGCGATCCTCTTCATCCTGCCACTGCGGCCAGTGGTGACGAATGGCGTAATCAGCCAACTGCTGGACTTTATCTTGTTGTTTAGCGTAGAAAAAGTGCTCAAAGTGGCCAAATCGCAAGTGACTCTCAGCGATACGCATCAGCATCGCACCGCGCTCGGTGGTTTCCCGGTACACCGGTTCATCACTGATGGCGATCGCCAGCGCGCGGGTGGTGGGGATGCCCAAATGGTGTAACGCCTCGGAAGCCAGGAATTCACGCACACTGGAGCGGATCACAGCGCGCCCATCCCCCATGCGAGAATATGGCGTTAAACCGGCACCTTTGAGGTGCCAGTCAACTTTACGCCCATCGGAAAGACGTTGTTCGCCCAACAACAGGCCTCGGCCATCGCCTAATTGTCCGGCCCAGACACCAAACTGATGGCCACTGTAGACCTGTGCCAACGGGCGCATGCCTGGCAGTAGCTGTGCGCCATGCCATACGCCCTGGCTGGCATCAAACAACGCGGGTGCCAGTTCGAGTTCTTCGGCTAATGGAACGTTGTGGTACAACAGACGCCCTCCCGCCAGAGGGGTGGGCATTACGGGAGAATAACAGTCTGCCAGTTCATCGAACCAGCTGGTAATAAAGGACATAATCACTCCTGCATGTTGCGTGTGCACGACATGCTTTGGCTGCTTTGCTTACAGTTTACCCCTGATTCCATAAGCAAAACAGCCGTGGTGATTAAACAGGCTGCGTGATCTCCGGAGCAGGATTCACCGGACACCAGGTGGGTATTTCATGAGCAGCAATTGCCGGGAAAACCCGCCCCTGAATTAACGATCCACTGATCCCACTCAGGTTTGCCAGCATCTCTTCGTTATCGATACCACTAATAATTACCCCCTCGCTGTGGCTGCGGAAATTATCGACGATACTCTGAGTAAATGCCTGGAATGAACTTCGGCGCGCCAGAGCGTGAATAAACTTCTCATCCAGTCTCAGGCAGCTAAAAAGATTATCATAAACCGCATTAGCGGTGGTTTTCCCTGCACCAAAGCGCGAGAGCGACAGCCTGAATTGCTGTGCCAAAGACGCTAATAATGGATCATTTTTACCCAGGGACAACTGTGGAAACGACTCATCAATATCCAGCAAAAGAAAACTCAGCTGTTTTATTCGACGAACCAGTAATTCGCTGATCAACATCGACTGCACCATTGGGTAATCCAACGGTAGAATGATGTTAATATTGTGCGCCGTAAAACACCCGGCATTACTCTCAATCAGGCTAATTTGTCTTTGTAGCAGCCACATACGGTGCATCTCGTCCAGTTGAGATAAAAGCACCTCTGTACCTGCTCGTGTTAACTGGCTGTGCAGCACAAATGCAGCCAGCCCCCCAGCAGCGTTATAAACAGGATAAAACCAAAATTCCGACTGAATGTCGGCAGAAGATTCAATTTTCATTTCTACAGCCAGTAATAGTGGCAACCCTTAGATCCTATCTCATAGAAAACGGACTCGCAACTGCGACAAACCCCAGAGAAGAGTAACATCTTGTCCGTTAAAGTTCGGTTAAACAACGTTTTTATTCCCTAAGCCAAATAGTCGCGTTTTTATTTGAGTTATTACTGCACTCCGTGCGAAGGCCTATTTTTCTCTCCTTCTGTCACGACATATGTAGACCGGCAGCGCATCCCTATTTCTTCTGGCTATTATAATCTTCTTGCCTGCCAGAATACTTTTCGCCAGTAGCTATTATTCAAAGACGATCGCGTGACGCCAACACGGGTAGAGGCATGAATGAAGGTGTTATCACGATCGTAGATCCCGACATGCAAACCATTTTCCCCCTCGCCGGTTTTAAAGAACACCAAATCCCCTGGCACTAAATCCTCTTTACGCACACGGGTACCAAAATCGCTCTGTTCACGCGTGGAACGGGGTAGCTGCATCTCAAACCTGTCGCGGAAGGTCAGATAGACAAACCCGGAACAGTCTACTCCTCGATGGCTCAAACCCCCGTAACGATATGGGGTGCCGTGCCAACGTCCAAGTTGCTGATTAAGTTGCACCGCCACGGCGCGGGAATCGGACAAACGACCAGAGGGGGAAGGCGCATGATGTGAACAGCCAACCAAAAATAACACCAGTAAAAGAATCCCTGTGCGCATGGTTTTTATCCTTTTATCGGCGTTTACAGGTAACGGCAGATAATGTAGCGGGAAATAATCCCCTCAGGCAAGTTTTCTCAAACTGTGCTCAATAACCACGGCTGTTGCTCAAATTCGACCAGCCGAAAAGCAAGGCCATATAACCGTGAAAGCCGCGCCGGTGTCATCACCTGTTGCGGGGTGCCCTGCGCAATAATTTTCCCCTCGCCCATCAGCCAGACTTCATCAGCATGATGCAGGCTGTGATTGAGGTCATGACCGCTGGTAATCACCGTGACACCCTGTTCACACAGCGCCTTGACCACAGTGTCCATCATTTTTTGTTGCGCAATATCCAGCCCGGTGAGCGGCTCATCCATAATCAACAGCTTGCCTGCGGGATTACACACCGGATCGCACTGCAGTAATACCGCAGCCAGACGCACACGTTGCCACTCTCCGCCAGAGAGCTGAGTAATATTGCGAGACAGCTTGTCGTGCAGATGTAGCCGTTTTAATAGCGTTTCCAGCTGCGCGGATTGCGCCACGCCGGAAGATTGTTGGTGCAGCTGCAAATAGTGGTAAACCGGCATACTGCTCGGTGCCGGCTGCTGCTGTGGTAACCAGGCGCGCACTTTTGCCAGCTCTGCCCCTGACCACTGTTTCAGCTGACGCCCTTCCAGCCAGATCTCCCCCTGCACCGGCTGAAGACCGGCCATTGCCGCTAGCAACGTGCTTTTCCCGGCACCGTTAGGCCCCAATAAATGCAGCAGGACACCGCGAGAAAGGGAGGCGGAGGTGGCAGAGAGACGCCCTGGCACCAGGGCATCTTGCAGGACTAACGGCATTTATTTTGCCAGTTCGGCTTGAATGCTGTTGCGGATAACAGCATCGTCCGGGGTCATATCCGGTGAGAAGCGCTGAATCACCTCTCCCTGGCGATTAATCAGGAATTTTTCAAAATTCCACAGGATATCGCCAACCTGCTTTGGTCCCTGCCCTTTATCAATCCTGCGTTGCAGGAAACCACTCTCTGCCGGGGTCTGAGCCTCTGGCTGTGCAGCAATCAACTGTTGATACAACGGATGACGATGCTCACCATTAACATCGCCTTTCGCCAGCAGTGGGAAACTGACACCATAGGTGGTGCTACAGAAGGTTTTAATCTCTTCGTTGCTGCCTGGTTCCTGCTCAAGGAACTGGTTGCACGGGAAACCTAAAACGCTAAAGCCGCTGGACTGCCACTCCTGCTGTAACTTCTCCAGTTGTTCATACTGTGGCGTGAGACCACATTTAGAGGCGACGTTAACCACCAACAGGACCTTGCCCTGCCAGTGGCCCAGTGTGGTGTGTTCGCCTTCAATGGTAGTCACTTCGGTTTGGTAGATGCTCATGTCAGTTTCCCGTTGGGTTCATTCAGTGAGGATGCGCTTCAACGCGCCGTTTTTAACAATAAAGCGATAAACAGCGGAGCACCGACGGTGGCGGTCACCACGCCGATGGGTAGCTCCGCAGAGGTTAATACCAGTCGTGCCAGAATGTCCGATGCCAGCAGGACGCAAGCGCCCGCCAGGGCACTCCCCGGCAGCAGATACCGATGGTCGTTCATGCCGCTCAGGCGCAACAGATGCGGGATAACTAAGCCAACAAAGCCAATGGCACCCGCCAGGGCCACGCTGAGGCCTACCAGCCAGCCTATCGCCAGTACCAGTAGATTGCGCCAGCGTAGCAGCGACAGCCCCAGTTGAAGCGCACTGGTTTCGCCCAAGGCCAGTAAATTGAGCGGCCGTGCCGTCGCTATCAGTGCGAGGGTAACCGGGAGTAATCCCGCCATTAACCCAGTGTAGCGCCAGTCAATGCCACTAAAGCTCCCCATCATCCAGTACATCAACTGACGCAAATCGAGACTGGTGCTGAAATAGACAGCCCAGGTCATGGCCGCGCTGCAAATAATACCTAACGCAACACCGGTCAGTAATAAGCGGCTGGTCGACATCTGCTGATGAGCGAAACGCAACAAAATCAACGTCATGACCAATGCCCCGGCAATCGCCGCCAGGCTCAGACTCCACAGCGCACCGCTGCCAAGCAGCACAGCCAGCACCAGCCCGATACCCGCGCCGTTGGAAATACCTAATAAGCCGGGTTCCGCCAGAGGGTTGGTAAAAAGCGCCTGCATAACCACACCGCTGACGGCTAATGCCGCACCGACCAGCACCACCGCCAGGCTACGTGGCAGACGGAGTTGCCAGACAAAGAGCCGGGCATCGGCAGAGAGCCAGTGCTCAGGGCCAATCCAGCTTTCACCTGCACATAAACTGATGGCAAACAGCAGCAATAGCAACAGCGTTAGCGCGAAGAGCCTGCGACGATGGCCTCGAGCGGCCTGATATGCAAATTGCTCCAGCAGAGCCATAGATAAGATCGGATGAGAAAACAGACGTTTGATTGTAGTGCGATTGGCTGAAAAAGGAAGGAGCAATCTGCGGTGCCAGGGGGCACCGCAGTAAACCTTAGTGGCGAGGTGGGGCTTTATCTTCGTGGGGTTTTACTGGCGCATGCTTGCCCGGAGGCTGTGCCTGCCAGCCGTTGCCGTTCCAGTAACCGTGTGGGCCTTTCAGACCCACATTGCGGCCGTGGTGGTTTTTCCACCATGCTGGCTGACGCCACTGGTAACCATCCCAGTAGTTGCCGTGTTTATCACGTTCACCGGTCTGGAAGTGACCCGCAGGACCCGGATTTGCACTTGCCAGCAGCGGCATTCCTAACAGAATGCTTAAAAATAGGGCTGTCTTTTTCATCAGCTTTAACCTCTTGTTTTGTGTTGCAATGGTTATAGCAAACACCGTTCTTCGTCACTATCAGAGGTTGACGATTTGCGGGCTATTTTCCTGAGCCTTACGGAAAACTGACACTGTGGAGAGATCGTGAAAGGCCGGAATACAATAAATTTTAGACATAAAAAAAGGCCGCATAAGCGGCCTTCTATTCAACTGAAATCAGTCAGTTTCTTTCGGTGTTGCATTTTCGACACGGCTTTTCAGTTTCTGCCCAGGTCGGAATGTCACCACGCGACGCGCAGTGATCGGGATATCTTCCCCAGTTTTCGGGTTTCTTCCCGGCCGCTGATTCTTGTCACGCAGGTCAAAATTACCAAACCCGGACAATTTTACCTGTTCGCCGTTCTCAAGCGCGCGACGAACTTCTTCAAAAAACAGCTCAACCAGCTCTTTCGCATCGCGTTTACTCAACCCGAGCTTTTCAAACAGGTATTCAGACATTTCAGCTTTTGTAAGCGCCATAGGTTCAATCCCTCAAGGTTGCCTGGAATCGCTCTTTTAATGCCGCAACGCATCTGGCAACGGTCGCAGCAATCTCCTCTTCTTCGAGTGTCCGACTGGTATCCTGCAAAGTCAGGCTAATCGCGAGGCTCTTTTCACCCTCGTTCACGCCCTTACCACGGTACACGTCAAACAAGTTTACGCCAACTACCTGATTTGCGCCAACTTTCTTACACTCCGCGATAATATCTGCTGCGGGGACGTTTTCAGCTACGACCACAGCGATATCACGACGGTTTGCCGGGAAGCGAGAAATCTCTTGCGCAGCAGGCAGGACGCGGTCTGCAACCTTATTCCACAGCAGTTCAAAGACTAAGGTGCGACCATTAAGATCCAGCTTGCGTTCCAGGTCTGGGTGAATGACCCCGATAAATCCGATTTTTTCGCCGTGCAAATAAATTGCCGCGCTTTGTCCTGGATGTAGCGCTGGATTTGCTTCCGCACGGAAAGTAATCGCTTCTAATTTACCCGTCAGATCGAGGATCGACTCTAAATCGCCTTTCAAATCATAGAAGTCTACGGCCTGGCGCGCCATGTCCCAGTGTTCTTCAGTACGATGGCCACTCAGGACACCCGCCAGCATAAGATCCTGTTGAATGCCTAAATCCGCTTTAGGTTCCGGCACAAAGCGTAAACCGCTCTCAAACAGACGCACGCGGCCCTGTTGACGGTTTTGGTTATAAACCACTGCGCCCAGCAAACCGGTCCACAGCGACAGACGCATGGCTGACATATCGCTTGAAATAGGGCTTGGCAGAATCAGAGCTTCTTCACCAGGGTGCAGCAACTGCTGTACTTTTGGATCAACAAAGCTGTAGGTAATCGCTTCCTGATAGTCTTTATCCACCAGCAGCGTTTTGATACGTTTCAGTGACAGCGCAGCCTCACGGTGTTCGGTCATGATCAGGCTCGCCTTGACCGGCACATCTGGAATGTTGTTGTAGCCATAAATACGCGCCACTTCTTCCACCAGATCTTCTTCGATAGCCATATCGAAACGCCAGCCTGGCGCTACCGCCTGCCACTCACCCGCACCCACGGTCACTTCACAGCCGAGACGGGTCAGAATATCCGTGACCTGCTCATCAGCGATTACATGGCCAATCAGGCGGTCCAGCTTCTCACGACGCAGAGTGATGGTGGCACGCGCTGGCAGTTCTTTAGCATCGGTCTGATCGATAACCGGACCCGCCTGACCACCGCAGATTTCCAGCAGCAGTTGGGTTGCACGTTCAATGGCTTTGTATTGCAGCGACGGGTCCACACCACGCTCATAACGGTGTGAAGCATCGGTATGCAGGCCATGACGACGAGCACGGCCAGTAATCGCCAGTGGCGCGAAGAATGCGCTCTCCAGCAGGACGTTTTGTGTCTCTTCGTTGACGCCTGAGTGCTCACCGCCAAAGATACCGGCCATAGCTAACGCTTTTTGCTCATCGGCAATCACCAGGGTGTCCTGGTTGAGTTTTGCTTCTGTGCCATCTAACAGCGTCAGCGCTTCGCCCTCTTCCGCCAGACGTACCACAATGCCACCTTCAATGCGGTCAAGGTCAAAGGCGTGCATCGGCTGGCCCAGCTCCAGCAACACATAGTTGGTGATATCTACCACCGGGTCGATAGAGCGGATACCGCAACGACGCAGTTTTTCACGCATCCACAGTGGCGTGGCGGCTTTAACGTTGATGCCCTTAACCACACGGCCAAGGTAGCGCGGACAGGCTGCGCTTGCTTCAACACGAATCGGCAAAGTATCCGTCAGTGTTGCGGGTACCGCTTCGATAGCCGGTTCAGTCAATGGCAGGCCATTCAGTACGGCTACGTCACGTGCAATGCCCGCAATACCGAGGCAGTCGGCGCGGTTTGGCGTGACGCTGATTTCGATGGTGTTATCGTCTAAACGCAGGTAGCTGCGAATATCGGTGCCAATCGGTGCGTCTGCTGGCAGCTCGATGATGCCATCATGGTCATCAGAAATACCCAGCTCAGAGAAGGAGCACAGCATCCCTTCAGAAGGCTCGCCACGCAGTTTGGCGGCTTTGATTTTGAAGTCACCCGGCAGTACAGCACCCACAGTTGCTACAGCCACTTTCAGGCCCTGGCGACAGTTTGGTGCACCACACACGATGTCCAGCAGACGCTCGCCACCGACGTTGATTTTGGTTACGCGCAGTTTATCCGCGTTTGGATGTTGGCCGCACTCAACCACTTCACCCACCACAACACCGTGAAAAGCACCCGCGACCGGGTCGAGGCCATCTACTTCCAGGCCTGCCATCGTAATTTGTTCAGACAGCGCTTCGCTGTCCAGGGCTGGATTTACCCATTCGCGTAACCAGAGTTCACTGAATTTCATTGGATAATCGGCCCTTATTTGAATTGTTTGAGGAAACGTAAATCATTTTCGAAGAAAGCGCGCAAGTCGTTGACGCCGTAGCGCAGCATGGTGAGACGCTCCATGCCCATACCAAACGCAAAGCCAGAATAGACTTCAGGATCGATACCCACATTGCGCAATACATTAGGGTGCACCATGCCGCAGCCCAGCACTTCCAGCCACTTGCCGTTTTTACCCATCACATCCACTTCCGCGGACGGTTCGGTGAACGGGAAGTAAGAAGGACGGAAGCGGATCTGCAGATCTTCTTCAAAGAAGTTGCGCAGGAAGTCGTGCAGTGTCCCTTTCAGGTTGGTGAAGCTGATGTCTTTATCAACAATCAGGCCTTCCATCTGGTGGAACATTGGGGTGTGGGTCTGATCGTAGTCATTACGATACACACGGCCCGGCGCAATGATACGAATAGGTGGCTGCTGGTTCTGCATGGTGCGGATCTGTACGCCCGATGTCTGAGTACGCAGCAGACGCGTTGCATCAAACCAGAAGGTGTCGTGATCGGCACGCGCCGGGTGATGGCCAGGAATGTTCAGGGCATCAAAGTTGTGGTAGTCGTCTTCAATTTCCGGACCGGTCACCACTTCAAAGCCCAACTCGCCAAAGAAGGTCTCGATGCGGTCAATGGTGCGCGTAACCGGATGCAATCCGCCGTTTTCCACCCGACGGCCCGGCAGTGAGACATCAATGGTCTCTGCAGCCAGACGTGCATTCAGCTCTGCGGACTCCAGCGCTTCTTTGCGCTGGTTAAGGTGCGCCTGCACCTGCTGCTTAGCGTCGTTGATCACCGCACCGGCTGCCGGACGATCTTCCGCTGGCAGTTCACGCAGCGTGGTCATTTGCAGCGTCAGATGCCCTTTCTTACCCAGGTATTCGACGCGTACAGCGTCAAGGGCGGCGATATCCGTCGCCTCGTCGAGTGCGGCCGTGGCACGGGCCACCAGTTCTGCGAGTTGGGACATGTTTTCCTCTTTTTACAGTCGGTCTGGTCAGTTCTTGTTGGGACTTAACGTCCAATGTGCTGTCGCCGGAAACAAAAAAGCCTCCACGAGGGAGGCTTTTAGCGCGATTTTCCGTTTCTTTTCTTTGCGCAAAAGCCCCCGAAGTCAGGTGCTAAAGTAAAAAAAGAAACGGAAAATAGCAGCATACATGCTTGCATTACCTTGTGATGGTGAACAGTGTGCACTATTGAAATGCGCCACGGGTAAAATGTCAATCTTTACGCGAAGTTACAGCAATAAAAAAGGGAGCAAGCTCCCTTTTTTACCTGACTTACGCCAGAGCTGATTTTGCTTTTTCAACAAGTGCAGTAAATGTCACTTTGTCGAATACAGCGATGTCAGCCAGGATTTTACGGTCAATTTCAATAGCAGCTTTCTTCAGGCCATTGATGAAACGGCTGTAAGAGATGCCATTCTGACGCGCTGCTGCGTTGATACGCGCAATCCACAGTTGACGGAACTGACGTTTACGTTGACGACGGTCGCGGTAAGCGTACTGACCAGCTTTGATAACAGCCTGGAAGGCAACGCGGTATACACGTGAACGTGCACCATAGTAACCTTTAGCTTGTTTTAAGATTTTTTTGTGACGTGCGCGAGCAATTACACCACGTTTTACGCGAGCCATGTGAGCTCTCCTGTATCAGATTCTGTGATGCCTTTACGCTTTGTTACGGCAATGCCAGTACGCAAAGTTTTAGGGCAGATTTATAAAAAAGTTAACTTATGCGTACGGCAGGCAGGCAATAACCAGACCCAGATCGCCTTTAGACACCATGCCTTTTGGACGCAGGTGACGTTTACGCTTAGTTGATTTTTTAGTCAGAATGTGACGCAGGTTGGCGTGCTTGTGCTTAAATCCACCTTTACCGGTTTTTTTGAAGCGCTTAGCTGCACCACGTACAGTTTTAATCTTTGGCATTTTTACAAATATCCACTTCGCATTGTTAATAAAATGAAATAACGGGCGAACAGAACCACTTAACCCGAAGGCGCTGCGGTTCTGTTACTTGTAGGCCTGTTACTTCTTCTTAGGTGCGAGCACCATGATCATCTGACGGCCTTCAATCTTCGAAGGGAAGGACTCGACGATCGCCAGATCTTGATCTTCACACAGGTCTTTACGGACGCGGTTAAGCACTTCCATACCGATCTGCTGGTGCGCCATCTCACGACCGCGGAAACGCAGCGTGATCTTAGCTTTATCGCCCTCTTCCAGAAAGCGTACCAGGCTGCGGAGTTTTACCTGGTAGTCGCCATCGTCGGTTCCAGGACGGAATTTAATTTCCTTAACCTGAATAACTTTCTGCTTCTTCTTCTGTTCCTTAGAAGATTTGCTTTTTTCGTAGAGGAACTTGCCGTAGTCCATGATGCGGCAAACCGGCGGTTCGGCGTTCGGGCTGATTTCAACTAAATCTACGCCCGCCTCTTCAGCTTTTTCCAAAGCTTCACGTAGACTGACAATACCAATTTGCTCGCCATCAATGCCACTCAAGCGCACTTCAGTTGCACGAATTTCAGCGTTGATGCGATTAGGACGCGTCGGTTGTACTCGTTTTCCGCCTTTAATACTTTATTCCTCCAGTTGGTGAAGATTTCGGCTGCGAATCTCTTGTTGCAGCTTCTCAACAAACACATCAATGTCCATTGTCCCAAGGTCTTTTCCACGGCGGGTGCGAACGGCAACTTTGCCTGCTTCCACCTCTTTATCACCACAGACCAACATATAGGGGACACGTCTTAATGTGTGCTCGCGGATTTTAAAGCCAATCTTCTCGTTTCTCAAGTCCGCTTTCACACGAATGCCAGCTTTCTGCAATTTACGTGTCAAAGTTTCGACATATTCACCTTGCGCGTCGGTGATATTCATCACCACGGCCTGCAACGGAGCCAGCCAGGTTGGGAAGAAACCGGCGAACTCTTCGGTCAGGATGCCAATAAAGCGCTCCATTGAACCGAGAATCGCACGGTGAATCATCACCGGGGTCTGACGATCGTTGTTTTCGCCGACATAAGTCGCGTCAAGACGCTTCGGCAGCGAGAAGTCTAACTGCACTGTCCCACACTGCCAGGCACGGTCGAGGCAATCATACAGGGTAAATTCAATTTTCGGCCCGTAGAATGCACCTTCTCCGTACTGAAATTCAAATGGAATTTCATTTTCTATCAAAGCTGCTTCCAGATCTTTCTCCGCACGGTCCCACATTTCGTCGGTTCCGATACGTTTTTCTGGGCGAGTAGACAGCTTAACCACGATTTTTTCGAAGCCAAAGGTGCTGTACATGTCATAAACCATGCGGATACAGCTGTTGACTTCACTACGCACCTGCTCTTCTGTACAGAAGACGTGGGCATCATCCTGGGTGAAACCACGTACTCGCATCAAGCCATGCAAGGCACCTGATGGCTCATTACGGTGACAACTACCAAATTCCGCCATACGTAATGGCAGATCGCGGTAGGATTTCAGACCCTGGTTAAAGATCTGAACGTGGCCTGGGCAGTTCATTGGCTTGATGCAGTATTCACGGTTCTCAGAAGAGGTCGTGAACATCGCTTCTTTGTAGTTTTCCCAGTGCCCGGTTTTTTCCCACAGCACGCGGTCCATCATAAACGGACCTTTTACTTCCTGGTAGTCGTACTCTTTCAGCTTGGTACGAACAAACACTTCCAGCTCGCGGAAGATGGTCCAGCCGTCATTATGCCAGAAAACCATCCCCGGTGCTTCTTCTTGCATGTGGTAGAGGTCAAGCTGCTTACCGATTTTACGGTGATCGCGCTTCGCAGCCTCTTCCAGACGTTGCAGGTAAGCACTCAGCTGCTTTTTATCTGCCCAGGCAGTACCGTAAACGCGCTGCAACATTTTATTGTTGCTATCGCCACGCCAGTACGCGCCTGAAATCTTCTGCAGTTTGAAATGGTGGCAGAAGCGCATATTCGGCACGTGCGGACCACGGCACATGTCGATGTATTCTTCATGGTGATACAAGCCAGGGCGGTCATCATGGCTGATGTTTTCGTCCAGAATCGTGGTTTTATAGTTCTCACCACGCGCTGCGAACACATCGCGCGCTTCCTGCCAGCTGACTTTCTTTTTCACGACGTCATAGTTGGTCTCAGCTAACTGGTGCATACGCTTTTCCAGTTGGTCGAGATCTTCCTGGGTCAGGGTGTGATCGAGGTCAACGTCATAGTAGAAGCCATTGTCGATAACCGGACCAATCGCCATCTTAGTGTTCGGCCACAACTGCTTGATCGCATGACCTAACAGGTGCGCGCAGGAGTGACGGATGATTTCCAGACCCGCTTCGTCTTTCGCGGTGATAATCGCTACGTTGGCATCTTCAGTGATGGGATCAACCGCGTCAACCAGTTCACCATTAACGCGACCCGCGATACAGGCCTTCGCCAGACCAGGACCGATGTCCAGAGCAATGTCCATAACGCTAACCGCACGGTCAAAGCTGCGCTGGCTGCCATCAGGAAGAGTAATTACAGGCATTTCATATCCTTAATTGCAGTGGTAAGCCACACGAAAGCCTACATGCAACACTGAGTATAAAGAGTGTGAGTACCTGGCGTAATGTCAGACCCACATTGTCGGAATGACGCCAGGAGAGTAAAGCGCGGACGATCATAACAGCTTTTGCCCTGCCCGCAACAGCCGAGTGTGCGTTAAGGCCTGAATGGCTTATCTTTTTTGCGAAGCGGGTCTGAACCAGCCCCGGAAGTACCGGGGCTGTAGCGATTACATCGCGTAAGAGAGCATCACCGTGGTTTTGGTATCGGTGTGATCTGGGGCTGACTCTGGTGGATTGTTGTTCCACGTTACATCATAAGCCAGCTTCAAGGAGAAGTTCTGGTTGATAGCGACCTGCAAACCGGTCTCAGAGTTCACTGTGGTATCGTCACCCAGGCTGCTCAATACAGAGACGCCCTGAATGAATTTAGTGGTGTCGGTCAGTTGCCATTGATAGCTCAAAGCACCATACGCCAGTGCTTTAGTCTGATGACCGCCTTCATGGAAATCGTCATAGCGTACGCCAGGACCAAATTCAGCACGCAGCGAGTGAACCGGGCCGCTCAGGATCTGACGACCGTAACCGGCAGTCAGCGTATCACGTGAAGAGTAACCGTTATAACGGTCGCTCAGCCAGCTAGCCTGACCGAACAGGTAGTCGTTGGAGTTCAGGTTGTAACGTGAACGGCCACCCAGGTTATAAGTCTCTGAAGAGCGCTCATCGTTAGAAGAGGTGTTAGCCGCATTGCCCCACAGGCTGTAAGCCCAGCTGGATTTATACCAGGTCATGCTGGCTTGCGCGGTCAAAGAAGAGCTAGTGGTGTTGCCGGTCTGCGCCAGGTAACCCGCAGCTGCGCTGCCTTCAAACGGTTTTTTCGCCGTTGCAGGGTCATCCATAGAGGTAAAAACGGTGTTATCAGCAAACGCCTGATGACAGAAAGCCCCGGCTGAAAGCAATAAAACGGCAGAAATCCTGGAAATCGGTTTCATGAAATGTGATCCGCACGACAGATTAAAAAACAGAGAGTTTGAAGCGTTTTTCCCGGCGATCAACGCTAATTTTAGTAAGCATTGTAAAAAAATATTAAATCGCTCAAAAAGACACGCAATTATGGGAAGCCTGACTTTTATTCGGACTCTTCCCATTCACGGCGCGCATTATAGAAGGCAGTTAGCGAAAAAACACGCAAATTAAAACAGGAAAAATCGCCTTTTTAATCATGAAATTTGTCTTATCTCGGGACGATAAATCCGCGCTGTAGATTATTCGCTCAATCCTCCTGACTGGTCTACGCTCAATTCTGTTGCAATACAAAGAGGTGAATCATGAGCACCGCAGAAATTACCCGTTATGTTGTGACGATTGAATATCAAGAGTCCGGTCTGAGCAATATTCTTGAACTGAACAGCACCATGACCATTGGTGGATTTTCAACCTCACTCAGTGACAGTGAAGGCCATCCTCATGAGTTAGGCACCAACAGTTTTGGTTATGTAGGTGCGCTTACCATTGAGGAGATGAAAGAAAAAGCGGCGGCGACTGCTGCTGTCGCGCTGGAACAGCCGTTTAGCGTGAAGGTTGCGACGCTGGAAGCGTATCTCCAGGCTGGCCCATCAGGTCAGTAAAGCGCGCTCCAACGCTATTTTTGTTTAATATTTAGGCGTTAAACTGGTCTTAACACAGCGCATCGCGAGGATAGCCCTATGTGGTCAGCCATCAGCCGTCTGTTACGTGAAGAGTTAGGCAATGCCGAAATCAGCCAACGCCGTCAACTTGCCGGAGGCGATATCCATCCCACCTGGGTGATTCAGTATGGTCAGCATCAGGTGTTTGTTAAGTGTAACAGCCGCGACATGCTCTCATTATTCACCTGGGAGGCAGACCAGCTCGGGTTACTGGCCCGCAGTAACACGGTGCGTGTGCCCAAGGTCTATGGCGTAGGGGCCGACCGGGATGAAAGTTTCCTGCTGCTGGAGTACATAGAGCCACAGCCACTGGACAACGAGCAGGCTTACGAATTAGGTGCACAACTGGCGCGGCTGCATCAATGGAGTGAGCAAGCGCAGTTTGGCCTCGACTTTGACAATAACATCACCACCTCTCCACAGCCGAACAGTTGGTTAAAACGCTGGTCGCTGTTTTTTGCTGAACAGCGTATTGGCTGGCAATTGCAACTCGCCGAAGAAAAGGGCATCCGCTACGGTAATACAGAGTTAATCGTCGCCTGCGTGCAACGCGCACTGGCCTCCCATCACCCCCAACCTTCATTGCTGCATGGCGATTTGTGGCCAGCTAACTGCGCAGGTAGCAGTCAGGGGCCGTGGATTTTCGATCCCGCCTGCTATTGGGGAGACCGGGAGTGTGACCTGGCGATGCTGAGCCATTTTCCGCATTTACCGCGCCAAATCTATGAGGGCTATCATCATGTCTGGCCTCTCCCGGAAGGGTTTTCTCAACGGCAGCCGGTTTATCAGCTCTATTACCTGTTAAATCGCGCTAACGTGTTTGGTGGCGAATGGGTGCAGGAAGCACAGGTGGCAATCGTGGCGTTGCTGGATGAAGAAGGCGTGAAAGAGCGCCAGACCAGACCGGCCTGACGCAAGCGATTAAATAAAGCCGAGCAGGGAGAAAACAAAGTAACCGATGACGATCACAACCACCGGTAGAATATACAGCGGGAAAATTTGCAGCAGAATCGTATGGTGTGGCACGTTGATCTTCTCTTCGAGTTGCGCGCGCGTGCGCCCTTCGCTGCCTTTGGCCTGTTCGAGGATCAACTGATCTTCAATCCCTTCTTTAATATGACGCGACTGACGCCACATCCGTGCACCGGAGGCTTCCAGCGCCAGGCCAACGAAGATGAGAATATAAATAATCCAGAACCCGATGTTCGCCGCGCCCTGGAATTCAGGCACCGGTGAGTTCAGCCAGAAAATATCGAGGAAGTGGGTATTAAAGCGAATCATGTCGATCATGACGTGAACAAAGTCGAGCATCACCGCATCAATGCCGGGTTTCTTTTCACTGTGCTTGAACATAAAACTCAGCACTGAAATCAGCGTTGAAAGTAACGCAACAAGGAAAATGATCCAGCCCGCCACACGCTTGAGGATGGCAATGCGGCCAGCCTGTTGATAAGTCATCGTATCTCCTGCACTTGAAGTAGTTTGCGCTAAGTCTACCTGCACCCCGCTGATTTTTCCTGGAAAATCCGCGTATGCAACATAAGCAGCGGTAACAAGCGGTTAGATTACTGTCATCTTGTGCCGCCATGATAAGGTAACGTAAATTCACTCTGGAGTGCATACATGGCTTATCATCGCCCTATCCTTGCCGCCCTGTTTGATATGGATGGCCTGATTATTGATTCAGAACCGTTGTGGGAACAGTCCGAACTGGAGGTGTTTACCAGTATCGGCGTCGATATTTCCCGGCGCGATCAACTGCCCAACACCCTGGGTTTGCGCATCGATCAGGTGGTACGGATGTGGTATGAGGTCGCGCCGTGGAATGGCCCGAGTCAACAAGAAGTCACCAACCGCATTTTTGCCCGAACGCTGTCACTGGTTGAAGAGACGCGTCCACTGCTTCCCGGCGTAGAAAATGCCCTTAAGCTCTGCCGCAGCCTGGAACTCAAAACCGCATTAGTCTCTGCCTCACCATTACATATGCTGGAGCGCGTGCTGGAGCTGTTTCAGCTGCGTCATTACTTTGATGCACTGGCTTCAGCGGAAGTGTTGCCCTACAGCAAGCCCCATCCGCAGGTCTATCTTGACGGTGCCGCCAAACTGGGGGTTGATCCGTTAGATTGCGTGTCACTTGAGGACTCATTCAACGGTATGATTGCCGCCAAAGCGGCGCGCATGCGTTCTATCGTCGTGCCTGCCCCTGAACATCGTCCGGACCCACGCTGGGCGTTGGCCGATGTCAAGCTCATCGATCTGACGCAATTGCACGATCACCATCTGCTCGGTCAGTAACAGCAGTTGAGACGGCAGCCCTTTGCGCTACGGGCTGCCATTTTGACATGAAAAAATTCACGCCTCGTTACAGCGTCACATATTCTCATTTACTGGATAAATCCCTATACTGGATGCATTGACAGTTTGCAGCCAGGTTTCATCATGACGGCCGAAGGCCACATCATTTTTGCCATTGCCAGCGCCATTTTTGCCAAGCGCGCTGAACTAACACCCGTTTTGGCGCAAGCCGACTGGTGGCACCTGATTTCTGCGGCGCTTCTCACCTGCTTGCTGCCCGATATCGATCACCCCAAATCACTGCTGGGCCAGCGCCTGAAATGGATCTCGAAACCCATTGCCCGGGCGTTTGGTCATCGCGGCTTTACCCACAGTCTACTGGCAGTGGCCGCGGGGTTATGGCTGTTTCAGGTTAATGTCCCTGCCGACTGGCTCATGCCAGCGGATGTCCTGCAAGGACTGACGTTAGGGTATCTCAGCCATATCGTGGCGGATATGCTCACCCCTGCGGGTGTTCCCCTGTTGTGGCCCTGCCGCTGGCGTTTTCGTCTGCCCATCCTGAACAGCCAAAGAGGCAATCAGCTTGAACGCGCATTGTGTCTGGCCCTGGTGGGATACGCATTGATTTTCCCTGCCGGAACGCCCTCCTTTGGTGCAAACGGCTGGCCTAATCAACTGTTTGATACGCTACAAAACGGCGTTAGTCGGCTGATCTCCACGCAAAAAGTACATTAAGCAGACAAAAAAACCAAAAAGGTTATAAACCATTCCATTTGGATATATCCGCGCACCATTAATGGCTGCTACCCTCTGTGACAACTTATTTCGTTATAAATAAAATGCTGCCCCCTGACCGGGGCAACTGGGGATGTTATGGATTTTCCACTACTGCTGAATCTTGCCGTCTTTATTGTACTGCTCGTGGTGCTTTCACGCCTCGGCAACCAACGCTGGTCGCTGGCGAAAAAGGTCCTGACGGGCCTGATGTTGGGCGTGGTTTTTGGACTGGCACTGCAGCTGATTTACGGTGCCGATAACCCGATACTGAAAACATCGATCTCCTGGTTCAACATCGTCGGTAATGGTTATGTGCAGCTCTTGCAGATGATTGTGATGCCACTGGTGTTTGCTTCCATTCTCAGTGCCGTGGTGCGCCTGCACAATGCTTCATCACTGGGTAAAATCAGCCTGCTGACGCTGGGCGTGCTTTTAGCCACTACCGCCGTCTCGGCTTTTGTGGGCGTGCTGGTCACCGGGCTGTTCCACCTGAGCGCAGAAGGTCTGGTACAAGGCGCTCAGGAGAGTGCTCGCCTCGCCGCCATTCAAAGTAACTATGTCGGAAAAGTGGCCGATCTCACCGTGCCGCAGCTGCTGCTCTCCTTCGTACCGAAAAATCCCTTTGCCGACTTAACCGGTGCCAGCCCAACCTCGATTATCAGTGTGGTGATCTTCGCAGCTTTCCTGGGTGTGGCGGCATTGCAGCTGATCAAAGATGATGCGGAAAAAGGCGAGCGCGTAAAAGCGGCCATCGATACCCTGCAGGCATGGGTGATGAAGCTGGTGCGTCTGGTCATGAAGCTGACCCCGTATGGCGTGCTGGCTTTAATGACCAAAGTGGTTGCCGGGTCAAATCTGCAAGACATCATTAAACTGGGTGGCTTTGTTGTGGCTTCCTACCTCGGCTTAGCGATCATGTTTGCGGTTCATGGCCTGCTGCTGTCGCTTAACGGCATCAATCCTTTCCGCTTCTTCCGTAAAGTCTGGCCGGTGATTACCTTTGCGTTCACCAGCCGCTCCAGCGCCGCTTCCATTCCACTCAACGTTGAAGCACAGACGCGCCGCCTGGGTGTTCCTGAGTCCATCGCCAGCTTCTCTGCCTCCTTTGGTGCCACGATTGGCCAGAATGGCTGTGCCGGTCTCTACCCTGCGATGCTGGCCGTTATGGTTGCGCCTACCGTAGGCATTAATCCGTTCGATCCGGTCTGGATTGCGACGCTGGTGGGCGTAGTCACCCTCAGCTCAGCGGGCGTCGCAGGCGTAGGTGGCGGTGCAACGTTCGCAGCACTGATTGTGTTGCCGACGCTCGGCTTGCCAGTGACGCTGGTCGCGCTGCTCATCTCCATTGAGCCGCTGATTGATATGGGCCGTACTGCGTTGAACGTCAACGGCGCAATGACGGCGGGCTCCCTCACCAGCCGCTGGTTAGGCGTCACGGATAAAAAGATTTTAAACAGCGATGATGCCGGGCAACTGGCTGAACAATAAGGTCACAATACAGACGAGTCTGATTGCAGGCTCGTCTGCTTTTTCCCGCCTAAACTCCACAATTTCTCCTCGAACCCCCCCCTCCGTTAAGAAAGCGTTAAGCCTGGTAAATAGAGGAAAAACCCCCTTGTTTGTGCTTGTCTTTGCACTGAAAAAGGAGAATCCTGCATACAGTCCAAGCAGGAGAACACACCCATGAAAAAAGTTATCGCCTCTGTGCTGGCGTTAACGCTGATTGCGCCAGCCATTGCATTTGCCCATCCCTGGGGTCCCGGCCCTGGCCCACATTGGGGTGGCGGACCGGGTCCTCACTGGGGCGGTCCTGGCCCTCGCTGGGGTGGCCCAGGCCCACTGCGGTTCCTGCCAGAAGCGGCTACCGCAGTCTTGATTGGTGGCCTCACCTATTACATGTTGAATGGCAATTATTACCAGCGTTCTGGTGATACATACGTGGTGGTCCAGCCCCCCGCCGATCGGGTTGAAGGTATGCGTGTACTGGATTTCAACGGTCGCCGCTACTATGTGCAGGAAGGCCACTACTATGAGCGCGATATTAACGGCTCATACACGGAAGTTCCTCGCCCTTACGGCCTGTAATTCTGGCTAAAAAAATGGCCCGTCAGTCACCTGACGGGCCATTTTTCATTTAACTGGGGTTACTGTCCGCTTTGCGGGTCAGTGTCGTAATCTTTACAGCTCTGGAAGCCATAGTTCATCACATGCCCGGTGTCGTTGTAACTCACAAAGTAGGTTTGCAGCTTGCCATCACGCTCACCAATAACATAGGTCTGGCAAGTTCCGCGCGCATGTACCATGGTGATTTCAGTTGAAGGTGCTCCAGCAATCTGGCGTACCTGGTCGCGTGTCATGCCTTTTTTCACATCTTTTACGACCGGCTTAGTCACATAACTTTCTGCACGATCGTAAGTCGTACATCCTGACAGGGCTGCCAGGGTCAGCGCTGCGGCAATACATCCCATGACTTTATTCATCTTGTTATTCCTCATTGATTATCCATGTGCCATAAGCCTGGAACATAAATCCCTGTTTATCAAATCCGTTTATCTATTTTTGCCTGATGCATTTACACGTTTTTTGCGGAAAAAAAGGTGTCCACCGGTAGGCTCCTGCGTATAATCGCCCGTCGAGAATGAGCACTCTCAAAACTATTTCAGAGGATCAAATGACCCGACAGCAGGACGCCAGAGACGAACGACATCGCTGTCGCAAGGATGAGATCATTTGCGCGGCCAGACACTGTTTTCGTCAGTCAGGCTTTCACGCTGCCAGTATGGCGCAGTTGGCCCGCGCCGCTGAACTGAGCGTAGGTCAGCTGTATCGCTATTTCCCCAGTAAAGACGCATTGATTGAAGTGATGGTGACACGCATCGTCACCAGCCGTGTGGCCGCGATGCAGGATAAGTTTGATGCCGGGCAGATTGCCACCATGCTCGCCTGGCGCACCAGCCTTAACCAGGAAGATGAGCAGTTGATGCTGGAAGTCGCGGCAGAGGCCAGCCGTAATCCGCGTGTTGCCCAGATTCTGCATGATGCCGATGCCCACATGTTCAAAAGTGCGTGTGGAAAGCTGCGTAAAAACCATCCGCACCTCAGCGAAGAACAGCTTAAAGCCTGCGTCGAAGTCCTGTCGGTGCTGGTAGAAGGCACCGCCTTTCGCCGCCTGACGCCGCAGAAAGCGTCAGCGGAGACGCTACAGGCGCTGTATCAAAATATGATTCAACATCTCGTTAAAATATCAGAGGATAAATGACACCTGCACACTCTAACCGGCTGGTTTATGCCATCACGCTCGGCCTGATGGCTGCCCTTGGGCCGCTATGTATCGACCTTTACCTGCCCTCTTTACCAGAACTGGCACGCGACCTGAATACGTCTACGGCAACCGCACAGCTTAGCCTGACCGCAGGCCTGATTGGGCTGGGTGTAGGCCAACTGCTGTTTGGCCCGATGAGCGACAAATTCGGCCGTATCCGGCCTTTATACATCTCTCTGGTGCTGCTTTTTGTCGCCTCTGTTGGCTGCGCGCTGGCACAGAACATTCATCAACTGCTGGCCGCACGCGTCTTTGAAGGCCTGGCCGGTGCTGGCGGTGCCGTATTGTCCCGTGCGATTGCACGCGATATGTACAGTGGCCATGAGTTAACGCGCTTCTTTGCGCTGTTGATGCTGGTGAACGGTCTGGCCCCGATTGGTGCGCCGGTATTAGGTGGGGTGTTAATGACGGTGCTGAACTGGCGCGGCATTTTCGTCGTGCTGGGTTGTATTGCGGTGCTGCTGGTGTTCCTGGCGCGCTGGAAGCTGCATGAAACACTGCCCGCAGAACGCCGTAGCCAGGGATCGGTCTTCTCCGCCTGGGCGGCTCTGGGCCAGGTGGTCACACACCGTGGCTTTATGGGCTTCTGTTTAACACAGGGCTTTATGATGTCGGGGATGTTTGCCTACATTGGCGCGTCACCGTTTGTCCTGCAACAGATCTATGGTCTGACCCCGCAAATGTTCAGCATCTGCTTTGCGGCTAACGGCTTCGGATTAATCATCGCTTCACAAACCAGCGCCCGTCTGTGCCGTCGCTTTGGCGAGTATCGCGTGTTGAAAGGCGGCTTAACGCTGGCTTTCGTCTCCTCAACCCTGTTGTTGATTGCAGGCCTGAGCGGTGCTCCTTTGTCGGTGGTGCTTGGCTTGCTGTTCTTTACGATTGCCAGCAACGGCGTGATCGCGACCACCGCATCGTCTCTTGCCATGCAAAGCCAGGGACATCGTGCGGGCAGCGCCTCTGCGGTGATCGGCGTGGTTATGTTTACCCTCGGTGCCATTGCCGTGCCTCTCACCGGCATTGGTGGGACTTCCGTACTGAGCATGACGGCAACCATTTGGGGTTGTTTCATGTGTGCCATCCTGATGTTCCTGCTGTTGGCTAAAAAACCCGCCGCCAAAGCGTAAACACACTGATTGCTCAAGGAATACCTGAAAACAACAAGCCATCTGGCTTGTTGTTTTTTGTGATGCGCGTTAGCTTAGCACTAGATTCGCATTGTGCCGCCAGGCTACTGAATTGAGGAGAGGTCTATGTCATTACAACAGGAAATTATCGCCGCTCTGGGCGTAAAACCCACTATTGATGCCGCGCAGGAAGTGCGTACTAGCGTGGATTTTCTTAAAGCCTATTTACGTCGTTATCCCTTTATTAAAACCCTGGTGTTGGGGATCAGCGGCGGCCAGGACTCAACCCTGACCGGCATTCTCTCGCAAACGGCCATTCGTGAACTGCGCGCAGAAACCGGCGATCAAGAGTACACCTTTATTGCCGTGCGTTTGCCGTATGGCGTACAGGCGGATGAAGCGGACTGCCAGGACGCCCTCGCCTTCATCAATCCGGATCGTTCTCTGGTGGTGAACATTAAAGAGGCGGTGCTGGCCAGCGAGCGCGCACTGGAAGTTGCGGGCATCACGCTCTCTGACTTTATTCGTGGCAATGAGAAAGCCCGCGAGCGCATGAAAGCCCAGTACAGCATTGCAGGGATGACCAAAGGCGTGGTCGTAGGCACTGACCATGCTGCGGAAGCCTTAACCGGTTTCTTCACCAAATACGGCGATGGAGGCACCGACATCAACCCGATTTTCCGCCTGAATAAAGGCCAGGGCAAACAGCTGTTGAAACACCTTGGCTGTCCTGAGCACCTGTATCTCAAGCAGCCCACGGCCGATCTGGAAGATAACCGCCCAGGCCTGCAGGATGAAGTCGCCCTTGGCGTGACCTACGCAATGATCGATGCCTACCTGGAAGGGAAAACCGTCCCGGCAGAAACGGCGAAGATCATTGAAACCTGGTATCTGAAAACCGAACACAAACGTCGCCCGCCGATTACCGTGTTTGATGATTTCTGGAAATAAACGGGCTTAGCGAAAACGTAAGCCCGAACCACTTACTGGCGAAAGTTCATACAGGCTGATAAGCTGTATGCTTAACCAGTAAGTGGAGTCTGTTTTGGTCAACCGTTCTTCTTCCCGCCTTGAATTTGACGCGGCCGCTATTTATGAATATCCCGAACATCTGCGCGACTGGCTAAATGGCCTGCCCGCTTTGCCTGGGGTCTACACGTTTCACGGTGAAAGCGAAACCCTGCCGCTGTATATCGGCAAAAGCATCAACCTACGTAGCCGGGTGATGGCCCATTTCCGCACCGTCGAAGAAGCCAAAATGCTGCGCCAGGCGCGGAGAATCACCTGGGTCACCACCGCCGGGGACTTAGGCGCCCTGCTGCTGGAAGCACAGATGATCAAACAGCAGCAGCCCCTGTTTAATAAACGTCTGCGCCATAATCGCCAGCTCTGCTCCCTCCAGTTGCAGCACAACAGCCCGCAAGTGGTCTACGCCCGCGATCTGGACTTTTCTACCTCACCCAACCTGTTTGGTCTGTTTCAAAACCGGCATGCGGCGCTTGAAACCCTGCGTAATATTGCTGATGAGCAACGGCTCTGTCACGGCTTGCTCGGGCTGGAAAACATCAGCAACGGGCGAGCCTGTTTCCGTTCAGCCCTGAAGCGCTGCGGCGGAGCCTGCTGTGGTCGAGAATCGGTCGCCGATCACCAGATGCGCTTGCTGGCCGCACTGGAAAGGCTGCGGTTAGTGTGCTGGCCGTGGCAAGGGCCGGTAGGACTGATTGAGACGGGGAGCCATCAGACACAAATTCATGTCATTGATCACTGGTTTTATCTGGGTTCGGTTGAACGCCTTGAAGAGGCGGCCGACCTTAAGCGGGTACGATCGGGTTTTGATCATGACGGCTATAAGATTTTATGCGGGCCACTGTTGTCAGGAAAATATCCGCTGGTCCCGCTGTAACGGCACCCAACGTCAAACCGCCGAAGCTGCCCACTTTATTGAAAAATGGACAGCCCCGGCGGTCTTTAAAACGTTAAGCCATTACTGTGCTGGAGGCGGTGCATCCTGGCCTTCAGCTGGCGGTGGCAGCATTTTACCGTGATGAGGACGTTTCTCTGTCAGACGTTTCTCAAAATTGGCGTTGTACTGCTTTTTCTGCTCTGGTGTCAGAATGTTGTAGATTTTATTCTGAGTTTCAAGCATTTGCAGGGTGCGCTGTTTCGCACCAGCGGCCATTTTATCGGCCAGCGCTTCCGCTTTAGCATGGTCAAAACTGCTTGCAGTCACGATATCATGCCCGGCCTGCAAGTCGGCCTTCATTGGCGGATGCCCTTCTTTATGGCTGGCTTCGAAAATCTCGTGAATCTGTTTTTTCTGCGCATCGGTCAGGTTCAGGTTTTTGAACATGAAGTCGCCCGGACGATGTGGCGGCTTGTGATGCGGTTGTTCACTGCCCGCTGGCGGTGGTGTCAGATTGTCAGCCGCCGCGTGAACGACAGTAACAGCACCCAGAGCGAGGGTGGTAGCGAGAAAGAGGGAAGTTAGTTTACGCATATTCTTATCCTTACTATTCAGTGTCATGACGACAGCCTGTGTCGCGTCTTCGGAAACAAGTGTACGCAGCTGAACGTCAACTACTCAGAACCTGAGTAAAGCCCTGCAAGCATAAAAGACACTGATTCGCCGATCATGAAGACAATGAGAAGAAAAGCGTGAGGAATTGAAAATAGATATTAACCAACTGCATAATTGGCAGGAATGATGGAGAAGTGTAATCATTGTGTTTGCAAAGTGGAAGCATAATTTCCAACACTCTGCGTGAGACGGTTATCCTCTCACCCACTCTGCTATTATTCCCCTCTCTGCACGTGAAAAATAATAACAACCTTATGAACCAAACGAAAATAAACCCCAAAAAACAAATGAAAAGTTATTTCCGGGGGAATAATTAGTCATCTAACCTTATTTCCCCTTGTGATATAAACGTATATAGGCTCGCCGAAAAATAACCTCCCTCAAAAACCCTCGTCCTGCCTCACCTTAGCTAGCACCACACAACTCACTGTATTTGATAGATATTACAAATCCCGGCAATCGCATTACTGTTATCAAATATTGGGATTCAACCCTTTATCAACGTCACTTAAGATAATCATCTTATATAGAAATTAACTGAAATATTTTGTAACAGGTATTGCAATCGATTAATTTCACTTTCTGTGTCATTTTCACTCCGCACCAACTTATAACTTACATAATGAAAAAGGGTTTATTTGATGATGAAGCGTTCGTTACTGACGGCATTGATGCCGTTATTACTGGCAATATCTTCCACTCAGGCTGCCGAGATTTATAATAAAGATGGCAATAAAATAGATTTAAACGGTAAAGTCAGCGTCTCCCATCTGTTTTCCAATGATGACAGCAACAATGGCGATGTCTCCTCTTATGCGCGTTTTGGTTTCAGAGGGCAAACCCAAATCACCGATAAACTGAGCGGCTATGGTTTCTGGCAATATCAATATAGCCTGGCTAACTCAGAAGGTAGCGATGCACAAACCAATAACCGTACCCGCCTCGGCTTTGCCGGATTGAAATATGGCGATTTCGGCTCCATAGATTACGGCCGTAATTACGGTCTGGTCTATGACGCATTAGGCTATACCGATATGCTGCCCTTCTTCGGCGGTAACTCAGGGTATGCCGATGCTTTCCTCGCCGGGCGTGCAGGCGGTCTGGTGACCTGGCGTAATAATGGCTTCTTTGGACTGGTTGATGGTTTGAACGTTGCTGCCCAGTATCAGGGTAAGAACGAGCGTACCGGTGCTACCGATGCAGTGCGCCGTGGGAATGGTGACGGCTTCGCGCTTTCCGCCTCATATAACTTTGATTTTGGCCTTAGCCTGGTGGGAGCTTATGCCAGCCTGGACAGAACCAACGCGCAAAATCAGGCGACGCGTGGCAAAGGGGATAAAGCGCAGAACTGGGCCACCGCGATCAAATATGATGCCAACCAGATTTATCTGGCCACCATGTACGGTGAGACGCTTAATGCCACTCCCATCAGCGGCGGTTTCGCGAATAAAGCGCAAAACTTTGAAGTGGTGGCGCAATATCAGTTCCTGAACGGATTCCGCCCTTCAGCTGCCTATGTTTCATCAAAAGGCAAAGACATTGAGAATATTGGCGACGCTGATATCGTCAAATACACCTCGTTCGGTGCGTATTACTACTTCAATAAAAACTTCAATATTTATGCAGAATACCGGATTAACTTGCTGAAAAAGGATAATCCATTGGGTCTGGCCACCGACGATGTTTCCGCCGCAGGCTTCGCTTATCAGTTCTGATGTTAACTGTTGGCACGTCCCCAAGCCTGATGCCGCAACATCAGGCTTTATTGCTTCTGCGATTAAGGCCCAGGTGCCAAAATATCAAATTGATTATCATCCTCGCCCTGGTCAAGCTGCATCGGCGGCTGAAGCGCCAGCACAATTTCGTTAGAGGTGACACGCTGCTGTTTGCTGTCCTGCAACGTCACCGTAAGACGATAACGGTTTGACGCACCGGGCGAATTATCCCAGGCGGGCATAATCACCGACCACCCGCTGGTACTGGTGTTGTCTGCGGGGGGTGTCAGGCTCAGCGCCTGGGTATCACCTTGCCATAGCAGCTTAACAATCGGATTAGCACTGTGGACCTGTAAAACCAGTTGCACACTCTCCTGCGGATTAAGCTGCCACGGTGGCGTAGCCAGAAATACCGATAAAGACTTACGTTGACGATACTGATAAACCGGCTGATCGCTGCGGGTCACACGATCTAGCCAGCTGCCGCGTAGCGAACGTACTACCGCGACGTTGGCGGGATCTAACATCTGCTGGAGTGACGCACCAAAGCGATAGTTGAGCTTCAGACCAAAGACATCCTGCGTTTCCCCGTCACTGCTGGCCTTGTGGCTGGCAGAAAAAGTGACTAAAGGAACCGGCGTGTAAGAGACGCCTAACGAGAACGCGGCGGGGTTGTGGTACAACGTCCCACTATTAAACAGATCGATGTTGTCACCGAGGAATTGCTGATAGCTCAGGCTAAAACCTAACTGACGATAAAAAGGCAAATAGCTCTGGCTGGTAATATCGTAGCCACGCGCCATCCGCTGCTCTACTCCGCTGCTGCCGCCCCGCCAGCTACTGAGCGGATAATAGTAGTTCGCCGATAAGCGCAGGAAATTTCCCCAGGCTTCAGTCCCCACTGAACCCCGCTGTAAACCACTGCGTGCGCTGCGATCGATAAATGCGTTGTAGCCCAGCAACCAGCTTCCGGCCATCCAGCGCTGGCCAAGGCCTGCACTGCCAACCGGCCCCTGATCGCTTTCACTGATGCCGAGCTGGCTATAGGTCAGAAAGGACTTCCGGTCCTGCAGCGGGCTGAGCAAGGTGGCTTCTGAACCGGTGAAATTTCCCGCCATATCGACCTGTAAGCCAATCTCTGCGGTGCCATACGGCGAAAGCAACGAGGCTCCCTCGCTAGCAACCCGTTCAGCCACTTCATCGCGAAAATGGTTAAACGCCCAGACGCTGGCTTCGTGACCAAATGAGTCATCGTCACTGCTCTGCTCACTGGCGGTGGCGATACTCTGCGCAATGGTCGCGAGCTTTTTACTCCAGTCACTGTCATCGCTGCTCGCATCACTGCCTAGCTGCGGCAGGTTATGCTCCATGTGCAGTAAATGTGCGTCACTCTCGTCGAGAGGCGACGATGAAAGCTTATCAAGGCTGGATTGCCACGCGTCAGCGTGGGTGCCAACCAGCAGGAGAAGGAGTGATGAACAACGAACGAAGATAAAACGCATAGCAACAATGTAACAGGGTGAAAGTGAGCAATATCGATTACCTTAGCACATCAACCTGGCCCAAATCAGGGTGGTGCGAATATCCTCTACGCTCAGGACATGTTTTATCTGAAATATCTGATCAGATATTCACCAACCGAAGCGATATGACAGCGCAAAGTAATAAATGAAATTTACGATTAATTAACACTGCACTGGGCTGAACCTCACGCCGGCCTGGAGTACTCTGAGTTTCCCAAAGAAACAGTAAAGATAAATTTATAATTCAACCCGTTGCCTGATCACACTTTATTCGCCAGAGTTGATTAAACAGCGGCCTGACACGCCTTCTCATGAAGTGCAATGGTTTAAAATCCTAAAAGTCTTAGGTAGACTGAGCACCAGAACTATCCCAATGTTATATGACCCTTTTTTCGATGACGATCATGAGGATTATGGTGAAAAAGCGTCTTATATTAACGCTGATCGCAGTGTTGAGCCTGGCCAGCTGTAAAGCGCCACCTGCAAAACCCGCAGACGACACGCTGGTCACCAGTGAGATTAACGGGGTTAAACTGGTCCACCGCTATGCGGTATCCGCCCCTCATGAATTCACGCCACTGAATCAAACCTGGCGTGCCTTGTATGCAGCCTCGGTCATGACTACGCCTGACTACAGCGGTCAGGTGGTGCGTACGCTGACAAACAGCAAGCCATTCTTTGTGTTAGGCGAGGTTGAGCATCACTGGCTGGCAATTGCCGATCAGCCTGATGGACCGCTCATCGGCTATGTGCCGACTAAAGCCGGTGTCGAAAGCAGCCGTTATGCTGCCACGCTGCGTAACGATCGCCCACGCCCGCGTAAAACGACCCAAGAGTGCGTTAATGTAGGCGGTGATAACAAAGCCTGCCGTAGCAAAAACACCGCGACCTGGATTCTGGACTGATGCCCTTTTGCGGCACACAAGCCCGTTTTATTTGTCCAACCTTGTCCGATGAGAGAGCAATCAGGCTCTGGAAGAATGTAACTGAATGACGCAGCAACACAGTGCGCCTGAGAATAAAGTCTCAGGCAGCGATAACCTCTTACTACAGGCTGCGGCTCCGCTGCTGAATGCCGTAGTGCAAATTCGCCAGGCAGCGACACACGACGATCCTGCGAGCCTACGTCAGCTACTGATTGATGAAATCCGCCAGTTTGAGCAGCGCAGCAAACAGTCTGGCTTGCCGTTTGAAATGATCATTGGTGCCCGCTACTGCCTGTGCAGCGTACTGGACGAAGCCGCTGCGCAGACGCCATGGGGAACGCGCGGCGTCTGGTCTGGCAATGGCATGTTGGTTACCTTCCACAATGAAAATGATGGCGGCGAGAAATTTTTCCAACTGCTGGCGCGCATTTCACAAAAACCGCAAACGCACCTCTGGCTACTGGAAGTGATGCACTACTGCCTGCTGCTCGGCTATGAAGGACGCTATCGCGATACGGGGAACGGGACTGAACAGTGCGAGGCTCTGCGACAACGTCTGGCACAGCTGATCGCTAATACGCGTAGTAGCGCCATCACTCAGGCAAAACCCCAGGTTGAGGTTCACCCGTTAGCCAGCTCGTTAACGCGTCCCATGATCCCACTCTGGGCTTGCGCTACCGTGGCCGTGCTGCTGGCAAGCCTGGTCTATTCAGGTCTTAACTGGCGTCTGGGCACTGAAAGTGGCCCGTTACTGCGCACGATTTACCAGTTGCCACTGCCGCAGATTGTCGCGGGCAGAAGGCCCGCTTCGCCTCAGGCATTACTGGATCTGCATCAGCGCCTGAGTGATGTGATCGCCGCTGGGCAGCTTCAGGTCAGCGACGGCGCATTTGGCAGCAAAGTCATTATCCCTGCCGATAAGCTGTTTGCCGCTGACGGCACGGTAATCAATCCGGTGGGACGCGCCCTACTGGCGCGCGTTGCGACCGCTATGAAAGATATTAAAGGGACCATTCTGGTGTCTGTGTATACCGATAACCGCCCGGTTCAGGGACGATTCGCTTCCAGCTACGAATTTTCGTTTGCCCGCGCGCGCGCGTTGGGACAAGTGCTTAGTCTGCAACTGGCTGACAACCACGCCATCCGTACCGAGGGCCGTGGGGACAGTAATCCGCTCCAGCCCAATGACAGCAGTGAGAACCGTGCCCGCAATCGTCGGGTAGAAATTACACTGTACGCCGCCCCGGAAAGTCAAAATCTCTCTCAAGGAGCGCCGTGATGCGTGCTGCTTTTCTAACGCATCGACTGCTATGGAGTTTCATTAGTGTTGCTGCGCTCTGCTGCGTTATCTGGCTACTCGGCCCCCTGTTCAGCTGGGGCGAAAGCCGTCCATTAGAACTCACCAGCGGACGCTGGGTCGCTATCTTCACGCTGATCGTAATTTGGCTGCTGTTTAAGCTGTTACCGGCAATCTGGCGTGCCAGAGCCAACGGTCAGCTGCTCAAACAACTTCAGGATGGGCAGCATGACGAGATACAGGATGTTCAGGCCAATGAAGCGCTGCTCACGCAACGGTTTACCGATGCCCTGATCCAGCTTAAACGCCGCCAGTTCAATCGAACGGCACCTGGTGGCTGGCTGGCTCGCTATCAAACCGGCTACCTGTATCAGTTGCCGTGGTACATGGTGATTGGTGCGCCGGGTGCGGGTAAAACCACCGCTTTGCTCAACGCGGGGCTGGAATTCCCTCTCACCGATAGCCACGGTGAAGCCGCTATTCGTGGCGTCGGCGGTACTCGCCACTGCGACTGGTGGTTTACCGACCGTGCGGTACTGATTGATACCGCCGGACGCTATAGCCTGCAAGAGAGCCAGCGCAACCGTGATGCCAGCGAATGGTCCAGCTTCATCCGTTTGCTGAAGCACTACCGTACTCGCCAGCCGATCAACGGCGTGATTCTGACCGTCAGCGTGGCAGATCTGCTGAGTGATTCAGCCGATGCGCGATTTGAGCAAGCCAGCGCGTTGCGCAATCGTCTTGAAGAACTGCATCAGCAAACCGGCATCCATTTCCCGGTGTATGTCATGGTCACCAAGACCGACCTGCTGAAAGGCTTTATGAGCTTTTATTCGACGCTGGACAAACAACAGCGCGAGGCCATCTGGGGCTTTACTTTCCCCTGGGAAGCGGGCAAATCCCAGCGTCATGACTGGCATCAGCATTTTAATCAGCAATATTTACGCCTTGAACGCCAGCTTCAGCAGCAGTTAGCCGGTCATATGGCCAGCTCACGTGACCTGAATCAACGCGCGGAGTGCTTCCTGTTCCCGCAGGAGTTCGCTTCGTTACGCGCCCTGTTAAATGAGTACCTTGATGTCCTGTGCTCGCCCAAAGAGGAGAACACGCGCTGGAGCGTGCGCGGACTGTTCTTCACCAGCGGTACCCAGGAAGGGTTGCCGTTTGACCGTATCATGGGCCATCTCAATCGTAAGTTGCAGATCCCGCAGGAGAGCAGCCAGTCAATTGCCTCGTGGAATACGGTCAACCGCAGCAACCCCATTCCGGGCAATCGCCAGCAGAGCTTTTTTATTCGCGACCTGCTCAACGATCTGGTGTTCCGCGAGAGTGGACTGGCGGGTAGCAATCGTCACTGGGAGTACCGTAACCAGCTGTTCCACTGGATTGGTTATGGCATCCTGACGGGTGCCCTGCTGCTGCTGTGTGGCTTGTGGGGGATCAGTTATCAGCAGAATCAGCGCTACTTGTCTTCGATCGTGGAACGCATCCCGCATATTCAACGTGAAAGTCGTGCAGTGGTGCAGCAACCGTCAGATAATTTGTTTGATCTGCTGCCGTTCCTGAATGATTTGGTCAAGCTGCCGTTGTCAGACCGCTTTTCCCTGGACAACCCGCCGTTGACGATGCGCGCCGGGCTCTACCGTGGTACACAAATGAGTGATGCGACCTGGAGGCTGTACCAGAATGCGTTGAAATCCCTGTTGCTACCGCGCGTCGCCCAGCAAATTACCAACCTGCTGCGGGATGATAAAGGCGATGATGACAGCTACAGTCGTAATGCATTGCGCGCCTATCAGATGCTCTATCAACCGCGTAACTATGACGGTGCCTTTTTGCGCAGTTGGATCATGCAAAATTTGCAGAAATCGCTGCCTGCCGACATTACCGCACGCGATCTGCAACAGCTTGACTGGCACCTCAGTCAGTTACTCGATCAGCAGATACAATCTTCACCTTACGCCAGCGATAACGCGCTGATGATGCGTAAACTGGCGGACAACCTCAAACACGCCGGTGAAACGCCTCACCTGGCGGCGGTAGGGAGTGTTCCGGTGCGGGAGAAGGAGTAACCAAGTGAAAAGGGCTAAACATATGACGCCCGGCTGGTACGGTAAATTACCCGCAATGGGCGATTTCCTGCACCAGCGTATGCCAGAAGCCTTGATTGCCCCCTGGAATCACTGGTTTCAGCAGGGGCTATTGCTGCGCCAAAACGATGACCATGCCACGACAGCGGGCTTTATGCGCGCGCCAGTGTGGAATTTTGTCCTGCCGGTGACACCGGGCACGCGTCAGGTGCAGATGGGTTGCCTGCTGCCCTCGCGCGATCGGGTCGGTCGCATCTGGCCCCTGCTGGCCCTACACAGCATCCCTGTGGATCGCTGGCATCCTGCGCAGTTGCGTATTTCCGGCGAGTGGTTTGATGAACTGGGTGCGACACTGCTGCATGCCGTGCAGGATGCCCTGCCAGCGGATGGGTTAGAACGCTTGCTGCAAAATCAGGTTCCCCTGATGGTGCCGGAAACCCAGCCCTCAGACATTATGGATGTGATTGGCTACGCCGACTTGCCGTGTACCCTGAGCTGGCGTGAAGTGGCGGAAGATTTTAACCCACGGCTGCCGTTTAGCTACTGGTGGAGTAACCGCAGCGATGGCTTCCCACACGCAACGCACAAACACGGCGGCAGTCTGACAGCAGAACTCTTTACCCTACTATTTAATCCGGCAGCAGGCGCGAAACCGGGGCGTAATGGCCTGTATCCGCCGATGTTCGAATAGCATGATGATGGGATATCAGATGCAATTTACCCTTGAGAGCGGTGATGAAACCCGGGTTGGAAATACGGTGGTGTTTCACCCCCCTGGTGGCACCATTGGACGCAGCCAGGAGAATGACCTGGTACTGCCCGACACTGCGCGAGCCATTTCGCGTCTACAGGCTTTAATTCATCTTTCGGCCGATGGCGAGTGCCGTCTGACCAATCAGGGCAGTGTGAGCCGGGTAATGCATAATGGCAGCCCTCTGGCGCGTGGCGAACAGGTGGTTCTCCACCATGGCGATCGGCTGGAAATTGGCCATTACGTCATTGCGGTCACCGATCCTGCGCAGGCAGCCGTGATCCGGGATGATCCTCTCGCCCTGTTCGATCTCGCCGACAGCAGCCATGACCCGCTGGAGATGCACGAAACCTTCTCCCCCGCACCGCCACTGGATGAGCCTGCGGTGCCGCGTCCTGCTGGCCATGCCGAAGCCCGGTTAGATATCGACCCGCTTCCTGCGACAGCAGTGGCGCAGCAGAGCGCAGCTTACGGCGACGCGGATAAGCTGATTGCCGCGTTAATCGCGGGGATGGGGTTGAACAACGGCCAGACGACGCCACTGGATGAAGAACAGATGTATACCACGGGCCGGCTGTTGAGCCTGTTTTCTCAGGGAACCGTGGCCCTACTCTCTTCCCGCACCATTCTGAAACGGGGCGTCAAAGCCGACCTCACCATGATTCTCAATGAGGCCAATAACCCGTTTAAAATTCTGCCCTCGGGGAAAGCCGCCCTGATGCAGATTTATCAGGGCCAGTTCCCCGGGTTTATGCCCCCCGAGCAGGCAGTACGTGATGCATTAGTCGATCTCCAGGCACACCAACTCGGTATGATCACCGGCATTCGCGCCATCATCGCCGCCATGTTGCAATCCTTTAACCCGCAACGCCTGGAAGAGCAGGCACGCAATGAAGGGGTATTGCCCAAAATTGCCCTCAGCACCGCACGTAAAGCCGCGCTGTGGGATGCCTTTACTCGCCACTATCAGCGCACAGCTGGGGAGATTGAAGATGATTTCCACACCTTGTTTGGCGAGGCCTTCCTGCGCGCCTATGAAATGGAAGTGAACCAGTACAAAGACTCGCAAACGCGAGGAGAAGACGCGTGAAGATTGACTGGGCTATCTGTTCGCAACAGGGTGAACGCCCGGAAAATCAGGATCGTTATGCGGCGCACGTCACCGAAGATCGCGCCATTTTTATTATTTGTGATGGTGTCGCGGGTACTGATGGCGGCGCAGTGGCAGCGCAACTTGTCTGCGATACGTTGCTGAAGCAGCTCAGCCAGGCACTGCATCTCACTCCCGCATTGACCGGGGAAGTGTTCAAGCAGTGCCAGCAAAAACTACAGCAGGCACAGCGAAGTAATCCGAAATTTTCACAGATGAGTACTACCGTTGCGGCACTATTTATCGACCGTCTTAATGCACAGGTATGGTGGGCACACGCAGGCGACAGCAGGGTTTACTCCTTTTGCCATGGGGAGCTAAACCAGGTCACCCGTGACCATAGCCTGGCGCAGCAACTGCATGATGCAGGCTATGAAAATTCCGGCATTAACAGTAATTTACTCTATAATGCGCTCGGTATCGCGCAGCCTCGTGGGGTAAGCCAGTCACTTCCCTTACCGCTGGAAGATGGTGACGCTTTCATTGTCTGTAGTGATGGCTTCTGGCGTCATTTACCGGGCGAGACCATGGCGCAAGCCCTGCGAATGGTCACCCGCTGTGATGAGTGGCTGACCCTGATGGCGCACAGGCTCGATACGGTTACAAAAAGCGATAACCTCAGTGCGATGGGCATCTGGGTTGGCGAACCAGAAGAGACCACCCTGATTTACTCGCAGGCAGATGCTGAGCAATTGTTGCCCCGTCGCACATAATGTCAGCGCTTTATTGATTGCACCACGCTAATGATGGCGGGGTTTTCCGGAGATTGTTGATGAAAGTGTGGCTGTCCGGCCTCGTGGTCATGTTCCTTGCCTGCAGCGTGCAGGCCGAAGATTATCGTGCGGTCTACTCGCCTCGCCAGGCGCTGGAGGTGTATATCGATAACGTGCAGAGCAATGCGCCTGAAGACTGGTGTAAAACCACGCTGCCGCTACGCATCGTCACGGAAAAAGAGCAGAGTGTGAGCGTACTTAACGCCTTTCTGCCCCAGGTGGGCCGTTTGCTGGCAAATCAGTGTAGCAAGTTGACCACCCTGCCGTGGCACATGACCAACCAGCAAGGCACCCTCTTAGCCAGTGGCACCGCCAGCAAAGCCCAGGAGTGGGCACCGGTGGTCACAGCTGACAGCACCGCACATCCTGGTGCCAGTAATGCTGCTCCGTTGGATCTCTCCCCGATGGCAGATACCACGCCACTGGTGCGTTTCGATCTGCCCAGCGGTTGCCACTTCCGCACCTGGTGGTCAGGTTCTGACAGCGCGCTGTTTATACCGGATGCGGCACAGAATCGCTGTACATCAGAAGGTTGGCTCCAGGGCGATACCACATTAAGCCTGACCGACTCGGCGCAAAACGTCCCGCTTACCGTGACGTTTGAGCAGGGGTATCCGCTGGAAAACCTGCGCAGCGCCACCACACCGTTACAGGTGGTCTCGGCCAATAATCAGCGCATTATTGTCACGCGTAGCGATGCACAACAGAGTTGGCTAGTTCTCCCGTTTGATCATCAACATCACGTCTGGCGTTTTGATGGCACGCTGCTCATCAAGGCCGCGAAACCCACTGCGCAGCAAACTGACAGCGCGCTGCAACAACGTATTGCTGAACAACTCAAACTGTGGTCAGAAAATGGGGTACCACAGCAGAAAATGCATGTGTTATTGATCGACACCTTACATGCGGATCTGGTTGATCCTGCGATCGGTGCCTGGCGTAACATTGATTAATTAGCCTGCATCGCCCGTTACGCATCGCCGCGTGGGGCATGTTCAGAGAGTATTCTATGTCGGCAAATAACACTACAACGACAATTCCCGGCGCCCTGCCAGCCGGCTTTCGCTTTAACGAGTTTGAGATTCAGGATGTGATTGGCGGTGGTGGTTTTGGCATTGTCTATCGCGCCTGGGATCACCAACTGGAACGCACTGTGGCGATCAAAGAGTACATGCCGGTATCACTGGCGATGCGCTCAGAAGAAGGCCATGATCTGGTGCTGCGCGGTGAGCGTTTCCAGAAGCTATTCAGCGCCGGTCTCAACAGTTTTATCCAGGAGTCGCGTCTGCTGGCGCGCTTCAATCACCCTGGCTTATTGCATGTGCTGCGCTTTTGGGAGCAGAACGGCACCGCCTATATGTGCACGCTGTATTACAGCGGGATGACCCTGAAAGCGTGGCAGCAGCAAAGCCCTGCCACCATTGATGAAGCCTGGATACGCCGTCTCCTGCCCCCGCTGTTTGGTGCCATCAGCACCATCCACCGTGAAGGCTATCTGCACCGTGATATCTCGCTGGATAATATCCAGATTCAGGAAAACCAATTGCCGGTGTTGCTGGATTTCGGCTCAGCGCGCAAAGAGATTGGTAATCTGTCGGACGAAACCGAGATCATGTTGAAACCGGGTTTCGCGCCCATAGAGCAATACAGTGAAGAGGCAGAAAGCGATCAAGGTCCATGGACCGATATCTACGCGTTAGGTGCAGTATTACACAGCCTGATTGTTGGCACGCCACCGCCAGCCAGCGTAGTGCGCTGTATTGAGGATAGCTACCAGTCATTGACGCAACGTGGGCTACAGGGCTTCTCGCTGCCGTTGCTGCATGCCATTGACCGGGCACTGGCGATGAAGCCACAGGATCGTCCGGCCACCATTGATGAATTTGCCAGCCTGATTCATTTACCGGTCAGCGATGTTGAAAGCGTGATTGGCAAACTCACGCCTGCCGCGGTAGAAAAAGCGCCACGCGAACCGGCAGAACCGGTTGTCGTCGCCATCAATCCAACGGCCCCCATGGCAGAATCTCTGCCCATCAAGCCCGTTCGCCGCCTCTCCCCACTCTTAACCTGCGTGGCTGCGGTGGCGGTATTGGCTGTGGGGGTTACGGTGTGGCTGGTGAAGCGTCAGCCAGCGAATGTGATGCCCCTGCCCGTAACCTCTGCCGCCAGGCCCGTCGCGGCACCGTCATTAGCCACCGTCTACTTACCGCTGGCAGCCAACGAGACGATTACGCTGAACGGGCAAAAGCTGGCCGTCAAAGCCAGCAGCAATGGTTTTGCTGCGCTGAGTCTGCCAGCAGGAGATTATCAGTTTGAAATTGGCAAGGGCAGCAGTGTACGCCGTCAGTCGTTAACCATTACCCATGCCGGTACCTGGCTGATTGCGCCAGGTAAGGGGTAGGACTTATCCGGCCGCACGGCCGGATTGAAGTTGTCGCACCTGCTGTGCCAGCAAGCTGAGGCTCTCTTCTTCCATGCCGCGTTTTGCCAGTTCTTGTTCAAGGGAGAACAGATACTGCGCATTAGAGCCCAGCGGGCCGGTCGCGTGAGCAATCAGCGGCGCAACAATTGAAGCACAGGAGTCTGCCTCATACAGCGGATGGCGCGGGTCCATGATAAACACCAGAGCCGTCACCTTACGCCCATCGTCCAGGCTGAGTTCGCACCAAGTGGGCAGGTAGCAGCCGGTGATCATTTCTCGCTTCCACAGCAGTTCCAGCTCATCGTAGAGATGCGCCTCGGGTAACCGAAACGCCAGTCCGCTGGTTTCACCGCCCTGTTTAAGCGCCAGCATTCTGCCGGGATAGTCAGCGCTGCCGCGCCCGGCGAGCAGCCGGAGGCAAAAGGCACGATGCCAGCCATTCAGGCGCCCTGCGGCCACCTCTTCTGCCTCGAAAATCGGGTTCCACATCAGCGAGCCATAGCCAAAAATCCACACCGGACTGGCATCCGGACGGCATGACAGGGTCGCAGCCAGTGACGATGCGCGTTTCTCTGCGCTCCACAGCAAGCTCTCATCAATTTCACCAAACGAGGTTTTGCAGTCAGCTTTTAACAAAAATTCTCGGGTTAACAATGCGACCTCCTCACTCGGTTAAACGCTCTCGCGTTGCTACATGACTTTCTTATTGCGCTTCAATGACATTAATGCATTTTCCGCAACGCTTTCAAGACCAGACTTATAATCACGCAGTAAAGTTATGGGAAAAGCGCATCTACTGCCTAACCCACGCAACAGTAAAACCGGTTTTCAACCTGACAAAAACGCCATGACTGCGCATTTTTGCTACGCTATGAAGGACTTCCCGCGCCAGATAGCGATGCGTCAAAGCCAGGCCTTGCAGGAAAAACAGACCAACCGCCTCTTTAGAGGATTTACTTATACCATTATGATTTTTGTCGCTATCCATGTGTATCAGAGCGCGTTAAAGGCGCAGAAAAATGCGAAATAAACATAAAATTTAACTTACTGATTAACCAAGATGGCGAGGAGAAAACAGGATAAAAAAGGCGTCACAGGGAATAAAACCGTCAAGAAGTAAAAAACCGTAAAGCTTCCCCAGCAAAAACACGGTTGACGTTACACTTATGCCGCTTAACCTGGCACGTACAGGTAACCGGTTCCGCGACCTTGCACCGAGGAGAGAACATGGCCGCACATGAAAAGACCCGTCATACCGAATACTCCCTGATTTTTCCGTTGGTAACGCTCGGCATTCTGAGTTTCCTTACCGCCCCTCACTCACTGCCCCTGCTGATTGGGGTTAACTTACTGGCCCTGGTCGCCATTCTTAGCAGTGCTTTCAGCGTCGTCCGCCATGCGGATGTGCTGGCCCACCGTCTGGGCGAACCCTATGGCTCACTGATTCTGAGCCTGTCGGTGGTGATCCTTGAAGTCAGCCTGATCTCCGCCCTGATGGCCACAGGCGATGCTGCCCCCGCGCTGATGCGCGATACGCTCTACTCCATCATCATGATTGTCACCTCCGGGCTGGTGGGCTTTGCTCTGCTGTTAGGTGGGCGCAAATTTGCCACGCAGTACGTTAACCTTGCCGGGGTAAAACAGTATCTGATCGCTATTTTCCCGCTGGCAATACTGGTGCTGGTGTTCCCGAATGCCCTGCCCGGCGGTAACTTCACCACCGCGCAGGCGCTGATCATTGCTGCCATTTCTGCGGCAATGTACGGGGTATTCCTGCTGATCCAGACCAAAACGCACCAGAGTCTGTTTGTGTATGAACATGAAGATGACAGCGATGATGGCGATCCACACCACGGTAAGCCTTCGGCACACAGCAGCCTGTGGCATACGGTTTGGCTGATCGTCCATCTGATTGCGGTTATCAGCGTCACCAAAATGAATGCCAATACGCTGGAAGGTTTACTCACTGAGTTGAATGCGCCGGCTCAGTTCACCGGTTTCCTCGTGGCGTTGCTGATTCTTTCACCGGAAGGTTTAGGGGCGATCAAAGCCGTGCTGGTTAACCAGGTACAGCGTGCGATGAACCTGTTCTTTGGCTCCGTGCTGGCGACCATCTCACTGACGGTCCCGGCGGTCTCGATTATCGCTACCCTTACCGGCCAGCAGCTGGTCTTTGGTCTTGAGCCACCACAGATGGTGATGATGAGTGCGGTTCTGATCCTGTGCCACATCTCGTTTTCTACCGGGCGCACCAACGTCTTAAACGGTGCCGCACATCTGGCTCTGTTTGCGGGCTATCTGTTGACCATTATGTTATAAACATTATGTGCCTCGCACTTCTGCGAGGCACACAACTGCCACTACTGTTGTAGTTTTATAAGCCGATAAGTATATTCGGGAAGGTCAGCTTAATGAACCTTCCCTTCTTAAACCATTCATCAAACTGAACCTTTCTATTACCATTGTTATTATAAAGCACAGCACTTAGAGCACCTGTACGTTCTGCTAGACCAATCTCGCTCCCAGTATTGGCTGCATGTCGATTTCCTACAACAGCAATCCAGTTACTGGCACCATTCTCCGCCTGATCATTTGAGATAAGAAGTGAAGAGTAGTAATTGTAGTTTCTTAATCTTGTTTTTTTTGCATCGTCTCCGGCATATGCAGACGTTGCCCCTGGTGTTTCCATGCCGACAACTTCAACACCATGCTCTCTGGCAGCCTTAACAAGATCGTACTTACCATATCCAGAGCCTTTGACGCCTGGAGCTCCATCCATCTTGTCTAACGCATTTTGAAGACGTGGTGACATATAATTGGTATTAAAGAAATTATCCAAATCAGATTGTAAATAATCGCCTATCAAGCCTTCGAGATAAATTTTCTTCACATTATTTCTTTGCAGGGAGGCCATATTATCTTTTAGGAATTTCACAGAAGCAGTTTCAGTATGGATTTCGCCTATTACTAACCCCCGGCTCTCTTTAAAAACATTATCCAGAATGCTTACATCACTATCAAGACCTGTGCTGGCTGATTTAAATGTCTTTCTGAAACTCTCGTCATCAATTTTAATACCGTGTGTGAGCCTGTCTTGAAAATTTTTGGCATTATCAGTAAGTTTACTGTTTTGATCTTTTGCAGCTTGCTCCAGTATTGGTAAATCAATTTTTGCTTTCTCTATTTTGGCTAGAATTTCTCGTGCGCTGAGACCGGGGTCTAATGGTGCCTTTACGTAATCGAGATAATCATCCATCGCATTTTTTACTTCACCCACAAATCGATAATTTCTCGCAGAATCCTCAAACTCCGGTAACTGACCGCCTCTAAGTTTGTTGGTGTTTTTATTGTAAATCCATTCTCCACGGCGATCTTTTACAATCGGTCTTTTATATTGACTTTTTGGATTGCGGGGATTCACTACACGTAGCGTATTATTTTCACTATCCAAAACCACTTGGTAGTACCTGCTCTTTTCTTTAATATAATAACGATGGCTATTAGCCGATCCTGCCGGAGATTCCACAACGAAAGTATCTTGTAATAATGGGCTCTGTCCGTTGTATTTTTTTAAACCTTTTGGCTTATTACTTAAAGCAACGGGCTCTTCCTGTAAAAAGCTTTTTTTATTTTTAACTTTCTGCACGGATTTACTTTGATGCGTTGATTTGCCAAACCTTTCTAATTTTTTATTATAGTTTAAATTTTTCAAAAACCTTAATGGTTTTAACAACCCCATAAACAGAGGCACCACTGCGTCTGCAGGATCAAAACCTAGCATTGCGAAATAATTAAGTTTTATTGTACGGTAAGGCTTAGGATTCAGGTTCATAGTATCTAAATCAGAAAAAAACCTTTGTTTATCTAACCAGAAAATTTCTGACAATGAATCAACCTTATTAAATCCCCTCGGGTCGGGGAAATTACCTTCTCGCAAGTTAATAAAAGCACGTTCTAACGAGTTCGCACCAGACAAAGGCGTGTGGCTAAGGATAGCATCCTGCGTACTTCTTCTTTTTAAAGAAGCTAAAGTGAAGGGGCGAAACTTAACACCGTCCTTTGCTGCGGGGGTATATAAAAAATAGTCTGGTTGAGAATTATGTGGTGCAAGATCAAAAACTAATGCACTTCTGCTTGAAACCTCGGTAAGGCTAAGCTCATAGACTCTCACATTTTTTTTGGTGATTTTTGCACGAAGTAAAATGAGCTGGTTAAGAAGATGGGTTTTTTGAGAAGCAGAGAGAGTATCAGTAATCACTGCTTCCTCAGCATCATAGAGAATTCGGCTATACATTGCCTCGTCAATCCATTCATCTCGTTTAACGCTATTACGCCCAGCAGCACTTCTCGTTTTAGCATTAAAGGCTGAAACATAATCATTATAATGTGTTTGCATCAGCAATCCTATTCTTAAACCCCAGTAATTATAGGGCATGTTTTTCGGAATCGCAGAATCCATGAATAATTTATTCAGCAGTACATCATTTGATGGAGGTGCAATTTCGGATTTATTATTCAACCATTCGACCCCCTCTCCATCTGAATAAGTAAATGTAACATTATACATATTAACTGCTTCTTTTTTATGATACATAACAACATCCATCAAGCTTTTCTCCTCTCCATTGACAAAGTTAACCATGATGTCATCAAGTTGAGTTTTTATTTCTACTCCATCAGGATGCGCCAATAAATTATCAATTGCGTTCAGAGTAAAATCCTTATATGAAAGAGTAACGTTTTTAGAAATAAATTCATTTTGAACATTGGCCTTGAACTTTAGATTTCTTAAATTATCCGATTGCATTTCATTCGACAGCGTTTCAGCTGGAGAGCGCATAAAATCATTAAGATTAGATATGTTGACATCTTCCTGATATGAAATAACGTCATCATAGGGTATACCTTCATCGCCTATGAAATTTTGTCTCACAACAAGGGAGGCTTTCGACGCTAAGCGAACAGCAGTGGAGATTTTATCAAATGAATCTCTTTCCAGCAGACTCATCAGTTCTATCATACTCCTGTTTTCTTTGGTGTTCTCTTTTATCCAACGCAGCATCATAGCATTAAGTGTGCCGTCGTCATTAAATTCGAAAAAGTTTCTTTCTTTTAGGCTTTTAGTTGGCAAGTAAAGAATTCTATGATAAGAGTTTATATTGTTTGTATTGAGCCTAAATAACAACGCCCCATTAAAAACGAAACTATCATAATAATTATCATTAATATAAAAGTCCAATTTAACGGTATTAACATTTGTTCCACTGGTCGTCGATACTGCCCTTCGTGAGGATTGAATTGCATCATAGGCATCCTTAGATAAATGTCTCTGTAATAGGGCTATTTTCGCGGATAGTTGCAGTCTTGCATCCCGAAGATCTATCCCAGCCCGTTTAAGTTCAGGTTTATTAAGATGTGATTTTATTATATCTTGATGGTATGAAATTTGACTATGCATAATATTCAGGATATTGCGCAACTCTGCATCAGTCATTGCCGGTTTCTCTCCTTCTACCGGTTTTATTTCATAATCTAACCCGGGTTCAACACCGCGTAATCCTAAGGATACCATCTGTGCCAAAGATAGCGTCTGGTGTAGTTTTTCACGAACATGAGCTAATGTAGGAAGCGATACATTGACAAAAATCTCTTGTGCAGATTTATAAAAATCGTAATTAGTAATAAGATAATCATCGACTATATCAGTCGCGTATTCTAACTTCGTCACCTCTGGTGATTCTTCTAGCAAGTAATTATCTCTTGCGAATAAGTAATTATCCTTATCCTCAAAATAAGACTGCTGATTTTCAATTGATAGCCCATTAAGCCAGGGAAGCTTTTCTTTTTCCACCCTCTCTTTAAGTCGCGTTAGTTTTCTATTTTTCTCTTCGAATTCTTGTTGCTGCATTTGCAGATTTTTGATATCAAAACTCATATCAAACCGATTTTTGACCCACCCCTTAATCTGATTCATCCGTAATTGCACGTTTTCTGCAGTTGGTGCTCTGGCATGATACTCCATCTGTAAAATCCCAGTCAGAAAATCAATACGTGCCTTGATATGATCTAAAATAGATTGCGGAATGAATGTCGATAAATCATGAATTTCTGAATACCTCATATTCCCACTTGCACCATCAAATCCATTAGGAAACCAAACTGTTTCATACCTGACATTTTCAAAATCTGTCAGCGTGCGTAACCGAGGACGTAAAAACTTTTCCATCTCGGATACTGAGGAAAACTTCGCAATATTTTCACCCGGAACCACAAGTAACACCATGTCTTCACGCTCAGTACTTGCCTGTCGTTGCGCAAAGTTTTCCTGCTTAGGGAAGTTAATTTCATTTTCTTTAATAAAAAAAACACCTGGGAGATCAAAGTAAACGCTTCGATCTCTTTCAAAACTGACACTAATGGAATAGATATGGGGGGCGGCAGATTTTGTTCTGGCTTCACGAGTTGACTTGTTAGGAAACTTAAAAGCCTTATAAAAAACATCATATTCTTCTTTTGATAATACTTCCGTACTTTTAGCAGCGTTAAGAAGTGACCTCAAATTATCTCCCATATGATGCTTGAAGGTGGTTTTGTTATTGGCTTGCATCATAGCGCGATCATTAATATCCCCCCAATAATTTTCGATTTTTTTTATATATTTATCCTCATCGTTCGAAAGTAGCACTGCCGCGTTAGGGCTATTACTGGCATATCGTGGCCTGGGATATTCAGGAATATTATTGAATATGTCCGCGAGTTCGCTATTCGTCTGATTTAGCTGTTTTATTTCAGGTGAAACAGGTTCATTATCGCCCATTACTTCTTCATCGTTTAATGTATTTTCCTCTAATGGGATCGCTGCGGGTTGCTCATCACCCATGGCGTAACGTTCAAAAAAAAGACTTGGCGGGCGATAATTATATATAGCATTCAGATTTTTGCTAAAAAAACCACTAATTCTGCTTGCCAGGTGGGATAACGAAAAATTTGATTGGCTGCTATAAAGATTATCAGGACCGCTATTTTCTTCTGAGGGTGAGAGGAAAGACAAAAACCATGATGAAAGTGAATCTATGGGCTGAGTATCACCAGACTTTATGCTCTTCCAGTAGCGCTTATCACGAAAGGCAGCTTGCGTCTCACGTATACCCGACTGGGAGTAAGGGCTTAGCATAAGTGCACCAAAAAAAAGGAATTTTTTCAAACTCCAACCAGTATCAGGTGCCGGAAACAGTTCAGAGGATGAATACTCTTCTGCAGAAAATAGTTTTATAATATTTCCTTCAACGCCAAAATGAGGATTGATGGCGATAAGCTTAACCAGCTCCTCCTCCAGGTGAACAATTGTCTCAATCAGTGCTGGCTGATGAAGTATAAATTTGCTTAGCAACATTCTTTCGCGATCATTCCAGGTCGGGAATTTTTCTCGAAAGCGTAACAATAGCGTGTACTCCATCACCAGTTGCATCGCCTCATTTAATTTTTTAAAATTATCGAGGTTTACATCCGCGTCTTCAGACAGACTACGATGTCGTAGCACATTCCAGCCACGTTTAAAGCTTCCTTTTATTTCATGACTAAAATCATACCATGCCTGAGTCCATGTAAAATAATGGCTAATATATTTTTTTGCCTCAGAAACCCTCTCTAAATAGGCGTAGTCATCATGGATTTTTTCTGAGAGCCCTCGTTGATAGAAGGCGTATTCAAACGTAGCCTCTGCATCTTCATAAATAGTTTCAAGACTATTGTGACTTAGGGAGGAACTCTTTAAATCATTTGGCATTCTTAAACCCTCATTTAAAGATTTTAAGGACACCTCTCAAGAAAATTTTCAATTAACACAAAAATAATGATTTGAATAAATAATTTATAAAGTCACATTAAAGTGACTTTATCTTCAATTATAGCATATCTGGGAGAATGTTTTAATATTGAACAATAAAAGTGAAGGAATGTCGATAAAAAGCCATCTCTGCTAGAGATGGCTTGGCATTAGAAAACTAACAGGAAATCACAACTCGTTAAATATTAAGCCATTTATCACGCAAGTCGATCAGTTACTGGTATCCAGCTCCGGGAAGCTCTTCACCAGGTCATCAATGGCTTTCATCTGTGCCAGGAATGGCTCCAGCTTATCCAGCGGCAGGGCCGATGGGCCATCACACTTGGCGCTGTTCGGTTCCGGGTGCGCTTCAATAAACAGACCGGCAATGCCAACCGCCATACCAGCACGCGCCAGTTCAGCCACCTGAGCACGACGACCACCGGAAGCGGCACCGAATGGATCGCGGGTTTGCAGGGCGTGGGTCACATCGAAGATCACCGGGCTGTTGCCGCTGACGTTCTTCATCACGTTGAAGCCCAGCATGTCGACCACCAGGTTGTCATAACCGAAGTTGCTACCACGGTCGCACAGGATAATCTGATCGTTGCCACCTTCGATAAACTTATCGACGATGTTGCCTACCTGGCCTGGGCTAACGAACTGAGGCTTCTTGATGTTGATCACCGCGCCGGTTTTCGCCATGGCTTCCACCAGGTCAGTCTGACGGGCGAGGAAGGCTGGCAGCTGAATCACATCAACCACGTCGGCAACAGGCTGGGCCTGAGAGGCTTCATGCACGTCAGTGATGATTTTTACGCCAAACGTCTGTTTCAGTTCCTGGAAAATTTTCATCCCCTCTTCCAGGCCTGGGCCACGGTAAGAGTGGATAGAAGAACGGTTCGCTTTGTCGAATGAGGCTTTAAACACGTACGGAATACCCAGTTTTTGGGTAACGGTCACGTAGTGTTCGCAGATGCGCATGGCCAGATCGCGCGACTCCAGCACGTTCATCCCACCAAACAGGACAAACGGCAGATCGTTTGCGACCCGAATATCACCAATGTTCACGACTTTTTGCGACATGTTCAGTCCTTAATAATGTTCATTATGCGCCGCTTAGTGCAGCGTAACCTGTTTGTGTTCAATCGCGTTGATCTGCACTTTAATCATCTCACTGACCGGATCTTCCGGGCACTGTTCAACAAAGTAGGTCAGATCGTTCAGCGCGATGTGCTCGCATTCCAGCTGAGCGTAAATCAGCCCGCGATCGCGGATTTCGTACGGATCTTCCGGGTCAATCTGGAGCAGAACCTTGCTGACGTTCAGCGCCAGCTCCATCTGCTTCTCATCCATCAGCGCGGACTTTAACGTGTCGAGCATTTTGCGCATGACGTTAACCGTGCCAGCTTCATCCAGATCGTCTTTATACAGTTGTGCGAGCGGGCTGATATTGCCTTTTAGCCACACTTCCAGCATATGCGTATCCAGCGTTTCACCGTTGAACGGATTAATCAGCCACATCTCTTCATCCAGCCAGTCAGCCCGCAGGATCAACTGGGTGGGGAAAATCACCGGCATCAGCGGCAGTTCCAGCTCATGAGCGATGTGCAGTAAAATCACCCCGAGCGACACCGCTGTACCTTTACGCGTTTGCAGCACGTTATCCAGCCACAGCACGTCAGAGAGATTATAGATACCGCTGGCTCCGCCAAAACCCCACTTCTGATAGAACAGCTCCAGTAGCTTATCTAACTGCTGATCGGCTTCCTGTTCACCGCTGACATATTCCCGTGCTTCTGCCACCAGTGCCGCCAACTGCTGTTCCGTGCCGCTCACTGAAAAATCAGTGCGAATGGCGGCTGTTGCACCAATGACCGCTTCACTTAGCCTTGCATTGGTAAAATCTAACTGTTCGAACGAGGTCATACACTCCCCAAAATCGGCATTTTTGTCACCGCCAGGTCAATTACGACCATTACCGCTAACAGTGCAACCACGCCGCCTACCCAACGCGTTTTGGTACTACGCTGGCGACGGCTCAATGCCACAGACGCTAAGGCGATGTAGATGATAACCGCTATTAGCTTCTCCGTCAGCCAGCTTCCCTGTGGGGAGAACGGATAAAAGTGCGTGATCAGCACCAGCAATACGCCGGTAAGCAGCAAAAACGTATCATTAATGTGCGGCGCAATGCGCACCCAACGGCGCTGTAGCATGGCAGAGCCCGTGCGCTGCCAGTAAAAACGCAATAAAAACAGGCTGACAGTAATGAAAACGGTCAGAATATGAAGGTTTTTAATCAGAGGATACCAGGTAGCCATAAAAATCCTGTTAACGGGGGGATTGGGCCAGCGTAACGCGTGGATTACCACCGTAATCGGCAACGGTCTCAATAGCGCGATAGCCCTGCTGGTGCATCAATTGTTGCACCGCTTCAGCCTGCTGCCAGCCATGCTCCAGCAGCAGCCAGCCATCGGGTTCGAGCCAGTTTACCGCCTGCACAATCAGCAAACGCAAATCGGCCAGGCCATCTTCTTCGGCCACCAGCGCGCTCAGCGGTTCAAAACGGACATCGCCCTGGCTGAGATGCTCATCCAGGCTATCGATATAAGGGGGATTGCTGACAATCACGCTGAAGCGCGTGGCGGGAAGTGCATCAAACCAGTGGCTCAGACAGAACTCAGCATTGGTTAACCCTAGCTGTGCGGCGTTTTCCTGTGCCAGTGCGACAGCAGCAGGAATGCGGTCAAGGCCGGTAATCTGACAATCCGGCCGTTCACTCGCCAGCGCCAGCGCTATCGCGCCGGTGCCTGTGCCCAGATCCAGCACCTTGACCGGAGTGGACGGCAGACGCAGCAACGCCTGCTCAACCAGCACTTCAGTATCCGGACGGGGAATTAACGTGCTGTTGTTAACGCGTAACGGCAATGACCAAAACTCACGCTGCCCCACCAGATGCGCAACCGGTTCACCCTGCGCGCGGCGCGCCAGCAACTCAGCCAGCTGCGCCTGTTGAGTGGCGTCCAACTGGTGGTCGTCAAAGGCCACTAGCCAACTCCGCGATTTGCCGGTGACAAACCCCAGCAAAATCTCCGCATCACGTTTCGGGCTTTCACCGCCCGCCAGCACTGCTATCGCCTGCTTTAACCAGACGCGGATTTCCATCAATCTTGACCAGCCAGAGCCGCCAGCTGATCCGCCTGGTACTCTTGTACAATCGGCTCAATCAGGCTATCCAGCTTCCCTTCCATGGTTTCGTCCAGACGGTAAATAGTCAGGTTGATACGGTGGTCGGTGACGCGCCCCTGCGGGAAGTTGTAGGTGCGGATACGGTCTGAACGATCGCCACTGCCTAACAGGTTACGGCGCGTTGAAGCCTCTACCGCATGGCGTTTCGCCATTTCGGCAGCATGGATACGTGCGCCAAGTACCGCTAATGCCTTCGCTTTGTTTTTATGCTGCGAGCGCTCATCCTGACACTCCACCACTATCCCGGTTGGCAGGTGGGTAATACGAATTGCTGAATCGGTGGTGTTAACGTGCTGACCACCCGCTCCCGAAGAACGGAAGGTATCGATTTTCAGATCGCCAGCATTGATTTCCGGCAGCTCAGCTTCCGGTAACTCAGGCATCACCGCGACGGTACAGGCGGAGGTATGAATGCGCCCTTGCGATTCGGTTTCTGGCACACGCTGCACGCGGTGACCGCCAGACTCGAATTTCAGGCGGCCATAGGCACCTTCCCCGGTAATACGCGCAATCACTTCTTTATAGCCACCGTGTTCGCCTTCATTGGCGCTCATGATCTCTACACGCCAGCGCTGCGTCTCGGCGAAGCGGCTGTACATACGGAACAGATCGCCTGCAAAAATAGCGGCTTCATCACCGCCAGTCCCTGCACGAACTTCAACAAAGCACGCGCGCTCATCATCGGGATCTTTTGGCAACAGTAACACCTGCAACTGCTGCTCCAGCTGTTCTGCCGTCTCACGTGCCTGCACTAACTCTTCATGCGCCATTTCACGCATTTCAGGGTCATCCAGCATCATTTGGGCGGTTTCGATATCTTCCTGAACCTGCTGCCATTCGCGGAAACAACGGGTCACGTCAGTAAGCTGCGCATACTCACGAGATAAGGCGCGAAAGCGTTCCTGATCGGCAATCACACCGGCATCACCCAGCATAGCTTCCACTTCTTCGTGGCGCTCTTGCAGAGCCTCCAGTTTGGCAACAATAGACGTCTTCATGTAATAGAGGAATTCCCGTGAAAGGTGGTAACAGCCTACTCGAGACCGAGGCTGTCACGTAAAATCTGTAGCCGCTCAGTATCGCCGTCGCGGGCGGCCTGCTGCAAGGACTTCGTGGGGGAGTGAATCAGACGGTTAGTCAGCTTGTGCGCCAGTTCCTGCAGAACCTGCTGCGGATCGGCACCCTGTTGCAGGGCTAACAGCGCACGACTTTCCAGCTCAGCACGAATATCATTCGCCTGGGTACGATACTCACGGATGCTGTCTACTGCACCCTGTGCCCGCAGCCACGCCATAAATTCACCGCACTCTTGTACCACGATGCTCTCAGCCTGCAAGGCGGCGGCTTTGCGTTGTGCCATATTTTGTTCGATGATCGCCTGGAGGTCATCCACGCTGTAAAGATAGGCGTTTGGCAATTTGCCAACCTCCGGTTCAACGTCACGCGGCACCGCGATATCCACCAACAGCATCGGCTGGTTACGACGCGCTTTCAACGCGCGCTCCATCATTCCTTTACCAATGATCGGTAACGGGCTGGCGGTGGAGGAGATCACGATATCCGCTTCGGCCAGACGGGAATCGATGTCCGCCAGGCCAATCACTTCTGCGCCTACTTCTTCTGCTAACAGCTCCGCACGTTCGCGGGTACGGTTGGCAATCATTAAATTTTTCACCCGGTGTTCACGCAGATGGCGCGCCACCAGTTCAATCGTCTCACCCGCGCCCACCAGCAGCACGTTTACGTCCGACAGTGATTCAAAGATCTGCCGTGCCAGCGTACAGGCGGCAAACGCCACTGACACCGCATTAGCACCGATATCGGTTTCTGTACGAACACGTTTCGCGACTGAGAAGGTTTTCTGGAACATGCGTTCCAGCTCACTGTTGAGTGAGTGGCCGCGTTGCGAGTCGGCAAAGGCTTTTTTCACCTGGCCAAGAATTTGGGGTTCCCCTAACACCAACGAATCCAGGCCGCTGGCCACACGCATCAGATGGCTGACAGCGGCGTTATCCTGATGCCAGTAGAGGCTTTTACGCACATCCTCTTCCTGCAGCTGGTGGTATTCACACAGCCAGTGCACCAGTTGCTCACGCAGATCGGCCTGCTGTTCCACACTGAGATAGAGCTCGGTTCGGTTGCAGGTTGATAAAACTACGCCACTTTGTACTCGGGGTTGAGACAGCAGGCTATTCAGTGCCAGCTCCAGTGATTCCGGCCCGAACGCAACACGTTCACGAAGGGCAACAGGGGCAGTTTTATGGTTGATTCCGAGAGCAAGCAGCGTCATGGTGATTCGATATGGGTCGTGTTGGCCCAATAATGTCAGGGTTTTGTGAGAGGCATTCTACAAGATGCAGCAGATCAAGAAAAGCCATACAAAGGCTATGACTGTAATAAGATTAACCAAATACACACAAACTGATGCAGAACAGCATTGACTGCTTAAATGCGAATGTTTAGCGTTAATCGCTATGAATTAAAAACGTGTCTGAGGAGATGACCACGTGAAGCTATATTCCCCGCGCACATTACTGCGCCTGTTGCCCCTCGCCAGCGTCTTACTGGCTGCCTGTACCCTGAACCCGCCGCAGCCGCAAGGCCCTGGCCCGGCAGTCACCGCTCCGCAGTGGCAACAGCATGAACAAGAAGTGAAACAACTGAGCCACTTCGAAACCCGTGGTGCTTTTGCTTACATCTCCAACCGCCAGAACGTCTATGCCCGCTATAACTGGCAGCAGACCGCCGCCGACCGCTATCGCCTGCTGCTGACCAACCCACTGGGCAGCACCGAATTACAGCTGGATGCCCAGGGCAGCGTGGTGCAGCTGGTGGATAATAAAGGCAAGCGTTATGTCAGTAACGATGCAGAGAAGATGATCTCGCAGCTCACCGGTATGGATATCCCGCTGGCTAACCTGCGTCAGTGGATGTTGGGTCTGCCGGGTGATGCCACCGATTACCAGCTCAACGACAAATTCCAACTGCGCAGCCTGAACTACAGCCGCGATGGACAGCAGTGGAAAGTGGTGATCGGTGATTACCGTACCGATGTGACCCCTGCACTGCCTGCCACCCTGGAGCTCACGCAAGGCCAACAGCGCATTAAGCTGCGTATGGATAGCTGGAAACTGCAATGACAATTCGCTGGCCCGCTCCTGCAAAGCTCAACCTGTTTCTCTACATAACGGGCCGTCGTCCTGACGGCTACCATAATTTGCAGACGCTGTTTCAGTTTCTCGATTACGGCGACCACCTGCACATTACCCCGAACAGCAGCGGCGAGATTCGGCTGGCTACCCCGGTGGCGGGCGTCGCAGAGGCAGATAACCTGATTGTACGCGCCGCAACCTTGCTGAAAACCCAGGCGCTGGCACAACAGCGGCTGACACCTGACGCAGGCGCGCTTATCTCAGTAGAGAAGATTCTGCCGATGGGCGGTGGGCTGGGGGGTGGTTCATCCAATGCTGCCACGGCGCTGGTGGCGCTGAACCACCTGTGGAAAGTTGGTTTCACGCCCGATGAGCTGGCTGAATTTGGCGTTCGCCTCGGCGCGGACGTACCGGTCTTTGTGAAAGGCTATGCCGCTTTTGCCGAGGGCGTCGGTGAACAGCTACAACCTGCTCATCCTGCGGAAAAATGGTATTTGGTGGCACACCCTGGGGTAAGTGTTGCAACGCCGTTAATTTTTAACGATCCTGATTTAACAAGAGATTCGCCTGAACGTTCATTAGAGACGCTTTTACATACGCCTTTTAGCAATGATTGTGAGCATGTCGTAAGAAAACGTTTTCGCGAGGTTGATGCACTCGTTTCCTGGCTGCTAGAATACGCGCCGTCGCGCCTGACTGGAACCGGTGCTTGTGTGTTTGCTGAATTTGACACCGAGGCCGCTGCTCGTCAGGTGCTAGATTTTGCCCCGGAATGGATAACAGGATTTGTGGCGCAGGGACAAAACGTCTCGCCCCTGACTCGTACCCTTTCCGGGATTTAGGCGAATGCGTGACAGTGTCACCACGTTCCAGACACTGCACGTTTCGCATCAACTACCCGTATGAACGGCTTTACGCTATGCGCGGGTAAATCGTAAAGCCGTTCATTCTCTGGACGCAAAGCCTGAGGTTATTCTCGTGCCTGATATGAAGCTTTTTGCTGGTAACGCCACCCCGGAACTAGCACAACGTATTGCCAACCGCCTTTACACCAGCCTCGGAGACGCCGCTGTCGGCCGTTTCAGCGATGGTGAAGTAAGTGTACAAATTAACGAGAATGTACGCGGTGGTGATATTTTCATCATCCAGTCTACCTGTGCCCCAACCAATGATAACTTGATGGAGCTGGTGGTGATGGTCGACGCACTGCGTCGCGCTTCTGCAGGTCGTATTACTGCGGTAATTCCTTACTTTGGCTATGCGCGTCAGGACCGTCGTGTCCGTTCTGCTCGTGTGCCAATCACCGCAAAAGTTGTGGCTGATTTCCTGTCAAGCGTGGGTGTTGACCGCGTACTGACCGTAGATCTCCACGCTGAACAGATTCAGGGCTTCTTTGATGTCCCGGTTGATAACGTATTCGGTAGCCCAATCCTGCTGGAAGATATGCAGCAGATTGGCCTGGAAAACCCGATTGTGGTTTCTCCAGACATCGGCGGCGTAGTGCGTGCCCGTGCCATCGCTAAACTGCTGAATGACACCGATATGGCTATCATCGATAAACGTCGCCCACGCGCTAACGTTTCTCAGGTTATGCACATTATTGGTGACGTTGCGGGCCGCGACTGCGTCCTGGTTGACGACATGATCGATACCGGTGGTACGCTGTGTAAAGCCGCTGAAGCACTGAAAGAACGTGGTGCTAAGCGCGTGTTCGCGTACGCAACTCACCCAATCTTCTCAGGTAACGCGGTAGAGAACCTGCGTAAATCCGTGATTGACCAGGTCATCGTGTGCGATACCATCCCGCTGTCTGACGAGATGAAAGCCCTGCCAAACGTCCGCACCCTGACCCTGTCTGGAATGCTGGCCGAAGCGATTCGTCGTATCAGCAACGAAGAATCCATCTCTGCGATGTTCGAACACTAAGTCCTGTTCAGACTGAGCAAATAAAAAACCGGGTGATTAAACCCGGTTTTTTTATGCCTGAAGCACTGCGCCGTTAGCACGAAGAGGCTTAGTGGCTGTGAGGCGATCCACGACGACAACGTTTATCACCGTAATGGCGAATCCAGTAATAACGGTCTTCAACTTTTTCTCGCCCGCTAATACGCGCCCCCGCCAGCCACATCAATGCGCCAATAAAAATGGCAAACATCGCGCCGTGATTGATCATCTCTGGCAGATGAGCAGAAGGTAACTGGTTAGCAATGGAGAACAGCAGCCCGAGGACCATGGTCGCCAGACCGACACACATCAGTGCATTACCTGCTGTACGAGTATGATGACGTTTCATCGTCGACCTCCTTAAAGGTGCAAAATAAATCGCACGTAATGTTAATCTGCCATAAGTTTAGGCAATGACATGACGTAACATTGCGTCGACGATCACATTTCCAGCAGATAAGCTGACGCAACCTTACAGTTACCCGCCTAATTTCATTCAGTTTTCATTAATCACTCCAGGCAACCGTTTAGTGGTTTCAGCCTTTGTCATCCCCCGCCGTGCGCAGTACACTATCGCCCTTTCTTCTTAAGTGCAGGACAGAGATTGTGAGTAGCATTAAACTGATTGTCGGGTTAGCGAACCCCGGAGCTGAATATGCCGCCACGCGCCACAACGCGGGTGCCTGGTATGTGGATCTGCTGGCGCAGCGCTACAATCAGTCCTTAAAAGAGGAAGCGAAATTCTTCGGCTACACGGCGCGCCTGAATATGGCCGGGCATGATGTCCGCCTGCTGGTGCCAACCACCTTTATGAACCTGAGTGGCAAGGCCGTGGGCGCGATGGCGACGTTTTATCGCATCGAGCCGGAAGAGATTTTGGTAGCCCATGACGAACTGGATCTGCCACCGGGTATCGCTAAATTTAAACAGGGCGGCGGTCACGGCGGTCATAACGGTCTGAAGGATATTATTAGCCGTCTGGGCAATAATAATAACTTCCACCGTCTGCGCGTCGGCATCGGCCACCCAGGCGATCGCAACAAAGTCACTGGCTTTGTATTAGGCAAACCGCCTTTAAGCGAACAAAAGCGCATTGATGACGCCATTGACGAAGCGGCGCGCTGCACTGAAGTGTGGCTCAAGGAAGATCGTTTGAAAGCGATGAACCGTCTGCACGCCTTTAAAGCCAGTGAAACGCCCTGAAACCTGCATTTATGTGTATAATGCGGCAAAATTTTTATTCATCCCCAGCATGACATTACGGTGTTGTGCTCATCAGTGAGAAAGGTATATCCATGGGATTCAAATGCGGTATCGTAGGCCTGCCGAACGTCGGTAAATCCACTCTGTTCAACGCGCTGACCAAAGCAGGCATCGAAGCGGCTAACTTCCCCTTCTGCACCATTGAACCAAATACCGGTGTAGTACCGATGCCCGATCCACGTCTGGACAAACTGGCAGAGATCGTGAAGCCACAGCGTGTGATCTCCACCACCATGGAGTTCGTTGACATCGCTGGTCTGGTGAAAGGCGCGTCTAAAGGTGAAGGCCTGGGTAACCAGTTCCTGACCAACATCCGTGAAACAGAAGCCATCGGCCACGTGGTACGCTGCTTCGAGAATGACAACATCATTCACGTTGCGGGCAAAGTTGATCCAGCAGAAGATATCGATACCATCAACACCGAGCTGGCGCTGTCTGACCTGGATACCTGTGAGCGTGCGATTCAACGCGTACAGAAAAAAGCCAAAGGTGGCGATAAAGACGCCAAAGCTGAACTGGCTGCGCTGGAGAAATGCCTGCCACAGCTGGAACAAGCCGGTATGCTGCGCGCCCTTAAACTGGACGCAGAAGAGAAAGCCGCAATCCGCTACCTGAGCTTCCTGACGCTGAAGCCAACCATGTACATCGCCAACGTCAATGAAGACGGTTTCGAGAACAACCCATACCTCGATAAAGTACGTGAAATCGCTGCCGCAGAAGGTTCAGTAGTGGTTGCCGTGTGTGCCGCAGTAGAGTCTGATATTGCCGAGCTGGAAGATGAAGATCGTGCAGAATTCATGGCTGAACTGGGTCTGGAAGAGCCAGGTCTGAACCGCGTAATCCGCGCCGGTTACGAGCTGCTGAACCTGCAAACTTACTTCACCGCTGGCGTGAAAGAAGTTCGCGCATGGACCATCCCAGTAGGCGCTACCGCGCCACAGGCTGCCGGTAAAATCCACACCGACTTCGAAAAAGGCTTTATCCGCGCACAAACCATCGGTTTCGATGACTTTGTTACCTTCAAAGGCGAACAAGGCGCGAAAGAAGCCGGCAAAATGCGTTCAGAAGGTAAAGAGTACATCGTTAAAGATGGCGATGTAATGAACTTCCTGTTTAACGTTTAAGTCTTTTTGGGCCGGGTGAGGTTTTATTGAATCTCATTTACGGCTGGGAAAAGTGTAAAATTAAAATCCACGCAATTGCGTGGATTTTTTGTTTCTATCATCTTGGTGATTCTGAAGACAACCCTGAATGTTCGTAAATATGTGAATTCCATCTTCGTGACAAGTGCTTTAGAGCGTGTAAGAAGTTAACATTAGAACATTCGATTTACGGATAATCTGTGCAACTTACATAAGCACGCAGGTTTTTTATCGACTAGATAGCCTCTACGGCCTTAATCCATGCCCAACATCTTGAAATAGAAGAATATTTGGCATTATTAAACTTCCATTTGGAATAAAGTTGAAGCACATTGATACTGCTGTAGTCAAAGTCTGCCTTGTACCAATATAGGGCGCTCGTATGTCTCGCAATTCTCATTAGAAGACTAAGTATATAGTAATGAGTTCATGTATGAACCCCAAGTGTATATTCATTTATTATTAAGATACTTTGGAAGTAAAAATCATAGCATTTTAATAAATCCTGTAGAATTACTTAATAAGCATGTAATTCATTACCGACCTACAATGATAACCATATAAGCACTAATATAATGTATTAATTATACGTTTCATTTCACTATGGATTTTATTATAGTTGTTGTACTTTTCTCTTTCTGACGTTAAAATGTACAGTGTTAATCATAAAAAATTGAATCGCAATTTTATAAAATATGGAGATTGCACTGTGGCAAAAACGTTAAATTTTGATAGTGATTATAATGATGACTTTGAGTTTTCATCTGAGGATGCATTTTCAAAAATAACAACCTATTCAATTTCATATAGTGTAGCTACACTAATTGATCTCATTCATAACCAAGAGCTTGAATTAGAACCAGAGTTTCAAAGAAACTTTGTGTGGGATAAACGAACAGCTAGCTTATTTATTGATTCTTTATTGATTGGTTTCCCTACGCCTAATTTATTCTTTGGTAGGAATGCAAAGCGGGAAGATTTTATTGTTATTGACGGACTTCAAAGACTTAAAACAATATATTTCTTTATTACAGAAAAATTTTCTACTGGAGAAGGCTTCAAGCTTGAGGGACTAGAAGGCCGCTCTTGGAATGGTCTAAGTTACAAAAATTTGCCCTTAGTTCTTCAGCGAAGATTAAAAAATACAATTCAAAACGCAACTATTATAGATGATATAGAATTTAATCCAAGCATTGTCCATGAATTATTCTATCGAATAAATACAGGAGGAATTCCACTCACAGCTCAAGAGGTCAGGAATTGTGTTTATACAGGAAACTTCAATAAAACACTTCATCGATTGAATCAGTATGAGGCTTGGCGTGAGATTCTAGGAACACTCACCCCTCATGTCAGGTTAGCCGACATTGAATTGATTTTGAGAATTTTAGCATTAATAGATGGGTATGAATATTACCATCCTCCAATGAGTCAGTTTCTCAGTTTCTTTCAGTCAACCCACCGTGATGACTATATGGATAAATATGCTCATTTATTTGAGAGTATATGTGATTTATTATTGTCTAATTTAGATAACGACACTTTTAGACGTAAAGGAGTGATAAAAAGAAATTTACTTGAAACTGTTTTTGTTGCAATAGGGATTTGTATTAAATGGAATTATAAAATTTCCGACATCAGAACTGGATTAGAAATATTTTCTGAAATTATTAATAATGACTTTAGGCTACGTTCGGCTACAACCTCTACCTCGGTGGTACGTGAGAGGATTAATATTGCTCTTGATATTTTCAAGGAGTGACTATGAATTTTAACTCACCGGAAATAACAACTTTTAAAAGCAACCTAGACGGTAGCATTAATGCTGCAATACATCACCGACCTAATTCACATGCTGCCATAAAAGTTCAATCATTATTAGATATAATAGTCTATGTGATGGCATGTAGATTTCTTGAAGCTACTGTAAAACATATTGTTTATAATTGCATGCTAATGCGAGGCACAAACCAAGCCGATTTAGATACATTATCTAGTCGTCTAAAAAGATTCAACAATCCAGAGTTTTCCAATATAAAGGACTTAATTTTAAATGAATTAGGATATGACATTACAAATGACCTAAACACTGGATATCAATCAAGGGATATTTCTTTTTTAAATGAAATTTGTAAAAACAGGCATCGAAATGTCCATGCTAACGAAGATTCTCGGGATTGGTACAATGCCAATAGAAAAACAATGGAAAATTTCGATCAAGAATATGCAGGATTACTTAATATAGTCAGGTATCTCGATGGACTAGTTTTCGATACCGTGAGTAATAGCTATGTAGTACAAATGGCTGTGTAATTAAAATTACATACCGTTCTATATATATTTAAATGTATGTATAGCAATATGATTGGACGGCTGCACTGTGCTCATAGCAGCCTGCTGATGTTGTAGTAGATTGCTTCATGCCGTGAAAGGATGTTGCTAACGTTATAATATATTAATCAGCAAGAGAACTTGACAAACTTAACTATTTTCAAAATTCTTTGAAGGATACAGCATCATTCGAAGACTGACTAAAACAAGCCTAGCTCGCTAAAGCCCCTCGCCGAGGGGCTGTTTTAGATTATGATCTTGTTCTATTTTGTCGACGCATATTTTCTACTGCCAATGCAAAGTCTGTATTGGTAGCATTTTCCTGCCAACGAGACCAAAAATCTATTGTTGCACTTAATGGCTTTTCAATAGGAGGGTCAATTTTAATTCTACTTGGCAGGAGCACTGAGTCACCCACAACCATAGCTTCTCCAACATCCATGATAGGGAGTGCCTCTAAAAGGCTCTCCAAGCTTTCGGGTAGTAATTTACGCACTGTTGCTTGGTCATCCGCGTTCGTTAAACGCAAAGAAATTATGTTGTTACACTGACTAAGAATGGTGGCACTTACATCTGAAGGCCTCTGGCTTACAATCATTAATGCAACGCCATATTTACGTCCTTCCTTAGCGATTTTTTCAAATGCTTCTACCGCTCTGCGTTCAACTGGGTTACCTTCTTTTCTTGGTAAGTATAGATGCGCCTCATCACAGACAAAGGCAACTGGTCTGCGACTCTTCGGATCAGTCCAGAATTGAACTTGATAGATGATACGAGCAACCAAACCAATTATTACTGGAAGTATATCGGCCGGAACCTCTGAAAAGTCGATTACTTTTATGCTTTGCTTTTCATCACCAAATTCCATTAGTTTTTCAGCAATCATACTCAACGAATCGTATTGATTGAATTTATCAGGACTATCAAAGAGGAAACCATAGCGCCGGTCGCTTAAGCGGCTTGCCATACGCACTAGCAGTCTAGAGAATTCGCCATTGAAAGGACCATTTTTAGGGCCTCTTGATCCTTCGACTTTTTCTTCATTTAAATATTCTAGTTTTTCAATGACATGATTTAGAGAATATGGAATTGGACTGTCGAGTGTAAAAGACTGCAACAGATCAGTTCTACCATTCGTTTGTAGAAAAGATTTCTTTTGCTCGGTAATTGCATCTTGAACAACTACAACTTGGTTATGCGCACTAAATTCACTACGATCAACGAATAATGACTGAATCTCTTCCGAATTTAGCAACCAATAAGGTAGGAAAAGTAGTGAATCATCATATATATTAACCTCATCCGGCCCTGGTATTCTCAGTTGTTTTGCATAGGAAAGTTCTTTATATTCACCGTGTAAATCGAACACCACTAGGTTTGAGGATGGTAGTCGCGAACTTCTTTCAAGAATCGAAGCAACAGTCCACGATTTACCTGAACCTGTGCTACCAAGTAGAGCAGCATGTCGCTGAAATAATTTATTACCATCAACATAAGCGCGTGCATTTTCATTTAACTTATAAGATCCTAATTCAAGCGAGTCCTCTCCATTGCCACATTCAGAAATCACGCGCATGAATTCTTCTAGGTGGGCATCTTTAAGTATGTAACATATTGAGTCGATTTCAGGGACGTGATCTAGAGATCTTGAAAACTTATACTTTTGGGCAATTGCATCCCACCGGGCCCCACCCATTAACGTAATCTTGACTGTGTTGACTACGCTATCTTCAAAAGCATCTATCTCGTCAGCATCATCTTCTTGCACTTCTAGGGTAATGGGTTGTGTGACTACTGCTTTGATAACTTTATCAATCATGCCAATGAGCCAACATTCTGTTGCACCGCTGAGTTGCACTGTTACAAGCTGCCCAACTCTGGCCTTACGAAGATCCTTATCACTATTTACCAAAATGGTTACTTTTCTGGTGTCAACTTCACGAATATTTCCAAGAATGTAGCTGTCGTCATTAAAAGTAAAAAGAGCCATGTTATCCCCCTAAGAACTCGCTAGTGAAATCGTCAAAACGCCATAATTCTTTGTCGTCTATGTGAAGCCAGTTTTCAAACTTTGAATTGTAGATTCTGCTTTTATCTGAACTTGTCTGTTTGCAGATAAGCCACATATTTGGGCATTTATCTAGCCATTCCTCGATTCTTAGATTTGAATCCCGAGTGATAACTAATGCACGACACTGATCTTGTTCAAGCTTTTTCCTAAATGCGTTATTTACAAGTTGAGAATCGTTAAAGCCAAATCCTAAAAAAAGAAAACAGGTATGGTTTCCGACAGCGCTATCGTATTCAGCTAACTGAGCCCTATCTTTGTGCAATTTCTGATATTTTGCAGTACCTGGAGTGATCATAGCCCGCACGACGCCTTGAGGTTTGTTGAGAATCCAGCTATTACACTCTATAAGGTGAGAGTCCCATTCAAATGTATTTAACGACCCATGCGGTTTATGTAATCGAACATGTTTGGATTCAACGATTCTTGGTAGTTGTCTCTGCTTGCCTAAACCTTTATGAATAGATTGAACTGTCTTTTTCGCTTCATTCCAATCATAACGTTGAAGAAAACCCCCGTAAAATCCCGTAATATATGGGATCTTATATCGAACTAAGGCGTACTCAGCTAATAAATCGTAATTGGGAGTTGCGACGTGAAGTTGTTTATCAGCCTGAGGCAGTGTCTCTACAAGCTTTTTCAGTAATGAGCCAGCGGGCCAATCACGTACTCCTGAAATGATCTGATGAGCGTGAACGTTGTCGTGGTGAGCAACAAAGTTGGCAGTAAGTTCAACTATTCGAGTGGTAAGTACTTCATCTTTTATGAAGTCCATAGAGGATTCAAAATCATGGCTACCAACATCAAGTGCAGATACAACCTGCTGCCATTGTTGTGTCTGGGCATCTGTCATGCCACTTTTCAGCTTGTCTCGAAGGTGACGCTCTAGTGCTGGCATCCCAAAATTTATATCAAGTGCACATGACGTTCCTGTGCCAAATAAAACAAACGGCTTTTCAGTAAAAAACTCTGCAATCGCTTGATATGCAGATTCCTTTGTCAACTGCATGCCTTCCCCCACTAAAATTATGAAATATCAGTACCTACCACCTAAAAAACTGCCAATTAGCACTTTATTTCTTTACTTTAAGGATTCATTTTTGAATAGCTTCAGGCTATCTGGTGCATTAGTCTCTGAAAAAGACTCTCTTATCTCAAAGCCCACTATCAATCCCTACCTCATTTCAACATATTCCCCGTGATAATCTTAACCAACTGCTCAACAATAACAGCTTCACCTTGGAGCAAATCTATACTCGCTACCTGTAATTTTTCTTCGCCCGCTAAGATCTTATAATTTTCATCCAGACATTGAGCGCCCAGCCCCGAATGATGCGGATAAAGAAGCGTAACTTGAGGGCACTGATAAATCTGGGCATAGGCCATCATCTGGTAAACATCAGCCGACGAAACCCCTTTTTTGGTATCTTCGGAATGAGGCTCAATACACTTCCATTTAGTATCTATTATCATAATAATCTTTTGATCACGTTCGATAATAAGATCCGGGCGGGTCTGAAACCTCGGTTTACCCTCTTTTTTATCTTCAATCAAACAATACAATCTGCCAGCCTGTGCACGGACTATCGATTCCGTATCGCGGACAGCACGCTTAGCTAGTGCCGCGATATAGGCCTCAAACAAATCGTTCATTGGGAAAAGCAGTGTGATGCCTTTCTGCGCCTGGTTATCGTGATGCGTGGCCTGCCAATCACGTTTCAAAAGGAGGCGCGCCAGATCGTAAAGCATTTCCCAACGGTGATTGGTCCTATCGATCCGCACCTGTGACCACTGAAGTCGACCTACTGGAATATCACTAATATTCACCAAAAGGTTTCGCAACTCGTTCAGACAACGGATTGTATCCGCTGCTCGGGCATATTGCCGAAGCATAACTACGCATGCCTTCATGATACGCATCAAGGCGGTATCGGCCGAAAGTTCATCATAATGGCAGGCGAGACTGTCAGGACGTACGGCAAGTGCCGTGAACTGCCGCTTAATATTCAACCTTCCACGTAATGCTGGTAAATCGTCTTCCTGAGCCAGATAGGCACGAGGTAGCCCCCGATGTACTTCAGCTAACAAGCGCTCGGCAAAAAGACGGATAAGTATTTCAAGCAAATTTCCCGACTGTCTGGCCATTGTTGCAGCCTGCCCATGGCCGAGTTTAAGTCCAAAGGCAACGTCAAGCATACGAATCAGACGGTGTCTGAGTTCCGCATCAGGTTCTTTCGTCCTGGCATCGATTTTAGGCAGGATTTCAATGCTACACCCCGTTGCAGCAATAACCCCAACCATTTGTTTGGCGAATATTCTGCTGTGTCGATCAATCAGAATATTCGTGCCGTGTTGATTTGCTAATGGATGTGAACGCGCCACTGCAAGCAGCGCGTTCGCCTGAGTGCGTGTAAACGCATGAGGGGTATTTACGCCTACACTGACGCTACCCCATTCGTGAACCGTGAGATGTGTCATTCTTCTGGTTCACTGGCCATCTTGGCATCAGTTGCATTCAACGTACTGGCTTTCCCTAATAGTTGATAAAAGGCGTCATCCTTAAACTCTTTACGTACCGACCAGCTAGATAATAGATCTCCGTCTATCCCTGGCGGTGGTGAAATCTCTATTTTCTGCATAAATCCGTCGCCCAGCACTGCCGCGATTCGCCCCCAATCCTCAAAGAAATATTCCTGTAGTAGAGGAATAACCTTATTGCGTACGGCATCTTCAATCTCTTGCCTGGTTTCACACTTAATGAAGAAAGCATGACCAATACGATATTCCCTGCCGATAAGATACTCAATTCTCTGATTGATGGTACCCAGGACAGCGCGAAGATCTATTCTGTCTACTACAGGTAACAGGCTGGCGTCAGGAGCCATTTCACGGAAGTTGAAGCGTCGCCGTAATGCCGTATCAAGCAAAGCGATAGAGCGATCGGCGGTGTTCATTGTACCGATGATGTGAAGGTTAGCGGGAACGCCAAAGTCTTTCTTTTTCGAATAGGGCAGCGTCACGGTAAGTGCATCAGGCATTCCCAGACGTTTGTCCGGCTCGATTAAAGTAATCAGTTCACCGAATACTTTCGAGATATTCGCCCGGTTGATCTCATCAATAATCAGGACGAACTGATCTGTCTTCCCTTCAGCATCTGCAAGGGTGTTTGGGTTCTCTTTACTCGAGAGCAGTCGAGCAAGCGCCAGGAGATTCACACGATTGGTCGGGAGCGAATAGAGCGTCCGCATTGCGAAGTTACCATCAACGATAGTATCGAGTGGTAGCGGTTCATCGAGATCCAGTAACCAACGTACAGATCGTCGATGAGCATAGTAACCCTCGGCTTCAGGAACAAAATAGTAATCACCAGTGACTTCGGCGATAGCACGAAACGCGGTGTTACCATAAGGCACAATGACGATATCTCCGGGCTTCATCTCGCAACGGAAGGGATAGGTTTGCGTCCAGTTACTTGGCGTTCGATTATCTGGATTTTTTTCAATCCATTCGGCATGGATCGCATTGAACGATGAAAACCTACTCGCACTCCAGTCAATGTTTCCTCCCCAACCCAATGCGATATAGTTGTTAGCCAGCGCATCTTCATAAACATCATCTTCTGTGCCAATAGCTCCCTGCCCCATTTTCCAGAAGCGCCTTTGGGACAGTTCGACTGCCGGGGCATCAGTCTGCACGCGAGGTTGTGTTCTGGCCTGATCGGCAAGGGCACAAATTTCTCTGAAGATCCCCGGCGTAGGTGCAAGTCTGAACCCTGTAGATGCAGAGCCCTCTTCACCGAGTTCTGGACGAAGACCCTCAACAAAAGTTTCGTAATCATAACTCTGATGGAAAGTGACGAAAGCGATCCTCTTTTCGGCTACTAGTTCGTTATAACGCGCCATCAGCCCAGCTCGTGTGGAGTAGTCAGTTTTTCCATCACAGAGTACTACGGCTTCTCTCGCCGTCTGATACGTTTTACCGGTACCCGGAGGCCCGTAAAGAATAAGGTTAGTTGGCGTTGGTTTATTCTGAGACACCAGTTGGTCTCCTTCCTTGAGCTTAAAAGTATATTTCCGCATATTGCTATTTACAGGGCCTTGCGTTTCTGGGGGGCTAACATCAGCCAGTTCGTGAAATTTTGTCCCATCGAGAGCCTGACAGATACTCGGCCATGCCATCTTGAGCCCCATTTCGGTATTTAAATCGCCAACGATCACAGTTACGCTATCATCACCGCGTTCGCGGGCTGGGCTGATGTAGTTTTCAAGAACGTAGTCCCGAATTTCGTCGGCTTGAGAGTCATCGCCGCCAAGAAAACGCCCATATTGCCCAAGCCAGCTGTTCCAGCTAGACAGGCGATTAAGCGGTTGTTCTGAATCAGGCATTAACAGCCGATAATCGCTGCCACCGTCTATAGCATTGCGACGGATCTGTTTGATGCGGAGTTGTAATTGCGCAAAACCATCTGCTGAATAGGCAGCATCCAGGTCCAGGTAAGGAGATCCCAGCGCAGTAAGATTTTTTTCAATAGTTTTGACCGCATAAACACGTGTGTTGAGACCGGCTCTAGTTTTGGCACCTTTTATTTCCAGCCATTCCCGAAATTCAGCTTCACGCATCCCCGATCTCCTGCCATTTAAGATTGAGCCACTAGTCGCTGTCATCATGGATAACAGGAATGACAACAAGAGCATTATTTAACTTAGGCGAGATCATTATGCCCCACCCGCCCCCTTGCGCATACAATTAAAAATCAGCGCTTATTCATAATGCCATCTGTTTTTAAGCCAATATATCTGGATTATTCTTAGCCTCATTTTCTACCCTCTGAAAAACAAGTCGCAATTTTATAACAATCAACCAATTCAAGCCTTTGATTTACAGGCATATTACTTATTACACAAAACCCTCCCCCCCCCCTGCAACCACACCATTCATTTATCCCCGCCAACACCACCAGCCACTTTTTCGTTCTTGTCAACTCCCAAAAATGATATTAACCACCTTACTCTCACCAGCCAATGAAACCTCATAATTCCCGTACTGCCACCAAGTGAAAAATCCGCATATTTACCACCTCCCCTATAAAGTTTATGCCGCCGCTGCCGATAACCCTCCCAAAGCCCCCATAAAAAGGAATTAACCCCATGCAGGATATTTCTAAATACTCACGGTCATTAGCCATGGCTGATACCTATGTGTATGCCTTTTACGACACTGGCGATGAGACTAAAAAGCCGTTTTATATTGGTAAAGGGAAAGGCAGTCGCTGCCTCGATCACATCAAACACCCTGATGACTCGCCGAAATCAAAACGTATTCAGGCTCTGGCGGCCATGAACCGGCTCGGTATCGATATTCTGCGCCATGGTATGGATGAGAAAACGGCGAAGCTGGTTGAAGCAACCTGTATTGATCTGCTGGGGGTGGGTGAACTGACGAATAAAGTCCGGGGCAGCAGTTCTCTAATGGGGCGCATCACGCTGGATGAGTTTCATCACCTGGTGTTGCAGGAAGAGACAGAGATCGCGCCTGAACATGCCGGGCTCGCCTTCTTGCTGAACACCACCTACAAGTCGGGCATGAGCAGTCTGGCGCTGTATGAAGCGACTCGCGGTGTATGGGCAAAGATCCCGAAAAATGAAAACCTGAAATTTGCCTACGCAACCTATGAGGGACTGATTATGGAGGTCTACTCCATTCATAGTTGGGTTAAAGCAGGCACGCAGCAATACTTCACTCGCGAGTTAACGATCAAAGAAGATACGCAGCGTTCAGAGTTTATTGGCCGCATCGCGCCGCAAGCGGTCAGAGATCTCTATGTGGGTAAACTGATCAAAAAACCGCGTAGCCACGGCAACCCGTTTGTAAAAGTGGGTGTGATGGCGGCGGAAATAGCCGTCGAAGGTTAGCGGCAACGCTGATTGCTGGCCCGACGTACGCACGGGCCAGACGCCAACACTACACCGCAGCCTGAGCCACCGCAAAACTATCTTCAAACATACGAAAACGGGTAATTTCACCCTGCTCAACCGTGAAATCGAGGCAGAACTCCGTCTCCATCAGCTTACCGGTTTTAATCATCCGGGAGGCCAGTTTTCCGACGGCGAGTACCCGGTTGCCCTGGGTTAAAATATCATCCACCGAAAAGGCTTCTGATAAGAGATATTCCCTGATTTGAGCATAGAATTCCGCCGCGCCGGCTTTGCCCTTTTTACGGCCAATCCACGGGACGTTGCGGGTATCTCCGGCCACATACCAGTCGACTTGCTCACTGAATAACGCACCGATATTTTCTACTGGCTCACCGCCACCTACCCGACGAAAAAATTCATCAATTACCGCGCGAGATGTGCTGCTCATAGTCCGTTCCTTAACCCTTAAAGTAGGCGTAGCAAGCTTAATAACCACCGCCACGCGGAGATAACACCTGGGCATAATAGGTTATCCACCACCGGGCAACTTCGCAGTTTCTGCCTTTCTCTCAGGGCTTAGGCGGACACCAGAAAAGACTCAGGCCCACTGGAGAGTGGGCCTGGCAGGTTCAGCGATAAACCACGCGGTAAACTTATTTCTTTTTATTCAGCATCGCTTTTAAATCGGCAAACGGGTTATGGGTGGCTGTCCCCATATCCTTTTGTGCGTCTTCACCGGCCACCACGCTGGTGCCGTACTGATCCGCTTCCGTGTATTTGGAGTGTTCGTGATCGTGGCAATAGAGACACAGCAGTTCCCAGTTACTGCCATCTTCCGGGTTATTGTTGTGATCGTGGTCGATGTGGTGAACGGTTAATTCACGCAGGTTGGAGTAGACGAACTCGCGTGCGCAGCGTCCGCAGACCCACGGATAGATTTTTAACGCTTTTTCGCGGTAGCCACTCTCCAGCCGCGCATAGTTTTTCGGGATAAAAGCCATTGCCGTTATTACCTGTGTTCAGGAAGGATAAACAAATTATGCAGGCAGGCTAGCTGGCTTAACCCGCCACTTCAAGTGGCAATTGCGGGCAGATAGCGGTTAATCGAGCTGCCTGGCATTTTTCCCCTGACAATCGGTGAGTTTTAGCTCTGCATCAGCGCTAACGGGCGGATAAAGGCGATAAAAAGCCCGCCATGGCGGCAGGCTGGAAACAAAAAATCAGGCCTGTTTAGGCTGACCGTTGGAAGCAGTAAGCCCCCCATCAACGGGGAGATTCACCCCCGTGATGTAACGAGCGTCATGGCTGGCAAGGAAAGCGATGGCGCTGGCAATCTCTTCAGGCTGCCCTGCTTTACGTAACGGGATGCGATCGTAAAACTTATTGAGCAACGCCTTGTCATCTTTGATCTCATCCGCCATGTCAGTCAGGGTAAAGCCTGGGCACACCGCGTTAACCCGCACCCCGTCAGCACCGTAATCCATCGCCAGGGCGCGGGTAAAGTTCGTCACCGCCCCTTTCGCTGCGTTGTACACGCTCATGCCCCAGTCGCCACCTAAACCCGAGACCGAGGAGGTGTTCACCACGTTGCCCTGAGTCTTGAGCAGCGCAGGCATGAAGTAGTGCGTACAGTAGAAAACGCCGTCGAGGTTGGTATTCATCAGGCTTTTCCAGTCCTCTACCGACACCTCATGGGCTTTTCCCTGCACCACGGTGCCCGCATTATTGACCAGCACATCCACCCGACCAAAAGTGCTGATCACTTTTTCTGCCAGTGATTTCACTTGCTCAGCGTCACCCACGTCACAAGGCACCGCCAGGTGGCGACCTTGTTCCAGCGTATCAAGGATTTTATCCAGCTTTTCACGCGTTCTGCCTACCAGCACCACCGTGGCACCTTCGCTGGCAAACCGCTGAGCGGTCGCCGCACCAATGCCAGATCCTGCTCCGGTAATCACCACAATCTTGTGTGTAAAGCGCGTCATAATGCCTCCTGTGTTGAACGCCTGTCGCCATTAAGCCTGGCAGCCATGCGGGTGAATTCAAGCACAATGGTGACAAAAATCAGCTATACCCTTGTTTTAATGCCTTATTTTCTGGTGATTTTTGCGCTGAGTTATCTTAATACTTCCGGCGACCACGCAGCAGGACATTCGCGATCCCATCCAGTGCCAACAGCCCCACCGCACCCCAGATAGCGAGGTACATCGGCCATTCTCGTGCGGCGATGGATTCCCCCAGCAGCAGCGCCACGAAAACCAGTAATACCGGCTCGACATAACCCATCAAACCGAACACCGTAAACGGCAATAACCGGCTGGCGGTGATGTAAACCATAAAGGCAACGGCGCTGCACAGGCCGATAGCCAGAATGGCAAGATGCGCCGAAACCGACAGAACCGGCGTCCTGGTGATAACTTCGCCGCCCCAGACACACCAGACTGCAAAGGGCAACATCAGCAGCATATCCAGCCACAAACCGCCCAGATTGCTGGTGCCCAGTGCACGGCGCAGTACAAAGTAGGCGGTGAAGCCGACAGAGACGGTCAGGGCTTCCCACGAGAAGCCGCCCACCTGATACAGCTCATACAGGATGCCGCACGCCGCCACAAACGCTGCGGTGCCTCGCAGCACGGAGAGTTTTTCTTTGTAAAACAGTCGACCCACTAACAACAGCACCAGCGGCAGTAAAAAATTTCCCAACGCCACGTTCATGCCACGTCCGTTAAGCGGTGCCCAGATAAACAGCACCTGCTGCACCGTCATCAAAGCGCTGCTCAGCAGAATCCCCAACGCTAATGCCGGTTGCGCCACAATACGCACCATAATGGCGGTCACCGCCCGCCAGTGACCGCTCACCAGCAGGCACACCGTCATGATGGGAACGGAAATCAGCGTACGCCAGCCATACAGCTCAAAGCCATTGATGCCGGGGATCAGCGCCGAGAGATAATACTGCACGGCAAATAGCACCGATGCCAAAAGAGATAAAGCGATACCCTGGTACATGTAACCTGCCGAAAAACGATGAAATAACCGGACGGACTGAACAGTCCTGTACGCGCGTGATTTAATGCTAATTGCCTTCAGTTGTCACGCAATTAAACGCGACAAATTTAATGCTGGCTCACGCATCGCTGAAAAATTTTAAAAAGCTCCTAATTATCGTCATTTTCTTTATATGTCGCATTCAAAGCATCGTGCACGCTTAACGGCCAACGTTACATAAAAAAGTCATAACCCAATGAGGAATAATCATGACCGGTAAAATAGCCGTGGTAAAAAAAGCCGACACCGCAGTAATTGCAACCGACACCGCCGCTAAATTTCCCCTGAGCGAGTTAATTGCCTCCCAGGGCAGCGCACAACATCAGGAAGCGCCAGAGATCGGTGCCAGTACAGGGGTGTGGGAAAGTACGCCAGGGGTGTTTCGCCGCTATCTGAAAAACCGCGAATTCAGCCACATCATCAGCGGATGGTGCATTTTCACCCCAGATGAAGGCGAACCGGTGGAGCTAAGGGCGGGAGATGCGGTGTTGTTCCCGGAAAACTGCGAAGGCGTCTGGGATATCAAAGAGACGCTACGTAAAACCTACCTCCTGTTCTGAGTGCCTTGATGAGCCAGATTACACGTATCAAGGGGAGCCACCGTGCGGCATCGCTGGTCATTGCGGGTGCCGCAGTCACTACCTCTGGACTGGTCGCCACCGCTGAAGACGCAGTGGATATTCGTACGCAGACGCGCTCAGTGTTAAGCCAGGCCGAAGCACTCTTTTCCCGCGCGGGTCTGAGAAAATCGGATATTACGCGGGTGCAAATATGGTTGGCTGATATGGCCGACTTTCCAGCCATGAATGAAATTTATGATGCCTGGGTCGATCCTGAACATGCCCCGGTTCGCGCCTGCGTAGGCGCAGCCCTGGCTAATAAACACTATCTTATTGAGATTCAGGTTTACGGTTATCAACCCGATTAACGGTGAGCACAAAAGCGGACTATTGTTGATTAGCCGACGCCTGCGTCGGCTTTTTTATTATTACGGCCAAAAGAGAGTTACGTCACACAATTTAAAATACGCCAGCCTGTTATAAAAACTGTCTTAATTATGATAGTTGTTCACCTCACCTCACCAGATAATTCACGCATCGATAACATCTTTTGAGGCATTAACTCATGTACCGTGGATTCTGGTATGCGCAGGCGCTCGATCTGGAGAGCGCCCTGGCTCCCCAACTAAAAGAACACACCAAAGCAGATGTCTGTATTATCGGCGGCGGTTTTCTCGGCCTCTGGTCTGCTATTCGCCTCAAAAAAGCGCACCCGGAACTGGACATCGTCCTGATTGAAAAAGATCGCTGTGGTTCCGGGGCCAGTGGCCGTAATGGCGGCCTGGCGAATAACTGGTGGGCGAAATACCTGTCACTGATGAGTATTTGCGGCGAAGAAGAGGCGCGTCGTATTTGTGAAGCGGCGGAATCTGCCATTGATGAAATTGGCGATTTTTGTCAGCAGCATAATATTGACGCTCAGTATCGTAAGGATGGCTGGCTGTGGACCGCCAGTAACCCGCGCCAGCACAACAGCTGGCGGGTACTCACCGACAGCCTGGAAAAATACCAGGCAAACCCGTTTATTGAAATAACGCCTGAAGTGGCGCGCAGTAAATCAGGATCGCCACGTACCCTGTCCGGTATTTTCGATCCTAATGCCGCAACGGTGCAACCCGCGATGCTGGCGCGGGGTTTGCGTCGCGTAGCGATTGAGCTTGGCGTGCGAATTTATGAAAAAACGCCGCTAACACGTCTCGAACGCGGCAAACCACCCATCGTGCATACTGAAAAAGGCAGCGTGAAAGCGCGCAAAGTGGTTATCGCCATGAATGCCTGGGGCGCTCAGTTCCCCGAGTTGAAACGCATGATTGTGGTGATGTCTAGCGACATGGTTGCCACCGCGCCCATGAAAGCGCGCCTCGATGCCACCGGATTTAACGATGGCGTCTGCGTAACCGACTCCCGCACGGTGCTCAACTACTGGCGCAACACCCCCGATGGCCGCATCGTTTTTGGCAAGCCACTGGGACAATTCGCCTATGCCTCACGGATTGGCGACCTGTATGACCGCCCATGCCCGGCCGCTGAAGGCGTCACGCGGGAGCTGCGTTCCTTTTACCCCAGCCTGGCCGATGTGCCGGTCGTCAGCAGCTGGACCGGTCCGCTAGACCGCGCCATGAAGGGACTCCCCAACTTTGGCTTCCTCGGCGGCCATGGTGACATTGTCTATGGCATTGGTTTTTCCGGTAACGGCGTCGCGACCACGGTGTTCGCCAGCCGCATTATCAAATCGCTGGTGCTCGAAACCCACGATGAGTGGTCGCGCTGTGGCCTGGTGGATCAAAAAGTGAAGCTGCTCCCGCCAGAGCCGTTCCGCTTTGTTGGCACACGCATGGTGCGTAATGCCCTGGTACGTAAAGAGTCGTTAGAAGACAGCGATCGTGATGCGGATGTCATCACCCAATTTCTGACCACGCTGGCGCCGGCGGGTTATGTGCCGAACAAGAAAAAGTAATGCGCGAGGTAAGCATGTCACATCACGTTGTATTTCTGGATAATGAAGGGATTGCCCCTTCCGTGAAAATACCCGAGCTCTCCTTTGCCCATACGTGGGAATCTTATGGCTACACCGCCAATGAGGATGTGGTTCAACGACTACAAAACGCCACGGTGGCCTTGACCTGTAGCGTGCCGCTGCGCGCTGAGCATTTGCGGCAGTTGCCCAAACTGAAAATGATCTCGCTCGCCCTCACCGGCACCGATATCGTCGATATGGACTACTGCCAACGACACGGCATCACCGTGACCAACGTGCCTGGCTATGCATCCAACACGGTGGCGGAACATGTGGTCGGCGCGATTTACGAACTGTTTCGTCGCACCAGTGGCTACAGCCAGTTAATGCAACGTGTATATCGTGGCAACGTGACCGCTAAAAATATCTATTTTGATTATCGCGTCCGTGACGTTGCGGGAAAAACACTGGGAATTATTGGCACAGGCCCGATTGCACAACGCCTTGACCAGTTGGCAACCCAGATCGGCATGCACGTGTTGTTTGATGACCGAAATGGTTCCCTGCAAGGCAGCCGTTATATTTCCCGTGAGACGTTACTGCGTAACTGTGATGTAATTTCGGTGAATGTGCCGCTGACCCGCGAAACACACAATATGATCGATGCCGCTGAACTTAATTTAATGAAAACCGATGCCATTATTATTAATACCGCTCGCGGCGGAATTATTAATGAAGCCGCACTGATTAATGCCATGCAGCGCGGGACGATTGGCGGAGCAGCGATTGATGTGGTGGTGAATGAACCGATCACTGCGGATGAACCGCTGCTGGCACTCACTGAAATGCCGAATTTCATTTTGACCCCGCACATGGCGTGGAGCAGTGAGGACGCGATGCAAACATTAATCAGCACCTCGGTAAATAATATTAATGCCTATATTCATGCTCTGTTACCGGCAAAGACCATCGAAGCTTAAATAACAAACATTAAAAGGCGTGGAAATGAATACCTGCGCCCTCTCTCCTGCTTAATATCACCCCAAAGGGTAAATGCATCATGATTAAAGCTGCGGATTTAGTCGTAAAATGCCTGGAAAACGAAGGCGTAGAATATGTCTTTGGCATCCCCGGCGAAGAGAACCTGGATTTACTTGAATCCCTGCGACAATCCAGCATCAGGTTGGTCCTGACCCGTCATGAACAGTCAGCGGGATTTATGGCCGCGACTTACGGTCGACTCACTGGACGTACTGGCGTGAGCCTCTCCACCTTAGGCCCAGGAGCCACCAATCTGGTGACCGCAGGAGCCTATGCCTGGTTGGGTGGGATGCCCATGTTGATGATTACCGGCCAGAAACCGATTAAGAAGTCAAAACAGGGTCGCTTCCAGATTTTAAACGTGGTGAATATGATGGAGCCCGTCACCAAATATACCCACCAGTTTGCCTCGGCAGATAACATTCCCTCGCGGGTGCGCGAAGCCTTCCGTCTGGCTGAGGAGGAAAAACCCGGCGCGGTGCATCTCGAACTGCCTGAAGATATTGCCGCCGAACTCACGGAAAGCCGCCCAATCCCCCCCAGTCTGCACCGCCGCCCGGTCGCTGAGCAAAAATCCATCGCCGCCGCCGTGGACAAGCTTAAAAGCGCGCGTTCACCTGTGCTGGTGATTGGAGCCGGTGCGAATCGTAAACTCACCGCCAGGGTGCTGACTCAGCTGATTGCCACCACCGGCATTCCCTTTGTCACCACGCAGATGGGGAAAGGTGTGGTTGATGAACGCGATCCCCGCTTCCTCGGTAACGCTGCGCTTTCCGCCGGTGACTTTGTCCATCGAGCGATCGAAGCCGCCGATTTGATCGTCAATATCGGTCATGATGTGATTGAAAAACCGCCCTTCTTTATGCAACAAGGCGGAACCGAAGTGATCCACGTAAATTTCCGCTCTGCTGAGGTCGATCCGGTCTATTTTCCGCAGATCGAAGTGATTGGCGATATCGCCAATACCGTCTGGCAACTGACCGAAGCGTTGCGGAATACCGCGCACTGGGATTTCACCCGCCTGCTGCAAATTCGTGAAGCTAATGAAGCCCATCTCACCGAAGGTAGTGACGATAATCGCTTCCCGGTTTATCCGCAGCGCCTGGTTGCTGATGTGCGTAAGGCTCTGCCGTCAGAGGGCATTGTTGCCCTGGATAATGGCATTTATAAGATCTGGTTTGCCCGCAATTACAAAGCCCATAAACCTAACACGGTGCTGCTGGACAACGCGCTGGCAACCATGGGGGCGGGTCTGCCTTCGGCCATGGCAGCACACCTGGTTTACCCAGAAAAACCCATTCTGGCGGTATGTGGTGATGGCGGCTTCATGATGAACAGCCAGGAGCTGGAAACCGCTATACGGCTGAAAATGAACCTGACGGTGCTCATCCTGCGTGATGATGGCTACGGCATGATCCGCTGGAAGCAGTCAAATATGGGCTTTGCCGATTTTGGCCTTGATTACGGCAATCCCGATTTCGTCCTCTATGCTGAATCTTATGGCGCGCAGGGGCACCGCATTGCGCAAGCAGGTGATTTACTGCCGCGGCTACAACACTGCCTGACCACACCCGGCGTCCATCTCATTGATTGCCCGGTCGACTATTCAGAGAACGATCGCATTCTGAATACTGAACTCAAAGCACGCAGCGCCGCCATTTGCAACCCGCGTTCTTGCTGAATTAACCCGTTAAAGAAGGGACATGATTATGCAACTGAAAGATATTGCCTTATTTCGCCAGCAGGCCTATATCAATGGGCAATGGCTGAATGCCGACAGTGGCTTAACCACCGAGGTGACCAATCCGGCGACCGGTGAAGTCATCGGCACCATTGCCAAAATGGGGGCAACAGAAACCCATCGCGCCATTGACGCAGCCAGTGCGGCCCTCCCCGCATGGCGAGCCCTGACCGCCAAAGCGCGCTCAGAAAAGATCCGCCGTTGGTATGAGTTGATGCTGGAGAATCAGGAGGATCTCGCCCGCTTAATGACCATTGAGCAGGGTAAACCGCTGGCCGAATCCCGTGGGGAAATCACCACCGCCGCCAGCTATCTGGAGTGGTTCGCTGAAGAGGGCAAACGTATCTATGGCGATACCATCCCCGGCCATCAGGCGGACAAACGCTTGCTGGTGATCAAACAACCGATTGGCGTGACCGCCGCCATTACCCCGTGGAATTTTCCCTCGGCAATGATTACTCGCAAGGCCGGGCCAGCGCTGGCCGCAGGCTGCACCATGGTATTGAAACCCGCCTCACAGACCCCCTACTCGGCGTTAGCCCTGGCGGAGTTGGCGGAGCGTGCCGGGATCCCCGCAGGCGTATTCAGCGTGATCACCGGCAGCGCAGGGGACATCGGCGGTGAATTGACCCGCAACCCGATCGTGCGCAAGCTGACGTTTACCGGCTCAACCGATATTGGGCGTCAGCTGATTGCGGAGTGCGCACAGGACGTGAAAAAGGTCTCAATGGAGCTTGGCGGCAATGCGCCGTTTATCGTGTTTGAAGATGCCGACCTGGACAAAGCCGTAGAGGGGGCGCTGATCTCTAAATTCCGCAACAACGGCCAAACCTGCGTATGCGCTAACCGTATCTATGTACACGATAGCGTTTACGACCTGTTCGCGGAAAAATTACAGGCTAAAGTGGCTGAACTGACCATTGGCAATGGCCTGGAGCACGGCATCACCACCGGCCCGCTAATCGATGAGAAGGCCCTTGCCAAAGTGCGCGAGCATATTGACGATGCAGTGAGCAAAGGGGCGAAAGTCCTCAGCGGGGGACAGTTGATTCGCGGCAATTTCTTCCAGCCCACCATTTTAACCGAAGTCCCGCAGAGCGCGCTGGTGGTCCGCGATGAAACCTTTGGTCCGCTGGCCCCATTGATTCGCTTTACCCGCGATGAAGACGTGGTCGCCCAGGCTAATGACACGGAGTTCGGTCTCGCTTCCTATTTCTACACCAGAGATGTGTCTCGCATCTTCCGCGTAGCGGAATCACTGGAGTATGGCATGGTGGGCGTCAATACCGGGTTAATTACCACCGAAGTTGCGCCTTTTGGCGGCGTTAAAGCTTCCGGTCTGGGCCGTGAAGGGTCTAAATACGGCATCGAAGATTACCTGGAAATTAAATACATCTGCCTTAGCATCTGAGGCTGAATAAATAACACCATGGCCGGTTATCCCGTATTAACCGGCCATGGTAATTCTGACCGCTGAATATTCATCAACAACAATTTATTCGCTTATCGAAGCAGGCTGGCGTACGTCTATGTTAATCGCGACATTAAAACCCAATGATAATCCTCTCTCCTCACTTTACCATCAGTTTATTGCGGAAATTCAACGTCAGGGATTTAGCGGCGAAATAGAAATAAACCACGCAAACCAGATTATTTTCTCTACCGACAACTCTATTTATCAGCGACTACCTAAAGCGATTTTTTTCCCGCGTGATAATCGTGATGTGGTGATAATCACCCGCTTGATGGCACAGCCCGGTTTTCATGAGATTGTTATTTCACCTCGCGGCGGTGGTACTGGCACTAATGGGCAGTCGCTGACGCAGGGTATTGTGGTGGATCTGTCGCGTCATATGAATCGCATCCTTGAAATCAACCCGGATGCGCGTTGGGTGCGGGTGCAGGCGGGGGTGGTAAAAGATCAGCTAAACGCCGCGCTGCGCCCTTATGGCCTGTTTTTCGCCCCCGAGTTGTCTACTTCCAACCGTGCCACGCTGGGCGGAATGATCAATACCGATGCCAGCGGTCAGGGCAGTTGTACCTATGGAAAAACGCGCGATCACGTGCTGGAACTGGATATGGTGTTGGCCGGAGGTGAACAATTACACAGCCAGCCGCGCAGCGCCGCCGAGTGGTCAACGCTGGAGCGCCAGCCAGGCCCGGTCGGCAGAGTGCACCGAACGGTGCGTAAGATTGCCACTGAGCAGGCGCAGCTGATTAAAGATCATTTTCCCCCACTCAATCGCTGCCTGACCGGTTACGATCTCGCCCACATTGCCACCGCCGAAGGCGGCTTTAATCTCAACAGCGTGCTGTGTGGCGCGGAAGGTACGCTCGGGCTGCTGGTTGAAGCGAAACTGAACGTACTGCCAATACCGCGATTTTCTGTACTGGTGAACGTCCGTTACGCCAGTTTTATGGATGCCCTGCATGATGCCCGCGCGTTAATTGCCCTGAACCCGCTCTCCATTGAAACCGTTGATTCTCGCGTGCTGCTGCTGGCGATGCAGGATATCGTCTGGAACAGCGTGGCGGAGTATTTCCCCCAGCAGGCCACGCCGACGCTGGGCATCAATCTGATTGAATTCAGTGGCGATGATGAGCAAGAGGTCAATCAGCAGGTTGAGCACTTTATCTCGCACCTACAGCAGGACACCACCACGCTACGGCTGGGTCATACCTGTGCGGTCGGCCATGCCGCCGTAGAGCGCGTCTATGGCATGCGCAAACGCGCCGTTGGCCTGCTCGGTAACGTGAGCGGTGAAGCCCGGCCGCAGGCGTTTGTTGAAGACACCGCCGTGCCACCTGAGCATCTGGCCGCTTACATCACCGAGTTCCGTGCGCTGCTGGACAGCTATCAGCTGCAATACGGCATGTTTGGTCACGTGGATGCCGGGGTGTTGCATGTGCGCCCGGCACTGGATATGAAAAATCCGCAGCATGCCGCATTAATCAGACCGATCACCACTGCCGTGGCAGCACTGACACAACGCTACGGCGGTTTACTGTGGGGCGAGCACGGCAAAGGCATGCGTTCCGAGTTTTCACCCCGGTTTTTTGGCCCACTCTATCCGGCGTTGCAGCAGATAAAGCAGGCGTTTGATCCCAACAACCAGATCAATCCCGGCAAAATTGCTACGCCCGCTGATAGCTCCTCGCCATTGGTGAAGGTGGATGGCGTACCGACACGCGGCGAATATGACCGCCAGATTGATGAGCGAGTGTGGCAAAGTTTCGGCGCAGCTATGCACTGTAACGGCAATGGCGCCTGTTACAACGCCGATCCTGACGATGCCATGTGCCCCAGTTGGAAAGCCACGCGCGATCGCATTCATTCACCGAAGGGGCGCGCCTCGCTGATGCGCGAGTGGCTGCGCTTACAGGGCAACAGCGGCATTGATGTGCTGGAGGCGGAGCAGCACACGCCTGGCGTAGGTGCCACAGTAAAACGCTGGTTCAATACGCGCAGCGCCGCCAACAACAGTGATTTTTCCCATCAGGTCTATGACGCCATGGCCGGTTGCCTCGCCTGTAAATCCTGTGCCGGGCAGTGTCCGGTGAAAGTCAGCGTCCCGGAGTTTCGCTCTCGCTTTCTTAATCTCTATCATCAGCGCTACCCACGTCCCCTGCGTGACTACCTGATCGGCTCTCTGGAATTCACCCTGCCGTGGATGGCAAAAATACCGGCGATTTATAATCGGCTGATGAGCGCTAACTGGCTAAAATCTTTGCTGAAAAACCGGGTGGGCATGGTTGATAGCCCGTTGATCAACACGTTTCCCCTCGCAGGTCTGATGAAGCAGTGGGAGGTGAAAACCGCGACGCCGGGGGCGCTGGCACGCCTGAGTGCAACGGAAAAAGCGCGCAGTGTGATTGTGGTTCAGGATAGCTTTACGCGCTTTTTTGAGCCTCAACTGTTAGCCACCTTCATTGAGCTGGCTACCCGCATTGGTTTCCAGGTCTGGCTGGCCCCGTTAAAGGCCAACGGCAAACCGTTGCACGTACAGGGATTTATGTCGATGTTTAACCAGGTCGCACGCGGTAATGCGCAGCGTTTGTCTGCACTGGCACAGGCGGGTATTCCGCTGGTTGGGCTGGATCCGGCCATGACACTAACCTATCGCCAGGAGTACCTTAAAGTCCCGCAGGTCGGTGAGGTTCCTCCGGTGATGTTACCGCAAGAGTGGCTACTGTCAGCGCTACCGGACATAGCCACTACGGTAACAAACACCGTTTACCGCCTGTTACCGCACTGTACAGAGAAAACCAATGCCCCCGAGAGTGCAAAACAGTGGCAGGCGATTTTTGCCCGCCGCGGGCTGGTGCTGGACGTGCAACCCAGCGGATGCTGCGGAATGTCTGGCACCTACGGGCATGAGGCGCGTAACCTCGCAACCTCGCAACCTCGCAAACCATCTATTCTCTCTCCTGGTCACAGCAGGTCACCGGCCACAACACCAGCGAACCCCTGGCGACCGGCTACTCCTGCCGTAGCCAGGTGAAACGGCTGTCGGCGATTGCGCTCAGACATCCGTTGATGGTGTTGCTCGAACAGATCCGAAATGGCTGCCTGTGGTAGCCACAGCATGGTGGGCAAACGGCAAATCAGGCATGCCCACTGAACCGCTGTTTTTCATGGCGGTCAGTGAGTTTTTCAATTTCACGCCGGCGTTTGCGGTAATCATTCGGCGTTTCGCCATACTGTTTTCGGAACCACAGAATAAAGTGTGAAGCATCTGAGAAGCCGCAGTTAAGCGCCACCGTGGTAATACGCTGGCTGGTATTGACCAGCAGGTTTCTGGCGTGATGGATACGCAACTGCCGCCAGTAGCTGGCGGGCGTGCAGTTGGTATTGGCAAGAAATACCCGGTTGAGCTGACGTGGGTGCGATCCCACATGCTCGGCCACATCCTTGAGGGTAAAGTGCATGCCCAGATTAGCTTTCATAAAGTTAATTGACCGCTGCACCACGGCGTTTTTATAGACGTGCTCCTCCATGCTGTCCGATTTGACTGACTCATCCTCTTTTTTCGCTGCCGGAATGTCCTCCACCAGCAGATACTCCAGGCCCTTATGCGCACGGATGTCGCCACAGTGTTTACGGATCAAACTCGCCGCAAGATCGATGGCCGTACCACCCGGACAGGTAATGATGCCCTGATCATCAATATAGCTTTTGTCCATGACCGCATGGGCATCCGGGAAGCGCTGCCGGAACTCATCGACGATAGTGAAATGCACCGCACAGCGCTTCTTACGCAGCAGCCCGGCTTTACCCAGCACAAACGAAGCACTGCACATGCCAATAATCGGCGTGCCGCGCGCATGATAATCACGCAGCAGTTCCAGCAGGTATTCCGGTGGATCGCGCGTCTCTTCCAGTAACCCCCCGGCAAGCACGATATAGTCGTAGTGTTCGGTGTTGTTGAGCGCGCGCGTCGGCTCAATGCGCATTTCACAGCTGGCGGTAGCCGGTTTGTCATCTACCGACATCCAGTCCCACTGGCAGTAAATTTGGCGGCTGGAGAAGGAGACGTCAGCGGCAAAGCGCAGCGAATCGACAAACCCGGCCACCGGGATAAGGGTAAAACGGTTCATCAGGATGAAGCCCACTTTTAACTCAGGCTTACCTGGCAGAGCGATTTCCTGGCGTGCGGATGAAAGGGCGGGACTCGGGCTGCTAAACATAGTTAACACCTGTGCTGCGTCTTATTGTCACTTATATGTACCGTAAAGGGTTCTGTCACAGCTATTACATAAATCTCAGGAAGTATAACAAAAAAGACAACGCGCAAAATTTGTGATGAAAGTCACTTTTTAACCGCTTTTTGTCTGCCTCGTTATAGAAAAATGTGTAACAGCAAGATAAGCGGGACTTTCACGCCAGGGTTGTCTCAAATCTTCTGTCGCCGTGTCATGCGACAGAAGCGTGAAGAATGAACCGTTGTTTTTATCCCTCAATATTCCGCACCACGTTAATGCAAAGTTAATAGCGCGATCACATATCCACCGCGAGCCGGGATTAACTTATGTTAATTGTCCTTTTTTTTATATGGCATTATGTTGTCCGGTGCGAAAGTCTGCATCAGACGTAACATCCGTATAACACATCACACTCTATTACGGCGTACTTTTATATTCAGTTACGGATGAAATAAAAATCAATTTTCTTTTATCAGGCAAAGAAAACAAGACCTGCAATATAAATCGCTACGCTAGAGGTAATGCAAATGTCAAAGCACGTTAAAACCTCGCTGGAAGATGCACCGTTAAATAGCTTTCATAAAAAGTTAGCCGTGTACTCTTCAGCCGCCCCGTTTCTTGATGGCTATATTCTGAGCATTATTGGCGTGGTGATGTTACAAATCAGCACCGCGTTGCATTTAACCCCCATGGAAGAAGGCATGGTCGCCGCATCTTCATTATTTGGCATGTTCCTCGGTGGCTTTATCGGCGGCATTGTGACGGACAAACTGGGAAGAAAGACGCTGTATTTATTGGTACTGGTGTTTCTGGCGCTGTTTTCCCTCGGGCAGTTCTGGGTAACTTCCGCTGCCGCATTAATCAGCCTGCGTCTGCTATTAGGAATGGCCATTGGGGCCGACCATCCGCTGGCAACCTCACTGTTGGCTGAGTTTCTTCCCAAAAAACAGCGCGGCTCTATTCTGGCCAGTCTGGTGATGGTCTGGTTTATTGGTGCCGCCGCGGCCTATGTGGTCGGTGAAATCATTCTCCGCGTCGCGGGGGAAGATGCCTGGCGTTGGGCATTAGCCAGCGCCTTTGTTCCCGCTGCCATTTTCCTTTTCCTGCGCGTTGGCACCCCGGAGTCTGCCCGCTGGTTGATGAACAAGGGCCGGAAAGCAGAAGCTGATGCGGTGATCAAAAAAGTCTATGGCGCTGAGTTTTCCATTGATGATCTCCCGGAAAAACAGCATGGACATAACGTTTCCATCGGCCAGTTGTTCCATTCTGGTTATGGCAAGCGCATCTTCTTCGTCAGTATGTTTTGGACCTGCGCCATTATCCCGCAGTTTGCTATCTATGCCTTTGCACCACGTATTTTGCAAACCATGGGATTGACCGGTGAATGGGCGGCACTGGGCGCGGTCGCCATTACGTTGATGTTTGTCGCGGGCTGTTTAGGAGCAGTGAAACTGATCAATCCGTTGGGTCGCCGTAAGCTGTTGCTGCACAGCTTCCTGTGGAGTGGTTTAGCGCTGCTGTTACTGGCAATTTTCCCGAGCAGTGCCGCCATGGCAACCCTGGTCTTTTTCTGCGCCTATGCGCTGTTTATCGGCGGTGCTCAGGTGCTGGAATATGTGTATCCCAATGAACTGTTCCCGACAGAAGTGCGCGGTACTGCGGTGGGCTTAGCCACTTCACTCTCGCGTATTGGCGCGGCGGTAGGCACTTATCTGATCCCCCTTTCTCTCACTACGCTGGGGATCGCCAATACCATGTATGTCGCCTTCGGTATTTCGGTAGTGGGGTTTGTTGTCGCCCTGTTCATGGCCCCGGAAACCCGCGCCATGGATTTACACAACAGCAGTGTTATTGCGCCCGATGCGCAACCGGTAGCCGCACTCAAGCGCTCCGCAGAATTGAAGTAAGTTTGACCTTTAACCGGTTTTCACTTCGCAGGGAAACCGCACTACACCAAGATGAACAGGCAGGTTGCTATGGCTTTTAAAAGAACGATTCACGCGGTTGATACCCATGCCGGATGTCCAATGCGCGTGATTACCGGGGGCGTGCCGCATATTCCCGGCAACAGCGTATATGAGAAGATGCAGTGGCTGGAAGAGAATGACGATCAGTTGCGTAAGCTGATGCTGCGCGAGCCACGCGGCTACCCTGCTCACTGTTGTAATATTATTGTCCCGCCAAACGACCCAACCGCAGATGCGGGCTACATCATTATGGAGCAAATTGAGTATCCGGTGATGTCCGGCGGCAATACCATTTCGGTGGTGACAGTGCTGCTGGAGATGGGGATGTTACCGATGCAGGAACCGGTGACTGAACTGATTCTGGAGGCCCCGGCGGGTCTGATTAAAGTGTCTGCCCAGTGTCAGGATGGCAAAGTGAAAGGCGTGACATTTACCAACGTACCGGCTTTCGCCGTCTATCTTGATGCGATTATTGACGTACCACATTTAGGGAATGTGAAAGTCGACGTTGCCTGGGGTGGGATGTTCTACGTGATTGCGGATGTGCGCCAGTTCCCCGGCCTGGAGCTGACTTCCTCTCACGGCAAAGAGATCGCACGAATATCAGCCATGATTCGTCAGGCCGCCATTGAACAACTGCCGGTGGCGCACCCGGATTATCCGGGCGTTGGAATTACCATTTCACAGCTTTCCGGCCCCACTGACGATCCCAATGCCGACTGGCGCAATGTGGTGACCATGGCGTCAGGGACATTTTCCTGGGAGGACCCCACCACCTGGACAGGGGCCATCGACCGTTGCCCCTGTGGTACCGGCACCTGTGCCAAGATGGCCGTGCTGCATGCCAAAGGTGAACTGCCGCTGCATCAGGATTTCCGCCATCAGGGTATTCTCGGTAACGTGTTCACCGGTCGCCTCGTAGAAGAGACGTCGCTGGCAGGACGCACCGCTGTGGTCCCGACCATTACCGGCAAAAGCTGGATTTACGGTATCAATAACTATGTTCTGGACCACGACGATCCCTTCACCGAGGGCTTTATGGTTGGAGATATCTGGGCTTGATTGCACGCTGCTGAATATTCATTTTCCCTTTCAAATAATGGTGCCGGACATCCCCTCACCCCAGCCCTCTCCCGCAAGCGGGAGAGGGTGCCAGACCGGTGATGCATGTAATAGCGATGCCGTACATTCCCTCTCCCTTCCAGGGATAGGGTAGGTCTGTGAGCTATGCAGCCACAAATCGCACGGACGATGTCCCTCACATCACTGACATAAAGGCATGCACGATGTACCGCGCATCACTCACATGAAGGCACGAACGATG
>NZ_ALXE01000046.1 GCF_000295955.2 Pantoea sp. A4
TATCAAATAGCATTTACAGCTTCAGTGCGCACAACGTTGATTATGTTAAATTAAGATTCTGTAGATACATTCAAAGGTCTTCCGTGGCCAGCCGCTTAAAACGGCCGGCCATCTGGCCGTTATTTCAGGTGTTCTTTCAGTTCGTAAGCAGCCTGGTCCAGCGCAGCACGGACTGCAGGGACGTCGCTTAGCGCGTTCAGAAGACCATAATCATGAATCAAACCATTGTAGCGAGTAACTGTCACATCAACACCGGCGGCGTCAAGTTTGCGACCGTACGCCTCCCCTTCATCGCGAAGTACGTCCAGTTCTGCCGTCTGGATCAGCGTCGGAGGCAGCCCTTTTAACTGCTCAGATGTTGCGCGCAACGGCGATGCCAGGATGTTGTTACGATCGCTTTCTTTCGTGGTATAGGCATCCCAGAACCACTTCATCATGTTGCGCGACAAGAAGTATCCGTTCTCATACTGGTTATAAGAACCGGTATTGAAATTGGCATCAGTCACAGGCCAGAGCATCACCTCATAGCGAATGGCGGGCGTTTTATACTGCTTTGCCTGCAGCGCCACAGCCGCAACCATGTTGCCGCCGACGCTGTTACCCACCAGAGCCAGGCGCTTTCCGTCGACGCCGATTTCGCTGCCGTGTTCAGCTACCCAGCGAGTTGCCGCATAAGCCTGATTAATGGCAACCGGGAAATGAGCCTCCGGTGAAGGCGTGTAGTTAACAAAAACCGCTGCGGCACCGGATTTAGTGACCAGATCGCGAACCAGACGTTCATGTGTTGCGAAATCGCCCAGGATCCACCCACCACCGTGGAAGAACATAAACACCGGCAGAGTGCCTTGCGCATTATGGGGTTTCACGATGTTTAGTTTGATTACATTCCCATCCACATTGATGGTTTTTTCCGTGACGTCTGCCACTGGCAGTTTTACGCCTTTCTGAGCGTTGATCAGCACCTGTCGTGCATCCTGTGGAGACAGCTGCTCGATAGGCTTACCGTTGCCACTATTAAGCGCTTTCAGGAACTCCTGCACGTGTCGCTCTGGCTGAGATGCGTCGGCAAAACTGTTGGCAGAAACGGTGGCGATAGCAGCAGTCAGTAACACTGATTTAATATTCATAATACGACCCTGTTAATATTGAATAGGATTCTAATGCTCACGATCGGAATGTGAAAAATCCCCAGACATTCCCGCATCGTGATGGCTGTACACCCTCAAGACAGTCACTTGCCCCGCCTCACCAGCTCGTTTCTTTAATGTTGGCTGGCTGAGTAGAACCCCGGATAAAATGACCGCCTTGAATTTCCAGCGGGATAACAAACACTGCCTTACAGCCCCAGGTCTGACAGGCCTGGATGATCGTCCGGACGACGGCCCAGCGGCCAGAAATATTTCCGCTCGCTTTCTTTGATCGGCATGTCGTTGATACAGGCAAAGCGGCGTTCCATCAGGCCATCAGCGCCAAACTCCCAGTTTTCGTTTCCATAAGAACGGAACCAGTTGCCGGAGTCATCGTGCCATTCATAGGCATAGCGGACGGCGATGCGGTTACCGCCAAACGCCCACAGTTCTTTAATCAGGCGATATTCGTGCTCTTTTTTCCATTTACGGTCGAGGAAGCCCTGCGCTTCTTCGCGGTTGTTTGCGAACTCGGCACGGTTACGCCATTTGGTATCCAGCGAGTAAGCCTGCGCTACCTTTTCAGCATCGCGACTGTTCCAGCCATCCTCAGCCAGCCGCACTTTCTCAATGGCCGTTTCCAGAGTGAAAGGAGGAAGCGGTGGGCGTACTTGTGAATTAGTCATGGTAAAACTCCTGTAAATTTCGGTTTAGGTTAAAAATTATTCTCGTCATACAGGGATGAGTTGAGGCCCTGTTCCGGCATAACTTTCGCGACAAATTCCTCTATTTTGATCACTTCACCAGAATGCTCACGCCGCTGGCATAAATGCTGTTCTGATCAGTAAGTCGTTCACCAGATTCTGTCACTCTCCCCCGCTATCACGGGGTGCCTTGTCTGTGGCTTAAAGGTAGAACGATCGTTCTACCTCGTCAATGATTTTTTCTGAAAATAATTCCAGGATCAGAAATGGATCGCCTCAAAAATCATTTAAATAATTGTTTTAATTAGATTAATATTTATTTAAATTCGCGAATTTCTGATAAAAAAGATAAATGTAGGCGCGAAACGGAAATTCACCGTGAACGCAAACAGCGGGCAAGCCACACTGACGACATAGCTATTTGCCATCCTGCAGGGAGCAGAACAGCCAACTGAAGATTGAAAAAATTGCCGCGGCAAAGTGTCACGGTGAAGGGGTTTTAAATGAGATATTCAGTTACTGATGGTTTAAGAACTTGCCAGCGAACGTCGGGTGAGCCATAGAGCCAGAAAAGAGAAATTTCGGAAAACCAGCCGCACAGTAAAGAGTTCACCCAACGAAAAATGTCGGGTGAACTTTTGTAAATTAACCTGCCTCAAAAAACACTCATGGCCATCAGTTATCAGATGAGGTTCGTTCCAGCATGAGTTTCGCCATCTCCCGTGCGTTGTCAGCGGCACTGCTGTCACCCATTACGTAGGCCATTGTGATGGCACCTTCCAACAGAATGAGTAGCTGCCTGGCGAGAATCTCCGGATGCTCATGGTTCAACTGTCCGGAAAGTTCGAGGGCGTAATCCAGTAGCTTTTGCTTGTGCATCTTTGCTATCTGGCGAACGGGATCATCAGGATCTCCAACCTCTCCGGCCGTGTTAATAAACGCGCAACCCCGGAAGCCGTCAGACTCAAACCAGCTATTCAGAACGCTGAACATATTCAAAATACGTTCCTGGGGTGTCTTACCTTTGTCAGACTCTGTTCTGAACCATTCCATCCACCGTTCATCACGCTCACACAACGCGGCTGAGGCCACGTCTTCTTTGTTGGCGAAATGCCGATAGATGCTCTTTCTTGCAACACCAGAAGTCTTGACCAGTAGGTCCATGCCCATGGCGTGGATCCCATTCTGATAGATCAACTGCTCGGCGGTTGTCAGGATTTTTTCGCGTGTGTCATTTGTTTTCTTGTTCATGCGATAAAAGTAGAATTGTCGTTCTACTCAGTCAACTGTTTTTTGAAATAACCTTCATAAATAAAACCGTGACGTGAAGGCAAAAATTGCCCGCCCTCACGATCACTACGCGCCGGAGAAACACAAAAAGAAATTCCTGCTCGCCTTACCGTTTTCTGAAACTCCGCCGTCAATTGCTTACGCTCTGTGGAATGTCACTAAACTCGCGGTAACTTCCTCTACGTGTCGGGCTTTGTCCTGATTTTTCGGGAAGACAGTTACCACGTTATGCACGCTCAGTAACGCCATCAGCTCTGAGGCGCGGCTCTCGGGATGGATAACGTCCTGAGCGTTACTAATAATCTGAACCGGGATCGCCTGACGCCGGATAACCTCCGGGCGAAGTCCGGTCTGGCTGCATATCATCTGATTTAACAGAGAGACAGTCTGCGCCGGATCTAAAGCGAAAAGATTCAAAATAGAGTTCGCATTGTCCTGAGATCCCTGTTGCAACGCGTTGAAGACTTCGCTCTCCACAAATCTGGCCTTCCCCTCTATGGCGCCGTAGAGGTTAAGATAGCCCGCGGCGACGGAGAAAATCTGCAAATTTTCCGGCGAGCTTCTCAGCCCCCACGCGGGACGCACTAAGGATAACGAAAGCACACGATCAGGGGCCTGCGACGCTATACAGGCACAAACAGCCGCTCCCATGGATATTCCAGCCAACGGGGCTTTATCAATTTCGAGGTGATCGAGTAAGGCGAGGAGATCTTGCGCATAAGTCAAAATGCCGAGATCCTCAGGCGGGCCCATCTCTGATCCCCCGTGAGCACGGCACTCCAGCGTGATCAGACGCCAGTTTTGGTTGGTAAACGTCCCCCGGGTCTGATCGGCATTACCGGTCAAGCCGTGCTGGAAAACCAGCACCGGCCCCTCTGCCTGGTTGTCGTAGTAACGTAAGCTGACGCCTTGATGGTTAAACGTCCTGATCATGCCACACTCCCTTCGAGCAGCTTCAAATGCTTATCAAGCATCAATGAAACCTCCGCTGCATCTTCGGGTTCCAGCCCGTGTGTCACCACACAACCCGTGAAACCTGAGTGACGCAGTTGCTGAAGGTAGAAGTGATAATCCAACACGCCTCGCCCTGCGGTGGTAAAAGTTCCATCTGGGTTTCTGTCCTTCGCATGAGCGATAGCAATCTCATCGGCCAGCAAATCAAACGCCTCTGCTACCAAACTGTGTTGCTCGTGGAGTGTCGCAATCTCAAAAAGATTGGCGGGGTCCAGAATCACCTTGAGAAAACGGCTCTGCATCTCATCAATAAGCTGTCGTGCTTTCATCGATGAATTAACAACGTTTGCCAGCTCGGGTTCAATACCCAAAACAACATCATGTTTTTCGGCGACTTTTAGTGCATTTTCCATTGTTTTTTGCAGGAGTTTCCAGCTTTCTGGCTGCAGATTGTCTGGATGGAAACGCCACTGATCGTCCGGATCCCGCGAGCCGGTACACAAAGTGACAACCGGGCAATTGAGTCTCCCGGCTGCCTCACACACCGTTTCCAGCGATATCAACCCCTGCTTAATCACGCGAGAATCAGGGTGAGTCATGTTAAAAGTGGCGGAGATGGCCTCCAGGCACACCCGGTGTCTCTGGCTGGCCTGTTTAACCTCTTCCAGCACGCTATCAGGAATGAAATGTGGTAATGCGTTCAGCCCAGCACTGGAAAAATTGAATTGAGTACCCTGATAGCCCAATGCGTGGATCAACTGGAAATTCTCATCCACAGATTGCGTGGGAAAGGTTTTAGAGAAAATACCTTTATTCATCAGATCGCCCCTTTTGCTGCCGCCACCTGAACAGATTTACCGGTGCGCACGGAAGCCTGTATCGCCGCCATTGCTTTGACGATGAGTAATCCCTCTTCAACGCCCGTTCCTGCCACTGCGCTTTCACTCAATACGGCATTAGCAAATGACTCCAGTTGGCGGCGATAGAATTGGCCATCCGCCGCCAGGGCGCGGCTCCATGATGCGGTTTTCTCATGGAAAATATCCACTTCACTTGATTTGTACAGCCAGGGATTAAACGTTTTGCCCAGGATGCTGCCGTTTTCCCCATAGATCTGAAATCCTTCATGCCAGTCCATTCTGACACCCACACTGAGGTCGAGATGGCCAAGCGTCCCATTCGCAAATGCAACGTCCATATACCAGCAATGCACGCCACCGCGATGGAGAAAACGCGCTTCAATTTCTGTGATCTCCCCGGCAAGGAACATGGCGGTGTCGATAAGATGGCTGCCATGCGCCAGCAGATAATATTGTTGCAGGTCGGCTTTAGGGTCGATGGCCGGTTTACGGCGAGATAAGCTTTTAACGATCTGCGGTTGTACGGCATCCGTCACCGTATAGCGATGGCTGTTGTCACAATACCAGCCTTTATAGGCCACCAGCTCTCCCATCTCCTGCTGAATGAATTCCCGCGCCGACTGAATGCCGCCATCAAAACGCTTCATATGGCCAATCTGAAAGATGCGACGCGTTGAACGTGAAATTTGCAGCAGTTCCTCACACTCTTCTACCGTCACACCCAGCGGTTTCTCGCAGAGCACATGTTTACCGGCCCGTAACGCCATGATGGCTAACTGAACGTGAAACGCATCCGCTGTGGCAATGATGACGGCGTCAACGTGCTCATCGTCCAGCATCTGCTGATAGTCCGCATACGCTTTTTGCGGCGCCCACATCGCCGACATACGCTCGCGGAGATCGTCGGCGCTGTCACAAATTGCATAAAGCTCTGCATTACAGGCCTTCGTGCACGCTTCAAAGTGCCCTGCCTGCGAGATTGGCCCGCAGCCTAAAACACCCACTCGTAATTTTTTCTGTACTTCAGGCATGGTAAAACTCCTTAGAAATAGGCTGATTCAGCGTGTAATGGCTTTTTGACTGATAGCGGAAGGTTGGGCTGTGGCCCCGTGTTGTTTGCGGCTGCGAATATATTTCAGCGAAATAGCGACAACAGCGGTAAGCATTGCGCCCAACAGCATGATTGAGAAGGCAAAAATGGGTTTATTCATGGCACCCAAAAGCGCCACTACAGGGCCACCGTGCGCCACGTTATTGGTGATCCCAATCTGGAAGGCCAACACGGATGCCAACATACTGCCCACCACATTCGCCGGGATCACCGTGAGCGGATCGCGAGCGGCAAAAGGAATTGCCCCTTCTGAAATACCCATCATCCCCATAGCGATAGCGGCTTTCCCGGCCTCATGCTCTTCTGGCGTAAACAACCCGCTTTTTCGCGCAACCAGGCTGGCAATCCCCATCCCCAGCGGAGCAACAGGTATGGCGCAGGCGATGGCACCCAAATATTCAGGATGGCCGGAAGTCATCATGCCGAGACAGAACAGGAATGCGACCTTGTTAAAGGGGCCCCCCATATCAAAGCCCGCCATCCCGCCAATCACGATCCCCAACAGCACCAGGCTTCCGCCGCTCAATGAAACCAGCATCTTGTTGAGTGACTGCATCAAATCAGCAATAGGAGCGCCAATCACGAAGATAAATAAACCGGAAATCAGGATAGTGCCGAGCAAAGGCGCGATAAGAATCGGTACTAATGGCTGAATCACCTTGTGCCATTCTCGTCGCGCCAGCCAACGCACCGCGTAGCCCACAATAAACCCGGCAAGAATGGCACCAATAAACCCGGTCCCCGCCGCCGCGCCATAAAAACTGCCGGTGTTCGCAATCCATCCGCCAATAAAACCGGGCGCAAGACCGGGTCGCTCAGCGATGGCATAAGCGATGTAAGCGGACAGCACCGGAATCATGAGCTGAAACGCAACCGCCCCGACGCTAAGTACGGTGTTCCAGATACTCCCTTCCGGAATCACCAGCCCGTGGGGGCCGGGCACACCACCAATCGTCAGGGAAAGCGCAATCATCAGCCCGCCCGTGACGACAAAGGGGATCATGTGAGATACGCCATTCATCATGGATCGATAAATATTTTTTCCCGCACCGGCCGAGTCCATCAGCGAATTTGTACTCTTACCCGGCTTACTCTCTGGTTGCCAGATCGGGGCGGCCAGAGCCTGATTAATCACCTCCCGTGCGCCGCGAATAGGTGCTTTGACGCTGGTGTAAATCACTTTTTTGCCGGCAAAACGATCGGTATCAATCGGTTTATCACTGCTGACAATGATCGCTTCTGCCTGTGCGATCTGCTGACCTGTCGGTGAGTTACGCACCCCGATAGAGCCATTTGTCTCCACCAGGATGTCATAACCCAGTTCTCTGGCCCCTTTCTCCAGCGCTTCAGCAGCCAGATAGGTATGCGCGATGCCAGTGGGACAACCGGTCACCCCAATCAGGAATCCCCGGCTTTGCTGCGGAGCAACAGCCTCTTCTTCCTGCCCCTGGAAAAGCGCCAACACCTCTTCAGGCGAAGTGGCTGAAGAGAGCTGCTTAATAAAACGCTCTTCAACAAAGCGTGAAGCAAGCTGAGCGAGTATCTGAATGTGCGTATCATCTGCGTTGTCTGGCGAGGCAATCATGAAAAAGTAGTGGCTCAGTTCACCGTCTTCTGCGCCGTAATCGATACCGCTGCGGCTTACACCAATCGCCACTGCGGGCGCAGTCACGGCACGGCTTTTCGCATGAGGAATGGCAATCCCCTCCTCAAAGCCTGTACAGCCTTGTTCTTCACGGGAGAGCACGTCTTTTAAAAACTGGTTTTCATCTGCAACCTTGCCCGCATTGCGCAGGATAAGTGCCATCTCGCGCAGGAGATCGGCCTTGTTTTGCGCTTTCAGGTTCAGGTGAATCAGTTCTTTACTCAGCAATGTATTTATCATTCTGTTGCCTCGTTTTTTGTAGGGTTTAACGCATCGAAAGGCGATTAACGCAGCGCGCGAGACCAGAGCATCGTTTCGCGGTAGTCAGAGGCGTTGAATGCCAGCGATCCCATCACTACGGTGTCAGCTCCGCTTTCGCGCAGTGCGGGCACGGTGTGGCTACGAATCGCTCCGTCGGCAGCCAGCAGGATTTTATGTTCCGCACCGCAACGGCCAATCAGCTGGCGCGCTTCATGCAAACGGCCACAGGCTTGCTCGCTGAGGTCCTGACCTTTCACCCCCATCAAGGTGCCAAGCAGGGTGAGAATGCCTACGCGAGGCAACCACGTTTCAGCCGCTGAAACCGGCGTCGGAAGCTGAAGGACCAGACCCGGTACACATCCGTACTCTTCAATGCGTGTTAAGGCCTGATCAAGCTGCTGGTTTTCTGCATGGACTGAAATGATGTCGGCACCGGCTTCTGCGAACTGGTCTATTTGCTCCAGCAGAATGCGATCGTCAACCATCAGATGCACATGTAGCGGCTTGCGAGTGAGTTGACGGATCTGCGCGACAACATCGGGGAAAAACAGAAACGCAGGGGAAAAGTGACCATCGGAAACGTCGATGTGATAGATGTCGGCATACTCATCAACACGGGTAATCTCATCGGCTAAGCGGGTCAAATCCGCTGACCACAACGAGAGTTCTGCCATCAGTCGTTCAGCAGGAAGGGTTTTCATATCGAAGCGAACTTTTGCATGCGTCATACAGATTCCTGTTATTGAAGGAGATTGTGTTTTCAGGATTTATACTGGCTCGCCTACGGGCCGATAAAAAGCCGCCTCACAACGGGAAAATAGCTTCCGCCATTGCATAAAATAGGAAGCAAAGTTGAAAAAGATCACATTTTGGTTACATTCAGAGGCACTAAAAGCGGAAAAAATGAAAAGCGGAAACTTATGCCTAGTGTTGATCATCACTTCCAGCGCATTTATCTGCTGTTTGCTGGCAATGAAGCGCAATCGTTAAGAATCGATGACATTGCGACCGCTATCAGCAGCAGTAAGCGCAATGCCCGAAATGTTCTGAGCAAGATGAGTGAAAGAGGCTGGCTGGAGTGGGTTCCGGCGCGCGGGCGCGGAAAAAAGTCGACATTACGCTTTCTGGTCACGCCGCAGAAAATCGAGCAAAACCGGCTCGAAGAATATATCGATGATGATCGCGATGTGTTTCCAGCGAAGCGGCTTGAGTCCAGTCAAAAGCGGCTCAAAGAACTGGTACGGGAGAATTTTGGCACCTTTGTGACCAGCCAGGGAGTCAGTATTCGTATTCCCTACTACCGTGCCGTAGATACACTTACGCCGCTGTCGCCCCGAAGACGCACCGAAAGACATCTTATTCGGCAATGCTTTTGTGGTCTGTCACGCTACGATGCCTTCCAGGCTCAGGCGGTTCCCGACCTGGCCCACTACTGGCTCAGCCATAATGGCGACAGGGAATGGCACTTCTTTTTACGCAAAGGGCTGCATTTCTCTGATGGCAGCGCGATCACTGCTGCACACATCAAACGCTGTCTTGATAATGCGCGCATGTCGCTGGTATTCCGCGAGATGTTCACTGATATTCGTGAAATAACCACCGAGGGCGATCTTAAGGTTATATTCCAGCTCAGACATCCACTGAATCATCTACCCGAATTACTGGCAACCATCCCCGCCAAAATTTTCAAAACGCAAAACGGCAAGCTCATTAGCACCGGACCATTTTCGATTGCCGAGCATTCGGACAAGCTACTTTGCATCCGTAAAAACCGACATTACCACCTTGCTGCGCCAATGATAGATGAAGTCAATGTGTATCGGTTTGATACCCAGGATATCAACATGAGCTTCATTCCTCTGCTGCGCACCACCCAGCCGGAAGCGATCAACAAACCCAGAGAACGAAAACTCGAACAGGGCGCCAGTTTCCTACTGATCGACGCTGACGGCCAATGTGCCGAAACGGCGTGGCGTAAATTCCTCAACGACCTCCTCCAGCCCGTGGATATTTTGCGGCGCAGTGCGCTAAAGCAAGATTATGCCCGTGCACTCTCATTTTCTTCGGGTATGTTACCGGGGTGGAATCACCGCGAAATTGACTACAACATGACCAACCCCGCTTTTGGTCTCAACCGCCCTGTTGTTCTGGCGACCTTCAGGCAACCCGAACTCAGCCAACTTGCGGCGGGAATTGCCACACTATTGCATGAGAAAGGTATCGAATGTCGGGTCGAAGAGTTTTCATATCTGGCGTACATGACATCCTCTGCCCCTAATGTTGATCTGTGGCTCACCAACTTTATGGTTGATTTTGAGGACGTCGGTGCATACAAAAACTGGCTGGTTGTTGATCCCACACTGCAAAGGCTGCCCTATGCGTTACGTCACAATCTGGACGTGTGTATCGCCGCATCAGCACAACAACCTTTCAACACCTTCCATCAGGCGCTGGAAACTTGTTTCGGGAGTATTACCCGTGGAAAGTGGATCATTCCCCTGTTCCACCACTGGCTGGATTACGAATCTGATTCAGCTTTTACCTGGCGGGATTCCAACACTCTGGGGTGGCCAGACTTTAGCCAGGTATGGATTGAATAATGCCTGTTCTCTTCAGCACATCCCGTAGCCTATAGTTAGTGGTATTCACATTACTCGGGAGGCAGTTATGGCAGGCGGCTGGTCTGAAGATGGTGCAGTACAGAAACAGATCGATGCAACGGTCGATGATGCAATCGCACGCGCGCGCAGCAATCTCGGTCACGGCGAGAGTGCAGAATTCTGCGAGGACTGTGGCGAACCGATTCCCGAAGCGAGACGTCGCGCTTTGCCGGGCGTGCAATATTGCGTCAACTGTCAGGAGAAAATCGATAAGCGCGAAGCCAGCCACAGCGGATACAACCGGCGCGGCAGCAAGGACAGCCAGTTGCGTTAATCCGCGCTCAATCGCTCATGGATAAAATCAATCAGCGCTCTTGTTTTGGCAGGCAAGAAGCGCCGACCTGAATAAATAGCGAATAATTGCAGTGGGGCGACCGCCTGTTCAAACGCAATCTCAATTAAACGTCCCTCGCTAATGAAAGGCTGGCAGGCTTGCTGCGACAAAATAGCAAAACCAACACCCGCAATCGCAGCCCTTCCCGCCATCTCCCCGCTGTTAACACGATAATGTCCATTCACCTTGACGGTGTCGAATCCCCCTCTAACATTGACGAACTGCCACGGTGCCCCTTTCAGTGCACTTACGGTGGTAATACAGGGTAACGCTTCCAGTTGACGGATATGCGTGGGAGTGCCATAGCGCTGAATAACGGAGGGTGAGGCCACAACCGTGCAAGGAATCGTCACCAGATGGCGAGCGATATAATCACTGTCATCCATCTGACCTCGGGTAACTATAATCGCTAGATCCAGGTCATCTCGTAGCGATTCAAAGCCGGACAAATTTGTAACGCAGCTGATCTCCAGATCTGGATACTGACAGGCGAAGTCAGCGATGACAGAACCCAGTAATGCCGGTCCTATTTCATTGGGGATGCAGATACGTAAGGGGCCCTTGAGTTGCATTTGCCGCAAGGTGAGCTCTGTTTCGGTTTGCTCCAGTGCCTCCAGTAGTGGTTTCGCCCGACGATAGAGCAACTGCCCCGCAGCGGTGAGTTTCATATGCCTCGTGCTGCGCTCGATAAGCTGGAGGTGCAGCTTTTCTTCTAACTGAGCAATACAACGACTGACGTTGGATGTTGGCATTTCAAGAGCTTTCGAAGCCCCAACAAAACTCTCTTTTTCAACGACAGCAACAAACACTTTAAGGCTATTAAAATCCAGAGCCGGGCGCATCGGCTATCCCATTTTTGATAAGAGTAAGTGCCATTTTTACCATGTAGTTAACATGTTTGATAGTAATTAAACTCGCATCTCTTTCATCCCTGGATTACTTGTTATGCCGCTTATTACACCGACTTTTAATCATCGCTCGCTAATGCGAATAGCCATTGTCATCGCGTTTATCCAGTTCACTAATGCGCTGGAATATATGGTGTTCAACCCTGTGTTTGCCTTTATGGCGGCCGATTTCGCCGTCCCGATCTCTTTTTCCGGCTACGTGTCCGGCATATACACGTTCGGCGCGGTCCTTTCGGGAATTATCGCCTTTTACTGGATTGGACGTTGCAATAAGAAACGTTTTTTAATCGCTAATATGGCACTGTTGGGCCTGCTGACACTTTTGACGACATTCACGACCAGTTTTCATCTTCTGCTTGCGCTGCGATTCTGTGCAGGAGTCGTTGGCGGGACCACAATGGGCGTGGGAATCAGCATTATCATCAATAACGCCCCGGCCGATATGCGCGGAAAAGTGATGGCTACGGTGATTGCATCATTTGCACTGGTCAGTATTGTTGGAATTCCTGCTATTTTATTTCTGTGTACCCACTCTGGATGGCATCTCGCGTTGTGGTCGATAAGTGCACTTTGCTGGTTAGCATTGCCATTGATTGTCTCTACCGTACCCCAAGATCCTGTCTCTACGGACAGGAGCTACATGCAGCGTCTCAATGCGGATACCTTACTGTTTGCCTCCAGTAATGCGCTGGTACAGTTTAGCCCGATGCTGGTCATGCCGGTGTTGGTTCCCTTAATGCTACAGCAGTTGGGGGCTGCGCCAGACCAGCTACCCTGGTTGTTCTTTGGCGGCGGTGTTACAGGTTATCTGGCAACAAAAGTAACCGGTATGTTGACCTCGCGTTTTTCCGCTTTCATTCTGGCAACAGGTTCAACCAGCATCTTTATATTGAGTTTGCTGATTCCCCTCCTGGGCTATCAGCAGGCGGCGTTATTCATCACCCTGTTTCTTGGCGCAGCTTATAGCCGCCTGGTGGCCTCTTCCACGCTAACGATGCAATTTCCGGATAGCGGACAGCGGGCAGGATTCTCTTCATTGCAGACATCAATAATGTATTTAATGACCACCGTTGCATTTTTACTTTCCTCGCTGCTATTCCCTGAACACAGCATGACACCGCGAGACACAAATACCTTGCTAACGATAAGCGCAATGAGCGCATCAAGCTTCCCGCTTGTCGTGATTATTCTGCAAAAGAAACTGGCAAAACGGTTTCAACCTTCAGCCATGCAAAGTTAGCCGTTGGTTTTTAATCCACTGAGCGCCAAAGGGCGTCCCTGCCCTTAGCCTTCTTAATCTTTGCTTACCCACACATCGTAGGCATTTTCTGGGATCTGACGGAAGGTGCGGAAACCGATACCATGGACATGTGACGCGGCGGCGATTTCATCATCCGGAGCGTACAGCGGGATAGCGAGCGCCTGTTGAAGAATGGCGTAATTTTGCAGTTCGCTATAGATGGCTTTGCGTTTGGTTTCGTCCAGCGTGTGTGCGGCTTCGTTCAGCCAGGCAGAGACTTGCGGTGCATCGGTGCGACTGTAATTGATCGCGCCACCGGCATCGATCGGCAGGTAGTGATTTTCCAGATCGAGGCCGTCCGTATCGTCGTGAGAATTCGGAATGGAGCCGTAATTGCCATTTTTAATGTATTGAAAATAGGTGCCGGGATCGACATAGCGGATTTTCAACTCAATGCCTAAACGCTGGCGGGCCTGCGCCTGCACCGCTTCCAGCAACACATCTCGCTGATCGCGCACCGTAACCTGTGATTGCACCACCAGAATGCTCAGCCGCTCGCCATTCTTCACGCGGATGCCATCGCTGCCCTTGAGGTTCCAGCCCGCTTCATCCAGCAATTTATTGCCAAGCTGAGGATTATTACCGTATTTGCCCTCAATGCTCTTGTCATACAGCGGATCAATCGGTGAGGTGATCCCCCAGCTATGTACGCGATGACCACGGTAAATCGACTTGATAATGCTGTCGATATCCAGCCCCTGGAGCAATGCTTGTCGCACATTTAACTCTTTGGTTGGCCCGTCTTTGATATTCAGGAACAGGGTGTAAGGCGTCCCCGTGTTGGGTGCGCTCTGGTAGCTAAAATCGGGATTATCGATAAATTCACCCGCATCATTCCCTGAGATGCCCTCAATGGCATCAACCTGACCGGATAACAGCGCGCCGGTTCGCACCGAAGACTCCGGTAAAATACGATAGGTAATGCTGTTGAGATACGCCGGTCCCTGGTGATGAGCATTACCGGAAGACCAGTGATAATTTGGATTACGCACAAAAACGATTTGCTGATTCTTATCCCAGCGTTTCAGGATAAATGGCCCAGTGCCATAAATATCCGGTCCGCCTTGTTTCAGATCTGGCTGTTTCCATGACGAAGGCGAGAGTAATTTTAGCCAGCTAATATATGAAAGGAACGGACTATAGACTTCTTTTAACGTCACGCTCACCGTATATTCGTCAGGGGTAGTGATACTTGCAATGCGTGAACCAATCACGCACATGGTTGAGCCTGCGCAATACGTCAGGTTTTGTAGATTATGGAAATTCTCAGCAACCGCAGCCGCATTAAACTTTTCGCCATTAGAGAACGTCACATCCTGACGTAAGTGGAACGTGTATGTCTTATTATCTTTGCTGATTTCATAGCCGGTAGCGAGCCAGGGAATATAGCTACCATCTGCTTTGCGCGCCAGCAGGGACTCAAACGCCGCACGCTGCACCAGCTCCACTTTCGTCTGACCATTAAACTGTGGATTAAGCGTGGTGGGATTGGTTTCAATCCCCCAGACGAAATCACCGCCCTGCTGCGGTTTTTCAGCAGCATTATCGGCAGCGTAGAGGGGTTGAAAGCCAGATATAACCAACAGTGCAATAGCACTTAGTGAATATTTCATAATACTCTCATCGACAGGTTGCGAAATAATCCCGGAGGGTCATTATCCAGATTAAAAATGTCTAATATGAATGGAAAAATGACGAACGATTATTGATGAGAGCGTTGACAGAGTAAAATCACAATACCTGCATAGAATGGATAATAAACAGCATTGTGCTTAAATATGACGAGCTATTTAGCCATTGATCGCCTGCGGCTTGCCCTCTTCCCACTCTTCAGGACGCAAGGTATTAAACGTGTGTAATAACGCTTTAAGCTGCTGCATCTGTTGCGGCCCAAATTGCTGCTCAATCTGCTGGTAACCCGCGTCTATTTCGCTACACGCTTGCTGGTACAACTCGACGCCGCCTGGCGTCAGTGAGGCAAACAGTTTGCGTTGATCGTTCAGCGGTTTGAGACGAAACACCAGGCCATCACGTTCCAGCCGGGTCAGAATGCCGGTCAGGCTGGGGCGCAAAATACAGGCCTGCTGCGCCAGGTCGTGAAAATCCAGTGACCGGTGTTCCGCCAGAATACGAATGATGCGCCATTGCTGCTCCGTCAGGTTGTAGCGATTCAAAATCGGACGGAAGTAGCCCATCGCCGTTTCACGCGCCTGGAGCAAGGCAATGGTCAGGGAATCATACATATTCAGCACCGTTCAGGATTGGTTTAAGGATGAGTTACGCAGTATAGGGTGATGCAACTCACATGCCTATCTGCAAATAATGACACAGCTTCACAAAAGCATAATGTTAACAACTTAATAAAGTGATCGCCATCACAAATAAATTAACAAAAAAATAACACACCCAGACTTACCAAAATCATAACCACATGATTATTAGTAATATAATCCTGTTTTTTGTCTGAAAAATTCAATTTAACCCCCTTTTGCACCGTCTTGACCACCTCCACAACTCCGATCTAATAATAATTCATTAACATGTTAACGATGTGGCGTAGATGCCCTCACAGCTACAAGGAATCGCAATGAAAAGGTCCGTATTTGCTGTTGCGCTCAATCATGGCTCGCAAACAGCAGCCTGGGATGAACGCTTTCATGAAGCTCCCTATAAAACGCCGCCGAAAACCCCGGTCTGGTTCATTAAACCGCGCAATACCCTGCGGGCTAACGGTGATGCCGTACAACTGCCGCCGCAGTTAACCACCTACAGCGGCGGAACTCTTGCGGTGGTGATTAGCCAAACGGCACGTAAAGTTGCCGTGGGCGATGCCGCGAAGTTTATCGCCGGGTATGCGCTGGCCAATGATGTCAGCCTGGCGGAAGAGAGCTTCTATCGCCCTGCCATTCAGGCGAAATGCCGTGATGGCTTCTGCCCGATTGGCGAAGTGGCAACGCTGGAGGACGTCAGTAATGTTCAAATCCTCACCACCGTCAATGGCGTCGAGCGCCAGCGCTGGTCTACCGCCGAGTTGCACCGTAATGCGGCCGAATTAATTGCCGCGCTGAGCGATTTCGCCACCTTGCAAGCCGGGGACGTGATTTTGCTGGGCACCCCACAGGTTCGCGTTGAGTTAGCGCCGGGTGATGAAGTGGTGATTAGCGCAGCCGGGCTGCCTTCGCTGCACACTAGCTTTACCGCTGATACCGTGATTGCCAGCCAGCCGAACGGTCAGCCAACACTGTTTGCTCTGGGCCTGAACTACGCCGATCACGCCAGTGAACTGGACTTCAAAGCGCCAGAAGAGCCGCTGGTATTCATCAAGGCAGCCAACACCATAACGGGCGATCACAGCGTTAGCGTGCGCCCGGACAATCTCGAATATATGCACTACGAAGCCGAACTGGTGGTGGTGATCGGCAAAACCGCGCGCAACGTCAGCCGCGCCGAAGCATTGCAGTATGTACAGGGCTACACCGTCTGCAACGACTACGCGGTACGTGACTACCTGGAAAACTACTACCGCCCTAACCTGCGCGTAAAAAGTCGCGACACTCTGACGCCACTGTTACCCAAAATTACGCCGCGTGACGCCATCCCGGACGTACAGAACCTGCAACTCAAAACCTTTGTTAATGGCCAACTGACCCAGTCCGGCACCACCCATGACATGGTCTTCGACGTTGCCTACCTGATTGAGTATCTGAGCAGCTTCATGACGCTACAGCCAGGCGACATGATTGCCACCGGCACGCCAAAAGGGCTGGCGGATGTGAAACCCGGCGACGAAGTGGTGGTGGAAGTTGAAGGCGTAGGCCGTTTAACCAACCGGATTGTCAGTGAGAAAGCGTTTGAGGAGAGCCTGAAATGAAAAAGATTAACCACTGGATTGACGGCAAAAGCGTCGCCAGCAACGACTACTTCACTACCGTCAATCCTGCCAATGGCGAAGTGTTAGCCGAAGTGGCGTCGGGCGGGGAAAAAGAGATTCATCAGGCCGTCGAAGCTGCCAAAAATGCGTTCCCGAAATGGGCCAACACCCCAATGAAAGAGCGCGCGCGTCTGATGAACCGCCTCGGTGAGTTGATCGATAAAAACGTGCCAGAAATCGCGGCGATGGAAACCGCTGATACCGGTCTGCCGATCCATCAGACCAAAAACGTGCTGATCCCGCGCGCCTCGCACAACTTTGAGTTCTTCGCAGAAATCTGCCAGCAGATGAACGGTCGTACCTATCCGGTTGACGACAAGATGATGAACTACACGCTGATCCAGCCGGTGGGCGTCTGTGCGCTGGTCTCGCCGTGGAACGTGCCGTTTATGACCGCCACGTGGAAAACCGCGCCCTGCCTGGCGCTGGGTAACACCGCCGTCTTAAAAATGTCAGAACTTTCACCGCTGACCGCTGACCGTCTGGGTGAACTGGCGCTTGAGGCCGGTATTCCGGCGGGCGTACTCAACGTGGTGCAAGGTTATGGCAACACAGCGGGAGATGCGTTGGTGCGCCACCATGACGTGCGCGCGATCTCCTTTACCGGTGGCACCGCAACCGGCCGGAAAATCATGCAGACCGCAGGTCTGAAAAAGTACTCGATGGAGCTGGGCGGTAAATCCCCAGTGCTGATTTTTGAAGATGCAGACATCGATCGCGCCCTGGATGCGGCGCTGTTTACCATCTTCTCCATCAACGGTGAACGTTGCACCGCAGGCTCTCGCATCTTTATTCAGCAGAGTATCTACCCGGAATTTGTCCGTCGTTTCGCTGAGCGTGCCAATCGCCTGCGCGTCGGCGACCCAACCAATCCTGAAACCCAGGTTGGCGCGTTGATCAGCCCGCAGCACTGGGAAAAAGTCTCCGGTTATATCCGTCTCGGTATCGAAGAAGGTGCCACCCTGTTAGCGGGCGGCCCGGACAAGCCAGAAGGCCTGAGCCAGGGTAACTATCTGCGCCCTACGGTGTTTGCTGATGTGGACAACCGTATGCGCATCGCACAGGAAGAGATCTTTGGTCCGGTTGCCTGCCTGCTGCCCTTCAAAGATGAAGCAGAAGGCCTGCGTCTGGCCAATGACGTTGAATATGGCCTCGCCTCTTATCTCTGGACTCAGGATGTCAGCAAAGTCCTGCGTATCTCGCGCAGCATTGAGGCGGGCATGGTCTTCGTCAACACCCAGAACGTCCGTGACTTGCGCCAGCCATTTGGCGGCGTAAAAGCTTCGGGAACCGGACGTGAAGGCGGCGAATACAGCTTCGAAGTGTTTGCTGAGATGAAGAACGTCTGCATCTCCTTCGGCGACCACCCGATCCCGAAATGGGGCATCTAATCCCGGTTCAGCCTCTCCACGCGCTGGAGGGGCTCATTGTTACCCTACAGAGAGTTTTACGATGACAACAAAATTAACTACCGGCCTACCCGCGCCTGATGTACTGCGCTGCGCCTATATGGAAATTCAGGTCACGAACCTGAAGGCATCGCGCGAATTTTACGTGGATATTCTCGGTCTGCACGTGACCGCAGAAGATGACAAGACGCTGTATCTGCGTTCACTGGAAGAGTTTATCCATCACAATATCGTGCTACGTGAAGGCCCGGTGGCTGCCGTTGCCGCTTTCGCTTTCCGCGTTCGCAGCCCGGAAGATGTTGATCGCGCTGAGGCTTACTACAAGGCGCTGGGATGCAAAACCGAACGTCGTGTGAACGGTTTCGTGAAAGGTATTGGTGACTCCGTGCGTGTTGAAGACCCGCTCGGCTTCCCTTACGAATTCTTCTATGACGTACAGCACGTAGAACGCCTGGCGTGGCGCTATGAACTGTATACCCCAGGCGCACTGGTCCGTCTCGACCACTTTAACCAGATCACGCCAGATGTACCGCGTGCACTGGAATACATCGAGGGGCTGGGTTTCCGCGTCACCGAAGATATCCGTGATGATAAAGGCACCGTGTATGCCGCATGGGTGCGCCGTAAATCAACGGTACATGATACCGCGATGACCGGCGGTGCAGGCCCCCGTATGCACCATATTGCTTTTGCTACCCATGAGAAACACAACATTCTGGCGATCTGCGACAAGCTCGGGGCACTACGTAAATCAGACATGATTGAGCGTGGCCCAGGCCGTCACGGCGTCTCTAACGCCTTCTATCTCTATATTCGCGATCCAGACGGGCACCGCATTGAGATCTATACCCAGGATTACTACACCGGCGATCCAGACAACCCGGTAGTGAGCTGGGATGTGCATGACAATCAGCGTCGTGACTGGTGGGGAACGCCCGTGGTCCCAAGCTGGTACACCGACGGCTCACTGGTGCTGGACCTCGATGGTAAGCCGCAACCGGTGCGTGAACGTGAACACACCAGCGAAATGGCCGTGACCATCGGTGCCGATGGCTTCTCCTATACCCGCAAAGGGGATGAAGAAGCCGGTTATAAGCTCGGTAACACGCTCTAATCCCCAGGCTGCGGTCCTGTCCACCGCAGCCCCTTTCTTTCAGGAGTTCGCTATGCCCCACTTTATTGCCGAGTGTACTGAAAACATTCGCCAGCAGGCCGATCTTCCTGGCCTGTTTGCTGAGGTTAACCGCCACCTTGCCGACAGCGGAATTTTTCCACTGGGTGGCATCCGCAGTCGCGCCCACTGGATCGATACCTGGCAGATGGCGGATGGCAAACACGATTACGCCTTTGTGCATATGACACTCAAGATCGGTCATGGCCGTCAGTTGGATGAGCTACAGCCCGTGATTGCCGCGCTGTTTGAAAAGATAAAACAACACTTTGCGGCGCTGAGCGCAGAACGCTATCTGGCACTTTCGCTGGTGCTGGAAGAGCTGCATCCGGTGCTGAACTTCAAGCATAACAACGTCCATGCGCTGTTTCGCTAACCTGTAAGGAATCTCCCGTGTTAGATAACGCCACCATCAAAGCGCTGGCCCACGAACTGCACCAGGCGGAGCAGAAACGTGAGCAGACGCGCCAGCTTTCTCTGCGTCACACCGACATGACGCTCGACGATGCGTATGCCATTCAGCGTCAATGGGTTGCCACTAAAATTGCCGAAGGCCGGGTACTGAAAGGCCACAAGATCGGTTTGACGTCCAAGGCCATGCAAGCCAGTTCACAAATCAGCGAACCGGATTACGGTGCCTTGCTGGATGACATGTTCTTTGACGACGGAAGCGATATTCCCATTGATCGTTTCATTGTTCCGCGCGTTGAGGTCGAACTGGCTTTCGTCTTAGCCAAACCGCTGCGCGGCCCCAACTGCACGATGTTTGATGTCTACAACGCCACGGATTACATCATCCCGGCGCTGGAGATCATTGATGCACGCTGCCACGGTATCGATCCGGAAAGCCAACGCCCGCGTAAAGTATTCGACACCATCTCAGACAACGCCGCCAATGCCGGAGTAGTGATGGGCGGCCGTCCGATCAAACCGGATGCACTCGACCTGCGCTGGATTTCAGCGCTGATGTATCGCAATGGCGTCATTGAAGAGTCAGGCGTAGCCGCTGCCGTGCTGAACCATCCGGCCAACGGTGTGGCCTGGCTGGCCAATAAACTGGCCCCGCATGACGTGGAGCTGGAGGCGGGGCAGATCATCTTAGGGGGTTCATTTACCCGTCCGGTTGCCGCGCGCAGAGGTGACACCTTCCACGTAGATTACGGCGTGATGGGTGCCATCAGCTGCCGCTTCGTTTGAGGAAAAGCGATGATAATCAATACGTTTAAGCAAGCATTGGCGGCGAAGCAACCGCAAATTGGCCTGTGGCTTGGCCTTGCCAGTAGCTACAGTGCTGAAGTGGTGGCCGGTGCCGGATTTCACTGGTTGTTGATTGATGGCGAACATGCGCCCAACGACGTGCGTTCCGTGCTCGGTCAACTTCAGGCGATAGCCCCCTACACCAGTCAGCCGGTCGTGCGACCGCCGTGGAACGATGCGGTGATCATCAAACAGCTGCTGGATACCGGCGCACAAACGCTGCTGATCCCGATGATCCAGAACGCGGAAGACGCGCGTAATGCGGTAAAGGCCTGTCATTATCCGCCGCGCGGCATCCGTGGCGTAGGCAGCGCCCTCGCCCGCGCCTCGCGCTGGAACAGGGTGCCAAACTATCTGCAACGGGCCGATGATGAGATGTGTGTGCTGGTGCAGATCGAAACCCGTGAAGGCGTTGCTAATCTCGATGAAATCCTCGCCGTAGAGGGTGTCGATGGGGTGTTCATCGGCCCGGCGGACCTCAGTGCCGACATGGGCTACATGGGCAATCCGGCACATCCTGAAGTTCAGGCCACCATTGACCGGTGTATTGAAAAGATTCTGGCAGCCAACAAAGCACCGGGCATCCTGATGGCGAATGAAGCGCTGGCTCAGCGCTATCTGCAACGGGGGGCGCTGTTTGTTGCGGTCGGCGTCGATACCACGCTATTAGCACGCAGTGCTGAAGCGTTGGCAGCCCGTTTTACCTCTTCCCTTTCACAGTCAACCGACGGTCAGCAGTCAGTCTACTAAGCTACCGGGAGAAAACCATGACGACTTCAACGCAACAATCCTTTGATGCTAACGTTTCTGCCACTGAACAACGTGTTGTGAAAAAGCTCTTTCGGCGTCTGATTGTGTTTTTATTCGTCCTGTTTGTTTTCTCCTTTCTTGACCGCATCAATATCGGCTTTGCCGGGCTGACCATGGGTAAAGACCTCGGTCTGACGTCCACTATGTTCGGTCTGGCGGCCACGTTGTTCTATGTCACCTACGTGATCTGCGGTATTCCCAGTAACATCATGCTGGGCATTGTTGGCGCACGCCGTTGGATTGCCAGCATCATGGTGCTGTGGGGCATCGCGTCCACCTGCACGCTGTTTGCCACCGATGCCCATACGCTCTATCTGTTGCGCATGCTGGTAGGGATTGCCGAGGCAGGCTTTCTGCCGGGCATTCTGGTTTATCTTACCTGGTGGTTCCCGGCGTATTATCGCGCCAGGGCTAATGCGCTGTTTATGATTGCAATGCCGGTCACCATGATGATTGGCTCGCTGCTCTCTGGTTATATTCTCGCGCTGGATGGCCTGTGGGATCTTAAAGGCTGGCAGTGGCTGTTCCTGCTGGAAGGCTTGCCCTCAGTCCTGCTGGGCATTGTGACCTGGTTTTTTCTGGATGATAAACCCACCCAGGCGCGTTGGTTAGACGGTGATGAGAAACGGGCGCTGATCGCCATGTTGGATCGTGAACGGGAAATTGCTAAGCCTAATTTTGCCACCCGTAAACCGCTGTGGCGTGAAGTCCTGACCCCTACGGTGCTGCTCTACACGCTGGCTTACTTTTGCCTGACCAATACCTTGAGTGCGATCAATATCTGGACGCCGCAGATCCTGAAAAGCTTCAACGAAGGCAGCAGTAATATCGTGATCGGCGTGCTGGCCGCAATCCCTCAGCTCTGCACCATCCTCTGCATGATTTGGTGGAGCCGCCGCTCAGACCGTTTGCAGGAGCGCAAGCGCCATACCATTTTGCCCTACCTGATGGCGGCAGTCGGCTGGCTGCTGGCCTCGGCAAGTGCCCATCCGCTGCTACAACTGTTGGGTATTGTGATTGCCTCCTCTGCTGCCTTTACCGCAATGGCGATCTTCTGGACCACCCCGGACCAGGCAATCAGCTTTACCGCACGGGCGTTAGCACTGGCGGTGATCAATGCCATGGGGAATGTCGGTTCTGCTGTTAGCCCCCTGCTGATTGGCATCCTGCGTGACACGACAGGCAGTTTCAATGCGGGGTTGTGGTTTGTCGCTGGGCTGCTGGTGCTTGGGGCGCTGGTGTTAACCAAAATACCGATGAACGTGCGCAAACCTTCCCCCGTCTCCTCTGCGCAACAGCCGGGCTCCATTCCCCAGGAGACGCAATGAGCAGCTTTGAAAATATTGATATTGGCAAGGTATATCAACCCGACCACGCCAGCGAGGAGGTGCATTACGAAACTTTTGCCCGCCTCGCCAGCTTCTTTGGCCGTGATATGCATCCCCATTGGCACGATCGCTCTTTTCAGCTGCACGTTCTGGTCACCGGGAAGATCACTTTGCAACTGGATGAACATTTTTATGATTTGAAGGCGCCGCTGTTTGTCCTCACGCCGCCTTCAGTGCCTCACGCGTTTATCACCGAATCAGACAGTGATGGTCACGTGCTGACCGTGCGCCAGGAGCTGATTTGGCCGCTGGTGGAGAAGCTGTGGCCGGGTAAAGCCGATGCGATCAACCGCTCTGGCATTTGCCTGTCGCTGGAGTCAGCCCCGGCGACACTGGAGGCACTGCACCACTACTGGCCGCTGATTGCGGCGGAGTTTCAGCAAAATTCCCCGGGCCGGGAGCTGCTGCTGAACGCACTGGCCCAGGCGGTGTTTACCCTGGTACTGCGTGAAACGCCCCCCGAGGAGATTGCCGTCTGCGGTATTCGCGGGGAGATGCGCCAGTTCCAGCGCTTTAACCGCATGATAGATGATTGCTTCCGCCAGCATCTCACGGTGCCGGACTACGCGCGCGAGCTGGGGCTAAGCGAATCCCGGCTCACTGAAATGTGCCGCCGGTTCGCTAATCAATCGCCCAAAAAGTTGATCTTTGAACGCGTGCTGCGTGAAGCCAAGCGCCAGCTGCGTTACAGCAGCGAAAGCGTCAACCAGATCTCCTACGCGCTGGGGTATAAAGATCCGGCCTATTTCGCACGTTTTTTCCATCGAATGGCGGGCTGTTCCCCGACGCAGTTTCGCCAGCAGTAGTTTCTTTCCCGCCATAAAGCGATGAGGTTTCCCCCTCGTCGCTTTTTTCATTTGACGTCGATCTCACTTTCTCCCGCGCTGGTGAAAAGTACCGGCTTTCCCCTGAAACGTCTCTTCCGACAGCGTCGATCCAGCGCTTAAATCGGTTAACAGGAAAAACACATTCATATAACAACCCGGCGTTTGTACCCGAAGCGTCACCCTTTTGTGAGGTAATATCATGAAACCTGAAGATCATCGCGCTGCGACTAACCGCCCCTTCACCGGCAAAGAGTTTCTTAACAGCCTGCAAGATGGCCGTGAAATTTATATTTATGGTGAACGGGTTAAAGATGTCACCACGCATCCGGCGTTTCGCAATGCGGCCGGTTCGATCTCCACGCTGTACGATGCGTTGCACGCCCCTGCAAGCCACGACAAACTGTGCTGGCAAACCGATACCGGCAACGGCGGCTATACCCACCGCACCTTCCGCTTCGCCCGTTCAGCGGATGAGATTCGCCTGCAACGTGACGCTATCGCCGACTGGTCCCGCCTGACTTACGGCTGGATGGGGCGTACGCCAGACTACAAAGCGGCGTTTGGTTGCTCGCTCGGCGCTAACCCGGAGTTCTACGGTGAATACGCAGACAACGCGCGCCACTGGTATAAGCGCATTCAGGAAGCGGGCCTGTACTTTAACCACGCGATTGTTAACCCACCGATCGATCGCCATAAACCTGCTGATGAAGTGAAAGATGTGTACATCAAGGTCGAGAAAGAGACCGATGCAGGCATTATCGTCAGCGGCGCGAAAGTGGTTGCCACCAACTCAGCGCTGACCCACTACAACTTTATCGGCTTTGGCTCCGCGCAGGTCATGGGCGATAACCCCGATTTCGCCCTGATGTTTGTTGCGCCAATGGATGCCGATGGCGTGAAGCTGATCTCCCGCGCCTCTTATGAGCTGGTCGCCGGTGCCACCGGTAGCCCGTTTGACTACCCGCTCTCCAGCCGTTTTGATGAAAATGACGCGATCCTGGTGATGGACAAGGTCTTGATCCCGTGGGAGAACGTGCTGATTTACCGTGACTTTGATCGCTGTCGCCGCTGGAGCGTCGAAGCCGGTTTCGCCCGCCTCTACCCGATGCAGGCCTGTGTTCGCCTGGCGGTGAAACTCGATTTTGTCACCGCGCTGCTGCAAAAAAGCCTCGAATGCTCAGGCGTGATGGAGTTCCGTGGCGTGCAGGCATCGCTGGGTGAAGTGGTCGCCTGGCGTAATCTCTTCTGGTCACTGAGCGACGCCATGGCCGCCGAGGCGCAGCCGTGGAAAAACGGCGCGTGGCTGCCGGATATGCAGGCGATGCAAACCTATCGCGTGATGGCGCCGATGGCCTACGCGAAGATTAAAAATATCATCGAAAGCAACGTCACCAGCAGCCTGATCTACTTACCTTCCAGCGTACGCGATCTGCAAAACCCTGAGATTGATCAGTACCTGGCACAATATGTGCGCGGTTCCAACGGCATGGATCATGAGCAGCGTATCAAGATCCTCAAACTGATGTGGGATGCAATGGGCAGCGAGTTTGGTGGCCGCCATGAGTTGTACGAAATCAACTACGCCGGAAGCCAGGATGAGGTGCGCCTGCAATGTCTGCGTCATGCCCAGGGTTCCGGCAACATGAAGAATATGATGGAGATGGTGGATCGCTGCCTGGCGGACTACGACCGTGACGGCTGGACGGTGCCACATCTGCACAACAACAGCGATATCAATCAGCTTGATCGTTTACTGAAGTAAGAGAGGTAGATATGTCTACGCAAGAACAGCATCGTCTGAATTTCCGTGACGCAATGGCAAGCCTGCCTGCTTCGGTGAACATCGTCACGACCCAAGGCCGCGCAGGACGGTGTGGGATTACCGCGACCGCCGTCTGCTCGGTGACCGATACTCCTCCAACGCTACTGGTATGTATTAACAACCGTAGCGCCATGGTGCCGGTCTTTGAGGAGAATGGCAGAATGTGCGTTAACGTGCTGAATCACCAACAGGAAGAGATGGCCCGCCACTTTGCGGGCATGACCGAACTGACGATGGAGCAGCGTTTTACCCTGGATGGCTGGCGTGAAGGCACGCTGCAACAGCCGATTCTGCAACAGGCGCTGGCGAGCCTGGAAGGGGAAATCCAGCAGATTCAGACCATCGGCACTCACCGCGTCTATCTGCTGGAAGTGAAGCAGATTACGCTGGCCAGTGAAGGCCAGGGACTGATCTACTTCAAACGTGAGTTTCACGCTACGCCACACAGCGTACCGGCTTGATACCTGACACAAACCCGGCTCAGCCGGGTTTTTTTATGGCGTCAGATCGCCACCAATTGCCTGACGCCGTCGGCCTCCATGTTTTTGCCGCTGCCGCGCTGAATAATTTCACCGCGAGACATCACCAGATAGTGATCGGCCAGTTCAGCGGCAAAATCATAAAACTGCTCCACCAGCAGAATCGCCATGTCTCCCCGCTGCGCGAGGTGACGAATCACCGCCCCAATCTCTTTGATCACCGAAGGCTGAATGCCCTCTGTGGGTTCATCAAGAATCAGCAATTGTGGCTGGCAGGCCAGCGCACGGCCAATCGCCAGTTGCTGCTGTTGCCCGCCGGAGAGATCGCCACCGCGCCGCAGTTTCATCTCCTGTAGCACCGGAAACAGTTGGTAGATCTCCTCGGGGACGTGTTTCGCTGCACGGCCGGTAAAGCGCGCTCGCCCCAGTAACAGGTTCTCTTCCACCGTCAGCCGGGGGAAGATTTCTCTTCCCTGTGGCACATAAGCCATGCCCGCCTGCACCCGTTGATGGGATTTGCGCTGGTTAATCACCTTCTCCTGCCAGCGGATCTCGCCGGATTTAGCCGGAATCAATCCCATCAGGCATTTCAGCAAGGTGGTTTTTCCTACCCCATTACGCCCCAGCAAGCAGGTAATTTCTCCCGGTCGGGTTTCAAATGAGAGGCCGCGCAAAATGTGGCTACCGCCATAATATTGATTCAGTTCAGAAACCTGTAACATGTCAGCGCCCCAAATAAACGTCGATAACCCGATCGTTCGCCTGTACTTCGCGTAACGATCCTTCCGCCAACACCTGCCCCTGGTGCAGTACCGTCACGTGATCGGCAATGGTTTCGACAAAGCCCATATCGTGTTCCACCACCATCAGTGAATGCTGGCCCGCCAGGCTGCGAAACAGCTCTGCGGTGTACTCGGTTTCTGCGTCGGTCATGCCTGCCGCCGGTTCATCGAGCAGCAGCAGATGCGGGTCCTGCACCAGTAACATGCCAATTTCCAGAAATTGCTTTTGCCCGTGGGAGAGCAAACCGGCCATACGCTGCCGTTCGCCGCCCAGCCGCAGCAGTTTCAACACCTCATCAATGCGATCGTGCTGTTCGCCGTTGAGCCTGGCGCGCAAACTGGCCCATACCGACTTATCGGTTTTCAAGGCAATTTCCAGATTCTCGAATACCGTTAGCGCCTCAAATACCGTGGGTTTCTGAAACTTACGGCCAATGCCTGCCCGCGCGATCTCCACCGATGACAGGCGAGTGAGATCCGTGTCCTGGTCATAGATAACCAGGCCGTTGTCTGGTCGGGTCTTCCCGGTGATCACATCCATCAGTGTGGTTTTGCCCGCCCCGTTGGGACCAATCACGCAACGCAACTCGCCGACACCGATCTTGAGTGACAAATCGGTCAGCGCGCGAAAACCATCAAACGACACATTCACCTTCTCCAGCTGCAGCACCGGATCACGCTGATCGCGGTAGCGGTCGGCTGGATGGGGTTGTGTAAATAGCGGTTCAGTCATTACGCCTCCGGCGCAGCAGGCCAATTACACCACGCGGTAAGAACAGCGTGACGAGGATAAACATCAGTCCGAGAAAGAACAGCCAATACTCCGGGAAAGCCACGGTAAACCAACTCTTGGCCCCATTCACAATCGCAGCCCCCAGCAACGGGCCAATCAAAGTACCGCGACCGCCCAGCGCCACCCAAATCGCAGCTTCAATGGAGTTAGTCGGCGACATTTCTCCCGGATTAATTATGCCTACCTGCGGGACATACAGCGCCCCCGCCAGACCACACAGCATGGCGGATAGCGTCCAGACAAACAGCTTGAACCCCTTGGGATCGTAGCCAATAAACATTAAACGGTTTTCTGCATCCCGCACCGCCGTCAACACACGACCAAACTTGCTGCGCGCCAGGGCAAACCCAACGCCGAGGCTTGCTAACAACAGCAACACGGTACAGACGAACAGGCCAATACGGGTGGTGGTGGCGGTGATTTCAAACCCCAGCAGGGTGGTGAAACCCGTGAAGCCATTGTTACCACCAAACCCCGTTTCATTACGGAAGAACAGCAGCATTCCGGCATACGTCAGCGCCTGGGTCATGATGGAAAAATAGACCCCTTTGATTTTCGAACGAAACGCAAAGAAGCCGAATAGCAGCGCTAAACCGCCGGGCACCAGGACAATCAGGCACAGCGCCCACGCGAAATGCTCGGTTCCCACCCAGAACCAGGGTAATTTGTCCCACGATAAAAAAGACATAAACGCCGGGAGCTGGTCCCCTGCCGCCTGGCGCATCAGGTACATGCCCATTGCATAGCCACCCAAGGCAAAAAACAGGCCGTGGCCCAGCGAAAGCAGACCGGCATAGCCCCACACCAGATCCAGCGCCACGGCCACAATGGCATAGCAGAGGATCTTGCCGACCAACGTCAACGTATAGGTAGAGATCGCCAACGGATGGCTGGCCGGTAAAAGTGCCAGAAACGGCATCACCAGCAACATCAGGGTGATGATGATCCCGCAGCACCAGCTCAGTCGTGGCGCTTTACGGGCGAGTGTTAATGTCAGTGGCTGGCTCATCAGTCGATTACCCTCCCTTTAAAGGCAAATAATCCCTGCGGACGTTTTTGAATAAACAGGACGATCAACACCAGGATCAGGATTTTGCCCAGCACCGCGCCAATCTGTGGCTCCAGCACTTTATTCAGAATGCCCAGACCAAAGGCGGCAACCACCGTACCCGCCAGTTGCCCCACACCGCCCAGTACCACTACCAGGAAGGAGTCGATGATATAACCCTGCCCCAATTCCGGCCCGACGTTGCCCAGTTGCGACAGCGCAACGCCACCAAGGCCGGCGATCCCGGAACCCAGGCCAAATGCCAGCATATCGATGCGCCCGGTCGGCACGCCACAACAGCCCGCCATGGTTCGGTTCTGAGTAACAGCACGTACGCTAAGGCCAAGTCGGGTTTTGTTCAGCAGCAGCCAGGTCAGTGCCAGAACCACAAACACGAAACCAATCACCGCGATGCGGTTATAAGGCAGAACCAGATTTGGCAACACCTGCCAGCCGCCAGAGAGCCAGCCAGGATTAGAGACTTCGAGGTTCTGTGCACCGAACATCACGCGGACTAACTGAATCAGCATCAGGCTGATGCCCCAGGTCGCCAGCAGCGTCTCTAACGGGCGACCATACAGATGGCGGATAATCAGGCGCTCCAGCAGCATGCCCATCGTAGCGGTGACCAGGAATGCCACCGGCAGGGCCAGAAGCGGATACCAGGCCAGCCACTGGGGGGCAAATTGCTGAAACAGGCTTTGCACCATCCACGTTGCATAGGCCCCCAGCATCAGCATCTCGCCATGAGCCATATTGATCACGCCAAGCAGACCATAGGTAATCGCAAGGCCAAGTGCAGCAAGCAGCAAAATGGAGCCGAGGGAGAGACCGGTAAACGCCTGCCCTAGCCAGTCGCCCCACATCAGGCGATGTTTGATCTGTTGAAGACTGTGGCTAGCCGCCGCGCGAACCTGGGCGTCAGGCTCATTGCTGGCCTGGGTTAAACGATTGAGACTGGCCTGCATATTAGGGTCGCTCGACGCCCCCAACAGGGTGACGGCGTTAAGGCGTACGGCAGCATCCGGGCTGGCCAGTTGCAGATTGGCCGCTGCCATCGCCAGCACCCGATGAACCTCGAGATCTTTTTCTGTCGCCAGGCGCTGTTGAATAAGCGGGAGTTGATCGGCAGCGCCATCGTTTTGCAGCTGTTGGGCGGCGCGGAGGCGAACGGCTGGGTCTTGGCTTACCAACTGATGCGCCGCGAGCGCGCTGGCAATGAGTTGGCGCAGCCGGTTATTCATAAACAGTTTTTTCGTTTCGCCCGTGGGTTGCTGAGCACTGTCCAACGGGAGCAGTTTGTCAGCCTGTTTATCGAACGGCTGTTTGTTTTGGTCGATGACGACGCTTTCGTTGCGCAGTGCCTGTAACAGTGGCACGCGGCTGGCCTGTGGAGACGCGGCCCATTGTTGCAGCAGCGTCGCCTGTTGATTCCGGCTGGCGGCGGCAAAGTCAGCGCCATCGCCCGCCCGGGCGAGCCACGGCAGGAGCAGCAGCAGACAGCAAAGATAACGGCGGATTGTCATGGTGATGATCCTGTTTGTCGTTGGTGCGGCTTGACGCCCTCACACTGTGGGTGAGGGCATCAGCACGCACTTTGCCTATTACTGGGTCGATTTCACCGGATAATCCGGCTTCTTATCATTGCCTGCGATATACGGACTCCACGGCTGCGCGCGGACCGGTTTATCGGTCTGCCACACCACGTTGAACTGGCCGTTATCCTCGACTTCGCCAATCATCACCGGCTTATGCAGATGGTGGTTGGTTTTATCCATGGTCAGAGTGAAACCGTCTGGCGCTTTGAACGTCTGGCCAGCCATCGCCGCCCGCACCTTATCCACATCCGTGGTCCCCGCCTTCTCGACAGCCTGGGCCCACATGTGAATGCCGACATAGGTCGCTTCCATCGGGTCATTGGTCACCACGGTGTCTGCATTCGGCAGGTTGTGTGCTTTAGCGTAGGCGCGATAATCCGCAACAAATTTGGCGTTGGTGGGGTTATCCACGGACTCAAAGTAGTTCCACGCCGCTAACTGGCCGACCAGCGGTTTGGTATCAATGCCACGCAGCTCCTCTTCACCGACCGAGAAGGCAATCACCGGAATATCCGTGGCTTTGATGCCCTGGTTAGCCAGTTCTTTGTAGAACGGCACATTGGAATCGCCGTTGATGGTGGAGATCACCGCCGTTTTACCGCCAGCAGAGAATTTCTTGATATTAGAAACAATGGTTTGATAATCGCTGTAGCCAAACGGGGTATAGACTTCTTCGATGTCTTTATCCTGCACCCCTTTGCTATGCAGGAACGCACGCAGGATCTTATTGGTGGTGCGCGGATAGACGTAATCAGTACCCAGCAGGAAGAAGCGTTTGGCCGCCCCGCCGTCTTCACTCATCAGGTATTGCACCGCCGGAATGGCCTGCTGATTAGGCGCAGCACCGGTATAGAAGATGTTCGGTGACATTTCTTCCCCTTCATACTGCACCGGGTAGAACAACAGGCCGTTCAGCTCTTCAAACACCGGTAACACCGACTTGCGTGAAACAGAAGTCCAGCAACCAAACACCGCAGCGACTTTGTCTTGCGTCAGCAGTTGGCGTGCTTTCTCGGCAAACAGCGGCCAGTTTGACGCCGGGTCGACCACCACCGGTTCCAGCTTCTTGCCCAACACACCGCCTTGCGCATTGATCTCATCAATGGTCATCAACGCCATGTCTTTTAACGGTGTCTCTGAAATCGCCATGGTGCCGGACAGTGAAGAGAGGATGCCAACCTTGATGGTGTCAGCGGCCTGGGCACCAAAGGTAAACCCCAGACTTGCCACGGTAGCGGTGAGCGCAAAAGCTTTTAGCAACGAACGTCTTTTCATTGTTAAACCCCTAAAAATGTTGATGTTTTTATTCGATGGGTTGAAGCCTGGCCTGCTGTAACATATGCAATGTGATCTTTCTGACCTCTGCCTTACTGACCGCGATATGGTCAGTTAAAATGCGTTGCGCCTCCTCGGTGTGTTGCTGAAAAATCGCCCGTAAAATCTGGGCATGTTCACGGTATGTCGCATCGACCCGGTCATCTCGCGTGAAATCGAGACGGCGGATAATGCGGATTTTTTCGGTCAACTCGGCGTGGATGCGCGCCATCTCCTGATTGCCAGCGGCGGCGACCAGGGCCATATGAAACGCTTCGTCTTGCAGCGACACCGCTTTGCCGTCTTCCAACCGGGCCGCATCCATCCAGAAGCTTTTCAACGCGCTGAGGGTCTCAGCGCAGGATAGCGGCGGCAGCGCACACAGGCGGCGCACCGCTTCACGCTCCAGAACGGTACGGAAGTCGTACAGCTCTTCGAAGTACTCGAAGTCGAACGGCTTCACCTGCCAGCCACTGCGGAACCACACTTCGACATAGCCCTCGCGTTCCAGCCAGAACAGCGCCTGACGCACCGGGGTGCGGCTCACCTCCAGCCGCTCAGCGATTTCGTTTTCGCTGAAGCGGTCACCGGGCATGAGGCGAAACTCAAAAATGTCCTGTTTCAGTGCCTGATACACCTTCTCCGCCAGCGCTTCCGGGCGGCCTTTACTGCGTGGGCTTTGGTTCATGGGATTTCCTTATTCCAGCCACAACAGAGTGTCGCCCGGACTCACCGGACGCCCGGACTGGCAGGCAATGCGTTTCACCGTGCCACCCTGCGGCGCGACAATGGCCAGTTCCATCTTCATGGCTTCAACGATGATCAGCGTCTGACCGGCTTCCACCGCGTCACCCGGCTGCACCAGCACTTTCCAGATATTGCCGTTCATATCCGCGCACACTGCCCGCGCATCGTCATCGGCTTCCGGTGCAACCAGCGTCTCTTCACGGGTTAGCGGCGCGTTCTGCTCTTCCTGCGCCCACAGCATCACTTCCTGTTCGAAAGCGGCGGACTGACGCTGACGGAAGTCGGCAATCGAGTCGGCGTTTTCCGTCAGGAACTGCTGGTGGGCAGCGAAATCAAACAGCGTCTCTTCGATGCACACCGTGGCGCGCCCCTCGCGGAAGTCATCTCGCAGTTGGGTAAGCTCATCTTCCGTCACCGGATAGAAACGCACCTGATCGAAGAAGTGCAGCAGCCAGGGTTCATCCGCCGCGAACTGATCGTTTTTAAGGAATTTGTTCCAGATCGGCAGCGTGCGGCCCACCAGTTGATAACCGCCGGGAGAGTCCATGCCGTAGATGCACATATACATCCCGCCGATACCCACCGTGCCTTCCGCAGTAAAGGTGCGGGCGGGGTTATATTTGGAGCTGAGCAGACGATGACGGGGATCAACAGGCACCGCACAAGGCGCGCCCAGATAGACATCACCCAGTCCGAGGATCAGATAGCTGGCATCGAAAATCGTGTCACGGACCGCTTCACGGCTCTCCAGTCCGTTGATGCGCTGAATAAAGTCGACGTTGTTGGGCAACCAGGGCGCGGTAGTCCGCACGGTTTCCTGGTAGCGCTCGACGGCACCCAGCGTAGCGCTGTCTTCAAATGCCATCGGCATCCAGACCACGCGCGACGGAACTTTCAACTGGCTGACATCGCCGAGCCCGGCTTCCAGTTCCAGCAGCAGATTCATCAGCTGTTTTTGACTGAGGATCAGGCTGTCATAGCGTACTTGCAACGAACGTACACCGGGCGATAGCTCTTCAACACCCGGCACCGCGCGCTCACTTAGCGCTTGCATTAACAGGTGTACCCGCAGGCGCAGCGCCAGATCCAGTACGTTATCGCCATACTCAATCAGCACGTATTTATCCCCGGCCTGGCGATAGACGGCTACAGGCGTGGTGTCTGTCGCGGGCAGTGCAGCCAGCAAGGTTGCAGAGCCGAACGCCGTGGTCGCTAATGACGGCACAGCAAACGACCTGGCGTGATGGCTGCGCAGCGTGGCGACCGACTCAGCCTGCGCTTTTTCAAGGGCCACCGCTTCTTCCGCACTGACTGGATAGAAACGAATGCGGTCGCCGGGTTTTACCTGGCCGACTTTCCACAGTTCTGCTTTAGCAATAGTCACAGGACAGACGAAGCCGCCAAGGCTTGGGCCGTCATGGGTGAGGATCACCGGGAAATCACCGGTGAAGTTCACTGCCCCAATCGCATATTCGCAGTCATGAACGTTGGAAGGATGCAGCCCGGCTTCACCCCCGTTGGCGCGCGTCCAGGTCGGTTTTGGCCCCACTAAGCGCACGCCAAGGCGGTTAGAGTTGTAGTGCACCTGCCAGTCGCTGGCAAAGAACTCATCAATCGCGGCTTGCGTAAAGAAATCTGGCGCGCCATGGGGTCCATACAGCACACCAATACGCCATTCAGTGCCGTAATATGGCACCAGCGCGTGATCGAGGGCTTGCGGTTCACTGATCGGCGCGGGCGTGGTGCAGGCGGCCAGCAGCGGCTGAGAGATCGGCAGCATATCCGCGATACGCAGGGTGCGACCGGCATGGCCGCCAAACTGCCCCAGTGAGAAGGTCGAACGGCTGCCAAGATATTCCGGCACATCGAAACCGTTACGAACCGCCAGATAGGTGCGGCAACCGCTGTGAGCACGGCCAAGGGTCAAGGTTTGCCCTGCTTTAACGCCGACCGGCTGCCAGTAATCCAGACTCTCGCCATCCAGTTCTGCCGGGCAATCAGCCCCGGCAAGGGCAATCACCGCATCGCTGTGAAAACGCAGCGTTGGCCCCTGTAGGGTAAACTCCAGCCCGGCGGCGCTGTCGTGGTTGCCGACAATGCGGTTAGCGAGGCGGAAGGCATAATCATCCATCGGGCCAGAGGGCGGCACGCCGATATCCCAGTAGCCAAGGCGGCCAGGGAAATCCTGAATGCTGCTGAAGGTGCCCGGTTGCAGTACTTCAATCACACTGGCAGTTGGCGTAAAGCTGTCGAGGAAACGCGTCCACACTTTGCCGCTGTGGAACGCTTCCGTGGCGACAATCTGGCGCAGATAGTCGAGATTGGTGGCAATGCCGTGCAGTTGCGTGGCATCCAACGCCTGCTGCATTTTCGCCAGCGCCGCTTCGCGCGTGTCGGCGTGAACGATCAGTTTGGCGATCATCGGATCGTAAAACGCCGAAACCTCCGTACCGGTATCGATCCAGCCATCCACCCGCACGTCTTCCGGGAAACTGACACCGGTCAGCACGCCTGGACTTGGCTGGAAGTTTTTCAGCGGATCTTCTGCGTAGATACGCACTTCAATCGACGCGCCTTTGGGTGCCTGTTGCAGACGCGCCCAGTCAATGGCATCACCTGCGGCAACCTTCAGCATGCACTCCACCAGATCGAGGCCGGTGACACACTCCGTCACCGGGTGTTCCACCTGTAAACGGGTGTTCACTTCGAGGAAGTAGAACGCGTCCTGTTCGGCGTCATAGATGTATTCCACGGTTCCGGCACTGCGATAGCTCACCAGCTCGCCCAGACGCACCGCCGAAGCCAGTAGTGCTTCACGCGTGGCCTGAGGAAGATTGGGCGCTGGCGTCTCTTCCACCACTTTCTGATTGCGGCGCTGGAGTGAACAGTCTCGCTCACCCAGGGCGATCACTTTGCCGCTGCCGTCACCAAAAATTTGTACTTCAACGTGGCGCGCACGGTCGATAAAGCGCTCCAGGAACACGCCTGCGTCACTGAAGAATTGTTCGCCGAGACGACGCACACTTTCCCACGCGTTTCGAAGCGCTTCAGGGTCGTCACAGCGGGTTAAACCAATACCGCCACCGCCCGCGGTGCTTTTCAGCATCACGGGATAACCGATGTTTTCAGCAGCGCTGAGCGCGTCTTCCAGTGAGTTCAGTAACGGTGTACCCGGCGTCATCGGCACGCCTGCGCTGGCGGCCAGTTCACGCGCGCGGTGTTTCAGACCAAACTCACCAATCTGCTGTGCGGTTGGACCTACAAATGCCATCCCTGCCTCTTCGCAGGCGGCGGCAAACGGCAGGCTCTCAGACAGGAAACCGTAGCCCGGCCAGATGGCTTCTGCGCCGCTCTCTTTAGCGGCGGCTAAAATTTTATCGATGCGCAAATAGCTGTCGCTGGCCTTATCCCCACCCAGCGCAATCGCCACATCCGCTTCTTTCACATGGCGTGCATTCCGGTCTGCATCGGAATAGACCGCGACGCTTTTCACACCAAGGCGTTTCAGGGTACGGATCGCGCGGCAGGCAATTTCGCCACGGTTAGCAATCAGAACGGTGCTGAACATGGTTATTTACTCCCCTGAGAGGCCAGCCAGTTGCGCCAGCCACCGAATTCGGTAATTTCCAGCGCCTGTGACAGCACCGCCGGTTCGCAGATAAAGCCTTTCACTACCCGACCATCAGCCAGCGTCAGTGAGCCAATGCCGAGCGGTGCCGGGATTTCCACCACGAACTCGCCAAAGCGCGCCAGCGGGATATCCCACAGTTCCACGGTGATGGCGGCCCCGCTGCTGTCTCGCAGCAGGCCCGGTTTTTTGATCGGCCCATCAAGCAGGGCAAACAGGCGATAGTGGTTGGCCGTTTGCGTCTCTTCCACCAGCACGGCGTTGCGGGTGATGAGCTGGAAGTTGAGCGGCATACCAGTGAGGTGCGCCCCAACCACCGCCACGCGCACATGATCGGTAGAAACCGGTAATGCGCCAGGTGGGATCGGCGGAGCTTTGCCGGTGGCCCCTAACGTCAGCGCCATCTGATGCTGCCAGCGCAGGCCAAAACCGGCCAACGCGCGATCCTGCCAGGCCGGTGCGATCACGGTGATCCCGGCAGGCAGGCCGTCGTTGCGGAATGGGCCAGGCAGCGCCAGTGCGCTGAGATCGGCGAGATTGGTGAAGTTGGTGTAGGTGCCGAAGTGTGAGTTGTAATGCACCGGTTCCTGCTTCATCTCTTCCAGCGTGTGGATAGTGGGAGAAGTCGGCACCACAACGGCATCAAACTGCGCCAGCGTGTGTTGGATTTGGCGTGTTAACTCAGCACGCAGGTATTCGGCCTGATAAGCCTCGACGGCGGTGTATTTCAGGCCGCTGCTGACGATGCCATACACCACGGGGTCCATCTCTTCCGGGCGGTTGATCATTTCGCCGACCGCCACGGTGCGTTCTGCCACCCAGGGGCCGTAATAGAGTTGTTCGGCAAGCTGATGGAACGGAGTGAAATCAATCGGGTGCAGCACGGCACCGCCCACTTGCAGCTGCTCTAGCGCCGCCAGCCAGGCAGCTTCGGCCTGCTTATCCCCAAAGAATTCTGGTGAGGCCGGGATAGCGAAATCTGGCTGCGCCTTAAAGCTGGCTGGCGCAGTGTGCGGGTTGCTGCGCGAGTAGGCATCACCCGCGTCGTAGCCGCCTGCGGCAGTCGCCACGACAAAGGCATCTTCAACTGTTAAAGCAAACACCGAGATGGTGTCATTCAGGCGACAGGCAGGCACCACACCGCTGGCCGAGAACCAGCCTTTGGTCGGCTTTAATCCAACGATGTTGTTAAAGCCTGCCGGTACGCGACCGGAACCGGCGGTATCGGTGCCGAGAGAGAAGCCAACCAGGCCGCGCGCCAGCACCGAGGCGGAGCCCGAACTGGAACCGCCGCTGACATAGTCAGGATCAAAGGTGTTGCTCACTGCGCCAAACGGAGAACGCGTGCCCACCAAGCCCGTTGCATATTGGTCGAGGTTGGTTTTCCCTATCACCACCGCACCCGCCGCTTTTAACTGCGCCACCACAAAAGCATCAACTTCGGCGGTGTAGGTGAAAGCCGGACAAGCCGCACTGGTGGGCCAGCCCGCAACGTCAATATTGTCTTTTACCGCAAACGGCACCCCAAACAGCGGCAGTGCTGAAGGGTTACGCAGGTAACTCGCCAGCAGGGGCTCAATCTGTGCCTGTAACTGCGCCGGTGTGGCGAGATAGAGCCAGGCATTGTCTTGCGCGTCTATAGCGTCAAGGTGGGCGGCCAGCACATTACCGATCGCTTCAGGTTGATGTTGATACAGCAGTTGCCAGTCTTTCAGGGTCAAACCAAAGGTAGAGGCCATAATGAATTCCAACTGGTATACAAGATGGGATTTGTATTGCAATTGGCTTGCCAGTTTTTTAACCGATTGAATTGTATTGTTTTTATATTTACTCAGTAAGGATTGAACGCATTATCGCCAGAGGGTGGTGCAACCGTTGCACCAAAAATAAGCTGAAGGGATCGCTTTAAAGCGGTAATAACCTTGGGCGGAATACGAGTGACGTTACAGCAGAATGGTGGTGACCCAATTCCACTGCAATTGATGAGATGATCTAATAAACCCTAGTTAATTACCCCGTCTAATCAAATAAATTACTTCGCGTTATGCTTTTTCCACACGACAGCTTAAGGATAACGTGATGCAAACCGTAAAACTGAACAACGGTGTTGAAATGCCCCTGCTGGGCTTTGGTGTATTTCAGATGTCTGATGCCGCTGAATGCGAGCGCGCCGTGACAGATGCCATCGATACCGGATACCGCCTGATTGATACCGCCGCGTCATATCAGAACGAAACCCAGGTCGGGAAGGCTCTGCAACAGGCGGATATTGCACGCAGTGAGCTTTTTGTTACCACCAAACTTTGGTTGCAAGATACAAATTACGCGGGCGCTAAAGCCCAGTTCGAACGCTCCCTGAATCGGCTGCAACTTGACTACGTTGACCTGTATCTGATTCACCAGCCTTACGGCGATGTGCATGGAGCCTGGCGCGCCATGGAAGAACTGCAGCAGGCAGGCAAAATTCGCGCTATTGGCGTCAGTAACTTCCATCCAGACCGACTGGCCGACCTTATGGCCTTCAACAAGGTTATTCCTGCGGTAAACCAGATTGAAGTTAACCCCTTCAACCAGCAGTTGCACGCCGCTCCGTGGATGCAAAGCCGTGGTATTCAGCCGGAAGCCTGGGCACCGTTTGCTGAAGGCAGAAATGGTCTGTTTCAGCATCCGGTGTTAACCGCGATAGGTCAAAAGTACGGCAAAAGTGTGGGCCAGGTGGTACTACGCTGGGTTTTCCAGCGGGGCATCATTTCACTCGCTAAATCGGTGCGGAAACAACGTATGGAAGAGAATATCAACATTCTCGATTTTGCACTCAGTGCGGAAGACATGCGGCAAATTGCCGCCCTCGACACCGCAACCAGCGCCTTTTTCTCTCACCGCGATCCGGCAATGGTCGAATGGCTGACTGGCCGCAAACTTGATGTTTAACTCGCAATAAAAACGGGGTTTATTCAATGCAAAAACGTTATCTGGGGAAATCCGGACTCGAAGTATCCGCTATTGGACTCGGCTGCATGGGCTTAAGCCACGGTTATGGCCCAGCGACCGAGACCCGTCAGGCTATCGAACTCATTCGCGCAGCGGTTGAACGTGGGGTCACATTCTTCGATACCGCTGAAGTGTACGGCCCCTTCCTTAATGAGGAGGTTGTCGGGGAAGCTTTAAAGCCGTTTCGTGACCGTGTGGTTATTGCTACCAAGTTTGGATTTACCTTTGGCGATGACAACAAGCAGCAGATACTAAACAGCCGTCCAGAGCATATTCGCGAAGCGGTGGAAGGATCATTACGCCGTCTTAAGACAGATGTCATTGATCTGCTGTATCAACACCGCGTCGACCCGGATGTCCCGATTGAAGATGTCGCGGGGACCGTGAAAGACCTGATAGCGGAAGGCAAAGTTAAGCATTTCGGTCTGTCCGAAGCAGGCGCACAAACTATTCGTCGTGCGCATACTGTACAACCCGTTACTGTACTGCAAAGCGAATACTCCATGTGGTGGCGAGAACCTGAGCAGGAGATCCTGCCGTTGCTTGAAGAGCTGGGCATTGGTTTCGTTCCCTTTAGCCCATTAGGTAAAGGCTTCCTGACGGGATCAATTAGACCAGGCACAACGTTTAGTAAGGATGATTACCGCAGCACTGTGCCACGCTTCGCCGAACAGGCGATTGAAGCTAATGAAAAACTGGTTTCCTTGTTGGGTGAGCTGGCTACAGAGAAGGGTGTAACATCTGCGCAAATCGCTCTGGCATGGCTGTTGGCACAAAAGCCGTGGATTGCTCCCATCCCTGGGACCACGAAGCTTCACCGGCTGGAAGAGAACCTGGGGGCTGCTGACATCATCCTGTCGCGGGATGACTTACAGCAGTTAACTCAGGCGCTTGAAACGATTAAAATCGTCGGCGAACGTTATTCTCCTGAGCACCAGGCTCGCGTGGGGCGTTAATAACCGGACGGGTCCACCACAAATGGCGGCCCCGTTACTCCCGGTAACGTAGAGCATCAATCATCAGCGCAAAAGCGGGCGGATGCTGCTTACGGCTCGGGTAGTAAAGATAATAACCGGGGAAAGGCGGACACCAGTCTTGTAGAACCTGAATAAGCTCTCCTGACTTGATATAACCCTGCACTCTGTCTTCAGGTATACAGGCGAGGCCAAAACCGGATAACGCCGCATCGATCCTTTCCGCCTGCAGATTAAACGTCACCTGCCCTTCCACTCTGACCCGTAAAGGCTTCCCTTCCTTCTCAAACTCCCAGTGGTAAAGTCCACCAGCAGTCGGCAGGCGCATATTGATACACCGATGGTTTTGTAGCTCGTGCGGTGTTTCGGGTACGGGGTTAGCGGCAAAGTAGGATGGCGCTCCCACCACTATCATGCGCATTTCCGGTCCAATCCTCACCGCAATCATATCCTTTTCCACACTTTCGCCCAGACGGATCCCGGCATCAAAACGCCCCTCAACAATATCAACAAAACCGTTATCAACCACCAGCTCGAGATTAATTTCCGGATATTGCCGGAGGAAGGGTTTTAACTTCGGCCATACCAGACTGCGCGCGGCATGTTCCCCGACCGATAAACGGATATTGCCGGAGGCACTCCCGTCCAGTTGAAGTAGTGATTCCAACTCCTGCTCAAGATCGGCAATACGAGGTTCAAGACAGGCAATAATTCTCTCCCCCGCTTCTGTAGGCGCAACGCTGCGGGTTGTACGGGTCAGAAGTCGGATATTTAGCCTTTCCTCCAGTGCCTTTATCGCATGGCTGAGTGCAGACTGCGAAACGCCCAGTTTGCCCGCTGCTTTGGTAAAACTTCGTTCCCTTGCAACTACCAGAAAGATTTGCAGTTCGTTGAAGTTTTCTTTGAGCATCGACAATTTCCTTGTGGAGACGTTCCCTCCAATGCACATTCATGAATGGGTGTCTGTTAGGTTTAAATTTTACGGACTTGCCTCAACTGCGCAATAGTTGAATGTGTGCGCTAAAGCGACAGGACAAAAAACAGGCGGAAACAGGATATTTTCCGATTGCCAAACGAGGCACTACAGTTAATTGATGGTATCTCCAATGGCATCGATTTATGCGCACCTCGTTAAGGACACATCTGCACGCCCGCCTCTGGCTTATCCTGGCGATTATGGCTGGAATGCTCTGTTTCCTGCTGCTGCCGGACAAACTGGGCTATTTGCAAAGGTTGCTGATTGGCTGGAACGTTCTGGCGTGGTTGTATCTGGTTTCGCAGTGGTTTCGCATGCTCCATGCCAAAACCGGGCATATTGAACATATCGCCAGAGTACAGGATGAAAGCGCGTCGTTGGTGTTGAGTGTGATTATTCTGGCCTGCCTGGTCAGCGTGCTGGCGATATTACTTGAGCTTTCATCGCTGAAATCATTAACGGGTACGCCGCGCGTGCTGCATATTATCCTGACGGCTACCACGTTAATCGTTTCGTGGACGCTGCTGCCAAGCTCTTTTGCCATCCATTACGCGCACCATCATTACCTGCACCGCAGTGAAAATGTGGTGCCGCTGCGCTTCCCGGAGAACCCGCAAGATCCCAATTACTGGGACTTTCTCTATTACGCTTTCACCATTGCGGTGGCTTCCCAAACCGCTGATGTGGCAACAGGCACTCGTGACATACGCAGAATCACCCTGCTGCAATCGGTGGTCTCTTTTGTCTTTAATCTTGCGATCCTTGGGCTGTCCGTCAATGTGGCGGCCAGTTTGCTCAGTTAACCGGCCAGCCCGTTTTAAAGGATTACTGGCGGCGGCCCTTATTAATGGAAGCGGACCAGCTAAAGTCAGAGACTTCACTCGCCGCCAGTGAGGCAGGCTTTTTCTTACGTACCGGCTTGTTCTTTTTCTCTGCGGCCGCTTTCTCTTTTGCCAGCTTCACCGCCATGATCTGTTGCCTTGCTTCGGCACTCAACTCTTTACGTTTCTTATCGTCAGGCTCCTTGCCACTGCGTTGACGGAATTTCTCCACCAGCCCGTTGAGCGTCTCTTCAACGACCAGGCGTTCATCGGGGGTGAACTGATCGATGGAAATCATTTTCTTGTCGTTCATTACGTTTTCACTCCAGGGGGATCCACCGCCACAGTGTAGCGCAGTTACTGCAAAAACCGTGCGGTAAAACCCAATGCAGCTCAATGAATATCCTTTGCGCTTATTCATCTTAATAAGACAGGACGGTCGCAGCTAAAGTATCTGCCTTGATTCCCGACATCACATTCAGCATGTATAACCGATACCTTGAAATTAACCGTCGTCGCAAACGCTTTAGTGGCACGGATATCCGCCAGGCCACGACCCTGAGTGATTTACAGCATCTGGCGCAGAAACAGCTTCCCAATTTCGTTTATGAATATATTGCCGGGGGCGCAGATGACGAGATCACTTTGCGTCACAATCTCGACGTATTCAGCCAGCAGCGCTTCGCTCCCTATACGTTACGTGATGTCTCCCATCCCGATACACGGATAACGCTGTTCGGCAAGCAGACGGAATTGCCGCTGGCGATCGCCCCTACAGGCCTGGCCGGGCTGTTCTGGCCCGATGGCGATGTGCGTCTCGCTGAAGGCGCTGCGCTGGCTGGCGTGCCTATGACGCAAAGCACGGTGTCGATGTCATCCATTGCCGATGTCGCCGCAGTACCGGGATTGCGCCACTGGTTCCAGCTCTATTGCTACGGCACGCCAGACATTTACTCCCGGCTGATTGAACGAGCGCGAGAAAGTGGCAGTGAAACGCTGGTGGTGACCACGGATTTACCGGTTACCGGCAACCGCAGCTGGGATCGCAAAAATTACAGCTCGCCAAAAAACCTCTCTCTCAGAAGCAAACTGGATATGCTGCTGCACCCCACATGGGGAGTGCGCATGCTGCGTAATCGCAAGCGTCCCAATTTTATTAATCTGCTGGAGTTCCTCGAACCGGGTAAACAAACCCTCCAGGATGTGGCGCAGTGGATCAATCAGCATAAAAACCCAGGCTTAAGCTGGAAAGATATTGAGTACATCCGCACCCTCTGGCCGGGAAAACTGGTGGTGAAAGGCATTTTGCGCCCGGAAGATGCACTTATCGCACGTGATAAAGGCGTGGATGGCATTGTGGTCACCAATCATGGCGGGAGACAGCTTGATCAGGTGGTTTCACCTTTGGAGGTTCTACCGGCAATCCGCCAGGCGGTGCAGCAAGATCTGACGATCTTTATTGATAGCGGCATTCGACGCGGCAGCGACATAGCAATCGCCCTCGCGCTGGGTGCCGATGCTGTCCTGTCCGGGCGAGCAACGCTGTACGGCTTGTCGGCAGACGGTACTGCTGGCGTGACGCAGGCGCTTTCCATACTACGCCGTGAACTGGAAACCACTCTTGCACTCAACGGGCTGAATAACGTGAGTGAACTCAGCCCGGATATTTTAGTGCCGCTGCGTTAAGTCCTGAGATCGTCATCTATCTTTCACCCAGCCAGTGAGGTCAGCAACTATGCTTCAGGTATCCGTGTTTTTCGGGGAGATGACCGATGCCTGCTGCGCTTAGTCCATCTGAAAAGGCGTTACTGCCGCTGATTGAGCAGTGGATCAACCAGCATCGCCCACAGTTTATTGCCGATCTCGCCGGTTGGATTGCTCATGCCAGCATCAGCCGCGCCGATTTGTCCCGACCTGGTGCCCCGTTCGGCCCGGCATGTGCCGCACTGTTGCAGGACGTCTTAGCTCAGGCACAAACGGCTGGCTTTCGCACTGAAAACCACCAGGGCTATGCCGGAACCGTGGTTTACGGCCAACAGCAGTACGAGATTGGATTGATCGCCCATCTGGATGTGGTGCCCGCAGGCGATAACTGGACATTTCCGCCGTTCCAGCTCACGCAACACGGAGATTTCCTCACGGGACGCGGTGTTGGCGATAATAAAGGCCCGGCCCTGATGAACCTGTATCTGCTGCGGTTACTGCGTGACCTTAACGTCCCGCTGCATCATAACCTGCGGTTGATTTATGGCGTGGCTGAAGAGACCAACATGGCTGACCTTATCTGGTATCAGCAGCACGCGGCGATACCCGAGTATTCACTGGTCACCGATGGCTTTTTTCCGGTGAATCATGCGCAAAAAGGACAGCTGACCTTCACCCTGCGGCTGGAAGATGCCGGCGAACTGGCTGCCATACGCGCAGGCAGCGCCAGTAATTCAATTCCCGCCAACGCGGAGTTGATCGTTGACGAAGAAAGGATAAATAAACTCGTCGCTCAGCAAAAAAACAGACACCAATACGTGACATTGTCACATAATATTGTACGAGCCCAGGGGAGTGGCGGGCATGCCGCATGGCCCGAGGGTTCCACCAACGCCGCACTACGACTGCTGAGCGCCCCACTGTTGCTGGATTATTTACCCGTGCGGGAACAGCAGTTGGCACAGCAGCTCGTCAGCCTGTTTGCCTCCCCCCACGGGGCCGGTTTTAATCTCCGTCTGGAAGACGAGGCTTCAGGTAAACTGACGCTTAACGCCGGATTATGGCAAGGCGATGGTTCAGAGACGTTACGCATCACCTGCGATGTTCGTTACCCTGTCACCTGGCGAGGTGAAGAGATTATCGCGCTGATACAAACGCAGATTGCAGGCTCTGAACTGGCGCTGGAAGATCAATGGGAGGATAGCGCACCGTTTTATCTGCCCGCGACCCATCCGGTTATTTCACTGTTGCAAGAGAGCTGGAATGCGCTCAGCGGACGTGATGATCCCAGCTATGCCATGGGCGGTTTGACCTACTCGAAAGTTTTCCCCCGCGCGATAACCTTTGGCCCCGGTTATCAACCAACCGCTGAAAACACCCCTGACTTTCTCCCGCCGGGCCACGGTTTCCCCCATGCGGCAGATGAAACCCTGCATCTGCCCTCGCTGTTGCAGGCTTTACCTCACTATGTGATTGCATTAATTCGGCTGGATGCATGGTTACACCATCACCGGCAAAAATAAGGCAGATTTCATGGCGAAAGTATGATGAAGTGATGAGCATATGGATAAAGACGCTCTCCACGGACTCAGGTAAACATAATGACAATGCTACTACCCCTGGCCTATTTACTGCTGGGTTGGCTCTGCGGTAAAACCCACTGGAATGTAAAAACTCCCGCCTCCTGGCTGTTAACGCGTTTTATTATTCCGTTGGTCATTATCTACAATCTCTCCACCCATTTCAGGAGCATGGCAGGCATTATTGTCGTCACCGCGCTGGCGATGGTATTGATGCTGATGCTGGCCCGCTGGCTTTGGGGTGATGCAGTGAAAGCGATGTGCTTTGCCTATCTCAATATTGGCTGGCTGGGCCTGCCGATTGCCAGCGCCCTGTTTGGCAATGATGCCGCAGCGATTATTATTGCCGCCTATGTTGGCAGCTCTTTAGTCGGTAATTCGCTGGGTGCCAGCATGCTTGCCAGTGATGCTTTTAGCCTGAAAAAAATCGTCCAGACGCCGCCCGTCATTGCACTGGCTATCGGTATTCTTCTGATTCCTGTTGGCCCTTGGATAACCCAATACGTTGACGGCATTTATCAGCTCGCCAAATTTCTGATGAGTTTCCTCGGTATGGCGGTGCTGGGTATCTGGCTGGCAAAAACGCCCTTGAACCGAGGCAATATCGGCGTGGAACTGAAAGCCTTTCTGCAACGTGCCGCTACCGTGTTTGTTCTTGTTTCACTGCTTTATGTCTGCGCCCGCATCGGTCATTTCGCGCTGATAACCGATAACGCCGCCGTGCTCTATTTATTCTGTCTGCTGCCGCCTGCCGCCAATATCATCGTGCTGGAAACCCACTACCTCGGCACCGGGCGCTCTGCCAGTATGATCACTTGCGGTACCTGCATTAGCCTGGTGGCGATTGCGCTTTACTCGCTGGCGATTATTGGCGCCCGGCTGCTGGCGGCCTAAGCTTGATCTTGCATTAACTCAGCAGAATTATTTGTTTTCCGCTCAGGCGTAAAGCCGTTTTACTGCCTGCAATCCTGCGCAGAACAACGGTGCGGGCAACTGATGTGGAGATTCATGCATGGCATTCAACTGGGAAAATCCCTATCCCTCCGTACGTACCCCGTTATTCGCACGTAATGTGGTTGCGACTTCTCACCCTCTGGCGGCCCAGGCGGGGACTCGCGCTCTGCTCAGTGGCGGCAACGCCGTCGATGCCGCGATCGCCGCAGCCGCAACGCTTACGGTGGTTGAACCCGTCTCAAACGGGCTGGGGAGCGATGCTTTTGCTATGGTCTGGGATGGCAAGCAGCTGCATGGTCTTAACAGTTCTGGTCCCGCCCCAGCCAGTTGGTCGCTGGAAGGATTTGCACAACGTTACGGCAGAGATGGCCAGGCCCTGGCAAAATTGCCGCAGCGCGGTTGGGACACCGTCACCGTTCCCGGTGCGGTGGCAGCCTGGGGTGCGCTGCATCATCGCTTTGGCCGGTTGCCGTTTTCCCGGCTAATGGAAACTGCCTGTGAAATCGCTGAACGCGGAGTCACCATCGCCCCACGGGTGGCGCAAAAGTGGCAGGCCGCCGCCCCACTGCTGGCGGATCAACCCGGTTATGCGGACACATTTCTCCCTGATGGGCGCGCACCGCGTACCGGCGAGAAGTTTGTGATGCCGGGTGCTGCCAGAACACTGCGGCTTCTGGCCGATCGTGGCTACCGCGATTTTTATCAAGGAGAAGCAGCGGAAGCGATAGTCAGTTGGGCAAGAAAAACCGGGGGACAGATAACGCTGGAAGATCTGGCGGGTTATCAGCCGGAGTGGGTGAATCCGATCGGTCAGCGCTATCGCGGTTATGACCTGTTTGAGCTACCGCCAAACGGCCAGGGGATTGCAGCCCTGATGGCGCTAGGGATTCTGGAGCACTTTGATCTCAGGAGTCTGCCGCTGGATGGTGCGGCCTCACAGCATCTGCAAATCGAAGCGATGAAACTCGCTTTTGCCGACTTATATCGCTACGTCGCCGATCCACGCAGTATGGCCATCACACCCGAGCAAATGCTGGAACCTGACTATCTGGCCCGACGAGCAAGGCAAATTAATTTACATCAGGCTGCACGGCCCCAACCGGGTATGCCTGCCAGCGGCGGAACCGTCTACCTCACCACCGCGGATGAAAGTGGCATGATGGTCTCTTTTATCCAGTCAAATTTCATGGGATTCGGCTCCGGTGTCGTGGTGCCGGAATACGGTATCAGCTTACAGAATCGCGGTGCGGGCTTCTCAAACGATCCTAAATCCGCAAATGCTTTAGCCGCCGGGAAGCGCCCCTTCCACACCATTATCCCCGGTTTTTTGTTTAAGGACGGACAGCCACAAATGAGCTTCGGGGTGATGGGCGGAGACATGCAACCACAGGGTCATGTGCAAACCCTGGTGCGAATGCTGGATTATCAACAGCAACCACAGGCCGCCTGCGATGCCCCTCGCTGGAAGGTTAATCGGGATTTCACTCTCGATCTGGAACAGGGGTTTGACCCTGCGGTGGGAGACGCCTTGCGTCAACAAGGACATGAATTAAAGTCAGTCTATGACAGTTACATGGACTTTGGTTCAGGGCAGTTTATCTGGCGATTGTCACAGGACCCTGAGCGTGGCTATGTTGCGGCCAGTGACAGCCGACGTGACGGGCAGGCCGTAGGATTTTAACGTCGTCCCTGCCATCAGGCAGGGACGTGGAAAACACTTAGAGGAACGCCCACAGTAGCCAGGTCAGGGCAAAACCGGTAATGCCCATGATCGTGGTCAGTACGGTCCAGGTTTTCAGGCCATCGGCCACAGACAGGCCGAGGTAACGGGTCACTACCCAGAAACCAGCATCGTTTACATGTGACAGACCGAGGCCACCAAAACAGGCCGCCAGCGTCACCAGCACGCGCTCCATATCGTTGACACCGCTCACCGCTGAGGTTAACAGCCCGCTGGTGGTGAGAATGGCCACCGTTGCAGACCCCTGTGAAGCACGCAGCGCCAGAGAGAGGATAAATGCAGCGGGTACCAGAGGCAGGTGCAGCGTTTCCAACGTGACGGCCAGCGCTTTACCCACGCCAGACTCCACCAGCACCTTACCGAAGGCACCGCCCGCACCCGCAACCAGAATCACACTGGCGGAACCTGGGATCGCACGACCCGTCAGATCTTCCAGTTTGTCTTTGCTCCAGCCACGGCGCACGCCCAACAGCCATGCTGCCAGCGCCAGCGCAATCAGCAGAGCAATCGGTGGTGTGCCAATGACGGTCATCACTTTACGCAGTACAGAGTCTTCGGCTAACACCGAGTGAGAAACCGTTCCCAGCACAATCAACAGAATCGGGATAACGATCAGGCCAGCAATCGTCAGCGCACCCGGTGGTTTAGGCTGATCTTTCTCCACCACACCTTCTGGTTTCGCCAGTTGCAGGTTCTCCAGCACTTCCACCGAGAGTTGATAATTACGACGGTTCATTCCTTTAGCGACGTAGTAACCCACAGCACCCACGGGAATCGATACCGCAATGCCCAACAGCATCAGCCAGCCCATATCGGTATGTAAGATCCCGGCGGCCGCGGCAGCCCCTGGGTGCGTCGGCAATGCCACGTGAACCGTCAGCATCACGCCCGCCATTGGCAGACCGAACTTGATCGGCGAGACGCGTGCCACTTTGGCGAAACCGTAAATCAGTGGGATCACGATGATAAAGCCCACTTCAAAGAACACCGGAATGCCAAGAATAAATGCCGCCATCGTCAGCGCCGCAATGGTGCGCTTAATGCCCAGCGACTTGCTGAAACGCTGCGCCAGTGATTCCGCGCCGCCGGAGGCTTCGATCACTGCGCCCAGCATCGCCCCCAGCACGATAATAATCGCGATATGGCCAAGTAAATTACCCATGCCACTCATGATCACTTCCATGATCTTATCAGTCGGAATGCCAGTGGCGAGGGCCACTAACAAACTCACAATTAACAACGAAACAAACGGATGGACTTTTGCTTTAATGACCAACAACAGCAGGATAAATATGCTGGCGGTCGCGATGGTTAATAGCAACGCGGTGGACATGGTAAACCTCGGGTATCGTTATCGTTTTATAATCAATCGGGTACAGAGCGCCCTGGTGTAGGCAGAGGTTACAAACAGACCGGTGCGTTAACACCGGTATCAGCACACTTTTCGGTCAGGCTTTTTTTGCCCACGGCTGGAACCAGCCGAGCCCCTCAAGCGTGGTGGTGCGTGGGATGTATTCGCAGCCGATCCAGCCGCTGTAGCCCACTTCATCCAGCAGCTTAAACAGCCATGGATAATTGATTTCGCCCTCATCAGGCTCGTGACGGTCCGGCGCGGAGGCAATCTGGATGTGGCGATAACGACCGGCGTTATCGCGGATCAAACGGCTGAGGTTGCCATCCACCAGTTGGGCGTGGAACAGATCCAGCTGCGTGAACACATTCGGTCGGTCGATACGCGCGGCAATATCCAGCGTCTGATACTGGCTGGCATAGAGATAACCCGGTTTGGTTTTCGGATTCAGCGCTTCAAGCAGCAGTGCAATACCATGCGGTGCAAAGCGTTCTGCCGCATAGTGCATGTTGCTGATAAAGGTCTCTACGTAGGCCTCACGCGAAGCCTCCTCGGGGACCACAGAAGCCATCACGTGAACTTGCGGTACGCCTAATACCAGCGCATATTCCAGGGCGCGATCGATATCCGCTCTGGCATCAGCTTCACGTCCAGGCGTCGCCGCCAGCCCCCACTCTCCAGCGGCAACATTGCCCGGTGCCGTGTTAAACAGCACCAGCTTCAGCTGATTGTCATCCAGCAGCTGTTTTAACTGCGTAGCGGGATAGTCATACGGAAACAGAAATTCGACCGCGGTGAAACCCGCTGCGGCTGCGGCGGCAAAACGTTCAAGAAACGGCACTTCCGTGAACATCATGGATAAATTGGCTGCAAACTTTGGCATCAGTAATTCCTTAATTCCGCAACTTCTTCAGGGGTGAGATAACGAATCGCGCGGTCACCCAGGGTGAACATCAGTCGCGCCGTCTCCTCCAGCTCTTCCGTATTGTTGGCCGCTTCACGCAGGGATTTACCCACGACCACCGGACCATGATTCGCTAACAAGAAGGCGCTGTAGCGGCTGGCCAACTGCGCCAGATCCTGCGCCAGTCGGTCATCACCTGGCTTGTAGTAAGGCACCACAGGCACATCGCCTACGCGCATCACCACGTAAGGGGTAAACGGACGAATGCAGTTTTCAGTGTCCAGCCCTTCCAGGCAGGAGAGCGCCGTCAGATAGTGGCTGTGCAGATGCACCACCGCTTTGCATTCTGGATTGTTCAGATACAGCGCACGGTGAAAGGCGATCTCTTTCGAGGGTTTATCGCCGGAAATCCATTCGCCCTGTAGTGTCACTTTGGACAGGCGATCGGCTTCCAGCTCACCAAGACAAGACCCGGTTGGCGTCGCTAACAGATTGCCATCTTCCAGCAACAGCGACAGATTTCCTGCCGAGCCGGTGGCATAGCCGCGATCAAAAAATGAGGCACCGAGCTTCACCATTTCCAGACGAGCTTGTTGTTCGGTCACTGTGAAAACTCCGTTTGTGCGCGGCGGAAGAATTGCTCATCGCCAAAATTGCCCGATTTCAATGCCAGCGACAGCGGCTGGTGAATATCACGCACCCAGGGAACCCCAGGAGAGATGGTCGGGCCGATGTGGAAAGCGGTGACGCCCAGACTCTGCGCCACCACCCCAGAGGTTTCTCCCCCGGCGACGATAAAGCGCTGCCAGCCTCTTGCCTGCAACTCGCGGGTCACTGCAGCAAATAACTGTTCAACTGCATGACTACTACGCTCGGCTCCGTATTGCTGCTGGATCAGCTGCAATTGCTGGGCATCTGCGGTAGCGAACAACAACGGGGCCAACGATTGGTCGCTGTTGGCAACCACCCAGTCACACAGTTCCTGAGCATACGCGGAGGCATTCTCCAGGCAGCGCACCACATCCACTTCATGAGCGGGTGCCTGTTGACGATAGGCATTAACCTGTTTGTTGGTCATCTGGGAGCAAGACCCAGAGATGACCACGGCGCGGGCACCCTGTGGACGGCCAGCATTCTCAGCAGCCCGGCTATTGCTGCCAGGTTGCGCCCATTGACGCGCCAGACCAATCGCCAGACCCGATCCTCCCGTAACCAGGCGCATATCACGCAGGGCTTCCCCCTGAACCAACAGGTGCTGTTCGTTCAGCGTATCCAGCGCGACATAGTTAATCCCCTGCGCTTTCAACTCGGCAAGCCTGGTGCGGACGGCTTCCACGCCTTGATCCAGGATCGGAGCCGCGATCAATCCGGCTTTACCCTGTGACTGACGCTCCATCAATCGCAGCAAGTTGCTGTCGGTCATTGGCGTCACGGGGTGGTGACGCATACCCGAATCAGACAGCAGCTGTTCACCGACAAACAGATGACCGAGATAAACAGTACGGCCATTCACCGGCAACGCCGGACAGATCACCGTTTGCGTCTCGCCCAGCTCCGCTAATAACGCATCGGTTACCGGGCCAATGTTGCCTTTTTCAGTGCTGTCGAAAGTAGAGCAGTATTTGAAGTAAAAACGGTCACAGCCTTGTGCCTGCAACCAACGTAAGGCTGCCAGCGACTGCTCCACCGCTTCATTGACCGGATTAGAACGCGACTTCAGGCTAATGACGATAGCTTCCGCCGTCAGGGTGTCATGCTGCTGCGGCACACCGTTGAACTGGATGGTGGATAGCCCGTTTTGCACCAGGAAGCTGGCGATGTCGGTCGCGCCGGTAAAGTCGTCGGCAATGACTCCTAAGCGTGTCATGCTGACTCCTTGCCTTGTGGCAAAGTAATCCCGCTGAAAATCTTAATCACAGCGCTGTCATCTTCACGGCCGTGGCCGGCATTGCTGGCCTCGGTAAACATGTTGAGTGCGGTAGACGCCAGTGGCAGCGGGAAATGCAGCGATTTCGCCGTTTCCGCGACCAGGTTCAGGTCTTTCACAAAGATATCAACCGCTGATTTCGGGCTGTAATCGCCATCAACCACATGACGCATACGGTTCTCAAACATCCATGAGTTACCTGCGGCGTTTGTGACCACGTCATACATAGTGTCCAGCGGAATGCCAGCACGCGCGGCGAGGGCCATCGCTTCGGCACCCACGGCAATATGCACGCCTGCCAGCAGTTGGTGAATAATTTTTACCGTGGAGCCAAGGCCAATGTCGCTTCCTACGCGATAAACTTTTGCCGCCACCGCATCCAACACCGGCTGAAGGCGTTCAAAGGCCGCATCACTACCGGAAGCCATCACTGTCATATCGCCGGTTGCTGCTTTTGCCGCACCACCAGAAACCGGGGCATCCAGCATCAGCAGCTGATGCTGTGCCAGCTGCTGTTCAATCTGCTGCGCATCCTGAGCGGAAATGGTGGAAGAAACCATCACGACCGTGCCTGGCTTTAATTTCGCTGCTAACCCGTTGTCACCAAACAGGATGCCTTTTACCTGAGCGGCGTTAACCACCAGCAGCAGCACCGCATCCAACTGATCAACGAAGCTGTCTGCTGAGGTTTGCGCATCACGCGCGCCAGCCTGACGCAGTGCTTCCAGCGCTACCGGGTTCAGGTCTACACCCCAGGTGTTTAAACCTGCGCGAATACAAGAGGTTGCAGCCCCCATTCCCATAGAACCTAAACCGATAACACAGACATTTGAGAGTGGCACTGTCGGCCTCCGCTGTTAAATTAAGTGATTATTTGTTCGATACTGTTAATCCTGCCAGCTTATCCGCAGCCGAAATGTGCCAGGTATCACAGTTTTCACACAAAAGAACACACATAACAAAAATTCACATTTCACGTCACCGCCTGTCTCACCGGGCATTTCGGCCGATTTCATCTCTGACAAGGCCCTTTTTTCTGTACGCGTATGCGCAAGATTGTTTTACAATGTGAAAAATTGATAACGCGCGCAGAGGCATACGTGATTCCAGTCGAACGACATCAACAGATATTAGCCATGGTGGCAGAGCGTGGTGTAGTGAGCTTTGCTGAACTCACCGATCGCCTCGGCGTCTCGCATATGACCATCAGACGCGATGTACAAAAACTGGAGGAGCAAGGTTCATTGCTTTCGGTATCGGGAGGCGTACGTTCTGCCGACCGGCTAGCCAGCGAGCCTTCACATCTGGCAAAGACGTCGCTGTATAACGCGGAGAAAGATGCGATTGGTCGTTACGCGGCGCAATATATCCCGCTCAACAGTTGCATCTATATTGATGCCGGGACTACCACGCTGGCGCTGGCCCGCGAGTTGCTGGAGCGTGAGGATGTATTGGTGGTGACCAATGACTTTATGGTGGTCAATCTACTGATGGAGCAGAGTCGCTGCCGTGTGATCCACACTGGCGGCACGGTGTGCCGTGAAAACCGTTCTTGCGTAGGAGAGAGCACCGCGCGCAGCTTACGTAACCTGGCCATCGATATCGCCTTTATCTCCGCCTCCTGCTGGGGTCCACGCGGGCTGTTTACGCCCGATGAAGATAAAGTGACGGTCAAACAGACCGTCTGTGAGGTCAGCAGCAAGCGGGTCTTACTGAGCGACAGTTCGAAATACAACAAGATTGCGACCTATCTGGCGCTACCGCTAAACAGCTTTGACACCATCGTGACGGACAGCGGTCTGAGTGGCGCAGCGCAGACCGCCTTAAGCAAAGGCAAATGGGAACTGGTGCTAGCGGAGTAGCCCGCCACCGGGTTAACGTCCCTTCTTCTTACGGCCAGGTTGGGTGAAACGCTTACGATTGCCTGCGTTTGCAGCCGGTTTATCTGCCTGAGCCGGGCTTTTTACCGCCGGTTTCTTCGCTGGCGCACTTTTGGCTGGGGTCTTCTTTTTCGGCTTATCTTCAGAGGTGGAGCTTTCCAGCAGTTTGAACAGATCGATAAGCTCATCGTCGGTCAAATCACGCCATTCGCCCAACGGGATCCCTTTCAGGCTGACGTTCATGATGCGCGTACGTTCCAGCCTGGTCACTTCATAGCCGAAATGCTTGGTCATACGACGGATCTGACGGTTCAGTCCCTGTACCAGGGTGATGCGGAAAACAAAGGTCGACTCCATCTTGACCTTACATTTTTTCGTCACTGTCCCGAGCATAGGAACGCCTGCGCCCATCCCCAGAATAAATTCCTGCGTGATCGGCTTATCGACCGTGACCACGTACTCTTTTTCATGGTTATTACCGGCCCGCAGGATCTTATTCACCAGATCGCCATGGTTAGTCAGGAAAATCAGCCCTTGCGAATCTTTATCCAGACGGCCAATCGGGAACACGCGTTTGCTGTGATTCACGAAGTCACTGATATTATCGCGTTCGCCCTCTTCCATGGTGGTGATGATACCCACCGGCTTGTTCAGAGCAATCAGGACCAGATCTTCTTCATCGCGCGGTTCAATCAGCTGACCGTTAACTTTTACCTCATCCCCAGCGAACACCTGCGCGCCGACCGTCGCACGTTTACCGTTAATAAATACGTTGCCTTGTTCGATGTAGCGATCGGCATCGCGACGTGAGCAGATACCGCTCTCACTGATATATTTGTTCAGGCGTATGGATGAGTTAGTCAGCATGATTCCTCCGAAAAAAAACGGACTATACAGCAATATTATGTGGCGAAAACGCTTTTTTAACGTCGCAGACACGACATCACGCCAATAAAACCGTACCGGTCGTAATTATTGACTGGCGGGCGAAAATAACTATTATCCCCCCGCCCAACTTCAGGCGTGAAGCAATCGATTGCATTTCTGCACTTGGCTCCGCCGGGCATTTTTCCTGTCTGTTAAGACAGGCTTTTAACACCAAGCAAGACTGGAATGAAAATGAAAAAATTTAACGTCGCATTGACGTTGCTGGCAGGGGTGATTTCTCAAGCGTGTTTACTGGGTCAGGCTCAGGCGGCGACTTTCTCTTCTTCTGCAGCTTGCAACGCCGATTCAGTCGATTCACTGACTGAAATGTTCAGCTGCGGCTCGGTACATGGCAGCCTGCGTTCTCTTTACTACTCCACGCACAATGCCTACTTCTCACATGGCGTGAGCCAGGACACCATCAGCTACGGTGGCAGCGTCAAATACTCTACCGCTAAATATGAAGGATTTAGCCTTGGTGTGAGTGGCATCTTCCAGCGCGGTATCGCCCATAACCAGGATCACCTGGTCAGCGAACTGGCTGATAATGAGACCGGTGTAGGCGAAGCTTACCTGAGCTGGCACTATCAGAATTTCCGCATTACCGCTGGCGATCAACATCTTAACCTGCCTTTCGTCGGTGATTATGACTGGCGTATCACCCCGAGCCTGTTCCGTGGTGTAGATGCCAACTACGGTGACGCAGAGAACTTCCTGCACGCCACCAAAGTCACACGCTATAAACCATGGGGTGACGATCAGTTCCTGCGCACAACCGCCTATGGCGATGAAAGAACCAATGGCATGTGGGCATTGGGTGCAGGTCGTGCGGTGCAATTGGATAATAAAAAGCTGACCGGACAGCTGTGGTCTGAAACCTATACCGACTATACCCGCATTGGTTATGCTGACAGCTTCCTGTCATGGACCGATAACGCTGCGCAACCTAAAATCGGTGTGCAGTTCATTCGCGGTGTGAGTGATGGCAAAGCCCTGGCCGGTGAAGTCAACAGCACCAGCTACGGCGCGCAGTTCAGCATGAACCTGTCGCCTGCCGTCCAGTGGTCACTGAACTATGACCATATCGCAGCAAACAGCAATGCCTACGGCAATGGCGCGTTGGTTACCCCTTATGCGCACAATATTTCTTCAGGTCCGTACTTTGCTCAGCCATTCTTCACCAGCACCCAGGACCTGGGCAGCGGCAACGCCTACTCCACTAACCTGAACTGGACCACCAGCGAAACCCTCTCTCTGGGTGCGCAGTACTCGTTCATGGATCTGACTGCCAGCGCAGGCGCAAGCAGCAGCAATCAGTCAGAGTATCTGGTGTACGGGACGTACAGCTTTGATGGCGTGTTGAAAGGGTTGAGCCTGACCGATCAGTTTGGCGTGCAGACCGTGTCGACGTCGGATAGCAGCTTCTGGCAGAACCGTGTGACCTTGCAATACAACTTCTGATAAAAAACGCGCCCCATCGGGGCGCGTTATCACACTCAGTGGCTACGAACCGCCGCGCGATCCTGCTGCCCTTGTTTCTTGCGATGTACCACCCGACTCAACGCCACCACAATCAACGTTAACAGCCCGGTAGCCAGCACCTCAACCCGGTGTACGGGATTAAACAGCATGATCCCTAACACGCCGATAATAAAGGCAATTGTGACCCACGTCAGGCCAGGGAACAGCCACATACGGAACGCCATCTTTTCACCCGCCGCTTCGCGTTTCTTACGCAGTACCAGGTGAGAAATGGCAATCACCAGATACACCAGCAGTGCAATTGCCCCTGAGCTGGCCAGTAAGAAATTGAAGACTGCGTCCGGCGCAAGGTAGTTAGCGATGACGGCAAGGAACGCCGCTGCTGTAGAGAGCAGAACGGCAACCCACGGGGTACCACTACGACTGGTACGTGCGGCCGCAGCAGGCGCATCTTCACGTTTCGCCAGTGAGTAAAGCATACGCGATGACGTGTAAAGGGCCGAGTTCAGGCAACTGCACACCGCCGTTAACACCACCAGGTCAACAATCTGACGCGCATATGGGATGTTCATCAGCTGCAGCGCGGTTTGATATGAACCGACTTTGATCAGTGAAGGCGAATTCCACGGTACTAATGACACGACGAGGAAAATCGACAGCAGGTAGAACAGCGCAATACGCCAAATCACCGAGTTGGTCGCTTTAATAATCTGTGCACCCGGATTTTTTGACTCTGCTGCTGCGATAGTGACAATTTCGGTCCCCATAAACGAGAACATAGTAGTGAGAATAGCTGCCACTACAGCGCCAATACCGTTCGGCATAAAGCCTTGGGTATCAAACAAATGCGAAACGCCGCTGGTTGAACTGCCCGGAATAAAGCCAAATACGGCCAACCCTGCAGTACAAATAAAGGCCACGATGGCCACGACTTTGACGATGGCCAGCCAGAACTCGAATTCACCGTAGTTCTTCACGCTGAATAAATTACTGATAGTTAAAAACAGGGTAATGAGTAAAGTGAACTGCCAGATTGCCACTTGCGGGATCCAGGCATGAAGAATGGTGCCAGCGGCATTCGCCTCAAGTGGAATCACCAATACCCAGAACCACCAGTAAAGCCAACCTATCGTAAAACCTGCCCAACGCCCCAGAGACTTCTCTGCGTAGGTGGAGAAAGAACCGGAATCCGGTGAGGCCACGGCCATCTCAGCCAGCATACGCATAATCAGCACGACCAGCGCACCCGCTGCGATGTAGGCGAGGAGTACCGCAGGCCCGGCTTCCGCAATCGCATGCCCGGAACCCACAAAGAGTCCGGCCCCAATAACACCGCCGATTGAAAGCATACGTACATGGCGTGGTTTCAGGCTCTGGGCCAGCGCATCACGCTCTTTATGTGTTGTCATCTGTTTTCCTTGTCATCAATGCTTAGCCGGTACTGCTGGCCACCTGGTCTTCACAGAAGAGGAGGAATTGGCCCGCACCATGCGGGCCGGGGTGTTATGCAGAAACAGTGCCAACCTGTGGATTTGCCACGCAGGTTTCCATGACCTGAGCCAGAATTTCCAGCGCCTGATCAAACTGTGCCTGAGGAATGGTGAGCGGATAGAGGAAACGAATCACGTTTCCTTTTGGCCCGCAGGTCAGCAGCAGTAGCCCCTGCTCCATCGCCTCTTGCTGAATGGCGGTGGCGAGCGCGGCTTCGGTGAACTCCACTGCAATCATTGAGCCCAGTGCACGTACATCAGTGATGGCTGCGTACTTTTCACTGGCATGGTGCAGAAAACCAGTGAGTTGCTCCCCTAATTGCACCGCACGCTGGCATAACTGCTCTTCGTCGATCACATCCAACACCGCGTGAGCGGCAGCAATCGCCAATGGGTTACCGGCGTAGGTGCCACCCAAACCACCAGGGCCTGGCGCATCCATCACCTCAGCACGTCCAGCTACTGCTGAAAGCGGCATTCCCCCCGCCAGGCTTTTTGCCATGGTGATCAGGTCAACTTTTACCGGGTAGTGTTCCATAGCAAACAGTTTGCCTGTACGAGCAAAACCACTTTGCACTTCATCAGCAATCAACAGAATGCCGTGCTGATCGGCCAGCGCACGCAGACGATTAAAGAACTCAACCGGTGCAACATGGAAGCCACCTTCCCCCTGAACCGGCTCAAGCACAATCGCGGCCACATCTTGCGGGGCGATATCCTGGGTAAAGAGGTCCTGTAAGCTGTTGAGCGCATCATCAATGCTGATACCTTGCAGCGCATTCGGATAACGGGCATGCCACACAGAGGCCGGCATCGGACCAAAATCGCGTTTATAAGGTGCGACTTTGCCGGTCATCGCCATCGTCATGAACGTACGGCCATGGAAAGCGTTGCCGAAGGTAATGATGCCGTGGCGACGCGTGGCGGCACGGGCAATTTTCACAGCATTTTCTACCGCTTCTGCACCCGTGGAGAAAAAGGCGGTTTTGGCCGTTCCGGCCACCGGTACGCGGGCATTGATGCGTTCAGCCAATGCCACATAGCTCTCGTAGGGAGTGACCTGGAACGCCGTGTGGGTAAATTTTGCGAGCTGTTCTGCAACTGCTTTTTCGATGCGTGGATGGCGATGCCCGGTATTTAATACGGCAATCCCACCGGCAAAATCAGTCCATTGACGCCCTTCGATATCCCACAGCGTTGCATTTTCAGCACGTTCCACATACCACTGGCAAAGATTGCCAGTGCCGCGTGGTAATGCTGCATTTTTACGTTGTTGTAGCTGCGCGTTTTTTCCGTTCATACCCTTTCCTCAGTCAGATGCGTCTTTACAAATCACAGTAAACACGGTTATTTAGCCGTGGGGCCAGGTGACTTGCCAGAGCCAATTCAGTACAGAAGGATGGAGCCAATTGCGTACTCTCTACGCCGATCATGTTTTAGAACGTTTACAGTTTTTAACCGAAGGATCGCTGCAACAGCGCCTGCTGACCTGCATGCAATCCGCGATTATCGAAGGGATTTTTCCGCGCAGCAGCAGGCTTCCTGCTTCGCGTGAACTGGCACGTGAATTAAAAGTTTCGCGCAATACCGTGATTAACGTTTATGAAAATTTAATGGCGCAAGGCTATGTGATTGCACGTACCGGTAGCGGAACCTGGATCGCCGAAGCGCTGCCAGAGGGGTGCTTACAAAGCCCATTAGCCCCTCAAGATACGCAAACGTTACCCAGCAAGCAGGCGACGATTTCGCGCCGCGGTGCAACGTTACTGGGCCATGCCACAGCCTCACCCTACCAATGGGGCGCGTTTGTTCCCGGAGCGCCGGATGTGGCTGCGTTTCCTCACAAGTTGTTTAGTCAGATTCAGGCGCGATTAAGCCGTGAACCGGATGTCCATCGCCTGATTTACAGCAGCGGTGGTGGTTGCCCTGACCTGCGCCATGCCCTGGCGGGTTATTTACGTGTTGCGCGCTCGGTACGCGCTGATGCCGAACAAATCATCATCACTGAAGGCATACATCAGGCGGTGGACCTGATTTCACGGGTATTAAGCGATCAGGGAGATACTGCCTGGATTGAAGAGCCGGGATATTGGGGAACCCGTAACCTGTTGCGCATCAACGGGTTGAAAATTCGTGCCGTTCCGGTGGATGAGCAAGGCTTAATCGCTGATTTACCACCCCGGACAAAAGCGCCAAAACTGATATTTGTGACACCGTCACATCAATATCCTCTCGGTGTCCACCTGAGCCTTGAAAGGCGGCAGCAGTTGCTGGCCCTGGCGCGTCGCCATAACAGCCTGGTAGTGGAAGATGATTATGACAGTGAGTTCCGTTTTTCCGGTCACCCTCACCCTTCACTGCAAGGCCTGGAACCCGATGCGCCGGTGATTTACATGGGAACCTTCAGTAAGACGCTCTACCCCGCGCTGCGCATTGGTTACATGGTGGTCCCCAGGAATCTGGTCGAACCGATGCGGATTGCAGCGGCTGAGCTCTATCGCGGTGGGCATCTGTTAATACAACGCGCGCTGGCCGAGTTTATCCAGGCTGGGCACTTTAGTGAGCATATTCGCCGTATGCGACTGCTGTACAGCCAGCGGAGACGCTTTCTGTACGGATTGATTGAACGCTATCTGGGACCCGAATTTTTGCCGGTGGTTAACCATGATGCCGGGTTGCATCTGGTGATGAACCTGCCTGACGGCTGCGATGATGTGGCTATTGCCGCATCGGCACTGCGGCGGGGGGTTAAAGTCCGTGCACTGTCGCAATACTACATGCTGCCACAGTCAAGACGCGGCCTGCTTATGGGTTATGCCTGTGTCGATGAGCGTCAGTGCCAGGACGCCTTTGGTATTCTCAAAGCCTGCCTGGCGGATGCGGGTATCCGTCCACGCAATACTTCCGTTTTTGCACGCTAGATTCAGCATTCACGCCAAACTTGACGCCACACCCTGATGAAACAGGAAAGCCGAAAATCAAGACTTGACTTGGTTATTGACTTTCCTGTAGATTCCAAATGATTCCAGTAAATTCGTGTGTTACTTTTCGCTGGTCCACTCAAGGAGCAGAGAAATGTATACGCCCGCCACTACTTCAACGCCGCATGATGCCATATTCCGGCAGCTACTCTCCTGCGACAAAATTGCCAGGGATTTTATTCAACTACACCTGCCATCAGAGTTTCTTAAAATTTGCCAGTTAGACAGCCTTAAACTGGAATCAGGTTCATTTATCGAAGAGAACCTGCGTGCTTGCAATAGTGATGTTTTGTATAGCCTCAACACCCAATACGGCATGGGATATGTGTATGTGCTGATCGAACATCAAAGTACTGCCGATCCGCATATGGCATTCAGATTAATGCGTTACGCAGTGGCCGTGATGCAACGCCACCTGGATGCCGGAAATACCCGTTTACCGCTGGTCGTGCCTGTTCTCTATTACGCAGGTAAACGTACTCCGTACCCTTATACGAACCGCTGGTTAGACGGTTTTGAGGACCCGGAACTGGCATCCAAAGTCTATAACCGTGATTTTCCGCTGGTCGATGTAACGACAATGCCCGATGCGGAAATCGCGACGCAGCGCAAAATGGCGGCACTGACGTTTCTGCATAAACACGTTCAACAGCGGGATTTAATGCAGGTAATGGATGACTTTGTCGCTATTTTGCAACGCCACCACATCACCGCTACGCATTTTCGTCGATTAATTCAGTACATGCTGAGCACCAGCAGTATCGAAGACGTCGATGCGGTATTAGCAACGTTGGCAGAAAAACTGCCACAACGGAAGGAGACATTAATGACATTAGCGGAGCAGTTAATTGCCAAAGGTGAGAAATTAGGCCTGGTGAAAGGCGAACAATTAGGTCTGGTGAAAGGTGAACGAATCGGTAGTGAGAACCTCATGATCGCTATTGCCCAAAAAATGCTGGATGAAGGTGAGGAGCAAGACCGTATTATTCGATTGACGGGTATTGCTTCGTGCCGGCTGGCTGAAATGATGACTGCTGGTCTGTCAACTGATCAAGGTCATTGAGATGACATTAGCGGAGCAGTTAATTGCCAAAGGTGAGAAATTAGGCCTGATGAAGGGTGAAGAATTAGGTCTGGTGAAAGGTGAACAATTAGGCCTGGTGAAGGGTGAACAATTAGGCCTGATGAAAGGTGAACGAATCGGCAGTCAGAATCTGATGCTGGCTATTGCCCAAAAAATGCTGGATGAAGGTGAGGAGCAAGACCGTATCATTCGGTTAACGGGTATTGATTCTCGCAGTCTGGCGGGGATGGTGGCCGATCGTACGCAGGCCGCGCACGATCGGTAATCAACTAAACGCCATCCAGCGGGATTTATCTTGATTGGGCCGCATGCGGAAATTCACAAAGGTTTCGCATTCATCCAGCGCCAGATAAATATTCATCTTATACAAATGATCCATGCGCTGACCTGGTGTCTTAACAAAGGTATGGCCAGGATAAATCAGCGCATCAGCAGCCAGTCTCTGCTTGAGTTGTTGCACGCTATTGAACAACGTTGTGGCCGCTTCCCGATCCGGGCAGAGCCCCACCCCTTCGGCAAACAGGGTATCACCAGTGAAAACGTTGTGACCTATCTGAAAACAGCTACTGCCGGGCGTGTGACCAGGGGTGATGATCGTTTGAATTGCCATGCCGCCGATTTCAAGCACCTGCTCGTTGAAAAGCTGTAGCTGCTCGGCGTAATAACCCGAATGTTCGGCTTCCTGCTGAGAGAGCCAAATTGGGCAGTGGTATCTATCCGCTAATGGCTGCGCCAGATTAATGTGATCGTCATGGGCGTGAGTCACCAGAATCCCCTGCAAATCAACCTGGCACTGCTGCATAATCTGTTGGATTTTGTCTAACTGCCACGCAGGATCGATAATAACCGCAGCCCGGTTAGCACAATTAATCACCAGATAGCAGTTGTTAATAAATTTCCCCTGAGCCACTTTTATCGTGATGACCTGGATTCCTGCATCCTCACTGGCTGTCATTATAGATTCCCTGTTTTCTTAGAATTCATCACCTGCATGTCTCACATACAGGCAGTTATGCTGTGGCGTGCCCAATTTACTGTTCACCCATGTCTGCTAGCAGGCCGCTGTTTGACAACGGCAGGCTTTACCCTGCGGCTGGGAAGATATCACATCTCCGCTTTATCATCTTGTCGTTGAGCACCGTTCTTCGCACCCGAGGAGAACCCTTTAAACGGTATCATCTTGTTCAGATAAACATCAAACTCATGAGGTTAGATTATCAAAATTAATGAAAAATTTATGTTATTGCTATTAATTTAAACACAACACCCTGATTTTAATCAAAAAAATATCAGCAATGAAAATTAAAAAAACCAATGAAATTAATTGTTTTTGTTATGGAAGGATCGATGTTTATTTAGCCACTCTGCTGTAATTGTCATGACAATTTCCCTTGTAGTAAGGCGTAGTTGCAAAATCTGGCACCATCAGGTAACCACTACCAGGGTCATAACCAGAAGTTGCAGCTGGAGCCGGGCACGTACCCGGCGATTGTCGATCAATATTGGGCAGTCACAATTTTCGCTGCTGCGGCCAGTACATCGCGACGGCTTTTAGCATCAGGCTGAGGTTGTACGAAGAAGGTCGTCAGGATCAACGGAGCCCCTTTTTCACGCCAGATCACCGCAATATCGTTAGTCCCACCGTAATCACACGAGCCAGTTTTATCGCCCACTTGCCAGCCTGAGGGCAACCCTGCGGCTATACTCTGACTCCCGGTCGTATTGCCCTTCATCCACTGTACCAGTTGCTCACGCTGGGGAGCGGCAAGTGCCTTACACAGGGTAAGCTTTTGCAGGCTCTGAGCCATAGATAAAGGCGTGGTAGTATCCCTCGGGTCACCTGGAATGGCGCTGTTAAGCTCAGGTTCTCTTCGATCGAGACGAAAATCCCTGTCACCTGTTTTTTGTGCAAATGCGGTGACCTTTCCTGGTCCCCCAAGATGGTCAAGTATCAGATTCATCGCTGCGTTATCACTGTATTGCAATGTTGCCGCGCTCAACTCGGCCAGCGTCATGCTGCTGCCAACCTGCTTTTCGGTGATGGGGTTGTAGTTCACCAAATCGCTGGCGTTAATGGCCAACCGCTGCTGTAACACCGCGCTGTTCTTTTCGCTTTGCTGGAGTAATGCTGCCACGGCCATGACTTTGCTGGTGCTGCACATCGGGAATCGTTCATTGGCGCGGTAGCGAATTTGGCTGTTATCCGCACTGTCAATCAGCACTACACCCAACCTTCCCCCCGACTGCGTTTCAAGTTGGCGCAGCTGCTGCTGAATTTTCTCAGAGCGGGATTCCGCATGAGAACCACTCACTGCAAGCGCCGTTAGCATCAGGATAAAAACACGAAAATAACCTTTATTTTCAACTCTCAATTCTATGCTTCCTATTCTGTAATATTAGCTAAAGAAATGCGTCATGTATTAGTGTCATAAAAAACGATATAATAGATTAAAATGACAAGTAACGCCCCCGTACAGATCACGTTTGGGGGTTTATTTACAATGATTTAACTCTTTGATCACCTGGCGAAATTGTAATAACGCACGACAGCAATTCACTGCCGGTATAAACAATTAATGAGAACGTATGAAAAAAAGAATTCTTATGCTGGTTGACGGCTTACCAACAGGTAGCGCGGAAAAGGCAGTGTTAACGCTGGCCAGCGGCCTTGTTGCTCTGGGACACCATGTCGCCATTTTTTCACTCCGCAGCGTATGCCACTATACTCTCCCCGAGGGAGTTGTTTATCAGGTAATTACTGACAAGCATCGTTCGTCATGGCTAAACATTAATGAATCTAAACGTCGCGCGCAGCATCTGGACGAGATTATTAGCCGAACGCAGAAATTCGAAGGTGATTATGATTTAGTCATCTCACATTTATATAACAGCGACAAGATCGTGGCACGTTGCCGTTCACTGGACCAAAATAAAGTCTGGTTTTGCCTGCATGAAATGCTCTCGATTTCGTCTGATCTATCGCGTTCAGGCTATTCAGGACGTATTAATAAAAAAAGTATTCAGCGTGTTTATCAGCAGCGTAATATTATCGCAGTGTCACAATCAATCCTGGACGATATTAAACAGACCTATCAAATTGAACCGGCACGCAGCGCGATAATTGGTAATCCTTATAACATCACTGAAATTCAAAGTCAGATGAATGAACCATTCACACCCCCTGAAGAGGCATATCTGCTGCATGTTGGGGGGCTTGATCAGAATAAGCGGCACGATCGTCTGTTAGAAGCGTATGCCCTTTCAGGTGTTACGCTTCCGCTGGTGCTATTAGGGGAAAGTGAAACTGCACAATTGGGCACGCTTAAAGCACAGGCGCAGACGTTAGGCATTGAAGACCGGATAATTTTCCAGGGCTACTGTGCTAACCCCTACCCGTGGATGCGTAAGGCAAAAGCGCTGGTTCAAAGTGTAGACACAGAAGGGTTCGGTGACGCCGCACTGGAAGCCATGTTATGTGGCACCCCCGTGATCAGCACGCGCAGTGCAACGGGGACCGTCGCGTTGCTCAAGGGTGATTTAGAGCGTGGCCTGGCGGAGGCTAATGCACCTGCGCTGGCAGAGAAGATTCGTGAGGTTGTGACAAACCCGCCTGACGTTTCCGCTGTCGATTTCAGCCAGTTTGAGACACAAAAAGTCTGCCAACAGTACCTGGCTCTCAATTAAGCGGGACCGGGCAACACCGCCCGGTGCCTTAGTGCTCAGAGGCTACTCTGAGCGCTGCTTACGTGAAATAACATAAGCTCCAGAATCGATGAGATAGTGTTCTGCATTCTCAATCCGTGCCACCGCCTGCTGGCCATGTTTTGCTACTAACAGGGCTAACAAACATTCCGCAATCCCCATGCCTGACACAATCGAAGGGAAAAATGAGGGCCCGTCCGTATTGAAGTACAGTGAACAAGCGGCTTTCTGAGCCACGGGCGAAACGGGTGAGTCGGTTATAGCAATAATTTTACTGCCCGCTTTAACTGCCGCATTCACCAGCTTCAGTACTTCTCGTGAATAGGGAGAGAAACTGGCAATCAGCACGCAGTCATCTGCCGTGAGTTCACGACTGTAAATTTCACTGCCGCTGGCAAGGCCATCAATCAGCGTGACGCGGGGATTAAACAGGCGGTAAACATAGAACAGTGACCAGGCAATGGGAAAACTGGCGCGGTAACCGCAGATATAAACGTGACGCGCATTATCCAGCAACTCAACCGCCTGCTGCATCGCGGCATGGTTCTCAACTTTGGTGTGTTCCAGGTTACTGGCTTGAGCATTAAAGACCTCATGGTACAGGTCTTGTTTGGTTTCACTATTTACCAGTTTTTCCGCTCTTGATACATATGTATCATTTCTTAACCCTAGTTCATCAATGAACGCATTTTTCAGATCCCCCCAGCCGGGGAAGCCGAGACGCTGTGCCAAACGCATCAGCGTAGCCGGCTGTACTCCTGCACTCACGGCAAAGGTACGCATCGACTCCACAACCAACTGATTGGCATTTTGCAGGGAAAACTCAGCGGCATGTTGAAGTTGAGGCGAAAGTTGGCTGAACTGACTGGTAATTTTGTCACGAAGGTTCATACAAAACAGGTTCTCGGCACAAGGCGGTAAGGTGTTTACCGGCGGAATATGCTGACTTTACCAAAGCTGCGGCGTGGTTAACACCGCTTAAATCCTCGGGTGTTAACTGGACAGGCGAATTTTATCGCCGACCTGCAAAAATTCAGGCACGGGGCCAGTTAAATGCACCGTGCCGGGTAACTCTGCCTGGTTAGCACCGTCAAAGCTCAACGTAACATGTCCTAACCGGGTGAAGTTTGCATTTGCCACCTCACCCACTGCGCTAATTTCTCTCCATTGCTGGCCGATCTGTAACGACCGGCCCGGATATAATGTTTCGCCATCAGGCAGCCTGTTGATCACCACACAATAATCAGCCAGATCCTGAGGGAGCGGTTGGGAAAAAAGTATCACTTTCCCCTCACGCAAAAACTCGGCGACATACTGACCCACGGCGATGATCTCAAAGGGCTGCTTCATTTATTTTTATTCGCCACGGTACGGGAAGAGACAGGATAACCGGGATTCTCTCTGACAACCATTTCGGGTTGCGGCGCTTTAGCCCGCAGGCGCTTATCGAACCAGCCGACCAGCAGCGGTGCCAGCAGCATGGTGATAATGCTGGCTGTCGCCAACTGCGCCGTAGCCGCGTCTACGTAGCTGGCCAGTGAAGGGTCAGCCTGCGCAACCATCGCAGGCGTCAGAGCGGAGTTCGCCGCCGTAGTCCCTAATGCAGCACCCAGTGCCGTTTTCTTTTTCAGGAACAGGTTATAAATAAAATAGAACAGCACGCCGGTTGCCGCTGAGATTAACCCCAGCACCACACCTGAAAGCCCGGCGGTGAAGACGGTGCCAATGCTGGAATTGGCACCAATCGCAAACGACATCAGAATGATCACCAGCGGCTGCGCAGCACTGCACAAGCTTTTGAAACGCTCATCGAGGTTGCCCCACAGCATACCAATCACTAACGGCACCAGCATGGAGAGCAGCGCAGCGAAAGGAATGTTGGCTAATCCACTGACGCCAAGCACCACCATCGTGACAAAAGGGCCATCCTTGATGCAAAAGACTGAGATAGCGCCCGCATCACTGGCATCACCGTAATTGCTACACAGCGCAATATACAATGAACTGTTTGAACTGGTGAGGCAGGCGACGAGTGCCATGGTTGAGATGCCAAAGAAACCCGCTGCGCCGAAGAAATAGCCCGCAGCCCAGACCGCCAAGGCGCCCGCCACACATTTCAGGATCAGCAGTACCGAGCCTTTATACAAGGGTAATCCCGCCTGACGAATATTAATTGAGCTACCGCAGATCAACAGGAAGATGCCCATCATGGCACTGGACCCGACTTTAAATAACGCCGTCGTTGGGCCGCCAAGTGCCAACGCCTGGGGGAAAAAGGTATTAATCAGTATGGCTGCCATCAGAGGAATAATAATTAAGCCACCTGGCACTTTATTCATTTTTTCGAGAATATTAATATTCATAGATTCGCTCGCCTGAAGAAACTGGACATAAGCATCCCCTTACGCGACTTTTCAGCCGCGTAGATAGGTGCTGGAGTGTGGTTATTGCTCTGCTTCGCGATAAATACGACTAATAATAGTGCTGACAATATCTTCCGGTCCGGTAAGCCCTCCTTTGCCTACACAGATCAATCCGTCATAGCGGCCACCGATGATCTTCACCATGTCGGTTTGCGGGATAACGTAGTCAATCATCTCGATGCCACTGGCACCTAACGCTTTGACTACATGGACCATAGTGTCACCGCCAGTCAAATACAGCCCTTTAATCTCATCACCCGTGAGTGCCAGCAATTGCTGCACAATACTGGCCAAACCGTGATTGATATTTTCTGCGGCCTGGCCTGGGTTAAGAGAAAATTTCTCTTCTTCATGGGGTAAATCTAACAGTGTCCCGGTTAATGCAGATTCAAATACAAACAGGGCGTTTTTATTTTGCAACATACTTTGCTGGGCAAACTTTACTACGCGTTCAATTTCAATTCCGGCGGCATGTTGACGGTCAATTAATAATTCAGCATCAACCGGAATATGACAAACACGCCGATCGTGAGCAATTAAATGGCTTAATTGTTTTCGTGTCACCGCAGTCGCACTGCCTGCAATAATCAAAATAGATCCGGATTCAGCCTGTGCACTGTTTTCCTGCTGTGAGACGGAATGTAAATGCCCCATCAGGCCACGCTTTGCCGCCAGACGTTCGGTAAAAGGGCCGGGATCCACCGCCAGGACATTCCAGTTTAATCCGATCACTGCACAGGCAATGGCATCAATGTCGTCCAGCGTAATCGCATCTACCACCACTACCCGGTTGCCCGCCTGCTGCTGCGCCTGTAACGCCGGGACGATTCCTGCTTCTCCCTGTAATACCTGCGCCAGCGCAATATGCCCGACCGAGAATTGGGTTTGTCGCGCCAGCAAACCCGGTATCCAGGACTCTGTGACAGGCGTACGCACATCCCGTGCCACATCAGTACAAGAGAGAGCTACCGAATCAATGACGGAATAGCCTCCCACCAGAATACGTCGCGACTGCGGCATCGCCGGAACCACGATTGCCAGTGTCTCCTGCGGCAGTTGAGCCAGCATGGCATCAATTTCATAGCCAATCCCACCACGTAGCGTGGTATCGATTCTCTTCGTGAAGTAGTGTGCGCCGCGCGCCTTCAGGTTTTGTACCGCTACCGTGACCCGTTGCTGTGCCTCCGCTTTGGGTAAAGGCCGGCTGTCACTGCTGACCACCATCGCCGGATAAACAGCATCATTGGCCGCGAAAGTGTCGCTATCAAAGAAGGCAGCACTTTTTAACCCATTGTGTGCCAGTAAGACGCCGACAGTGGTTGCCCCTGTCAGATCATCTGCCACGATCCCCAGTTTGCCACCCTCACCCTGCGGATAAACCCGCTCGATACTGGCCGGGGTGACACCCGAAACGTAGATATCTTCATGGATAAAGGCGGCTAACGGGCCTGATTTCCCCGTAGGGTGTAGATTGATCGTGGGGATCCCGCGTTTGGGATAGAGCCCACAGCGCAATGTGCCACCACAATCAATCACCATAATGCCAATCTCTTCTGCCGCGGGTTCGCCATGCCTGAAGACATCGACTGATGGCCATCCGGTTAGCTCACACAGGCGATCTACCACGGCTGGACGCTGCCCGCCCGTGATATAGGCAATTTTTTTGGACTGGTTGAGGCTGATGCGGAGTGGCCCGCCCCAACCTTTACCCCCTTTGCCGATCAACAGATAGTTATCCATACACACTCCTTTTAACCTGCGGCAGAGAGGGGGCTTAGTGCTGTTTCATCTTCCAGTAACGCGCAACCACCAGCGTCGATTCCAGCATACTGACCGAGCCCGCGGTGCCGGTCCCGGCGATGTCAAAAGCGGTGCCGTGATCGACCGAGCTGCGCATAAATGGCAGACCGAAGGTAATCGTGATCGATTTTTCGAAATCCAGCGTTTTGCAGGCGATGTGGCCTTGATCGTGATAAAGCGAGAGGATGGCATCGTAACGGCCCTGTTTGCCAAGGTGGAACACCGAGTCTGCCGGGATCGGGCCAATGGCATTAATGCCCAGTTCCTGCGCGGCTTTCACCGCCGGGATCAGGTTGTCCTGTTCTTCATGTCCAAACAGGCCGTTATCTGAAGCGTGTGGATTCAGTGCTGCGACAGCAATCAGCGGATTTTTGATGTTCAGGTCATTGAACTCATGATGGATCTGCTGAACGCAGGCCAATACGTTTTCTTTGTTGGCATAGTCACAGGCCGCTTTGAGTGAAATATGACGGCTGACAAAGAACACACGCAGTTTCTGCACGTGGAACATGGTTAAGCCATAATCAGAACGCGTTTCGACCTGGTAAATTTCGGTATGGCCCGGCAACTTACATCCGGCCAGCTTGATTGCCTCTTTGTGAATCGGGGCGGTAGACACCGCGTCAATCTTCCCTGCCATCCCCAGCTCTATGGATTTCATCACATAGTCCAGCGACATTTTCCCGGCCAGCTGCTGTACTTTTCCCCACTCGATGCTGTCACAGTCATAGTCGCCGGTTTCCAGCACATCCAACGTTCCCCAGGTGAATTTTGCTTCGGCAGGTTCTGAAATTTTGTTGATCGGGAAATCACATTTCAGAATTTTCATCGCCCGCTGGATAATCGGTACAGAACCAATTAAGAATGGCTGGCACTCCTCGTACACACCTTTGTCCATCAACGTGGCGAGTGTAATTTCTGGACCAATCCCTGCTGGGTCGCCAATGGTGACTGCTACTACGGGTTTCTTCTCTGCCAGTGTCATAATTACTCCTGATTAGATCAAACAAATGTTCACATGTTAATCATATGAACATTAGCATAACGGATGTTTACCCCACCATTAAGTGACCAAAATCACAGTTACAACGGAGAAAGCCAGCACGTATTCAAATTGTGACCGAGGCAATAGTTTTGATTAATTGATGAATAGGCAGAGAATATACAGGGCTATGTGGGATGAGAGAGGCTGAATCAGCGCTAACGTTCATTTGTATTATATTTGAACTTTTGATATGAAGCCGAAGCCATTTCTGTGGCTCCGGCTTCATCTTATGCGGGATGAGGCTTCACTTTGATGATCGCCGGAATGTCAGGCTGGCACCGCTTACTGCAAGCAACGCCAGCAGTGTCATCGCGATCACTGGGGTCAATACCCCCCACCAGGCTCGCTCAACATACGGCATGCCTTCAGCCAGTATTCGGCCCCACTCCGGCGACGGTGGTGCAGCCCCCAAGCCAAGGAAACCCAGTGACGTAAGCGTCAGTGCAATACCGGGCACACGCAGCATGGCGTGTCTGAACAGTGGGCCTGCAAGTGCTGGCAGAATATAGAAGTAATCACGCCTTATGGGTCCAATCCCGCTTAACGGCAGCAGTCTGAGCCAGGGTCGTGCACGAATTTCTGCGGCGAGTGCAGTGCTATGTGCGGCCAACGGTGCCCAGGCTATCAGCACCACCGCCAGAACAGCACCACTCTCTCCCGGCCCAAGTAGCGCCACCACCATCATCCCCGCCAGCGTGGTGGGTAGCGCGTTAGCCAGTTCCATCGGACCGCTGAACACACCAGGATAAATGCCTGCAAACATACCGGTGACCAGGCAAATCAGCGCCACGCCGAGCGCCAGTAGACAAGTGTGCAGCGTACCATGGGCCACACGCGCCAACAGATCCCGGCCCATAGCATCTGCGCCGAATGGCAATCCCCAGTCAGGAGCCGCCAGTCGCGTGAAAGCGGTCATCCAGGGGTCACGCGGTAAACCCGCCATCAGTAGGGCAACCAACAGGAACAGCGATATTCCTGCTAACAAGTAGCTGGGATTTGCCTGCTGGGTGGACTCGGGTGTGGAGAAGCTAAAGCTGCGCATCGCCCTGCCAGCCAACACCGATTGCATCAGGCGACAAACGCAGCTGACTGACATAGCGAATAAGAGCAGCAGCAGAATGCCACACTGCAATGCAGGCAGGTCCTGAGCAATCGCCGCGCCTAATGTGGCACGCCCAATACCGGGTATCGCAAAGACCTTCTCAACGGCGATCGCCCCGCCCACCAGGGCCACGATCACCTGACCGAGCACCGGTAACAAGCTGATGAGCCCCCGTTGCCATACTGCACGGATAATTGCCCAGCGCCTTACACCCGCCATACGCCAGGTGATGACCCAGCGCTCACTGAAAGCCGTGCCGATAGCCTCTGCGTACAGACGCCCCAGATATCCCCCTGCGGGTAAACCCAAAGCCAGTGCAGGCAGCACCACATCCCGTGGAGATTGCCAGCCATAGGGGGAAAACCAGGGCTGCCAGACGGCAAACAGCAGCAACAACACGGTTGCGAGAAGAAATTCAGGCAGAGTCGTCAGCAGTACCGCAACAGCGGAGCCAGACACCGGCTGTCGGCCCGCTACACCGCGCCACAGCGCAGGCAGAGACAGCAAGAGTATGACGGCAACCGCCACCAGCAGTGACCAAAACATCAGGGTAAGTGAAACACTGCCCGCGTGCAGCATCCCTGCCATCACGGGTTTGCCAGAGACCCAGGAGACGCCCGCATCCCCCCGGAGCATTCCGCGCGCCCACTGCAATAACAATGCGAACGGCCCCTGATCCAGCCCCCATGCCGTGCGAATGGCTGCCAGGGTTTCCACACTGGCTTCCTGCTCCCCCGAACGCGCACGCAGCAAAGCTAATGCAGGATCGCGACCCGACAGCCAGGGTAACAATGCAATCAGCAGCAAAATGCCCACAGCTGAAATCCCACGGGATAACCAGGCGATAGCTGACATCAGTTACTCCGCCTGAATACGTGTTTGACTGTCTATCAGACTGCGCTCACGCGGGTCACGGATAGCCGCGATAACCCGCTGACGCTCCCCCTGAATCACGCGCTCATGCAGCATCGGAATGGCGGCATCTGTCGCCAGAATCATATTTTCCAGCTGCATAATCGCCACACGGCGTTCATGACCCGCCGGGATCCCTGCGGCTTGCTTCAGTGCCGCGTCTATCGCTGGCTGACACAACTGAGCAATGTTAAAGGATCCATCGCAGGCGAAATCGCTGTACAGGTAAGCCAGCGGATCGCCCGAATCCAGCACGGTGGCGCGGGAGAGGATAAAGGCATCAAATTTTCCCGCCAGCGCATCTGACTCAATCTGCGAATACTCGCGGACCACCTGCTTAACGCTAAAACCCGCAGCAGTCAGTTGCTGTGCCAGATAGACCGCGACTTCAGGCAGCTCGGTACGATCGCTAAAGGTTGCCAGCGTAATTTGCTGGCCCGAAATAGCCGCGGGTTGTACCCGATTGATCGGGGGTGTACGCAGTTCCGCTGCCCAAGGCAGCGCCGGCCCTAGCAATCCTTGGGCAATATCTGCGCGTTTTTCATAGACGTTGTCCACAATTTGCTGTCGATTGATGGCACTGCGGATCGCCGCACGTATAGCCGGATCCTGTGTAATACCGGTGCGCGTATTGAGATACAGGGTATTGGTGCGCGGCATGGGTACTTCATGAACCCGCTCAGGATCGAGCAGCGGAGCCTGTGCGACGGGAATCGCTTCCACAATATCTGCCTTGCCGCTGCGCAATGCTGCTGCACGTGCGGTGCCATCAGGCACAAAACTGACATCAATCCCGCTGGCGGAAGCTTTTTCGCCCCAATAGTCCGCAAACCGCTCCAGGGTTGCGCTGCTCGTGCCTTCCACATGGGTCAATACATAAGGTCCGCTGCCATGATTCACCGGATCAACCCCATGACCACTGCCGTAGGCCAGAGGGGAAAGAATCGCCAGCTGCGGGCTGGAGAGACGCTGAGGTAACAGCGGGTCTGGCTGCTGGGTGGTAATTGACAAGGTATATTCACCCTCTGTCGCCATTTGCCACTTCACCCCATCCAGAATACGCGGCTTAGGAGCGGCACTGTTCGCCGCCTTCAGCGCATTCACCACCGCCGCTGCATTGAGCACTTGCCCGTCGTGAAACTTTACGCCCTGCCGCAAAATTACCTGCCAACGCGTGGCGGTAATCTGCTGCCAACTGAGCGCCAGTGCGGGTTGGGCCTCCCCGACACTGTTCAACGTGACCAGCGTTTCCGCCGTGCGCCAGCGGGAGAGCTTAAAAGCGTCATCACTGAGTGGCGTCAGCCCCGATCGTGGCGGCTGTAGCATCGCCACCCGGATGCGATCGTTTTGAACATCGGTCACCGCCGGGTTGCTGTCATCAAAACAGCCCGTCAGTAGCCATGTAGCCCCCATTAGCGCAGCAAATGAGGCGAAATAACCGGTCTTAGTCATCTTTTTCCCTTGGTAGAGATGTAAAAGCCCCGCCTCTGCATGCAGCGGTGAGGAAAATAACATCCATTTTTTGATTAAATGTTGAGTTGAGGGACGGCCTGAAGCAGTCGGCGGGTATAAGCCTGATGCGGTTGGTTCAGCACCTGTTGTACCGGGCGATCTTCAATAATTTCGCCTTGTTGCATTACCAGCAGACGGTCACAGAGATCGGCAGCCAGCGTAATATCATGGCTAACGACCAGCATTCCCATCTTACGGCTGTCACTGATGCGTATCAGCAGTGCCGTCATGGCCTCACGCAGCGGCAAGTCCAGCCCGCTTACCGGTTCATCCGCGAGTAAAAAATCAGGTTCCACGATCAACGCTCTGGCCAACGCCACCCGCTGGGCCTGCCCGCCGGAGAGCTCAGCGGGACGTTTTTCCAGCACGCGCAGGCTAAGTTCAACCTGATCAAGCGTCTGACTTACATGATGCTGGTTTGCCTTGATGCCTGTAAGCCGTAACAGCGGTTCTGCCAGCAATTGTTCAACGCTCAATCGAGGTGCCAGCGCGTTAAGTGGATCCTGTGGAACGTATTGCACACGCCGCCAGTAGCGCTGGAGATCCCTGCGAGGCCGGACCTTAATCTCACGGCCCTCACAACGTAACGAGCCACTTTGCGGCGCTTGTAACGCCAGTAAAATCTGCAATAAGGTGGTTTTACCGCAGCCAGACCCCCCTACCAAACCGACTCGCTGGTGTTGTTCTAGCGCCAGCGAAAGCCCCTGAAACAGGGCCGGACAGGCACAGCCGTAATGCTGGCGCGGTGGGTGGTAATGCAGGTTTTCCAGCTGCAGGAAGGGAAGTTCATTATGCATTGTCATTACCCCGCCAGCGCGACTGGCGGCTGTAACCGCTGGCAACTGCGGCGGGCGGATGCCACCAGAGCCTGAGTGTAAGGATGCTGAGGCGTGTGAAGTAACTGCCGCATACTGCCCTGTTCGACAATACGCCCCTGCTGCATCACCAGACCACGCTGGCAAAGCTGCGCAGCAATCGCTATATCATGGGTGATGAACAACAGTGTGAGTGGCGTGAACTGCTGTAATTGCTGTAGAACCTGTTGCTGCGTCAAAACATCGAGAGCCGTTGTGGGCTCATCAGCGACCAGCAGCGTTGCCCGACTTAACAGCGCAAACGCGAGGCAAACCCGTTGCCGCTGCCCACCGGAAAGTTCCCCCGGATAACGACTCAGCAAATGAGGAATGTCATCCAGCTTCATTTTTTGTAGGGTCTGCTGAAGAGCGGCTTTATCCCGTGTGGCCAGCACTAACGCAAACTGCTGGCCAATTTTGACCAGAGGATTTAGCGCCGTGGTGCTGTCTTGTGACATGCAGGCCACCCGGCTACGTGCGGTGCGCTGCATGGCATTACGGTTGAGTATCTCTTCATCCAGCAGGGAAATTTCACCCTTGCTCACGGCGGTTGCAGGCAAGAAACCGGCAATCGCACGCGCGGTTAACGATTTTCCCGACCCGGAAGCGCCGAGCAAACACACCCTCTCTCCTGCATACAGCTGAAAGCTCAGGTTATGAATTACGGTTTCGCCCTTTAGCGCAACAGATAGCTGCTGGACCTTGAGCAAAGGAAGAACAGGATGAGTTTTAACAGCCATAACGCAGTACACCACCGGAGTTAAGTTATGTGATAACATAACAAAATGAATCAGGGTAATGCAAAATGTTTCAACACCGTTTCGCACTTGCCTGGTTTTGTAAAGTCTTACAGCCTGAGGACATACTTTCTTAAGCCTTAATCAACCCTGTTACCAAACGCCAGGCTGTACATCCCCCTAAGATGAGTTAACAATGCACGTTGAATTTTTCTCGCTATACCCACTGCAATTCACAAGGATTTAATTATGTCGGTGAGACAACAACTTCTCGCAATTACCCTCGGTGCTGCTTTACTGCCAATGCTGGCTGTTGCTGCGGATAGCACCCCGGCTTTCACACCAGAACAGGAAGCCCGCATCGGTCAAATCGCCTCTGACTATCTGGTGGCACACCCAGAAGTGTTGCTTCAGGCAAGCCAGAAATTGCAGCAGTTGCAAGAACAACAGCAGATGGGCGCGATGACAGAAGCCGTTATTCAAAATCAGGCTGCGCTGGTTAACGACAAAAACACCCCGACCTACGGTCCGGCAAATGCGAAAGTCGCTGTGGTTGAATTCTTTGATTATCAATGCATCTACTGTAGTCGCCTTGCACCCGTGATGGAGCAGGTGGTGAAAGAGAGTCCAACAACGCGCTTTGTGTTCAAAGAGTGGCCAATCTTCGGCGATCGTTGGGAAAACTCATTAGTCGCAGCGCAAACCGGATTGCAGGTTTACCAGCAGAAAGGGGCTGAGGCTTACCTCACCTACCACAACGGTATCTATGCCACCGGCCACAATGAAGGCAAGCTGACTCAGGATGATATTACTCAGGCAGCTAAAAAGGTGAAATTTGATGCCAGTAAAGCCACTGATACCCAGCCCGTGCTGGTGGAGATCAATAAGCTGGCTCAACAGATTGGGCTGAGCGGCACGCCTGGTTTGATTGTATTACCGACTTCCGGTGCAAACGCCCAGAACACCACCGTTTTCCCTGGCCTTGCCAGCAAACAAGCGATTGAAGCCGCCATTAAGAAAGCGGCTGGCGGCTAATTTCCTTATTTCCGGTCTGAAAACCTGCGCTTAGGTGCAGGTTTTATCATTGAATCCTCTTTATGTTCTGTACAGTTATTTTTATCCAATCACTTATCTCAGAATAAAATTTTTATACCCCCGAACTTTCAAAAAACAGTCGAAACTAAACTCAGGCAATATGATTTGACACCGTCAACTCTTGGGCCTTTATTTTTAATAAAGTAAAATATAAAACCTAAAATTAAATGCGTGGGTAGCAGTCCGACAATAAACCTTTAGCCTCACAGCCATAAATGAGGCAAGAACTGCGATCGCGAAAAAACAACCAGGAAATTTATGCCAACAATTCCATCTACTGCATTTTCAATTGTCCCGTTGCCTAATTCACTTAACCTCCAACCCAATGTAACGCCGCTCATCAGTAATCTGCACTATGCAGCAGCTGATACTATCAATGAAGTCAGCGAAAAAATCAGCAGCATTGGCATACCCAGCCCGAGAACACAAAGGGTCAAGGATGCTAAAACCTTCTATGCACTCACCATTGGGATTGAACAGGCACGTGTGAAAACAGGTCTTCAGCAGGCCGCGCATGACTACGCTAAAAAGATATTAATTCAGTTAAATAAACCAAATCTTGATCCCGATAGCGTTTATTTGAACCGTTTTTCTGATAGCGTCAGTGATTCGCGTTCCTTCACCGGCTGGCAACATAACAATCCCCCTGATAGTAGTTATAGCCTGACAGAAGTGGTCATGCGGAACTTTCTTCCCGGTGAGGTTGAGTTTGGTAAAATTTCTGGTATGGACCTGTATAGCGGCATTTATCATACGGGAAAAAATAGCACCCAAGGTTACAATGCAAAGAATGAAGTTCAGTTATTACCATCAGAGTTCATGAATAAACTCGAAGCAAGCGATTTTTCGCGAGCTTATAAAAAAAGTTGTGCTGATTTCTGGCACAAATACAGCAATGATTCTCGTGTCATCGCAAAAGCTGTATTTATCACGGCGGCAGATAATGCGCGTAACAGTGGTAACCTGAGTGAAGCGGGTTACCGTTTAGTGACCAGGTCAGCGTCCCCCGACCTGATGCTGTCAAATATCCACGCTGATGACGCTGGTCACGCACTGTCGCTCAAAGACTTACAACCCCGAAATCCACTAAAAGGTGCAGTGCGCCCCCTTGATGTCTATGGTTATCCGTCTAACTTGCTGATTTTCAGCGATCCAAATCAGGCACAGGGCCGTGGTAAACAAGTGCTATATAGCCCTGTCACCCACCAGTTACATGAATTCGACAGTAAAAATGCACTTTGTCAGTGGCTGGTGGACCAGGCTAAAGATGCCAAAAAACGTGAAGCGTTGCTGCAACACTGGACACTATACAACCAGCAGGATGGCAACACTTATGCCGGGGTAAAAAAGGTATTAGAAGGTATTGATACAGGCGATACGTCCTGGCGGCCCCAAACGAAACCGTATAAATATTTGCTGACTAAAGATAAACCGTTAAATGAGGATGTGTTTACTCACATCGTCAAACAGGCTAAAGCCGATCAGGCTTCGAATGCTGACATGCTGGTCACTTCGAATGCGCAAGTACAGGAAGCGATCTACCTCGACGAACTCAAAACAGCAGAAAACATCCTGTTGCCCTTAGCGGTACTGGGACCCGAACTGTTTGCTATACCTGCTGCTATCGACGCGGGCGCTGAAACGGCAATTGGCCTGCACGATATGACTGACAATGCGAGGACCGCCGACCGTAAACAGGGGATTGCCACAACCCTGACTGGCTTAATCGACGGTGTGTTCTCTCTCGGATCGGAAATCCCGGTTTCCAGAGATATTCCTGAATTATGGGAGGTGAATTTTGACAATATCGATCATGATGCCATTGGCGATAAGTTTAAAGTTGAAGATGCTAACGATATTGAGTTGCAGCCAATGTCCAGCCCGGCAATGCCGCAGAGTCGTAACCCTAAACTGGATTTAACTGGCGCAGTAAATCAGGCGGATACCATAACCAGTACCGCCAATGCTGGCAGTATCTGGACGCTTCCCGATGGGCAAAATTTCTTTGTTAAAAAGCCGATAACGTACCTGATGAAAGGAGAAGAAATTGGCACTAAGTTTCAACTGGCTTTTGTAGGCATGCCTGACGCGGATGAACTGCGTTTCTTTGCGCAGAGAGAGGTTGCAGCAACCCGACAAACGGCCTTGCAGGCCTTACATGAGAATGTCACCCCTGAAGCGTTTATTGGCACAAAAACATCCGCGGCAGGCATAGAAGAAAGCTTTGTCGCAACCAAAGCGCTCAACAATTTCCGTGAGCTGGGTGAGATTCTGGTCGACAGCACCTTCGTGGAGGACCAGTTAGCCGTCAGCAAGTTAAGTGCTCAAGGAAAAACCGCGCTGCAAGGGAAAATTACCGAGTTGCGCCAACTGCAAACACAGTTCGATGAACTCAAAGCCAACGATCCACAATGGTACACCTCACAAGATGATGCCCTGAAAGAGTCAATCGCCAGAATGCGGGAACTGCGCACCGAAGTCGTCAACGAACTTTTGCCCGACAGGCTACAACGTCAACTGCTGGCTCACGTTATGAATGACCAGGTCATCGGCGAGCTGGATACCGTTAACACCTGGGGACAGAACGTGGGCTTCGCGAAGTCGACAACCGGCGATTGGCAGATGGTTGCTCTCGATCGCGGGGCTTCCTATGACGTCGGATTTTGGGGAACCGCGAAAGATCTGGATGGCTTTAGCACGGCGAAAGGCCAACGCTCGTTTATTCTGCAGTCAGCGAGCGAAGATATTTACACTCGCCAAAGCGCAAAATACTCCGGTCCGTTACCACAGCTGGGTAAAGACCTGTCCAACTTCCCTTACCCGGAGGATGTGGCCACCATTGCTGGAGCTGGTCAAAATGAAGCCATTCGCAAAGAAACCCTCAACATGCTGGCCTATCAGGATATGTTGTTAGAAGGCCGCGGCGGTGCCGATAGTGCGTTTAATCAGAACTTTGAAATTCTTTCTGACCCGCCAACGGAGCGACTGAAAGGGAACGGTTTGATGACAAAAGATGCGGTGATTGCGGCCGATAAATTACGCCGGGATGCACGTATCGCGCAAGCGGGTGGTGAAGATGCCGTGTTGCAATGGGCAAAAGAGCATCCGCTTGAAGCCGGAAATATAAAACAGCTGGCCAATGCAAAAAGGACCCATATGGAACTTAACCGCATTGCCTGACAGAATCAGGCGAGCAGCCGCTCGCCTGATTTCATCAAACCTTAACGCTGGCTGGGAAACGCGAACTGCGCGGCTTCCTGGCTTTGCGCTTTCGGCCAACGCTGGGTAATGGTTTTGCGGCGCGTGTAGAATCGCACACCGTCCGGGCCATAAGCATGAAGATCACCAAAGAGAGAGCGCTTCCAACCGCCAAAACTGTGGAAGGCAACCGGAACCGGTAATGGCACGTTAACCCCCACCATGCCTGCCTCAATTTCATTACCAAACTGCCGTGCCGCTTCACCATCACGCGTAAAGATACAGGTCCCGTTTCCGTACTCATGCGCATTAATGAGCGCAATGGCCTCTTCCAGTGATTTAGCTCTAACCACACACAACACCGGGCCAAAAATCTCTTCCTTATAAATCCGCATCTCCGGCGTTACCCGATCAAACAAGCAGCCCCCGAGGAAAAAACCGTTCTCATGGCCTGAAATTTTCAACGCTCGGCCATCAACCACTAACTCTGCGCCGACATTGACGCCATCATCAACATAACCGCTGACTTTGTCACGGTGTGCGGCAGTGACCAGAGGCCCCATGTCCAGCCCGCACTCTGTGCCAGCACCGATTTTTAACGCCTGAATGCGTGGCACCAGCTTATCAATCAACGCATCTGCCACTGCATCACCAATACACACGGCCACAGAAATGGCCATGCAACGCTCACCGCATGAACCATACGCTGCGCCCATCAGAGCATTCACTGCATTATCCAGATCGGCATCTGGCATCACCACAGCGTGATTTTTTGCACCACCCAAGGCCTGCACGCGTTTACCACGCTTTGTGCCTTCACTGTAGATATATTCCGCCACTGGGGTCGAACCTACGAAGCTAATCGCTTTGACATCCGGGCTTTCCAGCAGCGCATCAACCGCTTCTTTGTCGCCATTCACCACATTCAGCACGCCTTTCGGCAAGCCCGCTTGCTGGAACAGTGAGGCAATCAGCAAGGTGGAACTTGGATCGCGTTCAGAAGGTTTCAGAATAAACGTGTTGCCACAGGCAATCGCCAGCGGATACATCCACAGCGGTACCATCGCCGGGAAGTTGAACGGGGTGATGCCTGCCACCACACCCACGGCATGGAAGTCACTCCAGGAGTCGATACCTGGCCCGGCATTACGGCTGAATTCGCCTTTCAGCAATTCTGGTGCGGCCGTGGCGTACTCCACGTTCTCAATACCGCGTTTTAGCTCGCCTGCGGCATCTTCGCGGGTTTTACCATGCTCTTCGCTGATCAGCGTAACAATCTGCTCTTCGTTCTCTTCCAGCAGCTGTTTGAAGCGGAACAGCACCTGTGCACGTTTGGCCGGTGGCAACTCACGCCAGGCTGGCAGTGCGGCCTTAGCCGCATCAATCGCCTGTTGGACCGTCGCACGGCTTGCCAGCTCTACCTGGCGAATGGCTTCACCGGTTGCCGGGTTATACACCGGCACGCTGCGCCCCGCTGCTGCCGGTGTTTCGCCGTTAATTAAGTGTGTGATTACTGTCATCATCGTTTCCTTAAGCGGTTGCGTGAAGGGCTTCGCCTACCGCATCAAACAGGCGGTCCAGTTCAGCAGGTTGGGTATTAAACATTGGACCGAACTGCAGCGTATCGCCGCCGAAGCGCACATAGAATCCCGCTTTCCACAACGCCATACCGGCCTCAAATGGCCTGATAATGGCATCGCCTTCGCGCGGCGCGATTTGAATAGCACCCACCAGACCGCAGTTACGAATATCCACCACATTCGGGCTGCTACGCAGCGCGTGCAGGCTGTTTTCAAAGTACGGCGCGAGTTCAGCAGACTGTGTCACCAGGTCATCTTTCTCCAGCAGATCCAGTGTTGCCAACGCTGCCGCACAAGCCACCGGGTGGGCTGAATAGGTATAACCGTGACCAAACTCCACGGCGTATTCTGGCAGTGGTTGAGACATAAAGGTGTGATAGATCTCACTGCTGGCGACCACACCGCCCATCGGGATTGCCCCATTGGTAATCTGCTTGGCGAAGTTGAGGATATCCGGCGTCACGCCAAAATACTCGGCTCCTGTCCAGCGGCCCATGCGGCCAAAGCCCGTGATCACTTCATCAAAAATCAGCAAAATATTGTGCTGATCGCAGATTTCGCGCAGGCGCTGTAAATATCCCTGTGGCGGGATGATCGCACCCGCAGAGCCAGAGAGAGGTTCAACAATCACAGCCGCGATGTTGGACGCATCATGCAGTTCAATCAGCTTCAGCATCTCATTTGCCAGCGCAACCCCGCCCGTCTCGGCCATGCCGCGGGTAAAAGGGAGATCCGTCTGTAAAGTATGTGGCAGATGGTCAACATCCATAAACTGGCCAAACATTTTACGGTTACCGCCAATCCCGCCAAGGCTGGTGCCTGCAATGTTGACGCCGTGATAACCGCGCGCGCGGCCAATGAATTTGGTTTTCGCCGGTTGTCCCTTCGCACGCCAGTAAGCGCGTGCCATTTTAACTGCGGTATCCGCAGATTCAGAACCCGATCCGGTGAAGAAGACGTGATTCAGATCGCCTGGCATCTTTTGGGCAATTTTGTCTGCCAGCGCAAACGACAGCGGGTGTCCGTACTGGAAGCCGGGTGAGTAATCCAGTGTGCCGAGTTGTCTGGACACAGCGGCCTGAATTTCGCTGCGGGTGTGGCCCGCGCCACAGGTCCACAATCCTGAAAGGCTGTCAAAAATCTGGCGGCCTTTATCATCCGTTAACCAACGGCCTTCTGCTGCCACGATAAAACGCGGGTCACGCTGAAAATTACGGTTAGCACTGAAGGGCATCCAGTGTGCTTGCAGATTAAGTGAAGCGGTATTGATGGCATCAGACATGGTCGGCTCTCTTCCAACAGGTGTGGATGCAGTGTGCCGCCACAGCATAGGTAAGTTAAATCACAATAATTACACCATTAGATACAGAAAAACTCACCCATAAGCCTGGCCGATAATGCGGTCGTTCTCTCCTGGATCTGCGGATGTTTTTATGCTGAATAAGTGCCTGAGAGGCAGCGGATTACACTGCTTTTGGCACAGGTAATTTGACCGATTTCACATTGTGAAAATAAGAAAATTATATCTCTTGAACAAAGCAGCACTTGCTGGGTTGCTGAATAAACAGTCATGTGGACAGTGAGATCTGGTCGCTGTTTCAGCACAGCAACCAGAATCTACGCGCGTTGGGGCTTGAAATACCGGCTGCCATGGCACGACAGAGATGACAAAAAAATTACAGCCGGACATTTTTTCTTACTCAGCGCATCACTGAGCCGCGTCTTAATGTCTCCTTAATCTTACCCTGAGAAAATCAGTGGGTGTTCCCCGAGGAGAGTTGAACGATGTTCAAACCAACAGCTGAAGATAAATTGTGCGAGATGTTTACCCTACTGCTAAGCGCAGTGGCGGTCGTGGGATTTCTGGCGGTGTGGTTCACCACCTAATCCGACGAGAACTCCACCCATGCGCGGCAACCGGGCCCCGGTTGCCGGTTTTGCAGATGGAAACGCCCTTTATGCAGCTGGACAATACGACTAACAATACTCAGACCCAAACCAATACCCCCATAGCGCCGATCCATCCGGACAAAGGCTTTACTCAGTTCACCGCTTTTCGCTTCATCAATACCCGGCCCCTGATCTTCCACGATCAACTCTGCCTGGCGCTCATTCTTGATGGTCACCGTAATGATGGAGCCTTTTGGACTGTAGCGTGATGCATTTTCCACCAGATTACGCAGTAACATGCGAATTAAGGTTTCATCTCCTTTTACAGTTGGTTCACTCTCCGTCACTAACTGGAGCTGCTGTAAGCGTGGTGCGAGCAGCATTTTCAGTTCATCCTGCATAGGCAACACTACGCCTTCAACCAGTGCCACACTCTGATACTCTCCGGCGGTAAAGGATTGTCCTACCCGTGCCAGATGCAGTAACTGAGCGACACTGTTCATCATATGGTCAAGCCGATCAATCAGCGGCTTCATACTGATATTATGCGATTTCTCAATCAGCTCGAGATGCAAGCGCAGCCCGGCAATCGGGGTACGTAATTCATGCGCAACATCAGCCGTGAACAGGCGTTCACGTTCCAGGTTGCTGGTTAAGCGGCCAACAAGTTGGTTGATGGAATGGGTGACGGCATCAATTTCCCGGATAGCGCTGTGATAACGCACCGGTTCGATATTGTCATCGCTGCGGTTTTCCAGCTCTTGTTGTAAGTGGGACAAAGGACGGGTGATCCATTTGACGGCCTGCAAACAGAGTACCAGCGCCAGCGTAATCATCACCAGGCTGGGCACCGCCAGGCTCGCCACCGCTTCATGAATCTCCTTCTCAACGTGTCGATGCTCATTTCGATGTTGGATAGCGGCATCCACCAGGAACTGAATCTGCTCTTTACTTTCATGCCAGAGCCAAAACACGCTGATGACCTGACAGAACAGCAAAATAAGGCCGATAGCCAACAGCAGGCGAAAACTCAGCGTGGTACTTTTGCGCGTTTTAGCCGGTTGTTTCATGACACGGTGTCCTGCTGCTCACTATTAACCAACGCATAACCAAAACCACGCACGGTTCGAATGGCTGATTTACCGATTTTGTCGCGCAGGTTGTGGATGTGTACTTCCAGCGTATTGGTGGAGGGTTCAGTTTCCCAGTTATAGATATCGTTGTAGAGGATTTCACGGTGTACTGGATTTCCGGCCTTAAGCATCAACCGCGCCAGAATGGCGTGCTCTTTTGGCGTCAGATCCAGGCGCTGTCCGGCTAATGTAATTTGCCGTAATGTCATGTTGAGCGTCAGGTTGCCGACCTGTACCAGCTCATCCCCTTGATTTACGTGGCGACGGATCAGCGCACGAATGCGCGCCAGCAGTTCCTCCAATGAGAATGGCTTGATCAGATAATCATCCGCCCCAGCATCCAACCCGGCAATACGTTCCTGCACCGTATCACGGGCAGTAAGGATCAACACCGGATGCATATTTTTCTGCCGCCGCAAGCGCAGCAGAAAATGTAAACCGTCCTCATCTGGCAAACCTAAATCCAGCACCAACAGGCTATACATGCCTTCGCGAAAGGCGGCTTCAGCCTCACGCACAGTGGTGACACCGTCACAAACATAACCTTCACCTTTCAGTGCCAGGGTTAAGCCCTGTAACAGCAGGGCATCATCTTCAACCACTAATATTTTCATGCTCTGTACTCCGACAGCCGGGCCATTCATCATTTAAAACACGTAAATAACGTCTATTCAGTCATAAATCCAGCGTCCGGCTTTAGCTGATTCTATAAGCATTCCTACTGTAAAAGCTTCAGGCTCATGTCTGTCAGAGCGCAAACGCTCAGGCAGTATGACGTTTGGGAGAAACGGCAATGTAAGTATAGGGAAATAGCGACGCCAGTTTATAGCACTACAGTCAACATCAAAAACTTCGGCATATTTATCTACCAGCTCATACACATCTTCACGCACGGTGAGAAATTCACCTGAGCTGAGTGATGAATCGATTTCAAGTTCTTTGCAACGCAATTCATCTCTAACAAATTTGAGTACCGTCGCATCTAAAGATTTCATCTTTTTCCCTCAGGTCGAACCATAAGATGATGGCGCAAGAGGCTTTTGGCGGAATTCTACAACTCCCTATTTTTATCCCTGACCTTCGCTAATTAATTTATCGCTAAAAACGCTTGCAGTTTATGATAAGGCCCAGGTTTCCCCAAGCCTCGCATCCTGAATTAAGCCATTGTTTACCTGAAACTTAACTCCGACAGCCGGTAAGAATGTCATCTGCCGGGCGATATTCCTTTGTCGCAATGCCCGTCAGGCCCAGCATAGTGGAAAACAGGTTATCCTGGGAGAAATTCGCCGATTTTGCACGTTGCTCCAGGCAGGTCTGGCTGACACCGTAGCGTTGCTGATAGTCCGGCGAAAGCCACAGTAACATCGGTACATGCTTCTGAGCTTCAGGGGCAATGCTGTAAGGCAATCCGTGCAGATAAACGCCGTCTTCACCCAGTGATTCACCGTGGTCAGAGAGATAAACCAGACTGGTGGTGAACTGGCTCTGATGCGCCTTCAGTAGGTTGATCGCCTTATCGACAATATAATCGGCGTACAACACGGTATTATCGTAAGTATTCACCAGTTGTTGCTGCGAACAGGTCTGAATCTGACTGGTTTCACAGGTTGGGGTAAACTTCGCAAACTCGGGTTGATAGCGATGATTATAGGTTGGGCCGTGGCTACCAATGGTATGAATCACAATCACGGCGTTCCCTTTCAGGCTTTCTATATATTGCTCCAGCCCGTGGAACAACACTTCGTCATAGCACTCACCTTCAATACACATGCCCGGCAAGTTCAGTGCATTCATATCCTGGTGCGGTACGCGGTTACAGACGCCTTTACAGCCGCCATCATTTTCATTCCATAACACCTGAATACCGGCACGCTGTTCGATATCCAGTAGCCCTTCCTCATGGCTGGCCAGACCATCGTCATAATGGCTGCGTGGCATATTAGAGAACATGCAAGGTACGGATACCGCTGTTGACGTGCCACAGGAGGCAGTATTAGGGAAATAGATCACCTGATCTTTTGCCAACCGTGGATTAGTCTCACGATTGTATCCACCCAGAGAGAAATCACTGGCGCGCGAGGTTTCACCCAACACCATAATCGTCAGATTAGGTTTGGTATTGCTGCTGAAAGCGGGTTTTTGCTGCGCATCAAGGCCAATTTGCACCAGTGGCAGGTTATCCATCCGGTGGTGCACATACCAGGACCAGACGGCAGTAATACTGTTAGAGGGGCTTAAAGATTTCACCAGCTCTTTGTTGTTGCGGAACAGTGAGGCGTAGTCTTTGTAGAACAACAAAGCCACCAGAATGATCGCGCAGCAGGAAAGCACCACGCTGAGGCTGCGATTGCGCAAGCTACGCCAGCCGGAAGCCGGTCTATTTACCTGTAACCAGCAGGCCAGCAGACTGCTCACTACCGCAGTAAATGCCAGCGTCAGTAACATCTGCGGAGTCACCAATGCCCAACTTTCAGCAGGTGTGGTATCCACAATGTTACTGATCATGGAGCGATCCAGCACAATGCCATAGTTTTGAATAAAATATTGCGCACTGGCGGCGACCAAAATAAACAGCACAATGACCAGGCGATCCAGCCAAATAAACGAAGCCAGCGTCACCACAATATTGATGACGCTAAAGGCCACAACCGGCATTGAAAGAAAGACCAACAAGCTGTGTCCCTGATGCAGCGGCAACAGGCTAGCGGCCTGGCGATAAAAGGCAATATTAAGAAACAGCGCGATATACGCTGAGAAAAGCATTAAGAAGCGCAACTGGCCAAGCGCAGGTCGACGCAAAGTAATCCGGGACATAGACAAGTTTCCATCATGAATAATGGTCGTTATCTTGCCCGGTACAGATTAAGACAACCTTAAGGAGCTTAAGGTTGGCAGGTTAACGGAGGTCGCTGGCTGCCCGCTTGTTCACTCGCTGCCAGTGCATCACGCCGATGAGCGCCAGCAGACTCAGCACCGCTGCGCCACTGAAAACCCGGCTACTGTCACCCGGAATATACACCATAAAGGCTGCGAGGAACTGCCCGCTGAAGATCGCCATCGCCAGCCGGGCCAGATTTTTCCCTCGCAGAGGCGCAGAGCTGTAATCTACGGTCATATGATTGACCAGCGGGATTGAAAACCCAAAGCCACAGCCGAGCATAACACCGCCGAAAATAAACAGCGGTAAATGACGCTGCATAATCGCGGTGATCTATCCATACTGTCCACCAGGTGGATAAACAGCAGCATTGAGTGTGGCTTTATGCAACAAGACCAACCAACCAGTTCGCAAGTCATCGCCCGCACGGCGCTGATCCTGCATACTCTGGAGAATTTTCCACAGGGTTTATCTATTTCAGCGCTGGCCAGGGCTGCCGCTATGCCGCGAACTACAGTCCATCGCCTGGTTACCTCACTGAGTGGTGGGTACGGCATTTCCCTGCCACTGTAGTGCGCATGGCAAAGCCCTACTGGCTGATATGATTGACATCCTCCCCGCCCTAAAGTGCAGGGATTCCTGCAGCCAGACGGCAATGTCCTGCCGCGAGTATGTTCTTTGCGGCGTTGACGTCGCGGTCATGAGTGATTCCGCACTCACAACAAGTCCATTCTCTTATTCGCAGGCCTGCTCTACCTTTCGGACTGTTGTCGGAGATGGCTCCGCAACACGAACACGCCTGGGTGGAATACCTTTCGTTGACCACTTCAAACACCACTGACCGCGCTATCGCTTTGTATTCCAGCTGTGTTTTGAGCATCG
>NZ_ALXE01000047.1 GCF_000295955.2 Pantoea sp. A4
TCCCTGGAGGCTCTGCCGCTGCATCCATGCAGCGGAAGCTTTACTCTACTCCCCGCCATCCCCGCCTTCATGTTAGTGAGGTGCGTGCCATTGTCCGTGCCTGAATGTGAGTGAGGTGCGTGACATAGTCCGTGCGATTTGTGGCTGCACAGCTCACAGACTTACCCACATAAAAAATGAGGAAAAGTCCGACATCGCGATGTGAAATTATCCCTGAAGGAAATAGCATTATATTCAGCAGGGATTTTTACGATTTATTCAACCTGAATGGAATATTAACGACACCTCATCAAGTGTCGGTGGTATCATGCACTTCAGGTATATTTTTCAGCAGATATTATCTGTGGCTGATATTCACCTGAGATGATAATCAACGTGTAAGCTGTGATGGCAAGGATACAAGACATGTACGATACCATTTTGTTTGATTTTGACGGCACGCTAGCCGATTCCTCTTCATGTTCGGTCATTGCGACGCAGCAAGCGTTCGTGGCTCATGGCCTTGCAGCTCCTGAGGCCGCAGCTATCACTGACTGTATGGGCATTCCCATTGAGGTTTCATTCCGCCAGATGGGGGCGGAAGCCTTTTCGGAAGCGCAGTTTACCCAGCTATTAACCACTTTTCGTGAATTGTATCGTGACCATGCGGCAACCCATATCACGGCATTTAACGGCGTTGCTGAGATGCTGGGAAATTTGAAAGCCGCCCAGAAAAAAGTGGCTGTAATTACCAGTAAGAAAACGGCCGTGGCTGAAAGTAATATCGAAAAGCTGGGTTTGAAAAGCATGATTGATATTATTATTGGCTCTGACCTGGTGAAGCAATATAAACCTCATCCTGAGGGGATCTATATTGCATTACAACAGTTGTTTACTGATGGTCCCTATTCACGCCATGCGATTATGGTCGGGGATGCCGTAACCGATATCGAGATGGGAAAAAATGCCGGTGTACACACCTGTGCCGTCACCTGGGGAGCACACAGCGAAGCGCGTTTACGCGCCAGTGAACCTGATGCTATCGCCCATGATGTGGCAGCGCTGAGTCAGCTGTTGCTGGCCTGAGGCAAAAAAAACCGCGCGATAAGTCGCGCGGTTTAATCGATTAGGCGTGAGTCATTACCAGCCTTTAATGATATCGCCTTTGTAGATCTGGTTCGCTTTTTCCAGCACTTCAGGTGACTGGAACGCTTCCTTCAGCTTCAGCACATTCGAGCTGTCTTTATTGTCTTCACGCGCCACAATTGCATTCACGTAAGGCGAGGCTTTGCCTTCCATAAACATGCCATCACGGGAAGCAGACAGGTTAGCCAGCGCGGCAAAGTTATTGTTGATCACGGAAACGTAGACCTGTGGGTCGTCTAGTGTGCGCGCTAACTGTGGGGTATCCACTTCAACAATCTTCAGGTTTTTCGGGTTTGACGTAATATCCAGCGTAGTTGGCAGCAGGCCAGCCTCTGGCTTCACAGTAATTAATCCCTGAGCCTGTAACAGCAGCAGGCTGCGGCCCAGCGTTGTGGCTTCGTTAGAGATCGTTACCGTTGCGCCATCTGGCAGATCTTTCAATGATTTGATCTTGCGAGAGTAGCCTGCGATCGGGAAGACAAACGTATTGGTCACCACGGCGAAGTGATAGCCACGCTCTTTCATCTGCATGTTCAGATAAGGCAGGCTCTGGAAAGCATTGGCATCCACATCTTTGTTGTACAGCGCTTCATTTGGCTGCACGTAATCGTTGAACGCAATCACGTCTACATCAAGATGATACTTATCATGGGCAACTTGTTTAACGGTATCCCACAACGCCTGATCCGGGCCGGTGTTAATCGCCACCTTAATGGTGTTGTCATCTTCTTTTTTACAGGCGCTCAGCAGCGTCACAGAGGCTGCTAACAGGATGGATAATACTTTTTTGTTCATGACACAGGTCCCTTCTTAACGTAGGGAACGGACTATAATACACATCTAGACGTCTGTACATCCATTCTGGTGCGACTGCCGAAAATTGCAGCGCCGGACGCGCTGCGACAAAAATCATGCTTCCAGCGTCTCCTGCACATGTCGCCAACGGACTTTTTCATTCTCAAGACTGAACAGTGCGGTAGCCCAGCGTACATTGCCGCTGTTGCCATCCCAATGCTGTAATTCGCGATAATGCACCACCGCGCCCTGATCCCATTGGTGAAGAACCGATACCCGATCAACGCTAATGTTTAGACCCGGACGGCTGGCCTGCTGCGCCTGTAAAAATGCCGCCAACCCGTTGCGGTCGAGCTGTGCACCACTGGGCACCGTCATCGAAAAATCCGCTGTAAACCGGTCAATCAGTTGCGCAAACTCCCCTTCGGCAGATCCTAACCAGTGAGCGAGTGCGTCCAGGCCTTGATGCAGTTCGGTAAGATAAGGGTTCATTTTTGTCTCTCCTCAGTAAGTAAATGCAGTTTGATCGCCTGACTGTTCAATCGCAGGCTGACGAGGGCGGGCAGCAGGGTGACACCGGCCGCGACGATAAAGCACAAGGTATAAGCCTGTGTCTGCGGGAGGTGTTGTTCCAGCACATTCAGCAACAGGCTTAACAAGGCAACCCCCAGGCAAAAACTAAGCTGGCGATTAATATTCCACAGCGCACTGGCATCTGCCATTTCTGCCGCATCAATCTCCAGCATGGCGCTGTTTTGCGCACTCGAACTGCACAATGAACCGCCAAATCCCATCAAGGCGTACGCGCAGTAAAGCACCAGATGAGGAGTTGAGAGGTTCACATCGATTAGCCAGAGAATGCCAGCGGCCTGACACAAACAACCGCATATGATCATCGGCTTAGGGCCGACGCGATTAAACCCTCTGCCGCTGGTGTGAATGGCGATAAACGCGGCGACAGACCATGCCAACATCAATGCGCCATTTGCCGCTGCACTGAGGCCAGCCATCTGCTGCAACCAGAACACCGCAATCATATTGACACCAATAAAAAAGCCTGGTGTGCAGAGATAAACCAGCATTGAGAAGCGCAGCAGTGGCATTTGCACCAGATGTAAAGCCAGCAGTGGAGCAGGGTGGCGACGGCTGCGGGAAATAAATGCAGCCAGTAGTAACAGCGCGGGAAGCAGCCATAACAGGCCTGCGAGCATCTTGTCGGGTTCGCTCAGCGCGGTGAGGCTCAGCAACAGAAACAGCAATCCTCCTGCGCTGGTCAGAACGCTGAGAACATCTAAAGTGCTGCTGGGGGAAGACGTCGGCGCATCACGCAGCCAGATAAAAGCGCAAACCAGCGCAATAATTGCCATCGGTAGGCTGACCAGGAAGACCGCATGCCAGCCAGAATGCTCGACTAGCACTCCGCCCAATGCCGGTGAGGTTGCGGGGGCTAACAGTGCCACCATCATCACCAGCGTGGAGATCCGGGTTCTCTCGGCAGGGGCGTAAAGCTGCCAGGTCAGCGCCTGACCGACCGGAATCAACAGACCACCTCCTGCGCCCTGAATCACCCGCCAGCTCACTAGGCTGGTCAGACTTTGCGCATGACCCACCGCCAGTGTCGCGAGCGCAAACAAGCTCAAAGAGAGTAAAAACAGACGTCGTGCGCCAAAGCGATGCGTCAGCCAGCGACTGAGCGGCACGACCAGCGTTAAGCCAATAATATAACCGTTACTGACCCAGGCTAACTGTGCCACTGAAGCGTGTAAATCGGCGGACATCGCGGGAAGGGCGACGCCTGAAATAAACATATTGATCAGGTCCAGAAACAGGCTCAGTAAATAGACGGTAGCCACTTTGCTGCGATAGGTCATGATTGTCTCTCCGTGAAGTGGCGACAATCTAGCGTGAACACCTGGCGGGATAAACGGGGACGGCGGTGATAGACTGTCAAAATTATTTTGACAATCATGGGCCATTTTAATGCTTAGCCTACAGCGGGTGGCGATGTTTATCGCCGTGGTGAGTCAGGCAGTTTTACCGCTGCGGCAGCGTCATTACGCCAAACCAAAGCAGCGATCAGCGTTAACATCCGTCAGTTAGAGGCCGAGCTGGGCGTCTCGCTGCTGGTGCGTTCAACCCGGCGTTTAGCGCTGACCCAGGCCGGAGAGGTCTTTTATCAGCGCAGTAAACAGCTGCTACAGCAGGCAGAGAGTCTGGTGGGGGATATCCAGCTGACTCACAGTGGATTCAGCGGGGAGCTACGTATCACCAGCACCCCGGAATATGGCCAGGCGCGGGTGATCCCTGCACTGGCGGCTTTTACGCGTCTTCACCCGCACTTGCAGGTGCGGTTTGTCTCTTCCTCTCACCATGCGGATTTAATTTCTGAGCGTTTCGACGTCGCGATTCGTCTCGGCACCCTGGCGGACTCCAGCTATCGCGCGGCGCTGATTGATCGCTTTTCGGTCTTCGCAGTAGCGGCACCGCAGTGGCTGGCCGAACATCCAATCGATTCACTCCAGGCATTAGCCACAACCCGCTGGATTATCCACAATCGCCTCGCTGATCCCCTTAACTGGACGTTGCACGGACCCGAAGGTCAGCCCGAGCCGTTGGCCATTCGCAGCCCTATCCACTATTCCGCTGATAGCTCATCTGCACTGCTCGGGTTTGCCCTGACCGGGTGTGGCGTCACACTGCTACCTGAATGGCTAGCCGGGCCACATATTGCGGCGGGGACATTGCAGCGGGTGTTACCGGAGTGGCAATTTCCGCCTCAGGGGATTTATGCGGTCTATCCGGATACCCGACATGTCCCCGCACGCGTACGCGCCTTTATCGATTTTTTACGCCATTTCCATCTGTCGCATCCGGCGATTACGCAGGGTGTTGAAAGGTAAAGAGGGCGCGCAATCTCCGCGTCATCTCACGATGCTATATTTTTCGCGGCGCATCGCATGGTCAATATTTAACCTCTTCGCTGTGTTGTGCATTCGGCGGCGTCCCAACAGATTTATCCACAGGCTTATTCGGCAGATATCCCGGTAGTTTGTGGATAACTGCGTTGATTAGCAAACGGTTGCGCGCCTGAGTAATGCACCACAGCCCTCAGCAGATGTGGTACAAAACAGTATCCAAACCAGAAGGGAGTCGTTGATGCGTACGCAAAAAAGAGCCATGGGATACATCGCAGTGGTAGTTGATGATTATGATCGTGCGATTGAGTATTACACCGACAAGCTGGGGTTTACGCTGGTAGAAGATACACCTCAACCGGGTAAACGTTGGGTTGTGGTGACGCCTAATCCTGAGAGTGATTGCAATCTTCTGCTCGCGCGCGCTTCCAATGAGAGGCAAGAGCGTTTCATCGGCGATCAATGCGGGGGCAGAGTGTTTTTATTCTTACAGACGGATGATTTCTGGCGTGACTACCAGGCGATGAAGGCGAAAGGGGTTAACTTTGTTCAGGAACCCCGTGAAGAAGAGTATGGCACGGTAGTGGTGTTTGAAGATCTGTATGGTAACCGCTGGGACCTGTACCAGAATAAGCAGCTGTAGCCTGTGGACAGGTGAAAAAGTGAGAGAACGTTATGTTCTCTCACGGTTATAGCAAAACTCAGGATTCAGTGTTTTTTTGCTGCTCGCGCATCACCTGGTGGCGATAGAGGAATTTACCAATGTCTTCACTAAACTCCGTAAATTTTTTGCGGATACCCGGTAAAAACACCATCTGCACTTTTTTACCGTTGTCCTGTTTTTCGTGGAAGTAGAAAATGACATAGGTAATGCCCAGGTTACTGTTAAAGCTTGCTGTTCTAATCGCATCCCAGCTCCATACCTTGCCATGCTTCGGCTCGGTGACGCCCTGCCAGCCAACGCTGATCGCTCTGCCTTTGCGCAGTTTGTAGGTCACAGGCGGGAAGTATTTTTCGACTAATGCAATTTGCTCTTCACCTACCGGCTCATAGCGCCAGGAGAGGCTCTCTTCGTGCGCGGAAGAGAAGTCACTTTCATAGCGTTGCCACAAGGTTTGCTCAATCTCATCGGCATGCGGGACTAAATCCACCCAGCTATGTTGCGGCATCAGAGTGGCTACGGCGGCAAAATCACGTTCATCGATCACGTGGCCAACGTTCTGCATCCTTTCACTGAGCGGTGGGTGGGAGTCAAACGGGTGTGGCACGTTTTGCTCGCGCATCATGCTGGTGAAACCGTCGGAATGGGCGTAGTCAGTTAACCCCTTTGCAATCGCGTCACGCATGTTCAGGGTTTCGTCATGGCGTTCGTTGTGCGCAAACATCTCATGTTCTACTTGCCCCCAGTAGGCGGAGTAGGCCGAGATTTTAACCAGCGATTCTACAATGGTGGCCGGCCCGGCAACTTCTGCCGCTTTACGGTCGGCAATAAACTCTCGATCGCGGCTGTAGCGTTGCCATGCCAGTTCAAACAGCATGCGATACACGGCCAGTGGATAGTAGACCGCCAGCGTGAAAGGGTTCTCGCCCATTAGTTCGATATACAGATCCAGATGGTGCAGCTTTGGTCCCAGCGCCGCGCTGGATGTGGTATCGCCTTTTTGCAGGTGAGTCAGTTCATGCACCATGACACCATCGGCCTGTTCCGGCGTAAGGTGGCGCAGTAGAGGAAGGCTGACGTAGAGTTTACGGCCACGCAGTTTCTGCTTTTTAATACTCAGCGGCGCTTCGGTAACGTAAAAGCTGGCATCAATACCGGCGATAACGTGGTCAGGTGCCGTGGTACCCAGGCGCGCGGCCAACTGATCCAACCGCGCCCACAAGGCGGGAGCATGGGTGCGAGTGACCTCAATCCCTTCGGTATCGTCCGGCGGGGGCAGACGACGGAAAATCCCTTTGAGAATGCAGAAGACGCCCACCACCACAGCAAGACCAATCAGCAGGATGAGTTTCGGGTAATAGCTGTTGGTGAAGAAGGCCGTGATCCAGAATGAGAGCCACACCAGCAGCAGCCCCTGAACCAGGACTTCAATCAGCGTTACTACAATCAGGATCGGGCGGGCCAGACGCAGGCTAATGCCCTGAATAGCGGGCCCCGCGAACGCTAAGCCACTTAACGCGGCGATCAGCAGCAGGACAAACACGCCAAAGACAATAAGCGCGACCGAGAGTTTGGTAAAGGCATGGAACTGCCACAGCTCAGAGCCCTGGGGACAGACGGAATTTTGGTAATCTTGCAGGTCAGAATCGACAGGGACACAAACACTCTGTGGCGGATGCTCATTGAGGAACGCTTGTACCTCCGTCACATCCTGATTCTGCTTACGGGCATTATCAATAATGATGCTGGCAACCTCGTTGCCAAATCTATTACTGCCGTATTCGGTGAAAATCAGGGTGATAGCAGGGATTAAAAACAGCGACAGCAGCAGGTAGATCAGGATTCGAGTAAATCCCTTTTTCATGGTGAGGTTTCCTTGTCTCATAAAAATACAAAGGCCAGAGTGGCAATGCAGGCAAGGAAAGTTCAGGTGGGCAGAAATCCTTTTCCGCATCGCCGGGGCACCGGCGTCAGGTTTTGTTATTCAGGTCCATTTCTTTCCGGGACCGCTGGTGCGCTACTTTACGGAAACCACTCCCCAGATCAACCCATACATCAGCCAAAGTGATGCATTTTTGGATTATTCCGAAAGTGGTGCGCACATTTGTGCTGGAGGTGCAGCAACGAAGAGGGGGGGGTGTGAGCCTGCTCGAGGGAAAACCTCATATTTTGCAATACGGACATAAAAAGAAAAGCATGAGTGTTACTGATGTCAGGATGGCTGCTTTTGCTGATCGGGCTCGTAGCGCTGGACCTCAATTTCCGGTAACGGTCGGGTTGAGGTGCGGCCACAGAACTCACTTTGTCCGCTGTCGGCAAAACGAAAGAAGGTGGCATCATCTTCACTGTCTTCCAGCAGTTGATCTCCGTTGACGAACGCGGTTATCGTCACGGGATCGCCATTTGCCAGGTGAGAGAATTTGGTGCCAGCCGCCATGATCATCTGCTGTTCAGGCGGCCACAGCAGGAAATTAACACCATACTGTGCCATCACCATCTCCATGGGGGGATGTCCGGCACACTGGATTTGATACTCGCCTTCGCTCCAGGCGGGGGCTAGCCAGCCACAGCTAAGCAGGCCGATGAGGATTTGCGTTTTAATTGCCATTTTATTCCCGATACCGGTGAAATATCACGCGCAGTGCGACGGTATGGCAATAAAATAGTCTGAAATATCAGCAAAACCCACGAGTAAAATGTAACGTCCACCGGAATTAAATGAAGAAAAATGAAATTTCACATATTTCATTCACACCCTGTTTGTGACGCGTTATTCAGGACAGGTGCGTAAAAAATAACAAAGATGCCTGGTGTATTTTCCACCTCTAGCGAGGTGTAGGTATAATGTTTCATCTCGCTGTTGATATCCAAAATGGCTTTATTTCCAGCCCCCATACGACTCACTTCATGCCGTTGCCACAGCGCGACAAAATCAGCACTGCGGGCACTCAAATCACTCACTATGGAGTCGAAATCGGCGGAGTTGCGTCCCGCTGCCTGATAATTGCGAAATGCCGCGATGGTATGCAGTGCCGCGCTTTCCCAGTTGCCAATACGCTGCTTGTAAGCGGGATCAATAAACATAAGTTTCAGAGAGTTACGGTCAGAGAGGGGGACCTGCGTCCAGTCAAAGATATTCTCCTGTGCGGCACGGTTCCAGTACAAAATGTCCATGTTTTCCCGCCGGACAAAAGCAGGATAGGGGTGCAGGGCATCCACCATCACCTTAACCTCTTTGGGAATGTCGGGACTCTGTTCTGAGGGCAAAGTATGACCAAAGACAATCGCGGAAAAATAGTTCTGCTCTACTGGGGTGAGTTGTAATACTTTGCCAATGCGCTGAATTGCCGCCGGGGAGATGCGAATATCCCGCCCTTGTTCCAGCCAGGTGTACCAACTGACGCTAACGGCGGCCAGTTGAGCCACTTCTTCACGGCGTAAGCCCGGCACGCGCCGCTGTTGACTGTCAATGCCATACGCTTCAGGTTTAACCTGCGCGCGATGTTTATGCAGAAAGTTTTTAACATCTTCGTTTCTGGCCATTATTTCTCCTGGGTATGAGTTTTAATCATAGGATAACCCGCCCCATTTTTACTTTTTTTCAGCCTGGTATTATTGCCGCCAAGAATACGTTAATCCAGACGAGGATAAAAAGTACAAATGTCTTCACAGCAGTTATTCACACAAACAACACAGCGGCAGTCAGCCAGCGCGTTGACAATTATGTTTACCGGCATCCTGACGTTAGTTGCGGTAATGGGTATTGGGCGTTTCGCACTGACGCCACAAATTCCTTTAATGATCCGTGACGGGCAACTGTCTCTTTCTAGCGCCGGGGTGTTAGCCGCTATGAACTATGTCGGCTACTTGCTGGGGGCAATCTATGTCAGCCGTTTACGGCAACATCATGCGCTCTATCTGAAAAGCGGGCTGGCAATCACGGTGGCCGTTACCCTCGCATCAGGGGCCACCACCTCCTTTATATTGCAATGCCTGTTTCGTTTTCTGGCGGGGGTAGGCGGCGCCTGGGCGCTGATTATCGTGACCTCCTGGACACAGCTGATGCTGGCCGAACGTCAGGCTCCGCGCCTGTCTGCTCTGGTGTTCGCCGGACCCGGAATAGGGATTACCCTGAGTGGCTTGCTGGCATGGTCAATGGCAGGATTTTCGGCCTCATCAGCATGGTACATCTATGGTGCGGTTGCATTGGTCGCGGCGATGGGGATCTGGCGGACGTTACCCGCTGCGGTTGCAACGCCTGCCGCGTCAGCGCCTAAAGCTAAGATCAGTAATAATTTAAAAGTCTTGCTGGCGGTGTACTCATTAGCGGGATTTGGCTACATCCTACCGGCGACATTTCTGGCCCAGATGGCGCATAGCCAGTTTCCTGCTGGTAGTCCGATGGTCTCTCTTTTCTGGCCGCTGTTTGGTCTTTCTGCGGTGGCGGGGGTGCTGTTGGCGGTCTTTGTTGCCGGTAAGTACCGTCCACGTTACTGCCTGGCGATAGCGCTGATTTTGCAGGGCATTGGCGTGGCAGCATCGGTGGTTTTGTCAAATACAGCAGGGCTGGTGATCTCTACGCTGCTGACGGGGTTAGGTTTTCTCGCCATCATGCAGTTCAGTATGCGCCTGGCACGTCTGTTCTCAACCGGATCGTTGGCGCGCACTGTGGGTATGCTGACCTCGGGCTACGCCAGCGGTCAGCTAATTGGACCGCTGATCTCTGCGGCCAGTGTTGCACTGCTGGGTTCGCTAGCCCCGGCGATTCTGTTGGCGGCGGCTATGTTGGTTCTGGCGGGGCTGGCCGTGCTCGGTCTGATGCGTGAACAGGCCTGACTGGGCGATATCGCTAAGCGGCGGGATTGTGATCCCGCTGTTGTATTTTGGTTATTAAATTTCAAATCGGACATTATTTGGAATAAAAACTTCAAAATTTACCCTTCAGCGATTGCTACCGGTAGCAATTGACGTTATGCTGCACGGCAGAAACACATTTTAATAATAATATAAGTAGTACCTGTAGGTAGCCGTCTTGAATGACGGCATTTTTTTGCCCGCGATTCTGCATCATCCCCGCTGTTATCCACTGGCTAAACCGGTTAATCTTTACACGGTTAACAACTGTAATTAGACTAGGTTTTGGGCGTTAACCTGAGGCAGGTATGTCTCACCTTTTGAGCGAAGTACTCCAGTGCACATGGAGGACATCATGCAACCCTATTTAAAACAACAGAAAATGCCACTACTTATCCCATCAGCTGGATTTGATGCCAAACTGAGCATTACCGACAAGAATGTTGATCACACTCAGGCCTTTATTTCATCAGGCGTAAAAGACTTTTCTCTACCGGGCTTTGTGACACCCCATGGCTATCGTTTACTGGTCTCGGTGAAAGGTGGGCAGTACCGGCTGGTGACAGCAAGTGCTACTCCTGAAACCGTGTATGCAGTCAAGCTGGAACTGCTTGACCACATTGTTCCAACCCGTAAAACCTGTACGCAAATTTTGGTATGGCGCACTGTCCAACCACAGCATGATAGGGCTGTCAGCGGCTTACCACAGGAGTTTTTCCGTTATTTCTTAACGCAATATTCCATTGTTGTTTCTGACAGTGAGCAGACAGGAGATGGGAGACGTTTTTGGGAAAGAATGATCGCCTGGGCTATTCAGTCTGAGGGGTATCATGTCTATGTCTCAGACGGGACACAGGAAGATCGGCCTCTGACATTTATGCAAAACTGGGATGAGTTCTACGGCACATGGGCTGATTTCTGTTGGGGTTATGACAAAGAGAGCCATGTCCATAGACTGTTTGTGATAAGTACAGAACGCTTACATTAACCTGGCGACTTGAATGCAAAAAATACTCAGCTTATCGGCAACGCAAATTGAAGCACGTCAGGATGAACTGGCCGAGGTGCTGCATAACTGTGTCAATCACGGGGCTTCTGTGAGTTTTATGTTGCCGTTTGAACATCAGCGCGCGGTGGCTTTTTGGCAGAAGACCCGCCAGAGTGTCGCCCGGGGTGAAAGGGTGGTACTGGCGTGTGAAGATGTTGATGGTCAGATTGTGGGCACGGTGCAACTGATTACCGATCAGCCGGAAAACCAGCCGCACCGTGCGGATGTGGCGAAACTGTTGGTGCATCAACGCGCACGACGCTCAGGCGTTGCCAGTGCCTTGATGCAGGCACTGGAGCAGGAAGCAAAACAGCACGGCATTCGCTTACTGGTGCTGGATACCGCAACGGGCAGCGGAGCCGAAACCTTTTATCAACATGCAGGCTGGCAGAAGGCCGGTGAGATCCCGGATTATGCGCTGATGCCCGACGGTGCGTTAACCCCAACTTCCCTGTTCTACAAACACCTTTCAGCCTAATCAGACTGCGTATTTGCGCGCGCCGAACACACAACCTACGGCGGCGCAGGTCACTAACAACATCGGCCAGGTGACGGCCTCGTGTAACAGCAGAGCGGCCAGTGCCATGCCAATAAACGGTTGCAGGAGCTGAAGCTGGCCAACGGCCGCAATGCCTTGCTGTGCCAGACCGTGATACCAGAAAATGAATCCCACCAGCATACTGAACACGGAAACATAGATAAATCCACCCCAGGCAGTAGCGCTCACCTGAGTGATGTCATCAGGCAGGGTGAACAGCGTCAACGGCAGCATTACCGGCAGGGAGAGAATCAACGCCCAGCAGATCACCTGCCAACCACCCAGACGGCGTGACAGGGTGGCACCTTCCGCATACCCCATGCCACACAAGATCACCGCAGCAACCATCAAACTGTCTCCGGTTAACGAGCCTTCACTGCTGTTAAACAGCGCAAATCCGCCTACAAACAGCGCGCCACTGAGGGAGAACAGCCAAAAAACCGGACGGGGTCGTTCCCCTCCACGCAACACCGCGAACAGCGCGGTGCAGAGCGGCAACAGCCCGACGAAGACAATGGAGTGGGCGGAAGTCACGTGCTGTAGCGCCAGTGCAGTCAGTAGCGGGAAGCCTACCACTACGCCTGCGGCGGTGATGATGAGTTTGCCGATATCGTGTTTTTTCGGGCGGGACTGCCTGAGTAACCTCAGTAATAATAACCCCAACACCGCCGCGACCGTTGCGCGCCCGCCGGTCAGAAAAAGCGGGTTGAGATCCGCCACCGCCACGCGGGTAGCCGGTAACGAACCGGCAAATATCACCACGCCTGCAAAACCACTCAGCCAACCATTCACTCTCATCGATACGTCCATCTGTCAGAATTGAAGCCATAAGTTAACCATTGGCGCAGGGCTCAGAGACAGATACACTTCAGTACAGTTTTATAAAACTGTATTGGTACTGTGACCAGTACAGTTAGGGGGAAACAGATGAGTGAGCACAATAAAACCGGGCAGGTCATGGCCGTTATTCGCCGCCAAATTGCGGCACGCGCCCTGACGCCGGGGATGAAATTACCCTCGGTCCGGTTACAGGCGCGACTCTCAGGCGTTTCGACTTCAACCATCGTGGAGGCCTATGCCCGGCTGGCGGCAGAAAACGTCATCAATTCACGACCGGGAGCCGGATTTTTTGTTGCCGGGCCCATCGCTCCCCTTGACCTGACGCACATGACAGCCGTGAAAGAGCGCGATATTGACCCGTTATGGATCTCGCGCCAGGCGTTAGATGCGGAAGATGGCAAACTCAAACCCGGTTGCGGCTGGCTGCCCTCTGACTGGATGTATGAAGAGGGGATGCGGCGCGCACTGCGCAAAATGGCACGCGCGCCTGCAGCTACGCTAGCAGATTACGCTACGTCGGCGAATAGCCTGCCACTGCGGCAGCTTTTAGTTCGGCGCATGGCAAATCAGGACATTAAAACCCAGGCCGACCAGGTGATGTTAACCGAATCGGGCACACAGGCGATTGACCTGATCTGTCGCTTTCTGCTGCAGCCGGGCGATACAGTATTGGTGGATGATCCCTGTTATTTTAACTTCCACGCTTTGCTGCGGGCGCATCGCGTGAATATCGTTAGCGTGCCTTACACGGCCAATGGCCCGGATGTCGTTGCATTCGCTGCGGTATTACAGGCTCATTCACCGCGCCTGTATATTACCAATTCAGCGATCCATAACCCAACCGGCGCGGTGCTGTCGCCACTGGTGGCGCACCAGGTGCTGAAAATGGCGGAAGAACACGATGTGATCATCGTTGAAGATGATATTTTTGCTGATTTTGAACATCGTCCGGCTCCGCGGCTGGCGGCGTTTGATGGCTTATCCCGCGTGATTGCGATAGGCAGTTTTTCCAAAACCGTATCAGCAGCGTTGCGTTGCGGCTATATTGCGGCCAGGGCAGAGTGGGTTGAGGCATTAATCGATTTGAAAATTGCCACCAGCTTCGGTGGCGGCAGATTAGCCGCCGAAATGATGCTGCAGGTGTTAACGGACAGTGGCTATCGTCGCCATCTGGAAGGGTTAAAACTGCGGCTGGCGCAGGCGATGAAAAACACCCACGGCCGGTTGCAACAACTGGGCATTCGTCCCTGGCTAATGCCTCCGGCCGGACTGTTTCTTTGGTGTCAGCTGCCGGATAACATCGATGCGGTTGAACTGGCGCGCCGTTGCCTGCGTGACGATGTGGTGCTGGCTCCCGGCAATATTTTCAGCCAGTCCGGCAGCGCCAGCACGTTGATGCGGTTTAATGTGTCACAGTGCAGCGACGAACGAATCTATCGCTCGCTGCAACAGGCTTTAAGCGACCAACTGCGCTAACAGCGCGGGCAGGGCAGCGGTAGTGGAGTAATGTGTCGCTTCAGCAAAATAGTCACGCTCGCCAATAAACACGGAACGGCTGGCGTTACGCAGCATCTCAAAGTCGTTGCTGTCATTGCCGAATGCCACGGTGCGGGACATATCCACCTCCAGACGCTGTAACGCCAGGTATTTGCTCTCTATCCGTGGGCTGATATCAAACACGTTGTCGTGACGGTGGTGATAAAGCGTAAATGTGAGCTGCTGTGCGGCGAGGAACGCATCAAACTCACTGCGGAAAGCGCCATCGAGGATCAGGATTTTCACCACGCCCTGGCCGATTAACCGTGACTCTTCAATTTCATGCTGTGACAAACTGCGCATGTAGTCGTGGAACGGGTGCGCCAGGCGAGAAGTCGAAAAGCTCCATGGCCCATCCAGCACATAAGGCACCTGGCTTTGTTGCAGGAAGGTGATGATCAGATCGGCGTATTGGGCATCAAACTGGCTGCTAAACAAGCATTCCCCAGCCTGCCACGCCATGCCGCCGTTACAACCAATCATCAGACATGACTTCAGTTCTGCGGGTAACAGTGGCAGCATGTCGCGCACCGGGCGGGCCGAAGCAAAAATTACGCGATGACTTTGCATCAACTGCACAATGCTCTGCGCCAGTTGCGGTTCCAGCGGCGCGCCATTGGTGATAATGGTTCCGTCGAGGTCAAACACACAGTTGGGTAATGTGTTCACGTTGCATCCTTTCTTTTCACTCTGGTTTGAAGCGCGAAACGTTAACACAACCCTCCCCCTGACGCGACTGCACAAAGCGAAGCATTTCAGATTGTTCTGAATCACGATCCATAAACATCGTTTGATATTGGGACGCTTCTTGCACAGAATGAGCCGTGATTTTTTTCAACATAAAAAGGATCTTTTATGTGGAGCACCCCTCGAGCGATAGCTTATGCTCGCCAGCACGCGTTAAGCCGTAGCCACGGTAAATGCGCCCACTTCGTGACTGATGCCTTAAAGCACGGTGGCGCGCAATTGCAACTCACCCCGTTTGCCAAAGACATGGGCCGCAATTTAATCGCGGCAGGATTCACAGCGGTTTCTGGCAATCCACAGCCCGGGGATGTTGCGGTGATTCAACCGATTCCCGGTCATCCTTATGGTCATGCCTGTATTTATGATGGGCGTGAGTGGATCAGTGATTTTGTCCAGCGCACCATGTATCCCGGTCCGGGTTATCGTGCAGTCCATCCCGGCTATGTTATCTACAGGCACAACTAATCTATGAAAAAGCTTTTGATTGCAGCGTTGCTACTTGCGCCGCTGGCTGCGTCTGCCCAGGCATCTTCACCCGCAGAACTGGCCGCACTTCATTTCAACCAGTGGTATGTGGGGCAGTTAATTGCTAAGAAAGAACCCCTGGAGGATTACGTAAACCTGGGCCGTTACGTCACGGCAGATACCGTGCAGGCCTTGAAGAAAATCTACCAGGCCGACAGCAATGACGTGGACGTGCCGGATGCGGACATGTTTATTAAAGCCCAGGACTATGCCGCAGACTGGAACAAAATCAATGTGATCTCGTCCGATTACGATGCCGCTTGCACCAACGTGTATGTTGCCTTTGGCAAGAAACAGGAGCACGTAGTCGCTGACTGCATGGTTCAGGAAGCGGGCAGCTGGAAAGTTCGCTCAGTGACGTTGATTAAGTAATGCTTTTGGCCCTCTGCACCCAGGGGGCTTCTACTTTTCCCACCTGAAAAAATCCATTCCTACCCATGCTGGACACCGCTAATTGAATGGCGGTAGCATCATGCCACTTTTGTCTTTCAGGGATTTACAATGACAACGCAGAAAATCATTCTCGATGGCGGTATGGGCCGTGAACTGGCGCGTACAGGTGCACCTTTTCGTCAGCCGGAGTGGTCAGCGCTGGCGTTATATGAAGCGCCAGAACAGGTGCGAGCCGTGCACAGCAGCTTTATTACCGCCGGGGCGGAAGTGATTACCACCAACAGCTACGCCGTGGTGCCGTTCCACATTGGGGAAACACGCTTTCAGCAGGATGGTGCCCGTCTGGCGACATTAGCCGGTACATTAGCGCGTGAAGCCGCCGATCAGGCCTCGCAACCGGTGCGTGTCGCGGGTTCGATTCCGCCAGCACTGGGCTCATATCGTCCCGATCTGTTTGAAAAGCAGGCCGCACAGAAAATCCACCAGGTGTTAATTAACGCGCAGTCACCGGCCGTTGACCTGTGGCTAGGCGAAACCATCAGTTCTGTTGCCGAAGCGGAAGCGATTGCCGAACTGCTGACCTCACACCCTCAGCCATTATGGCTCTCTTTCACCCTGCAAGATGAAGATGACGCCGCTGAGCGCGACAGCGTATTACGCTCCGGTGAACCTGTCTCTGCCGCCGTCGAAGCGGCAATTAAGCTGGGCGCAGAGGCGATTTTGTTCAACTGCAGCCATCCAGAAGTGATGCGCTCTGCGGTGCGCACAGCGAAAGCCGTGCTGCTGGCGCATAACAGCGCAATCGCGATTGGTGTTTACGCGAATGCGTTTGAACACAACAGCAACAGCGGCGAAGCGAACGATGGTCTGAGCACGTTGCGTAAAGACACCGACCCGGCAGGTTATCTGCTGTGGGCGCAAGAGTGGATCGCCGAAGGGGCTTCCATGGTGGGCGGCTGCTGTGGCATTGGGCCGGAAAATATTGCGGCTCTGGCTCAGGCGCTGAAGTAAGCTGCAAGCCCTGCCACCCGCTGCTCACGGGTGGCAAAAGTTACCCTCCCCAACGGTTGATTAACGCCTGAAGTGCCTCTAGCGTCTTTTCCGCATCGCTCATATGCTGCTGTTGGCTAGCCTGCGCTTTCTCACCCTGCTGTAACAGGGATGCATCGCCCGATGTATCCGTGTAGGAAGCGCTGGAGAACGAAGAGTCACTGCTTGCCAGACTCAAGGTTGATGTGCTGGATGACAGAGTCTCTGTTACAGGCTGTTCGATGCGATTGCCCGAGGGGTTCTCAGGTGAAACTGCAGGAAGCGATGCCTGAGCGTGCAGGCGCTGTCCCACCTGTTTTTGTTGCTGTGTTAATGCCATGCGTTCCGCCTGATAGTCCGATTGGCGCTGCGCCCGGCTGGCAGCCATGCTCTCTGCCAACTGTTGGCGGTTCTGCTCGCGTTTATGTATCGAGGCCGCATAAGCCTGATTGGCGGCGATAAGGCCACGAGCGAGGTGTTGCGCCGCTTCAATTTTAATACGTTGCTTGCTGGCACTCTGGCTGGCTTGCCATTTGGCGATCCGCTGTTCTTCCTGCTGCCACGCGATTTTTTTCTGTTGTGACGCTACAGCATCGCTGAGCTGATGCTGCATCTGACGCCACTGACGTTCATCCTGTGCGCCCAGCTTACCGGGCAATGCCATTAAGGGTTCAGACCCGGCTTGGGTAAGCTCAGGGGATGGCCATTTTCTCCGGGCAATCCGTTTTGCATAATGTGCCCGCTGCACTTTTCCCTGAAGGTTATCTAACAGCGTATCACTCAGCAGCGAAATCGCCTGTTGCCAGGGCACGATAGTGTCGCTGGAAGGCAACGCAGTAATGAAGGTCGTGAGGCGCGCATCCAGCAGTGCTTTCAGCGCATAGCCATATTGAGGCTGAGCTTGCTGCGCCTGTTGCAGAAAATGAGCGCGAAAACGCTCCGCCAAAATGAGATTTAGCTCAACGGGTGTGTTTGCACCGGTGATTGTCGCTAGCATTTTTCCACCGTGGGGCGTTTGTAGTAAAGCCACCAGCGGCAGCAGGCTATCCAGCTGTTGGATCAGATGTGGCGTCAATGCGGTGGCACTCAGGGAGAGTTCCTTGCTGGCAGGTAACATCATCAGTTTTTTTAGAGCCTCAAATGCCTGCATTTCGGCGAGTGGGGCGGGCATATCGGCAGTAATTTTCTGGTGTATTTTGTCCGAGGTGGCAGTGAGTGAAGAGCGGTACCAGAAACGAGAGAGCAGAGAAGGCTTGCTGCCGCTGCAATAGCTATCGCCACCTGACCGTTGAGGATCTTCTGGTGTGGAAACCTTATAACCCAGCGCCTGCATCGCGGCCTGTGCCTGGGCTAAATAGGGCGGATGCCAGTTGTAAAAGTGAATCTGCCCGGATGATTTCAACAGCGCATCCGCGTTTTTAATCCAGCTTTCGATATGTTGTGGAGTAAAAGGGTGTTTAGGCCCCCGACTAAGGTATTCAAATTCTATGCTATCAAAGCGGGATTTACCGTGCAGATAGATATCGCTGCCGCGCACCATCACGAAATCCATCACGCAGTCCGCCCCGGCATCTGGGCTGATATCGAGGGTGAAATCCTGAGCGTGATTGCGTTGTCGGGAGCACGGGGTGCCACCTAAACTGCCCATCGTGACGTTTTGCGGCGATTGTCCACATCCCACCACCAGCCGTTTAACGGGAATGTTGGGGTCATTCAGGTAACTCTGGATGTTTGGCCAGCGTGCTGTAGGTGTCGCGGAGCATGGCGCGTGGGCCATAGGCACGGGTAAGGCATGAGTAGAGAGACTTTTCGGCATAGGAGGCGCTTTACAGGGCAAACGCTTTGAGTCGCCCCAGCAGCGTGGAGGTTCAGTCTATTGCACGAGAAGTGTTCCCTGGCCTGAAGGCTCAGACCAGGGAGCGGAGATTAGAACAGAGCGAATGGATACTCAACGTAAACGCGGACTTCTTCACCGCCGACGTTGTAGTCAGACGCATCTGAGGAAACGCGCAGGGTAGAGAAGCGCAGTTTCACTTTCAGATCTTTCGCCGGGCCTTGTGGCACTTTATAGGTCAGCTGGTTGAAGAACTCGTGCTCGTGACCGTTATCGGTAGCGGCGGTTTTAATGTTATCACCACGCACGTAAGCCACATCGTAGCTCAGGCCGTTAACCCCGATGCCGCTCAGGTCAACAGAGTAAGCCAACTGCCATGAACGCTCATCTTCGCCGTTAAAGTCTGACCAGTAGGAGTTAGACAGCCAGATGGTATTGCCGCCGTCGCCAACGCCACCTTGATTACGGTAACCGCCGTAGTGATAGCCGGTGCTGCCACTGCTCTGCTGATAGGCAATCTTGAAGGTGTGGATACCGAAGTTATAGCTGGTCGCCAGGCTCCAGATGGTGTTGCTGCGACCGGTATCCTGTGCTTTCGCATAGTTAGGGTCGAGGCGCGAATTATAGCCGTTGAAATCGAAGTCCAGTGACTGATCGCCCGCCAGCGGCTGCTTGTAGTTCAGGCCAAGATACTGCTTGTTAAGCACGTCCTGGACGTTTGAAGCGTAGAATGCACCGCGCAGCTGGTCATTGAACTGATAGCTGGCACCGCCAAACATCAGGTTTTTCAGGCCAGAGTTATGGCTGTCATCGCTTTTACGCTGTTCATCAGTGAAGTAACCTGCGCTGACGTCCAGGCCGTCTACTTCCTGCGAATCAAGCATAAAGCCCGTATAAGTTTCAGACAGCAAGCGCGAATCATCACTGGTGATGATTGGCAGAACCGGACGCTGGGTACCATAGCTCAATACGGTATGAGAGAAGCGCATTTTGGCGGTTGCGCCAAATTTCGCGAGATCGTGCTTAGCTGTGCCGTCATTGTCCTGAGAGAAGAAGTCGATACCGCCAGCACCACTGCGCCCACGACCACCGTCCAGACGTACCGCATACTGCGCCAGACCATCAATACCAAAGCCCACTGGACCCTGGGTAAAGCCAGAGGTGAAGTTGGCAATAACGCCCTGGCCCCACTCACGGCGATCGCGGGAATCACCTTTATAGTCACGGTTAATGAAGGCGTTGCGCAGCAACACGTTCAGGTGGCTGTCATTAATAAAACCGCCATCGGTCTGATCGGCAGCAAAGGCTGCGCCAGAGGAGAGGGTCAGTGTTGTCAAAAGCGCAAATGGGAAACTCTTTTTCACGTTGTGTATGCCTGTGTTCTGTGACTTATTTTGTTTAATTATCAACCTGTATGCAGGTTACCCTTTTTGAGGGGGCATCACCTTAACATTGAAAACCTGCCATTTCGTGCGTTTCTTTAACCATTCGTGCTAAATGGCACTCTTTTGCCTGGTTTTTGACCAGGGTGTGGATTTCTTGTTGTCGCCTGTATAAGGCACCAGTTATATCGCATTATTTGTCCATAATAACAGGGATAATAACCTGCTGTTTCTGGCGAAAATTACGGGGTGAGCTATGCTGGATTTATTATCGATTTTTTGTCTGATATTGACTAAATATCCTGGCTTTTCGGGAGATGTTATTTGGATATAGGGTTGCATCATGCCGTTCTATTGGTTAAGGTGGCCCGCATCTGGCGGTCTTGCACTGTCGGAAATTAAAACAATGTAATGGCGACTTATAGCTTTCCAGCCCAGCTGTGGTGATGACGGAATTGAAAGCTATGAGCACGCTCTTCACGCAATATTGGGGAGTCTATGAGCACCAGAATAACACCTGCGCAACATCCAGATAAAAGCAATCTCACGGTGGATGATATTACCGTCGTCGACAATAAATTACTGAAGCGAGCGGTAGGAGCCGCGGCGCTGGGCAACACCATGGAGTGGTTCGACTTCGGAGTATATAGCTACCTTGCTGTGATCATCGGTAAAGTGTTTTTCCCTGATGCCAGCAATACCGCCCAGTTAATTGCTTCCTTCGGAACCTTCGCCGCAGCCTTTTTAGTTCGACCGATCGGTGGGATGGTATTTGGCCCATTGGGCGATCGCTATGGTCGGCAGAAAGTGCTGGCCTTCACCATGATAATGATGTCAATCGGGACGTTCTGTATTGGTCTGATCCCTGATTACAGCAAGATCGGTATTATGGCACCGATCCTGCTGTTATTAGCACGGCTGGTGCAGGGCTTCTCCACCGGCGGAGAATATGGCGGAGCAGCAACGTTTATCGCTGAATATTCAACGGATAAACGCCGCGGTTTCACCGGGAGTTTCCTGGAATTTGGTACGATTCTTGGTTATATCCTCGGTGCGGCGCTGGTAACGGGCATGACATCACTGCTGTCCAGTGAAGATATGCTGAGCTGGGGCTGGCGTATTCCGTTCTTCCTTGCGGCGCCGCTGGGCTTGTTTGGCCTGTTTGTGCGCCTGAAGCTGGAAGAGACCCCGGCGTTCCAGAAACATATGGAGCAGCAGGAAGCGCGTGAACACGCGAAGCCCAGCCTGACCCTGTGGCAGATGCTGCATAAATATCGCCATCAGATGCTGAAATGTATTGGCCTGGTGCTGGTGTTCAATGTGTCGAACTACATGTTGACCTCCTACATGCCAAGTTACCTCACTGGCGTGTTGCACATGTCTGAACTGACCGGCCTGTTGTTGGTGATGGTGGTGATGATCCTGATGATGCCGCTGACGCTGCTGTGGGGCCATCTGACGGACCGGATTGGTCGTCGCCCGGTGATCGGTTTTGGTGCGGCAGGTCTGGTGGTGCTGGCGATACCAAGCTTCATGCTGATTGGCAGTGGTAATATCGCCCTGGTGCTGGCGGGCCTGGTGGTATTGGGCATTCTGCACACCACTTTCAGTGGCGGTACGCCATCGACGCTTCCTGCTCTGTTCGTCACGGATATCCGCTACAGTGCGCTGGCGATCGGTTTTAACGTTTCGGTTTCCCTGTTCGGTGGGACAACCCCGCTGGTGACGGCATGGTTGGTGGATACCACCCAAAACGTCATGATGCCGGCATACTACATGATGGGGGCGGGTGCGATTGGCCTGATCACGGTGTACACGCTGCGCGAAACCGCACGCAAACCGCTGAGTGGTTCGATGCCTGCGGTGGCAACCCGCGCTGAAGCCCATAGCCTGATCAAAAAGCTGCGTGGTCAGCACGAGCGTAAGAAAGCGGTAGCCCGCGAACTGGCGCGCACCGCCGCAGACTAAGCCCCTTTTCGACGAAATACGCCGCGTTACCATTGGTAGCGCGGCTTTTTTATGCGTGTTATTTCACGGTAAACATATATTTACCCTGCGTTTTATGGCCATCTACCGACAGGGCATGCCACTCGATCTGATAATCACCCGCTTTGAGAGGGGTAGTGATTGGGATAATCAGGTTCTTCTTGTCCGCAGGTGCCAGCTCGGCTTTGCCTTCTTTCACGGTAGCACCGCTGGCGTCAGTGATTTTTACCCCACTGAAACCCACTTCCAGATCTTCAGTAAAAGTGAGCGACAGCTTGTCCGGTGACTGGGCCACGCTGCTCATATCCGCGGGTACGGCAGAAGCCAGGTGCGCATGCGCCATTGCCTGCTGGCTGCAAAGCAGACCCGCGACGACGGTTGCTGCAGTGAATGCCATCTTCATTTTGTAAAACATATCGAACTCCATTGATTAACGTGGTCCCGCACCGGGACAGGAAAAGTGTGCGTTGTGCGCAGCAGTAAGACTTCCCTCTGCATAACAGAGGTCATGCAGACGTAAAGCGGATAGCGCGCAAATAAATAACCCCGATAAGGCTGCTGAAAAATAAAAGACTCAGGGTGGACACATCCACATCGAAATAGTGGCGTGCCTGCGATGATATTTAAAAGGCGTCAGCAACCCTACACAAAGTGCAAAATGCAAATAACCATTTTCAACATCAGCATTAAAACGAAACTGATGAGCCGAAATCAGGCGGAATAGGGTGGCGCACGGGGCTGAACCAGACCCGGGAAATATAAGGGGAAAAAGGAGAGGATTTGTCGAGGCGGTGGGGAAATAGAGGCCCGGAGAGTCAGCCAGACAATGGCCGTGAAAATCCACAGCATCAGCGGCAGATGCGTCAGGACCAGGCAGTAGCCGCAGGCAATGTCATCGAGCATATTGCTTCCCGACATCATCCCTGGCATGCCAGCCATGCTTGTTGGGTGCCCGACGTTGTGCTCCGCAGAGGATGAGGCCATGGCCTGATGCGCTTCGCCGGACATATCCATACCCGGCATGTCATCGCTGTGCATCGACTCTGACGATAATGCCGCATGGTGAGCCGCGATAACGTGTGGCTGAGCCAGCCGCCAGTGCTCAAGCGTTCTCGACACTTCCGGTGCAATAAACAGCATCAGGATCGCAAGAATCGCGATCGCGGCGGGCTGTTTTTTGCGGGAGAGTCTTATCAGAAAACGCACAACGAGTGTCCGGCAAGGATATTTATGGGGTGCCAGTGTAATTAAAAGGGGCGTGCTTGTTAATGTTTTTTTAAAATTAAAATCGCCAGCGCCATCATGCCGCAATAATCAAACCGCTGCGGTTTGGTTCTTTGCAACCCTATTTATTTGGGGGTTTTACGGTAAAAGGTTCACGCTACTTACTGATTGACACATTTGTTGTTTTCCCCGCTGTTTTACATCATCTATACTCGCCGACTAAAAAAATAGCATAGCGCACCATTTTGGCATCCCTACAGCATGATTGACGGGCTGAATGTGGTTTCCACCACCGACTACGCCGCCGAGCAGTTTGATCATATTGAAAGCGGGGGAGCTCTATGGTCCGGCTAACATTGTCCCTGGCGGCCTGAATGGCTACAGCGGCGCGGGGAATGCCAGCGCTTCACTGGGCGATCCGCGCATGATTGAGCTATCAATGAAACTGGACTTTTAACATGCGTAGAGTATTAGCGTTACTGCTGGCCACCAGCTCGCTGATGTATGGCACACCCGGTGTGGCTCAAACCATTACCGATGATGTCGGCAATCAGGTGATTGTGAAGCATGCGGTGAACCGTATTGCCGATGGCTGGTTTGCCCATCATTCGCTGCTCATGGCGTTAGGCGCAGGGGATCGCATTGTTGCCACCGTCAATCACCCTGAAGATCATCCCTGGATGTTCCGTCTACAGCCCTCTCTCAATCAGGCATTGCAGGTGCGTGGCAAAACCTTTGACAGTGAGGCGCTGGTGGCACGCCAGGTGGATGCGGTCTTTGTCCCGGCAGGCGATCCTGATGCCGCCGCCTATCGCCAGGCCGGACTGCCGGTGTTTGAAATGCGCTTTGATGATTTCCCGTCGATGGAGCGCTCCATGCTCACTACTGTTCAGGTGGTGGGAGGAGAGCAGGTCGAGCAGCGTGCAGTGGCTTACAATCGCTATCTGGATCAACAGATTGCGGCCATAAAGCAAAAAACGGCAGGGCTAACGGCACAGCAGCGCCCCTCGGTGCTGCACATTGAGTCTCTGCATCCGTTGAAAGTGGACGGGCGCAATACGCTGATCGATACCTGGATTACGCTGGCAGGCGGGCGCAATGCTGCCGCCTCTGTGGATGGCAACATGAAGCCGGTCTCACCAGAGACCATTCTGAAGTGGCAGCCGGATGTGATCATTATTGGCGCAGGTGCGGGAGAACTAGCAAACTCGGATTACGCCAGCCTGCTTGCGCCGCTCAAGGCGGTACAGCTTCATCAGGTGTGGCAGAATCCGGCCGGCGTGTTTCCCTGGGATCGTTATGGGGTTGAAGCGGCGTTACAAATTCAGTGGGCGGCTCAGTTGCTGCATCCCGGGCTATTTCCACGCAGTAATATGATCGCCGAAACCCAGGACTTTTACCGTCGCTTCTTTAACTACCCCCTGAGTGCGGAAGAGGCGGCGCGCATTCTCCATGCGCAACCGCCCGCTACGCAGCCTTAACGGGCAACGTGCACCTGTGGGCGCGTATGGGGCATAAAGCGTCCCCCCATTGCGCGCTCCAGTTGCGCGGCCAGTTGCAGTAACTGGCCGTCATTCGCCTGGCGCGTCTGGAAGTGCATCCCCAGCGGCAGTCCAGAGGCCTGGCGCGCCAGAGGAACAGAGATGCCCGCCGTGCCGGTCAGGCTGGCCAGTGGCGTGTAGGAGAAGATTTCCCACAGATCGTAGAACCAGCTCAGCACATCCGGGTTGTCACTGAGCGTCAAATAGCGTTTTTCACCCATCAGCGGCGTGGGTTTGGCAAAGGTTGGCGTCAGAACCATATCCCACTGCTGATAAAACTCACCCAGCTTGCGTGACACGCTGTTAAACACATCCTGCATCTGCCAGCGCTCGCTGTAAGACATGTTCAGCCCTTTTTGCCAGATGCGGATATTGATGGGTTCGACTTTATCTTCAGGCGGTGCGGTTAAGCCTTTTTTCTCCAGCAACCGCTGAATAAACTGCGCAAAATTACTGATGTAGCAGGTGGTCTGGGCCGCAAAAGCGGTTTCGAAGTCGATATCTGGCGTTACCCACTCAACCTGATGACCTAATTCCTGCAACAGCGTCACGGTGCGTTCCAGCTCGCTGACAAAGTGCGGATCGGCAGAGTAGTTGCCCCATTCGTGTGACACTGCAATGCGTAAAGGCTGAGGATCGCGATTGATGAGCGTGGCATAGGGTTCACTGCTGTGCCAGTAAGGCATAAACTCACCCGGCGCGCCGCCGCGACAGCGATCGATAAAGTTTGCCGTGTCGCGCACGCTGCGACTGACACAACCCTGAGTCGAGACGTAGCCGGTAATATCACTGAGCGCCGGAGCGATGGAAAACACGCCGCGCGTGCTTTTCAGGCCAATTAACCCGTGTGAACCCGCAGGAATGCGGATGGAACCCCCGCCGTCCGTGGCGTGAGCTAACGGCAAGACGCCGGCAGCCACCGATGCACAAGCCCCGGCAGAGGAGCCAAAGGTGGTGTATTCCGGGTTCCACGGATTATGCGCAACATAGACCGCCGGGTTTTCTGCCGAGCCACAGACGCCAAATTCGGGTGTAGCGCTGCGACCAATGATATTCAAACCCGCTGCGCGAATCTTCTGGGTGAGAAAGCCGTCTTCCGCTGGGCGGTTACCCTGCATAAACAGTGAACCCTGCTCCTGTAAACGGCCTTTAACACCAGGGCCGAGATCTTTCATCAAAAACGGTACGCCGTTAAATCCACTGTCCAGCTGCGTGCCATCGGTGGCGGGGTTGGTAATGGCATCATCGAACAGTTCCACTACCGCATTTAGCGCAGGATTCACCTTCGCCACGGCCGCAGCGGCCTGTGCTGCCAGTTCGGCGGCAGTCACTTCTCGCTGTTGCAGGCGCTCGGCCAGTGCGGTAGCGTCGTGGGCGGCCCACTCTTCCCAACTCATCACTGTGTTCATGTTTTTCACTCCTGTGGATTGGTTTAGCGGTTAACCAGGGGCTTGAGCGTTACCGGTCTGGCAGCGCGCGGCCTTTCCCTGAGCAGGGCCACTGAAATCAGACATAAAATATTGGCGGCGATCAGGTAGTAGCCCGGTGAGACCGGATTACCGGTGGCTTTAATCAGCCAGGAGAAGACGATCTGTGCTGTGCCGCCGAACAGCGTGATACCGAAGGCGTAGGCAATCGAGAAACCGGTGGATCGGATGTAGCGTGGGAAGTTCTCACACAGCGCCACCAGGACGCCCGAGCCACTGATGCACTGTAATGCCGCAAACAGGGTGATGACGCTGAAGAATACGGCTGGCGTCGGGAAGGTATTGATAATTTCCAGCCCGGGTAGCAATAACAGCAGCAAAATCAGGCGTGGCACGATAATGGTAAACTTGCGACCAAAACGGTCGGCCATCCACCCGCCAACCAGTGAAAACACCACCACGCAGACGCCGATCAGAATGGTAGAGACCATTGCCATGCCTGGGGCAAAGTGCAATTCGCTGAGCGCGTAGGTAGTCATGTAATTCAGGAAATACTGCGTAATGGTGCTACCGCAGAGGATAAAAATACCCAACAGCACCAGGCGACGATATTTGCTAAACACCTCGGTGAGCAGGCTGCGGGTGCTGGTGGCGACGGTATTCTCCTCCACATTGAAGGTTTCATTCAGGTTACGGCGCAGATAGATAGCCATGGGCAGGACCAGCAAGCCAAAGGCGAACGGAATACGCCAGCCCCAACCGGCCAGTTGCTCTGGGGTCAACAGTTGAGTCAATGTAAAGCCAATCACCCCAGCGCTGATCCCCGCCAGCCCCTGTGCCACGATCTGCCAACTGGTATAGAACGCCCGTTTGCCCTGCGGTGCCGCTTCCATAATAAAGGTGGTCGCCGGGCCGGCTTCACCGCCCCAGGCCAACCCTTGTAACATACGCAACACCACCAACAGTATCGGTGCGGCCAGCCCTAACGTGGCATAACCTGGCAAAAACACCAGTCCACCCGTACCGATAGTCATGAAGAGCATGGTCAGCAGCATGGCCGGTTTACGTCCCACCCGGTCAGCGTAGCTGCCGATAAATATTGCGCCGAGCGGACGTACCACAAAGCCAATGCCAAATACCGAAACGGACAACATCAGGCTGACAAATGCATTGTCGGAGGGGAAAAAGGCATTGCCAATCATTACTGCAAAAGTGGCGTAGGCACTGAAATCAAAAAACTCGATTGCGGCACCAAGCACCACGGCGAAAACTTCTTTTCGCGTTGCCTGGCGGGGAACTGTTTCATTTACCATGTCGTTTTCCTCGAACGGGTGATATGGGCAATCGTGTGATGACTCTTTTTATGCCGTTATCATAATTTCCGGGAGATTTATTGTTATTGGCCCTGATGGGCGTATTCAGATATAGCAAAGCACTTTGGCAGTGACTATCACAAATCAGCTTGCCCGGTGCACACAAAATGAGTGCACTTTATATGCCCGCCTGACATAGGAAAAATCAATAAAACAACAAATTTGTTATAAATCATGGCATTATTGTTTTTTCCATCAGGGGGAAACCCAGGCTTTATGCTAGAGAGAAAACATATGCACTCAAAATGTGCGTTCTGTCATGTTTTTAGCAAATAATTTGCCGTACGAATTTGATTGTAACTTATTGATTTTAAATAGGCGTAATAAATCTGTGATCGCGCTCAGTGACTGGGAAAATAAATTGCACGCTTATGGTTCAATCATTAAACACGGCTGCGCTAATTGCCCCAATAGTGCACCAAAATGTGCCAACTGGTTTATTTCTCCCACTCCGGTTATGTTGATTATTAGATATGCAGTGTAAACAGCGGAGCCTGAAAACCTAATATGCAGTTACGAGCCTTGCGTTATTTCAGTCAGGTGGCGCAGTCCACTTCATTACGTGATGCGGCAGAAAAGCTGTTTGTCACGCCTACCGCAGTCACGCGGCAAATTGAGCAACTGGAACACTATTATGGTGCACAACTGATTGAACGCAGTCCGCGCGGGATCAAACTCACCAAAGAGGGTGAGTATCTGGCTCAGGCGGTGCAGGCGACGTTACGTGAACTGGACGTCGTTAAAGAGAAGATTGCGGCGACACAGAGTATTGTCACTGGCATTGTCCGCATCTGCTGTGCTGAGAGCCTGGTGGGGCCGTTTGTTGCCCCCACAATAGCCGATTTTCGTAAGCTGCATCCCCATGTGGGTTTCGAAATCGATGTGGGCAGCGCACCTTTAGTCGCCGAAGCGCTGGTCAATGGGCAGGTTGATCTGGCCCTCACGTTTTATATGCCGGTTACCAGCGAATTGAGCGTGACCCACAGCTGCGAACTGCAACATAAAGTGATGATGGCCGCTGACCATGAATTAGCGGGGAAAAGCTTTCTTACGTTGCGGGATATCGCACAACATCCGATTGCCATCCCCCCGGCTAACTATTCAATGCGTCAGTCGCTGGAATCCGCGGCCAGACGCGAAGGGCTACAGTTTGATTTGCGCTTTGTCACCAGCTCTCTGGATGTGCAGAAGCAGCTGGCACTGCTAGGCCAGGCGATCATTATCCAGCCGCAACTCAATGTAGATGACCATCAGGAACAGGGTCGATTGATTGCCACGTTACTGACCGATCTCCAGCTTGGCGTAGTAAAAGTCGATCTCTGCATGCCGCGTAAGCGCAGCGTGTCGATAGCCAGTCGGCTGTTTCATGACATGCTGGCGGCGCGTATCAGGCGGCAAAATCAGTAGGCGATGCGCAGCAATCGCGCTATACAGTAATGAGAATTATTATCATAATAAGGTCTGGCATAAACGGGAGACACGCGATGCAGCCACAACCTTATGAAAACCTCTCAGCAGATTGCTGTATTGTCGGCGGCGGCCCAGCCGGCCTGATGTTAGCCTATCTGTTTGCCCGCGCGGGCCTGCGCGTGGTGGTGGTAGAAAAACACGCTGACTTTCTGCGCGATTTCCGTGGCGATACCATTCATCCTTCCACCCTGGAAGTCATGCATCATCTCGGCCTGTTGCAAGAGTTGCTGCAACTGCCGCATCAAAAAGCAGAAAAATTACAGGCAGAAATCGGCGGGCAGGAAGTGACGATGGCCGATTTTTCGCGCCTGCCCGTACAATGCCGTTTTATTGCTTTTATGCCGCAGTGGGATTTTCTCAACTTTCTCGCCCAGAAGAGCGCGCAGTTCCCCGGCTTTACGTTACTCACCTCAACGCAATTTGACGATCTGATAGAAGAGCAGGGTGCGGTGGTCGGGATTAAAGCACTGCGCGCAGGGCAACCGATGGAAATTCGTTGCCCGCTGGTGATCGGTGCCGATGGCCGACATTCTCAGGTCAGGGCGAAGAGTGGGCTGGTGAGCCAGAGTTTTGGCGCATCGCGTGATGTGCTATGGCTGAAACTGAGCAAACACGCAGGCGATCCGGACTGGGGAATGGGCCACAAAGGGCCACGCCATAACTTTATTATGATTGATCGCGGCGATTACTGGCAGTGTGGCTACACCATTGATAAAGGCCAGTTTGAAAGCCTGAAGCAACGTGGCTTGCCTGCGCTGAAAGCGAGTATTGCGGCTGTTGCCCCGTTCCCGGTGGAAAAGCTTGAGGAGATCACCGCGTGGGAGCAATTAAAGCTGCTGGTGATTAAAATTGATCGGCTGGACAAATGGATGAAGCCCGGCGTGCTGTGTATCGGCGATGCGGCCCATGCTATGTCACCCATTGGGGGAGTGGGCGTGAACCTCGCCATACAGGATGCCGTTGCCTGCGCGAATTTGTTAACCGAGCCGCTACGCCAGGGCACGCTAACGTTGAATGATTTAGCCCGTGTGCAAAAGCGCCGTCATTTCCCCACCGTTGCCACGCAGTTCCTGCAAATTAAAATGAGTGGCAAGAAAAAGAGCAGTGGGAAAAAAAGCCCGATACCCGGCATCATTGCCCGTTTCCCCTGGCTGCGTTTTGTCTTTGGCCGCCTGATTGGCCTCGGTTTTCGTATGGAAACACCTCGTCTTTAAACCCCTTCGCCTCAGCATCACGCTGGGGCTTTTCCGTCTATATGCTTTTTCTGACATAAGATATAAGAAATCCATCGGTCAAAAACCCAGCGCGTCCCTTGACTGATTTCTGGCGTCAGGTGAGTATGCGGCCTCCTGTTTTTATTATGCATATTATAAATTATAAGCATTTCATCATAATCAATATGAATAATAACGACTCCCTTATTATGCTCAGTGGCGCGGCCTAAAGCGCTTTGATCAGGACATGATTGCATGAATTCATCCACCGGATTACAGGCACTGGAAGCCCGACTGCAACAGGATCTCGACTTGCTGGAGCTGCCGGCGAAAGCCTGGGTGCCGCCGCGTCAGTATCAGGGCGAGCAGGTGCGTGATGTTGTGGTGATAGGGGCGGGTATGTGTGGCCTGGCGGCAACCGCCAAACTCCTGCTGAGCGGCATTGACAACATCGTCACTTATGATGCCGCCGCAGCGGGGCAAGAAGGGCCGTGGGTCACTTTTGCCCGCATGGAAACATTGCGTTCGCCCAAAACGTTGCACGGCCCGGCTCTGGGATTACCGCAACTGACTTTCCGCGCCTGGTTTACCGCGCAGTGGGGCGTCGACGCGTGGGAAGCGCTGGATAAAATCCCGAAAGCACAATGGATGGACTATCTGGTGTGGTATCGCCAGGTACTGAACCTGCCGGTACACAATGGCGTGCGTATCACGGCTATTACGCAACAAGAGAGCCTGATTGCGCTCGAACTCAGTGGTGCTGAGACGGGACGGGTGTTAACGCGCCGCCTGGTGCTCGCCACGGGCCGTTCAGGTCTTGGTGGAGCCGCCGTGCCGGAGTTCCTGCGTCATGTTGATCGCCATCTGTGGGCGCACTCTGCCGACCCGATTGACTTCGCACAGCTTAAAGGCAAGCGGGTTGCGGTGATTGGTGCGGGGGCCTCCTCGATGGACAATGCCGCGACGGCGCTGGAAGCGGGCGCGGCCACGGTAGACTTGCTGATCCGCCGCAAAGAGATGCCGCGCATTAACAAAATGACCGGTATTGGTAGCCAGGGCGTGGTCCACGGCATGTTCCAGTTGCCTGACAGCTGGAAGTGGAAGTTTGTTGATTACACCGCAACCACGCAAACACCGCCTCCACGCGCCTCAACCCTGCGCGTGTCGCGTCATGCGAATGCACATTTCTTCCTCGACTGCGCCATTAAAGCGGTGACTCAGCAGGGCGATGCGCTGCGGATTGACACCACGCAAGGGGAGATGACCTACGATTTTCTGATTGCGGCCACCGGCTTTGCCAATGATTTTCATGGCCGATCTGAATTTGCCGCCCTTGCGCCGCATATCCGCAGTTGGGCTGATGGACGCTATCGTCCTGAGATGGGTGCACCGCGTGCCAGCCTGCTACAGGCTCCCGATCTCGGCCCCGATTTCGCCTTCCGCGAACGCCAGCCCGGCGCGTGCCCGATACTGGCCCACATTCACTGCTTCAACGATGCCGCAATGCTGACACACGGCAAGGTCTCTGGCGACATCCCGGCGGTAAGCGCAGGGGCGGATCGCCTGGTGCGCGCGCTGGCTGCCTCACTGTTTGCCGAAGATGTTGAAACGCATTTCGCCAACCTGCAAGCCTTTGATAAACCGGAATTGCTGGGTGACGAGTGGATAGATTCTACCCCCTTACTGAAACAGGAGAATGGCTTGTGATTGACGCCATTGACAAGGCTGCTGGTCTGACACCGCAGGATCAACTTTACGCCGCGCGCCGTTTCCGTCCGGAATTTGTCTCGGGAGCCGAACAGTGCCGCGACGCGGTGTTGCAACCCGCCAGCGATCAGGGGCTCTCTTCCGCGCTACGTTTGGCCCTGGCACAACGTATTGCGGCACTGAATAACGATGCCGCATTAGTGGCGGAATACCGTGAATTACTGGCAGCACAGCAGCCAGACGCCACGCTGTTAGCGCTGGCCGCAGGAGAGACTGAGCTGGCACAACCGCTGGCCGCCGTGGCTCGTCAGGCGGATCGAGTGACCTTAACCCCGTCGCTGGCGGAAGCCAACGATATGGCGCTACTGGCTGAGGCCGGGTTGAACAATCCACAAATTGTTGCGCTGTCGGAGCTGATTGCATTTGTTAATTTCCAGACGCGCGTCGCGGCTGGCCTGCGTTTGTTGAGGTCCTTATGATCCCGTCAGTGACGCTAAAACCCCTGAACTGGCATCCCTACATTACGCCAGTCAGCCTGGATGAAGCCAATCCAGAACAGTTGGAGGCGATGAAAGTCACGCCCTCCAGCAAGAAGATATCGGAGTATGTGCGCACCCTGGCGCACGACCCGGAAAGCTATGTCGCGCGGACGGTGTTGTTCAACGCCATTATGTACGTAGAGGGCGGCCTGGACCGTGCCGCACGGGAAGTGGGTGCGCTGGGCGCTTCTGTGACCAACGGTTGTAAGTATTGCGCCGTGGTGCATGCGCGCCGCCATGCGCAATTAGTGAAGAGCGATGCGCTGGTGAGCGCGCTTTACTTCAATCTGCCTGAGCGGCTTAACGCGCGGGATGCGGCAATGTATCGCTTCGCACAGCGTCTTTCGGTCACCCCCGCTGAGGCCACGGCAGAAGATATGGCGGCGCTGCGTGCAGCGGGCCTGAGTGATGAAGAGATTATTGACCTGATTCATGCCATTGCGATTTTTGGCTGGGCCAACCGTCTGATGCATGTACTGGGTCATGCTGAACCCGGCAAAGGAGATTAACCATGCTTGAACTGAATAATATTACGCTCTCCTATGGCAGCACGCCGATTCTGCGTGGCGTCAATTTGTCGGTAAAACGGGGGGATGTGGTGTCGATCATCGGCCCAAGCGGCACCGGTAAAACCACGCTGTTGCGCTGCATCAACCATTTGGCCAAGCCTTCGGCGGGCACGGTACGTCTCGACAACATCGAGATGCACTATCCGTCACCCACCAAAGCGGCGGTTCAGGCGGTTCGTCTGCGCACGGCCATGGTGTTCCAACAGTTCAACGTGTTTAAAAACATGACGGTGCTGCAAAACGTGATGGATCCGCTGGTGGTGGTGCAGGGGAAATCTCGTGATGAAGCGCGGGAAATCGCGCGTCAGGAGCTGGATCGCGTCGGTCTGGCCACCAAAATGGATCACTATCCGTCACAGCTTTCGGGCGGTCAACTCCAGCGTACCGGTATCGCCCGCGCGTTGGCCGTGCGTCCAAATGTGATTCTGTTTGATGAACCCACCTCATCACTTGACCCTGAACTGGTGGGTGAAGTGCTGAAAGTGATTAAAGACGTCACCTCTTCGGGGATCACCTCGCTGCTGGTGACTCATGAAATGCAGTTTGCCAAAAGTATTTCCAACCGCATCGTGTTTATGGATCAGGGTGTGGTGGCCGCAGAAGGGACGCCGGAAGAGATTTTCGACCGCCCAACGCTGCCACGACTGGCCCAGTTTCTTAATGCTGAACACGTTCTCTGAGAATAAAAGGAAACCATCATGCCTGCTTTGACTACCACTTTTCGTCGCCTTGCTCTGGCCAGCGCTGCTGTGTTAACGCTGGCTTCAGCCAATCTGAGTTATGCAGCCGATGCCGTGCGCACCATTAAAATTGCCACTGCCGCTGAATCTAAACCGCTCTCCTGGGGCGCGATTGGTGTCGAGCCGCAGGGCTACGAGCCAGACGTGTTACGTGCCATCAATGCGAAACTGCCACAGTACAAATTTGTGATGGAAGGCGCAGCGGATATCGCCCAGGAGACCGGTCTGGTCACCGGTAAATATGACATCGCTACCGGCGGCTATTACAAAGCGCCTGCGCGCAGCAAACAGTTCCTGATCCCGGACAGTCCAATTGGGGCAAGCCTGATGAAGATCTACAGCCGCAAAGACAGCAACATCAACGGCATGAAAGATCTGGTGGGCAAAAATATTGTTCCGGTGACGGCGGGTGGCGGCGTGTACAAGTTTGTCATGCAGTGGCAGCAGGAAAACCCGAACGATAAAGTGGATATCAAGGCCTCCAGCGCCGGTATTCCTTATCCGGATCGCCTGAAAGAGGTTCAGAGCGGTAAATATGACGCGCTGATTCTGCCTTCAAATCTGGGTGAGCAGACGGTAATTGATAACCAAAAACTGGATATCAAGGCCAGTGAGCCGGTCTCCATCAACAACACCTATGTGCTGATCCACAAATCTGATGAAAACAAAGTGTTGAGCGAAGATATCAACAAGGCACTGCAACAGCTGAAAGCCGACGGCACCCTCGACAAACTGTCGCAAAAATGGTTTGGCGAAGATGTGGTTAAGTACATGAAATAAGGCGTTCTATCGCTTTAAACGTCAGGCCTGCGGGCACGGCTGAATATTTTGTCTGGAGTGTTTTAACGTGAATCTTACGCTAATGATTCCCGAGCTGCTTGCGGCATTACCGCTGACGCTCGCCATTGTTTTTGTCGCCCTGATTGCAGGTTTTATGCTGGCCCTGTTAGCGACAACCTTTCGCGTGCGTCGGGTACCGGTGATCAGCCAACTGGCGGACCTTTACGTCTCCTATGCCCGCAGCGTGCCGGTAGTGTTGCAGTTGTTTGTCGCGTTTTATGGCCTGCCGCTGGTGGCAGGTCTGTTTGGCGTCGAGGATTTTCTCTCCGCGACCGTGGCTTCGATGGTGGGTTTGAGTCTCTATCACGGCGGCTACTTATCAGAAGTGATGCGTCCGGCCTACCTGGCGGTAGAGCGGGGCCAACATGATGCGGCGGATAGTCTTGGCTACGGTTTCTGGCGCAAGCTCACCAGGGTGATTGTGCCGCAGGCGCTGCACATTGCCTTACCGGGCTACGGTAACGCGATCATTTACCTGATCCACAACGTGGCGCTGGTGATGTATATCGGCGCGGCAGACGTGATGGCTACGGCACACCTGATTATGGAACGCGCCTACAACCAATATCAGTTCGGTACTTATCTGGTGCTGGCGGTGATCTATTCACTGCTGTGTCTGATTGCGTGGCTGATTGTGCGCGCCTTTGAGCGCCGGGCCGGTCGTTTCACACAGAAAAGCGCGGCGGCAAAAGCCCCGTTAATGCCAAATATCTGACAGGAGCATGACCATGTTTGATTCTTCTCTGCTGCTGGAAGATTTCTGGAGCATTCTGGATGCGGTACCCGTCACGCTGGCGATGGCGGTGACGATCTTTATCTGCGCCACGCTGTTGGGTGGGCTGCTGGCTTTTATCGAGCACAAGCGTATTCCGCTGCTGCGTCAGGCGGTACTGGCCTACAAAATTGCCTTTAAAGGCGTGCCGATGGTGGTGGTGATTTTCCTGGCTTATTACGGCCTGCCGGCGGCGTTACAGTTCTTCGCAACGCAGTTTGGGGTGGCGGTCAATGCCCACTCCATGCCGAACTGGGTGATCATTATTGTGGCGCTGAGTGCCTGCGTGGCGGCGTTTCAGGCGGAAGTGGTGAAAGGGGCATTGAACGCGTTTGATAAAGGGCAGGCAGATGCGGCCTATGCCTTTGGTTACAGTGGCTGGCAGCTATTCCGCCGGGTGTTGTTTCCACAAATCATCGTGTCGGCGATCCCCGATTTAGCCAATGCGTTTATGGTGATCATGAAGGCGCTGTCGCTGGCGTTTGCGATTGAGGTGGTGGATATCTTCGCGCAGGCACAGCTCACCGCCGCGCTGAACTTTTACTACCTTGAGGCCTTTGGCGTGGCCGTGGTGTTCTATATGGTCATCGCGTGGGTGGTGACTAAAGTGGCCGATAAAATCGAATCCGCCTTGCGAGTGCGCACCTGATTCGGCTCGTGACGCCACACTCTGCCCGAGCCGATGCTCGGGCTTTTTTTTCAGTGCATCATGGCGATGGGCCTTTTAAAATGGCGGCTATCGCACCTTCAGGGAAGTAAGATTATGAGCGCATTAAACGATCTGGACCTGCGCCAGCTTGAGGCCTTTGCGGCAGTGATTGCCGCAGGCAGCGTCACGGCAGCGGCAAAAACGCTGAAACGTTCGCAGCCCATGGTGTCCCGGCAGATTCAGGAACTGGAGCAGTCTCTGGGCTATGCGCTGTTTATGCGTAACGGGCCGCGCATTCATGCCACTGAACAGGCGCTGCAACTGCATCAGTATGTACACAAAGCGCTGCTCTCCCTGGAACAGATTCGACAGCAGGCGCTAGAGATTGGCGTGCAGCAACATCGTCCGCTGCGTATTGCAGCGACGCCCGCCCTGGCCGCAGGATTATTACCCCGCGCGCTGGCGCTGCTGGCAGACCAGGGGTTGCAGAACAAAGTCCAGATTGTGAATGAATCGGCCGAGCAGACCGCACATGCGGTGATCACGGCGGATGCGGATGTAGGCCTGTGTAGTTTGCCCCTTGAACACCACGCTTTCGAACTGCACTGGATTGGTGAGTCTCGCTGCGTGGTGGCGCTGCCACAGGAGGATGCATTGGCTGCGCAGTCGCAATTGACGCTGGCGTGCCTCGCCGGGCGCAGGCTGGTTGCACCGCTTGATCCCCTGCGTTTGCGCGGACGCTTTGCCAAAGTGTTGAAAAAGCTGAACGTGGCGCCGCACGAGATGATCGAAACCAACGCCTCGGCCAATATTCTTGCCTGCGTACGTGCCGGACTCGGCGTCGCTATTCTGGAGCCGGTCACCGCATGGGGCATGCCGCTGGAAGGCGTTGCTATTCGACCGTTGGTAGAAGTTGTGCCTTATTTCTTTGGCGTTATCACCCCACAAGGACGTCAGCTGTCGCCCGCCGCGCAGGCCTTGATCAGCGCGCTGAATACCGCCGCCCAGGAGATGCTGCCTGACTTTGTCTGCTTACCCGGTTCAGAGCACCCGCGCGTTATGCGGCTGCTGAATCAGGATGAAGCCTGATACTTAAGTGACGTTGTCACTATTTGCTGTGTTGATATAGCGCTCCATACCGCTTATCAATGCATCGAATACGGTTTTGCACGCCGGATTGCTGCGCAGATCCTCATGCATGGTGACCCAGGTGGGGAATTGCAGACTGAACAGCGTGGGCAGCACGCGGATGAGTTCGGGGTTTTGTCGTGCTAGCCCCGCCTTGCACATACCGATGCCTGCTCCCGCACGGATCAGGGCCAGATGCGCAAGGTCGCTATTGCTGCGCAACGTAAACATATCGGGCTGCAATTGTGGCCAGCGGCGGCTGATGCTGCGGATAAAATGTGTTTCCTGATCATAACCAATCACGCTATGTCCGCGCAGTGCTTCCCAGCTCTCTGGGGGCGGGCCGTAGCCGCTGAACAGCGGGCCTGCGTAATGCTCCCCGGCACGGTCTATAACTTTGATCCCCACAATTCACCCTACATCAAGGAACAGGCGGCACAGCAGCCGAAAACGCGCAAAGGTAAGATTAGAGTAACGATGGAGCAGCGGCTCCAGCAGTTTGCTGATGCAGGCGGGAAAGCCATCGTGGTACGTGCCGGGGACTATTTTGGTCCAGGCGCTGGCAACAGCTGGTTTGCTCAAGGCCTAATCAAACCGGGCAAGCCGGTGCGAAAGATTTATAATCCCGCACGTCCCGGCATTGGGCATCAGTGGGGATATCTGCCCGATGTGGCGGCGACCATGGTGCAAGTACTGGAACAACGCCAACGGCTGGACAATTTTACCAACCTGCATATGGCCGGGCACTGGGATGCGGATGGTCGCCAAATGGTGACAATGATTCAGCAGTTTACCCAGCAGCAGGGTTCGGCTGCACCCATTGTCTCTTTTCCCTGGTGGCTCATCTCTCTGATGGCCCCGTTCAACCTGACGCTGCGTGAGATGCTAGAGATGCGCTATTTGTGGCAGCAACCGCTGCGCCTCGATAATACCCGGCTCATAGAAATGTTGGGTGCAGAGCCACATACCCCGCTAGAGCAGGCGGTAAATGACACTTTGAACGGTTTGGGGTGCGGGATTTAAGGTTCTTTACTTTCGCATAGCTTAGCTCATTTGTTTCTGCCATAACGTGAATGGTATTCTTGGCCACCAAAAAATTATTAACTTGTTGATATGCCTCTATACCTTTCAACTATTTACTACTAAAGCCGATATCGGCGAAGGAGGAATGGGTTATGTACTCAAAACGCGATATTTCAACAATGAAGAACATGACAATTGCCGAACGCAAAGCTGAATCTATGCGTCAACTTAAGGCATCTTTCTCAGCAGCTGCTCGTAATGGAACACTACGTTCCCGAGAGTCAACGCAAAGCTGATCTAACTCCTCCGCCAAAACCCGTTTTAGCGGGTTTTTTTGGCCTCGTTATCTCTTCAATCCGAAAAACTCACCGTTCAACAGGCACTTTTCCCTCAGGCTGATACACTTAGCGGCGCAAACTGAGGAGGCGTAATGAAATTTGGTTTTGCCTGTAAGTATTTGAATTCCGCGCTACAACAGCCTTTCCCGTTTAAGGGAACCACGCGCACCCGCTTTCTTGCGCTCGACCATGCAGCGCGGGTTAGCGCCATTGCGCCGCTGGCGCAAAATAACCTGTTACAGCTGGAAAATGTGCTGCGTGAACTGGCTCTGCTGCCGCCAGCGCTGCGGATGATGCGTATCGGCAGCGATTTATTGCCGTTATATACCGTGCCGGAAGCGGGGCCGGTGTATCAGGAACTGATGCCAGATTTGCTGCCGCTGTTTACGCGCTGCGGTAATCTGGCGCGTGAGCAGTGGATCCGCCTCTCTTTCCACCCTGGACAATATACGGTTCTGGCATCAGACAACCCGGATGTTGTGACGCGTGCGCTGGAAGATGTGGAGTATCACACGCTGTGCGCACGTTGGTTGGGATATGGGCGTGCATTTCAGGATTTCAAAATCAATATTCATATGAACGGCAAGGCGGGTTTTGCCGGATTTGCCCAGGCATTTGGTCGTTTAAGCCCGGAAGCGCGGCTGATGCTGACCGTAGAAAACGATGAAGTGTCTTGTTCGCTGGATGATGTCCTTCAGGCGCAAAAGCTCTGCCCGATTGTGCTGGATATTCACCATCATTGGGTTAAAGAGAACGCGTTTATTCGACCTGATGATGCGCGCATTGAACAAGTGATCGCCTCGTGGCGCGGCGTACGGCCGGTGTTGCACTATTCGATTTCTCAGGAAGGGCTGATCCCGACAGAAGGGTATCCTGACCAGGAGATGCTGGGGTTATCTAAAGCCAAATTGCGTGCCCATTCGGATTACTATTTCAATCCGACGCTCAACGACTGGGCGCTCTCTTTCCGCCAGTTTGACCTGATGTGTGAGGTGAAAATGAAAAATATCGCCAGCACGCAGCTCTATTACCATAGCCTGCAACAGGCTTGAGAAACAGCCCGGCCAGCGCCGGGCTCACGCTATCAGGCATACGCCGCATCAAAGAATTGTTCTTCGAGAACCACGGCACGTTTGAAGAAAGCTTCGCAAATATCTGGCGCGTTCGGCCCGGTGCGATCCAGCTCGCTGCGAATAAACGCAACAAAGGCATTGAAATCCGGGTTGTCGTGAAGCGTCACCCATTCTGCATAAATGAAATTTTCCGGCAGGGGCTGCGGTGCAGCCGATGCCCACTCGTAATAGAGCCACTCCGCCACGTTGAGCACGCTCAGGATCACCGGATAAGAGCCGGTGGCCGCCGCTTCACGCATGATCGCTTTGAAACCTGCGGTGGGGGCGGTATCAGGGTTCTTCGCCGCTTCTGCTTCGTTAATGCCCAGTGCAGCAAAGGCGCGCTGGAAGTAGGTATCTTCATCCGAGGAGATCATGCCCGCAAAGCGACCAAAGCGTAACCGGGCTTCCAGCGTATCCGCCTGAGTGATGGCCGCCCCGATCAACACCAAAAAGCTATCAAGAAACCGGTAGTCCTGAATCAGATAGTTTTTCATTGCGGCATCAGGTACTTCTCCGGCATACAGAGCGGTAATAAAGCGGTGGTTAACGGCATTTTCCCAGGTGGGTTGTGAGATGGCGCGCAGGTGATCGGTGAAACGTCCAGTCATGTTATTCCCTTGAGGTGTAGAGTGCAGGTGCGAAATTTTTATATCACAGGTGTTTTTGCGCCGCCAGCAGGGTACGCCAGTCGCTATTTTTTAACGCGCGACAGAACGGGGCGACCTGTTGGTGTACGTGAGCAAACAGCGTTTCATCACTCATGCTGTCGGCTTCCGCCTTGGGGTCATAATTTTGATCATAACCGTCGAACAGGTAGCGATAGAGACGACTGAGTGAACGACGCGTCTTTCGCGTGAAGCGGGTATGCGAAAGATCCAGTAAATAATCGTCGAAACGAAACAGCAAATTCATCAGCACAGCACGATTGCGCGTGTCGAGAATAAAGCCCAGCTCTCGCCGTAACCACAGCGTGGCGGCTAAATTGTCATCCAGCTCGGCAATTTGCTGCTCTTGCAGAAACTTATCCAGGTAACAGGCCAGTTCATGCTCATCTGGCGGGCAATCGAAATTCAGCGAAGCCAGAATCAGCAGATTATCGCCCGGATTGTCCTGGCTGAGTTGGGCTTCCGCCCAGCCGGTAATGGCCTGATTATCTTCGGCCACGCGTTCGGATAAATAGCACTGATCAAAACGTCGAATGGCCAGCAATGCCTGAAGCTCTTGCACCGCAACAGAATGTAGCGTCGTCATTTAATACCCACTGTTTAAAATCCTTTTAACGTCATTCAGGGGAGCACATCAGTTACGCTTAGCGCTGGTTTCCTGCCACAGGCAGTTTTGGTGCCCGCGCCTGATGCCATGCCTCCCTTATAGCAAAAAATACCGCCCCTGTGGTAGCCCGTCACCGCGTTATAACCTTGTTGGCATTGGTAAGACTATTTTCATAGTTAGCCTGCAAATCCTGTTGTGTGATTCTGCTTTTCTACTTACGCCTGTCCCGGTATTGCGACCACTCTATGCCGGATTCTATGCCAGAAAACCGCCGCTTTGCAGGCCGGGAACAGGTTCTACGGAGAGAAGCTGATGAGCAAAAAAATCCTAAAACTCGGTCTGATGTTACAGGGCGCTGGCGGTCACATGCATAGCTGGCGTCATCCCAAAGCGCCAGCGGATGCCAGCGTCAATATTCGCTATTTCACCGGGCTGGCGCAGCAGGCAGAGGCCGCAGGTTTTGCCTTCCTGTTCGTGGCAGATGGGCTGCATATCAATGAAAAATCACTGCCGCACTTCCTCAATCGCTTTGAGCCGATTGCGCTGCTTTCCGCGCTGGCGTTGGTAACGGAAAAGATTGGCCTGGCGGGAACGGTGTCCACCTCCTACAGCGAACCCTTTACCGTTGCGCGTCAGCTTGCCACGCTGGATAACATCAGCGGAGGTCGCGCTGGCTGGAATGTGGTCACCACACCGCTGGAGAGTGCTTCCGGCAACTTTGGTAAAGGGCCGCTGGAACACAGCCGTCGTTATCAAATCGCGGAAGAGTATATACATGTGGTGCAGGGGTTGTGGGACTCATGGGAAGATGATGCCTTTATTCGTGACCGCGCCAGCGGCGTATTTTTCGATGCCACTAAGCTGCACAAGCTGAATCATCAGGGGGAATTTTTCTCGGTTTCCGGGCCGCTAAATATTCAGCGCTCGGTACAGGGGCAGCCGGTGATCTTCCAGGCTGGCGCATCTGATACCGGCATTCATCTGGCAGCGAAATCGGCGGATGCGGTGTTTACCAATGCCCGCACCGTGGAAGAGTCGCGGATTTATGCTGATAAGTTACAGAGTCAGGTGGCCCAGAATGGCCGCCATCCCGTGGGTATTTTCCCCGGTATCACGCCGATCGTTGGCCGCACTGAAGAGGAGGCCGAAGAGAAATATCAATATCTGCTCTCGCTGTTGTCCGTGGATGATGCGCTGGCCTATTTGGGCCGCTTTTTCGACCATCACGATTTCAGCCAGTACCCGCTGGATGAACCTTTCCCGGAACTGGGCGATTTGGGGAAAAACACCTTCCGTTCCACAACCGATGACATCAAACGCCGCGCCAAAGCGCACAATCAGACACTTCGTCAGGCGGCCTTTGAAGCCACATTGCCGCGCGGTGAATTCTTTGGCACGCCTGAACAGGTAGCTGACACCTTTATTCGCTGGGTCGAGGATGGCGGGGCCGATGGCTTTATCATCAGCGGGCCGGTGCTGGCCGAAGCGCTGGATGATGTGATTGAGCTCGTGTTACCGATTCTGGCCGAACGTGGCTATTGGCAACCTGCCAGCGCCAGCACACTGCGTGAGCGACTGGACATTCCGTTCAAACGCAACCGTTACCAAATCGCCACGGCTGAAACACTCAAGGCATAACAGGAAATAGCATGCAGAAGAAAACCTTTAAACGGGCGGCACAGTTACGTCGCTCTTTGTACGGCTTTTTGATCACTGGGGTACTGGCTGGCGGGGCGCATGCGGAACAGGCCGCAACCACGCCGCAAAAAGGTGGGAATTTGCTGGTGGCGATTGATACCGATCCCAACTGTCTTGATCCGCAACAGGCAGGTAACAACAACTCACTGAATATTGGTCGCCAGTTAACGGACTCTCTCACCGATCAAGATCCACAAAGCGGCAAGATTGTGCCCTGGCTGGCAACGCACTGGCAGGTTGATGATAACAACCGCCGCTTTACGTTTACGCTTCGTGACGGTGTCACGTTTAGCGATGGCACCCCCTTTACTGCGCAGTCAGTCAAAGACAACTTTGAAGCGATTATCAAACTGGGGGCGAAAGCCTCACTGGCCTCGACCTACCTTAAAGGCCTGAAACAGATTGATGTGCCTGATGCCCATACGGTGGTGATCACTTTTGACCAGCCAAATGCACAGTTCCTGCAAGCCACCTCAACTATGAGCCTTGGCTTCTTTGCACCCAAAACGGTTAATGCCACCTCGGAGGCCCGTTGCCAGGGAGAGTTAACCGGCACCGGCCCCTTTGTGCTGAAAAAGTTTATTCATAACCAAAAGGTGGACTTGGTACGGCGTACGGGATACCAGTGGCCATCTTCCATCGCGGCGCATCAGGGAGAGAGTTATCTTGATGGGGTGGAATATCGGGTGATCCCGGAAAGCGGCGTGCGCTTCGGTAGTCTGATTTCCGGTCAGTTGGATGTGAATGTCGGCGTCACCCCACAAGATGAAGCGCTGCTGTTGGCGAAAAAAATCAACCTGATTGCCCGCGCCAACCCAGGGCTGGTCTACAGCCTGTTCCCTAATCAGTCCAACCCACTGATGGCTGATAAACAGGTGCGTAGTGCACTCAACCTGGCTATCGATCGCGATGCGCTAAAACCGGTGTTATCTCGCTACCAAAACGTGGCGACTTCGGTGCTGGCGAAAACCACACCGCTGTATCAGGACCTGAGTGCGCAGTTGAAATACGATCCGCAAGAGGCGGAAAAGATACTGGATCAGGCGGGATGGCAACGGCAGGCCAACGGGGTTCGCAGTAAAAATGGCGAACCGCTGCGCTTCACGATCTCCTACTGGCAATCTGCGCCGTTCCTTGAAGTGGTGCAGCAGCAGCTGAGAAAAGTGGGTATTGATCTGCAACTGGAGAAAGCGCCGATAAGCCAGGTGGTCGCCCGCCAGGCCAGCGGGAAGCTGGTGGTGGATTTCTATAACCTGACGCGATCCGATCCGGATGTGCTGCGCACGGTGTTTGATGCTAATGGCCGCAACGTGAATAAACGCGCACCCGGTGAAGTGGATAAGCTGCTGGTGCAATCCAGTGAAACTCTGGATGCACAACAGCGCCAACAGGACGTCACCAAAGCGTCATCGTTGTTGATCAGCGAAGGCGATGCGATACCGCTGGTGGAACTGGCGACCATCATCGGGACCGGGCAGAACGTGCACGGATTCCATTTTGATGCGTCATCCCGTTTTCAGCTGTATGACACCTGGCTGAGTGCGAAGGAGTAGCGTATGACAGAGGCAACGCTCACCGCAGTGCCAGCGGCACGTCGCCGTACGAAATTACTGTTGCGGCGGCTATTACAGGGCATCATCGTACTGTGGGCCGCGTGGAGTCTGACGTTCCTGATCCTCTATATTTTGCCGTCGGACCCCATCACCATCATGTTAAATCAGGGTGAGCAGAGCACCGTGGACCCGGCTCAGGTGGCCGCGTTAAAAGCGCAATATCATCTCGATTTGCCACTGTGGCAACAATATGGTCTGGCGCTGTGGGACGTGTTGCATCTGCATCTTGGACAATCGATTGTCAGTGGTGACAATGTCACTTCTTTAATTTGGCAGTCCTCTCCGGCCACGCTGTTACTGGCGTTATGTGCACTGGTTCTGGCTTTACTCATCGGCGGTGGTTTGGCGGCGGGCGTCAGTGTGCTACCGCCTGGCAGGCTAAAATCTGGCCTGCTGTCACTGCCTTCTTTTGGCGCGGCATTACCCACCTTCTGGCTGGGGCTGCTGCTGTTACAGGTCTTCTCCTTCAATCATCCCTGGTTTCCGGCGATGGGCAACAGCGGCTGGCAGTCGCTGGTGCTTCCCTCGGTGGCGCTGGCGATCCCTACCGCAGCGACCATTGCCCAGGTGATGAACCGTTCACTGTCTGAGGTATGGCGTCGTCCGTTTATTGATGCGCTGCGGCTAAAGGGGGCCAGCACCGGTTATCTGTTGTGGCGTCATGTCGTGCCCAATGCCGCCATCCCACTGCTGACGCTGAGCGGGATGATTTTTGGTCATCTGCTGGCGGGTTCAGTGATCACCGAAACCATTTTCTCCCGTGAGGGGCTTGGCCGGTTGGCGCAGTCTGCGGTATTGACGCAGGACATCCCGGTGGTGCAAGGCGTAGTACTGACCGCCGCGACGGTGTTTGTGGTGATCAATCTGCTTACCGATCTGCTTTATCCCTTGCTCGATCCCCGCATCGTGTTGGGAGAAAAATCATGAGTCTGGTGTTACTTGCGCCTGTACGTCGTCGTCGTTTCGCCGTCACCTTATGGCTGAGTGCCGTGATGCTTCTGCTGGTGGTGCTTTGGGCGCTGTTCCCGGCGCTGTTTGCCCATGGCGACCCGCTGGTGGGCGATCCACGGCAGGCATTGCAGCCGCCGTCCGCGCAGTTCTGGTTCGGTACTGACCATTTAGGCCGTGACCTCTGGAGCCGAACGGTGTACGGCACGGCGTTGACCTTACAGGCTACGCTGTTTTCGGTATTGATTGCGCTGGTGGTGGGTTCGCTGTCCGGGGTGCTGGCGGGGTACTGTGGAGGAAGGTTGGATAGCTTATTTATGCGCGTGATCGACGTGTTGATGGCCATCCCCAATCTGCTGCTGGCGATGGCGATCATCACCGTGCTGGGTTTTGGCACGTTGCATATTGCGGTGGCGGTGGGCCTCTCTTCGGTCGCCACTTTTGCCCGGCTTTCTCGCGGTGAAGTACTGCGTAGTCGCACCCAGCTATTTGTCGAAGCGGCACGCGCCAGCGGAGTCGGGCATTTCAGCGTGGTCCGTCAGCACATTTTACCTCACGCCCTGGGGCCGGTGCTGTCACTGGCGGCGCTGGAGATGGGGTTTGCCTTATTGTCCGTTTCCTCCCTGGGTTTTCTGGGTTTTGGCGCACCGCCACCGACGCCGGAATGGGGACTGCTGATTGCCGAAGGGCGTAACTATATTGCTGCCGCCTGGTGGTTCACCTCACTACCTGGGGTGGTGATTATTTTGACGGTGCTGGCAACCAACCGCATCGCAGGCTTTATTCAGGATGCGTCGGAGGAACGATGAGTCAGGCACTGTTAACGGTGGACAAATTGTCGGTGGATTATCACCGTAATGAGGGCGGGATCATTCAGGCGGTGAAAGGGCTGAGCTTCTCCGTTCAACCGGGGGAAGTGGTGGCGATTGTCGGGGGTTCAGGTTCTGGCAAATCCACCACGGCCGGGGCTTTAGTCGGGCTGCTGAGCCGTCAGGCTGTGATTCGTAGCGGTGCGATCCGCTTTAATGGCCAGGCGTTAGAGCAGGCCAGCCAGCGCCAGTGGCGGCAGCTACGTGGGCTGGAAATCGGTTTTGTGCCGCAAGATCCGGCTCTGGCGTTTAACCCGATTCAGACCATCGGTAAACAACTGCTGGAGGCTTATACCTTACACGGCGTGCCGAAGAAGGTGGCGGCCACGCGTTTGCCCGCATTGTTAGCTGATGTTGGCTTAACGGACAGTAGGCGCGTGCTGGCAAGTTATCCGCATCAACTGTCCGGGGGAATGCGGCAGCGCGTGTTGCTGGCGATGGCCATGTGCCATCACCCACAGTTGATTATTGCCGATGAGCCGACCAGTGCACTTGATGTCAGTATGCAGAAACAGGTGTTAGATACTCTGGCAAGTGTCGTCGTGAGTAAGGGCATCGCGTTGCTTTTGATTACCCACGATTTAAACATGGCGCTGGAACGCGCCGACCGGGTTCTGGTGATGCATGAAGGCCATCTGATTGAAGACACTGCGGCACATCAACTGCGCCAGAGCCGTCACGCTTATACGCAACGACTGCTGGCAGCGTCACCGGCCTTTTTACAGGTGCCTTTTCGCACTGCACCGTTGAGCTGGCAGCCACTGCTGGCGGCTCAACAGCTACACAAGCGCTTCACACTGCCGGACGGTAACCATTTCACGGCGGTGGCGGGGGTTTCATTTCCGGTGTTTCGCGGCGGAACCACCAGCCTGGTGGGGGAATCTGGCTCGGGGAAATCCACCACGGTGCGCATGTTGCTGGGTCTGGAAACGGCGGACGGCGGCACGGTGCAGTTTGACGGCGACGAATATTCAGGCCTGGCCCAATTCCAGCGCCCTGAGTTTCGCCGCCGGGTGCAGGTGGTGTATCAGAACCCCTATGCTTCACTGAATCCTAAAATGACGCTGGCGCAGATTATCTCGGAGCCACTGCGTGCGTTTCGCATCGGGAATAAACACAGCCAGCGTCAGCGTGCGCTTGAGCTGTTGCAGGCGGTGGAACTTGCCGAAACGCTATTGGATGTGCGTCCCACGGCCTTGTCCGGCGGGCAGCGCCAGCGTGTCGCCATTGCACGCGCACTGGCTATTGCGCCTGAGTTGTTGATCCTGGATGAGCCGGTTTCCGCACTGGATGTGGCAGTACAAGCGCAAATCTTGCAGCTTTTGGCCCGCCTGCAACGTGAACAGGGCTTAACATACCTGTTTATCTCCCACGATCTGGCAGTAGTGCGGCAGATTTCCGACTATGTGGTGATCATGCAGCAGGGAAAAATAGCGGAACAGGGGAAAGTCGCGGAGATTTTTTCCACTCCACAGGCGGATTATACCCGCCAGTTGCTGGAAAATATTCCACGACTGACGGCGGAGCCGCGTAGGGTTAGCGGGTGATGAACGTCAAAACGCAAAGCCCCTTATGGGGCTTTTTATCTGTTACGGAATGTCCACTACAGGGCGGCTTCGGTTGCTTAGGAGATTAAGAAGGCCAGGCCTTTTTTCTCGATAAGTTCGAGCATTGCAAGCGCCGGGCCTTTGGGGTGTGTTACCCCGCGTTCCCATTTCTGTATGCAGTTCGCGGTGAGGTACATATGTGTTGCCAACTGACTTTGACTGAGTTGCTCGCGCTTACGTAACTCACGAATTTGATCCCCGGTCATTGTCGCTTTACCTTTGGCCTCCGCAACGATGGAGTTGATGTCAGCCAGCGCTTCATCGGAAGCCGTACCACGCTCGTGCTGGCGCATGATGTTTTCCTGGATACGCAGAATGCGCTTATCAACCATCAGTATTCTCCGGTTTAGTCAGGATTATCTCTACCAAATCCTTACTCTTAATATCAATGGTGCGTTGTTTTACCGTCTGATTTTTATAGACTTTAGATTGTATTTTATAGGCACTGAGAAGGTCTGGCGGAATCTCCTGCCCACTCTGACCAACTTGATTCTTTTCCCATCCATCATAATAAAAAACGTTGTCATCATGATGGTAAAAAATGACTGTTCTGGCTCCACCACTTGTTCCAGAACTCAGCTCTATACGTCTTTTGTAAACACCACCACCTAATGCTCCTCGGTGCGGATTGGCAATCACATCTTCGGCGAGGAGGTAGAGCTGTGTATCAGTGATCTGTGATTTTTTTCTATCCTTATTATAACCTTTTTCAATAAACACTCTGACTGCCATCCATGCTCCTGGATTGTGATCCTATAGTAAGATTTACTACAGTGCTATCCGCATGGAGATAAGTTCACACCCAATCCACTATTTTCTGCCTGTTGGCGATCGAGGCCAAAGATTTCCCAGCTCACTCCCTGTGTCGTCAGGTGGAAAATAGCGGTAGCCAGCGTGTTCTCGTCGTCTGGGTCTTGGGGATCAAGGCGATACACAGGCAGTTGCGCATTCTGTTGGCTGGAGAGAACCGTTAAGGCGGCGTCTGGCGTCAGGTGGGCGGGCTGCGTTTCCAGCCAGCGTTCTAAACACGCCTGGCGCTCGCCGGAACTGGCGGTGATGGTTTGCAACGTCGCGGCCTGCTCTGAATGGATCAGGTGATTGGCATGTCCGCTCACTGTGTTAATGACCGCGACCGAGCAGCCGGTGCCGCAGGCTTCAACGCTGACCACACCAAAGCCAGCCTGACCTAACGTATGGTGAAATGCGCCAGCGCGGGGGGAGGATGTCAGGATTTCGACTGCCTCTTGCAGGGTTTCTGCATTAAGCGACGCTCGAGCAAGAATTTGACGCGGTAATCCAACCGGACGTACCTGGGCGCGAATATTGTTGACCGTATTGACCAGGCCTTTTTCGTTGAGGGCAAAAGTGTGGCCACACAGCGACCCAGGGTAGGCAAAGCTGAGAAAAGCCAGCCCCTTTTCTGGCCTGACGCGCACCAAAAAGCAGGCGCTGCGCAGTTGCGGAAAACCATCCTCATTATGAGCAATGATCCACTCATCGCGCCCGGCTGTGCCAGTAACGGTCGTACACCCATCGGAGGTGGAAGGAACCAGATCGCCGCGACAGTTCCAGGCAAACACCTCGCTGACTGGGGCATCCAGCCCGGCCGCCAGACCTTCGATTTCCTGCCAGATAGCAGGAAAACGCTCACGCACCCGCTGCTCCATAGCCAGCAGTTCGCTGCTTTGACCCATGGCGGTAACCGTCTGCCACAGTGAAGTCTGACGGAGCTGCTGATGCCAGGCTTCACGACCAGTCAGGCCCAGTCCATGTCCAATGTCCCAGGCTGAACCACTCAGGTTGATTGTTTTCATTGATTAATCTCTTTTGACATCAGGGCAGTACAGCGTATGTGAGCTGGCCGGTGCGGGGGTGCGTGCCGCATTCATCACCATGGAGAGCAGGCTGTAATAGCCATTGATACCGATCAGGTCAACCACCCCTTTTTCGCCCCACAGCGCCACAGCCTGCTGCCATGTCTCATCAGAGACCTGCTGGTTTTGCTGTAACTGCTGACAAAAGTGGTAGATGACCCATTCGTCATCCTGTAATTCCGTGGGCACTTGCCGTTGATTGATCGCCTCAATGGCGCTGGCGGAGATCCCCTTTTCCAGGGCAATCGGGGCATGAATCGCCCATTCCACCGTTTGTGACCAGTGGCGAGCGGTTAGCAAAATCGCCAGCTCGGTCAGACGTTGACCGATGCTGCTGCGATAGCGCAAATATTCGCCCATCCGTTGGGTGTGTGCCATCAATTCCGGGCTGCGTAGCAGCGGCTCAAACGGCGGCAACAGTGCACCGCGCGGGCCGTTGATGATCTCTTCTGCCAGTGTACGCTGTTCGTCATTCCAGGCTTCTGGCGCTAAAGCGGGCATACGATTCATGCTGAATATCCTGCGGCTTTATGCGTTTCGGTTTGAATCACTTCGCGCAGGGTTTCTGCGACAAAATCGAGTTGCGCCGGTTCAATAATAAACGGCGGAGCAATCAGAATATGGTCACCAGACCGCCCGTCAATGGTGCCGCCCATGGGATAGACCATCAACCCTTTTGCCATACAGCTCTGCTTGATAGCAGCATGAAGTTTACAGACCGGATCGAACGGGGCTTTAGTGTCACGATCGCGCACTAATTCGACGCCCGCAAACAGCCCACGCCCGCGCGTGTTACCGACAAACTCTAATCCGCCCAGCTGTTGTTGCAGCACCTGAGCCAGATAGTCACCCTGTTGCTTAACCCGTGCGAGCAGGTTATCGCGTTCGATCACCTGTTGCACCGCCAGTGCGGCGGCAGCGGCGGTAGGGTGGCAAATATAGGTATGACCGTGCTGGAAGAAGCCGCTGCCGTTTTGCAAGGTCTGGACAATGTGGCGACGAGCCAGCACTGCACCAATCGGTTGATAGCCGCCACCCAGCCCTTTGGCGATGGCGACAATATCCGGCACGATGTCATCCTGTTCAAAGCTGTGCAGCGTCCCGGTGCGGCCCATACCGCACATCACTTCATCTGAAATCAGCAAAATGCCGTATTTATCGCACAGCTGGCGAATACCGCGAAAATAGCCAGGCGTAGGCGGCGTGGCACCGGTAGTGGCACCGGACACCGTTTCTGCACAGAAGCCGATAATGGTGTCTGCGCCTTCGCGCAAAATCGTCTCTTCAAATTCAGCCAACAGGCGGTCGGTGTACTGTTGCTGGCTCTCATCGGCGCGGCGATCGCGGTATTCATTACAGGCGGAAACGCGCACCACATCGATCAGCAGCGGGGCAAACTGGCGACGACGCCACTCATTTCCGCCGACGGCCAGTGCGCCGAGGGTATTGCCGTGATAGCTCTGACGGCGCGCCATAAATTTGGTGCGCTGCGGCTGACCCGATTCCACCGCATACTGGCGAGCCAGCTTAAGGGCGGTTTCCATCGCTTCTGATCCACCGGAAACGAAGTAGGCGTAATCCAGATCGCCCGGCGCTGTGCGCACCAGCGTTTCTGCCAGTGATTCAGCTGGATCAGTGGTGAAGAAACCGGTATGGGCATAAGCCAGGCGATCAATCTGTTGGTGCATCGCTGCCAGCACGTCTGGGTGAGCGTGACCAAGGCAGGACACCGCCGCACCACCACAGGCATCAAGATAACGTTTACCGTGGTTGTCCGTGATCCATACCCCTTCGGCAGAGACAGCGGTAGGAGGCGTGAAACGAAGACTGCGATGAATGATATGGCTCATGACGATCTGGCTCCTGCGCGACAGCGAGATGCTGGCGATTCTCCTCGCATCATGCAGGATTCATTTCGATCCGGTCAATGAGAAAATGATAAATATGTATCCTCTGCATAATCCAAAGATACAGTTATATCTGCATCACGATTTTCCCGGCGGCACATAGGCTCCGGAGGCCTTGAGATAGCGCTCCGCGTTTTCAATCTTTGTCACGGCTTCAGTGCCATGGCGTGCGACCAACATTGCCATCAGACATTCGGAGATACTCAGGCCAGCCACAATCGAGGGGAAAAATGAGGGGCTGTCGGTGGAGAACAGCAGCACACAGTCTGCCGCCTGAGCTAAAGGGGACAGTGGGGAATCCGTCAACGCGATAATTTTGCTGCCCGCGCTCTGCGCAGCCTGAAGCATCTGTAAGGATTCACGCGAATAGGGGGCGAAGCTGGCGATCAGCAGGCAATCTTCAGCGGTAAATTCGCGGCTGTAGATTTCACTGTCGCTGGCGAGGCCATCGATTAAAGTCACCTTGCGATTAAATAACCGATAGACGTAGAACAGTGACCATGCCACGGGGAAACTGGCGCGATAGCCGCAAATATAGGTGTGTGCGGCAGCTTCAAGGAGATCCACCGCATGCTGCATCTGGCGCTGATTTTCGTCATGAGTACGCAGCAGGTTGCTTTCATGCGCGGTGATCATTTCGCTATACAGGCTGCTGGTTTTGCCTTGATCCACGAGTTTTCGCGCTTTCGCGACATAGGTATCATCATGCAGGCCCAGCTCTTCAATCAGCGCCTGTTTCAGCTCTCCCCAACCCTGATAACCGAGGCGCTGCGCAAGGCGCATAAATGTGGCCGGTTTAAATCCGGCGCTCAGCGCAAACGTACGCATAGAGACCACCACCAGCTGGCTACTGTTTTGCAGTGCGTATTCGGCAGCGCGCTGCAATTCTGGCGACAGCTGATTAAAGTGAAGGGTAATCAACGCCTTCAGGTTCATAACATTATCCTTTTTTGACTTCTTTGCGCTTACTGTAAAGCAACTGAGCAGGAAAAGCGCCGCCCAACGGTGAGAAAACAAAAAGGGGGCTAAAAGCCCCCAGAACAGACACTCGCGAGATTACTTCAGACGGAAGGCCACCAGCGTATCACCCAGTTTGGTGCCGAGCGAACCGTGGCCGCCTGCGGCAACCACCACATATTGCTTACCATCTTTCCCGACAAAGGTGGATGGCGTGGCCTGGACACCGGCTTGCAGCTCGGTCTGCCACAGCAACTGGCCGGTGGTGCTGTCGTAGGCGCGGAAATAGTTATCCGCCGTTGCGCCATGGAACACCAGATCGCCAGCCGTTACCAACGGCCCTCCGTGCGCGACCATGCCCATCGGGAAGCCAATCGGGAAACGTCCCGGCAGGAAGCTGGTTTTGAGGTTTTTGGTGGTCCCAATGCGACGCAGCCACTCTGTTTTTCCGGTTTTCAGATCGACACCGACCATCCGGCCCCAGGGAGGCGCGATACAAGGAATGCCCAGGTCGGACGCGAACTGCTGGATGTGAATCGCGTATTCACCCTGGAAGTTTTCATTCCAGAACGGCTGCCCGTCTTTACTGAACAGGCGGCTGTTCTCTGTTTGTGCACTGCGTTTAATCAGGTTGTACTTGTAAGCCAGACGAACCGGCGCAGCAATCAGCAGCTGGCGCTGTGGATCTACCGCTACCGATCCCCAGTTGAATACGCCGATGTTGCCAGGGAGAATCAGCGACCCTTGTTCCGTTGGCGGTGTCCACGGGTTGCCATCGTAACGTAAGTGGCGGAAATCAATGCGGCAGCTGATCTGATCAAACGGCGTGATGCCCCACATCGATTTTTCCGTGATCGGCTGCGGAATGAAATTGAGTGCGGAGACCGGTTGCGTTGGCGAGTATTTTTCACCAGCGATCGGGCTTTCGGTGGAGACATTCACCTCATTGACCGGGTAAATGGGTTTGCCGGTCAGGCGATTAAGCACAAAGAGGTTGCCGGTTTTGGTTGGCAAGATCAGTGCAGGCTGGCGGCTACCCTGGTAGTCGATATCCAACAGCGAGGGTTGAGAAGGATTATCGCGGTCCCATAGGTCATGATGAGAACTCTGGAAGCGCCATTTGAAACGGCCGGTTTGCAGGTCGAGTGCCACCAGGTTATCGCGGAACTGCTCTGCGGTGCTGGTTTCATCACGGTGGGTGCCCACTTCATCTGGCGAGGCGTTGCCAAACGGCACGTAGACCAGGCCATTCTTCACATCGGCACTCAGGGTTGCCCAGGCCAGCGGTGTGTCCTGCGGGTAGATCGCATCAGCCGCGATGGGCTGCGTCTGATCGGGATTAGCCGGATCGAAATTCCATACCAGGCGGCCGCTTTGCGCATCATAAGCGCGGATCACGCCGGACGGGTTGCCCTGGTTGTAACCATTGTCCATCACCGAACTGCCCACAATGACCAGATTTCCAGCCACCAGCGGCGCTGAGGTTTCCATCAGGGCATGCGGGCGCAGTGTGCCGAGGTTATCGTGCAGGTCGATCGAACCGTTGTGGCCGAAATCACTACACACTTGCCCGGTATCGGCATCCAGAGCCACCAGATGTGCGTTGACGGAAGCATTAAAGATCCGTTTGCGGCACAGGGCGGGTTGTGCCGCAGTGTTGTTCGCAGCGCTGTTACTGCCGTCGTAGTAGCTTACGCCGCGACAGGTTTGATGCTGCCACAGGTATGATCCGTCATGTGGCGGTTCATATTTCCACTTCACCGCGCCGGTTTCCGGATCCAGCGCGTGAACTTCGTTGTGCGGAGTACAGATGTACAGCAGGCCGTTGACCTTGAGCGGCGTTGCTTCGAACGTATATTCCGAAGCGTCGCTATCCTGACGCAGATCCCCGGTGTGATAGGTCCAGGCAACTTCGAGGTTGCTGACGTTGTCTTTGGTGATCTGTTTCAGGGTGGAGAAACGTTGGCCGTTATCGTTGCCGCCGTAGGCTACCCAGTCATCACCCGCACCGCTGACATCGCTGTTGCTGCGCTCATTGGTAATGGTGCCCTGTTGCGGTACCGGATCGTAGAAGCACAGGCCAATGACCAGCGCAATCATCACGATAACCGTGCTGCCGAGGAAGGGATGAAATTTACGCTCGGCGGAATAGAGACGGCTGACCGTCCACGGCAGGGCTAACCATACCCCGATTACGCCAAACAGGTCGCCGCGCGGGATCCACTGCCACTTGTCGAAACCGACCTCGGTAATGATCCAGATAAGCGTGACCCACATCAGTAAAGCATACAGGGTTAAGGCACTGCGCTTATTGAGCAACAGCAGTACCGCAGTTGCCAGCACCCCAATGGCAATCACGGCATAAAATGCGCTGCCTCCCACCAACAGCAGTTTGCCGCCCATATACAGTAACGCCAGCCCAAACAGGGCGATGACGATGCCGGATAACTTATTCAGCATGATTTTTCCTTTTTCCATGAATTGATAACAAACGGATTAAAAACAGAATTAATTATTTTACTTAACCATTTCTTAACAAGGTGGCAGGGTACCAGCTTCACGGCTAATGGGAATGGATTTTCTCAGTGAAAAGCGAATTATCCTGGGAGACAGGCGTGTTTCAGTGGGGGAATCGTGGGGGCAGGCCAGCGCTGGTACTGGCCGTGAAGGACAAGGCTATGGGAACAAAACGTAGCCCGCCAGGCAGAACGCCAGTACACCGGCGAGCACGGTGGCAAATAATCCACGGGTGATTACGCCCACCACGGTGGCAAACACCGCTGCCAAAAGCGAGATACTGATGCCGGAATGGGTCATTGCGGGTTTACTCAGCAGTTCAGAGGTGACCAGTGCGGCCATAATGGCGGTGGGAATAAAGCTCAGCCACTGCTGCACCCCCTCTGGCAAACGAAAGCGGGATAACAGTAAAACAGGCACCGTGCGCATCAGCGCCGTAACCAACGCGGAGGCAGCAATCGCCAGCAGAATGTTTCTTTCCATTTTATTTTCCTTTCTGCGCGCGGGTTCGTAACAGGCATGTTGTCAGCGTGGCGGCAACGGATGCGGCGACAATGACCACGATACTGAGCGAACTGCTCCCGGCAGAGAACAAAGTGATCGCCAGGGCCGTGACAATGTTCAGGGTTTCCAGCGCCTTTCGCTGGCTGGCAAACCACATCATCAGTATCAAACCGATGAACATTGCAACCAGACTGAAGCCCAGCCCCTCCATTAAAGACGCTGGCAGCGTAGTGGCCAGCCCGGCACCGATGACACAGGCAATAATCCAGTTCAGCCAGGCGGCAACATTCAACCCCAGCATCCAGGAAAAACTGATTTTACCTTGTGGGCCGCCGCGCTGGACCGCAACGCCAAAGGTTTCGTCAGTCAGCAGCAGCCCGCTCACCACTTTTTGCAGGGTGCTGTAGTCGCGGAAAAACCCACTTATTGCTGAACTCATCAGTAAGTAGCGCAGGTTCACCAGTAATACGCTAAGCACGACGGACGCCATTTCTGCCCCTGCGGCCCACAAGGAGTAAAACAAAAACTGCGCTGATCCGGCGTACAAAGCTGTGGCTAGCAGGGCGATTTGCCATGGCGTAAAATCAGAGAGCGTGCCAATCGCCCCGGCTGCAAAACCAATACTCCAATAGCCAGGAATGGTGGGAAGGCAGGCAGTAATACCGGCGCGAAACTCGTCTTGCATGAAACTGGGGTGCCCGGTATTCATCTTCATTAACATCTTAATTTCCCTTATATTGATTAGCTCAGTAACGATTTTAAGAATCGACGGGCATTGAGATAGTAGGATCCTGCTCAACAGCGAAATTTCCGAAGATGATGGGACGGTGGGGCACGTGGTAGCAGTAAAACGCGATGAGATTAGCCTGTGGCGTGATAGCCAACTGCATGGCGGAATGGAGATTTTGCAAGCCACTTGCTACGAGCATGCCTACCCGCCACATTTTCATGATGAATTTGTTATCGCCGCATTTGCCCGAGGTGCGCAGCGCACGAGAGTGTGTAGAAAAACCGGTATTGCTGCGGCTGGCACCATCATGATCATCGCGCCGGGTGAAGTTCACACCGGAGAAGCAGTACAGCGTGATGAAGGCTGGGATTATTGTGCGTTTTATCCGGGTGATAACCTGGTTAACGAAGTGGCACAAACGGTACTTAGCGGTAAAGGTGAGGTGAATTTCGGCCAACAGGGGATTCGCTATGATCCCGCAATGGCGCGTCGCATGTTGCACGCGGCGAGTGTGATTAAACAGAGCCATGACATTTTGGAAAAAGAGTGCGTGATATATCACATCCTCAATTTACTGGTTAGTCGTTATGGCGAGCGCACCGTTAAAGGTTCGGTTCAGGGCGTTGCCCGGGCCGATATCCGTAAAGCGATTGATTTTTTGCACTGTGCCTACACGCAATCCCTTTCGGTAAAAGAGATTGCGCAGGTCGCGGGGTTAAGTGAATTCTATTTTATGCGCACCTTTCAGAAAACGACCGGGCTCTCGGTGCATCAATATCTGACGCAAATCCGTTTGATGCGGGCAAAAGGGCTGCTGGCAACAGGGATCGGCGCAGCACAGGTTGCCAGTGACGTGGGTTTCTTTGACCAGAGTCACTTAATCAAACATTTTCGCGTACATTTTGGGACAACCCCTGGTCTGTTTGCCGTCGCCTCCTTGTAGTGTTCATTTACCGCAAGTGGTTTTTGCGCTTGTCTGGCCGCAGGGAGATCTCTGTGATATTGGCTACTCTCACTGTACAAATAATGGCAATATTATCTTTATTAGAGAAACTGGAGAAATAGCAGTACTCGATATTCGATCTGAATGCACACAGGGATGCCGCGCATACAAATAAGGGATTATATGGTTTCGATTGAGATAGCAGGTGTAGATAAAACCGCACAGATCAGTGACTGGAAAATTTACTGGTGTGACAAATCCAAAGCCCTGCGACTTACTTGTTTTTTCCCCTCAAAAAAAACCTATTCCAGCCCGCTCAACGACTGTCGTCTCTCTCCCATGCGGGAGTTGGGTGAGATGTTCTTAACCAAACCCGGCAGTTCGATTGTCACGCCGATCGCTAAAGCGACGATCTACGGCGAACGGTATGCGGTCGTGCACTATCCGGATGTCGACAAACCTTATGTTTTCAAGATGGAAGGTTTAGGGTTTGCAACGCCGACGGCGATAAAGGACGAGGCGATCTTTCACTATTTCCTGGCTGTGGCGAAGGCTCGACAGGATAGCGCAAAATCAAAGACTGACCGTGACATCGCGGCAAATGTGGTGCGTCAACTGGGAAAACTGCCCGCGAGTGATGATACGGCCTTGCAGGCCTATTGCACTGGCCGCAACGGCATGTTGGCACCTGGTCAAGGGCTGATCTATCCATTCGGGCTGAACGAGAGCCAGCTTGCGGCGGTCGAACAGGCTTTCAGTTCGCAGGTCAGCGTGATTGAGGGGCCTCCGGGCACCGGCAAGACCCAGACAATCTTAAACATTATCGCGAATATCCTGCTACGTGGGCAGACAGTGGCGGTGTTGTCCAATAACAATGCGGCGGTGGAAAATGTCTACGAGAAGCTGGAGAAGTGCGGTCTGGGCCACTTGATTGCCAAACTCGGCAACCAGAAAAATCGCAAGGACTTCTTCGCTGACCTGCCGGTGTGTCCATCGCATGCGCCTGAACCCGCCCCAACTCTGGAAGAGATTCAAGTTTTGTTATCCCGCGTGAAGCTGCATTTGCACAATCACAATCGGGCAGCGCAACTCCAGGTAGAAATAGATGAGCTGAGTATCGAGCAGCGCTACCTGGAAAAATGGCAGGTGGAGAGCGGCGTACAGGTCACTACCTCATTAGAAAAATATGGGCTATCGCCGCGCAAAACGGCAGATCTTATGGCTTATTTGGCCCATCTGGGCGAGCAGCGTATCAGGCTCAGAGAACGCATCAACCTGCTGTTTAATTTCAGGATTCTTCGCGCTAAACCGTTTGATCAAACCGACGCGCGTCTGTCGGTTTTCTACGCCCTTCAGATGCACTATTACGACAGGGCACTGCAAGGCAAACAGGCGGAACTCCAGGCGTGTCGGGCGTCACTGGCTGAGGGGCACTTTGAGGCCTCGCTGGAGACATTGAAGGCAGAGTCGATGAGCCACCTCAAGCAACATTTGCAAAGTCAGACACGGCCACTGAATAACTTCGATGACAAGACGTACCGATATGCACAAAATTTCGATGCTTTCCTTCAGCGTTTCCCGATCCTCGGGAGTGGTACCCACTCTATTGTTAATTCAATTGCACCGGGGGCGATCCTCGATTATGTGATTATCGACGAGGCGTCGTTGCAGGATATTATTCCTGGCATTTTACCGCTTGGCTGTGCAAAAAATCTGATTGTGGTTGGTGACAACCGCCAGCTGGCGCATATCCCTGTGGCGCTAAACTTATCCGCGCCCGCTGAGGTTTACGATTGCGAGCGCTACAGCCTGCTCGATTCGTGCATTGGTGTGTTTAAGGAGACGCTCCCGAAAACGTTGCTGAAAGAGCATTACCGCTGTCATCCAAGAATTATTCAGTTCTGTAACCAGCAGTTCTACGATAATGCACTGGTGCCAATGACGGAGGACAAAGGCGAAGCTCCCCTGCGGCTGGTAGTGACTGCAAAGGGCAACCACACCCGCCATAATACCAACTTGCGCGAGCTGCGCTCCTTGAACAAGCTGTTGGAAGAGGAGGGTGATCCTGTCGGCCTGGATAGCGACGGGCGCGGCTTTATCGCGCCATTCCGGGCGCAGGTCAATCTCTCCGACACGCAATTACCCACGGATTTCGTTAAGGACACCGTGCACAAATTTCAGGGGCGGGAGTGCGACGAAATTGTGTTCTCAACCGTGTTGGACAAGAAAGGCTATAACCAGGCACAAAAACGTCTGAACTTTGTCGATGATGCGCGCATGATCAACGTGGCAGTGTCGCGGGCTAAGCACGGCTTCACGCTTCTGACCGGGGATGAGGTGTTCACCAATAACAACAGCCACATCTCCGCCTTGATACGCTATATCACCTATTACGCGCAAGACGAGCAGATTGTGCGCGCACCTGTGGTGTCTGCTTTCGATCTCTTATATCGCGGGTATGATCAGTCCCTGGATCGCTTAAATGCTCGCTTGCGGCCCAAGGATTCCCGCTTTAAATCTGAGCAAATCGCGGCGGCATTGTTACGTGAGGCACTCTCTAAACCGTCGTGCCAGGCATTGATGTACCACGCCCAGGTTAAACTGAATCAGGTCGTGTCACCCACTAATCCGGACTGGACGCCACGCGAACGTGCATTCATGGCGCGTGCCAGCTGCGATTTCGTCATCTATTTCAAAGTGGGCAAAACACCGCTCGGGGTAATAGAAGTTGATGGGGGGTGCCATGACCGGCGCGAACAGAGGGCACGAGACGAGTTAAAGAATGGAATTTTGGCGAAAAACGACATTCCCATTTTGCGTCTGCGTACCGTCGAGGATGAAATCGAAACAAGCATCAATAACTTTATTGCCCAGTGGAGCAGCCCGCCAAATTCTGATGAAGCTTCATCAACCTCAACGGCTGGAGGCCAGTAATGACAATTTCAGCTAACCAAGTCCGGTTCGGCAAGCATTAATCCTGAGGTTTGTTGCCGCTCCAGTTCGCCCACGGATTTTCAGCATCATCCTGCGTGGGTTCGGGCGCTTCCAGTGAATCAAGATACAGGGCTTCTACTTCGGCCCGTGCCCACGGGGTGCGGCGAAGAAACTTCAGGCTCGATTTCACGCTCGGATCGCTGTTAAAGCAGTTAATTTTAATTAGCTGCCCCAGTTTTACCCAGCCGTAGCGTGCTACCAACGCGTTGACCTGCATTTCCAGCGTGATGCCGTGCAGAGGATCTTTTGAGGTGTGGCCAGTCATAACAATTCCAGGGGTATACAAACAATGGCGCTCACCATACTGAGCGCCAGCGGGATGTGCAAGGGCAGGCAGAAAGGAAAGCGACCTTTACCGCCTATTGAACGGGGTTGTTGCCCCAACGGGTTTTCAGATAACTCACCGCCTGCTGCGTCTGTGGCTGATTGAGATAGTTCTCGCGGAACAGAATGGTGCCGTTGATCTCCGGCACGGACTGATTCAGGTCAAGCTGCTTTTTCAGCTCCGGCACACCGCCTTGCACCATCCAGTCAGGTTCGTTCCTCGCCGGTTCACCCACTTTATACAGCGCAATACCGATATACAGCTGAGTATGTGTGGGTTTCACCACGTTTGCCCACCAGTTAGCTAACACATCGTAACGTGCGGCCTGGCGAGCAAACGGCCAGTAGAGCTGCGGCGCAATGTAATCAAGTAACCCCTGCTGCACCCAGCGCCGGGTGTCGGCATAGGCTTCGTCATACGCGGCTGCACCACTGGTGGCCGAACCGGCGGGGTCGTGAGAGATATTGCGCCATACACCGGCCGGGCTGACGCCAAACGCCACGCCTGGCTTCAACTGTTTGATGGTCCGTGACACCTGCTCAATCAGCTGCTGCGTGTTATGCCGCCGCCAGTCGGCTTTATTACTGAAGCCCTGACCATATTCGCGGAAGGTCTGGTTATCGTTCAGTAACTGCCCCGGCGCTTCGGCGTAGAAGTAGTCGTCAAACTGCACGCCATCCACCGGATAATGGGACACAACTTCAGCCACGATGCTGGTTATCCAGTCGCGTGCGGCAGGAATGCCGGGGTCGAGCACATAGCGATCGCCCGCGGTACGAATCCAGTCCCGATGCAAGACAAACACGCTCGCCGGGTGAAGTGACAAAGTGCGATTGAGCGCAGCCGTGGTGGCGGATTTGGTATTGGTAGAAACGCGGTAAGGGTTAAACCAGGCATGTACCTTCATGCCACGCCTGTGTGCTTCATCCAGCATAAATTGCAGCGGATCATACCCTGGGTCGTTACCGATGGTGCCGGTGAGCATATCTGACCAGGGCAGAATTTTAGAGGACCAAAGCGCAGTGCCATCCGGCTTAACCTGGAAAAACACGGTGTTCACGCCAAGGCTCTTGAGTTTATCCAGCGTTGCGATCAGCGCCGCTTGCTGCTGTTGGATACGGTTACTGGCGTATACCGAACTGGGCGGTGGCCAGTCAAGACGGGAAACCGTGGCTAACCACACGCCACGCACTTCAGCCGTAGGTTGTGCAGGCTGAGCGGGCTGAGCCACCAGCGGGGGTTTGGTGGCCGTTGGAACAGGCGTAACCAGTGATTTAGGCGGCTTTGAGGCGCAGCTTGCCAGTAGCAGAGCCATCGCCGTCAAGGTTGCGTAGGGCAAAACGCGGGTTTTTAACAGAGAACGGGCGATGATGAACTCCATGTTGTCAGGTCGCAGCGCTAAAGAGCCATTCTCATCTTATCGCAGACAAAGTCAATTAGGGGGAGTGCAGCCGCTGCGTATCACAGCGGCTGAAAGGGGGTGTTACCAGTTATCCAGCACGCGCTGTTTCACCTCTTCCGGGTAGCCCTGGTCAAACGAGGCATGGCGATGACGCTCAGACTGGAGCGTATCAAACACCACTTTTGGCCCTTTACCCGCCACATACTCCTCTTCGGTGTAGCACTGCGGCAGGCGGATAACACGCTCGTTTTCGTAGATCACACGTTTGCCGGTAGGGTGAACGCGGGTAGAGATAACCCAGGCCACTTCACGCAGATTCGTGGGATCGAAATCGTCATCCACCAGATACACGGTCGGCAAGAAGACCATCGCATCGGTTTTAAACAGAATTTCAGCCACTTGTTCTGCTAACTGCTGGCTGCTCACCCCCGGCAGCTGTTCGCGCCAGTTCTCTGGCATCACTACCAGCAGCCAGTGTACGGCGGAATCTTCCGGTATCCAGGTGGTTTTCACCGGCAGATTGGCAGCGCGCAGATAGGTTAAGGCATCCGCGGCGAGGCCAATTGCCCACAGGGTATGTGACTCATCGGTTGGACGACCGGTAACCGAAATCGGCCAGATCGGGTTATCGCGATGGGTAATCACATCCACGGAGAATGTCGGTTGCATTGAAGAGCCATGTCCGAGATAACCGCCGTATTCGCCATACGGGCCTTCCGGGCAATCACGCTCAATGGAAACGTGCCCCTCAATCACAATCTCCGCCGTGGCAGGCACGTCCAGATCGAGGCTGATGGCTTTCACCACCTCGACCGGTTTGCCCGCCAGCGTGCCAATATAGTCCGCTTCATCAGCGTGCGCGGGAATAGGAATACCCGACACGCAGGAGATGGCCGGAGCCGGTCCTTGCACCAGGGCGTACGGCATCGGTTGACCAAGCTTCACCCATTCCGTCCAAATCTGCCCAATATGCTGGCTTGGCACAATCAGCGTCACCATGCGCTTGCCGTCTACCTTCATGACGCGTGCAATCGACCAGTTAATCCATTTGCCGTCCGGGGATTTGACGATCAGCGTGCCCCAGGTGTTGGCATACCGGCCACCGTCTTTGTCATGAATAAACGGAATCGGGAAGCGATCCAGGCTGGCGGCCTCGCCCTGTAAAATATTTTGCTGGCAGGCCGCGGCGGCGCGCTCTACGCGTACCGGCGGAATACCTGGCTGCTGGCGCGCGTCGTAGAGGGCTTCAATGATCTGCTGGCCGGTGGATTCCGCTGGCAGGCCAAATGAGAGTGCCACGCGTGCATAAGGCATTTCTGGTCGTGATGAGAGTGCCGCCGGGGCACCGAAGATACGGAAACCGGCTTCAACGCCGCTGATATGGTGGAACAGCGGGGCAGGCGACTGAATTTCGCAACTGCGGCGGGTGATTGCCGAGGGTTCAAAGTCACCGTCGACTTCACGTTCCACGTGCATGATGTCACCCAGTGCATCAAGGGCATCAATGTAACTTCTCAAATCGTCGTAATATTTCATCAGGCTCTCCTTAAGCCGTAGCGGGAATCAGGCAGCGTGTAATGCAGGTTAAGCGTCAAACTTTGGCCTGCGCCACACAATTGCTTTATATTTTGGGTATACAAAAAATGTGCGATCGGTATAACCTCACACCCCTTGAGATCAAAAACATAAAAAAAGTGACATTCTTTGCAGGAGGCGGTTGTGAGTTCAGGTAAAGCAGCACTGTACGAAGACCTAAAGCGCATGATTCTGACCATGGAAATCGATCCCGATGATGTCCTGGATGAGTCGGGACTGAGTGCGCAATATGGGCTCTCCCGCACCCCGGTCAGGGAGGTGTTTCAGCGTCTGGCGGGTGAAGGGTATCTGGAGATTATTGAGAAGCGCGGCGTCAGGGTGATCCCGATGAATCACGCCACGCTGCGTAATTTCTTTCAGGTTGCTCCGCTGGTCTATGCCGCTATTGGTCGGCTGGCGGTGCAAAACTATCGACCGGCGCAGCTGAAGGCGCTGAAAGAGACGCAAAAACGGTTCCGTAAGGCGGTACAAACCCGCGATCCACTGGCGCTGGTGCTGGAGAACAACCGTTTCCATGAGTTGATGGGCGAAATGGCGGGCAATCCCTACCTGCAACCGAGTCTGGGCCGCTTGCTGATCGACCATTCGCGCATTGGTCACACGTTTTATCGTCCCCAGAACGAGGACATGGAACATCGCCTGCAGCTTTCTGCCCAACACCACGACGAATTCATTACGGCACTGGAAAATCGTGATGAAGAGGCGGTAGTCACACTGGTCATGGAACACTGGGAACTCTCCCGCGCGAATATGGAAATGTTTATTGCCCCACAAGGTCTGAAAGCGGACACCATGCCGTTCTGATCCTTTCCTGGATGTAACCCCTAAATACTTACCTTGATGCACGCTCTCCAACTGCGGTTGGAGGGCGATTCCGCGCCTTTTTTTCGTACTCGCTCACAGTTCTGTTACGTGGCTATTTCATTACATTGACGCAACATAACGCTGGCGATATATTCCGAACACATATCGTATACGCAAAGTATACATAAGATATATCTATTTTACACAGGTCTAAGCGTATGGAACAGTACCCCAACGGCACTGTTCCGCCGCTTTTCAGAGATATGCTTCACCCCCCTTATGGAGTATTACCGTGCAAAAGATCACTTCACTTCCCGCTGATGATGCGCTACCGGGTTGGTATCACACCAGCCGAGCGCGTACCCCTCGTCCGGCCCATGTCGGGCAGAAAAAAGCCCGCTGGGCGATTGTCGGCGCGGGGCTAACCGGGCTGGCTGCGGCGCGCCAGCTGGCGCTTAATTTCCCCAATGATGAAGTCGTGTTGATTGAGGCTCAGGAAGTGGGGTTTGGTTCTGCCGGACGTAATGCGGGCTTTGCTATTGATGTCCCGCACGATATCGGCGCAAAGGACTACATTGGCGATGTGGGTATTGCCAGTAAGGTATTGAAGCTCAATACCGTGGGTCAGGATTACCTGAAAGCCATTGTGGCTGAACACCAGATTGAGTGTCAGATGGTGGATGCGGGTAAATATCAGGCAGCGGTGGGCGCGCCGGGTATCGCGATTCTGGAGGCTTATCGCAGTGGCTTAGCCAAAATTGGCCGTGAAACCGAAATGATTGCGGGCAAAGATCTGCCAGAGCATCTCGGCACCTCTTACTACAAGCAGGCGCTCTATATTCCCGGTACCGTTCTGCTGCAACCCTCAGCCTTGGTAAAAGGGCTGGCGGACAGCTTGCCGTCTAACGTCACGCTATATGAAAATACGCCGATCACCGATATTGATTATGGCGATAAGGTCACGCTGATCCATGCCAATGGCAAAATCACCGCCGATACGCTGATTCTGGCGAATAACGGCTTTGCTTCGCACTTTGGTTTCCTGAAAGGGCGTTTGCTCCCGACGTTCCTCTATGGCAGCCTGACGCGCCAGTTAACGGAAGATGAGCAGCGCCGCCTGGGCGGTAAGCCGGTATGGGGCGTGATTCCTGCCCATCCGTTTGGCAGCACCATTCGTCGCACGCTGGATAACCGTATCCTGGTGCGCAACAGCTTTAGTTTCTACCCGGATGGTCGTCCACGCGCCAAACAGCTGGAGAGCTATAAACGCAATCACCGTAAGTCGTTTGCACGTCGCTTCCCTATGCTGAAAGGTGTTGATTTTGAGTACTCGTGGAGCGGTGCAATTTGCCTCTCGGACAACCACGAAGGGTTCTTTGGCAAGCTGGCGCCAAACGTCTATGGTGCGCTGTGCTGTAATGGTCTGGGGATCACGCGCGGTACTGCGACAGGCAAGCTGCTGGCGGATATGATTGCCGGAGAGCGTAATGACACGATTGACTTCCTGTTAGCCTCGCCAGGCCCGAATAAGACGCCGCCTGAGCCGTTCCTCTCCATTGGGGTGAACTCGGTCCTGAAGTGGGGTCATTTCAGAGCCGGTCTGGAAGTCTAGTCCAGCCACCAGACAGCAACCGTCGCACATCGCGGCGGTTTTTTTATGCCTGTTAAACCTCAGACGTATAGGGAGTTTGCGGGAGGTAAGGCCTGACGGGATATTCTGGCAGGGGGGAGATAAATTGCTGCCGGTTAACCCGGCAGCAGGGACGAACAGGGGGGAATTACTGTGTAGCGATGTTGAACCAGATAGTCTTCAGCTCAGTGTACTGATCGTGGGCATAGATAGACTTATCACGGCCACCAAAACCTGAATGACGATAACCGCCAAACGGTGTGGTTGCATCGCCTTCGCCAAATCCATTGACGGTGACGGTACCTGCGCGAATAGCACGGGCAACGCGTACGGCTTTGTTTAGATTGTCGGTATAGACCGATGCCGCCAACCCGTATTCCGTATCATTAGCCAGTTCAATGGCCTCTGCTTCGGTTTTAAAGGTGGTGACACACAGGACTGGACCAAAGATCTCTTCCTGGAACAGGGCACTCTGCGGCGTCACGTTATCGAAGATGGTCGGTTGCACGTAGATATCGCGTTCCGTTTTACCGCCGTGCAGCACTGGCAGTCCTTCCGCTTTAGCAATCTCCAGATACTCACTGACTTTGGCAAAATGCTCTGGGCTGATCATGGAGCCCAGGCGATTCTCCGGGTCCAGCGGGTTGCCTAGCGTCCAGCCAGCGATTTGACGGGCAATGCTCGCCAGCAGTGGCGCTTTAACGTCTTCCTGCACTAACAGGCGAGAGGTTGCGGAGCAGTTCTCACCCATGTTCCAGAAGGAGCCGTTCAGCACCTGCTCGGCAACGGCATCAATATCTTCCACATCGGCAAACACCACCGCTGGGTTTTTGCCTCCGCACTCCAGTACCACCTTCTTCAGGTTCGAGTCTGCGGCATAACGCAGGAAACGACGACCCGTCACGGTTGAGCCGGTGAAACTCACCATATCAATATCCGGGTGCAGGCCAATCGGTTCACCGACATCTTTACCGGTGCCGGTAACGATATTCAGTACACCCGCAGGGATGCCCGCTTCAAAGGCCAGCTCCGCGACGCGCAGGCTGGTCAGTGACGTCTGTTCTGCCGGTTTCACAATCACCGAGCAACCTGCCGCCAGCGCAGGGCCAATTTTCCATGCCAGCATCAGCAGCGGGAAGTTCCATGGCAGCACGCAGCCTACTACGCCAATCGGCTCACGGACGATCAACGCCATCGCTTCACGTGCGGTAGGTGCAGTCTGGTCGTACAGTTTATCAATCGCTTCCGCATGCCATTTCAGGATATGAATGGTTTCCGGCACGTCGACGCTGAGGCATTCGCCCACGGGCTTGCCGCTGTCGAGGCTTTCCATTACCGCCAGCTGTTCACTTTCCCGTTCCAGCAGCTCCGCCAGCTTCAGCAGCACCTGCTTACGTTCAGCGGGGGCACGTTGACTCCAGCTACCGTCTTCAAATGCAGCTCGCGCTTTGGTAACGGCATATTCCACATCTTCCGCGTTACACGCAGCGATATCCGCCAGGATTTCACCGGTCGCCGGATTGGTGGTCGCAAGGGTACGACCACTGGATGAGGACATGAAGCGACCATTAATAAAGGCTTTATTGGGCAGGTTAAGATCCCGCGCCATTGCCGCCGCCTGATTCAAATTCTGAATTGTCATGCTGACTCCTTACTGGGCGATAGCCGCTGCCACGTTACGTTTCACTCCTTCGATCACAGCCTGCAGCTGCTCTTTCTCGCTCGCATCCAATGCTTGCAGTGGCGCACGCACCGGACCGGTGTACAGGCCAGCCAGTTCGCAACCGTATTTGATAGACTGTACAAACTTGCCGCCGTCGAGGAAGTGCATCAGTGGCATCATGGCAGCCATAATGCGGCGACCTTTAGCGAAGTCTTTCTCCACCACGCACGCCTGATACAGCGCTACGTGCTCACGTGGGATGAAGTTAGAACCGGCACAAACCCAGCTCGGTGCGCCCCAGGCGAAGAACTCCAGCGCCTGATCGTCCCAACCACAAGAGAGGGAGATGTTCGGGAATTTGCACGCCAGCAGGTGCAGATTGTTGAAATCACCGGAGCTCTCTTTGATAGCCACAACGTTTGGTGAGCTGCTCACCGCATTGAAGTAGGTTTCGCCCATAGAGATACCCATACGGCCTGGGTAGTTGTAGAGCATAATTGGCAGCTGAGCGGCTTTATCGACGGTCAGTGCGTGGTGTGCGTTCTCCAGCTCGGTTGGCAGAGCGTACGGAGGAGAGGTCACTAAAATCGCGTCGGCTTTGATTTCACGCGCATGCTTAGCGTAGGTCACTGCGTCTTCAGTACGGATTGCACCAGTACCGATGATCAGCGGCAGACGGTCGCCAATCACTTTACGTGCGTGTTCTGCCAGCGCCAGGCGCTCTTCTGTGGTCTGAGCGTAGTATTCGCCGGTAGAACCACCGATGATAATGCCGTGAACGCCGCCCTCAATCAGGGATTCCAGCACCTGGGAAAAGCTCGCGAAATCAATGCTGCCATCGGCTGCGTAAGGGGTAATAGCTGGGGTATAAATGCCTTCAAATTTAAACACGATTCTCTCCAGGTTTAGATGCAGATGGACGTCTATCATCGGGTGCCATCTTGCGGCGATAAGTTGCGATTTAAGCGCTGTGTCATCCCTGTCACTTGCGGTGCAGAGTGCGGGTGGTTGTTAAAAATTTGCATAGAGTGGATAGCGGGGTCAACGGGGATAAGAATTTTGTATACCTGAAAAATACAAGGTAAATACAAAATCGTAGGAGGATTTTACCGGGTAAAATTATTTTTTTGATAATAATCATTAAGTTATATCGTAAATTTTGGCGTGATAATTTTATAGCTGAAGTTTAATAACGATCACAATCTGTGAGAATTATTGCGTGGAGTCTCTTTACACTGCGGTGGGAGAAGCATACTTTTAACGCTGAATTTAACCTGTTTTTAACAGCTTTGCTGCGCGTAGCCAGGCTGTAGTGATACCGAGGTGGTAGGAATGACAAACCGCAAAGCGACACTGATTGGACTGATGGCAGTCCTGCTGTGGAGCGCAATTGTAGGGCTGATTAGGAGTGTTAGCGAAGGGTTCGGCCCAATTGGCGGCGCAGCCATGATCTACACCTGTAGCGCGATACTGCTACTGTTTACCGTGGGTTTTCCTCGCCTGCGTGAATTTCCACGCGCTTACGTTATCTGGGGAAGCCTGCTGTTTGTCAGTTATGAACTCTGTCTTTCACTCTCACTGGGGTTTGCCAATAGCGCACAACAGGCGATTGAGGTGGGGATGGTGAATTATCTCTGGCCCAGTATGACCATTTTGTTCTCCGTGGTGTTTAACAAACAGAGGGCCAGTTTGCTGATCATCCCAGGTATGCTGTTAGCGATTGCCGGAATTGGTCAGGTGCTGGGCGGCAGCCATGGGTTATCGCTGCATGAAATTGGACTTAACCTGCAATCAAACCCACTCAGTTATGGTCTGGCATTTGCTGGCGCAATTATCTGGTCGGTATATTGTATTGTGACCAAGCGTATTGCGAACGGAAAAAATGGCGTGACGCTGTTCTTTATTCTGACGGCATTGACACTGTGGATTAAATTCTCCTTTTCACAACAACCGGACTTTACTATTAATACGCACGTTGTGATTAGCCTGTTGTTGGCCGCTATGGCGATGGCCTTTGGCTATGCCGCCTGGAACGTGGGGATTCTGCACGGTAATGTGACGGTGCTGGCCTCGGCCTCTTACTTTATTCCGGTGATCTCTTCCGTTATTGCTGCCACGATTTTGCAGTCTGGCCTCAGTATCCAGTTCTGGCAGGGCGCGGCACTGGTGTGTATTGGCTCCCTGATTTGCTGGTGGTCAACCCGGACACGGTCATTGTCAAAAGTATCGCAAGAAACGCAATAAGTACCTGACGCTGATGCCGTTACCCATCGGCATCAGCCCCTTTTAATCATGATTACACTGTTTTTATTTTAATATTTGATAACGGAGAAATTATCAGCCGCTTAATCTGATTAATCTCTTTATTTATCGCAACCAGGCCGTCAGGCTGATCGCTTAATTATAACTTCATAGTGTCGCCCGTTTATTTTCGGGTTGCATTCATTCGCCTGCTTAGTAGCAAAGTATTAGAAAAACGGGAGTTTTTATGTCTCACCCAATTTCTGTAGAAGATGTCGCTTTCAGTCGTTTTCATCGGCTGTTAACCCTCCGTTCCGGCGGCGGTTCTTTCGTTGATGGCTATGTGTTAAGCATTATCGGTATCGCGATGACGCAAGTATCACCCGCGCTGGGGCTGACGACCTTCTGGGAAGGTATTATTGCCGCCTCCGCGCTGATTGGTATTTTCTTTGGCGGCTTCTTCGGTGGCGCCTTGACCGATCGCTTTGGCCGCAAACGTATCTATTTTGTCGGGCCTACCTTGTTTATCCTCTGCTCGCTGGCGCAGTTTTGGGTACAGAGCGGAGAGATGCTGTTTACCCTGCGTTTTCTGAGTGGTATCGCCATTGGTATTGAATATCCGGTGGCTACCGCCTTTCTGGTGGAGTTTCTGCCTAAGAAATCACGCGGACCTTGTCTGGCTACGCTGACGCTGCTGTGGTTTGCTGGCGCGGCCACCGCCTACATGGTGGGCGAAGCGATTATGCAATCTGGCGGGGCGGATGCCTGGCGCTATACGCTGGCAAGTACGGTGGTGATTGGTGTGCTGCTGTTTATTATTCGCCTGGGCACACCGGAATCTCCGCGCTGGCTGATCAGTAAAGGGCGTCAGCAGGAAGCGGAAGTCATTATTAAACAAGTCTACGGCCCGGAGTTTAGCCTGCGCAATCTGCCGGTGCAGCCTGCCTCAAAGCATCTCTCCTTCAAAAGCCTGCTGCACTCGGGTTACGGCAAACGCATGGTGTTTGTCAGTCTGTTCTGGACCTGTTCGGTGATCCCGGTGTTTGCCGTCTACGCCTTCGCGCCAAAAGTACTTCAGGCACTGCACCTCGATGGTAACTGGGCTTCACTGGGTTCGATCGCGATTACCTTGCTGTTTGTGGTCGGTTGTTTGATTGCCACCAAATTAGTCAACGTAGTAGGGCGTCGTAAACTGCTGCTGCACAGCTTCCTGTGGTCTGGGTTGGCGCTATTAGCCCTCGGTTATCTGCGTGATGGGTCATCCGCGATGATTCTGCTGATGTTTGGCGCTTATGCCCTGTTTATTGGTGGTGCGCAGGTGTTGCAGCTGGTCTATCCCAATGAAATCTTCCCGACCGCGATCCGTGCTGGCGCAGTAGGTATCGGGACGTCTTTATCTCGTATTGGTGCGGCGGTGGGGACGTATCTGGTGCCGATGTCGCTGGATACCATTGGCATCGGCCATACCATGTATATTGCGGCAGGCATTACCTTTGTGGGACTGGTGGTTTCCTGGTGGCTGGCGCCAGAAACCAATGCCATGAGCCTGGAAGATGCTGCGTCTTTATCTGAAGCGCGTCCTGGGCTGAGTGAAAAAACTGCGCCGCTCACCCGACGCAGTAATATCTGAAGCTTAAGGCTTCACTAACTTCTCCACATCACGCCGGCGCTTCCTGAAGGAGCCCGGCGTTTCGCCATACTGCTTACGGAACCAGTCCACCAGATGCGAGGCATCGCTAAAGCCACAGGTGGTGGCAATGGCGTGAATGCTGCTGTCTGTATCTGACATCAGTTTGCGCGCGTGTTCCAGGCGCATCCGCCGCCAGTACACTGCGGCGGTATAACCGGTATTTTTGATAAACAACTGGTTGAGCTGGCGCACCGTCAGCGCGGAGAACTCAGCGACCTCGCTTAACGGCAGCGGTGAGTCGAGATGATGACGCATAAAATCAATCACTTTGCGTACCGCCGGGTTGTCATACAGCAGGGTTGCCGCCTCACCGGTCGCTTTCTTAGTGGAGCGAGATTTACCGTTATCGACCAGCAGATATTGCAATCCTTTCTCCGCGCGCATCTCGCCACAATGTTTACGAATCAGGTCTGCTGCCAGGTCTATAGCCGTGCCGCCTGGGCAAGAGATGATGCCGCCATCCTTGATATAAGTTTTATCTATTACCGGTATTGCCTTGGGAAAACGCTGGCGAAATTCATCACGGGTTGTGAAGTGAATGGCACAGCGCTTACCGTCTAGCAGACCCGCATTTCCCACAATAAACGCGCCGCTGCACAGGGTGATAATGGGAATATTGCGCGCGTGGATTTCGCGCACGGCATCCAGTAACCACGCGGGGGGATTTCGCGTCTCTTCCAGCAGTCCACCGGCCAGCACCAGATAGTCCCAGTGTTGATTAAAATCCAGCGTTGCCGTTGGGCTGACGGGCAGACCACAACTGGCCGTTACCGGCTGATTGTCGCAGGTCATCCACTCCCACTGACAAAAAATCTGCCGACTGGAGAAGGACTCATCGGCGGCGAAACGCAGCGATTCCACTAATCCGGCAACCTGCATCAGGGTGAAATGATTCATCAGCAGAAAACCGATACGGAGTTCGGGTTTCGGTTGGGCAATTTCGTCGGGCGATACGGCGGAAAATGTCATAAATGCTGGCCCATTCGGGGAAATATTCACTGTCTTGATGATCGCCCAAATACGGCAAAAATGAAATGCAATGGTGCAGATTTGCCGCGATATAACACAATTTTTTTCGGCTATTCACTCCCCGTTTGGCTAAGCAAATCTGCGGGTGAAAAGGGGCCATTTTCTTCCTGCTGAAAAGGGCGATTTTCTGATGACTAACCGGTGAATTTTCAGGCAAAAAGTTGCGGCGAACGTTAAGTAATTCTACTAGAATAATCGATTCAGCTTAAGCGCATCCGTCAGGTAACGGCGAGTGGTTAAGGTATTTATTGATGAATTCTGATGCATGGAGAGAGAGTGATGTTGAATAAAGATACCCAGCTGTGTATTTCGCTTTCAGGCAGGCCAAGCAACATTGGCACGCGTTTTCATAATTATCTGTACCAAAAACTGGCGTTGGACTTCATCTATAAAGCGTTTTCAACTGACGACATCGAGCACGCCATTAAAGGCGTACGCGCCTTGCAGATTCGCGGTTGTTCGGTTTCTATGCCGTTCAAAGAGAGCTGCATCCCGTTCATTGATACGCTGTCTGACTCCGTAAAGGCGATTGATTCTGTTAATACCATCGTCAACGATAACGGTCACTTAACCGCCTACAACACGGATTACATTGCGGTAAAAGACCTGATTGACCTTAACTTCAAAGATAAACAACAACGGGTGTTGATTCAGGGCAGTGGCGGCATGGCAAAAGCGGTGATCGCGGCATTCCGTGACAGTGGTTTTAGCGATGTGGTGATTGCGGCGCGCAACCAGCAGCAGGGCCAGGCCCTGGCGGACAAATATCACTATCGCTGGCAGGCCACCCCTGAAGGCGTGACGGCAGATATTTTAGTAAACGTCACCCCAATCGGGATGAGCGGCGGTGCAGAGCAGGATCAGTTAGCGTTCTCTGAGCCTGCGATTGCCGCAGCGACATTTGTGTTTGACGTCGTGGCATTCCCGGCAGAAACCCCCTTGATTCAGCGGGCGCGCCAGTTAAATAAAACCGTGGTCACCGGGGCCGAAGTTATTGCGTTGCAGGCGCTGGAACAGTTTGCTTTATATACCGGCGTTCGTCCCGATCACGCGTTGATGCTGGAAGCCTCTGCCTGGTCTCGTGCCTGATACTCCTCTCTATCCTCTGCCAGAGTTGTGATTTTTTGTTAAGTAGGTAGACTGGTCTACCTACTTAAGATTCTGGAGAGTGTCCATGACTGACAGTGCCCATGACAAACTGTTGAATGCCGCACGCGCGCTGTTCTACAGCCACGGAATCAATAACACCGGTATTGATGCGATTACCAAACGTGCCGGGGTGGCGAAAAAGAGCTTATATAACAATTTCAGTTCTAAAGACGCGCTGATTGAGGCCTATCTGACCGCTCGCCATCAGGAGTGGTTAGATTTTTATTATGCGCGTGAGAAAAGGGCGAAAACCCCGCGTGACAAAGTGGTGGCGGTGTTTGAAGCCTACGCCGATCACGCTGAGTTCGCTTATGAAGAGGGCTTTCGCGGTTGCGGGCTATTAAATGCCGCGGCTGAGTTTCCCGCCGGTTCACCGGGTCGTTTGGCGGTGCGACAACATAAAGAGCAGGTTGAATCGATTCTTGCAGAACACCTTGCAGAGCTGGCCAACTCCACTGGCCAGGACACTCAACCACTGGCACGTCACTTCGCCTTTTTACTGGAGGGGAGCATCTCCCGTGCGGGCCTGGAAGGCGACAGTCGCTGTATTTTTCAGGCCAGTGAGATGGCTCAGCAGATGATGGAGGCGTTATGAGCCGCAGCAACGGGCAACAGGCCTTAGGGATGTCTGGCGTATTGATTGCTGCATTGCTCTGGGGCACCACGGGCACCGCCGCAACCTTTGCACCGGCGTTAAGCCCGCTCGCCATAGGCGCGGTAGCCATGGGGACCGGCGGTATTTTGCAGGCGCTGGTCGCCTGGTCTGCGATTATCAGGCAGCGCCGTCAAATCTGGCAGCAGCGACGCTACCTGCTGATGGGGGCGGTGGCGGTGGCGATCTATCCGCTCTCATTCTACGCATCGATGCATTTGGCGGGTGTCGCCGTGGGCACGGTGATTTCCATTGGCTCTGCGCCGTTACTCTCAGCGCTGTTGGAGTTTTGGCTGGAGGGGCATCGCTTAAGCCGCCGCTGGATGTGGGGATCTGCTGTCGGTGTGACCGGAATGGGGCTATTAACCTTCGCAGAAAGTCACGGAAGTCAGGCCGTCAATACCCACGCGCTGGTGGGGATCCTTTTAGGTCTGGTTGCGGGGTTAACCTATGCGTTTTACTCCTGGTCTGCGCGTCAGATGATGCAACAAGGAACGAGCGGCCGGGCGGCAATGGGCGCGACTTTCGGTATCGGTGGGCTGTTACTGATGCCGGTGCTGTTACTGACCGGAGCACCCTTGCTGCATGCCTGGGTTAATGCGGCAGTCGGTATTTACATGGCCCTGGTACCGATGTTTATTGGCTATCTCTGTTATGGCATGGGCCTGGCCCGGATTCGCGCCAGTACCGCCACCACCATTACCTTACTGGAGCCGGTAGTCGCGGCAATTCTGGCGGTGGTATGGGTGGGGGAAACGCTACCGTTGATGGGATGGGGTGGCATCGTGCTGATTGTGGGATGCCTCGTGATTATCACCGTACCGGCTTCGCTGTTGACCCGACGGCCCCAAACACAGGCAGTTTAAGCCTCGCGTAACGTTTATATACGCTTTTTTTGGTAACGCATATCCCCGGAAATGGCAGAAAATCACCGGGGTTTATGCGCAATAGCCCACATTATTACGTTTGCTTTCACCTTGCTTTTAACACCCCACTTTTTTTTCCCGCGATTGTGCTTATCATCCGGTTACGGACGATTTTATCCGTATATTGATCGGGGAATTTTTGTATGCGTAAGATGACGTTTATTGCCGTAACGTTCGGTTTGTTAATGGTAGCCACGACACAAGCTCAAGCGGCTGGCTGTATTAAGGGCGCGATTGTAGGGGGTGCCGCAGGCCATCTTAAGCATCATGCATTAGCCGGTGCGGCGGTGGGTTGCGTCGTCGGACATCATCTGGCGAGCAAAAAGCAGAAGCAAGAAGCTGAACAACGCCAGCAGCAACAGCAACAACACTAAGCGATACCCAACAGACCAGCGGCCGCATAAGCCGCTGGTTTTTGTCCCATCAGGCTTCGGTGATTTCAGGGTGACGTAGAATGCGCACTGGCGCTGACTTGTAGGAAGGCGTACCGCTCTCCTTATCGATATAATCCAGCGGCACCAACACGTTGGCTTCCGGATAATAGGCACCAATCGATCCCTGTGCAATGCCATAGCGGATCACCGTCATGCCCTCCAGTCGCATATGATGCCCCGGTACCGCAGACTCAAGATCCACCGTATCGCCGTGTTCAAGCCCGAGCCGCTGTAGATCCGCATCACACATGAACAACACATCACGGCGGCCAAACACGCCACGATAGCGATCGTCCAGCGCATAAATGGTGGTGTTGTACTGGTCGTGGCTGCGTAGCGTAATCATTCTGAGCACATCGGCTTCCTGCAAGGCCGGGTCTTCATCATCCCCTTGATACACCGAGAACATGGCTTTACCACTGGGTGTCGGCCAGATGCGTTGACGAGGCGGCAGTGGCATCTGGAAGCCACCGGGTTGGCGGATGCGTTGATTGTACTGCTCAAAGCCGGGAATGGTTTTTTCAATTAAGTCTCGAATGCGATCGTAATCTGCAACCAGTTCGTCATACGGTACCTGTGATGCCGGTAAGGTAGCTTTCGCCATCCCTGCAACAATCGCCGGTTCAGATCGCAACAGGGGCGAAGCCGGTTTTAGCTTGCCTGAAGAGGCATGCACCATCGACATGGAGTCCTCAACCGTGATGGCCTGGCGTCCAGTGGCCTGGTCATCGGCTTCTGTACGACCGAGGCAGGGAAGGATCAACGTCTCCTTGCCGGTGAGCAGGTGAGTGCGGTTGAGTTTCGTCGCCACATGCACACTCAGATCGAGTTTTTTCATGGCCGGGAAGCAGACATCGGAATCGGGTAGGGCAACGGCAAAGTTACCTCCGAGACAGATCAGTGCTTTAGCGCTGCCTTCAACCATCGCTTTCATCGCCTGTACCGCATCGTGCCCATGTGCCTGCGGAGGGGTAAAGTGAAAAGTCTGCTGGAGATTATGCAGGAAGGTGGCAGAGGGCTTCTCCGTGATCCCCACCGTCCGGTTGCCCTGCACGTTCGAGTGTCCGCGCAGTGGACAAACACCCGCACCGGGCTTACCAATATTACCGCGCATCAGCAGGAGATTGGTCAGTAAGCGGACGTTATCCGTGCCCCGGTTGTGCTGGGTGATGCCCATGCCATAGGTCAGGATGGTCGCTTTGGATTTCACGTACGCCTGGGCAACGCTTTCCAGTTCTGCGCGTTTAAGGCCGGAGACCGCCTCAATGGAGGCCCATGAAGTGGTTTCGATATCCTGCTTAAAGGCGGGGAAGCCCTGGGTATGTTCATCGATAAATGCGTGATCGAGCGCCTGGCCGGTTTCTTCCTCCAGCGCTAATACCGCTTTGGCAATCCCTTTCAATGCTGCTGAATCTCCACCTGCGCGCACCAGATAGTAGGTTGAAGCAATGTTGGTGGAACGATAGGTCGCCATTTCCATCACGTTTTGCGGATCGGCAAAGCGCTCCAGCGCCCGTTCACGCATTGGATTAAATACGATGATAGGGACATTTTTACGGGCCAGCTCATGCAGGGTGCCCATCATACGGGGATGGTTAGTGCCGGGGTTGTGCCCAATCGATAAGATCAGCTCGGCATGGTCAAAATCTTCCAGCGAAACGGTGCCTTTGCCGATGCCAATAGATTGCGGCAAGCCAACGCTGGTGGCTTCATGGCACATATTGGAGCAGTCCGGGAAGTTATTGGTGCCATATTCCCGGGCGAACAACTGAAACAAATACGCGGCTTCGTTTGAGGCGCGACCAGAGGTATAAAACTCAACCTGATGGGGAGATAGCTTTTTCAACTCTTCCCCGATGCGGTTAAAAGCCTCTTCCCAACTGACTTCCTTCAGGGTGTCCGTTGTGGCGTCATAGCGCAGCGGCGTGGTTAACCGGCCATAGCCTTCAATTTGGAAATCACTCTGACTGAGCAGACTGGACACCGTATTCTGCGCGAGAAACTCCGGCGTGACCCGCTTATTGGTCGCTTCCCAGGTGACGGCTTTGGCACCATTCTCGCAGAACTGAAACGTCGATTTGTGGTCTTTATCCGGCCACGCGCAGCCGGGACAATCAAAACCATCGGGCTGATTGGTGCGCATCAGCGTCTGAGGTGCGGCCAGCGCATCCATTTGCGTTTTTACGGCAATCGCTGTCGCTTTAAGTGCTCCCCAGCCTCCTGCTGGGCCATCATAAGGGTGAACCCCTGGGACATTACGCGGCTTGTTGCTCATATTGGCTCCGGGTGTGCTTCCTGAAAAAGACGGACAGGCGTAATTACCCCTGTAAAATGTACTGATAATTGTAGAGCACAACGGCGGTTTTGCTGTGATACACCGACAGGAGAGGAACGGGGAAGCCGTGGGGTCAGGCAGAGGCGGGGTTCATTGCTTCTGCCAGAAAATCAATAAAGGCTCTTACCCTGGCGTTCAACGCCGATCGTTCATTTACGCAGGCATAAATGTTCATCGGTAAAGACTGTATGGCGTGGGCGCTGTCGAATAAACGGACCAGGTGACCGCTCGCGATCAACGGTTGTGCAATAAAACTCGCCAGACGCGCAATGCCGCCACCGTTTTCTGCCACTTTTGCAATGACATCAATATCATCACTGATAAATTCCGGATTGAGCCTGGCGTTAACCGGCTGGCCATCCACCAGAAACGACCAGGGAAGAAAACGCCCATCGGTGGGATAGCGAAACACCAGGCAGGCGTGTTGGCTAAGCTCTGTAGGTGTCTGGGGAGTGCCTGCACGAGCCAGATAAGCGGGCGAGGCGCAAAAAATAAAAGGGAGCGAAGCAATCTGGCGTGCGATGAGTTGATCGTTCAACTGGGCTTCGATGCGTATGCTGACATCTACCCCTTCCAGGCGGTGATCAACATTGCGGTCGGTACTGATCAGTTCGATAGCGATATCAGGGTAGTGATGTTTGAAGGCAGGTATCAGTGGGGCGAGAACATGGCGGCCAAAGGCAGCCGTGGTGGCAATGCACAGCGGCCCTTGTGGCTTACTGTCTATCGCTGCTGCCTGTGAAGCGAGATCAACCTCCTGCGGAATATGTCTGACCTTCTCAAAGTAGCGTTTACCACTTTCAGTCAGCGTCATGCTGCGCGTAGTGCGCGAGATCAGCCTGACGCCCAAATGCGTTTCAAGCCGTGCAAGGCTCTGACTTACCGCCGCCGGGCTCATACCTTTTGCTTTGGCTGCCGCTGCGATGCTGCCACTTTCCACGACACGGATAAAAGTGCCGATTAACCCCAGTAAGTCCATCTGATCCCCATCCGTATATTCGTAATTTTTATTTAGTAATGATTCAAGCAAAGACGTACTACTCGGGTGCGGCCAGGCCTGATAGCTTAGCGGCTGTTGCGCTAATTATGGTTAAAAAGGACACCTTGATGACAGATGTTACCTCGAAAAGCAGCACGCGTATGCGGCTCCCCAGGCACGCATCACCTTACATCTTTGCGTTGTATATGGCGACGATTATGGCTTTCTTAATGAGTCTGGTGATTACTTTTTCAGAGTTTGGTGCGGGACCGCATTATATGGAAAATGTGATGAATGCCTATCAGGTGGCCATGCCAGCGGCCTTTGTTTGCATCCTGATTGTGCGTCCGATCGTGATTCGGCTGGTGGGGTTCACGGTTCATGGCCACTGAAAAGAGGCCTGTGAAGATCAATTCCGTGATTGAAAAGGGGATCTGGGTGGCTGAAAGTATTTTATAGACGACCGGTCGAATTGTTGCTACCTTAGCCGCATGAAAACTGCAACGCATCAACATAACCAGCAAGTCCGCGAACATATTCTGGCGGTCGGCCAGCGTATTATGGCGGGTAAGGGCTTTTCAGCCGTTGGCCTGAAAGAGATTCTCGACGAGTCAGAGGTGCCTAAAGGTTCCTTTTACTACTATTTCACCTCCAAAGAGGATTTCGGGGTAGCGATGTTGAGTCACTATTTCGATGCCTATTTGGCTGAGCTTGATCAATTGCTCGCTGAAAACGGGACGACGCACGCTCAACGGCTGATGAACTACTGGTTGTTGTGGGCTGAAACCCAGTCTTGTGAAGATTGTCAGGGCAAATGCCTGGCGGTAAAACTGGGCGCGGAAGTCTCTGATCTGTCAGACAAGATGCGCGCCGCTTTGATGCGCGGTACGGCAGGGATTATCTCACGACTGGCAGCGGCGCTGGAAGCCGGCGCAGCGGAAGGCTCTTTGCAGTTCGAAGGTGAAGCCGAAAGGGCTGCTGAAGCACTTTATCAGCTGTGGGTGGGGGCAAGTATTATGGTGAAGATTGTCCGTACGTCGACGCCGTTTGAAGCAGCGCTGAGCCTGACCCGACAGACGTTACGCATCTCCCTCTAAGGAGGGAGTTATTTTTTATCTGTTTTATAGTCGACCGGTCTACTTTTACTCGCTGCATTTATGAGCGTCCGGTCTACTATTAATTACCTATCGACAAACAGGAGTTAGACAATGAAAGTTCTGATGGTACTGACCTCGCACGACAAACTCGGTGATACCGGCCATAAAACTGGCTTCTGGCTTGAAGAGTTAGCAGCACCTTATTACGCGTTTAAAGATGCAGGTGCAGAAATTACGCTGGCATCTCCGCTGGGTGGCAATCCTCCGCTTGATCCGAAAAGTAACGAACCTGACTTCCAGACCGAATTTACCCATCGCTTCGAAGCCGATTCGGCTGCCAAAGCTCAGCTGGCCACCACCGTTAAGCTGGACAGCGTATCTCAGGCTGACTTCGATGCCGTATTTTATCCAGGCGGCCATGGTCCACTGTGGGATCTGGCGGAAGATAAACACTCCATTGCACTGATTGAGTCGTTCTTTGCCGCGGGCAAGCAGGTTGCTTTTGTCTGCCACGCGCCGGGCGTATTGCGTCATGTAAAAGCACCAGACGGTCAGCCATTGGTTGCTGGACGTAAAGTTACGGGCTTCACCAATACCGAAGAAGCGGCCGTCGGCCTGACTGATGTCGTGCCATTTCTGGTAGAAGACGAGCTGATTGCGAAGGGCGGTCTTTATTCGAAAGCCGCTGACTGGTCATCTTATGTCGTCACTGATGGTCTGCTGATCACCGGGCAGAACCCTGGCTCATCAGAATCTACGGCGGCGCAGCTGATTAAAGCGCTAACTAAGTAATTGAAATCACTGGCTGAGCACGCTTATGGCTCAGCCAGTTTGTATAGCAAAGGATACCTCCAATGAAAGCAGTAACCTATGTACAGCCCGGCGGCCCGGAAGTCATGCAGTTAGTCGACGTTGCTGAACCGGTGATCAAACCACATGAAGTGCTGATTGCCGTAGAAGCTATTAGCATTGAAGGCGGCGATATTATCTCGCGTAACAGCCAGTTTTTGCAGCCGGGTGAATACCTGGGCTACTCAGCGGCGGGCACGATTCTCGCAACCGGCAGTGATGTGCAGGGCCTGGCACCAGGGCAAAAGGTGGCTACTTTTAACTGGCGTGGAGCTTATGCAGAACGCCGTGCCGTCCCAGCCTATAACTGTTTTCCTGTTCCCGCAGGCCTTGATCCGCGCGTAGCGGCGGCCATACCGGTTGGACCTGGCACCGCTGCATGGGCGTACCATTTGGGTAAACTGCAACCCGGCCAGACCGTGTTGATTCTGGGAGCAGCGGGTGGCGTTGGCGTTGCCGCCGTTCAACTGGCATCACGCATGGGCGCGCGCGTTATCGGTACTGGAACACGAGCCGAATCACTGGAGAAGCTGCGTCAGTTCGGCCTGGATGACGCCATCGTGGTCGGTGAGAAGCAGGCGGGCGATCAAGTGCGTGAGCTGCTGGGCGGTAACAAAGTCGATCTGTTGATTGATACCATCGGCGGTGATGCGTTATCGGATGGCGTCGAAGTCCTGCGTGATGGCGGAACCGCAGTGATCATCGGCATTTTGGCCGGTCGCAATCATATGATTGATACTGAATATCTGTTGCTACATCGCATCACGTTGATTGGTTGCCTGTTAGGTCCGGAATGGGGTGAAAAACAGATTGCACGCGATCTGGTGAATGAACTGATGCAGATGGCGGCAAACGGTGAGTTAACCGTGCCCGTTGACAGTACGTTCCCGCTGGAAAAGGTGATTGAGGCACACCAGCGTGCAGAAACGCGCGGGCGTCTTGGTCGTGTGTTCATGACCCTGTAGTGAACAGGCCGGTGAAGCGATGTCATGCTGAGCCGGTATAGATCCTTATCTGTCATAGTCACCAACATAAAGTCTTCATCCTGAGCTAAGCCGGAGGAGATCTAAGGTTAGTTCAGGGACGACACTCAAACCATGCATGATTAGAACCATCCAGCTGTATCAGTTCGCCAAGACAGTCGCGCCTGTGTCGAGGCTGATAAATATGAACCTGACGACGTGAGTGAGGCCGCCAGAGTCCGTCAGAAATCATCCAGTTGCGGACAGTCTCAACCGAAAGCGGGATGCCATGGCGTTCTAAAAGCTTCTCCGTGGCCAGAGTTGGGCCAAAATCCACGTAATATTGCCGGATCAAATGCAGAGCGGCACAGCGCAGCTCATCGGGAATGCGGTTGTTGCCGGGGCGCCCGCGACGTTCTGATACAATCGATGCCGCGCCGTGTTCACGATAACGGCGCAGGATACGTTGAACTTGTCGGACGGTGAGTTCGAGAAGGCGCGCAGCCTCACGCTGCAGCAGAGTGTGGTCGTGAACGCGCTGAATGATGCCGAGCCGGTATAGATCTTTATCTGTCATAGTCACCAACATAAAGTCTGCATCCTGAGCTTAGCCTGAGGAGATCTAAGGTTAGTTCAGATACGACATCTGTGAATTGCTCCGTACGACATTAGCGTTTTGGAGCAACAATGAAAGTACGTACAATCATAATTATGTTAAATGATAGCTCTGGGTACGCACTCTCCATGGCTTTATGTTCCCTGCTAACGCATTCCCCCCACGTCTTGCCGGCATTATCATCTCCTTCTGCTGTTACAGGCTGAGTATTGCCGGCAGCGTTCTCGTAACGTTGACGATGTACAACTAACGAATGCACCCTGTGCCGAACTTGAGCATCTTGCTGCTGTGCTTTATCAGTAGCATGCACAGGCCGCAATGCGCTACTTCGTCTTGACATGACCTGGCAATGATAATGTTAAGCGATGCTCCCTTCTCAATCTCCGTGCCTTGTTCAAACAAGCAGCTGTGGATGAAGCTGTAAACTTGAGATCGAATTTTTACCTATTCAATTAAGCAGCGCGTTTACGCCGGTCACTCACAACCAGCCCAGCAATCATTAATACGATAGCAAAGCCGAAAATCAGACTGGTGAGGTTTGCGCCAAGGCCGATACCGCCGTCATCCACTTGCTGTGATAACAGATCGCCGCAGGCTGCGCCGAACGGTCGGGTCAGGATATACGCCGCCCAGAAGCAAAAGACCGGGTTGGCCTTAAAAATAAAGTGGGCACCCGCGATAATCACGATCCATGTACCGAAGAACACCGCCGCACCGTAATAACCGAGATTAACGTTTTCCGCTAGCCAGTCGCCCACTGCCGTTCCGAGAGCAAACGTCGCCAGAATTGCCAGCCAGTAAAATAATTCGCGCCTACGGCTGTCAATGTGATGAATCGACAGCGTCCCTTCCCGGCGATACCACAGGATAAAAACAGCCAGCAAAAGAAGGCTGAAGATCAGTGAAGAAATAACTAACGGCACATTCCAGGCATCGGTGAGGTTATCGGTGATTAGATTTGACAGCAAATTAGAGAGCGCGCGTTGTAGATGCAGCGCATCGGCCTGGAAAGAGACATCGCCTTCACAGGTTAAACGGATATTTTTCTCTTCCGCCAGAATGTCGTAATAGCCCATCAGACGTTCAAATTCTGTGACGCTATTAAGCGGTTCGCGATGCAACGGTTCGCGGCTGTTATCTGCTCTCGCCAGAAACAGCATTGAGGAAATCATGCGCGAGAGCCTTTCGCCCTCCTCGATGATCGCCGCCAGCGTCTCGCGATACTCTTGCGGGCTACGATCTTTACTTTGCGTCACGCTGGCAGCCGAGATGAGGTTGTTTATTGGGCTGCGAAGCTCATGAGCGATATCGGATGAGAAGCGGCTTAACTGTTTAAAGGACGCTTCTAACCGCGTCATCATACGGTCAAAGGAACTCGCCAGGGTGTTGAGTTCGTGCGGCCAGTGCCGATAAGCCAGGCGAGTATGCAAATCTTCCGCATCAATAGTCTCAATTTCCCGGCTGATCTTGCGTAGGGGCAGCAAACCGCGTCGGGCAAGCTAGTAACCAATGGCGGAAAAGACCACGATAGACAGCGCTACCGCAATCTGCATGCGCTGCCAGTAATCTTCAATAATTTCATTGTTCCGCGAGACATTAAGCGCCGCCTGAACCAGCCACGGTTGGTTCCCTTTCAGGATGAAGTTGGTTGAAGCGATCAGGTATTTTTCCTTGATCTCCCCTTGATGAAAGCGCCATGAGCGGTAGGTAAATAAAGGTGAGATCCAGGTGAGCCAGCCTCAGCGCCAGCAGCGCGCCTACCGCCGCCGAGGGCAAGCCCAGCAGAATGGTCAACGGGTGGATCCAGCTTTCATACAACACGCCAAGGATCACGTAAATAACCGCCAGCGCCATGACAATCAGCCAGATCTGGCTACTCTGCGACTGCTGGTAGAGCGCCGCCTGTCCAGCGTAGCTACTGAAGACCGAGGTAGGCATCTGCATATCGCTTTCCACCAGGGCGATCGCCGCGGTGGCATCTGACAGTGACTTACCGGGTGCAAGGTCGAAAGAGACGGTGATCGCGGGGAGCTGACCCTGGTGGTTAACGGCGGTTATGCCCTGCATACGAGAAATATGGGTGAAGGTTGTCACGGGTAACAGCGTGTTGGCGGCAGAACGGACATAGATCTTCGACAGATCGCTTTCGTTCTGACGGAACGGCTGCTTCACTTCCATAATCACTTCATAGCTGTCTTCCGGCGCGTAGATGGTTGAGACCTGCTGAGTACCAAAGGCGGCATACAAGTTGCTGCGGATCTGATCGGCATTGACGCCGAGCAGTGAGGCTTTATTACGGTCAATCTGCAGATCGGCTTCCAGTCCGTTGAGCTGTGAGTCACTGTTCACGCCCACAAACACACCGGTTTTCTTCATCCCCTCCATCAGTTTGTTTGCCCAGCTGTTCAGCGCCAGCGCTGTTTTGCGCCGCATACTGCTGCTGGGTACTGATTAACGTGTCCCAGTCAGAGGCGGAAATATAATTCTTCGCTTTTAAGCTGCGGCCACGGGCAACATCGTTTTGCGCTTTAGTCAACGCAGAGTGGGATTCCGCCAGTGCCGCCACCGCATGGCGTAACGAGGCCTGCTGTGTGCTGTCGTCCAGCGTAAATAACAGCTGTCCCTGCTTAACAAAATCCCCCTCCTTAAAAGCCACGGAGGCTACCGTGCCGGTCACCTGAGACTGGATATCCACCTGATTCAGTGACACCACATGTCCCTGAGTGGAAAGCCGCAGCGGCACGGACTTCACCTCAGCCTGACTCAGGCTGACAAGTGGCTCGGTTGCTTTTTGAACCGATGCTGCACTGCTGTATTGGCGAAAGAGGAAATAAGAAAGGAGACCGGCAGCCAATATCAGACCGATAACCAGCGAGGGTCTTGAGCGAAGTAATGTCATGGTTATTCACTGTGAATAAGAAATGAGGCCAGTCTACTGAGGGGATCTCTACAGAAAGGGGTTAGCAAGATGACAATCCTGTCATCTTGCTGTGGCTACCGATTTAGGGATGGTGTTTTACTATGTCCGGTACTTAACCGCGTCGATAAGTTTTGCGAAGGCTGCGGTGTGCTGTTTTCGGCTGGGGTAATACAAATAATACCCGCTAAACGGTGTACACCAAGCCTGCAGAATGCGCTGGAGTTTACCCTCAGCAATCAGTGATTTTACGCTGTCTTCCGGGACATAGGCGATGCCCATGCCAGAAACAGCGGCATCAATACGTGAGGACAAATTATTAAAAATCAGCTGGCCTTCAACTTTGACTTTGATCTCCCTATCGCCATCGCGAAATTCCCAGTTATATATTCCCCCCAGGGTGGGAAGCCGCATATTGATGCAGTTGTGATGTTGTAACTCATACGGCGTGGCCGGAATGCCGTGCTGGGCAAAATAGTCCGGTGTAGCCACGGTCGCCATACTCCAGTCAGGGCCGATACGGACGGCAACCATATCTTTCTCGACCTGTTCGCCCAAGCGGACTCCGGCATCAAACCGACCGCTGACAATGTCGGTCAGCGTATTATCCACCGACATTTCAACGTTCACTTCCGGGTACTGTTGCAGAAAAGGTTTGAGCAGTGGCCACAGCGTGGTGGTCAACGCGTGTTCACCGGCGGTAATGCGGATATTGCCGGAGATATTGCCCTGTTTCTCCTGAACACTAACCAGCGCTTTTTCAATGTCGTTGAGCATCGGTTCAACGCTCTGCACCAAACGTTCTCCGGCTTCCGTCGGCGCAACGCTGCGTGTGGTTCGGGTCAGTAAGCGTACATTCAGGCGTTCTTCCAGACCCCGGATGGCATGACTTAGTGCCGATTGTGAGACACCCAGTTTTGCGGCTGCACGCGTAAAGCTGCGTTCCTGCGCGACCATGACCAGGTAAATGAGGTCGTTAAAGTTTTCTTTAAGCATCTTACGCTTTCACCTTTGTAGCCTTCAGCGGCATACCAAAGGGGGAATATAGGCGAAATACGCCGGGGTTGAACAGGGAAAAATCTCTTTTCACCCGGATCGAAGCCGCTGAAATTTATCCATGTGAGACGAGATTGGCGAGATGTTAGCGGTTGCTCAGATTTATGGGCAGGCGCAACAGTAAATACTTATGCAGTAAATTGCCGCATAAGTAATGCAATATAAAGCATTACGAAATTGTACAAACATCATAAAAACTACCTTATTCTCGAACCGGAATAACATTGCCATAGCATCAATTAAAAATACCAACACAACAGGAAATAACAGATGAAAATAAGAACTTTGGGCTGGGTATTTACCCTGCTGACATTAGGGGCACAAAGTGCTATCGCCGCCCCCGATCTGAGCAAGACCACGCTGAGCGTGGCCAGTACCGGCTGGAAAGTCGAACAGGCAGTGTTAAAGCTGGCTAAACTGGACGATACACCCTATCGCGTTACCTATCAGACCTTCCAGGGCGGCGCTCTGGGGTTGGAAGCGATGGCGGCTAACAAAGTGGATTTCGCCGTCACCAGCGAAATTCCACCGGTATTTGCTTCGCTGGCGGCAAATAAGGGCAATTTCAAAATTATCGCCATTCAAAACAGCACCACGCTGCATCAGGAATTGATTGTTCCGCCTAATTCGCCGATTAAAAGCGTGGCGGATTTAAAAGGTAAACGCGTCGGCTATATTAAATCCACTACCGCGCACTATTTTCTCTATCAGATGCTGAAAAGCGCCGGTCTGAAGTGGGACGACATTAAGCGTGTGGAAATTACCACCGCCGATGGCGTCACCGCGCTGTTCGGTGGCGGCATCGACGCCTTCGCCAGCTACGGCAACTCGATCAGGGCCGCCGAACTGCGCGGTGCTCACCAACTGGCCAGCGCCGAAAATATTCTGTCCGGCAATTTCCCCATTGTAGCGTCACAAATTTCGCTGCAAGACTCCGGCAAACGTGCCGCCTTCGCAGACTACATCGGACGCCTGAATGCCGCTTACTACTATGCCCAAACGCACCCGGAAGCCTGGGCTAAAGTCTCCGCCGCCCCGACTGGCCGCCCCTACGACGTCGCACTGGCGGACACCAAAGCGGAGTTCGCCCAGCGCCCAACCCGCGACACCACGGTTTCACCTGAAGCGCGCAAGACCCAGCAGGACGTGGCCGATACACTTTACGCCACCGGATTGCTGGAAAAACCGGTCGATGTCGCCACATTCTACGACACCTCACTGACCGATGGAATCAATCAGGCCCTTGCCAGCTACCTACCTAAATAACTTCACGGAATGACCGCCATGCAGAAAAATCATCCCGTTTCACTCACCGGCGAGTCGGTGATTCAGTCGCCGCGCGTCATCTCTGCGTCGGGGTTCAAACCCGCGCTGGCAAGGCTGCTGCGCCTGCTAGCCCCCTGGCTGCTGCTCATTGCACTGCTGATCGTCTGGTACCTTTCCAGCCTGAACGAAGCCAGCCGCACTATCCTGCCGTCGCCGTTTGAGGTGGTAACGCGCGCGGTTACCAGTCTGGAGAGTGGCGATCTGTCCGAAAGCATGTACGTCAGCGCTCGGCGCGCCCTTGCTGGCTTCGTGCTCGGCGGCAGCATTGGCTTCGTACTCGGCCTGCTCAACGGCATATCGCGGCGGGCTGAAATTACCCTCAGCACCACGATCAACATGGTGCACAACATTCCGGTGCTGGCCCTGATCTCGCTGTTTATCGTCTGGTTTGGTATCGGCGAGGAAGTGAAAATCGTTATGGTGGCGTTCGGCGTGTTTTTCCCGGTGTACATCAATACCTTTCACGGTATCAGGAACATTGATCGCGGCCTGCTGGAGATGGGCAAGGTCTACGGCTTCACACCGATGGAAATGTTCCGCGACATCATCTTCCCCGGCGCGCTGCCTTCGATTCTGGTCGGTGTGCGGCTGTCGCTCAGCATCATGTGGCTGGTGCTGATTGCTGCCGAAACCATCGCCTCCGATGCGGGTATCGGCTACATGGCCATCACTGGCCGCGAGCTGATGCAAATGGACAAGGTGGTGCTCAGCATCATCATCTATGCGCTGCTCGGTAAACTGTCCGACGTCATCGCTTCGTCGCTGATGCGCCGGGTTCTGCGCTGGCGCAATCAATAGGAAATCCATCATGACAACACCCAACGGCTATGGCATTACCCTCGACAACGTCAGCAAGCGTTTCGGCGACGTGTCGATCCTCAACAACGTCAGCCTGACGCTGGTACCCGGCGAGTTCGTCGCCATCGTTGGCCACAGTGGCTGCGGTAAAAGTACGCTGCTACGCATGATCGCCGGGCTGGAGCAGCCCAGCAGCGGCACGATCGCCATCAACCATCTGCCGATCGACGGCGTCAACCCGCACGTCCGCGTACTGTTCCAGGAAGCGCGTCTGCTGCCCTGGCGCAGTGTGCTGGACAACGTGCGTTCCGGATCTCCAAACAGGGACAACGACGTGGCGCGGAGCGTGCTGGCCAAAGTCGGTCTGGCTGACAAGCAGCGCAGCTGGCCGGGCGTGCTGTCCGGTGGGCAGAAGCAGAGGGTGGCGCTGGCGCGCGCGCTGGTTGCCAAACCGCGCGTACTGCTGCTGGATGAACCGCTCGGTGCACTGGACGCCCTCACCCGCCTCGACATGCAGGCGCTGATCGAGAATGTCTGGTTGGAACAGCGCTTCACCGGCATTTTGGTTACCCATGACGTAGACGAAGCCGTGCGGCTGGCGGACCGGGTGATCGTCATGGCGCACCAGCACATCGCGCTGGATGTCCGTATCGAGCTCAGTCGCCCGCATACCACCGAAGAGGACCTGCTGCACTACAGGAAACTGATTCTCAGCAAGATCCTGCATCAGCCAGAAAATCAGAGTCCACAGGCAGAATTCACCATCTAACGGCATGCTGCCTTTTAATGAAGGTTGAACAGGGAAAAAACCGTTTTGCCCTGCTCTTTCCCGCTGAATATTATCGATATGAGATGGGTACAATTGTTCTGGAGTATCAGCCCGACAATGACGTCGGGCTGAGAGTGAGCCGTAAAGCATTATGCCAGGTCAGACAAAGTAGATCCCGCCATCTACCACAATGGATTGCCCGGTGACGTAGGCGGAATGAAAATCTATTCATTTCCCAGACAGGTCGGCACAAATCTCAATCAAATGTGTCATGACTGCACGAACAGCGGCCGATTGCCTCACATCTCCGTGAACCGACATCCAAAGCTTTCTGGCTGGCGGTTCGGGAAGTGTTTTGAGATTCACCAGTCCAGAATCAGCATCACCCAAAAGCCGCGGTAGTAAAGCGATACCCAAACCAGAGCGTGCGCCTTGAGCTTGAGTGACCACATCGTTAGTTCTCAGGGCGAATGGACGGTCCGCTGCAAACTCAGCCAACCAACGTTGCTGAGGGATGTCGTCCAAAGATGACTCGAATCCTATGAACATCCAACGATCTAATTGCTCATCAATGTAGCCATCTCTGGCATAAAGGCCTAAAGACAATTCGCCAATCTGTCGCACTACCCGACCGGGCAACGTCGGCCGCACAAAACCAATTGCGATGTCGGCCTCTGCACGCTCAAGCGATGCGACCGCTGATGTTGCCGACAGTACCATCTGGATTTCGGGATGGGTTTTAGCGAAGTCTGGAAGGCTGGGTGCAATGAGAAAGGCGGAGAGGATGGGCAGCGCACTCACCGTGACAGTAGCTGGCACACCATGGGGATGACACTGCAGATGACGAACAATCGCATTTGCCTGCCCTTCCATCGCCTGGCCCACCTTGGCGAGATCTTGCCCATCCTTCGTCAATTGCGTTGATCGAGGTAGGCGAACAACCAGCTTGCGCCCAATTGATAACTCAAGACGCGCGACGCGACGGCCCACGGTGGCGTGATCGACGCCCATTTCGGCAGCCGCAGCGGTAAATGAACCGAGCCTGGCGGTTGCCAGAAAGAAGTGGAGATCTTGCCAATCAAACAGATTTTCATTTTTAGACATGCTTGCATTTTTGCACGTGTCGATTGCATCGTCACGCGTTTCCAGGCGTGCAAAGCACGAGTAGCATCTTCTGCTTTCTAACCCTGGAGAAATAAGATGATACTTTTTTATGCGGCCGGAGCCAGTTCTCAGGCACCACATATCCTGCTCAGAGAAGCCGGGCTGAACTTCCAACTAGAGAAGGTTGATTTGGCCACACACTGTTGGTCCGGTGGAGACTATCGAACAATCAATCAAAAGGCTTGTGTGCCTGCGCTGAAATTGGATGACGGAGATGTGCTGACAGAATGCGCAGTGATTTTGCAATTCATTGCCGATCAAGCTCCCTCATACCGGCTATTACCACCAAAAGATACCCGTGAGCGCTATCATGCGTTGGAATGGCTCAACTTCATCTCGACTGAAATACACAAGAATTTTATCACTTCAGAGAGGCATGGTGGCGTTGCGGCGAACTTTCTCTCGAAAACGCTGCAGGGGCAGGCTCTGACTCGCCTGCAAGTAATGCCCCGGCTGGAATATGTTGATAGCAGGCTGACGAGTTCGCGCTATCTGGCTGGCGAACATTTCTCCGCGCCGGATGCTTACCTTTACACCATATTAAATTGGGCACGACGACTTGGGATAGATTTAGCTCAATTGCCTGCGCTTCAGGATTTCTTTGAACGTGTAAGCGAACGTCCTGCTGTACAGGAGACGATGCAGATTGAAGGTGCTCCGCATGCACTCCTGGAACATAACAGTGAATAAATAAACTGTGCCTCTCATCTTCTGGACCACACATCTTTCCTGGTGTGGGTGATAGCAAGACTGATTGAAAATAGAGCTATTTTTGGAGGAAATGCCGCCAAAATGGCCTTTATCACCATAAAACCCGTATGACCGCACGTAACGAAAAAGCATTGCTGGTTTTGATGTAGCTCAGAATAGGCAGATGTGGTATACCAACAGCATAACGCAGTTGAATACTTACTGGAAAAAAATGGTTTCGGAAGCCTTATGAAAAATTTGAAAATTGCATTCATTAAAGCCAACTGGCACAAGGAAATCGTCGGCAATGCTCTGGTTGGTTTTAAACAGGAGTTGCAGGAGAAGTCAGTCAATGCAGAACTGAAAGTTCTGGATGTCCCGGGCGCATTTGAAATGCCACTGTTAGCCAAACGACTGGCAGCGACTGGCGAGTATGACGCGATTGTTTGCGCCGCACTGGTGGTTGATGGTGGTATCTACCGTCACGACTTCGTCGCTCAGGCGGTGGTTGATGGCCTGATGAACGTACAGCTGGAAACCAACGTGCCGGTGTTCTCTGTGTCGTTGACGCCACACAACTTCCAGCCTATTGATGAGCACATTGAGTTCTTCCAGACTCACTTCATCAAAAAAGGCGCTGAAGCGGCGCGCGCAGTATTAGCGATTCATCAGCTGAGCAGCGAACTGTAATTGCCCTTCATGACCCGGCACCTTCACAGGGCCGGGTTATTTTATGGCTACTCAACGTCAAGCGCTGGACCCGTGGTATAGAAACGCTTGCCCGCGATGTAATGTAGACTGCGCCACTCTTCAGACATTTCCTCAAATACCCAGCGCCCCTCGCGAAACACCCTGCTGTCTGCCCATGCGGCTTTAATTTCGCCAATAAACAGATCGTGTTCGTTCTGGTTCTGCTCCAGAGGGATAAGCTCGCAGTAAAGCCACGCCGCGCAATCTGCAACCAGCGGAACGGGGATTTCTGGCAGCCGAAACAGCTCTACCCCTGACTGTTCCAGTTTATCCGGTTCGTCGTAGCGGGTATGCGTACCGAGATAATGCACCATTTGCGCCTGGCGAGCAGTCGGCACCTGAATCACAAACTGATGACTTTTTTCAATCAATTGACGTGTGTACGCCGCTTTATCCAACACCACCGTAAGTTTGGCCGGTTTAAACTCCAGGCCACAAACCCACGACGCCGACATAACATCTTCAATCCCCTGATACTGAGAAGAAACCAACGCCGTTGGGCCATGATTAATCAAACGGTAGGCTTTCTCCAGTTCGACAGGCGCAAGATAATGATTCATGAAAGGTGATTCCTTTGGTTTTTGATAGCGATCAGGCGGGAAATATTGATCCAGACAAATACCTTATCACTTAAGCGCGGCAACGGCATTAGTAAGAAGTGGCGGGGAAATATGGGGTGAGAATAAGTACTAGTATGAGGTGAATCCATCACGTCCCGATGCGGCTTTCGGGACGTGACATGCTGCAATTAACGGCTAACTTGATGTCCGATGATACCGCCGATGGCTGCGCCACCCAGGGTACCAAAGGTGCTGCCGCCGGTAAGAACCGCACCGCCTAACGCACCCACACCTGCGCCGATGGCGGTGTTTCTGCCGCGATGTGACATACCACAAGCGGTAACAGAGAGCGTAAGAAGTAATACTACCGAGATTTTAAAGCTGCGATTTACCAGCATGAAAGCCCCATTACCATTAATACTAATGGAATGTAAAAAGTTAAATGTGATTGTTTTTTAAACCTCAAAGCAGCGTTGGAACACACTACCCGGCGTAGCTAATTTAGATTTTTTCGTGTTTTACGCCTAGGTAAAAATTCCTATTTTTTAATGGTACTGTGATTGGCTGCCTGTAAATGGTGCACATTCACTCCCCATTGCACTGGCTAACAACATGGCTGTGTGTTTTGGTTATTATTGAGGCTAATAATGGTTAAATAAGCAGCGAAATAAGCTGGCACCGTTTTTGCTTTATCTAGTTGATTTTAATTTCTGGAGAAGCAAATAGAATGAAATATAAAGCCTTAGTCGCAACATTGTTACTGACTCTCAGCGCTGGCGCTTTTAGTGCCACAAAATTACCTCACATCGTTATCCTGGCGACGGGCGGCACTATTGCCGGTTCAGCGGCTAGCAGCACACAAACCACCGGATATAAAGCAGGCGCACTAGGCGTGGATACGCTGATCAACGCCGTTCCTGCACTGAAAGACGTTGCCAACGTAACCGGTGAACAGGTGGCGAATATCGGCAGTGAAAATATGACCAGCGATGTCATCCTCAAACTTTCCGATCGGGTTAACCAGTTACTGGCGCAAGATGATGTGGATGGCGTGGTGATCACTCATGGTACAGATACCTTAGATGAAACCCCCTACTTCCTGAACTTGACGGTGAAGAGTAACAAGCCGGTGGTCTTCACCGCATCAATGCGACCTGCTACGGCAATCAGTGCCGATGGTCCAATGAATCTGTTGGAAGCGGTTACCGTAGCGGCAGATCCTGATGCAAAAGGACGTGGCGTGATGGTTGTTCTTAACGATCGCATCGGTGCTGCTCGCTTTGTCACTAAAACCAATGCTACCACCCTGGACACGTTCAAAGCGCCCGAAGAGGGATATCTTGGTGTGATCGTGGGTGGGAAACCCGAGTTTGAAACGCGCGTTGAGAAGATTCATACGCTGCGCTCAGTGTTTGATGTGCGTCAGGTGAAAACCCTGCCTCAGGTAGTGATCATCTACGGGTATCAGGATGACCCGGAATATATGTATGATGCGGCAATCGCCCACCATGCCGCAGGCATTATTTATGCGGGGACAGGTGCGGGTTCTGTTTCAGTACGCAGCGCTGCGGGAATTGAGAAAGCAGAGAAAGCCGGTATCGTGGTGGTACGTGCATCTCGCACCGGCAGCGGCGTTGTGCCGGTCGATTCACAGCAGCCAGGTCTGGTCTCGGACTCGCTGAATCCGGCCAAGGCACGTATTCTGTTGATGACCGCACTGACCCAAACAAAAAATCCTGAACTGATTCAGCAATATTTCCATACTTACTGATCGGTTTTATCGCTCCGCAACTTAAGCGGAGCGATGTTCCCAGCGAATTAGAGCAGGCCGAACTTCCACGTGACGGACAGCATGTTTTGATCCTGACTGCGCGTACCGGTGATGTTGGTACGATAAGTCACATTTTTCCAGTCCAGCGTGACACCCTTCATCCACTCCGAAGGCAGTTGATAACTCAGCCCTACGGTACGCACCCACTCATTTTGATTGACCTGGCTGCCTGAAGCCCGGGCGTGATGCCCTGAAACATAGCTGCTGTTAAAACGCAGTCCGCTGGCGATCGCATCCAGCTTCACGCTGTAACGAATGACGAATGCCCGCTCATGCGCCGTTTTGAATTTTGACAGCGGAGATTCCGTAACTAAACCGGTTGAACCGCCGGTGGTGTCAGTTGAAATTCCGTCAACCGTCTGACCGGGGTCGAGATAGGGAAAATCACTGGAGCCGGTTAACTGCTGATAACCCAGACCGAGGCTGTTTCCCCACAGGCTGTAAGTCACAATCGCACCGTAGGCATTGTTATCCACACTGCCGCCATAGCGATTACCGTTGCCCTGGCTGTTGAAATAACGTAAATCGGTGGTGAGTTTCCCGGCACCCAGCGTTAAATTATGCTGGAGACCCAAATAGTTTTGATCATAAAAATCACTCAGTTGGGCGAAATAGTAACTCAGAGCCAGCGGTTTGATCGGTGTGTAGCGGCCCCCGGCATAACTAAAGCCCGAACTGAAGCCACTGGCTTTACCCGTAGATTTCAGCTTTTGATAGTGGGTTTGATTACGGCCTTCAACACGATCAATAAAACCGGCGTCCAACACCAGGTTATCAATATCATCGGAGTGTAGCGTGTAGCCGCGATACAAGGATGGCAGCAGACGACCGTTGTTGGTTTTGATTACCGGCAGATTAATGGTTTGATAACCCGCCCGGAGTTGCGTTTCACTGATCCTGGCTTTTGCCGCCAGACGCAACGCACCGAAACTGCCCGGTGCACTATTATCGTCATGTTGTGGGAACATGCCGGTGGAAATATTATTTCCTGTGGGGCCGTAAAGTTTTACCCCCAGCAGGCCAATCGCATCCAGACCGAACCCTACCGGCCCTTCGGTGTAGCCGGACTTTCCTTCCAGAATAAATCCTTGTCCTAGCTGTTCACCGGTTGGCTGATTTTTTGCCACTGAACGCGTGTCGTTATTGTAGTACAGCGTGCGGCTGGTTAAATCAATGTGGCTGTCATCGATGATGCCTGCCGTAGCAGTATGTGTGATTGCAGCGATGACCAGAGCCAGAGGGGTTAAGAGCAAGTGACGTTTTGCCGTTATTCGTTCCATGAGATTTCTTATGCTAATTAAAATGATAATTATTAGCATCAGCATTAAACGATAACTCAATAACGCACTGATTATTAAATAGTTTGTAAACAAACCCTCAACGCAGCAGCATTAGTCGCTCAAGACTTTTTGCATGGCATAACGATCAAGAGAAACGCCTTTTCTGATGACAACCTCTTTGGATAAGATTTCCCAACCTTGACGACTAAAAAAGGGCTGGGAAGCCAAGCTGGCGAATGCAGTCAGCTTTTCTACGCCTGTTTGCTGAGCAAGTTGCTGTGCCCTGGCGAGCAATTGTGCCCCGACCCCCTGACGTGCAAATGATGGCAGAACAAACAGCAGGTCGATGTAACCTTTTTCATCCATTGCCAGAAAACCAATGGGTTCGTCTTCTTTTACGGCGACAAACCCCTGCAACATTTCGCAGCGTTGTTGCCAGGCGGTAAGGTCGATAGTTTCACCCGCCCAGGCAAGACGCTGCTGAAAAGAATAGAGCTCACGCGTTCCTTCATACACGGCAATAAAATAGATGCGAGCCAGGTGAGCATAATCCGTGGCAGACAACGTTCTGATGCTGATATCCATAATTCCCCTGCTTTTTCCGGGCTGCAATGATCGCTTATGTGGTGCAAAGTTTATATCAATTCTGCACTTATCGTGTGATCGCATAAGCGGTTAACTGGCCCTCCTAAAGTGCTGTTATTCTCCTTCGCACACAATCGGAGGATGTATGAGTTCATTAAACGATATCTTCACCAGCCATAAAAGCGAGCGTAGTTTTACCGATCAACCCGTAGACGAAGCGGTGCTCGATCGTATTATCCAGGCAGCGTATCGCGCACCCACTTCAGTTAATTCGCAGCAGGTTTCAGTGATTGTGACCCGTGATGCGGCCTCACGCGCGAAAATTTCGCAGATTGCCGGCGGCCAACCCTGGATTGCTAAAGCACCGGTTTTCCTGACTTTTGTTCTGGATATGCACAAGAGCCAGCAGGCTATTGCTGCCGCTGGTAAAGAACAAGTGGCGCATGAAAGTATTGAAAGTATTGTTTCTGGCTCTACCGATGTAGGCATTGCACTGGGTACCGTTTTAGCAGCGGCCCGTGCCGAAGGCCTGGGTGTTGTACCGATCGGTGGGATCCGTCGCGTGCCTCAGGAGTTGATTGAACATCTGCAATTACCTCAGCACACTTTCCCGGTAGCGGGCGTTGTTATTGGTCACGTTGATGTTCCTTCTCATCAGAAACCACGTTTGCCGATTGGCACTTTCCGGCATGAAGAGCGTTACGATAACAGTAAATTAGCTGAAAGCATTGCAAATTATAATCAGCAAATTGTGCAGCACTGGCAGAATACCGGTCGCAATGATGGTGAAAACTGGAGCGATAGCGTTGCAGGTTACTATCAAAAAGTGTATTTCCCGGATGTGTTACCGGCGTTATTGAAACAAGGTTTCGGTAACGATAAATAAGTGACACCGGGCAGGGAAAAGGATCATATTTACCTGCCCAACCTGCCCAACCTGCCCAACCTGCCCAACCTGCCCAACCTGCCCAACCTGCCCAACCTGCCCAACCTGCCCAACCTGCCCAAC
>NZ_ALXE01000048.1 GCF_000295955.2 Pantoea sp. A4
ATCCGGCCCCCGCAACCAATCTTTAAAGCACCTTAACGGGTGTTTTTTTGTTTTTATCTTCCGTAAAACGGCGCAGCTTAGCGCTGTGCCAATGAAACCCCGCTAGCAAAATACTCTTTTATCCCCTGCAAGATCGCTGTTGCCATCTGGTGTTGATAACGCGTGGTGCGTAATCGACGCTCCTCCTCCACGTTACTGATAAACGCCGTTTCCACCAGAATCGAGGGAATGTCCGGTGCTTTGAGTACCGCAAACCCTGCCTGATCCACCGTGCGCTTATGCAGATGGTTAATCTTACCGATATGCTTTAACACCGCATGACCAAACTTCAGGCTGTCATGGACGGTCTGGCGCTGCACCATATCAAACATCGTATGGTCGAGATAACGGTCGCCGCTCAGACTGACGCCGCCAATCAAATCAGATTCATTCTGCGTCTGTGCCAGAAAACGCGCCGCCGCCGAGGTAGCACCTTTGGTCGAGAGTGCGAATACCGAAGAACCGCGTGCGGCACGACTGGTGAAAGCATCTGCATGGATTGAGACAAACAGATCGGCGCGCTGCGCGCGCGCTTTAGCTACCCGAACCCGTAACGGGATAAACACGTCGTCGCTGCGGGTCATATAAGCTTTCATATTCGGCTCACTGGCAATCAGCTTTCGCAGTTGCAGTCCGATCTTCAGCACGATGTCTTTTTCACGCGTTTTGTATTTGCCGTGCGCACCGGGATCTTCGCCGCCATGGCCAGGATCGATCATGATCACCAGCGGCCGATCTCGCCCTGCTTTGCCTGGTAACGGCGGCGGAACCAGGGCCTCCTTCTGCTCCAGCGCCCCCTGGTTATAGTCTTTCAGCAAAGCCAGCAGCGGATCGTCTTCGGTAGCCGCTGCTGACTGCTGCGGATAAAGATCCACCACCAGACGATGACGAATCCCGGCAACCGGCTGGAGAGTAAACACTTTGGGGTCGACCGGCTTTTTCAGCTCCAGCACAATACGCACCGTGTGGGCATCAAACTGCCCGACTCTGGCCGCCTGAATATAGGGATCATCCACGCGTACCAGCTTATCGACACCCCGCAGCACCGGATTGAGCTGGCTATTTTCAATATCCACCACCAGCCGATTGGGCCCGGACAGCATAAACTGCTTGTACTGAAGGGGGACGCTGGATTCCAGTGTTAAACGTGAATAGGTTGATGAAGGCCAGATGCGTACAGCCACAACATGACTACTGGCTGCCAGCCCCAGCGGACTGACACTCAGTAGCCATAATGCGCCGGTATACTTTAAAAACCGGCGTCGGGAGCAGCACTTATCTCTTGCACACATAGTCATCCACTACTGTATTGGGTAAATTTCAGTCATTTGCGAAAAAATGCGTCATCGCTTATTGCCTACAAATGAGTAACAACTTCAGCTAACTCACAGATAATGCAGGCTATTAGTTACTTGTTCACCTAAAAAAAAGTAAATTTTCGTCAACATTGCCCCTTGCAAAATGCGCGATAAAAGAATAAAAATACAAAAATTTCGAATAATCATTCACTGAGGATTTGCCGTGAAGGAACGTAGTACCGAACTGGTTCAGGGCTTTCGCCATACCGTTCCCTATATCAATGCGCATCGGGACAAAACGTTTGTCATCATGCTGAGTGGCGAAGCGATCGAACACGAGAACTTCTCTACCATCATTAATGATATTGGTCTCCTTCACAGCCTTGGTATCCGTCTGGTGGTGGTCTACGGCGCTCGCCCACAGATCGATGCCAGCATGGCGGATCGTCAGTTGGAACCGGTTTACCACAAACACACGCGCGTCACAGACAGCCAGTCGCTGGAGCTGGTCAAGCAGGCCGCAGGCAGATTGCAGCTCGATATCACGGCACGCCTGTCGATGAGCCTGAATAACACCCCACTTCAGGGCGCGCACATTAATGTCGTCAGCGGTAACTTCATTATCTCCCAACCATTGGGCGTGGATGATGGCGTTGACTACTGTCACAGTGGCCGCATTCGCCGTATCGATGAAGAGGCGATTCACCGTCAGCTGGATAATGACGCCATCGTCCTGATTGGCCCGGTTGCCGTTTCCGTGACCGGCGAAAGCTTTAATCTGACGTCAGAAGAGATAGCGACCCAGGTCGCGATTAAGCTAAAAGCGGAGAAAATGATTGGCTTCTGCGCCGAACAGGGTGTGACCAATCGGGAAGGACAGATCGTGTCTGAGCTGTTCCCTAACGAAGCACAGCAGCGCATTGATGAGATGGAAGGCGAAGGCGATTACCTCTCTGAGCCCGTCCGCTTCCTGCGCGGTGCCGTAAAGGCCTGCCGCAGTGGCGTACGTCGTAGCCACCTGATCAGCTATCAGGAAGATGGCACGCTGATTCAGGAGCTGTTCTCACGCGATGGCATCGGCACCCAGATTGTCATGGAGTCGGCGGAACAGATTCGCCGCGCCACCATCAACGATATTGGCGGAATTCTTGAGCTGATCCGCCCACTGGAGCAACAGGGTATCCTGGTGCGCCGTTCACGTGAGCAGTTAGAGATGGAGATCGATAAGTTCACCATCATCGAGCGCGATAATCTGACCATTGCTTGCGCTGCGCTCTATCCGTTCCCGGAAGAGAAGATTGGCGAGATGGCCTGCGTGGCGGTTCATCCTGACTATCGTAGCTCCTCCCGTGGCGAACTGCTGCTTCAGCGCGTGGCGCTACAGGCGAAACAGATGGGGCTGAGAAAGCTGTTTGTGTTAACCACACGCAGCATTCACTGGTTCCAGGAGCGTGGCTTCACGCCGGTTGAAATTGAGTCTCTGCCAGAGAGCAAAAAGAAAATGTATAACTATCAGCGCCGGTCTAAAGTTCTGATGGCAGACCTGACCTGATTAGCATGCAGTAGCTGCACCGCCTGCACTCCGGCCATGTTCAACCGTTACTGCTCAAGGCATCTAATGAAAAAAGCCCCTCACTGTTGAGGGGCTTTTTTTGTGCTCTGTTTACTGCACTCCGCTCTGCAACGGCAGAGACTTTTGCAAATTCGTCACCGACTGCCAGGTTTTCCATCCCGGCTGATGCGCATACTCAGTGGTGGATGCATTGCCAGAGATTTGCGATGTGATCGCCATTCCCTCTTGTTTCATCACCGCCTGATTAAAGAAGTGAGCCAGGGAAACCGGCGTCAGCTTCTCGATTTGCGCAATCACTTTCTGCCGGGTATCAAACTGGTAGTTCTGTCGAGTGAAGTCACGGCTGTAGCGCCCCGCTTCTTCATCCAGGGTTTGCGGCCGCTGGCTCAGATCGTTAATCATCGCCTGCTGGTACTGTGCAAAGTCGCTCGGCTTCATCTCGCGCAGACGTTTTTCTGCCTGCGGATAGAAAGCCTGATAGCGTTTCAGCAGATAGGCCGGTTGCTGCGTATTACTTTGCAACAGGAAACCAATCCCCCACTGTCTGCCTACTGGCATCTGGAAAGCAAAGACGGCATAACCTAACTGTTCCTGAGTACGTAACTGGCTGTAGAACCACGGTTGAACAATCTGGCTTAACAGGGTGCTGTTGGCCATACTTTGGTACTCACTGTAGCCCAGCGGAATGTACAGTGCCGCCAGCGCGGAGTCAGTGCTACTGCCTGCTTTCTCCAGATTCGCTTTGACCGGATGTTTAAACGCCACATACCGACTGTGCCAGTTCGCGTCTTGCTGGATCGCCAACTGTTGCGTCAGCGAGTGACCGAGTTTTTCGACCTCTGCCGCACTGAGGTTTCCCACCACCATCATTTCCGGCGTGGCATCACGGAGCAGGCTGTCACGGTAGGCCATAACCTGTTGCAGGGTCATGCTTTTTACCAGCTGACGCCGCGTATCACGTTGGGTATAGGGCACCTGAGAAACCAGTTGCAGCGGTTCAACCGCTTGTTCGTAGGCTTTGCCTTTGTCGGCGGCATCCAACCGCTCCAGATACCAGGACTTAGCCTGCTCAAGCTGCGTTTCAGTTGGCGTAAAACCGGCATAGCCTTCAATCAGTTTCTGGAACAGCGCAGGTAAGCGCTGCGTAAAGCCGCTGGCATTAAACACTAATCCTTCGTCTTCGCTGGTCGAGAAACTAATCCCCCCCACCGAGGCCTGAGAACTCAGCTGATCCAGCGCCAGGCTCGACAAATAGTCATTCAGCCCAAACAGCACCTGCTGTTGTGCATCACTGATAGCCCCTTTGTTACGCAGGGCCAGCGTAATGGTTGCCTTGGGTTCACTGGCATAATACTGACTTGGCATCCAGTAGAGCCGGATAGGATCGTTGCTTTTCAGCCGTTCCGGGTGGGCATATTTTTTGCCGTCCTGTGGGATCAGGCTGAAATCGTCCGGGATGTAGGGATTCAGCTCCGGCAAAGAGAGAGTGATTTGGCTGGCACGCTGCTGCCAATCGGCAAAGGTGGCAGCGGGAATACGGTCAACCTCATACGGTGCATGGACAAAATAAGCCTCTTTGTTGTGCGGTTCATCCGGGCTGATGTACCAGAGGCGCACGTTCTGCGGCGTCAGTTCCGCCAGGCGGCTCTGAATAGCCGCGGGGTCCCACTGGTCTGCCAGGTAGGGAGCATCGAGGGTGTGGGCGATTGGCGTACGCAGCATGGTATCTGCCAGCCACGAAATATAGTCCATATCGCGCGTAATAGAGGGGTAGCGGAAATCCAGCGCCAGCACATGGGAAACTTCATCAAAATAGTGCTGGTCAATGCCCTGCTGCTGTAACAGATGCAGGTAGCTGAAAATGGCCGCCACCACTTCGTCCCGTTGCGCCAGACCTTTATCCGTCAACGAAACCGAGATAGCAAACACGCCACTGCTGCGGTTGGTCATCGGATCGGCACCCGCGTTAATACCATCCGCCAGCCCCTGCTTTTGCAGCCAGTCTGACAGCGTATTTTTACTGCGATTACCAATCAGGTAGCTAATCAGCGTATCGGTTTTACTGCGGAACCGGTCGCTGTCATTCGCAATACGAAACTCCAGTCGCAGCTGCTTACGCGGCTGGGCAGGCACATAGTGAATGATGATGCCTTTCTGCGCATCGGTCACCACTGGCACGGTAATCGCAGGCACTGTGGCATTGTGATTAGGCACGCGGCCAAAGGTTTGTACCGCAATGGCGGCCATTTCTGGCAGTGGCTTGTTACTGTAAATCACCGCTTTCATCAGGTTGGCGGAGTAGTGCTGATGATAAAAATCCACCAGCGCCTGATGCAGATTACTACCCGGTTTATCGCTCAGCGTCTCTAAGTTACCCCCGGAATAGCGGGAACCTGGGTGGGCAGGATTGAGGGTTTCAGCACCGACCTGCGCCATGCGCAGCCCGTCGCGTGAGCGCGCCATGGTCAGTTCGGCATTCACCGCATTGCGTTCTTTATCCGCATTGGCTGGATCGAGCAGCGGCTCAGCAATGGCATCGGCCAGTCTGTCGACTGCGGGCATTAACGCGTCATTTTCTACTTCAAGGTAAAAAGCGGTGCGATAAGAAGCCGTGCTGGCATTGTGGCTCCCGCCGTGTTTCTTGAGGAACTCCGAAAAGTTTTCCGGCTCTGGATAGCGTTTTGATCCCATCAGGATCATATGTTCGAGGTAGTGGGCCAGGCCCAGTTGCTGATCGGGGTCGTCCAGCGAGCCAATGGGTAGAGTGAGAGCCGCCAGCGCTTTCTGCGCCGCACTGTCAGAAACCAGCAAGACCGTCATGCCGTTATCCAGCGTAATCGCCTGATACTGCCGCGGATCTTTCTCACTCTTGTGGATGATTTCATTCACAGGCTGCCAGCCTGCATCGTTTTGTGCTTGCGCACCGATCGCCGTCAGGCTCAGCACTATCGCTACCAGCCAGCTTGCGTATTTATGCATCTAATCACCTTGTCTTCTCTCTAACGGTAGCCGCTGGCGCATCCTGTGCACCTTATATTCAGCAACCGTCCTACTGCCTGCTATGCATCATCTTCACTCACTCACCGCCTTTAATACTGGCGATGAGCAACCCAATCACTCTACCTTGTCTCCTCAGGGATCGGAATAACGTAGCCACGTCAGCGTGCTTTCACGTTGCATTCCTCCCGATACGGTCACAGTTTCCCGACGGCAGGGGGCGTAACCCGGCTCAGTCACCACGTGGCTGCGCCAGCCTGCTGTTTCATGGCCCAGTAGACGGTCTGCAGCTACCTGCCCTGCTTCGCGCTGTAAGCGTTGCTGCACAAACCCCTGACTTAGCGCGCGGTGGTATCCCAACAACGCACTGACGCTTAGCGCCATCAGCAACAGGGCAAACAGCAATTCGGGCAAGCTAAACCCACGTTCACTGTGCATCTGGCTCACACCCCTGGCTTAGCGGACAGTAATCAATCCAGCCGTGCGGTAAACGGCTGATTTTTCCCTGTTGCCAACTGACCCAACGCCACAGCTGCAACTCACTGTTTACGCCCCGGCCTTGCAGCAAAAACCGCTGGTCTTTCACATGGCGCAGGCAGCTTTGCCACCCCGCTGTTGTGTCTTGCTGACATACCCAGCCCACGCTCTGCGGCCAGGTAAGATGTTCTGCCCATACCAGCGCGGACTGCGCTTGCCAAAATGCCGCTATCCGCTGGCGGTCATCCACGACGGTGGACATCCCCTGCTCCAGTAATAACCGGCTAAAGTGCAGAGTGCCAGCGCCCATCAGCAGCACCATCACGACCATCATCAAGGCACTGCTGCCTTGTTGTTTCATGGGTTTTCCCTCAGCACCCAGCGTTGTGCCGTGACCTGCTGCTGCCCGGACTGGAGCGTCAGGGATAAGTGAACTTGCGCCCCCCTCTGCTCGACGCCAAACGCCTGCACCGTCATGAAAGCGGGGTCGGTAACACGCTCCCAGCCATTGCCCTGACACTGTGAGACACCACGTTGCGCCTCAAGTTGCTGCTGACGCAACCGCCAGCCAAAATAGTCACTCGCGGCATGCTGTGGCCCTTCCCAACGCCCATTGCTGTTGTCATCCCAGCGCAATAAGAGACAGCGGCCACTGTCCGCGATGGTTAACGCCGGACCGGTACAATTACCATTGCAGTAACCCGATCGCCGTACCGCCTTTTCCAGCGCCAGCAGGAGCAGCTGCGCTTCCTGATAAAGCTGCGCCCGCTGAACCATGCGCGCATTCTCCTGCAATAACAGCGGTAAAAAGCGCCCGGCAGCCAGCAATAAAATCGCACTGAGTGCCAGCGCGACCAGGACTTCAGTGAGCGTGAATCCACACTGTTTCATTCGCAGCCCGCCTCTTTCGGTTGGCACAGCCTTACGCGCCCCCGCACTGAAATCACTACCCGTACCCGCCCGGCTGGGTTACTGAGTTCGATGTGGCCTGCTTTGGCCGTATCGCGCAGCCCATAAAAACCGGGTTCACCCCGCAGAGACTCAAGCCGAATGTCGTTAAAAGCCGGGATAAAATGGTGACGTGAGGGCTGATGGCATCCCTGTTGCCTTGCCCCTACGCCAATGCACCAGGGGGTTCCAGGTTCGCTCCACACGGTCAGATCCCGATTCAGTGCGTTGGCTTCCGCGCGCAGGCGTAGCAGCCAGGCCTGTAGCTGCTGGGCGGTTTGTTTGAGCTGCTGCTGCTGTTGCCAACGCTGCCAGCCGTGCATCCCGCTGGTGCTGAGAACGGCAATGATGGCGACCACAACCAGCAGTTCCAGTAAGGTAAATCCCTGATGTGTATTTTTCATGCAGGAAGCATGACAGGAGGGCATTTGCCCGACCAGAGACGTTACACCAGCGCGGAAACGGGTTAACAAAGTTTCCGCGTCGTTGCGCAGCTCTTGCCCCTCATCTGGGAGCGGCTTCGCAGTAACCTTCAGGCAACAGGCAAAAAAAAACGCCCCACAGAGGGACGTTTTCACTGACTGGCGAGAGACCGTTAAATCGCAACCGGTGCCTTGATGGCAGGATGCGGATCGTAACCTTCAATCTCGAAGTCTTCAAAACGGTAATCAAACAGCGAAGCGGGTTTGCGTTTAATCACCAGTTTTGGCAGCGGACGCGGCTCACGTGTTAATTGCAGCTGCGTCTGTTCCATGTGGTTGTTGTAGAGGTGTGTATCCCCTCCCGTCCAGACGAAATCACCCACTTCCAGCGAGCACTGCTGTGCCACCATATGCACCAGCAGCGCATAACTGGCGATGTTAAACGGCAAGCCGAGGAACACATCGCACGAACGCTGATAAAGCTGGCAAGAGAGTTTGCCATCGGCAACGTAGAACTGGAAAAACGCATGGCACGGTGCCAGTGCCATCTGATCCAACTCACCTACGTTCCACGCGGAAACAATAATGCGGCGCGAATCCGGGTCACTTTTCAGTTGCTCAATCACCCGGCTCAGCTGGTCGATTTTCTCGCCGTCAGGCGCGCCCCAGCTTCGCCACTGCTTGCCATACACCGGACCCAAATCGCCGTTCTCGTCCGCCCACTCATCCCAAATCGTCACCTTGTTCTCTTTCAGGTAACCGATGTTGGTTTCACCGTTCAGGAACCACAGCAGCTCATGAATAATCGAGCGTACGTGACACTTTTTGGTGGTGACCAGCGGAAAACCTTCTTGCAGGTTGAAACGCATCTGGTAGCCGAAAACGGAGAGCGTACCGGTGCCGGTACGGTCTGATTTTTGCGTGCCCTGCGCCAGTACATGGCGCATCAGGTCTTGATACTGCTTCATTATTTTACTTCTCCGGTACGCTTCTGCCCGTGACGCCAGTAGGCCCAGACAATCATCAGCAGGCCAATGACAATCATTGGTGTGGACAGGATCTGCCCCATACTGATACCGCCAGGGTAGAGGCCGAGCTGCGCATCAGGCTGGCGGAAGAACTCAATCACAAAGCGGAATATGCCGTAGCACATCAGGAACAGGCCTGATACCGCCCCCATAGGGCGCGCTTTGCGAATGAACAAATTCAGGATGATAAACAGCACTATACCTTCCAGTGCCAGCTCATAGAGCTGCGAAGGATGGCGCGGCAGAACCCCATAAGTATCCAGCAGGCTCTGCCATTCTGGATGCGTTGGGATCAGCGCTAAATCTTCGCTACGAGAGCCAGGGAACAACATCGCCCATGGGAGTTTCGGATCAACCCGGCCCCACAGCTCACCGTTGATAAAGTTGCCGAGACGACCCGCACCCAAACCAAATGGGATCAATGGGGCGATGAAGTCTGAAACCTGGAAGAAAGTACGCTTAGTGCGACGGGCAAAGATCAACATCACCACGATCACGCCAATCAAACCACCGTGGAACGACATGCCGCCATCCCAGACCTTGAACAGATACAGCGGGTTGGCCAGGAAGAGTGGCAAGTTGTAGAACAGCACATAGCCGATACGTCCACCCAGGAAAACCCCGAGGAAACCGGCATACAGCAGATTTTCAACTTCCTCTTTTTTCCAGCCGCTACCCGGTTGGTTAGCACGGCGAACCGCCAGCCACATGGCGAATACAAAGCCCACCAGATACATCAAACCGTACCAGTGGAGAGAGATCGGACCGATGGAGAAAATTACCGGATCGAACTGAGGAAACTGAATATAGCCGTTAGTCATCTTTCACCATTCAATTTTCTGCCCTGAAAAAAGGGAACTGTCGCTGGGGATGTTAAAGGCTGCGCATAATAGCACAGCCTAATTACGCTGACTGCGCGGAATGTGTAACGGTCAACGACCACCGCGGATCAAACCGCCGAGGCCACGCCGTTCCATAAAGGCAGACACCAGATGGCGTACTTCTGACGCCGTATTGGCCTCTCTGCACTGCCGGTTGAGCTTTTCTGCCTCTGCCCGATCGAGATGGCGCAGCAGGTATTTTACACGCGGAACGTTTTTGCCGTTCATGCTCAGATGGTAATACCCCATGCCGATGAGTATCGCTACACACATTGGGTCACCGGCCATTTCACCGCACAGGCAGAGTTGCAAACCTGCACGTTGCGCATCCTGCGCAATGCCATGTAATGCGCGCAGCATCGCGGGATGCAGCGGATCGTACAGATTCGCTACGCGGGTATTATTGCGATCAACCGCCAGTAAATACTGGGTGAGGTCGTTAGAGCCGACCGAAATGAAATCGACCCGATCCGCCAGATGAGAGATCATGTAGAGCATCGAAGGAACTTCGATCATCACGCCAATCTGCGGCTTAGGAATGATATATCCCAGCATGTCTTCGACTTCACGCGTGGCACGATCAATCAGACGTTTTGCATCATCAATTTCGTCGATTTGGCTGATCATCGGCAGCAAAATACTGAGATTTCCGCTGGCTACGTTGGCACGCAACATGGCGCGGACCTGCACGAGGAAAATCTCGGGCTGGTCGAGTGTTAAACGAATGCCACGCCAGCCGAGGCTGGGGTTTTCTTCGCTGATCGGCATGTACGGCAGCTGCTTATCGGCACCGATATCCAGCGTACGCAGCGTCACCGGTTTTTTATGGAACAGTTGCAGCATGCCCTGATACTGCGCCACCTGCTCCTCTTCAGAAGGGAAGCCATTTTGCAGCATAAACGGGATTTCGGTGCGATACAGCCCGATACCATCTACCCAGTTATCCAGCGTCTGCTCATGCTCCGGGCTTAACCCGGCATTCAGCATCACCGTCACCATCTCGCCGCTTTTCAGGGCACCGGGCTGTTCTACTACGCCTTCCGCCATCTTGCTCAGCGCGTTTTCTTCGCTGATCAGACGCTGATACTCCTGCACCAATACGGTTTCAGGATCGATCAGCAACTCGCCACGATAGCCATCCACAATCAGCAGGCGTTTATTCAAATGACTCGGCTGAATATCCGCGCCCATGACGGTAGGAATGCCCATGGCACGGGTCAGGATAGCGGCATGGGAATTTGAAGCACCATCACGCACCACGATGCCTGCTAAGCGCTCATGGGGAAGCTCTGCCAACGTGGTGGCCGTCAGTTCATCGGCGACCAGCACAAAACGTTCTGGCCAGGCATTGGTGCCGACCAGCGTATCATCGAGGTGAAACAGCAAGCGCTGCCCCAGTACACGCAGATCGCCTGCTCGTTCACGCAGATAAGTGTCTTGCAGGCTGGCAAACTGGGCAGCGAATTTTTCAATAACGGTTTTTACGGCCCACTCGGCAACGGAGCCGCGCTCAATCTCAGCCAGCAGATCTTTCTTCAGGCGCGCATCACTGAGCAGGTGGGAATAAAGATCAAAAATCGCGGCGCTCTCTTTCTGCACGCTGGCAGAAAAGCGCTTACTGAAACGACGGAACTCTGCGCCCGCTTCACTCATGGCGAGCGCGAGGCGCTCACGTTCACGCTGCACATCCAGCGTTGAGGCAGCCGTAACCTGATCGAGCAAGGGTTGCGTTTCATCCACCCAACCCGGTGCCACCGCTACGCCAGGCGCAGCGGCGATCGCTTTCACGCGCGTCTGACGGAATTGACCAAACAGCTGGCCCAGCTGTGATTGTGACAACAGTCCGGCCATTTGCGTGGCCAGCGTGACCAGAAACGACTCTTCACTTTCGTCAAACTGGCGGTGTTCACGCTGCTGAACCACCAGCACGCCCAATAGCTGGCGGCGGCTGATAATGGGAACACCGAGAAACGAGCGGTAACGCTCTTCTTTTACCGAGGGAATATATTTAAAGCTGGGGTGACTTTGCGCATCAGCCAGGTTTATCGGCTCCGCTAATCGCCCGACCAGCCCGACGATACCTTCATCAAATGCAAGCGTGATCGTGCGCCCGCGCGGCTTTTTTAGGCCGCGCGTCGCCATCAGGTAGTAGCAGCGTCGATCGTGATCGGCGAGGTAAACAGAGCAGACTTCGGTTTCCATCGCCAGACAGATTTCGCTGACCAGCAGGTCGAGTGCTTCATTCAGACGCGGAGCACTCGCGACTTTTTCGACGATTTCGCGTAACTGAGTAAGCATAAGTGGTGCGGACTATCCCCTTTTGCGTCGTTGAGCGGCGTTGTTACGCTGCCCGGAGCTCTCCTGCATAGACATCACCACGCCAGCGAATTCCTTCATCACGCGGCGATAAACATCGCGTTTAAAGGAGACAACCTGACGGACTGGATACCAGAAGCTCACCCAACGCCAGCCATCGAACTCCGGCGTACTGCTGTGCTGCACATTAATATCCGCGTCGCTGCCCATCAACTGCAGAAGATACCACTTTTGTTTTTGGCCAATACAAACCGGTTTTGTGTCCCAACGCACCAAACGTTTTGGCAACTTGTAGCGTAACCAGTTACGGGTAGAAGCAAGTATTCGAACATCTTTGCGATGAAGTCCCACCTCTTCGAACAGCTCTCGATACATCGCCTGTTCGGTAGATTCACCGGGATTGATGCCTCCCTGGGGAAACTGCCAGGAGTGCTGTCCAAAGCGTCTGGCCCACAACACTTGTCCTTGCCGATTACAAATTACGATACCAACATTCGGGCGGTAGCCATCATCATCGATCACCAGACTACCTCAAAGCAAAATTTGAATAGGATGATTGTTTCACACTCCTCACAGGCGGTAAACCACTGCTTAACAGCGGGTATAGCGGAACAACATGGCAGTAACTCACAGAGTTGGCCTTAGTTATAAACAGAGAGGGATCAAAAAACGCGATCTTATTCACGTTTTCTGTGGATAGCTTTGTGCAGAACACGGGAATTAACTGAATAACAGCCTGATTTCAGCGTGCGGACAACAAAAACTCATGGCGGAATTATAAATGATAATCAGTGATTTAACCAAGGATCAGCCACGGGTCATTTACCCTGTTCCCCCTCTGATTTACTGCACATCCGGCGATTGGCTAAAGATCCACCATCGGCGTTTTTATCCACAGATAATGCACTAACTCCAGGCACGATCGGTGAAAAACTGGGATAAAAAGGGAAAGTCAAGGCTGTAAATGAAAACAGTAGCCACTATGACTGTGGCTTATCCCACCTTTCTGTGGATAACTTAGTTTAAGATCCTGTTCATTAATCCTGGCAAGCTGGGATAACCTGCAGTTGCGCAAAATTCAAACGGCGAGGACGCGCTAAAAAGCCATGCTGAATCATGCTATTATCCGATCGGCGGCGAAAAATTTGCTGTGGAAAAGATCGCCACCTTCTAAGTTGTACATTTTTTACCCACCCGAGCTATTACGATGATCCTGCCGCAATTACCACCAGAAAACGAAGCTGAACTGATGGCCAGAGCACAGGCCGTTGCGGGCCTGACGTTAGCCGATGCCGCTGCACAAATTGGCCTCGCCATCCCGGCCAATTTGCAACGTGCCAAAGGCTGGGTGGGCACATTGCTGGAGCTACATCTGGGGGCCAGTGCGGGAAGTAAAGCCGAACAGGATTTTGCCCACCTCGGGATCGAGCTTAAAACCATTCCTGTGGATAGCCGTGGTAAGCCGCTGGAGACCACCTTTGTCTGCGTAGCGCCGCTCACCGGCAATAGCGGTGTCACCTGGCAAAGTAGCCATCTGCGGCATAAGCTTGCGCGTGTGTTGTGGATACCGGTTGAAGGTGAGCGCACTATTCCGCTGGCTGAACGCCGGATCGGTGCGCCTCTGCTTTGGACACCGAGCGCAGAAGAAGACGCGATGTTGCGCCATGACTGGGAAGAGCTGATGGATATGATTGTACTCGGCCAGGTTGAGCGCATCACAGCACGCCACGGTGAGTGGCTGCAAATACGGCCTAAAGCGGCCAACAATAAGGCATTAACCCAGGCGATCGGAGAAAATGGTCAGCCAATTATGACGCTGCCTCGCGGCTTCTACCTGAAGAAGAGTTTCACCGGACCTCTGCTGGCTCGTCACTTTCTGATTTGATCCCGCCCGCAATTTGTCAAGCAAGTCCAAACGGCTTTTGCATTTTTCAGATTGATGCAATAGCACTGTCATCAGAAGGATCTGATACTACACTTTTGCTGGTGTAGTCGCATATAGGGAGCGAAACGATGAAATTTCTGGCAGGGGTTGGCGTATTGCTGGCCGCAACGGTCATGCTGAGTGGTTGTAGCAGCGATTATGTTATGGCAACCAAAGATGGCCGTATGATTCTGACGTCAGGTAAGCCAAACATCGATAAAGACACCGGGCTGGTCTCTTACACCGATCAAAGCGGTAATAAGATGCAGATCAACGGTGACGATATCTCCACGATGATTGAACGTTAAGTGCTGAATTGACCCGCCTGCTGTGATTTCGCTTCCAGCAGGCAATTTCCCTGTATTTCCCCCTTCCTTCCCGCTTGTTTACCGCGTTATAGTCCCAGGTGAGACACCATTCCATTCCATGAAAAAAGGAAGCCGGCAATGCATTATCACCGTATCCCCCACAGTACACTGGAAGTTAGCCAACTGGGGTTAGGCACCATGACATTTGGTGAGCAAAACAGCGAAGCCGATGCTCATGCACAACTGGATTATGCCGTTAGCCGTGGTATCAATCTGATTGATACCGCAGAGATGTATCCGGTGCCGCCGCGCCCAGAAACACAGGGACTCACAGAAAAATATATCGGCAGTTGGCTGAAATCACGCGGCAACCGCGACAAAGTGATTCTCGCCAGCAAGGTCGCCGGTCCGGTGAGAGGTAATGATGCGTTTATCCGTCCTGGGCAAGCGTTAGATCGTAAAAACATTCGCGAAGCGCTGGATGCCAGCCTGAAGCGCCTCAATACCGATTATCTCGATCTCTACCAACTGCACTGGCCACAGCGTCAGACCAATTTCTTCGGCAAGCTCGGCTATCAATATGGCGAAGGCGCGGTTCCCGTCACCTTGCTGGAAACCCTGGAAGCCTTAACCGAACAGGTGCGCGCGGGGAAAATTCGCTACATTGGGGTATCGAATGAAACGCCATGGGGCGTCATGCGTTATCTGCAACTGGCAGAAAAACATGAGCTGCCGCGTATCGTCTCCATTCAAAATCCTTACAGCCTGCTGAACCGCAGTTTTGAAGTTGGCCTGGCGGAAATCAGTCAGCACGAAGGCGTTGAGCTGTTGGCTTACTCCAGCCTCGCGTTTGGGACGTTGAGCGGCAAATATCTTAATGGTGCCCAGCCTACTGGCGCACGTAATACCCTGTTCAGCCGCTTTACCCGCTACAGTGGTGAACAGTCACAGCTGGCGATTGCCGAATATGTCGCACTCGCGAAAAAACACCAGCTTGATCCTTCGCAACTGGCACTGGCGTATGTTCGTCAACAGCCGTTTGTTGCCAGCACGCTGTTAGGTGCGACCACGCTGGAACAGCTAAAGATCAATATCGATAGCTTCGACGTGACGCTGAATGAAGACGTGTTAGAAGGCATTGAAGCGATCCACCGTCGCTATACGTACCCAGCCCCTTAAAGTAAAAACCCCCAGCCTGTTGGCTGAGGGTGTAAGACAGACGATCCACCCTCACCGACAGCGTGAGGGTTTTTCTTTAGCGACCGCGCCACCAGAGTAAGCTAATCGCCAGCGCAAACAGCGCACCAAAGCCGATGCCGAGCGGCACCGGAGGCACACCCAGTTTCACCGCCAGCGTGTAAAGCCCCAGCATCACTAACATCGCGATATTTTCAATCAGGTTCTGCACGGCAATCGCATTACCGGCACCCACGGTCTCTTTACCGCGTTCCTGCAACAGGGCATTAAGCGGCACCACGAAGAATCCTCCTAGCGCACCAATCACCATCAAAATCAGATAGGCATTAGTGAGAGAATGTTGCAGTGCAAACACCACCACCATTACACCAATCAGAACGCCCGCAGGCATACAACGGCGTACGGTTTGTAACGTCACCAACCGCGCCGCAGCAGCGGCCCCGATCACGATGCCAATCGCCACCATCGCGTTCAGCGTGGTCGGGGTTTTGTTATCGCTGATCCCCAACGCCACCGGCACCCATAGCACCAGCAGGAAGCGCAACGTCACGCCTGCGCCCCAGAACAGGCTGGTCCCCAGCAGAGAGAAACGGGTTTCGCCACTGCGCCACAGCACGCTGCAAGCCTGCATGAAGCTGCTGAACATGGCACGGAAGTTCCAACTTTGCCCCGGACGTGCAGCAGCAAGGCGTGGAATCAATAAGTTAGCCACTACCGCTATCCCATAGGTTAGCGCACAGACAATCAGCGCCACCGACAAGTGCCAGTCCGCCAAAATGCCGCCCGCGACCGACCCTAAAAGGATCGCCGCAATGGTAGAGCCTTCCATCATCCCGTTGGCTTTCACCAGCCGGTCACCGTGGGTGATTTCACCGAGGATGCCATACTTCGCCGGTGAATAGGCCGCGGCTCCAATCCCCACTAAGGTGTAGCCGAGGAACGGGCTAAAGCCCGCGCAAATCAGCAGTGCGCCGATCAGCTTCAGGCTGTTGGCGAACATCATTACCCGCCCTTTCGCGAAGCTGTCTGCCATCTGTCCGACAAACGGTGCCAGCAGGATGTAGGTGCCCACAAACATCATCTGCAAGATGGGCTGGCTCCAGTCGGGATAGGTCAGATTTTTCAGCACCGCCAGCGTCACGAACAACAGCGCATTATCACCAAAGGCCGAAAAGAACTGGGCGGTCATCACCGCCAGCATACCGCGCGACAGCAGGGTGTCATTACGCGGTTGAATCACACTCATGCGGCATCCTCTTCAGCCATTTTTTTCAGGGTGACGTAGTCAGGTTTACCACTGCCCAGCAGTGGCAGCTGCTTCAGCCAGCGAATATCGCGCGGCAGTGCCAACTCCGGCGCGCCCAGCGCCAGTGCCGCCAGACGCAGTGGCTCACGGCTCAGCTCAGCATCCGTGGTGAACAACACCAGTGCTTCACCACGCGCGCCATCCGGACGGATTGACGCAGCATGTTGTTTCTCCGGGGAGGCTTTCAACGCGATTTGCTCGACAATCTCCAGCGAGACCATTTCACCGGCAATTTTGGCGAAGCGTTTTGCCCGCCCCTGAATCTGGCAGAACCCGCCTTCATCAAAGCTGACGATATCGCCGGTGTCATACCAGCCTGCTTCCATCTGTCCCTCGCCGTTATCGGCCAGCGGCACTTCCAGCACGCCTGGATTATCCACCCGCAGGTAGCCTTTCATGATGTTTGGGCCGCTCAGCTGCAGCAAACCGCCCTGCTCAATCCCCGGTACTGAGATCAACCGTGAATCCATGCCCGGCAAAATTCGGCCAACGGTGTGCGACTTCGCGGCCATTGGCACGTTGATCGCCACCACGGGTGCGCACTCGGTAACGCCATAGCCTTCAAGGATACGAATGCCGTATTTCTCTTGATAGAGCGTGCGCGTATTTTCCTGCAGTTTTTCCGCACCAGCCACCACATAGCGCAGACGGGCAAAGTCATACGGGCTGGCAAAACGGGCATAGTTGCCGAGGAAGGTTGACGTGCCAAACAACACGGTGCAGTTACGGTCATAGACCAGTTCCGGCACAATGCGGTAGTGCAGCGGGCTGGGGTAAAGAAACACCTGAGCACCGGTTAACAGCGGGGTAAACAGACCCACAGTGAGGCCAAAAGCATGGAACAGCGGCAGCGCCGACATAAAACGATCGCGCGGGGTGAAATCCGCCACGGTACGAATCTGTTCTACGTTAGCCAGCAAGCTTTTGTGGGAGTGCACCACCCCTTTCGGGTTCCCTTCGGAGCCAGAGGTGAACAGCACCATGGCGGCATCTTCCGGCTGCTGGGCCACCATCGCCTGACGCGGCATCAGGAGATGCGTCAGTATCCACAGCTTGTCTTGCAGCGTGACCGTTGATTTCAGATCTTCGAGATAGATCCAGTGCACCTCATTTAGCCCCTCAATCAGGTGGCCGAGGTTGCCCTTTTCAATAAACTGGCGTGAGGTGAAGACGGTTTTGATTTGCGCTGCTGTCAGTGCTGCGCGCATCCCGTTCACGCCGGCGGTGTAGTTGAGCATGGCAGGAATACGACCACGCATTGAAGCACCGAGGATCGCCGCCGCCGTCACCGTCGTATTCGGTAACAGCAGACCAATGTATTCGCTATGGCGGCTGTAGCGCTCCAGAATGCGCCCAACGCCGAGGGCTTTTTTCAGCAGGCCGTTGTAGCTGTCAGTTTTAAAATTGATATCTTCGATGCAAGGCTTGAAGGCGCCATAGCGGGTGCGCGCATTCAGGAAGGCTTCAAACAGGGTTTCCCGTGGACGCACCGCCATCCGGGCTTCCATCATGATGTGATGCAAATGCTCACCGGCTAACTGGCGACGTTCACGCGCCGTTTTTGCTTCCGGCATCGGCAAGGTGGTTGCGGGTAAGACTGTCAGGGTAATACGCGGGAACAGACGACGTTTAAAGACCCCAGCCAGACGACCAAATGGCGTAAATTCCGCGCCCTCAATTCTGACCGGCACGACGCTGGCACCCGATTTGGCTGCCACAAACCCAGCACCGCTGTAGATTTTCATCAGCGAGCCCGTCACGGTAATACGTCCTTCCGGGAAGATCACCACCGGGCGGCCACTCTCGACCATACGTACCAGCTTTTTCAGCGACATCGGCTGGGTAGGATCAAGCGGAACAAAGTCAATCAGCGGCTTTAACGCCTGCATGAACCACTTTTCGGAAATCGATGAATAGACGGCAAAAATCGGTTTTACCGGCAGGAACAGCGCCAACAGTACCCCGTCAATAAACGAGACATGGTTGGGGGTGATCAGCACTTTTTCTTTGTGCAGGGCAGGCAGATCGCCGCGCAGTTGAATACGCCATAGCAGGCGGAACATCCAGCGTAGTACTCGAAATAACATGCCAACTCCATAGCACGGGGAAAATGGCCTACAAAGATGCAATATCTCAGCCGTTTCGACAACCGGATTGTGACCGTGAAAGCCGTAAAAACCGGCTCTGATTTAATACCGAAGGGGGATAATTTTTGCTATGTGCCGAGCGAGACTGCACGCGTTTTAAAACCGTGAGAATCGGTTACGCCCGATTCACCCTGCATCTTGCTAAAACCACCGCCCTGTAGCTGAACAGAGCGGTGGTAGGCGTGGCTTACTGCGAGGCCTGCCAGCCACCGCCGAGGGCAGCAATCAGCTCGACGCTGGCCACCCATTGCGTGCTTTGCAGTGACAGCAAGCTCTGCTGCTGTGACAAGCTGGTATTTTCGGTTGAGGCGACATCCAGATAATCAATCATACCGGCTTCATACTGGTTGCGGGTAACGCGCGCGGACTCCTGCGCACCCTGTGCTGCCAGCTGTTGCGATACCATCTCGCTCTGTAGCGTATTCAGCTCCACCAGGTAATCTTCCACTTCCTGAAGTGCCGTCAGCACCGTCTGGCGGTAGGTCGCCACGCTGGCATCATAAGCCGCACGCGCTTGCTCTACTTTGGCGGAGGTTGCGCCGAAATCAAGCAGCGTACCGCTCAGCTCCGGTCCCAAAGACCAGACACGATTAGGCAGTGAGAACAGGCTATGCAAGGCGCTGGAGCTAAACCCACCGCTGGCGCTGAGCGTCAGATCCGGGTAGTAACCGGCAATCGCGACCCCCACTGCGGCATTATAGGACGCCACATTACGTTCAGCGTAGGCAATATCTGGGCGGCGCTGTAACAGCTGCGACGGTAACGTTTGTGGGATCGCAGGCAGCGTCGCCGTGAGTTTCGCCACCGGCAAGGTAAAGTCCGCTGGCGCACGCCCAATGAGCAGCGCAATCGCATGTTCGGTTTGCGCACGCTGCCACTGGTAATCCTGCGCGGAAGCGCGAGCGCTCTCAAGCTGGGTTTGCGCCTGCGCCAGCGTCGCACGGGATTCACTCCCGGCGTTGTATTTATTCTGAATCACCGTCAGATAGCGCTGATAGGCATTCACGCTTTGCTGATACAGCGCGATCTTCTCATCCATAATACGCAGCTGGAAGTAGTCCTGCGCCAGCGAAGATTGCGCACTGAGCGTGATATTCGCTAACTCGGCGGCACTCGCCTGAGCACTGGCTTTGTTCTCTTCGACGGTGCGGCGCAATTTGCCCCACAAATCCACTTCCCAACTGGCGCTTAACTCAGCCTGATTGCTGTTACTGACCGTACGCGTGCCGTTGCTGTGGCTTCCGCTGCGCGTGCCGGTACCGTCGTAGCTCACCGAAGGCAGTAAAGCCGCGCGTGACTGGGAAACCAGCGCCTGAGCCTGGCGGTACTGGGCGGCGTAAGTGGCGACGTTCTGGTTGTTAATGCTGACCTGACGCATCAGGCCATCTAACGTGGCGTCGTGATACACCGACCACCATTCGCCTTTGCTGACGTCATCCTGCGGTTTAGCCTGCTGCCAGCCGCTGGCCTCTTTATAGTGCAGTGGCATCGCCATATCCGGGCGCTTGTAGTCCGGCCCCACGGTACAGCCCGTCAAGACCAGCATCAGCGCCACGGGGGTAAAACGGAAAAGAGATTTCATCGATCAGGATCCTGTAGGGCGCAACCGGTGCCACTGGCGTTTCGTGGCGCGACTCAGGCGATCAAGCCAGAGATACACCACCGGTGTGGTAAAGAGTGTAAGAAGCTGGCTCAGCGCAAGGCCACCGGCAATCGCAATGCCCAACGGGCTGCGCAGGTCGGCATCCCCGCCACTGCCCAAGGCCAGCGGGAGAGCACCAAAGAAAGCCGCCAGCGTGGTCATCATGATTGGGCGGAAGCGCATCAAACAGGCCTGAGTGATCGCCTGCTGGGGCGTCATCCCCTCGGTGCGTTCTGCGTGCAAGGCGAAGTCGATCATCATGATCGCATTCTTTTTCACAATCCCGATCAGCAAGATAATCCCGATCAGCGCAATAATGGTCAGTTGGGTATTCGTGAGCAGCAACAGCAGCAGCGCGCCAACCCCTGCCGAAGGCAGCGTTGAAAGGATGGTCAGCGGGTGGATATAGCTCTCATACAACATCCCCAGCACGATATAGACCGCGCACAACGCAGCCACAATCAACCACGGCATCGTCGCTGTTAACTGAGTAAACGCCTGCGCCGTCCCGGCAAAGCCCGCCTGAATGGTGGAAGGTAAGCCAATCTGCGCCATCGCCTGCTTGATAAGCACCTGCGCCTGCTCCAGCGAAACGCCATCATTGAGGTTAAACGCGATGGTCGTGGTCGCTGATTGCCCCTGGTGCGCCACCGAAAGCGGTGCATTCCCGCCGCTAAAGGTGGCGAAAGCCGAAAGCGGCACGCGATCGCCACTGTCGTTAATCACATAGAGCTGTTTGAGCATCTCCGGATCGCGGGTGTAGTTATCTTGCAGGCCCATCACCACATGGTACTGATTCAGCGTGTGATACAACGTCGCCACCTGACGCTGGCTAAAGGCGTTATTGAGCAGAGTATCGATCATGTTGACGTTGATGCCGAAGCGCTTCGCCCGATCGCGGTCAATATTGATCACCACTTCCTGGCCGCCGGTTTGTGAGTCTGAATCCACGCTGTTGAGCTGGGGTATCGCACTCAGCGCCGCCTGCACCTTCGGTGACCACTGGCGCAGCAGATTAAGATCGTCCGCTTGCAGGCTGTACTGGTAGGTGGCATTGGCACTGCGCCCCCCCACATGCAGGTCCTGGGCCGCCATCAGGAACATCTGCGCCCCGGCAATATGGCTGGTTTTCATACTCAGCCGGTTCGCTACCTCGGTTGCGGTGGCATCGCGCTTATCAAAGTCTTTCAGGCGGACAAAGAAGTTCGCGCTGTTACGTGAGCCAAACATGCCGCTCCCCATCGAAGACATGACGGTCTCTACCGCCGGGTCGGATTCGATGATTTTAGTGAACTGCAACATCTTGGGTTTCATCGCCTGGAAAGAGATGTTTTGATCGGCACGCAGTGCCCCCATCAGCAGTCCGGTATCCTGATTCGGGAAGAAGCCTTTTTGCACCACCGAATAGAGGAACAAGTTCAGCACGATAGTCAAAAACAGACTAAACAGGGTGATTTTCTGGTGACGCATCACCCAATCCAGCCCGCTAGAGTAAGCCGCCAGCAGGCTATTGAGCTGGTTTTCAATCCACTGATAGACAGGATGTGGCCGCTGCGTCACCTTTGGTTTGCGCTTGAGCAGACGTGAACAGAGCATCGGCGTCAGGCTAAGTGAAACAAACATCGAGATCAGCAATGAGACAGTCAGCGTGACGGCAAATTCACGGAACATGCGCCCGACCAGGCTGCCCATCAGTAAGATCGGAATAAATACCGCCACCAGTGAAACCGTCATGGACAGCACGGTAAAACTTACTTCTCGCGCCCCGCGTACCGCAGCACGCACCGGGCTTAGCCCCCTTTCGATATGGCGCGTGATGTTTTCCAGCACCACAATCGCATCGTCCACCACAAAGCCGGTGGAGACGATCAACGCCATCAACGAGAGGTTATCAAGGCTGTAGCCCAGCAGATACATCACCGCGCAGGTGCCAATCAGGGAGACCGGCAGCGCCAGCGCGGGGATCACCACCGCCTGAAGATTACGCAGGAAAATAAAGACCACCGCAATCACCAACAGCGTGGCAACCAGCAAGGTTTCTTCCGTGTCATACAGCGAAGCACGTACCGTAGGCGAGCGGTCAACCACGATCTTCAACTGCGTATCCGCAGGCAGATCTTTCTCCAGCGCCGGAAGTTGCGCTTTGATTTCATCGATGGTTTCCAGCATATTCGCGCCCGCCTGACGCTTAATGCCAATCATCACCGAAGGGGTGGCGTTGAGAAAACCGGCCTGGTACTTATCTTCCACCGAGTCATAGACCGTTGCGATATCATGCAAACGTACCGCTTTGCCGTTGCTGTAGCTGACAATCAGATCCTGATACTGAGCGGCTTTATCTAACTGACCGTTGCTGTCGACCACCCAGGACTGGTTATTGCCCTGCAACATCCCTTTCGGTAAATCGGTGGTGCTGTTGGCAATCGCTGTGCGCACGGTATCCAGCGAAATGCCGTATTGGGTAAGCTTCATCGGTTGCAGATCGATGCGGACGGCTGGCAGGGCACTGCCCATCAGCGACACTTCCCCTACCCCTTTCACCTGCCCCATCGCCTGTTCGATTTTGCTTTCAGCCAGATCGTACAACTGGCCCGGCGTGCGCGAAGAGGAGGTCAGCGCCAGCATCACAATCGGTGCGTCGGAAGGGTTCGCTTTGCGGTAGGTGGGTAACGACTCCATGCTGCTCGGCAACAAGCTGCGGGCGGCGTTGATTGCCGCCTGCACGTCACGCGCCGCACCGTTGATGTCACGGTCGAGGTCAAACTGCAAAATCACAGACGTTGACCCCTGCGAACTGCTGGAGGTCATTTCACTGACGCCCGCAATCTGCCCCAGCGCCCGCTCCAGCGGCGTAGCCACCGTGGCGGCCATGGTTTCAGGGCTGGCACCGGCAAGGCTGGCGCTGACCATAATGGTGGGGTAATCCACCTGCGGCAGCGGCGCAACCGGCAGTAAGCGATAGCCCAGCACGCCCAGCAGCAGAATCGCCATCGACAACAACAGCGTGGTAACCGGGCGGAAAATAAACATACGCGTCAGATTCATTCTGCGCCTCGGGCCTGCTGCTGACGGCGTTTCACCCATGCGTTACCGCGCTGGGCAATCCCATCAAACCACAGGTAGATAACCGGCGTGGAGAACAGCGTCAGCACCTGACTGAACACCAATCCACCAACAATCACCAACCCCAGCGGTTGACGCAGCTCAGCACCAGAACCCGATGCCAGCATCAGCGGGAGCGCGCCCAACAGCGCCGCCATGGTGGTCATCAGGATCGGGCGGAAGCGCAACAGGCAGGCCTGATGGATCGCCTCGCGTGGGCTGAGATGCTGCTTATTCTCCGCTTCCAGCGCAAAGTCGATCATCATAATGGCGTTTTTCTTCACGATGCCGATCAGCAAAATCACCCCGATTAGCGCAATCAGGCTGAATTCGGTGCCGGACAGCAGCAGCGTCAGAAGTGCGCCTACCGCCGCCGAAGGGAGCGTAGAGAGGATCGTGACCGGATGAATAAAGCTTTCATACAGGATACCCAGCACCACATACATGGTGATCAACGCCGCCAGAATCAGCCACAGCGTGTTGCCGGTGGCGCTCTGGAACGCAGAGGTTTCCCCCTGATAACGCAGCGTGATGCTGGAAGGCAACTGCAACTGCTGCGTGACTTCCGCAATCGCCTTCTGCCCGTCTTCCAGCGAATAACCGTTGTTGAGGTTAAACGACAACATCACCGCCGGGAACTGGTTGAGGCGCATATGCATCAGCGAGCCGGTACGTTCATGAATTGTCGCAATCGACGTCAGCTTCACCATGCCTGTGGTAGTGGTGGTATCGCTGGTGCTGTCAGAACTGGTGCTGCTTGTGGTGCTGGTGCTGGTCGTCGAACTGGTGCTGCTCGTGGTAGAGCTGGTGCTGCTGCTATCACTGCTGCTGGTGGTGCTCTGCAAATAGATATCATCGAAGGAAGCGGGAGACTGCTGGTATTGCGGCTTCACTTCTAATACCACGCGATACTGGTTAGCCTGGGTAAAAATGGTGGAAACCAGACGCTGACCAAAGGCGTTATACAGCGCCGTATCCACATCCGAAGCAGTAATACCGTAGCGTGCGGCTTTATCGCGGTTCAGTTCCACGTAAGCCACGCGCCCCTGATCCTGCAAATTGCTCACAACACCGTTAAACTCCGGGCGTTTTTTCAATGCTTCAACCAGCTTCGGCGTCCAGTTAACCAGATTTTCACTGTCGGCATCATCCAGCGTGAACTGGTACTGGCTGGGAGAAACCTGATCGTTCACCGTCAGATCCTGCGCAGGCTGCATATAGAGCTGAATGCCTGCCACCTGCTCTGCCGCCTGCTGGAGCTGTTTGATCACCACATCGGCTTTATCATCACGCTGATCAAACGGTTTGAGGTTGATCTGCAAGCGGCCACTGTTCAGGCTGGTGTTGGTGCCATCAATACCGATAGTGGAAGAGAGATTTTCCACCGAAGGGTTCTGCAAGATAACCCTGGCCAGCGCCTGCTGCCGTTTCGCCATCTCACTGAACGAAACATCCTGCGAAGCCACGGTCACCCCCTGAATCAGCCCGGTATCTTGCGTCGGGAAGAACCCTTTAGGGATCGCCAGATAGAGGATGGCGGTCAGCGCAAAGGTTGCCAGCGCCACCAGCAGCGTCAGCTTCTGGTGGTTCAGCACCACCGTGAGCAGCCGGTCATAGACATCGACGATTTTGTCGAATACCGCTTCCCCCTTACGGGCAAAGCGCGACTGTTTCTCCGGTGGCACATGGCGCAGAAGATAGGCGCACAACATCGGCGTCAGGGTCAACGAAACCAACATCGAGACAAAGATCGACACCGCCAGGGTAATGGCAAACTCGCGGAACAGTCGGCCAACCACATCGCCCATGAACAGCAGAGGGATCAGTACCGCAATCAGCGAGAACGTCAGCGAGATGATGGTAAAGCCGATCTGCTGGGAACCTTTCAGCGCCGCCTGCATCGGCGTTTCGCCCTCTTCCAGTCGGCGGGTGATGTTTTCGACCACCACAATCGCATCATCGATGACAAAACCGGTGGCGATAGTCAGCGCCATTAAAGAGAGGTTATTGATGCTAAAGCCGGAAAGGTACATCACCCCAAAAGTGCCGACCAGCGACAGCGGCACCGCCACACTGGGGATCAGTGTCGCAGCGACATTGCGCAGGAACAGGAACGTCACCATCACCACCAGCGCAATCGACAGCATTAATTCAAACTGCACATCGCTGATAGAGGCGCGAATGGTCTGGGTGCGGTCAGACAGCACCGTCATTTTCACGCCGTCTGGCAACGCTGCCTGCAGCGTCGGCAGCTTGGCCTTGATGTCATCCACCACCTGAATCACGTTAGCACCCGGCTGGCGCTGCACGCTGATAATGATAGCCGGACTGTTGTTTGCCCAGGCAGACTGGAAGCTGTTTTCCGGCCCCTGTTCAATATGCGCAATGTCTTTGAGACGCAGCGCCGCACCATTTTTGTAGGTGAGAATCAGGTTGCCGTACTCTTCAGCGGTGCGCAGCTGGTCATTGGCATCGATGGTGACCGAGTGGTATTTGCCATCAAAGCCCCCTTTTGAACCGTTGACGTTGCTGTTGGTAATTAAGGTATCGACGTCTGCCAGCGTCAGCCCGTGGGCCGCCAGCGCTTTCGGGTCCATTTGCACACGAATTGCGGGTTGATGTCCCCCCGCCAGCGTAACCATCCCCACGCCGGAGATCTGCGACAGCTTCAGCGCCACACGGGTGTTAACCAGATCCTGCACCTGCGTCAGCGGCAAGTTATCGGAACTGGCCGCCAGTGTGATCACCGCAGTATCGGCCGGGTTGACCTTTTTGTAGGTGGGCGGATTAGGCAAATCGCTGGGCAGCAGGTTGTTTGCGGCATTGATTGCCGCCTGCACTTCCTGTTCAGCAACGTCCAGAGACAGATCGAGGCTGAACTTCAATGTAATGATAGAAGATCCCCCCGAGCTGGTGGAGGTCATCTGGCTTAAGCCCGCCATCTGTCCCAACTGGCGTTCCAGCGGGGAGGTAACGGAAGACGCCATCACATCCGGGCTCGCACCCGGATAGAGCGTGGTGACCTGAATGGTGGGATAATCTACCTGCGGTAGCGCCGAGGTAGAGAGAAACTGGTAAGCAAATATCCCCGAGATCAGCACCCCGATCATCAGCAGGATAGTGGCGACCGGGCGCAGGATAAACAGGCGTGACGGGTTCATTTGGCCTCGGTGGTTGCAGCGGTTTTGCTCTCATCGACCAGCGACACTTTACTGCCGTTGGTCAGGCGATCAATCCCCTCGGTCACCAGACGATCACCCGGAGAAACGCCCTGCAGAATCGCTTGCTTGTCTTCACCAAATGCGGGCCCCGTGGTCACGGCTTTACGCGTAACGGTATTATCTTTGTTGATAACAAACACAAAACTCCCGTCGCTGCTGAGCTGCAACGCCTGGGCCGGAATCACCGTGGCCCCTTTCAGGATTGCGGTTTGCAGGCGCAAATTCACAAACTGGTTGGCAAACAGCGCATCATCCTGATTAGCGAAGATCGCTTTCAGTTCCACCGTGCCGGTGCTGGTATCAATTTGGTTGCTGAGGAACTTCACTTCACCCTGTGCTAAGGCGGTGGTGTTGTCTTCATCAAAGGCGGTGGCGGCCATACTCTGGTCATTGTGCAACGCTTTTACCAGCGTCGGAATATTGCTCTGTGGCACGCTGAACGTCACAGCCGCTGGCTGCATTTGGGTGATCGTCACGAGGCCCGTGGTACTGGAAGATTGCACCATATTGCCAGGATCGACCAGACGCAGGCCCACGCGGCCACTGACCGGGGCGGTAATGCGTGAATATTCAATGCTCAGCTTCGCACTGGCGATTTGCGCTTCATCCGCCGCAACCGTACCGCGATACTGACCCACGGTCGCCACCTGCGTATCCAGGTCCTGTTTCGCCAGGGAGTCCTGCGCATACAGCTTGCGGTAGCGCGCCAGCGTCAGTTCGGCACTTTTTAACAGCGCCTGATTCTGGCTCAGGTCACCCTGATACTGTTGCAGCGTGGCTTCATAACTGCGCGGGTCAATCTGCGCCAGCAGTTGCCCGGCCTGGACTTTTTGTCCTTCAGTAAAGAACACTTTCATCAGTTGACCATCAACCCGGCTGGTTACGGTGACGCTGGCATTGGGCACCACGGTGCCAAGGGCATTCAGGTACACCGGCACATCCGCCGTGGTGGCCACGCCACTGTGAACCAGTGTCGCACCGCCCATCATCATCGCCATGCCCGGAGGGCCGCCAGCACCACCGCGATGTCCACCTCCCGGACGTCCCCCCGGTGGCATTCCGCCGCCCGGCATTCCGCCATGCGGCAACAAACGCCACACCACGCCCGCCGCAATCAGCAGAACAATCAATAACAGCAGCCATTTCAGCCAGCGGGAACGAGATTTGTGGGGGGAGTTAATAGTCATCGAACTCTTCAGGTTACTGGATAAATGGAAAATCCCCTGTAATGACAGGGGATTATTTCAGTAGCAGATCATTACTGCTGGTATTATCGGCTGAAGTGCCATGGATTTTCCATGGAGAAACCGTAAGGGTAACGTTAAAAAAATCAGGACTTCCAGCCGCCTCCCAACGCCTCATACAGCGTGATTTTCTGGTTCAACTGCCCCAGATGCGCGGTAATCTGCGACTGCTGGGCAGTATAAAGAGAACGTTGGGCCACTAACACATTGAGATAATTGTCTACGCCTTGCTTATAACGCAATTCAGAATAGTCGTAATCGCGCTGATTTGCTGCTACCTCTTTTTGTAGTGCCTCCACCTGATCCTGCCAGGTGTCCTGACCGGCCAGCGCATCATTCACCTCTTTGAAGGCGGTTTGAATCGTCTTCTCGTAGTCAGCAATTTCAATGCGTTTCTCAATATGCGCGATATCAAGATTAGCCGAATTGACCCCGCCATCAAAAATAGGCAGGGAGAGGGTCGGCACAAATGACCAGGCACCGGTGCCGCCGTCTAGCAGATGGCCCAGTGAACTACTGGTAGAGCCACCAGATGCGGTCAGGCTGATATTCGGGAAGAAGGCAGCCCGCGCCGCGCCGATATTGGCATTCGCCGCTTTCAAGGTATGTTCTGCCGCCATGATGTCTGGACGGCGCGTCAGCAGATCAGAGGGGAGTCCCGCTGGCGTTGCCGGGAACTGCCAGTTCTGATTGAGCGTGGCATGTGCAAGCAGCGTGGCAGGCAGTTCAGTGCCCACCAGCAGGCGCAACGCATCCACATCCTGACGCACCTGACGGGTGTAGCTCGCCACATCCGCCTGAGCCGCGCGTACCGTACTTTCTGCTTCCGCCAGATCCTGATCGCTGCTGACGCCTCCGGCGTAGCTGAGTTTCGTCAGGCGATAGCTCTCTTGCTGGCTGGTGACGGTGTTTTCCGCCAGGTGCAGCAGGTCGTTATCGGAGCTGAGGGTCAGCCAGTCCGAGGCCACTTCCGCAATCAGCGAAATGCGGGTAGCACGCTCGGTTTCCGCCGTGGAGAGGTAGGTTTCCTGCGCCTCATCCTTCAGGCTGCGCAGGCGTCCCCAGAAGTCCAGCTCCCACGAGGTGACGCCCAGACCGGTGCTCAGCTCATGGTAAGTTTCTGGCGTGTTACCGGTGTTATACAGCCCGGCAGGCTCATGCGCCGAAGTCTGGCTCGCGGTAGCATTGATGGTGGGCATCAGGGCGGCACGGTCAATCTGTACGCTGCCCTGTGCTTTTTGCACATTCAATGCCGCGACGCGCAGGTCACGGTTATTGTTCAACGCCAGCGTAATCAGGCTGCGCATTTGTGGGTCGTTGAAGAAACTCTGCCACGGCAAATCGGCGACGTTGCCCACCGCAGTGGGTTGATCGTAGTGAACCGCCACCGGCATAGCCGGACGCTGGTATTTGGGCTCCATGGTACAGCCGGTCAACGCGATGGCGGTGGCCAGGGGTAACACGCCCCAGGAGAAAGCCTTAGTTATCATTGTGTACCACCTCGGTCGCTGCGGATTTTTTCTTGCGCGAGAAGAACTGCGAAACCACCACATAGAACATCGGCACAAAGAAGATGGCGAGGAAGGTCGCCGTGATCATGCCACCGGCTACCGCAGTACCAATGGAGTGCTGGCTACCCGCACCCGCGCCGTTGGAGATGGTGAGCGGGAACACGCCAAGAATAAAGGCCATGGATGTCATGATGATGGGACGAATACGCAGACGAGCAGCTTCTACGGCAGCGTCCACCAGACTTTTACCTTCGCGTTCATGCAGCTCTTTGGCGAACTCCACAATCAGAATGGCGTTCTTCGCCGCCAGCCCCACCGTGGTCAATAGCCCCACCTGGAAGAAGACGTCATTTTGTAGCCCGCGCAGCAGTACCGCACTGATAGTCCCCAGTACGCCCAGCGGCACCACCAGAATCACCGAGAACGGGATCGACCAGCTCTCATACAGCGCGGCCAGACACAGGAACACCACCAGAATTGAGATCATATACAGCTGGGTGGTCTGGTTACCGGAAGCCTGCTCCTCATAGGAGATGCCATACCACTGCACCCGGAAACCGTGCGGCAGTTGCTTCGCCAGCTCATCAACCGCCTTCATCGCCTCACCGGTACTCAGACCCGGTGCCGGAGAACCGAGGATCTCTTCCGCCGTCAAACCATTGAAGCGTTCAAAGTGTGGAGAACCATAGACCCACTTGCCGGAAGCAAAGGCGGAGAATGGCACCATGGTGCCGCTGGTGTTACGGAAGTACCACTTGTTGAGATCGTCTGGCGTCACGCGGGAGTCCGCTTTCCCCATCAGATACACTTCTTTCACACGCCCGTTATACATGAACTGATCGATGTAGCTCGAACCCCATGCCACTGAAAGGGTGTCATTGATATCGCTCATGCTCAGGCCCAGGGCACTGGCTTTCTCGTCGTTGATCTCCAGTTGATACTGCGGCTCATCTTCCAGGCCATTCATACGTACCTGCGTCAGACGCGGATCTTTATTGGCGAGGTCAATCAGCTGGTGTGTCGCATCCATCATCTGCTGATGGGTGTGTCCACCGGTATCCTGAAGATAGAGGTCAAAGCCGGTGGCGTTACCCAATTCCATTACCGCTGGCGGCACCAGGGCAAAGATCTTCGCGTTTTTGTAGTTGGCGAAGTGGGCCATAACGCGGTTAGCCAGATCCTGCACGCTTTGTCCGCTGTGGGTACGTTCGCCCCAGTCTTTCAGGCGCACAAAGGCCATCGCATTGTTCTGCCCACGACCGGCAAAGTTAAAGCCTGATACGCCAAAGTTGGTAGTGACAATCGAAGCTTCGTTTTTGTGCAGATAATCATTCAGGTCGTTGATCACCTGTTCTGTACGCTGGGAAGAGGCGTTTACGGGCAGCGTCATCTGCACCATCATCAGCCCCTGATCCTCTGCGGGCAGGAAGGTGGTTGGCACGCGCGTAAACAGATAACCGGTTACGCCGACAATCACCAGATACACCACCAGGAACAGGCCACGGCGTGAAATCACTTTGCTGACGCCATTGGTGTAGTGCAATGTGCCACTGTCGAACTTGCGGTTAAACCAGCCAGCAAATCCGGTGGTTTTATGCTCCGCCGCGCTGGCTTTCAGCAGCGTGGCACAGAGCGCTGGCGTAAAGATCAACGCCATGATCACAGACAGCGCCATCGCCGAGACAATGGTGATAGAGAACTGACGATAGATAACCCCGGTTGACCCGGAGAAGAAGGCCATCGGCAGTAAGACCGCTGACAGGACTAGCGCGATACCAAACAGCGCGCCCTGAATCTGCTCCATCGATTTAATGGTGGCGGTTTTCGGATCGAGGTGTTCATCGTGCATCACGCGCTCGACGTTCTCCACCACCACGATGGCGTCATCCACCAACAATCCTATCGCTAGCACCATCCCGAACATCGTCAGGGTGTTAATGCTGTAACCAAAGGCAGAAAGAATACCGAAGGTACCCAACAGCACCACGGGCACCACCAGCGTGGTGATCATGGTGGCACGCAGGTTCTGCAGGAACACCAGCATAACGATAAACACCAGCACAATCGCTTCAATCAGGGTTTTCACCACTTCTTCAATCGAGGCGCTGACCACCGGAGAGGTGTCATACGGATACTGGACTTCAACGTTATCGGGCAGAGAATCTTTCAACGCCGCCACAGTGGCGCGTACCGCTTTCGCAGTATCTAACTGGTTAGCCCCTGTTGCCAGGCGCAGCGCAATACCGGCGGCAGGTTTGCCATCCATGGTGGCATCAATGCCGTAGCTTTGCGGGCCCAGTGCGACGCTTGCCACATCTTTCAGACGGATCTGCGAGCCATCGGTGTTGACCTTCAGCAGCACATTCTCAAACTGCTTCACGGTAGTGAAGCGCGTTTTACCCAGAATGGTGGCCTGGGTTTTCGCCCCTTGAATGGTCGGCAAGCCGCCGAGTGAACCGGATGAGACCTGCACGTTCTGATTATCAATCGCGGTGGAAACATCACTTGGCATCAGGTTGTATTTATACAGCTTGGCCGGATCGAGCCAGATGCGCATGGCATATTCCGATCCCAACACCATAAAGTCACCGACACCCGGCGTACGCGAGATCGGGTCTTCCAGTTTTGAAACCAGCATGTCGGCTAAATCGCCGTTGGTCAGCTTGCCATCTTTCGAGATCAAGCCGATAACCATCATGAAGTTCTTCTGGTATTTACGGATGCGGATACCCTGCTGGGTCACATCGGTCGGCAGTTGGGATTCCGCCAGTGACACGCGGTCCTGTACCTGAACTTGCGCAATGTCCGGGTTCACGCCCTGGTTAAAGGTCGCGATGATCTGAGCACTACCATCACTGGCACTGCTGGATTCCAGATAACGTAAGCCATCCAGGCCATTCAGCTGCTGTTCAATCACCTGTACCACGGTATTTTGCGTGGTCTCAGCACTCGCACCTGGGTAAGTGACCGAGATGGAGACCGCCGGCGGGGAGATATTGGGATACTGGTTGACTGGCAGGCTTATCGCCGCAATCGCACCGACCAGCATCACAATAATGGCGATCACCCAGGCAAAAATCGGGCGTTCAATAAAAAACTTAGACATGACGCCTCCTTATTGTGCCGCTGAATCGGTCATGGAGAGGCTGACAGCATTGGCATCAGGCGTATCGTTGGTATTCGCAGCGGTGGTAGTGACTTTGGTACCGGCATGAACGCTTTGCAGATTGTTCACCACCACTTTCTCGCCCTCTTGCAGACCGCCAGTCACCAGCCACTCGGCTTTCACCATTTCACCGGTGGAGATGCTGCGCTGCTCGATGGTGTTGTCGCTTTTCACCACATAGACATACGGCTGCCCTTTGGTGTCATGCATGATGGCTTCTTGTGGCAGCAAAATGCCCTGCTGCTGAATGCCCTGCGGGAAGCTAGCGTGGACGTACATCCCCGGCAGCAATTCGCTGTTCGGGTTCGGGAACACCGCACGCAGCACCACGGTGCCGGTGGTGGTATCCACATTCACTTCAGAGAAGGCCAGCTTCCCTTCCGCACCATACTTACTGTTATCTTCCAGCGTCAGGCCAACGGCGGCGGTGTTATCCCCCACCTTCTCAATTTTGCCGCTGGCTAACGCACGGCGCAGACGCAGGAGATCGGTAGACGATTCGCTGACATCAACGTAAATCGGATCAAGCTGAGTGATGGTGGCGAGGTAATCGGTTTGTCCGTCAGTAACCAACGCACCGGCGGTGTATAACGAGCGGCTGATATGACCGGAGATCGGCGCTTTCACCAGCGTGTAATCAAGGTTCACTTTCGCGGTTTCCACATCCGCCTGCGCTTCACGCGCTGCGGCTACGGCATCATCGTAAGTTTGTTGGCTGATGGCATGGGCCGCGGCCAGGGGCTGATAACGCTTCACCACGGTGGCGTCATTTTGCCAGGTCGCGAGCGCTTTATCATAGGCCGCTTTGTAAGTGGCAGGATCGATCTGATACAGCGGCTGCCCCTCTTTCACTTCTCCCCCTTCGGTAAAGAGGATTTTCTGGATCACACCGCTGACCTGCGGACGGACCTGAGCGGTACGAACTGCGGTGGTACGGCCAGGCAACTGGATTAACAGCGTTACGGGTTCGGCTTTCAGTGTGACAACACCGACCTGCGGTGTGGCAGACGCGGCAGGTGCGGCTCCACCCTGGTCACACGCAGCCAGTAAAAACACCACGCTGGCAGAAAGTAATTTCAGGCGCATAGTTTTTCTCAACAAGATGGGGAGACAGTAATGAGAGTGATTACTCTCATCAAAAATTGCATTGTAGGGAGGCCGATCATTTACAGCTGTTAAGGTTGCGTAAAATATATTTTCGAAACGAAACCGGTAATCTTTTCGTGCGCTATTTGCCAAAATTCTTTAGCCATTTGCGCCATTTAGCGGGAATTTTCAGCCTTTTGGCTCGATACCACGACGGCGCAGTTCGCGTCTGGCAAGGTCTTTCAGCCAGCAGGAGAGCGTAATGTTCTCGTCATTGGTCACATCACGCAGTTGGTCATGTAGCTCGGGATGAATGCGGATCTGGAAAGCAGCCGACTTGCCGTCACCTCGCGGCGTTCTGTCTTTGGTTTTTGGCATGATGTCGTCACGTTATTCAGAGTTAACTGGAGCGCCCCTTGCAGCGCTACCAACACAGTAAGGGGCTGGCGACCGGTACGGAATGCAACATAGCGGAGCGTTAGCCGTAAGCTAACTGATTGGCTTTTTTTTTGTTGGCGGGAATTCGTTAAGAGGTGGTTAAGAGGTGTATACAGGTTACGAATTTATTTCACTAAGGGCAGATGACAGGCAAAAAAAACCCACGCATCCGCGTGGGTCAGTGCATCAGAACATGGAGATATCCCATCGGGAAGAATACGGATATCAGTTCTTTACACCCATCAATACCTCTGGGATGGGTATAGTCGCACTGATAGCGGGGAGAAAAATAGCGCGAAAACGCTACGGAGTTCGGTGAAATGCAACGAGGTATGAATATCTCCATACCCCGTTAACAGGCTGAATTATCCCGATTTGCCTCGATGACAATGAAGCCCTGTCATCGAGGCATCTCCGTAATACGCGACAAACCTGCACCTGGTCAGGTTTGCCGCAATCGCCAAAATTAACGTAAAACCTGGAAGAGAAAATCAATGACATTCTCTCTCCCCAGACGAGCAAATGGGTTATGCGGATTTGCGATCTCCCAAGGGGTAGGTTTATCCTCTAAAAATGCCTTTAACGATTCGCCAGTGGCGTCGTTTTTTATCGCATTGAAGAAAGCGAGTACCTGTGTTAAGTCATTAACATCCAGGTAATCATCATCACCAAAATAGAGTTTTTCCAGCGGCCTCAGCTGTGCCAACGCATTATCATCATTATTTAATAACACAGCCATAAGGGATGCCACTTTGCTAATAATAAAACTCACTTTTTCAGAAACTTCATCTTTTGTTAGTGTCAGAGTTGGCTCCTCAGTGGATGTCTGGCTTACAGGTTCAATGTCTGGTTTTTGCCCGTCTGTTGTGGCACCAGGCGAATCAAAATCCCCCCGGAGGTACAAAATCACCACCGCAAAGACTGACGCATAAATTACTACTACGGCGTTGAAGCCAAGCAATTTTAAGGCCGTTTTAGGGTGTTCCTGAGCGTGTTGCAGAGCCCTTTGCATAATAGGCCCCCCTCCTTGGCCGATCGGAGAGAGTGTATTGTACAAGTCTTTCCCTCTGAGCCGACGCCCTCCGGTTCTGTTTCCATTTCCCCTAATCGACCCGATCCCGGTTTGTTCTGTATATGGCCTGGAGGGTCTTGCTCGTATATATCGACTGGACGCTCCTGCACGCGTATTTTTGTTTGCGAACAGCGAGGCTATCCAGCCGCCACGACAAGCATTAACATCCACTACGGCCTCGCCGGTGCTTGAAACAGAAGCAAAGTCCTCAACCAGCGTTGATAATTTAAGGGCTTGCTTTTTATCAATTGTGACTAACCCACCAGGACGTGGCGTTGCAGGTACTAACGAAGGATTCTGTGAGCTGGTTTGTTTTTCCAGATTCCACATATCCATTGCCCTGTATGGGTTATCATCCTCGAAATGGGATAATTTAACGTCTTTATAATGGCCTGCCTTAGAAGTTCCGGTGAATCTTATTCTCTCTTCCAGCGTCGCAGTTCGCCAGCTCTCAATTTCGCCATTTTTAATAATGGGAACTTCTGTTACAGGTTGATCAAGTTGATTGTATTTTACCCGAGCCGAAGGTAACATTTTTCTGCTTTCTAACCCATTATCATCAAGCAACTTTCCATGCTCGCCATAGAAATTAATAGTGGTTTTCTTTGGACAGGCAACCGTATTTGTACCAATAGTATTCCCATGTCCTGAGACCATGAAACGGCCTGGCCTGGCATCCTTACCTTCGGGAAGGTATATTTTGTAGCCATCATACTGCCGATAACCATATGATTTTCCATTACGTATTACATCTTTTTTGTTAAAAAGCCTTCTTCCTTCATCAATCCCTCTTGCCCCCGGCCACGGGGTAGAATTAGGCGTTACCCCGTTCAATTCCCATGTCAGATCGCCTTGAGTGCCGATGCCATAAGTACCATCAGGATTAGGATTCCTTCTTACGGCCCCTGTAAGCGGTTGGTTATAAGCAGATTCACCAAGCCCTGGCCTTACGCCTCCTCGCACTTCCAACGGCAAACGTGCGCTATGCGCATTATTTGTTCTGACTGTGCTCGTTTGTCCCGTAGTTTGTCTGATACCTTCTGTTGTTGCGAAATCTGAATTCCTAAAACGATCCAGCAGGTTATTCACGTCAGCACGCAATTGCTCCATTCTTGTTGCCCCATTATTGAGCTGAGCGCCAGAATTGACATGGGTCCCGCCAACAGATGAGCGGCTACCTGAAGCCAGGCTTTGTGTTTGTTGTCCTCCGTGAGAGGTCGTTCCCGTCATAGAGCTTCCTGACTGGTAACCTGAAGAACTTGTTTCGCTTGAATGGCTCAAATCGACTGCAGGATTATTTGATCCACCAGTGTTGACCGAATGACTTGAAGAAAGGCTGGTTCCGTCAGATGAACCAGCTCTGGAAGATATGGTGCTTGAGGTATCCACACCTGCCATTAGTTCATTATGTCGACCTTCAGTAATAACGCCCTCAATGAATCCTTCGTCAAGAACCTGTCTGGAATAATCAGCTCTGATATTTGCATCTGATATTCCTCTTGAAATAATCTCATCGGCATTTGGTGCATACTTGATTTTATCAACAAATTCGTTTGATTTTCTTACTACAGTTATAAATTCCTGATGATTGCTAGTGGCATAACGCAATAAACCTTTTACGTCAGCCACGGAAAAAACAGCAAAAAGTATCGACCCAACTAAGATATCAGCTTTCGCCTCAATAAATTCTTTTCCGCGGTCGGAATTATATAACTTGAGCACACTTAAACCAATATCCCCCGATTCGGCTAACGCACTAACCAACAGTGCAGCCACTTGTACTTGGCCGCTAGCAGTTGCAGCGGCTGCACCTGCGACTAAAGCCATCCCTCTAAGTACAGCCTGCCCGTAGCTCACCAGCCGTTTTGTCTTATGCTCACCCGGCGTAAAGATATCGTAATCCAGATCGCTGCTTAACCTGTCTATTAATCCATCATAAAGACTGTCCAGTAGTGTCTGGGTATTATTTGTAACATTACCATAGCTCAGCGACCAACTTAGCCAGGGTTTGTACCCAGGAATAATACCATCACGATCTTTTTTCGAGAGGCTATTCTGTATATCAATCGCAAGTTCACGTCCTGGTACCATCCCAGCCCTCATAATATAGCACTTACCACTTCTGAGGGAGATGATAATTTTTAGATCCCCCTTAGTTATCGCCATCATTTCCGAAACAGGATGCTGTGCATCACTAATTTCCATACCTAAAGCTTCCCAAGGCATATTTACGCTAACAGTTTGTAGCGCAGCCTTGCCTGACAAATAGTCATTGACTAAAGCAGTCACATCATCGTTTTTAGGCGTTAATAAAAATTTCAATAAGGCTGTATTAATGGCTTTCTGATAGATAACAGATACAGCCGACCGCAAGGGTGAAGAAGATTTCAACGCTTCAATTTTTTCTTTTATTTCCCTCTCAACATGATTAATTATCTTACGCAACACATCCTGACTCATCCCGGATATGCCACTTACATTATTCACATCCGAAACAGAATTTAATGTAAAATCTTCATCACGATAAAGATTACCAGAAAGGATATCTCTTAACTTATATTTCTTGATATAAAGTTTCTGTGTTGGAGCGATGAAGTTTGCCGAACCATAGTTATTATTCGTGAGTGTTTCAAAGGTAACAGAATATTCTGCATCCAGGTCAGCCTGAGCAAAAGTCATTCCCTGGCTGGCCGCAGATTTTAGTAGAATGCTGTCAAGCTGATCGTTAACACTAAGTTGCTTATGCACTGATATATCTGAGGAAGAACCTGTCGATGCGCTGGTGTTTTTCTCGATGCTGCCTTCACTATCAACAAACTCGAAGTTGGCGCTTTCTACCAGACTGTGTTCATTAATAACAAATACATTCAAATCATCATCGCTCGCTCCTGAACCGATCTTTGGATTGCTCGATAACGCCTTTTCAATATGTGATACGGAGATACGATTTCTCTCATCCTGAAGCAGCATATCTGCTTGTATCTGCGATAAAATATTCGTTTTCCATTTATCAGAACTTTCATAACCATCTTGAGGATGATATATCTTTGCAAAAACAACTTCGCCAGCACTATTTTTTAGGGTAAATTTAAATCCCTTACCGGCAGGAAACCCCTCTCTGGATTTATTTATTTCCTGGTGTAACACCCCTACAATTCTATTTTTATCCTGAATATCGTCTGGCCATATTCCTATAGCCTTAGACAAGGCTGAAAAATACGAACTTCCTTTTACCATACTATCGTAAATATAATATTTCTCTGACAAATATATACGTAAGCGCGTTTTATCATCATCAGGGAGTTTGCTCTCGTTAAACCATGCTCCCCTTTCGACAGGAGACATAATCGCTAACAGAGAAGCCAATGAAGAATACGCTTCCCTCGACGTAATTTCTGGTAAAGACAAAGTACAACTCTGATCAACAAACTGGAAATTGGCGCTTTCTACCAGACTGCTATCCTTAACCACAAACACATTAATATTATCATCACTCGATCCTGAAACCACCTTGGGTGCACTGGTTTCTTCGCCGTTAATATGTGATACAGAAATACGATTCACCTCATCATGAATCAGCATATCTTCTTCTATCTGAGATGCAATATCCGCCTTCCACGCACCAGAACGTCCACTACCGGGTCGTGGATAATAAATTTTTTCAAAAATAACCCCACCACTGTTATTTTTAAGTGTCAGTTTAAATCCTTTACCGGCGGGAAAATCCCCCGCCAACACGGAGTCTGGCAGTCGTAACACTCCCACGATACGGTTTGTACTCTGAAAATCCGCTGGCCATGTTTTGTGACGACTTTGCACATATTTAAAATAATCGCTTCCCTTAACCATATGATCGTAAATATAATAGTTTTCGGCGAGATATATACCCAGATTTCTTTTGAGGTATGCGAATAATGCGCTCCGTTGAAACCAGACATCTCTTTCGGTAGCAGACATTTTGGCCAACTGTGCAGCCAGTGCCGCCCCTTCTGCAGAGGTCGAAAGGCTACGTTTAGACAAGCTACTGTCCTGATCGACAATCTGGAAATCGACGTTTTTCACCTGACTATTTTCACCGGCAACAAATACATTTACCTCAGTGTTTTTTGCTCCCGATATCACTACGGGATTACTGTATATATAACGATGAATATGATCTACAGAAATGCGATTATTCTCATCCAGAAGCAACATATCCTCTTCTATTTGAGATGCAATATCCGTTTTCCAGGCACCATTTCTCTCTGAAACAGTTCGTGGATAATATACTTTCTCAAACATCACCTCGCCGCTACTGTTTTTAAGCATCAGTTTAAATCCTTTATTAGTGGGAAAACTTCCCGCCAACACGGGGCTCGGCAGTCGTAACACTCCCACGATACGGTTTTCACTCTGGAAATTACGTGGCCATCGAGGATGAATACTTTGCACCCATGTAAAATACTCACTCCCCGTCACCATTCGATCGTAAATATAATAATTTTCCGCCAGGTAGATACCTAGATCTTTTTTATAACTTGCAGTTAGGCTGCTATTCGCAATCCATTCATTCCTGTCTGAACGGGACATAGCGGCCAGCTCAGAAACTAATGAATTTTTTATTGCACCGCCGGGAATAGAGGTTGCTGTTAAAGGCAACGCATTGCACTCAACTCGCCTATTACGGTTTGGATTTGTATATTGGCTATACATACGGCCTTGCGCAGTTCCATAATACGTCTGCTGCTCACCTTCCATCTCTTCTGCCACTGGTGTTGCCATAATGGCATCACTTAGTCCTAACGCATGCGTTAGCGCGCTTTCCTGCTCGGCTTCCAGTCCCAGCAGTTCACACAACATATCCAGCACGCGCAGCAGCAGGCTCCATCCATTCACATCTATACTCTTGAGAAAAGCCGTAAACTCTGAATCTCCGGAATACAACCCGGCAATAAATTCGTGCGGACTGTGCAGATAATACACAGTGGCAGCATCTTTCCCTCCCTGTTCCTGATAAGCCTGTTGTGCACGCTCGCGAAGTGCATCGAGTTGCTGTACTTTGTACCCCAGCTCACTTGCTGGGTTCTTCAATCCTGCTGCCACTTGATGTGCGGATAAAGCATGAGCAATTTCATGCAAGATCTCTTCGTCAGTCGCATCCGCACTTAATCGTATTTCTCGCGTTGACATTTTATAATGGCTGAAGGCATACTCTTCTGACTGTATTATACCGAAACTATCAATGAATTTATTATTAAGTAGGCTTTGGGATAATTTCGCTTGCCGTAAATCCCCCCCCTGAGATATGCGAAATATTTCTTCACGAACTTTGAGATTTTTAACGCTGCTCGCTATCGATTTTGCTGCTTTATCTTTTGCATGGGTCTGTTTTAAAACACTGTCAAAAAACTTGCTGATTTTCTCTTGCTCATTAATTTTTTTTTGTTGCATCGCTTCTGCACTGTTCGTCACAACTTTGTTTATCGCCACAAAAGGCAGCTCGGAAACCAACTGCTTAGCCACATTTTTTGCAGCGTCCCTGGCATTGCCTTTATAAATGTCTTCCCAAAGAAATGCCCCACCGATAGCATGAGAAGCAAAGGGTAATGTGCCTACACCAATCTTAATTGCCAGCTGTTCAAATGCATTTTTTCTGTACTTACTGGCTTCCAGCTCACTGCTGCCTTCACCCAAACGAACGGCTTTCCCCCCTTTATCAATAACAAAGGTCACAACAGCATGGGTGACGAGGCACTTAATCGCAATACGTAGCGGTAAAGAGGCGAGTGATGGCATTATGCTGAAAGAACCCAATGATGCGTAGAGGCTTTTTCTAATCAGCCGCCTGACGGACCAGCTTTTAAACATCTCATCCGTACTTTTCTGAGCCATCAAAATTTCTGCCATGGTAGTGGGATAGTTAACTTTACCCTCAGCGGCATTTTTCATTTCTATTTTAAGACGATTCATCAATAGTTCACCACCACCCACTTTTTGTTTGGCAATAAATGGCAGATAGTTTCTGATATATTTTAGAAATGCAGCATCATATTCTTCTTCTGCTTTAATCCTGCTACTTCCAGAATGTTTCGCTAACCAGCTTTTTTTTCTTTCCTGATGTGATTCAGCAATCCCTTTCGCTAACATACCAGTACGCGAGAAGCTCGCGGGTTCCCAACCGGTTAAGTCCGTTATTTCTATATTAAGATAACTCCTTACAGCCTGAAGTTTTCGTATCCATTCTTTAATTTCATCAGAAAATGAATCTCTGGCATCCGGGTAATCACAAAGTTTATCCGGGATAGTCTTCATCCTTGTTTCACATTTGACAATATAGTCAGTAAACTTACTTAGTTCGATAAAGTAATCGTTAATGGCTTGTTGTGATTTACCGGTATGTGTATCTGCCATTAAAATATCAGATATTTCTAGCAACACTGATGCCTTCTGCCTCCTTTTAGATAAATCCATTTTACTGTTAACAAGGTCAGCTAATTTTCTTTTTTCCTCAACAACAACCTGTTGCCAAAAAACCTTATTATTTTCCAGTTCATTTATTAATATTTTACTTATAGAGGAAGGATTTTGTTTTTCCAGTAGCCATGTAACCGCATCAAAGCGTTGAAGGGCAAAACGTAATGTGCTGGATGCCTGATTTATCTGCGCCAGACTAATCAGAGTTTGCTGGATTTTATCCTTGACTATCACGCCTGTGTGCAAAATTGCAGCTATCTCTTGGGCAGAAAAAGACTTCGTCTTTCGGGTAATTATGCCAGTCAACTTACGTTCTATCTTAAGGTGAGCTGACTCTAAAAATCGTGGTACAAGAGGGAGGCTAGCTTTGAATGAGGCGGCCGGTTTTTTAGTAGGGGAAATGAATTCCTTTTCCGCTTCATACAGTTTTTCAATAACTCCCTGAGATGCTTTATCGTTTAAAGCTTCCTTAGAGGGCTGAACTTTTTTCACTTCATCCATTAACTGTATGAGAATAATATTTAATTTTTTACAGGTTAACAAAATCATCTGAGTGAAAGCGTAGCTCTTTTCTTCACGAGGGTTTACTTCATTTGACGATAAAATTCTCTGTGCAGCTTTTTCTGTAAGACTTACACTTTGTAGCAGAAGTTCAAGGGAATAATCTATTCCATCTGACTGACTCAGTGCAGTTCTTGGTATATCTCCACTTATCTCGCTAACGTCCGCGATGCCTTCCGGATCGGAGAGATCAATAGTATTACTCTCCCCATTCTGCGGTGCTATTCCCCATAAACTTTCCCGGTATTTCTTTTCATTCCATAACTGAGCATTAACAAGGCTATTTACCTTCATTATTTCAACGGGGTCTTTTTGCAATTTGACACGCCGTTCACCAGTGCTAATTGACTCGCCGGATTGTTCCAGCCCAGTGATATTCACCGTGGCATAAAAAAATGCTTCACGCTTTCTGTTTTCAAATTCTTTCCAGGAGAGCCATGACTCCGGTTTCATTTGTGCAAGACTGTCGATCATTGCAAAGGTCTCAGAGAGAGCATTGATTAAGCGTGAAGCCAGTAAGTTCAGCGTGTCATTTATTTTATCAATTCTTGTCTGCACATTTTGTTGTGTTTGATGTGTGTAGAACATAGCTGCCTGGGGTATTCTGTTATCTTTGTAGCTTTCCTGTTTGAATTTAATAAACGACTCAATAAATGAGTTAAAATAATTTATACCTTTATAGCTGTTCACCGCCCCAATTTTTTTTCTTACACTATCGGGCAATGTGCTGTTATTTTGAGCACTGACAACACCCTCCCGAATATTATGATGGGTATGGCTATCGGGTAGTTCATCTCCAGGGAAATCATGATCCGGGAAATCGGTATAGCCAAAATCACTTTTTAATGAATCAACATCAAGTAAAGAGTGAGTACTAATAGATTCCTGCATTCTTTTTTGCAGTACTCTAAGATCAGGGATAGTAATGTTGTTTTTTTGATAGCCCAGCTGGGAATATTCAATCAGATCAGGCAACTGGCTTTCAATCCCTGAAATTATATGTCGACTAAAATCAGGATCGAAAAACGAACTCTCTTTATGTTTTTTATATTCCTGATGCGATGAGGATGTGATACCCAGGTCACTATCCGTTTTATTTTCATCTACCCTGGAAGATTCAGAATCATGAATTGACATATTCACTCCTGATTAAAACTGAGAAGAGATAATGGCTACGAGCAAAATTAATTTAATCAGTCCGTTTAATAAAAAATATAAATTCAAGACCAAATGGGTCATTTTATTTTTTGGATTAATATAAAATTCAAAGAGATAGCGTAAAACAAATTTTCACGGGGAAAAGCCCACACGTCAAGGTATAGGTTTGATAGTCAATACTGTCAACTTTTCGCCAGAAAATGTTGTGGTGTCATCACAGATGAAAATCCCGGACGCCTGGTGAAATGCAACGAGGTATGAATATCTCCATACCTCGTTAACAGGCTGAATCAACCCGCTTTTGCGTGCGCGGGAGCAGGTGTAGGCGCGGGGGTTGGCACGGCATCTGGCGCAATGTTCATATGCTTCAACACCGGTCCCATAATGTTGCCGAAGATGGGGGCCGCTACCGAACCACCAAAGTGATCCCCTGCGGTGGGGTGGTTAACCATCACCACCAACGCCACTTCAGGATGGCTTGCTGGGGCAACGCCTGCGGTGTAGTTAATATAGCCGCCATCATATTTTCCGCTGGTCCCCATTTTCTCCGCCGTACCGGTTTTGGTTGCCAGACGATAACCCGGTACCGCAGCACGCAGACCGGAACCGCCCGGTAATACGTCACTCTCCATCATGTGGACCACAATTTCTGCCGTTTGCGGGTTCGCCACCTGAGTGCCGAGCACCGGCGGTGTCACTTTCGTGATCGACAACGGACGATAAACGCCGAAGCTGCCCAGCGTGGCGTATTCGCGGGCAATTTGCAGAGGGGTGACGCGTAAGCCGTAGCCGAACGCGAAGGTGGCACGTTCGATATCCGCCCAGCGCTGACGATGCAGAGGGAAATAGCCTACGCTCTCCCCTGTCAGCCCCAGCCCCGTGGGTTTCCCCAGGCCAAACGCATGATAAGTCTGCACCAGTGCATCCGCTGGCATCGCCAGTGCGATGTGTGAAGCCCCGGTGTCACTGGATTTTTGCAGGATGCCGGTCACGGTCAGGCGCGGCCAGTGGCCAACGTCACGGATAATATGGCCGTTAATGGCATAAGGCGCGGTATCCAGCACGGAATCAGGCCGAATTAGGTGACGCTCCAGACCTTCCAGTACCACCAGCGGTTTCACCGTCGAACCAGGTTCGTAGCTGTCGTTGATAGCCGTGTTACGCATCTGAGCAGGCGTCGCCCCTTCATAATTATTGGGGTTAAACGACGGGTAAGACGCCATACCGAGGATTTCACCGGTATCAATTTTTACCAGTACCGCAGCCCCGGAGTCGGCTTTATTCAGCAACACGCCATCGCGCAGTTTGGTGTACATGGTGTACTGGTCAAACTTATCGATACTCAGTTGTACCGTTGGCGGCTGCGTGGGGGGCTTATAGTCAATCATCGAGATGATTTTCCCTTCACCATCCTGACGATAAACCTCTTTCCCCGGCTCGCCCTGCAACAGTTTATCAAACCCCTTTTCCAGTCCGTTCAGCCCGACATTATCCGCACCGACGATACCAATTAGCGTCGCGGCGGATTCGCTCATCGGATAAAAGCGGCTGTCGTCATACACCGAACTGATGCCTTTCAGGTGCAGCTCGCTGATATCTTTGGCGATACTCAGTTCAACTTTACGTCCGAGATACAGGAATCGACGTTTAGGATTGGCGGTAATATCCGCCGCCATTTGTTGTGGCGTGGTATCCAGCGCCGAGGCGAGGTAAGCCCATTTGGGGCTGGTGAAATCCGGATTATTCTCCAGCACGCGCATCGGATCGGCGATGATATCGCGCGAAGGTACGCTTAACGCTAGCGCATCACCGTTGCGATCAAGCAAGGTGCCCCGGCTGGTAGGCAGTTCCACCGTACGTAGCGAACGCTGGTCGGCTTCATGCTCCAGCATCGGGTGATTAATCAGTTGGAGATCCGCCACGCTCGCCAGCAAAAAAGCCATACAGGCGAACACGCCTATACAGATCAGCCGAAAGCGGAAAGGATTAAAAGAGGTTTTGATCTGGTCTTTTCCCAGTAGTTTTTTTATTTGTGGCATAGCTATCCGCAGCAATGAAAGAAAATACGTTTCAATGCAGCAGTTATAAATAATGCCGTGGCGGGATAACAGGAAAACTATGTTTCAGTTCATGATTGCGGGGTGATGGGCAAAAAAAACCTGCGCATCTGCGCAGGTCGGTGTAATCAATAAATTTTGATGTTCACCCATCAATACCTCTGGGACCTTGACTGTAGCAAGCAGGGCTTGCGCCCTGCCATCCTGCAAACGCAACAGTTGGCCGTAAAATGTAACCAGCCATGAGTTTCTTACGCTGTTTTGCAAAGCTGATGTTTTTTGATTTCCACCAGACAACTCATTGCGTTAGGTCCCTGGGTTAATGATGAGGTGCCGATATCCAGCGTCAGGGTATTGGGATTACCGGCGCGATCCCACGCATCCCATTTCCCGCCGAAGCCAGGGTTAAACCAGGCCCCGGTCGCAATAATCACCACGCCCGGCGTCAGGCCATCCGTTATCTTCACCCCTGCCAGCATTCGACCACGCGCGTTGCTGACCTCAATTTCATCTCCGTCCGCAATCTGGCGGGCTGCCGCGTCCTGCGGGTGCATGTACAACGTTTCACGTCCGGCGGTTTTATTGGCCTGAACACTCGGCGTAGCATCTAACTGGCTGTGCAGGCGGTCTGAAGGCTGAATGGAAATCATATGCAGCGGGTAATCCGCGCTGATTTCTGCCCCCAGCCACTCCTGTGGTTCACGCCATTCGGGGTGTCCGGCAAAGTCATCCAGCTTAAAGTCGGCAATGGTCTGACAGAACAGCTCTATCTTGCCGCTGGCCGTCTGGATCGGATGGGATATCGGGTCTGCGCGGAACTGGTCCATAAAGACAAAGGGCTTACCACCTTCCGGGATCTCCACAAAGCCGCGCTGCCAGAACTCTTCAAACTCCGGGAAATGAATCTCTTTGTGCGCATGGGCGACAGCGCACTGTTGATACAGATATTCAATCCATTGCATCTCGTTGCGCCCTTCGGTGAAGGTGTCACGATAGCCGAGGCGCTCTGCTAAATCAGCGAAGATATCAAAGTCATGACGCGCCTGATGCTGTGGCGCAATCGCCTGATGCATCGCCAGCACAAAGCGATCGCGGGATGAGCCGCCAATGTCATTGCGCTCCAGCGTGGTGGTTGCTGGCAAGACGATATCGGCCATCTGGGCCGCGGGCGTCCAGACGATGTCCTGCACCACCACCGTGTCCGGGCGCTGCCAGCCTTCCACCAGGCGATTGAGCTGTTGATGATGATGGAACGGATTGCCCCCCGCCCAGTGCACCAGGTGAATATCCGGATAGTGCAGCGTTTCGCCCTGGAAGGTATAGGGCTGGTTCGGTTGCAGCAGCATGTCACTGATGCGCGCGACGGGAATGGACAAACCGGACGGGTTTGGCCCGGTCGACATCAGCGGCGCTGGCCCTTCCTGGCGTGGATTGCCCACGCTGTTCATGGAACCATGACCAAAGGAGAATCCCGCACCTGGCAAACCTGGCTGCCCTAACATGGCGGACAGGGCAATCATCATCCAGTAGGGCTGTTCACCACGATGCGCACGCTGCACCGAGTAGGAACAGGTGATGAAGCTACGCTTGCCGCACAGCTGTTGCGCCAGCAGAACAATACGTTCAGGCGGGATCCCGGTGATGCGGCTGGCCCAGCCCGCGGTTTTGGCAACGCCATCGCTCTCACCGATCAAATAGCTTTTCAACTGTGGCCAACCGGTACAGTGCGTGGCAAGGAACTGTTCATCTGTCCCGTTGCGCTGCATGATTTCGTAGCCCAGCGCCAGCATCAGCGCCACATCGGTATTGGGCCGAATCGGGATCCACTCCGCCTTGACGAATTCCGGGCAGTCATCGCGCATCGGGCTGATGTTAATCACCGGTGTGCCTTTCGCCGCCAGTTGTTCTAGCGCCGGTTTCAGGCTGTGCTGACCCGCCCCGCCGGAGGCAACCTGAGAATTTTTCAGCGCCAACCCACCAAACGCCACGAAGATGTCGGCATGTTCGACCACTTCCGGCCAGTCAGTGACGCGGCCGGTAAGCGGCATATAGGTGCCAATCACATACGGCAGGAAAAACTGCGCTGCGCCCCAGCTGTAGTTGCCCTGCTGATCGACCCCGCCACCGCCTTTAAAGTAGAAACGGCGAATCAGCGTGCGCGCATGGTTCACGCGTCCGGCAGACGACCAGCCGTAGGAGCCGTTGAAGATACCGCTGGCACCATAGCGCTCACGCACGCGCCGGTTCTCTTCCGCCACCAGATCCAGGGCCGTTTCCCAATCCACCGCCACAAAGTCTTCGCGGCCACGCAGAGTACGATCGCTGTTCTCACGGGATTTGAGCCATGAACGGCGCACCATCGGCTGACGGATGCGTTTATCAGAGTAGACCAACTCCGGGATGGTACCCAGCATTGGCGATGGATCGGCATCAGCAAAAAACGGTTCGCACCCGGTCAGTCGACCATTTTCAGTGACAGCAGTAAAAGCGCCCCAGTGCGCCAGATGTGGCACGCGTATCTTCATAGTGGTTATTCGGCCCGGCAGGTTAATGTCAGCCCTCAGCATATCACGACCACACATTGAGATTTAACTGGGCTGATTTTCCTCATGTTTGCGATCGGCATGGCGTTATGGCGGGTTGATGTAGCCCGGCTTTTCCGTAACACTGAACAGATGTGTAAACGTTTTCCCCGGAAGCAGGTAAACGCATGGCTACAATAAAGGATGTTGCCCGACTGGCAGGCGTGTCGGTAGCGACAGTCTCACGCGTCATCAATCACTCCCCCAAAGCCAGTGAAAGTTCGCGCCAGGCCGTCAATGAGGCGATGGCAGAGTTGCAGTACCACCCAAATGCTAATGCCCGTGCGCTGGCACAGCAGTCCACAGAAACCCTTGGGCTGGTGGTAGGCGATGTCTCAGATCCCTTCTTTGGCGCGATGGTGAAAGCCGTTGATGAAGTGGCTGGCGCGACCGGCAATTTTTTACTGATTGGTAACGGTTACCATAATGAGCAGAAAGAACGGCGCGCGATTGAACAACTGATGCGCCACCGCTGCGCGGCGCTGGTGGTGCATGCCAAAAAGATCCCGGATGCCGACCTGGAAGTCTTAATGAAACAGATGCCAGGCATGGTGCTGTTAAACCGTCTGCTCCCTGGATTCGAACAGCGCTGCATCGCGCTGGATGATCGCTACGGTGCGTGGCTGGCGACGCGCCATTTAATTCAGCAGGGGCACCAAAATATCGCCTTTATCTGCTCGACCCATGCCATTTCCGATTCTGAAGATCGCCTACAGGGCTATCATGATGCGCTGCGCGAGCACGGCATTGCCAGCCAGGATCGACTGATTGCCCTGGCCGAACCGGATGAGAGCGGTGGCGAGCAAGCCATGACCGAGCTGCTGGGGCACGGTAAGCACTTTACTGCCGTGGTCTGCTATAACGACTCCATGGCCGCAGGGGCACTGGCGGTACTGAGTGATAACGGGATTCGCGTGCCGGAAGAGATGTCGCTCACTGGTTTTGATGACGTATTGGTGTCGCGCTACGTGCGTCCAAGGCTGACCACGGTGCGTTATCCCATCGTGACCATGGCACAGCAGGCGGCTGCACTGGCACTGGCGCTGGCAAACGATCAGCCGCTGCCGGAGGTGACAAACATGTTTAGCCCGACGCTGGTGCGTCGGCATTCGGTAAGCGGGCCGGGTTAAAGACCGGATCGACCAGGCATCGGTGCCTGGTCGATGAATCACGCTTAGCCCAGCTCCAGCGCCAGCAGCTCCTGGATAGTCTGCGCACGGCGGATTTCACGTACCTTGCCACCATCAAACAGCACTTCCGGGATCAGCGGACGGCTGTTGTAGTTGGAAGACATCGATGCACCATAAGCCCCGGTGTCGTGGAAGACCAGGTAGTCACCGATTTGCGCTGCTGGCAGGGCGCGGGTTTCCACTTTACCGCCCTCCTGCTGGGTAAACACATCACCAGACTCACACAGTGGGCCTGCAACCACGCTCTCGACGGTGTGGGCTTCATCCAGCACTCGCTCATCACCTGCCAGCACGGAGATATGGTGATAGCTGCCGTACATGGAAGGACGCATTAAATCGCTGAAACCGGCATCCACCAGCACAAAGTGGCGGCTCCCCATCTCTTTTACGGCACGCACCTGAGAAACCAGCACGCCAGACTCTGCGACCAGGAAACGACCCGGCTCAATTTCCAGCTTCACCGGATGCCCGAGATGCGCGGCAATACGCTGACGCGCACCGTCCCACAGGCCAAAATAGTGTGCGGTATCGATATTTTCCTGACCGTACTGATAAGGAATCGATAAACCACCACCGGCGGAAATGGCTTCCAGATCCTGACCAAATTCCACCACCTGATTGACCATCGCATCACACACCTGCTGCAGATGACCGTAATCCACACCCGAGCCGATATGCATATGCAGGCCCACCAGGTGCAAACCGTACTGGCGCAGTGCGGCCAGTGCCAGCGGCAGGTCGCTATGCCAGATGCCGTGCTTGCTGTTCTCTCCCCCGGTATTGGTTTTCTGGCTGTGGCCATGACCAAAACCCGGATTGATGCGCAACCAGACTTTATGACCCGGAGAGATCGCGCCTAACTGATGCAGCATATCCACTGAACCGGCATTCACCGGCACTTTCAGCTCAGCAATGCGTGACAGCGTTGGTGCGTCCAGCACGTCTGCGGTAAAGACAATCTCATCGCCACCCGCAGTGAATCCCGCCGCCAGCGCACGCTCCACTTCACCCAGTGAAACCGAATCCACACGCACACCCTGTTCACGCATCAGGCGCAGAATGTGAATGTTAGAACAGGCTTTCTGCGCAAAGCGAATCACATCGAAATCACGCAGCTGCGCGATGCGCTGACGGATAATTTCAGCATCGTAGGCCCAGAACGGCCCCTGATACTGACGCGCCAGCGGCAGCAGGTTAGCGCCAGTCAGCGCAGTTTCGGTGTTATTGAGTGGGCGTGGCATGGGTAGATCCTCGAATAGATGTTCAGCCTCTATTAAAGCAGAGCGTTTCCATAGCGGAAAATATCCATTTTCACGTATGCTATTCATCTTTGATATGGCAGACACGACAATGGCAAAGATTAACTGGCGGCATATTGAGATTTTCCATGCCGTGATGACCAGCGGCAACCTCACTCAGGCCGCAGAGATCCTGCACACCTCGCAGCCCACGGTCAGCCGGGAGTTAGCGCGGCTTGAGCAGCAACTCGGGCTGGAGTTATTTCAGCGGGTGCGAGGACGGCTGCAACCCACAGTGCAGGGGATCCGGCTGTTTGAGGAAGTACAGCGCTCGTGGTATGGCCTCGATCGTATCCGGGAAACCGCAGAAGGCCTGCGTCAGTTCCGCCAGGGCGAGCTGTCTCTGGCTTGCCTGCCCGTGTTTTCGCAGTCATTGCTCCCTCCCCTCTGCCACAGCTTTTTACACTCCTATCCCGATGTCAGCCTGAATATTATTCCGCAGGAGTCACCGGTCTTAGAGGAGTGGCTGTCAGCACAGCGTTATGATTTAGGCCTGACCGAAACACAACACGCGCCGCCGGGTACAGAAAGCTTGCCCTTACTGACCTGTGACGAAGTCTGTGTCTTGCCGCGCCATCATCCACTGTGTCAGCGCGAGGTGATTACGCCACAGGATTTTCACGGTGAAAGCTATGTCAGCCTGTCGCACAGCGATAGCTATCGTCAGTTGCTGGATGCCCTGTTTCATGAGCATGGCGTGGCACGTCGCATGGTGATGGAAACACACAGTGCGGCTTCCGTCTGTGCGATGGTAAAAGCCGGGGTAGGAATTTCGGTGGTGAACCCGCTAACGGCGCTGGATTATGCCGACAGTGGTGTGGTGATGCGGCGCTTTAGTATTGCGGTGCCCTTTACGGTCAGCTTGATTCGACCGCAGCACCGCCCGGCTTCCGCACTGGTTGATGCCTTTGTCCACCACCTGCAACAGCAGGTGGTGGCGTTTAGCGAGCGCATTAACGCTCAGCTCAATCAGGCACGGACAGGAGAAGACTGACCCCCGGTTTTGCGGAAGTTGATCAGGCACAGTACCAGACCAATCACCGCCAGTGCTGCCGCAGAGACCGGCACGGCGGTTAAACCGTAGCCTTTCTCAATCACAGCACCACCGACCCAGGCACCCAACGCATTACCCACGTTAAACGCGGCAATGTTCATGGTGGAGACGAGGTTAGGAGCATCTTTACCGTGACGCACCACGTTAATTTGCAGCCCGGGAACAATCGCAAAGGTCGCCATCGCCCACAGGAACAGCGTCACTTCCGCCAGCATGAAGGAGTGGCTGGTCCAGCTGAACAACAGCGAAAACAGCGCAATCAGGGCAAAGGAGAGGATCAACGCCACGGAGACTTTCCAGTCCGCCAGCTTGCCGCCTAAAATGTTCCCCACGGTCAGGCCAGCACCAATCAGGAACAACGTCCAGCTCACGCCACGGTTGCTGATGCCCGTCACCTGCAACAGCATCGGTGCGATATAGCTAAACAGCGCGAACATCGCCGCCGCAAAAAACACCGTCATCGCCAGTGATAACCACAGCTTGCCGTTACCCAGCGCACCAAACTCACGCGACAGATCGACCGGCTTTTCATCTTTGTTGGTCGGCAAGCTCATGATCAGGCTGATAAAGGCCAACACCCCGATGATTGCCACGCCCCAGAAGGTGGCGCGCCAGCCAAACAGCTGACCAAACCAGGTGCCCAAGGGCACGCCAAGTACGTTCGCCAGGGTCAAACCGGTGAACATCAGCGCTACAGCGGAAGCCTGCTTTCCTGGTGCGACCAGGCTGGCCGCCACCACCGAGCCGATACCGAAGAAAGCACCATGACACAGTGCCGTGACGATGCGCGCCAGCATCAGCAGGTTATAGCTATACGCGATAGCACACAGAATGTTGCCGACAATAAAAATCGACATCAGCAGCACCAACGTGCGTTTACGTGGCAGCTTCGCCGTCAGCAACGCCATGATCGGTGCGCCAATCGCCACGCCCAGCGCATAGCCGCTGATTAACCAGCCTGCGCTGGGAATCGAAACGTTGAGATCGCCAGCCACTTCTGGCAGCAATCCCATGATGACAAATTCGGTGGTGCCGATGGCGAATGCACTCATCGCCAACGCCAATAGTGCTATAGGCATAACCCAGTCTCCCAATACAGATGAATAACGCACCGGACGGCGCGCTGAGGCCACATCAATGTGTTGATGGTTGTTAAAATTTGAACTCCGTCACAGGCGCTATTAAATCACAGCAATTAATCAACATATAGCCTACTGGCGGCAAGGCTATCTTGCCTGCCAGGCAATAATTCAGTGGGCTAATTCAGTCAGAGGCAGATAATCCGCGGCCTGCGCGGCAAAAAAAAGCCCGACGGTTATCCACCATCGGGCTTTTTAACCGGAACTGAGAGGCTCAGTTCCGCACAGAGTGCTTACTTGCTGCCAGGACGCAGTGCCGGGAACAGGATAACGTCACGGATAGTGTGGCTGTTGGTGAACAGCATCACCATACGGTCGATACCGATGCCCAGACCCGCTGTTGGCGGCAGACCGTGTTCCAGAGCCGTTACGTAGTCTTCATCGTAGAACATCGCTTCGTCATCACCGGCATCTTTCGCGTTGACCTGCTGCAAGAAACGCTCAGCCTGATCTTCTGCATCATTCAGCTCGGAGAAGCCGTTACCGATTTCACGACCACCAATGAAGAATTCAAAGCGATCGGTGATTTCTGGGTTCTCATCATTACGACGCGCCAACGGAGAAACTTCCGCTGGGTATTCGGTGATGAAGGTCGGCTGCATCAGGTGCGCTTCCGCCGTCTCTTCGAAGATCTCAGTGACTACGCGGCCCAGACCCCAGCTCTTTTCGACTTTGATATGCAGTGACTGTGCAATCGCCACGGCTTTATCGAAATCGTCCAGATCGGCCAGATCGGTTTCTGGACGGTATTTCTTGATCGCTTCACGCATGGTGAGCTTCTCGAATGGCTTACCAAAGTCAAAGGTGTGTTCACCGTAAGGCACTTCGGTTTTGCCCAGAATGTCCTGTGCCAGGGTACGGAACAGGCTTTCGGTCAGTTCGATCAGATCTTTGTAATCCGCGTACGCCATATAGAGTTCCATCATGGTGAACTCTGGATTGTGACGTGGCGAGATACCTTCGTTACGGAAGTTACGGTTGATCTCGAATACGCGATCAAAACCGCCCACCACCAGACGCTTCAGGTAGAGTTCTGGCGCAATACGCAGGTACATATCGATGTCGAGCGCATTGTGATGGGTGATGAACGGACGCGCAGAAGCTCCGCCCGGAATCACCTGCATCATTGGCGTTTCCACTTCCATAAAGTCACGGTTCACCATGAACTGACGGATACCCGCCATGATCTGTGAACGGACTTTGAAGGTGTTACGTGAGTCATCGTTGGCGATCAGATCGAGGTAACGCTGACGATAACGGGTTTCCTGATCGGACAGGCCGTGGAACTTATCCGGCAGCGGACGCAGTGCTTTGGTCAGCAGACGCAGTTCGCTGATGTGAATCGACAGCTCACCGGTTTTCGTCTTGAACAACTTACCGCGGGCACCGAGGATATCGCCCAGATCCCACTTTTTGAACTGCTCGTTGTAGACGCCTTCTGGCAGATCGTCGCGTGAAACGTAGATCTGAATCTGGCCGCCAACATCTTGCAGGGTCGCAAACGAGGCTTTACCCATGATGCGGCGAGTCATCATACGACCGGCAACGCTGACTTCTACGCCGAGCGCTTCCAGCTCTTCGTTGCTCTTCTCATCATAGCTGGCGTGCAGCTTGTCAGAGGTGGTGTCACGACGGAAATCGTTGGGAAACGCCACGCCCTTTTCACGCAGCGCGCTGAGTTTTTCGCGACGGGTTTTCAGTTCGTTGTTTAGCTCAAGTGCGGCATCAGCGCTGTGCGGTTGTTGTTCAGACATGTCGGTTCCTTATAGCCCGGCTTTTAAACTTGCTTCAATAAATCGGTCGAGGTCGCCATCCAACACCGCCTGGGTGTTGCGGGTTTCTACGCTGGTACGCAGATCTTTGATGCGCGAGTCGTCAAGTACGTAAGAACGGATCTGGCTGCCCCAGCCAATGTCCGATTTGTTATCTTCCGCAGCCTGCTTGTCGGCATTTTTCTTCTGCATCTCATATTCGTACAGCTTGGCGCGCAACTGCTTAAAGGCCTGATCTTTGTTTTTGTGCTGTGAACGGTCGTTCTGGCACTGCACCACAATGTTGGTCGGCAAGTGGGTAATACGCACCGCTGACTCAGTTTTGTTAACGTGCTGACCACCCGCACCCGAGGCGCGGTAAACATCGATACGCAGATCGGCAGGGTTGATATCGATATCAATGTTGTCATCCACTTCCGGGTAAATAAACACGGAACTGAATGAGGTGTGGCGACGGCCACCGGAGTCAAACGGGCTCTTACGTACTAGGCGATGTACGCCGGTTTCAGTACGCAACCAGCCAAACGCATAGTCACCGATGATTTTGATGGTGGCAGATTTAGTGCCTGCAACTTCACCATCGGACTCTTCGATGATCTCGGTTTTGTAGCCCTTGGCTTCCGCCCAACGCAGGTACATACGCAGCAGCATGCTGGCCCAGTCCTGCGCTTCTGTACCGCCGGAACCGGCCTGGATATCCATGTAGCAGTCGGCGCTGTCGTATTCGCCAGAGAACATGCGGCGGAACTCAAGTTCGCCCAGCTTCTTCTCCAGACCGTCCAGTTCGCTTACCGCTTCGTTGAAGGTCTCTTCGTCGTCGGCTTCCACCGCCAGCTCCAGCAAACCTTCTACATCTTCGAGGCCCTGACGCATCTGATCCAGCGTTTCAACAATCGCTTCCAGCGAGGCGCGCTCTTTGCCCAGCGCCTGCGCGCGGTCAGGTTCGTTCCAGACGTCCGGCTGTTCCAGCTCGGCGTTAACTTCTTCTAAGCGTTCTTTCTTGGCATCGTAGTCAAAGATACCCCCGAAGAACGTCGCTGCGCTCACTGAGGTCTTGAATACGGTTTTTGACCGGGTTGATTTCAAACATGGCGATAGAATCTTTCTTTGCGATCGGTAAGATGGGATAAAAAGTAACGCGCTAGTCTACCTGAAACTGCTCCAGGTTTATAGCGCTGTTACCGTCTGCCAGGCGTTATACTGGCCAGATATGATCAATGATCAGCTGGACCGAGCGATTGCCGCGAAATTCATTAATATCCAGTTTATAAGCCAGTTCCACTTCGCGCACGCTGCTATCGGGCCAGAGTTGCGTATCGACGTTAAACGCAATCCCATCCAGCAGCGGGCCACCGTGTACCGGTTCGATCATCACTTTTAAATGCTTCTGTCCGACAATGCGCTGTTGTAACAACTTGAAGCGCCCATCAAACAGCGGTTCCGGGAAGTTTTGTCCCCATGGCCCCGCTTCGCGCAGCAGCTCGGCGGTAGGAATATCCAGCTCAGCAGGCGTGAGCGCCCCGTCAGACCAGATAATGCCCTGCGGCGCTTCGCCATCCAGCCATTCGTCGATCACTGCCGCAAACTGCGTACGGAACAGCGCAAAGTTCTCTTCTGGCAACGAAAGCCCTGCCGCCATGGCATGACCACCAAATTTCAGGATCAGCCCTGGATGGCGGCTGTCGATGCGCTCCAGCACATCACGCATGTGCAGACCTTGCACCGAACGCCCCGATCCTTTCAGCGTGCCGTCACCGGCAGGCGCAAAGGCGATCACCGGGCGGTGGAAGCGCTCTTTAAGGCGCGAGGCAAGAATACCCACTACGCCCTGATGCCATTCGGGATGATAAAACGCCAGCCCCAGCGGCAGATCCTGCGATTCGCGCACCAGCTGGTCACACAGCGTCATGGCTTCGCTCTGCATGCCCTGCTCAATCTCTTTCCGCGTCTGATTGAGGGCATCCAGCTCGCTGGCAAGCATCCGCGCCTGAGCCAAATCCTCCGTCAGCAACAGCGCCACCCCGACCGACATATCATCCAGCCTTCCGGCGGCATTAAGGCGCGGGCCAAGGGCAAAACCAAGGTCGCTGGCGACGAGCTGACGTGCATCGCGGTTAGCAATTTCCAACAGGGCGCGAATGCCCGGACGGCATTTGTTGGCGCGAATGCGGCTTAGCCCCTGCCATACCAGAATACGGTTGTTGTGATCGAGTGGCACCACATCCGCCACCGTACCCAACGCGACCAAATCCAGCCACTCCGCCAGATTCGGTTCTACGCGCTGTTCGCTAAACCAGCCCAGCGAACGCAGATGCGCGCGTAGTGCCAGCATCAGATAAAACGCGACCCCAACCCCGGCCAGCGCACTGGAAGGGAACTGACACTCGCTGAGATTGGGGTTGATGATCGCCGCCGCCAGCGGCAGTGAATCGCCGGGCAGGTGGTGATCGGTGATTAATACCGGGATGCCATGCCCGTTGGCGCATTCAACGCCCGCATGGGAGGAGATACCGTTATCCACCGTCAAAATCAGCTGTGCGCCACGCGCTCGCGCCTGCTCCACCACTTCGGGGCTCAGGCCGTAGCCATCATCAAAACGGTTCGGCACCAGGTACTGAATATCCTGACCGCCCATGCTGCGCAGGGCCAGAACGCTCAGGGCAGTGCTGGTGGCTCCGTCGGCATCAAAATCGCCCACCACCATAATCCGCCGCCCATCTGAGAGCGCCTGATGCAGCAGCGCGACTGCCGTATCAATGCCCGCCAGCGACTGGAAAGGCAGCAGGCTGCGCAGCCCGCGTTCCAGTTCACTGGCGTGCTGCACATTACGTTGTAAATAGAGGCGACGCAGCAGCGCGTGCATATCCGCCGGGAGATCGGTGTCGGTCTGGACTTTACGCCGCCGCAATTCAATCTGTTTCATCACCGGTGCTTAACCGCCCTGCTTCTGGCCATCAAGCGTCTGTTTCAGCTCTTGTGGGCTTTGGTAACCAGGGATCACCAGACCGGTGTCGGTGAAGATGGCAGGCGTGCCTTGGATGCCATACAGCAGGCCGAGTTGGTACTGCTTATCCAGATCGATATTGCACGAAGCAGGTGCTGCGGTTTGTGGCGCGTTGCCTTTCATCGCCGCATCAAATGCCGTCTGGCGATCTGCTGAACACCATACGGCTTTCATCGCCCGCTCAACTGAACCATGCAAGCCCTCACGCGGGAAGGCGAGGTAGCGCACGGTAATGCCCAGCGCATTGTAGTCCGCCATTTGTTCATGCAACTTGTGGCAATAGCCGCAGGTGATGTCGGTAAACACGGTGATCACATGCTGCTGCTTCGCCGCAGGATAGACAATCATCTCGGGTGCCAGCGCGGCCATTTTTTTATCCAGCACTTTATTGGTCGCATTCACCGGATGCGCACCGCTGACATCGTACAACGGCCCCTGGATCATCTGCTTGCCATCTTCACTGACGTACAACACGCCACTTTCTGATAGCACGGTTTTCATTCCCGGCAGCGGCGAAGGCAGAATTTCGGTCTGCTTGAGGCCGAGTTTTTTTAGCGACTGCTGAATAGCGCTGTCATCTGCATGGCTGGCGCTGACGAAGGTTCCCGCTAACAGTGCGAGAAGAAAGAGTCTTTTTTTCATGCTACGTCCTTTACTCCGCGCCTCAGGCACGGGGATGGTGCTGTGAATGTAACTGGCGCAGGCGCTCAGTAGCGACATGGGTGTAAATTTGCGTGGTAGAGAGATCGCTATGCCCTAGCAGCATCTGCACCACGCGCAGGTCCGCGCCGTGATTGAGCAGATGGGTTGCAAATGCGTGTCGTAGCACGTGGGGTGACAGCTTTTCAGCGTCAATCCCGGCCAGTACGGCGTAATGTTTTATGCGATGCCAGAAGGTTTGTCGCGTCATTTGTTGCGCCCGGTTACTGGGGAACATCACGTCCAGCGTCTGGCCGTTAAGCAACCACGGACGACCGTGCTCAAGATAATACTCCAGCCAGTAAACGGCCTCTTCACCTAATGGCACCATACGTTCTTTGTTGCCCTTACCGATCACCCGGACCACGCCTTGCCGCAGGCTGACGTCGCTGATGGTCAACCCCACCAGTTCAGAAACACGCAGCCCGGTAGCGTACAGCACTTCCAGCATGGCTTTATCGCGCAGTTCCAGTGGAATGTCGGTCGAGGGCGATTGCAGCAGGCGCTCTACCTGCGCCTCACTTAAATCTTTGGGGAGGCGCTGCGGCAATTTAGGCGCAGCCAGTAATGCGCTGGGATCGTCAGTGCGCAGCTTTTCACGGTAGAGATACTGGAAGATGCGGCGTAACGCACTCAGCATACGCGCGGAACTGGTGGCTTTGTAGCCGCCTTCGACTCGCTCCGCCAGGAAGGCTTGCAGATCCGCGGTGCTCGCATCGAGCAGCGTGAGTTGGTGATGGTGTAGCCACCCGGTAAAGGTATGCAGATCCTGACGATAGGAGGCCAGGGTGTTCTGCGCCAGATTACGCTCAATCCATAATGCATCGAGAAACTGCTCTGTCAGATCCTGATCCTGCACAATATGTCCGCCCTTTGCTATCAAACCCCGGCATTATGCCTGATTTTACGCCGTGGCTGATACCTTCGAGCGCACAGTTATCAATACCCTGCCGCATTCCATGCAGTCGGCAGCGGTGGCAAAGACGTGTACAATGCGGCCGCATATGTTTGATTACCGTGGCGACTGCAAACTCTAATGAAAATTGGTCTGTTTTACGGCTCCAGCACCTGCTACACCGAGATGGCAGCGGAAAAGATTCGCGACATTATCGGCGCAGAGCTGGTGACCCTGCACAATGTAAAGGATGACTCCCCCACTCTGATGCAGCAGTACGATCTGCTGATTCTGGGGATGCCGACGTGGGACTTTGGCGAACTGCAAGAGGACTGGGAGGCGATCTGGACCTCGCTGCCAGAGCTGGACCTCAACGGCAAAATTGTGGCGCTGTATGGTATGGGCGACCAGATTGGCTATGGTGAGTGGTTCCTGGATGCGATGGGCATGCTGTACGACGTCCTGAAGCCCATGGGCGTGCAGTTTGTCGGCTTCTGGCCGCTTGAAGGCTATGAGTTTACCAGCCCGAAACCGTTAAGCGAGGATGGCACACAGTTTGTTGGCCTGGCGCTGGACGAGGTCAATCAGTTTGAAGAGAGCGACGAACGGCTGGAACGCTGGTGCGAGCAAGTGCTGGTGGAGACCGCTGCGCTGCTTTGATGATGATCCCCTTTTCGCAGCGGTCGCGTGCCGCTGCGCGGGTTTTGACAGAATTTAGGGCTAATCTCGATAGCTGTGTGGGAAACGTTTATCAAGATATTTAAGCATCAGGTACACAATAAACACCGTAATGCCTATGTAAATGATCCGTTCTAGCCAAGTATCGAGATATAACAACCAAAACAAACTCAACCAAAACCATATCGTCCCAAGCAGCCCAGCCAGAAGTTCAAGTAAAAAGTAACCGAAAATTTTAGAGAAAGACTTAGCAAGATTTTTTACCATTGATGAGTTCTTCTGCTAAAGAAATTATTTTTTCGAAAGCTTCAGGCCCCTGAGTTCTTCTTACGTATAAAGCTTCCACGAAGGGCTGTACGGCTGGTTCAATTAAAAAGTAAAGCAAATCAAAATCCTTAAGATGCAAAGCATTCCATACTTCTGGATTGAAGCGTTGCAAACGTTGGGAAGTGTAAATACTTCGGTCTGCCATACCACCAACCAACAGTATATTCCCAAGAACAACTGCCCCACCTCTGTATAATGCATTATTCTTCACAGCAATTGCATTTGTCAAACGAGATGACAAAACTAAATTAGTTAGCATCCTACCGATAAAAGTACCAGTGATATCTCCTGTAGCACTATCTTGTTCTTTATCGGTCAAATAGCGCTTAAAGATGCAAAATATAATTTCAATACTCTTCCTAAAATTTTCACTCTCTAGTATTCCGTATCGGATAGCATTAGCCATTCGAATTTTTTCACTTTGTCTCAATGAGCGGCTTTCTGTATCAATAAACCCGTACGCCATGTAGGCTAAATCCTTTGGAACAGATAGCACCCCCATCATTATACCGACTTCTAGCTCGGGTGAGTTTATGATCCCTGCAATTCTTTTCGCAATTTCAATATATGAACTCATTCTTGCTTCCAGGTGGAAAAGTTTGAGATCAAATTCTAACGTCAAAATTTTAAAAAAATAAACCAAAGAAACGTCAAGAATCGTCTTTATTCCACACCACAATTTTTGACAATCAATAACGAGAACAGGTTACGTATTTAAATAAAACATGCGCCACTGTGGTTATTTATTCATTAAAGTTCATCGCTAAAACAGGCGGCGCGCAGCGTGCGCCAGTCGCGGGGTGTCATGGCATCTTCATGTAGCCAGAAGCGTAACGTTTTTCCGTTTTCATTTTGCAGCTGTAATAATACCGCCCAGGGTAGCCAGCGTGGCGGATGGATTATCTGCCAGCGTTTATATTGCCAGCGCCAGTAAATATGATCTTCACGTGCCAGAATACCGCAGTATTGTTGCCGATGACGGGAACAGATATATCCTTCATAGACCACTGGCGGAATAAGTAATAGCCACCAAAAGGAAGAACAGGCCGCCGCCATAATGCTGCACAGCAGGCTGCTAAACAGCAGCCGCTGAAGCCAGGCAGCGCGACGCGAGAGGCGTAGATTACATTGCCACTGGGCCACGTGCGCGATTACGCTGCTGAATCAACTTCACCATACGTTTTAGCTCGGGGTCGGCTGGCTCGCCGTGATCCATCATCCAGTTGAACAGGTCCGGATCGTCACTCTTTAACAATGCTACAAATACCTGCTTATCGGTATCGTCCAGGCCGTCAAACTCGTAGCGAAAGAACGGCATAATCGCCACATCCAGCTCCAACATGCCGCGACGACAAGCCCACTGAATACGCGATTTTTCGTGAATATCCATCTGTCAGCTTCCACAGTGCAAAAAGTGGCGTTAGTGTAACCTGGTTTTATGCAATATGTAGACATACAGAAGGGCTTTGCGCGGTCTGCTGCAACAGCAGCGCCACAGTGAGCAGGGTTATCACGCGATTTGTGCGCCAGATTCCGTAAAGCAGTTGCAAAGCCAGAGCGCTCTTTTAACATTGAAGCACTATTTCGGAAGAATCACTGGAATCAGGATATCCCTATGACCATTTTTACCTTACCGCCACGTCAGCCAGCGGCGGCGGCTCGTCTGCCACTCACGCTGATTTCTCTTGAGGGCTGGGCACTGGTTTCAGTGCAGGGCAAAGACAGCACCAGCTATCTGCAAGGCCAGTTGACGCTGGACGTTGCCGCGCTGGAAAGCAATCAGCACCGCCCTACCGCACACTGCGATGCCAAAGGCAAAATGTGGAGTTCACTGCGCCTGTTCCATCGTGGCGAAGGGTTTGCCTATCTGGTGCGCCGCGAACTGCGCGAAAAGCAGCTCGCAGAACTGAAGAAATATGCGGTATTCGCAAAAGTCACACTGTTGCCAGACGATGAAGCCACCCTGCTGGGCGTAGCCGGTTTTCAGGCCCGTGCCGCGCTAAGCAAGCTGTTCACCACCTTGCCGGACAGCACGACACCGGTAGTCCAACTGGGTGACACTACCATTTTGTGGTTCGAACACCCCGCAGAGCGTTTCCTGGTTGTCACTACGGAAGATCAGGCCAAAGCGCTACAGGTTGCGTTGGCCGATGATGCGCAGCTCAACGACAGCCAGCAGTGGCTGGCACTGGAGATTGAAGCCGGGATTGCGGTGATAGAACCGGCTAACAGCGAGCAGTTGCTGCCGCAGGCAACCAACCTGCAAGCCCTGGATGCCATCAGCTTCAAGAAAGGCTGTTACAGCGGCCAGGAGATGGTGGCACGAGCTAAGTACCGTGGTGCCAACAAACGCGCCCTTTACTGGCTGGCGGGCAGCGCTTCACGCGTGCCTGCGGCAGCGGATTCGCTGGAGTTGCAACTGGGTGAAAGATGGCGTCGCACCGGTACTGTACTCACAGCAGTACAACTGGATGACGGCACGGTTTGGGTGCAGGTCGTACTGAATAACGATCTGGAAGCAGAGAGTGTGTTACGGGTGGAAGGAGATGAAACCAGCAAACTGACCATTCAACCACTGCCGTATTCACTGTCTGAAGGTTAACCGGACAATTCACACCGCTGCTTCAACCAGCGGTGTGAATAAAACCATTTAATTCACATAGAAGTAAATGGCGCAGAAATGGCAGATGCTGCCACCCAGCACAAACCCGTGCCAGATCGCGTGGTTATAAGGGATGCGGCGCGCCACATAGAAGATCACCCCCAGCGAATAGACAATTCCACCCGCAGCCAGCAGCCACACGCCACCCGCAGAAAGCCGGGTCGCCAGTTGATAAATGACAATCAGCGACAGCCATCCCATCCCCAGATAGGTGATTAACGAGAGTGCCTTAAAGCGATGGGCAATCGTCAGCTTGAAGATGATCCCCAGCAGTGCCAGCCCCCAGATCACCACCATCAACCCATGGGCTAGCGGTGACTTGAGCCCCACCAGCAAGAACGGGGTATAGGTGCCGGCAATCAGTAAGTAGATGGCACAGTGGTCAAATTTTTTCAGCCATATTTTTGCCCGCTGATGCGGGATAGCGTGATACAGCGTCGACGCGAGAAACAGCAAAATCATACTGCCGCCGTAGAGGCTGTAACTGGTGATAGCAGTGATATCCGCGCGCATCTCAGTGGCCTGAGTCAGCAGTAACACCAGACCGACAATGCCAAACACACAGCCAATACCGTGACTGATGCTGTTGGCAATCTCCTCGGCCAGCGAGTATCCACGGGCGATTAAACGGTTTTCTGTCATAACAATTACGTCCTGCCGCAGTTGTTGGGGATTTTCTGCACAACAGAGTAGCGAAGAATTATTTCAGAGTACACTTGTACGCTTAAATTAAATTATGAATGCTTGTTACTGCTCAACCTGATTAGAATAGCCGTTGTGGATGAAGGTAAAATTGCAGCGGATGATGGAAAGTGGCGTGGGAAACAATGCGGGCAGCATCGCTGTCACGATGCTGCCCGCTGTTTTTTATCCCTGATAAATCAGGGGAGTAAAAGCAAATTACTGATAATCGCTCATCGGCACGCAGGCGCAGAACAGGTTACGGTCACCGAACACATCGTCCAGCCGTTTCACCGTTGGCCAGTATTTATTTTCACTGCCTGCCGGGAAGACCGCCAGTTCGCGGCTATAGGCATGTTGCCAGTCGCCAACGATTTCACGCTGCGTATGCGGTGCATTTACCAGCGGGTTATCGTCTTTCGGCCATTCACCATCAGCAACACGGTCGATCTCCATGCGAATCGCCAGCATCGCGTCAATGAAGCGGTCTAGCTCTGGCTTCGCTTCGGATTCAGTAGGCTCAACCATCAATGTACCCGGTACCGGGAACGACATGGTTGGCGCATGGAAGCCGTAATCAATCAGACGCTTAGCAATATCAAGTTCGCTGATGCCGGTCTGTTCTTTCAGTGGGCGAATATCCAGGATGCATTCGTGCGCCACACGACCATCACGCCCGGTGTACAAGATCGGATAGGCGGATTGCAGACGACGTGCAATATAGTTGGCATTGAGAATAGCCACCGAACTGGCCTGACGCAGTCCCTGTGCGCCCATCATACGAATATACATCCAGCTAATGGGCAGAATAGACGCACTGCCAAACGGCGCAGCGGATACCGCGCCTTGCTGGGTTAACATGCCGTCAATTTGCACAACGCTATGGCCCGGTACAAAAGGTGCCAGATGCGCTTTTACGCCAATCGGCCCCATGCCTGGCCCACCGCCGCCGTGTGGAATACAGAAGGTTTTATGCAGGTTAAGATGTGAAACGTCGGCACCAATGTAGCCCGGCGTGGTGATCCCCACCTGCGCATTCATATTGGCACCGTCAAGGTAAACCTGGCCGCCGTATTGGTGCACGATCTGGCATACCTCACGAATGGTCTCTTCATAAACGCCATGCGTCGAAGGATAGGTCACCATGATGCAGGAGAGGGCTTCACCCGCCTGCTCCGCTTTGGCGCGCAGGTCATGGAGATCGATATTGCCCTGTTTGTCACAGGCCACCACCACCACATCCATCCCTGCCATCTGTGCGGAAGCGGGGTTTGTGCCGTGCGCTGAAGCGGGGATCAGGCAGAGATGGCGACGGCCTTCACCACGGCTTTCGTGGTAGCGTCGAATCGCCAGCAGGCCAGCATACTCCCCCTGCGCGCCGGAGTTCGGCTGCATACAGAGAGCATCATAGCCGGTGAGCTGTACCAGCCATTGCGAAAGCTGGCTGATCATCTGTAGGTAACCCGTTGCCTGCTCCGCCGGGCAGAACGGATGCAGTTCTGCAAATTCCGGCCAGGTAATCGGGATCATCTCCGCTGCGGCATTGAGTTTCATGGTGCAAGAGCCGAGCGGGATCATGGCCTGATTCAGCGCCAGATCTTTTTTCTCCAGGCTGTGCATGTAGCGCATCATCTCGGTTTCACTGTGATAGCGATTAAATACCGGATGGGTCAAAAACGCCTGTTGGCGCTGGATCGCCTGCGGAATCACAGGTTCTGCGGCAGCGACTTGTGCATCCAGCGTATCGATATCTTGCCCGTGCGCATCTCCCAGCAGAATGGCAAACAGCGCCAACACGTCTTCGCGCGAGGTCGTTTCATCCAGCGTAACCCCAACGGCATGATGAATATCAGTACGCAGGTTGACGCCAAAACTCAACGCACGGTTAAGTACAGCGGCCTTGTCAGCCACTTCAACGGTGATCGTATCAAACCACTGCTGATGACGGAGTTTCAGGCCCGCAGCCTGTAAGCCAGCAGCCAGAATCGAGGTCAGGCGATGGATGCGCCCGGCGATCCGCTGCAACCCTTCCGGGCCATGATAGACCGCGTACATCCCGGCAATATTGGCGAGCAAAACCTGTGAAGTACAGATATTGGAGTTCGCTTTTTCACGGCGGATATGTTGCTCACGCGTCTGCATTGCCATGCGCAGAGCGGTGTTGCCCGCGGCATCGCGTGAAACGCCAATAATTCGGCCTGGCATCGCACGTTTATACTCATCGCGGCTGGCAAAGAATGCAGCGTGAGGTCCGCCATAGCCCATCGGCACGCCGAAACGTTGAGCGGAACCAAACACGATGTCTGCCCCGAATTTGCCCGGGGCTTCCAGTTGGATCAGTGCCATAAAATCAGCGGCTACGCTGACGATGACGCCACGTTCTTTCAGGCTGGTAATCAGGTCACGGTAGTCATGCACTTCACCGCTGGTGCCAACCTGTTGTAATAGCACGCCAAACAGATCCTGGTGATCCCGCGCTTTCTCGGGACTGTCGATAATCAGCTCAAAACCAAAGGTGGCCGCACGAGTGCGCACCACATCCAGCGACTGCGGATGCAGATCGTCAGCAATAAAGAATTTATTGGCGGTTTTGAGTTTGCTGACGCGCTTCGCCATCGCCATCGATTCGGCTGCAGCCGTCGCTTCATCCAGTAATGAAGCGGAGGCGATATCCAGTCCGGTGAGGTCCAGCGTGAGGGTCTGGAAATTGAGTAAAGCTTCCAGACGCCCCTGAGAAACTTCAGGCTGGTAGGGGGTATAAGCGGTGTACCAGCCTGGATTCTCCAGCAGGTTGCGTAAAATTACCGGCGGTGTAACCACTGCACTGTAGCCCATGCCGATCCAGGATTTATAACGCTGATTCTGACTGGCAATCGCCTTGAGTTCAGCCAGCGCCTGCTGCTCGGTTGCTGATTCACCAATCGCTGGTGGGCCTGGTAGCTGAATATCAGCCGGGACCAGCGAGGAGATAAGCGACTCCAGAGAACTGGCCCCAATAGTATCTAACATGGTCGCCTGTTGAGCAGGTGTTGGGCCAATATGGCGAGCAACAAAGGCAGTGGCATTTTCGAGCTGATTTAGCGTTTTAGTCATGAGCATTTACATCCTGGTCGGAACGAAAAACAGTGACAGCAAACAAATGATACGGCCTGTCTGACAGGCCGTGACAACCTACCTACTTTAAGCTTATTCAGTGTCTACCAGCTTTTTATAAGCTTCCGCGCTTAACAGGCCATCAAAGCTAGCAGCATCATCTGGCTTCAGTTTGAAGATCCAGCCATCGCCATAAGGTTCCTGGTTAAGCAGGTCAGGATCGGCCTCCAGATCCTCATTTTTTTCCAGAATTTCACCACTTACCGGCAGAAAAATATCGGAAACAGCTTTCACTGACTCAACGTTGCCGACTTCATCTCCAGCTTTCAGTTTTTTGCCTACGGTGTCGAAATCGAGATAGACCACATCACCCAGCAATTGCTGCGCATGGTCGGTAATACCTACTGTCAGAGTACCGTCTGCTTCTTTACGCACCCACTCATGCTCTTCGGTGTATTTTAAATCGCCTGGGACATTGCTCATTTCTGTTGCTCCTTAACGCTATGATTGCGGGACCGGTTTACCGGCCCGGACAAAAACGGGTTTGGTTACGCTGACCGCAATTTCACGACCGCGAATCTCAACTATAGCGCGATCGCCAACGCCTGCGGGCACTCTGGCAAAGGCAATGCTGTAGCCGAGCGTAGGTGAAAAGGTGCCGCTGGTGATAACCCCTTGCTGCGGTGTACCGCTGGCATCCGTGAAGCGCACCTGAGTACCGCTGCGCAGCACGCCTTTTTCCTGCATCACCAGCCCAACCAGTTTATCTACGGACTGTTTCCGCTGTGCTTCTAACGCAGCGCGACCGATAAAATCACGCTCCGCAGGCTCCCAGCTAATGGTCCAGCCCATGTTGGCCGCGAGCGGCGAAATACCTTCGTCCATGTCCTGGCCATAGAGATTCATTCCCGCTTCAAGACGCAGCGTATCGCGTGCGCCGAGGCCGGCAGGGCTAACGCCTGCGGCTAACAGCTGCTGCCAGAACGCTTCAACCTGATCGTTGGGCAATGCAATTTCGTAGCCATCTTCACCGGTATAGCCAGTAGTAGCGATAAACAGCTCACCGGTTTGTACGCCGTAAAAGGGCTTCATTCCGGCGACAGCCGCACGTTGTTCATCCGTCAGCAGGGTGGCGACTTTGGCTTTGGCGTTGGGTCCTTGTACTGCCACCATCGCCAGATCGGTACGCTCTGTGATTTCAACGCCAAACGCGCTGGCGTGCTGGGCGATCCAGGCCAAATCTTTGTCGTGTGTGGCGGAGTTGACCACCAGGCGGAAGGCGTTCTCTGCGAGGAAATAGACAATCAAGTCATCAATGACGCCGCCGGAGGCATTGAGCATCCCGCTGTACAGGGCTTTGCCCGGTTGGGTCAGTTTGGCCACGTCATTTGCCAGCAAATAGCGCAGGAATTCGCGCGTACGGGCACCCTGCAAATCGACAATAGTCATGTGAGAAACATCAAATACGCCCGCGTCATTGCGCACGGCGTGATGTTCATCAATTTGTGAACCGTAGCTCAGGGGCATCATCCAGCCGTGAAAATCGACCATACGCGCACCACTGGCTTTGTGCTGCTGGAACAACGGAGTTTGCTGAGTCATTCATCATCCTCAATTCACCGGGGCGGCGCTAAACACAAGCGACGCAAACGTTCTCTCTTCTGCTGAAACTACCACTGAAAGCGACGCGAAACCATAAGCAGAATGAGGTCGAATCCTGACACAGCACTTGAGGCAGGAAAACGGCAAATCAGCGTGATTAACCAAAAACAGGAAGTAAATCACATCAAATGGGAGGAAAAACACCTTTTAACCAGCAAAAATGGGATGTGGATTCCAGATAAAAGTAGGAGCCTGTTTTTATATTCGCTATTTCGAATTAGAAAATGTAATGCGAATGAGTGCGTAAAATTAGAATAAATCAAACGAAGCGTCACGCTGGTGCAGTGATGCTTTGTTTCAGTGCAAAAGGGGTAAAACGGCGGGAGGCGCCCCGCCAGAAGGGAGGAAATTAACGCAGCCAGTGCGGCAGATCGTTCAGGCCCATCGCCTGTTTGAGCATCATAGGCTTCACGCCTGGCAGGGTGTCTGCCAGCTTGAGCCCGACATCGCGCAACAGCTTTTTCGCTGGATTAACGCCAGCAAACAGCTCGCGGAACCCCTGCATACTGGCCAGCATCAGCGCAGCGCTGTGCTTACGCGTCCGCTCATAGCGGCGCAGATACAGATGCTGTCCAATGTCTTTGCCTTCCTGGTGCAGACGGCGAATTTCACCAATCAACTCTGCCGCATCCATAAACCCGAGATTGACGCCCTGTCCTGCCAGAGGATGGATGGTGTGAGCGGCATCGCCGACTAATGCCAGACGATGTGCCGCGAAATTACGCGCATAGCGGGCCATCAGTGGGAACGTCTGCCGTTCACTCTCCAGATGACATAAACCGAGACGCATATCAAAAGCCACTGACAGCTGCTGCGTGAACAGCGCTTCTGGCATGCTCTGCAAGCGAGTGGCTTCCTGCGGTGACAGTGACCAGACAATAGACGAGAGGTGTGGATCATGCATTGGCAGGAAAGCCAGAATGCCGTCACCGTGGAACACCTGACGCGCTACCGCATCATGTGGCAAGTCAGTGCGGATGTTGGCAACCAGTGCATGATGGTCGTAATCCCAGAATGTCAGAGGAATGTCCGCTTTATCACGTAGCCAGGAGTTGGCACCGTCTGCGGCCACCAGCAGGCGCGCGGTTAACATCGAACCGTCCTGCAAAGTGACGAAGGCGTCGTTCTCACCGAAGGCCACCTGCTGCAACTGAGTCGATGAAATCAAGGTGACGTCACTGCAAGCGCTGGCACGTTGCCATAACGCGCTATGGATCACCGGATTTTCAATGATATGACCCAGGTGGGTCAGACCTTGCTGGTCATCATCAAAAGAGATCGAACCAAAGCTGTCCTGATCCCAGACTTCCATACCGTGATAAGCAGTCGCACGGCTTGCCAGAATTTGTGACCACACATCGAGCTTTTGCAGTAAGCGCTCGCTGGCCGCATTGATGGCAGAAACCCGCACTGAGGGTGCTGAGGTGGCATCAAACGTGGGCTCTGGAGCCTGTTCCAGTACCGCTACGCGCAGCCCGCTGCCCTGTAATCCACAGGCAACAGCCAGCCCGACCATTCCACCACCTGCGATGGCCACATCAAAAGTTTGCATTGGTGCCTCTTAGTTATCGCTTAACCCAGCCAAGCGTACGCTCAGCGAGGAGACTTCGCAGCCACGGAAGGTTGTCCATCGCTATTAATCCCAGATTACGTCCTACGACCAGCGACGTGTAGCGGTTCGCGAACAGCCTGACCAAGCCATCGGTTAATGCGATGGTGGTTGAGCGATCGTCCGCACGCCGCTGTTGATAATGTTGCAATACGCTGTAGCTACCGGGATCTTGCTGTTGTCGATAGGCCGCTGCCAGCGTCTCTGCCAGCGACATCACATCACGCAGGCCGAGGTTGAAGCCCTGCCCGGCAATCGGGTGTAGCGTCTGTGCCGCATTCCCTACTAGCGCCAAACGGTGTGAAACCTGTTGTGAAGCCGTGGTCAGCGCTAACGGATAGATTTCACGCTGTCCGGTGGCCACAAAACGCCCCAGCCGCCAGCCAAACGCCTGTTGCAGCTGGTGTAAGAAAGTCGCTTCATCCCAGGCCGCAATTTCAGCGTGGGCGCTGACAGGATGACACCATACCAGTGAAAGGCGGTTATTGCTCATCGGCAACAGGGCCAATGGGCCGTTTGCGGTAAAGCGTTCAAACGCGCGCCCCTGATGCGGCTGTTGCGTCGTGACGTTGGCAATCAAAGCCACTTGCTGATAGTCATCCTGCTGCCAACTAATACCACACTGTGCTGCCAGCGTAGAACGTGAGCCATCCGCCGCAACCAGTAGCTGCCCCGTAAGTTGCTCGCCGCTAGCGAGCTGAACCGTGACGCTGTCCTGAGTTCGCTGGCTGGAGACCACATGGTCGGGGCAACGTAAAGTGACTCCCGGAGCCTGCTTTAAACGATGAAACAGCTGCTGGCCTACGTCGAACAGCTCTACCACCTGCCCTAATGCCGGAATGCCATACTCTTCAGCATTGACTGAAACAAAACCCGCATGGCCGCGATCCGAGACGTGAACATCGGTGATCGCTGTAGTGTAAGGGGCAATAGCAGACCAGAGATTGATATTCATCAACTGCTGGCAAGTCCCGGCGGCTAGCGCAATCGCCCGGCTGTCAAAACCAGGATGGCTTCGGCTTTCAGGTTGATGACGCTCAATCAGCGTGACCGGCAGTTTTCCACCGGTCAAATGGGAGATCGCCAGAGCCAGCGTGGCCCCCGTCATACCGCCGCCCGCAATAATTATACTCATGCCTGTTTTGCCGCTGCCATTAATGCCTCAATTGCGTCTGCGTCTTTGACTACGCTGTCGGTCAGGTTTTCATTGCCCGTTGCGGTGATCACGATGTCATCTTCAATACGAATCCCGATACCACGATACTGAGCCGGAACATCCGCATCAGGCGCGATGTACAAGCCTGGCTCTACGGTTAATACCATTCCGGGTTCCAGTAGGCGATCGCGGCTTGGAGTGCCGTAGTCACCGACATCATGCACATCCAGTCCCAACCAATGACCCAGTCCATGCATGTAGAACTGGCGATGGGCGTTTTCTGCCATAAGCGTTTCCACATCACCCTGCAATATGCCTAGCGCGACCAGCCCGGTAACCATAATACGTACAACTTCGTCGTTCACTTCGCGAATGCTTACGCCAGGACGATACAGCGCCAGCGCCTTATAAAGCGATGCCAGCACGATGTCATAGATTTCACGCTGTGCAGGGGTAAATTTACCGTTGACCGGGAAGGTGCGGGTGATATCCCCGGCATAGCCGTGAAACTCACAGCCGGCGTCAATCAGAACCAGGTCGCCATCCTGCATTTCGCTTTCATTTTCGGTGTAATGCAGGATGCAGCCATTTTCTCCCGCACCCACAATCGTGTTGTAGGAGGGGAAACGCGCACCGTGACGGGAGAATTCATGATGGATTTCCCCCTCAAGCTGATATTCGTACATGCCTGGACGGCAGTTTTCCATCGCTCGCGTATGGGCCAGCGCACTGATTTTTCCTGCGCGGCGCAGAATCTCTAACTCTTCGGCATCCTTAAACAGGCGCATTTCATGCACCCAGGGACGCCAGTCGGTTTGTGTTGCAGGGGCTTTCAGGTTCTGGCGGAAGCCGCGCCGCAGTTTATCCAACGCGCCATTCACCTGCTCGTCAGCCTCGGCGTACTGGCCCTGAGCGTGATAGACCACATCCAGCCCGTTGAGCAGTTGGTAGAGTTGCTCTTGAATATCATCCCACGGCAGAGCACGATCAACGCCTAATCGCGCTGGCGCAGCATCCTGGCCCAAACGGCGGCCAAACCAAATCTCAGCGGTGAGATCGCGCACGCGGTTAAACAGCACGCTATGGTTATGGTTTTCATCACTCTTAATCAGCACCAGCAGCGCTTGCGGCTCATTGAATCCGGTGAAATACCAGAAGTCACTGTTTTGCCGAAAGTTGTATTCCGTGTCATTGCTGCGGGTCACTTCGGGTGCAGCAAAGATCAATGCCGCACTGCCGCTAGCCATTTTGGCTAACAGCGCCTGACGCCGTTGCTGGAAGGTTTCCAGTGTAATCATGCTCTGCACTCCCTGTTGAAATTAAGAGAACTGACTGCCGTGGTGCCGGACCTTAGTGCAGCGTAGGTTTACGCACTTCCGGTGCCGTAGGCTGCTGCTGCGCGAAGGTGTCATAACACAGCAGTGCAGCAACGCGCACATACTCAATCACTTCCTCCAGTGACTGCTCCAGCTCCTCCTGATCTTCATCTTCATCGTAGCCGAGTTGTGCGATGGTGCGCAGATCATCAATGGCTTCGCCGGTTTCTCCGGTGACTTTATCCAGTTTTGGTTGCGTCACGCCCAGCCCCAGCAGGAAGTGGTTGACCCAGCCCGCTAGCGCATCGGCGCGATCAAAAACCGTGATATCACTGTCTTCCGGCAGTAAAATCTGAAACTGAAAAGCGTCTTCTTCCAGCGTGTTAGCGATATTTGCATGCAGGTCTTGCAGCGGCTGTGACAGGGCGTGAGGGAAGGCCAGACCTTCGTTGGTCAGGTCATGTACCAGCGTTTTCCAACTGCTGTCTTTGTTACCTCCACACAGGATGCCGCTGAGTAAGCCATGCATCTCTGCAGGCGTCATACCGACACCTTGTTGAGTGAGTACGGAAGCAAGTGCGTTGTAATCGGGTTTGGTGTTCTGTAAAGACATAAGGATTCATCGTCGTTGGCAGAATAAGTTCGTGTTATGCTACCACCAGGTGCCGCAAGGTTTCCAGAAAAGGGGTTGTAAGTTATTTCGCGGGTCTATATAGTTGCCCTCCTCCCAAGCCATTGAACGGTAAGGGCGTTGCGGGCGCAGTACTCAGTCAGGAAGGTGGCATGTCTGCACAACCAGTAGATATTCAGATTTTTGGTCGCTCGTTGAGAGTAAATTGTCCTCCTGAGCAGCAGGAAGCACTCACCAGTGCTGCAGAGGAACTCAGTCAGCGGTTGCAAGATTTAAAAGTTCGCACTAGAGTCACCAATACCGAGCAGTTAGTGTTTATCGCGGCGCTGAATATTTGCCACGAACTGGCTCAGGAAAAGGTGAAAACCCGCGATTATGCTGCTAACATGGAACAACGTATCCGAATGTTGCAGCAGACGATAGAACAGGCATTAGTTGAGCAAGGTCGCATAACTGATCGCCAGGGTACAAAGTTCGAATAAAACTTCATGGTTACTGTGGTAGAGTGACGGTGAAGTAAATTTTCTCTGAGATGTTTGCATGCGGGCCAGTCCCCTGAGCCGATATTTCAACAAAACAGAGTGTGGCGCTCTGTAACTTGTGAGCATGCTCGGTCCGTCCGAGAAGCCTGATGGTTACGACGGCACATTCACCTTGAACCAAGGGTTCAAGGGTTACAGCCTGCGGCGGCATCTCGGAGATCTCCCCTTCCTACCCTGTCTTTAATTCCGTATTTCTCATGTTATAGTTGTGCCATTGTGCGACTGACCTCATTACGGAAAATCATGTCTCAGCTCTCTTTGCACGATCGTCAGGATATCCGCCAGCATATGCGCCATTTGCGCCGCGCGCTGAGCGCTGAACAGCAAGAAGCCGCCGCCGACCTGGTGGCAGAACATGCCCTTAACTTCGCACCCATTAGCCAGGCAAACCGTATTGCCGTGTTTCTCTCGGTAGATGGTGAGCTCAATACCCGTCCGTTAATCGCCAAGCTGTGGCAGCAAAAAAAACAGGTTTACCTGCCCGTCCTCCATCCCTTTGCGCCCGGCAATTTGCTGTTTATTCTGTTTACCCCTGAGACTGAACTGCATCTCAACAAATTACGCATCCCAGAGCCACCGCTGGATATCACCCAGATGGCCACACTGGATCAGTTAGATGTGATGTTGCTGCCGCTGGTGGCTTTTGATCGTCAGGGGCAACGTTTAGGCATGGGCGGCGGATTTTACGATCGGACCCTGCAAAACTGGCAACAGCACGGCTTTTTGCCGGTGGGACTGGCACATGACTGCCAGCTCACTGATACCCTGCCCGTCGCCGCGTGGGATGTGCCGTTGCCCGCCATTATTACCCCAGCCAACTTATGGAGTTGGTGAGGCAAGCTGATAGCGGTTATCCAGCAGGGTGAAGTGCAGCTGATCGGCGTCTGATAAAACCACCTGGCGATCGCGCGTGACAAACAGTGCGCTGATGCCGGGTTTATCCGCCAAAAATGTACATCCTTGCGTAATCCCCATGCCGTACAGCAACGTGGTGTAGATATCGCCATCAATAGACCTATCGGACACCACGGTGACGCTGAGCAATTCATTGTCCAGCGGATAACCGGTAGTGGGATCGAGAATATGGTGGTAACAGTGGTTATCTTGCAGGAAATAGCGCTCATAGATACCCGATGTCACCACCGACTGACCACTCACGGTAAGAAAGCCAATTAACGCCTCTGCGGCGGCAAACGGGGCTTTCACCCCAATTGCCCAGCCCGTCTCATTCGTTGCACTCCCCAGCGTGTGTACATTGCCCCCAAGATTGATCAGCGCCTGCGACACCTGTTGCAGGCGCAGGTAATCACATACCCGGTCGGCAATGTAACCCTTGGCTATCGCGCCCAGGTCGATCTCCATGCCCGGCTGCGACAGAAACACCGTTTGCGCATCCACGTCCAGAATCACCTGATGCGGATCGGTCAGCAGCAGCAAGGCGGCGATTTCATCCGCAGGGGGAACGCTATCCCCCTGAAATCCAATTTTCCAGCGTTTCACTAACGGCCCGATGGCGAGGTTGAACGCGCTAGCAGGTAGCAGGCTGATGCGCTTTGCCAACGCGATCAGATTAAACACCTGCGCACTCACCACCACCGGATGCTGACCTGCAGCATGGTTGATCGCCATCACCTCAGATTGCGCCCGGTTGACGGTAAAAACCTGTTCCAGCTGAGCGATCAGGCGAAACACATTCTGCGCCAGCGTTGCATTGTGCCCGGTCAGCTTTAGCACAATTGGCGATCCCATCAGCACTGCGCTGTAGCTCGCTGGAGACGGCTCCCGCTCATACATGCTGTTTTGCCCGCGCCGCTGCGTTTTCGCCCGCTAATAACCCAAAGATAATGATATCGGCTACGGCATTCCCGCCAATGCGATTCGCACCGTGAATCCCCCCTACCACTTCACCTGCCGCCCAGGCTCCAGGAATAACCTGCTGATGTTCATCCAGTACCGCGGTGTCAGTATTGATCGTCACACCGCCCATGGTGTGATGCACGCCAGGGGCAATACGAATCGCGAAGAACGGCCCCTGATTAAGCGGATGACGCAGTGCGGTTTTACGGCCAAAGTCCGCGTCTTCCTGCTGCGCCACGAAACTGTTGTAGCGGTTCAGCGTGGCTTCCAGCGCCAGTGGGTTCATGTTGAGTTTCACTGCCAGCTCGCCCGGTGTGGGTGCAGAAAGGACAAAACCTTTGGCGATATACTCATCGGCTGCTTTGTTGTTTTTTCTCACCTGTTCATCAAACACAATCCAGGCACTCTTCTCTGGTAACGCGATTATTTCTGCGGACACCTTGTCGCGAGTTTCCATCTCATTATAAAAACGCTGCCCCGCCTGGCTCACCAGAATGGCCCCGCCACCGCGAATCGCCTCGGAGATCAGGTAAGATGTGGTCTGTTCTACCGTGGGATGGATCTGGATTTCCCCCATGTCCACCGTACCCGCACCAATTTTTTCCAGCATTTTTATGCCGCTACCGGTGGCACCTTTATGGTTGGTGGTAACAAAACCGTCTAACTGCGGGCAGTACTTCACCACCATTTCCCGGTTTGCACTGAAACCACCGGTGGCGACAATCACACTTTTCGCGTTAAGAATGCGGGTATCATTGTATTCATCCACGACCCGTACGCCGCTGACTGCGCCATTCTCCAGCAAGATTTCCTCAACGGCCGTCTCCAGCAGCACCTCAATGTCGCGCTGGTTAATATTCTTCACCAGGCCGCTGATCAGGAAGCCTCCCACCGCGGAGCGATCCGCTGGCCGGTGAGTACGGTCAATGCTCATACCGCCAGTGATGGTGATGTCCTCCAGCACAATGTCATGATTTGCCAGCCAGTCGATGGCGGCCGGAGCGCGTTCAACAAACTGATGAAGCAGTTCAGGGTTATTCTTGTTCTTCCCGCCGCGCAGCGTCTCTTCGTAGAACAGCTCTTTGCTATCCACAATGCCTTTGATCTGCTGAAAACGCGTCTCTGCGGCGTTCATTCCCACCGAGGCTTTGATGGTGTTGCCGCCGATGGTCGGCATTTTTTCAATCACCACCACATGCGCCCCGCGATCGTGTGCCTCAATGGCTGCCGCAAGTCCCGCACCACCGCTGCCAATCACCACCACATCAAACTGCTGCGGTGCCAGTGGATTTCCCCCCTCATCGATGACCCAGGCTTTATTCGAGGTCGACATCGCGCGGGAGACGGCTTTTTTCAGCGCTTCACTCTGTGTTGTCGCCCCCGTGATCGCATCAACATGCGGGCTGTTTGCCACGAGCATGCGGTTACGCAAGCTGGTAAACGTGGTGGTGAAATCCACATCCAGCGTGTCATCAGGCACCATCTGAATGTCGGTGATGCGGTCGGTATCCAGCGTGACGTTGATTTTTAGCTTCAGCGCCTCGGCTTCCACTTTTTCCTGATAAACACCGGCTTTGTATTTACGCCCAGAGGTGCTGACATCACGGATCATCGCGTCCACCAGCGAGAAGCGCCACAGCGGTTCAGGAATATGCAGCGCCTCACGCTGCGTGCTGTCGATATACAGTTCCAGCTGCTCATTGTGGATGATGCGATCGGCCCAGTTGGGATAGGCAATACAGGCTTTACCCACTGCCACCAGGTCATAGCCTTTTTCCAACGCCAGCTCCGCATCCTGCTTATTCACCACACCACCCACGCCAATCACCGGGATTTTCCCCAGTAGCGGCGAACACTGCGCACGGTATTTTTCAATCAGTGGCGTGGGGTCCTGGGTATCGACAATGGAGGGACGCAGCAGCGAGCCAACGGAAAAGTGCACATAATCCAGTCCTTGCTCGGCCAGTTTCTCCAGCAGGTACAGGGTGTCATCAAAGCGAATGCCGGGCACTTCAAGCTCTTCTGGCGAGAAGCGATAGCCAATAATGAAGGTCGGATCGGCAAAGCGCCTTGCCATCTTGTGAGTGATTTCCAGCACCGCCAGAGGGAAGCGCGCGCGATTGTCGCGGCTTCCGCCCCACTTATCGTCGCGCTGGTTAGAATTGGGGGAATAGAATTGCTGGATCAGGTAGGTATTCGCGCCGTGGATCTCTACACCATCAAATCCTGCTTTAATAGCACGGTTCACGGCATCACCAAATTTGGTGATCATCACATCCACTTCTTCGGCGGTTAACGCCTGTGGCGTCGTCGCACCGACTCTTGGAGCGGCAATTGCGCTGGGTGCTACCGGCGTGCGCCCGCCAATCAGCTCAGGCTCTACCATGCGCCCGCCGTGGTAGATTTGCAAAATGGCTTTTGAGCCCTGGGACTTTATGGCACTGGCGATTTTCGCCAAGCCGGAGATTTTGTTATCGCTATCGATAGCTATAGCGCCAGGAAAAGCCGGTCCTTTGGGATCGATAAAGCAGCACTCGACAATCACGCTACCAATACTGCCCGCCCTTGAGCGGTAGTAGTCCACCAGTTCACTGGTCACTGTGCCATCATAAAATCCGGTGCAGGTTGTCATGGGTGCCATTAACAAGCGATTTTTCAGTACAGCACCATTCGGCAACGTCAGCGGATTCAGAATCGGGGTGCGTTTATTCATTATCAAAACTCCAAAATTTAACAACCTGGATTAATGCCACCGGAAAACTCTCCCTGCAAGGAGTGATCCGATGAGAACAAATAAAGATGAAAACCTGTAGGCGTGCAGAAGCGGCGTTTATCGCTCGGAATAATTATAGTGACAAACTGGCAATCTTTTCCAAAAATGCTATTAATTAATCAGATAAGGGTTAAATGCAATTTCTTAGGCTTAACCTTATTGCAACATCAATAATTACCCTTTTATTTCAATAAGTTAAAAAGATACAGCCAAATAACCTTTATTTTCAATGCATTGGGAAATTTCTTGCCTTATCTGTGAGTTACTTTACGCCTACTCGGTGTAGAAAGAGAGTGCAGCGAGGGGGTTTGTTGATCCAGATCAACATTAATCACGTATTAAGTCGCATCATATTGTCATTAGCTCCAGTTATTTTTTTACCATTCATTTTTGGGTGACATGACCGTTTATTGCAAAGCGTTTTAATTAAAAGGTCAGCGTCGAACGAATGCTATTTCACTCACTTTCAGAATACTGCCATGACAAATATAACGCCTGTTCGTGAACCCGCTCCGCCTGCGGCATCGGGTAAAAAGAAACGCCTCATCATGTTGTTCCTGCCCGTTCTGGTGGCTGTTTTACTGCTGTTGGTGCCGGTTCCTGCGGGCCTCGAGCCTCATGCCTGGCACTTCTTCGCCATTTTCGTCGGGGTCATCATCGGCCTCATTTTCGAACCGCTACCTGGTGCCGTCATCGGTCTGACCGGTGTCGTCGTGATTGCCCTGTTCAGCCAGTGGCTGCTGTTTAGCCCGGCTGAACTAGCCGATCCGAAGTTCAAACCCGCCGGTCAGGCCTTTAAGTGGGCGGTCAGTGGCTTTGGCAACTCGACGGTATGGCTGATTTTCGGTGCCTTTATGTTTGCCGCGGGCTACGATAAAACCCAGTTTGGCCGCCGACTGGCGTTGATTCTGGTGAAGTATCTTGGCCGCCGCAGCCTGACATTAGGCTACGCGATTACTTTTGCCGACCTGCTGCTAGCCCCCTTTACCCCCTCGAATACGGCACGCAGCGGTGGCACCATTTATCCCATTATCGCCAACCTCCCACCACTCTATGGCTCAAAGCCCAACGATCCGAGCTCACGTCGAATTGGTTCCTATCTGATGTGGGTGGCGATCACCGCCGCTTGTATCACCAGTTCTATGTTCCTCTCTGCCCTGGCCCCCAATCTGCTGGCGTTAGCCCTGGTGAGGAGCGTGATTGGCTTCGATATTTCATGGGGTATGTGGTTCCTCGCCTTTCTGCCTTTAGGGGTGCTGCTGATTCTGACCATGCCGCTGCTGGCTTACTGGTTCTATCCGCCGGAGGTCAAAATTAACGACGAAGTACCGCGCTGGGCCAACAGTGAGCTGGAAAAGCTGGGCAAGCTTTCACGCAATGAGATTCTGCTGCTGGTGTTTGTGATCTGCGCGCTACTGATGTGGATTTTCGCCACCGGTTGGATTGAGCCCGCCATGGCCGCCCTGCTGGTGATTGTGCTGATGCTGTGGACCGGCGTTTTGAACTGGAGTGATATCACCAACAACAAGGCGGCGTGGAATACCTTTGCCTGGTTTGCCACGCTGGTGGCACTGGCGGATGGTCTTGCGCGCGTGGGCTTTATTGCCTGGCTAGGCAAAGAGGGTGCGCTGCTGTTACACGGCTATGATCCGCAGGTCTCTGCCGTGGTGCTCCTGGTGGCGTTCTATCTGCTGCACTACCTGTTTGCCAGCACCACCGCGCATACCACTGCACTGCTGCCTGCTATGCTGACCATCGCCGCCTCCATTCCTGGCATCAATATGCCGGTCTTCTGTCTGATGATGTGTACCTCACTCGGCGTGATGGGCATTATCACCCCATATGGCACCGGCCCCAGCCCGATTTACTACGGCAGTGGATACTTGCCCACCGCAGACTACTGGCGTTTAGGGACCATTTTCGGGGCCATTTTCCTCGGCGCGCTGATGCTGATTGCCTACCCGTGGATGGTAATGATGTTCTAATCTTTGTGTGGAAATAACACCCCTAAAGCTTAACAGTAGAGTAACATAGCCCTCCGCCCCCTCTTGTAGGGGGCAAAAAACAATAATGTCGTCAGCGATGTTGCCGCCCGTGGCGCAACCTCTCATTCAGTGAGTAAAAAAATGTCGAATAAACCGTTTTATTACCAGAACCCCTTCCCTCTTACCGAGGATGAAACTGAATATTATCTGCTGAGTCGCGATCATGTTTCTGTCGCAGAATTCGCAGGCGAAGAAGTGCTGAAAGTAGAGCCACAGGCGCTGACGATGCTGGCAAAACAGGCCTTTCACGATGCGTCATTTATGCTTCGTCCCGCGCATCAGCGCCAGGTAGCAGCGATTCTTGACGATCCTGAAGCCAGCGAAAACGATCGCTACGTTGCCCTCCAGTTCTTACGCAACTCCGAAATTGCCACCAAAGGTATTCTGCCAACCTGCCAGGACACCGGGACTGCCATCATCATGGGCAAAAAAGGCCAGCGCGTCTGGACGGGCGGCGGAGATGAAGCGGCACTGTCACGCGGCGTCTATGACACCTTTATTGAAGACAACCTGCGTTATTCGCAGAATGCCGCGTTGGATATGTACAAAGAGGTCAACACCGGCACCAACCTGCCCGCGCAGATCGATCTCTACAGCGTGGATGGTGACGAGTATAAGTTCCTGTGCATTGCCAAGGGTGGCGGTTCGGCGAACAAAACCTATCTCTACCAGGAGACCAAAGCGCTGCTCACCCCTGGTCGCCTGAAAGAGTACCTGACAGAGAAAATGCGCTCACTGGGGACGGCGGCCTGCCCGCCTTACCATATCGCCTTTGTCATTGGCGGCACCTCGGCTGAGAGCACCTTAAAAACCGTTAAGCTGGCCTCTACCCACTACTATGATGGCCTGCCGACGGAAGGCAACGAACACGGCCAGGCCTTCCGCGATGTGCAGTTAGAGCAGGAGCTGCTGCTGGAAGCACAGAACATTGGTCTGGGTGCTCAGTTTGGCGGTAAGTATTTCGCCCATGATATTCGCGTCGTGCGTCTGCCGCGCCATGGTGCCTCTTGCCCAGTGGGTATGGGCGTTTCCTGCTCTGCCGACCGTAACATCAAAGCCAAGATCAACCGCGAAGGGATCTGGATTGAGAAACTGGAGCAGAATCCAGGCCAGTATATTCCTGCCGAATTGCGCCAGCAGGGCGAAGGTGAAGTGGTTCAGGTCGATCTCAACCGCCCAATGTCCGATATTCTGGCACAGCTGTCGCAATACCCGGTCTCTACGCGCCTGTCGCTGAGCGGCACCATTATTGTGGCGCGCGATATTGCCCACGCGAAGCTGAAAGAGCGTATTGATAACGGTGACGGTCTGCCGCAGTACATGAAAGATCATCCGGTGTACTACGCGGGCCCCGCCAAAACACCGGAAGGCTACGCCTCTGGCTCTTTAGGCCCGACCACCGCAGGACGCATGGATTCCTACGTTGATCTGTTCCAGGCACACGGCGGCAGTATGGTGATGCTGGCTAAAGGCAACCGCAGCCGCCAGGTGACGGAAGCTTGCCACAAACACGGAGGTTTCTATCTGGGCAGCATCGGTGGCCCGGCAGCCGTGCTGGCACAACAGAGTATTCGTCATCTTGAGTGCGTGGAGTACGCCGAACTGGGAATGGAAGCCGTGTGGAAGATTGAAGTGGATAACTTCCCGGCGTTTATTCTGGTGGATGATAAAGGGGAAGACTTCTTTGAGAATATTCGTCTGAATCAGTGCGCGAAGTGTGTGAAATAAGCCAGAAGTAAAGAGCGAGGCCTGAAGCCTCGCTCTCTGATATTAGTACAGCATACGGGCGCGAATGGTGCCCGGAATCGCCTTCAGCAGTTGCAGTGCGTTATCCGCGACGCTCTGTTCAGCATCGATATCGATAACCACGTAACCCATCACCGGTGAAGTTTGCAGATACTGGGCGGAAATGTTGATGCCCTGCTCAGCAAAGATCTGGTTGATGGCGGTCAATACGCCTGGACGGTTTTCATGGATGTGCAGCAGACGGCTGGCGCTGGCACCGTGCGGTGGCAGTGAAGCCTCTGGGAAGTTCACCGCCGTCAGCGTAGAACCGTTATCGGAGTATTTGCTCAGCTTCGCAGCCACTTCCAGACCGATGTTTTCCTGCGCTTCTTCGGTAGAACCCCCGATGTGTGGCGTCAGAATCACGTTATCAAACTCGCTCAGCGGAGAGATAAACGGATCGTTGTTGGTCGCAGGTTCAACCGGGAATACGTCAATTGCTGCACCACCAAGGTGTTTGCTACGCAGGGCAGCACAGAGTGCATCGATATCGACTACTGTACCGCGTGAGGCGTTGATCAGCAGCGCGCCTGGCTTCATCTGTGCCAGTTCCGCTTCCCCGATCATATCCTGGGTTTCTGGGGTTTCCGGGACATGCAAACTGACCACATCACTGATGTTCAGCAACTCAGACAGCGAGCTAACCTGCGTGGTGTTACCGATGGTGAGCTTGTTCTCGATGTCGTAGAAATAGACGCGCATCCCCAGGCTTTCCGCCAGCACACCCAGCTGTACGCCGATGTGGCCATAGCCGATGATGCCGAGTTTTTTACCGCGCGCTTCAAAGAAGCCTTTTGCATTTTTGTTCCAGATACCACGGTGTGCTTTGGCACTCGCTTCTGGCACGCCACGCAGCAGCAGCAGCAGTTCACCAATCACCAGCTCCGCAACGGAACGGGTGTTAGAGTAAGGTGCGTTGAAGACCGGAATACCGCGCTTAGCAGCGGCTTCCAGGTCAACCTGGTTGGTACCGATGCAGAAACAGCCCACTGCAACCAGCTTTTCCGCTGCCGCGAAGATCTCTTCAGTCAGATGGGTACGGGAACGGATGCCGATGAAGTGTGCATCTTTGATCGATGCTTTCAGCGCTTCGGAATCCAATGCGCCTTTGTGGAATTCGATGTTGGTATAGCCCGCCGCACGGAGACTTTCTAGTGCGCTCTGATGGACACCTTCCACCAGCAGGAACTTAATCTTGTCTTTCTCAAGTGTTACTTTTGCCATTTCCCGACCCTGTTTCTGAATTCAACGAGAGCTGATATAAGTCAGCCTTCTGTCAAAATAACAAAAAATACGTTTGCAGCAATACAAACGATTGCCTGCCCCACAGCACGGGGCAGGTCAGGAACAGCAGATCACGGTACAAAATCAGGTGCCTTCGCTGGATTTAGGATATTAAAGCGCTTTCCTGGGAGATTTTGTGACATATAGCACCGAATTTGCCCCGAATAAGAAAACATTTTTTATCGCTAAAAAGAACGCGCCCCCTGAGTGACGTTACCAGATCATTTCTTGATGGTTTTGACCCCATCAGCCGTGCCAATCAGGGCGATATCCGCGCCACGAGCAGCAAACAGCCCTACGGTCACAACGCCTGGCAACGCATTAATCGCCCTTTCCAGCGCAGAAGGATCGGTGATGCTGAGATTGTGCACATCCAGAATCAGGTTGCCATTGTCTGTCACAACGTTTTGACGATACTCCGGCAGACCACCGAGTTTGACCAACTCACGTGCGACATACGAACGTGCCATCGGAATGACTTCTACCGGCAGCGGGAATTTACCCAGCACATCCACTTCTTTCGAAGCATCCGCGATGCAGATAAAGGTTTTCGCCACGGCGGCAACAATTTTTTCCCGCGTTAATGCTGCACCGCCGCCTTTGATCATCTGCATCTGCGGGTTAATCTCATCCGCACCATCGACATACACCGACAAAGCATCAACTTCATTGAGATCAAACACCGGAATACCGAGGCTTTTCAGCTTTTCCGTCGAGGCTTCCGAGCTGGAAACCGCGCCCTCAATCTGGTGCTTGATGGTAGCAAGGGCGTCAATAAAATGGGCTGCCGTAGAGCCGGTGCCAACGCCAACAATGGTGCCGGGTTGCACATATTGCAGTGCTGCCCAACCTACCGCTTTTTTCAGTTCATCCTGGGTCATGGTATGTTTAAAACCTGTGCGACAACGAAGTGGGCGTAGTATAAAGCATGGATGAATAAAATTGCGCGAACCTTAGGTGTCGTTTCGCGGCTTTGGAAGCCAGCCCACAAAACTGAACCTCGCCGTTTTGTGGTCGAGTGTTGTCCACCCTGAAGGAGAAACAGAATAATGAAACGCCCGGATTATCGAACGCTTCAGGCGCTGGATGCTGTGATTCGTGAACGCGGCTTTGAACGTGCTGCGCAAAAGTTATGTATTACCCAATCGGCGGTATCGCAGCGTATCAAGCAACTGGAAAACCTGTTTGGTCAGCCGTTACTGGTGCGCACCGTGCCGCCACGCCCTACAGAGCAGGGCCAGAAGCTGTTAGCGCTGTTGCATCAGGTAGAGTTACTTGAAGAGGAGTGGTTAGGTGATGAGAATGGCGGCACCACGCCGCTGCTACTGTCTCTGGCGGTCAACGCCGACAGTCTCGCCACCTGGTTGCTCCCGGCACTGAAAGAAGTGCTGGCGGATTCCCCGGTGCGCCTGAATTTGCAGGTAGAAGATGAAACCCGTACCCAGGAGCGTCTGCGTCGTGGTGAAGTGGTTGGCGCGGTAAGTATTCAGCCACAGCCGCTACCAAGCTGCCTGGTCGATCAGCTCGGTGCGCTGGATTACCTGTTTGTCGCCTCACCGGCGTTTGCGGAGCGCTATTTCCCGAATGGCGTCACCCGTGCAGCGCTGTTGAAAGCCCCGGTGGTGGCCTTTGACCATCTGGATGATATGCATCAGGCATTTTTACAGCAGAATTTCGATCTGTCACCGGGCAGTGTGCCCTGCCATATCGTGAACTCTTCGGAAGCCTTCGTGCAGATGGCTCGCCAGAGTTCAACCTGCTGTATGATTCCACATCTGCAGATTGAACGTGAACTGGCCAGCGGTGAACTGATTGATTTAACCCCGGGTCTGCTGCAACGCCGGATGCTTTACTGGCACCGCTTTGCGCCGGAGAGCCGTTTAATGCGCCGGGTAACCGATGCGCTGCTGGAACATGGGCACCGAGTCTTGCGCCAGGATGTGCAGCCAATCTGATTGTTTGATCGTAAAAAAGCCCGTTGAACGGGCTTTTTTTTACCTGCGAGTTATGGGGTGTTCGGTTTGATATCAAACACCACATCAACCTGATCGTCGAAGTGAATGCTTTGCTGTTCGTAGGTTTGCTGTGCTGTGGTATCCGCTGATGCCGCCGCCGCTTTGTACATGCGCGCCATTGGCATCGGCTGATAGTTCGCCACATGATAGCGAATGCTGTAGACCGGGCCGAGTTTGGCATTGAAGCCTTCAGCCAGCGCCGCTGCCTGTTGGGTAGCATTCTGGATCGCGGCCTTGCGCGCCTGATCTTTGTAAGTCTCAGGGTGGGTCACGCCCAATTCAACGGAACGGATTTCATTCAGGCCGGTTTTCAGCGCGCCGTCTAACAGTTCGTTAAGTTTGTCCAGTTTCCGCAGCGTAACCTGTACCTGACGCACCGCACGATAGCCTTTCAGAACCGCACTGCCCTCTTTGGTGTAGTCATATTCCGGTTGGGTGCTGAGGTTAGCGGCATCAATGTCTTTTTTCTCAATACCGTTTTTATTCAGGAAATCAAAATATTGTGCCACGCGATCGTCGGCTTGCTTTTTCGCATCCGCAGCCTCTTTAGAAGAGACGTTGACCACAATGGATAACGTTGCGATATCGGGTTTTGCATCCACCGTCGCCTGGCCCGAGGTTACCACATGGGGGCCATTAGGCAGTTCATCCGCAGAAGTCAGTAATGGCAGTGCGCCAGTGGCAAAAGTGGCGGCCAGCGCCAGGGCTTTCAGTTTCATTGAATAACTCCTCCTTGAAGCATTTGTTTGCTGGCGGCCATTATGGCGAGGCCAGCAACAAATTTCTGTGCGTGATGGTCTGAGTTTTTGATTTAAGCAAAGATTTTCCGCCACCGCGACTTTCCTGCGCTTAAAACGCGGCAATCCCCTGGCGAGCCAGTTGGAAAGCGATGAGCCACATCACACTGCCGACCAGCAGGTTAATGATGCGCTGAGCGCGAACCGTGCGTAATAGCGGTGCCAGCCAGGCTGCCATCAGGGCGAGACCAAAGAACCATAGCAGAGAAGCCGTGACCGTGCCGAGTGCGAACCAGCGACGCGCCAGCGCATCCGGTAGCTGGCCACCAATGCTGCCGAGCACAACAAAGGTATCAATATAGACGTGAGGGTTGAGCCAGGTGACCGCCATCATGGTCGCGATAATGCGCCAGCGCCCCTGATTCAGCACCGTTTCATCGGCAAAGTTGACGTTGCCACTGACCGCGGTACGCAAAGCGCCCCAGCCATACCAGAGCAGGAAGGCGACACCAGCCCAGGTAATCAGTTGCAGCAACAGGGGCGACTGCAAAAGCAGTGCACTACCGCCAAAGATGCCGCCGCAAATCAGCGCAATATCACTCAAAGTACACAACAGAGCCGTCATCAGGTGGTACTGACGCTTAACGCCCTGGTTCATGACAAACGCATTCTGTGGGCCAAGGGGCAATATCAGTGAAGCACCAAGAGCAACACCTTGAAAATAAACAGATAACACAATAATCATTCCTGTAAACGAGTGGTCTGCGCGCAGTATAAGGGGGCTGAATCATTAGATGAAATTTAAATTTTTAATACATCATCAGAATATCTAATGGTCGCGTTCGCTATTTTACCTCTGGCGATAGGCGGGCGTAGTATGGCTGTAACTTTTCGATCCTTAAGCCGGAGGCTGCATGTTCAAGGCGTTAGTTATTGATAACGATGAGCAAGGTTATCGCACCACACTGAAAACACTCGATGACGCACAGTTACCTGAGCAAGATGTGACGCTCAATGTGCGCTACTCCACGCTGAACTATAAAGACGCGTTAGCCATCCTGAATAAAGGGCCGATTGTGCGCCAGTTTCCGCTGGTGCCGGGCATTGATTTTGTGGGTGACGTGCTCGCCAGCGATCACCCGCAGTGGGAAAAGAATACCAGTGCCATTCTGACCGGCTGGGGCGTAGGAGAGAAACATTGGGGCGGGCTGGCGCAGAAAGCCCGCGTTTCAGGTGACTGGCTGGTGCCGTTGCCCGCAGGATTAAGTGCTCAACATGCGATGGCGATCGGCACCGCAGGCTTTACCGCCATGTTATGTGTCATGGCGTTGGAGCGTCAGGGGATCACCCCAGAACGTGGTCCTGTACTGGTGACCGGAGCCAGTGGGGGGGTCGGGAGTTTTAGCGTGAGTTTGTTGGCGCGTCTCGGGTTCGAGGTGATTGCGGCCAGCGGGCGCGCCAGTGACGAGCAGTATTTGATTGAAACACTGGGAGCCGCTCAGGTGTTGGATCGCAGCGAGTTGAGCCAGCCCGGCAAGCCGTTAGCGAAAGAGCGTTGGGCCGCCGCGATTGATAGCGTGGGCAGCCATACGTTGAGTAATGTGCTGGCTGGCATCCAGCGAGATGGCGTTGTCGCCGCATGTGGCATGGCGCAGGGGCTCGATTTACCCACCAGCGTCGCGCCCTTTATTTTACGCGGTGTCACCCTGGCTGGCGTTGATAGTGTGATGTGCCCACTGGCGCGCCGTGAACAGGCATGGCAGCGCCTCGCCGAGCTGACCGATGGCGCTTTGCTGGATAAGATGACTCAGGTGATCCCGCTGAGTGAAGCGGTGAAGGGCGCTGAAGATTTACTCGCCGGGAAAGTACGTGGCCGCCTGATTGTGGACTGCCAGCGCTGATGACTGGAGGGTGAGGTTGAGGTCAAAACACTCGCCTGTGAAACCGAGATACCTCGGCCTGTCAGGGCAATCGGGCTGCGACGTGGCTCGCTCCGATTACCCTGCCCTCCGAAATCCGTAGCGTTGT
>NZ_ALXE01000049.1 GCF_000295955.2 Pantoea sp. A4
GCCGGACAGTACGAAGACAGGGAAACCGGTCTACACTACAACCTGTTCCGCTACTACGATCCGCAGGTCGGCCGCTTTACGACCCCGGACCCGATAGGGGTTCTGGGTGGAACGAATCTTTATCAGTATGCGCCGAATCCAAATGGGTGGGTGGATCCTCTTGGACTGAGTTTCCTTGAGATAATGGGTGATGCAGCTACAACGATAGGGAAAAAATTTCAGGGAGCTGAAATTTACAAATTAACTAGTAAAGTTAAAGTCGGGGGTGTAAATTTCAAAAAAGGTGATTATTTCTATCTTGATAATCTTCATAAAGATCATCATGAAACCTTTTCATCGTTAGATAAATCTAAAGGTGTATTTAATTTAGATGGTTCTTACAACGAAAGAAAATCATTAAAAGCTACAAAAAGAAAAGGGCCTGGCTGTTAAGATGGATAAAAAATTAAAAATTGAGATCCTTAATAATAAAGATGACCTCACTGAGGGAACCTTCTGCTACCTTCTGTTCGAGGATGGAGTTTTCGATGAATCATTGTTGATAAATTTAATAGAAAATACGAGGGACTACCTTTCAAGAAACATTGGCGACAGAGAAATAATTGATTTCTTAAAATGGCTTGATACATGTACAAACCAATGCTTCTCATCTCACAATGAAAAAGATGACTTATACACTATAAGTAATTATAAAATTGAAATGGAAAAAAAATGGCATAATACATGGGAACCTATGATTTTAAGATTAATAAATTAGAATTTAAAGTAATTCTCATCAATAATTTTCGCAAGTTATGGTTTTTAGTGATGCGACATTTTTAAAAAAGAATAACAAGGTTCGAGGAGGGCCAGTTCGGTAGTTTTGGCGAGGTTGTAGGCAGAAGGAAGCCTTCAGCCGCTGCGCTATGACGGACAATATGCCTAAAGAGAGGCGGGCCTGCACTATAATTTTTTCCGGTGTTATGACCCGCAGGTGGGTTATGATGCAGTGCAAACAGGGAGCGTCACGGCCAAGCGGTAGCGTGCGTACCAAAAGTGCGCATCGGTGAAAATCCTGGCCGCAACCGGTAATCCCGGCGTCAAAAAATAAAATTATATCAACCTTGCCGCAAATGAGTGATATTTTAATAAATTCCGACTTGGAATTTATTAACACAGAAGAACTAAAGGGCATGAAAGTATTCCACACGAGTAAGAAGCCTCATGAAGTCATACCCTATCCATTATATGATTACGGGTGAATAATAACGCACAGACAAATAAACCCATGAGGATGAGATGTGGTAAAAATACACCATTGATCTTGAAGTTTTCTTGAGACTATAAAATGAAAAGTGAATTGCAATCAAGATTAAATTTGTTATCAGAGAAAATGAATAACTTTTATTATAAGAAGTTTTCATCTGAAGCAGAAGAATACATTGAGAATAAAAGTATAAAATCCGATATTATCGAAGTGATTATAAAATCCAATGAGTTGGGTGAGTTTTCTCTTGTGCAGGATGCCTTATTTTTCATTTTTGAAAACACTGGTTGCAAGGAAGATTTTGAAATATTGGATGAAATAATCTCACCTTTATTAAAAAATAACATTCTCGATGAGAAGCTACTGAAAAAACACTTTGGCAACTCTCCATTATCAAGATGGAAAGAGTGGCATGAAACCGAAAAAAATTAATCCACCATGACTTTGTCATTGTTTAATTTGATTTTTTCAGCACGCTAAACATCACGTTCTGTATCACCTTGACCATCTGTATCACAGATAACTGCCTACGCCACTGGCTGAAAGCAGCACGATGATAAGGAAATCGGACTACACTATAATCTGTTCCGCTTTTACGATCCGCAGATCAGACGCTAAAGGAATAAATTGTGAGCAATTTAATGGAAAAAGAAAAATTTATTATATATGAAACCGTATTAAAAGAAGAAGGGTCATTCATATATGATCTTCATAACAATCAAAACTTCCAGAAAGAAAAAATTAATTTATTGCTTACAGAATGTCGAGAACTGCTAGGTATATACAAAGATAACGGAAAGTCTAATAAATACGCTACTATTCTAACAGGCATGACTTCAACACTCCAACATACCCTTTTTTTAATTTCATGCCACTTTATGCCGGATGATGAATTTACAATCAAGAACTATGAACGTGATCTATCATCAGAGATAGTCTCCGACTACTACATAAAATTTAGAGTGGTATTACATGATTTAATTTTTTAAATTAAATATTTCTTCTAGGCTCTACCACACCCCCACCAAAAACGGCAGCAAACAGCCTGCCGTTTTCAGTGACTGCGTGAAGCTACGACTCCACTCGTTGATGTTCGTCTTCATCGACGGCGAAGCAGGCAACGGCCTGATCGCCGTAGGTTTTTAGCTGCGGCTGGAACTGGGTGCAGGTGCCGAAACGACGACGGCAGCGGGCGTTAAAAGCGCAGCCGGGAGGTGGATTGAGCGGGCTGGGCAGTTCGCCGGTGAGCTTGATGCGCTCACGCCGCTGCTCTGGGTTGAGGCGTGGCGTGGCCGATAGCAGCGCCTGTGTGTACGGATGCCGTGGATGGGCAAACAGCTCTGCCTTGCTACTTTTCTCCACGCAGCGTCCGAGATACATCACCATCACCTCATCGGCAATGTGTTCCACCACCGACAAATCGTGGGAGATAAACACATACGAAAGCCCCATCTCCTGCTGGAGATCCATCATCAGGTTTAGTACCTGAGCGCGCACCGAAACATCCAGGGCTGAAACTGGCTCATCGGCAATCAACACGTCCGGGTCGAGCATCAGGCCGCGTGCAATGGCAATACGCTGCCGCTGTCCACCTGAAAACATATGCGGATAGCGATCGTAGTGCTCGGTTTTCAGGCCCACTTTCGCCATCATCTCCAGCGTTTTTTCCCGCCGTTCCGCTTTGGTCAGTGACGTGTTGATCAACAGCGGCTCTTCCAGAATCTGGCTGATTTTTTTACGCGGATTCAGCGAGCCATAGGGATTTTGAAAGACGATCTGAATCTTTTGCCGCCGCAATTTTTGCGCCTGCGGATCGTGTTTCAATAAATCCTGGCCGTGCCAGTAAAGCTCGCCCGCGGTGGGGGTTTCGATCATGGTGAGCAAACGTCCCAGCGTCGACTTACCGCAACCCGACTCCCCTACCACCGCCAGCGTCTTGCCGCGCTCCAGATTAAACGACACGCCATCCAGCGCTTTAACCAGCCGTTGTTCACCAAACAGCCCTTTTTTCACCGGGTAGTGCTTTTTCAAATCAACGGCCTGTAACAGGAAATCCTGTTGGCCTGCATTAGTGCTCATAAGTGGGTCTCCCGGCGTCATCCAGCGGAAAGTGGCATTTAGACTGGCGGCCTGGGATATCCCGCAGTGCAGGCTCCTCCTGGCGGCAACGGTCAGTCACATAGGGGCAACGCGGATTCAGCAAACAGCCGGTTGGTCGGTCATATTTTCCCGGCACCACTCCCGGCAATGAAGCCAGACGCGCCTTGTCACTGGAAAACTCGGGCAGCGCGCGCAGCAGCGCCTGGGTATAGGGGTGACGCGGCGCACGGAAAATATCCGCCGCTTTGCCGCTCTCCACCACCTGCCCGGCGTACATCACAATAATATGGTGTGCCGCTTCAGCCACCAGCGCCAGGTCATGGGTGATCAGGATCAGCGCCATGTTCTCCTGCTGTTGCAGCTCCAGTAACAGCTCAATAATCTGCGCCTGAATGGTCACATCCAGCGCGGTGGTTGGCTCATCGGCAATTAACAGTTTGGGTTTACAGGCTATCGCCATCGCGATCATCACGCGCTGGCTCATCCCGCCCGAAAGCTGGTGCGGATACACATCCAGCCGCGAGGCGGGATCGGGAATACCCACCTGCGTCAGCAGGTCTATCGCCCGTTGGCGGCGAGTGCGGCGATTTCCTCCCTGATGCACCTTCAGCGCTTCCATGATCTGGAAGCCGACGGTGTAACACGGATTCAGGCTGGTCATGGGGTCCTGAAAAATCATCGCCACTTCCGCCCCTACCAGCTGACGACGCTCTGCTTCTGAAATCCGCTGTAAATCGCGCTGATTAAATTGCAGCGAGTCGGCCTTCACCTTGCCCGGGAAATCAATCAGCCCCATTATCGCCAGCGAACTGACCGATTTACCGGAGCCGGATTCGCCGACAATCCCCACCACCTGACCTTCATCCACCTGATAGCTAATGCGATCAACCGCGCGGAACGGGTGGCCTTCATCGCCAAAATGGACCGAAAGTTGTTCTACCTGAAGTAATGACATTTTCGGCCCCTACTGCTTAAGTTTTGGATCGAGCGCATCGCGTAAACCATCGCCCATCAGGTTAAATGCCAGTACCGTCAACAGGATCACCAGCCCAGGGAACGTCACCACCCACCACGCGCTTTGCGCATATTGCAGCACGTCAGAAAGCATGGTGCCCCACTCTGGCGTCGGCGGCTGTGCGCCCATGCCGAGGAAGCCCAGCGCCGCCATATCGAGGATGGCGTTGGAAAAGCCCAGTGAGGCCTGCACGATCAGCGGAGCAAGGCAGTTCGGCAGAATATTGATAAACATCTGACGCAACATGCCAGCACCGGCCACGCTGGAGGCGGTCACATAGTCGCGATTGACCTCTACCAACACCGCAGCGCGGGTCAAACGGATATAGTGCGGCAAGGCGACAAAGGTCAGTGCCAGTGCGGCATTAACGATCGAAGGGCCGAATATGGCCACCAGCACCAACGCCAGCAGCAGGCTTGGCAGCGCCAGCATGATATCGACGATGCGCATGATCACCGCATCCACCACGCCGCCAAGGTAGCCCGCCAGCAGACCAAAAATGACACCCAGAATCAAAGAAAGCACCACCACCAGGCAGCCCACCAGCAGCGACAGACGCGCACCGTACATCAGGCGCGTCAGGACATCGCGGCCAACGTCATCAGTCCCGAGGATGAATTTCCAGCTGCCGCCTTCCTGCCACACCGGCGGGTGCAGCAGCGCGTCACGAAACTGCTCAGCAGGGGCATGAGGCGCGAGCAGACCGGCAAAAATAGCCACCAGCAGCATCAAAACGATATAAACCAGACCGACAACCGCACCATGATTGCGCCGGAAGTAGTGCCAAAATTCCTGAATCGGGGTCATTGGCTTGGGTGCAGCGTTTACGCTTGCAGGATCAACAACACTCATTTTTCCCCCTCACTTCTTATGGCGGATGCGTGGGTTAACCACGCCATACAGCAGATCAACCAGCAGGTTGACGAGGATGATCAGGATAGCGACCAGCAGCACGCCGCCCTGCACCACCGGATAGTCACGGCGTTGCAAAGCTTCAATCAGCCAGCGGCCCAGACCTGGCCAGGAGAAAATGGTCTCTGTGAGGATCGCCCCCGCCAGCAGCGTTCCCACCTGCAAACCAATCACGGTGACAACCGGCAGCATGGCGTTACGCAGCGCGTGTACCACGATGACGCGCATCCGCGTCAGCCCTTTGGCCCGCGCGGTACGGATGTAATCTTCTCCCAGCACTTCCAGCATGGATGAGCGGGTCATACGCACAATCACCGCGAGGGGGATAGTGCCCAGCACAATGGCAGGCAATAGCATGTGCATCACCGCATCTTTGAAGTCGCCAGGCTCACCCCAAAGCAGCGTGTCGATCAGCATAAAACCAGTCAGCGGGTGGCTGTCATCGAGGAACAGCGTATCGCTGACGCGCCCGGAAACCGGTGTCAGGTTGAGCTGCACCGAGACCAGCATGATCAGCATGATGCCCCACCAGAAAATCGGCATGGAATAGCCGGTCAGGGCAATGCCTACCGCAGTGTGATCAAAGATGGAACCACGTTTTACCGCCGCCAGCACGCCCACCGGAATGCCCACCGCAATCGCAAACAACATGGCGCAAATGCCCAGTTCCAGCGTGGCTTTAAAGCGCGGCACAAACTCATCCCACACCGGAATACGACTTTTCAGGGAGATGCCCAAATCGCCATGCAGCACCCCATTGACGTAGGTGAGGTATTGTTTCCACATGGGCTGATCGAGACCAAACTGCGCCAGTAACTGAGCGTGGCGCTCGGGGGAGATACCGCGTTCACCCGCCATGATCAGCACCGGATCACCGGGGATCAAATGGACAAACGCGAAGGTCAACAGCGTGATGCCGATAAACGTTGGGATGACAAGGCCCAGACGCCGGAGTACGAACTGCAGCATAAGCCAAATTCTCACTTTTCCCGCACAAACAACGCGGGTACTGATTGCTCACAAACGCGCCCGACAAAAACAGCCGAACGCCACGCCTTACGCGCGCAAATAAAAGGAAGTGACCGGAGCTGGGCGATAACCTCTGGCACCCGGGTAAGTGCCGTTATCGCCCGGTCCGCAAAGGTTATTCCTGAATATCGACGTTTTCGAAGTGATGTTTGCCCAACGGATCAACCACATAGCCAGTGACTTTCTTACTGACCGGTTCATACACCGTTGAATGGGCAATGATCAGAGCCGGAGCCTGGTCATGCATCACTACCTGCGCCTGTTTGTAATACTCAATCCGTTTATTGTGATCGGCTTCAGCGCGCGCGGGCTGAATCAGGTCTTCAAACGGTTTGTAGCACCAGCGGGAGTAGTTGGAGCCGTCTTTGGCTGCTGCACAGCTGAACAGCGTTGCGAAGAAGTTATCCGGGTCGCCATTGTCACCGGTCCAGCCCATCATCACGGTCTGATGTTCACCGGCTTTGGCGCGTTTCAGGTATTCGCCCCATTCGTAAGTCACGATGTTGGCTTTCACACCGATTTTCGCCCAGTCAGCCTGAATCATCTCTGCCATACGGCGTGCGTTCGGGTTATACGGGCGCTGAACCGGCATTGCCCACAGGTCAATACTGAAGCCATCTTGCATGCCTGCTTCTTTCAGCAGGGCTTTCGCTTTGGCAGGGTCGTAAGGATAGTCTTTGACGTCATCGTTGTAGCCCCACATGGTAGGTGGGATCAGGTTTTTCGCCGCCTGGCCCGCCCCTTGATAGACCGCATCAATGATCGCCTGCTTGTTCACCGCCATGGTCAGTGCCTGACGCACTTTGACGTTATCCAGCGGTTTTTTCTCGGTGTTGAATGAGAGATAGCCCACGTTCAGGCCTGGCTGCTCCAGCAGATTGATATTGGTATCTTTCTTCATGCTGGCGATATCTGCCGGGTTGGGATACGGCATCACCTGGCACTCGCCTTTCTGCAATTTGGCGTAGCGCACGGAGGCATCCGGGGTGATGGAGAAGACCAGACGATCAATTTTCGGCTTGGTGCCCCAGTAGTCCGGGTTGGCTTTATACAGGATGCGCGAATCTTTCTGGTATTGCAGCAGCACAAACGGGCCAGTACCGACCGGATTAAGGTCGACTTTTTCTGGCGTACCCGCTTTCAGCATGTTATCCGCGTATTCCGCAGACAAGATGGAGGCAAAGTCCATGCCCAAATCGGCGAGGAACGGCGCTTCAGAACGCGTCAGGGTGAAGCGTACGGTATGGTCGTCCACCTTCTCAATTTTGCTAATCAACTTCGGCATGTCCATGCCTTCGAAGTATTCGTAGCTGCCGCCAGAGACACCGTGATACTTGTTGTTTTTGTCGAGCTGGCGTTCGAAGGAGAACACCACGTCATCAGCGTTGAAGTCGCGCGTGGGTTTAAAATCTTTGGTGGTTTGCCACTTCACGCCCTGGCGCAGGTGGAACGTGTAGGTTTTGCCATCTGCGCTGACGTCCCATTTTTCTGCGAGGCCAGGTTGCAGTTCAGTGGTGCCAGTTTTGAACTCGACCAGACGGTTGTAGATCGGTACTGAGCTGGCATCGTAGGTGGTGCCGGAAGTGAAGAGCTGTGGGTTGAAGCCTTCCGGTGAACCTTCTGAACAGTAAACAAGGGTTTTAGCCTGAACACCGGCGGCCACGGTCATAGCCAATAGGCTAAGACCGACCTTCAGCATCCTGGATTTTGCCAGGGAGTTGCTCATGTCGTTGCTCCATCGTGATGTGTTGTTGTGTGCTTCGTCCGACCTCTGTTTTTTTTGTGCGGTTCGGACAGGTCACGTCAAATGACCCCTGCGCGTGGCGATTTTTTTAGTAAACCGTTCTGGTAAGACGCGGTTTATTTGACCACTGCGCAGCGTGACGACTCAATTTGTCAACAGTTGCAATCAACGTCAATACAAGCACAAGTTATTTACATAGAGTGTGAGTAACCGCAAGCAACGATAAAAAAGTGAAAAAAACGTGACCAGCAGTGATTAATTTTATCTTTCAGTGGAAAAATCCAGTAATCACGCTGTGAACTATCCCCTTATTAGCCATTTTTCATCGCTAAAAAACCTTAGTATATTAGCGGCAATTGCTGACAATATGAGCGATATCGCGTGCGTTATGACGTTCAGACAGCAAAATATGCTGCTTTGCGTGTATAAGAATCAGGCACGTGGTCGATTTTTATCATAAGAAAAATGTGTCACGAATTAAGATTCGAGCGCAGATACCGCAAGGGCTGAGAAGAGATTGATCTGCTTTTTTACGCTTTGAACTAATGAAAAGCCGCTAAGCCGGATTTTTTGGTAATTACTGACAACGGTGACAAAACATGACGTAAGCGCGCCACTCGCGGAGGAAGTCTGGGGAATTTACACCGGCGGGATAAAAAATGGACGAAAAAAAACCTGCTTTTTCAAGCAGGCTTTCTTAAAGATGGTCGGCGAGAGAGGATTCGAACCTCCGACCCACTGGTCCCAAACCAGTTGCGCTACCAAGCTGCGCTACTCGCCGATGGGGGCGCATGTTACTGCTCCCTCATGGGAGCGTCAACCGCTTTTTAATCCCCCCGGTTTGATTGCCTGAAAAGCAGCCAAATCAGAGCCAAAACACCGTTTAAAGTGGATGCGCCACAGGTTTTGCCGGTGGCTGGCACCAGTTGTTCGCCGGGTTGATCCCGCCGTTTGGCGAGGTATAACCGAGGCAACCCAGAATGGAGTCAAACAGCTCGACGTGACGATGGGGTTGGCCCGCACGCTGTTCTGCCTGCAAACGCTCAAAGCGAGCGCGGTTCTGAGCGTCCGCCAGATAGCTATCGGAAGCCCACACCAGCATAGGCACGCGGAACTGCTCTGGTGGAGCCATTTCGCGTGGCGTCCCGTGCAGGTGCATATTTTCGCTGATCGACTCACCGTGATCCGCCGCGTAGAACACAATCGCTTTCTTGTTACGTAGCTGGTCAAACACGCTATCGAGCATGTTATCGACGTACATCACCGAGTTGTCATAAGCGTTGATCAACTGTGCCTTGCTACAGAAATCATCCACACCGATACATTCTGGCTGGTAGTGGGCAAAGCTGCGTGGATAGCGCTGAGAATAGAGATAGTGCGAACCCTTGGTATGCAGGATCACCAGATGCTTGCCCTGCGGATAGCGTTCCAGCGACTTTTGCAATTCAGGCACCAGTAGCATGTCATCCACGGCTTTCCCTGCATTGTCTTTTTCCGAGCCAATCTGCTCGCGGAAGGCAAAGTTGTTGACGTTGGTGTTGTCGTAGAACCACACCTCACTCTGCATCGCAAAGAGCTCAGAGGTGAACCCCAACGATTTCATCACTGCGAAGACGTTTTCCTCTTTCAGGGTGCGGCCTGGGTTATCCATGGTGCCGCCCTCGCGCACAAACATGCAGCGTAATGAAAGCTTGGTCGCGGTATCACATGACTGACCACGGAAAGCCACCAGGTTCTTCTCCTGTGAAAGCTTCGGCGTGGTATTCCGCTCATAACCAAGAATGCCCATGTGATCCCAACGGGTGGTTTCACCGATGACAAAGACCACGTAGGTGTCATCAATACCCGCAGGGGCTACGTAAGTGAAGGCTTTGGCCGGATCGAACAGTGACGATTTATCCATTTTTTCGTCGATGCGCGTCCAGGTGAACAGCCCCAGAGCCGCCAGCCAGTTCGAAGGCAAGTAAGAGTGGGCAACCACACCGCCATAGCTGGGTAAATCGATATTGGTGATTTTCTCCTGCGCTTTTTGCAGGCGATCAAAATAGCGGATAGGCAGCCAGACCAGTGCCACGCACAGCAACAGCGTCAGCGTTGGTCGCAGGCGCTGCCCCGGCGTGCGCAGCTGTTCGAGCAGGGTATTGCGGAGATGACTGCGCCAAATCAGCAGCAACGGCAGCGCACTGACCAGCACCATCCACAGCACATAGTGAAAACCCACCACCTCTTTGGATAAGTCGGTATCGGTGGTCATCACCGAGGCGACAATCCCGTAGCCAATCACCACGTTGAAGAAGGTCATGTAATAGGCGGCAGCCACCGAGATCAGCACCAGCAGGCTGGCGAGGATGCGCCAGGCCAGCTTCCCGCCCACAGAAAAGAGGCGAATTAAGAAGAACGGTAACAGCACACTCGCCATGATTTCAGCGAGTGCAGAGAACAGGTTGGTCAAAGAGGGGTACTGCAAATAACCGTCAAAACGGCGGTAAAAAATCGGCAAATTCAATAAGATGCCGATATAGAGAGCCAGCAGCATTGAGAGCTTTTGCTGGCTCAGAGTTTTAATAAAATTCATTGAACACAGGTATCCCGAGGTAAAGAAAATAAACAACAAGCCTTACTGTGACTAAAGCGACACGCCAGAGTTCGTTTTATCAGCAAATTGTGAGCGGATTGTCTCATTCTGGTGTGGATTCTGAAAGGAAGCAAAACGCGATATGAGTGACATAAAAAAACCCGCCAACGGCGGGTCATTTCATCTCTCTTTGATACTTTTCAATCTAACAGCTGACGTCCCAAATATGGGTTTGCATGTAACAGCTTCATCAATTTCTGAGCCGTAGCAGAAGGACGGGTACGACGTGCTTCCCAGCTTTTTACTGAAGAGACACTTACGCCCATGACTCGGGCAAATTCATCCACCTGCATCCCGGTCAGTTCACGTAAGCGCTGCGGCTCAGGAAGTGATGGGGTTGGTACCTGCACCGCAGGCTTCAGGCTGTCACGCGTTAAAACAATCTGTTCAAGGCTACTCAGTAATTCAAAAACAGGATCTTTTACTTCCATAGAGAACTCCTTAAAACTCACTATGAATCACGCGAAAGTAGGAAGATAAGAATCTGCAAGGAGATCCAAAGACCAGGACCGCAGGCTGCATCCCGCAAGGGTTTATAATTTTTAGTGTAAAACCCCTACGGGACACAGCCTGCCCGTACCACCCGAAACAGCGGTACCAATGCATGTTGGCCTGGGAAGTAATTATGGATAAAGAAAGCGAATTCTGCCGGGCAAAACAGGGAGATTATTTCAGCTTTACTTTTCATTTACATTGCAAAGCCGCTAACGCTTTATTGCGTCTGGATATTCTTCCTACCGCTACGCTTTCATAGCCAAAGCTGATATAGCATAAATTGCTACAACACCGGTCCACCGGCCAGGCCATCACCGGAGAGTAAAGCAATAAACGCGCCATTTTCACCCAGCAGGCCCGCATGGCCTTACGCAGCTTAAGGGCCACCCCGCTGCGCTGTTTTTGTGCAAAATCGCACTAACATGCAGCAACTGCGCCAGTTACCCCTCACCGCCATTGTGCCGACTCAGGCCTTTGTTCTATCCTTTAAGACTGTTCTTATCCCAGCAGATTTTTCGCCATTTTACTGACAGGAGTTGCAGACATGGCAATCGGACTAACCCGCATCGGGAAACGCGCAGGTTTGCTGCTCGTCACCGCGCTTATGGTTGTGCAGCTCACGGGCTGTGGCGACAAACAGGGCGATCAACGCAAAGCATTTATCGACTTCCTGCAAAACACCGCCATGCGAAGCGGCGAGCACCTGCCTTCACTGAGTGAAAGCCAAAAACAGAGCTTTGGCCCCTACGTCAGCGATTACGCCATCATTTATGGTTTCTCACAGCAGGCGAGCAAAGCGGTTGATCAGGGGATTCGCCCAGTGGTCGATGAGCTGGCCGCCATTCATGTGCCACAGGATTACCTGACCCGCCGTGATTCCCTGCGCCAGGCGAGCGGCGCGTTAACGGTGGTCACACAGCAGGTTGAGAGCGCTAAATTACAGGCCGACAGTGCGAAAGCGACCCTGAAACAGCCGGACGACCTAAAAAGCGTGTTTGATAAAGCGTATGACCAGGTTGTCACGCTGCCATCAAACCAGCTGACGCCGCAATTGACCCAGTTGCAGAGCCTCAGCCAGTCTGCGGTTCAGGCAGGCGATCTGCTCCAGGCACAAGGAACCCACGTCAGCTTCAATAATGGTGGCGTGCAGTTCTCCAGCCAGGATCCTGCGACGCAGTACAACGCACTGATGAGCCAGATTGCCACCGATGCCCCCGCATTAGTGCAGGCTCAGCGCACGGTGCAGAGCGCGCAATAACTGAATAGCGGTTAAGCCAATAACTGGGTTTAACCGCTCTCCTGCTATTAGTTACCACCCCGCCGATTCACCAACGCACCCACACGTGACCAAAGTGTGATCTGCGGCATTTTTGACCAAAAATTGTTTGTGATTCAGATCACATTAATGAAACAAACACCCGCCACACAAAAGTGACACAAATCACAAAAACACCTCTGATTTGTACAGAAAAAAACCACATCGCCGCACTTATCGCATTTATGTGTGATCACGATCACGCAAAATGGCCTCCACCCCGGGGGGTTAAAGTGATCCAGATCACACTAAAGTGCACCGCTACGCAGCGTCATATTCGCGTGATAGAGTCCGCGTGCATACAGTAATAGCGACGGCTCCCCGCCGTAACGCCTAAACAAAAACAAACGCGCTCTCCTGGTTTGCAGCGCGTCTCGAGAAGAGAAGGGGTGGATTTATGTCCTCATCAGCTAAGGTCAAAGTTCAAAGCTTTGGTCGTTTCCTGAGTAATATGGTGATGCCTAACATCGGTGCGTTTATCGCCTGGGGTATCATCACTGCGCTGTTCATTCCAACCGGTTGGATCCCCAATGCCACGCTGGCTAAGCTAGTTGGCCCGATGATCACCTATCTGTTACCTCTGTTGATCGGCTTTACCGGCGGTCGTTTAGTGGGTGGCGATCGCGGTGGTGTGGTGGGTGCAATCACCACGATGGGGGTTATCGTCGGTGCGGATATGCCGATGTTCCTCGGTGCGATGATCGCAGGCCCGCTGGGTGGCTGGGCGATTCGCGCGTTTGACCGTGCCGTTGATGGCAAAATCAAAAGCGGCTTCGAAATGCTGGTAAACAACTTCTCCGCAGGCATCATCGGTATGCTGCTGGCGCTGTTGTCTTTCCTCGCCATTGGTCCGCTGGTTGAAGGGCTGTCACATATTCTGTCGACCGGCGTAAACATCATGGTGCAGCACAACCTGCTGCCGCTGACCTCCATCTTCGTTGAGCCAGCAAAAATCCTGTTCCTGAACAATGCCATCAACCACGGTATCTTCTCACCGTTGGGCATTCAGCAGGCCAGTGAAGCAGGCAAATCGATCTTCTTCCTGATTGAAGCGAACCCAGGCCCAGGTATGGGCGTACTGGTAGCCTATATGCTGTTTGGTCGCGGTAGCGCGAAACAGTCTGCGGGCGGTGCGGCAATCATTCACTTCCTTGGCGGTATCCACGAGATCTACTTCCCGTACGTGCTGATGGCTCCGCGCCTGCTGCTGGCGGTGATTTTAGGCGGGATGACCGGCGTGTTTACCCTGACCCTACTGAATGGCGGTCTGGTTTCCCCAGCTTCACCAGGTTCTATCCTGGCCGTGCTGGCGATGACACCTAAAGGTGCCTACTTCGCAAACATCGCAGCGATTATTGCCGCCTTTGCCGTCTCCTTTATCGTCTCTTCTGTCCTGCTGAAAACCAGCAAAGTCAAAGAAGATGACGACATCGAAGCGGCGACCCGTCGTATGCAAGAGATGAAAGCACAGTCTAAAGGCCAGAGCAGCACAGGCAGCACCGTGGTGGCAGATGCCAACAGTGTTGATCTGACCCACGTGCGCAAAATTATCGTGGCCTGTGATGCCGGTATGGGCTCAAGCGCCATGGGTGCTGGCGTACTGCGTAAAAAAGTCCAGGATGCGGGTCTGACTAACGTTTCCGTCACCAACAGCGCGATTAATGCGCTGCCGGGCGATGTTGATCTGGTGATTACCCACCGTGATTTAACGGAACGCGCTATTCGTCAGGCTCCGCAGGCACAGCACATTTCACTGAATAACTTCCTTGATAGCGCGCTGTATACCAATCTGACCGACCGTCTGGTGCAGGCTAATCGCAGCGAAGGCCATCGCGAGAAAGTCGAGCACACCCTGGCAGACAGCTACGATGACGGCCAGTCTCAGCTCTTCAAACTCGGCGTCAGCAACGTGTTCCTGAATCTGCGTGCGGATAACAAAGAGCAGGCGATCCGCTTTGCCGGTGAGCAGTTGGTGAAAGGGGGCTACGTTGAGCCAGAATACGTTGATGCCATGCTGCAACGTGAAATGCTGACACCAACCTATCTCGGCGAATCCATTGCTGTGCCACACGGCACCGTGGAAGCTAAAGATCGCGTGCTGAAAACCGGTATCGTGTTCCTGCAGTATCCAGAAGGGGTGCGCTTCGGTGAAGAAGAAGATGATATCGCCCGTCTGGTGATCGGTATTGCAGCACGCAATAACGAACACATTCAGGTCATCACCAGCCTGACCAACGCCCTGGATGATGAAGGGGTGATTGAGAAGCTGGCGACCACACACAACGTGCAGGAAGTGCTGGACCTGCTGTCTGGCAGCACAGCGGCTTCATAAACAGGCTGTTTTTCCTGGGGCGGGTGAGCCCGTCCTGAATCCGGGGCGGGCCTGCCTGCCCCATTGTCATTTGCAACGGGTCTCTACTATGAAAGCGTTACATTTTGGTGCGGGCAACATTGGTCGCGGCTTTATCGGCAAATTACTGGCAGATGCGGGCATCGAACTGGTGTTTGCCGATGTGAATCAGGTGGTGTTAGATGCGCTGAATGCTCGCCATGAATACCCGGTGAATGTCGTAGGCGAGCAGCAGCAGGTTGAGATAGTGCGCGGCGTGAGCGCCGTGAACAGCACCAGTGATGACATTATCGGCCTGGTGGCTGAAGTGGACCTGGTGACCACCGCCGTTGGCCCTACCGTGCTGCAACGTATCGCACCGGGCGTGGCAAAAGGGTTGATTCAGCGTCACGACAGCGGCAACACAAACCCACTGAATATTATCGCCTGCGAAAACATGGTGCGTGGCACCAGCCAGTTTAAGCAGCATGTACTCCAGGCCTTGCCAGAACAGTACCACGCCTGGCTGGAACAGCACGTTGGCTTCGTCGATTCAGCCGTAGACCGTATTGTTCCGCCTGCCGACAGCGCCAGCAACGATCCGCTGGAAGTGACGGTAGAAACCTTCAGCGAATGGATTGTGGATAAGACGCAGTTCAAAGGCACTCTGCCGGTGATTGCGGGCATGGAGTTAACCGACAACCTGATGGCGTTTGTCGAGCGCAAGCTGTTCACCCTTAACACCGGCCATGCTATTACGGCTTACCTCGGCCAGTTGGCAGGTAAACAGACTATTCGCGATGCCATTCTCGATCAGGCGATCCGCAGTGTGGTACTGGGTGCAATGGAAGAGAGTGGCGCAGTGCTGATCCAGCGCTATGGCTTCGATGCGGCTAAGCATGCGGCTTACATCCAGAAAATTTTAGGCCGTTTTGAAAACCCGTGGCTGAAAGATGATGTAGAGCGCGTTGGCCGTCAGCCACTGCGCAAACTCAGCGCAGGCGATCGTCTGATCAAGCCCACGTTAGGTACGCTGGAATATCAGCTCCCGCACAGTAACCTGGTGCAAGGTATTGCTGCCGCGCTGCACTATCGCAGTGAGCAAGATCCTCAGGCGCAGGAACTGGCTGCATTGATTGCAGAGAAAGGAGTGAAAGCCGCACTGGTCGAGATCTCCGGCCTGGATGCCGATAGCGAAGTGGTCGCCTCTGCGGTAGCCGCCTATCAGGCTACGGCTTAAGGTACTGGGCACAGCTTTGCTGTGCCCGTTTTACAGCAAATATGCAGGCAATAATGGAAGAGAAGCAGGCTTTTGAGAACCGGGTGCTGGAGCGTCTCAACGCTGGCCGCTCGGTGAGAAGCTTTTTAGTGGCCGCTGCCGAACTGCTGGCGGAAGCGGTGCATCTGCTTGTCCTGCAGGTTTTCCGTAAGGACGATTACGCGGTTAAATATGCCGTTGAGCCACTGCTGTTGGGCGACGGTCCGCTCGGTGAACTGGCGGTGCGACTAAAGTTAATTTACGGCCTCGGCGTGATCAGTCGCCACGAGTATGAAGATTGCGATCTACTGCTGGCACTGCGTGAAGAGTTGAATCACGATGACGCCGACTATCGCTTTACCGATGATGAAATTCTTGGCCCATTCAGTGAGTTACACTGCGTGGCAGCCTGGCCACCCAAGCCGCAATTTCACGCCGAAGACAGCGAACTGCATTTGATGCAGCAGCAGCGCTATTTACAGATGGTGCGCTCAACCATGGTACTTTCACTCACTGAGCTCATCTCCCGAATCTCTCTGAAACAGGCATTTGGTAAATCCTCAGGTTGAGTCTGTCACCTGTTGCTCGGTTTTGCTGTATGCTTTGCCTGTTTTCCCTAACGAGTTGTTGTCATGAAAGAGCCAGAAAAGAACGAAATTAAACGTCTCAGCGATCAGCTGGATGCCCTGAATCGCAAAGAGCCACAGCTGCTGGAATCCGGTGAAGCCGAGAAACTGGGCGAGCTGTTGAAAGAGAAAGAAGCGCTGGTGGCGGAGATTGAACGTCTGCGTGATGTCCGCGATCAGAAGCTGAGCAAAGAAGCAGAAAAGCTGATGAAGCTGCCTTTCTCGCGTGAAATCACGAAGAAAGAGCAGGCTGATATGGGCACACTGAAAAAAACCGTACGCGGCATCGTGGTGGTTCACCCAATGACCGCGTTAGGTCGCGAGCTGGGTCTGAAAGCCATGACCGGCTACGCGAAAAAGGCGTTCTGATCACTCAGACGCGGGGACGATGTACTCCTCGCCTGCCGCTGCCATCACCTGCTGCGCTAAGCTGTCCAGCAGGCTGTAGCGGCGGCGGTATTCTGCCCGCTTTTTGCTGGCAATCTCTTCCAGTGATTTGCGCGTCATGTTGAGCGGTAGCTGGAACATGCCGTCTTTACGCCCTTCCCCACCCAAAGATAACCAAAATTCACTGTAGCTGGCGTGGAAATGCTGACCCTTGCTGTGACGATAACGCAGGCTGCGGAAGACGTGTGTGTCATCGCCTACCGCGGAAATCGCCTGCGCGCCCGTGACTTTAGCCAGTAAAAATACCGCTTCCATCACCAGACGTTTTGGGAACAGGCCATGCGCGGATTTTGTCGCATCGCGGACCGCTTCCGCATAGATATGCTTGCGTGGCCCCTGTAAGCCGCCAATCAGCAGCGTCGGAACACCCAGTTCCTGCACCAGTGAGAAAGAGAGAGAAGCGATCAGATGCTCCTGGAAACGCAATTCCAGCGTGGCTTCCCCTTCACGGTCAAACCGGCCAGGACAGCAGTGGATCTGGAATACCTCTTCGTTTTTACCACTGAACTCAGCCAGCAGGTGATCCCCTGGATGCTGTAGCAGGTAACGCAGAGCGGGGTTAGCGATCTTAGCCACCGTGCGATAGTGATGAATAATGGCTTCGGCACGTTCCGCTACGCTAATCCCTGCGCGCAAATAAGGTCGGTGTAATTTCACCGGCAGCAACCCCTGCACTTGCAACAAGGCCGGGAGTTCGGGAAGTTGAGAAAGCGAGTTAAGGTAGCGCAGCGTGCTGACCGGGAAAGCCAGGGTACGCAGGGCAAACTTAACGCGAAAGCCTTTACTGAGCCACATGTGGTTCGCAGGGACAACTTTGCCGTTCAGCAGCTGTACAAACAGTGAAGCGGACGTGCGCGGGTCCGCCGCCGGAGTGGTCAACATAGACATGAGAATTCTTTATTTGCTCAAAGTTGATTAAATTACCGGCAGGTTAAGGCAGGTATCTTCAACGGCAATTGAATATCACGTCGAGAAACTACTCTTCCGAGTGAAAATTCACTTCTGTTTAGTGTGGGTTTAAGAAAAGTTCAAGGCGTTAAAAAACCGGTGCCTGAAAGGCTACCGGTTTTGGTGAGGGGCACTGCTAATTCAGCAGGTGCGATCGCATCACTTATTTAGCAGAAGCGAAACGTGCAGCGGCTTCGTCCCAGTTCACAACGTTCCAGAACGCTTTGATGTAGTCAGGACGCTTGTTCTGATACTTCAGGTAGTAAGCGTGTTCCCACACATCCAGACCAATGATTGGGAAGCCTGATGCGCCAGAGATGGCTTCGCCCATCAGTGGGCTGTCCTGGTTAGCGGTAGAAACCACAGCCAGTTTGTCGCCTTTCTTAACCAGCCACGCCCAGCCTGAACCGAAACGCGTTGCTGCTGCTTTCTCGAATTCAGCCTGGAAAGCTTCTACGCTACCGAAATCTTTTTCGATGGCCGCTTTCAGGTCGCCCTGCAGAGAGGTACCCAGTTTCAGGCCTTTCCAGAAGAAGCTGTGGTTAGCGTGGCCGCCAGCGTTGTTACGCAGTGGGCCTTTTTTGTCTGCTGGCAGTTGATCCAGTTTAGCGATCAGCTCTTCTACCGGCAGGTTTGCGAATTCAGTACCTTCCAGCGCTGCGTTAGCGTTGTTCACGTAAGCCTGGTGGTGTTTAGAGTGATGGATTTCCATCGTCTGCTTGTCGAAATGCGGTTCCAGTGCGTCATAAGCGTAAGGCAGGGATGGCAGTGAGTAACTCATGTTCTTCCTCTCCATTTAGTATTGGGCAACGCCTCTCAGCGGGCGCGCCGCGTAAGCAGTCAGGTCATTATAGTGAAATTCTTGATCGGTAACAGCGTAATCAATGCCCTAATGTTGCTAAGGTTTTCCACCGTCTGGCAAAAGGAATTGTGCTGAAGAATGAGGGAGATAGCAGCGGGTCTGGCAGAATAATATGCGGGGTTGTATCGACAACCCCGCTTGTCAGTTAGTGCCCTAATGCGGTTAAAGAGGCATCCAGCGCACCGACCAGCCAGTCGATATCGCTTTCCTGGAACGCCAAAGGTGGACGCAGTTTCAGCACGTTGCCATAAGGCCCGGCCACGGAGGTCAGTACGCGGTGTTCGCGCAGTTTTTCAATCAAGTCCAGCGCCAGCGCTTTATTTGGCACTTTGCTGTGACGATCTTCCACCAGCTCAAAGCCAATAAACAGCCCGGCACCGCGCACATCGCCGATGCACTCGTGGCGATCCATCAGCTTGCTCAGCTCTGCCAGCAATTTCGCGCCCACTACGCGGCTATGCTCTTGCAGCCCCTCTTCTTTGATCACTTTCAACACGGCCTGGGCCGCCGCCATCGCTACCGGGTTGCCGCCAAAGGTGTTGAAGTAGGGGATATTGTCGCTGAATGAGGCCAGTACATCGCTTTTTGCCAGCAAGCCAGACACTGGAATACCGTTACCCATCGGTTTGCCGGTGGTAATCACATCCGGCACCACCCCATGGCGGCCAAAGCCCCAGAAGGCATCGCCGGTACGGGCAAACCCAGGCTGCACTTCATCGGCAATAAAGATCCCGCCGTTGGCGTGCACCACATCCACCGCTTTTTTCAGGAAGCCGCGCGGGTTAGGCAATACGCCATCAGAAGAGAAAATGGAGTCCGCCAGGAAGCCGGCAAATTTGATGCCGTGCGCTTTCATATCATCAATCTGCCGCTGAATCTGATCGGCAAACCACTCGCCAAGATCCGGTGCATTCACGCGGTAAGCATCCGGTGGTGACACCAGGCGCGTCGTCGGGGCCAGAGGCTGACCCGAACCCAGTGCCGGAGATGCGCCAGAGGTCAGTTCACTGGTGCCGTGATAGGCTTCCTGCGTCACGATGATGCCGGTGCCGCCACTCCAGGCCCGCGCCACGCGCATTGCCAGGTCATTCGCTTCTGAGCCCGTACACATGAACATGGCACGATCGATTTCTTCAGGCGCGGTGGCCAGCAGTTCTTCGCTGTAATTCAGAATATTTTCATGCAGATAGCGCGTGTGCGTATTCAACATTTTCATCTGCTGATTCACCGCTTCAATCACTGCCGGGTGGCAGTGACCAATACTCGCGACGTTGTTATAAACGTCGAGATATTTATCTCCCGCAGCATCCCACAAATATTGCCCTTCACCGCGCACCAGGTGTACCGGCTTGCGATAGAACAGGCGATAGGATTCGCCCAGCACTTTGCTGCGTTTTTCGGTTAGTTTGCGTGTGTCGTCGTCCAGCGCCGCAGCATGTTCAGCGCGAAAGCTGTTGGTATCCATGATAGTAGAGCGAGTGACCATGGGAACTCCCGTTGCGAAGGTGAAAAGGGGTGGTTGATGGTTTTACTATGCCTGCTTTTTTATAAAATGCAACCAAATACACAAACGCAACCAAATACACATGACGCCATTCACCGACTACGATAAACTTGCTGCCATTCGTGTTTAATCAGGAAGCATCATCATGTTGCAGGAGACCCGTTTACACCGCATTCGCGCACTGCTCACTACGCTGCATCAGGTGAGCACCGAACGCATCATTACCGAACTGGGGATCTCCCGCGAGACCGCTCGCCGCGACATCATTGAGCTAGAAGCTCAGGGCGTAGCGCGGCGTGTACATGGCGGGCTGGTTGCGGTTGAGAGCCAGGAAGAAGCCCCGCTGCGCGTGCGTCTGAGCGCACAGGCCAAAGAAAAACGGGCGATTGCGCGGGCTGCCGCCTGCTTATTGCAGCCAGGGCAGACGCTGTTTTTGGATGCAGGCAGCACCACCACCATGCTGGCTGAAGAGCTGCGCACCATGTCCGGCCTGACAATCATTACCAACAGTTTGCAGGCTGCGCTGGCGCTGAGCGCAGGAGAAGAACGGGATACACTGAATAACGAGGTGATTCTACTGGGAGGCGTGATGGGCGCAGGCGCTCAGCAAACGCGGGGGGAATCTACCATCGCAGAAATTTGCCGTTTCCGTGCCGATGTTGCCCTGCTCTCTCCCGTCGGCATTGACGCCAAAGCCGGGGCCAGCAGTTTCTATCCCCACGAAGCCGCGATTGCCCGCGCGATGGTACAACAGGCAACGCGCACCGTGCTGCTGGCCGATCACAGCAAAATTGCCGTAGTCAGCCGCGTGGTTTATGCGTTGCCGTCGAACATCAGCGTACTGGTGACCGATGCCGGAGGCCAGCATCCTGCGGCGCTGAAAGCGCTACGCCAGGCATTGCCAGACGTGATCAGCGTTTAAACCAACCGTTGTGGATGGGTGTAAATGATGCCTCGTCCCGGTTTGGCGAAGCCGACCAGAGTCAGGTTAGCACGTTCTGCCACCTCCACCGCCAGCCGGGTCGCGGCGGAGACGGCAAACAGAATCTCGACGCCACACATCGCCGATTTTTGCACCATTTCATAGCTGGCGCGGCTGGAAACCAGCACCGCGCCCTGCTGCCACTGTGCCTCGCTACGTAGACCCAGTAGTTTATCCAGCGCCACATGACGACCCACATCTTCACAGCCACCGCTCAGGCTGCCGTCTGGGGCGATCCACGCTGCGGCATGCGTGCAGCCGGTTTTCTCGCCAATCGGCTGGAACTGGCGCAACTGCTGTAATGCACTATCCAATTGCGCCAGCGCGAAGGTTTGGGTAAAGGGTAAAGGTGCGATGGGGCGTGCAATATCAGCCAATTGCTCCACGCCACACACACCGCAGCCAGTACGGCCAGCCAGATTGCGGCGGCGCTCCTTCAAGGCCATAAAACAGCGACTCGCCAGCTCAATCTGCACTTCAACGCCTCCACACTGCATCACCACCTCAATGCCATAAATGTCACGTGGATGCGCAATGATGCCCTCTGAGAGAGAAAAACCCAGCGCAAATGCAGCAAAATTGCCGGGTGTGGCCATCATCACTACGTGGGAAATGCCGTTGTAGACCAGCGCTACCGGCACTTCATCGGCCAGCCAGTCTTGCTGAGAATTGTGCTGATCTGCTCGTGACCAGACATTGCGCTGTGCCAGCCCTTGAGCAGCTTCAGCGGGTAAAATTTCATCACTCATTTTCACGCTACGCGCTCCTGAAAATCCGGCCCGGAGCCAGAAAATAACTGGCAAGTCATGGGCGAATACCTCTATTCTGAACCTGACAGGCAAGGAGGACAAGGAGACGCGCTGCGGGGAAACTGGCGCAGATGCACAGCCGCTTTCATGCTGGCATCAGCAAACGCTGGCTATACTGGCCATTTCGCCCAACCATCAACACAAAAGGTTTCTGATGACAATTCGCATCATCCCGCACCCGCCGCTGGAGAAGCGCGATAGCTTGCTTAATCAAGAGACACCGCTGTTACTGTTCCCTCAGCTCAAACCGCTGTATCAGCGCCGTACCGCACGCCTGCGCCATCTGGCAGAGCGCAATCCGCTGGGTGACTACCTGCGTTTTGCCGCCGTGATTACCACGGCTCAGGAGATCGTCCTGTACGATCATCCGCTGCATTTCAATATTGTCGAGCAACTTACCGACAGCGCCGCCCGGCAAAAACCGCCGCTGGATATCACCACGTTAGCGCGCAGCGATCACTGGCAGCGTTTACTGCACTCCCTGATCGCCGAGCTAAAACCGGAGATGAGCGGCCAGGCACTGGCGGTGCTGGAAAATCTGGAAAAATCCTCCGCCAGCGAGCTAGAAATCATGGCTGAATCGCTGCTAAAGCATGAGTTTGCGCAGGTGAGCAGCGATAAATCGCCATTTATCTGGGCTGCACTCAGCCTGTATTGGGCGCAAATGGCTGCGCTTATCCCAGGCAAAGTCCGCATAGAACAGGGCGAGCACCGTCAGTTCTGTCCGGTGTGCGGTAGCCTGCCGGTTTCTGGCATTATTCCGCTGGGCGGCAAGCAGGATGAGACACGTTATCTACACTGTAATTTGTGTGAGTGTGAATGGCTGGTGGATGAAGGTAAATGCTCGAACTGTGAAGAGGAGAGCGAGCTGCACTTGTGGTCGCTGGAGGGTGAGCAGTCCGCCGTGAAGGCAGAGAGCTGTGGCGTTTGTGGCACCTACCTTAAACTGCTGTGGCAAGCGCGTGACCCGGCGATTGAACCGGTGGCCGATGACCTTGCGTCACTGCTGCTGGATGCCAGAATGGAGCAAGAGAGCTTCTCACGCAGCAGCCTGAATCCCTTTATGTTCCCCGGAGACAGCTAATTTCTGCGTCAATAACGGAGGTGAAAATGAAACTGATCGGCAGCTATACCAGCCCTTTTGTGCGGAAGATCTCCGTTATGCTGTTGGAAAAAGGCATCATTTTCGAGTTTGTGAACGAATCTCCGTGGCTGGAGGAGAGCGAAGTCCCGCGCTACAACCCGCTGGGGAAAGTTCCGGCGTTGGTGGATGACAACGGACAGTGCTGGTTTGATTCGGCAATTATTGCCGATTACCTCGAGCTACAGCATACACCTCCCGCCTTTTCGCCCGCCGACCCGCTTAAGGCATTGCAGGTACGCCAGTTGGCGAAGCTGGCGGATGGCATTACGGATGCTGCCGTGCTGATCGTGCGTGAGCAGCAGCGACCGGGCAATCAGCAATCCGAAGCGCTGCTGATCCGCTGTCGCGGCCATATTCTACGAGGACTTGATCGTCTGGAGCAGGAAGCCCGCGACGGGCAGTGGCTGCATGGCGATACCCTGAACCTGGCGGACATTGCGACCGGCTGTATGCTCGGTTACCTCAACTTTCGTCGGATTGTGCCGGACTGGTGCGTGGAACGCCCGGCACTGGTCAAACTGGCAGAAGATCTGTTCCAGCGCGCCAGCTTTGCGCGCACCGTTCCGGCATGTTAAGGCAGAATCATCCGCCTGTTCCACTCTCTTGCAGTAACACATGCCCCTTTTTCATCACCAGTAGCTCCCACCGTGAGCTATCTTTATCTGAGGGAATTAAGCGATACAAATACTCTCCGTTAGGAAAGTCATAGCCACGAAAGTCTTGCGAAGGGCCAACGTTAATTGTTGCCCCTTTTAATGTTAAAGTTACTCCCGTTTTTTTATTGACTGAAGTATAAGTAACATTATTACAAGCAATATCATATTCTGAGCAATGCTCATCAATAAATATTTTATAATGCGGCGTAATTAAAAATGGTGATTTATCGCCCGCATAAGACATTGTTGAAAACAAAAAAAACAAAGCAGAAAAAAATATTTTATTCATAATTTCTGATAAACCCCATTATGATAAACGTTGAGTTCTGACTTTCTTCTGTTTAATAACCCACGAGAGCGCTCACCTCTAAGTAAAAATAAGCAAGCTGGGTTTTATTTTACATATAAAAAAATAGTTATTCATATGCCATTTTTTGAGTGGTAAATGAATAGCTACAAATGTATAAGCCAGTCACAATAATGACTGGCTTATACTAAACCGTTACTGCAGCAGCGAGATATCCGCGACTTGCAGGAACAGCTCACGCAGCTGGTTCAGCAGTGTCAGGCGGTTGATGCGTACTGCCTCTTCTTCGGCGTTAACCATAACATTGTCGAAGAAGTTATCTACCGCTTCACGCAATTGCGCCAGTTCAACCAGTGCGTCCTGATAGCGGCCTTCCGCGAAGTACGGCTGGAGCTTATCACCCAGACCGGTCACGAAGGTAGCTAACTGAATCTCAGCATTCTCTTTCAGCAGGGCTGCCTGCACGCTTTCGTTCAGCGTTTCGGTGGATTTTGCCAGAATGTTAGACACACGTTTGTTGGCTGCGGCCAGCGTGGATGCAGCTTCCAGAGTACGGAAGTGCGAAACGGCTTTCATGCGCGCATCGAAATCAGCCGGTCGGGTTGGACGACGCGCCAGTACCGCCTGAATGGTGTCAACGCTGTGACCCGCTTCCTGATACCAGGTACGGAAACGACCCAGCATGAAGTCGATCACTTCATCGACCACTTTTGCGTTGCTCAGCTTGCTGCCGTACAGACGCACTGCTTCTTCTGTCAGGGTTTGCAGATCCAGCGGCAGGTTCTTCTCGACGATAATACGCAGCACGCCCAGCGCAGCACGGCGCAGTGCGAACGGGTCTTTATCGCCTTTCGGATGCTGACCAATACCAAAGATACCCGCCAGGGTGTCCATTTTATCGGCAATAGCGACTGCACAAGCAACCGGGTTAGAAGGCAGATCGTCGCCCGCAAAACGCGGCTGATACTGCTCGTTCAGTGCAACTGCAACGTCTTCCGCTTCACCGTCATGGCGCGCGTAGTGCATGCCCATCACACCCTGGGTGTCCGTGAACTCGAATACCATGTTGGTCATCAGGTCACATTTGGACAGCAGGCCAGCACGGGTAGCGTGATTCACATCTGCACCGATCTGAGCGGCAACCCAGCCCGCCAGGGCCTGAATGCGATCGGTCTTGTCTCGCAACGTTCCCAGCTCTTTCTGGAACAACACGGTTTCCAGACGTGGCAGGTTATCTTCCAGACGCTTTTTACGGTCGGTATTGAAGAAGAACTCAGCATCGGCCAGACGTGGACGTACCACCTTCTCGTTACCGGAGATAATTTGCTGCGGATCTTTCGACTCAATATTGGTCACAAAGATGAAGTTTGGCAGCAGTTTGCCGTCAGCGGCATAGACCGGGAAGTATTTCTGGTCACCCTTCATGGTGTAAACCAGGGCTTCTGAAGGTACTGCCAGGAACTTCTCTTCAAATGTCGCCGTCAACACCACTGGCCACTCGACCAGCGAAGCAACCTCTTCCAGCAGGCTATCGCTCAGGTCAGCTTTACCGCCCAGTTTCACCGCGGCAGCTTCAGCATCGGCCTTGATTTTGGCTTTACGCGCAGCAAAGTCGGCAACGACTTTACCGCGTTGTTCCAGTACCTGTGGATACTGATCGGCATTTTCCAGCGCAAATTCAGGCTCACCCATAAAGCGGTGGCCGCGAATGATGCGGTCAGAAGCAACACCCAGAATCGTTGCCGGAATCAGCTCTTCACCCAGCAGCAACGTCACGGTGTGTACCGGACGCACGAACTGAACATCGCTGTCTGCCCAACGCATCAGTTTAGGAATTGGCAGCTTAGTAAGTGCGGTGGCGATCATGGCTGGCAGCAACTGCTGAGCCGTCTCGCCTTTCACCTGCGCACGGTAAACCAGCCACTCACCTTTGTCGGTGCTCAGGCGTTCAGCTTCATCAACAGTGATGCCATTACCACGCGCCCAGCCTTCCGCTGCTTTAGTGGCTTTGCCGTCAGCATCAAACGCTGCCGAGACTGCCGGGCCACGCTTTTCTACTTCACGATCTGGCTGCGCGGCACTCAGGCTAGCCACTTTTACCGCCAGGCGGCGCGGCGATGCAAACCAGTTAATCTCGCCGTGGCTCAGGCCTGCGCTATCCAGTTCGCTGGTAATCTGTGCAGCAAAGGCTTCCGCCAGGCTGCGTAGGGCTTTTGGTGGCAGCTCTTCGGTGCCAATTTCCACCAGGAAAGTTTTTTCGGTCATGGCTGCCTCTTACTTGTTGTTATTGCACATCGGGAAGCCCAGTGCCTCACGCGAGGCATAGTAGGCTTCGGCCACTGCTTTGGTCAGTGTACGAATGCGCAGGATGTAGCGCTGACGCTCAGTGACCGAGATGGCCTTACGCGCGTCCAGCAGGTTGAAGCTGTGGGCGGCTTTCAGGATGCGCTCATAGGCAGGCAGTGGCAGCGGTTTTTCCAGCGCCAGCAACTGCTGAGCTTCTTTTTCATACTGCTCGAAGCAGCTGAACAGGAAATCCACGTCTGCGTATTCAAAGTTGTAAGTGGACTGTTCCACTTCGTTCTGGTGGAACACGTCGCCATAGGTGGTGGTGCCAAATGCGCCGTTGCTCCAGACCAGATCGTATACGCTGTCAACGCCCTGGATATACATCGCCAGACGCTCCAGACCATAGGTGATCTCACCGGTTACCGGTTTGCACTCCAGTCCACCTACCTGTTGGAAGTAGGTAAACTGCGTCACTTCCATCCCGTTCAGCCAGACTTCCCAGCCCAGTCCCCAGGCACCCAGCGTTGGGTTTTCCCAGTTATCTTCGACAAAGCGGATATCGTGCACAGTAGGATCCAGACCCAACTCTTTCAGCGATCCGAGATACAGCTCCTGAAGGTTGTCCGGGTTAGGTTTAATCATCACCTGGAACTGGTAGTAGTGCTGTAAACGGTTAGGGTTTTCACCGTAGCGGCCATCGGTTGGACGGCGGGAAGGCTGTACGTAGGCGGTCGCCATTGGCTCCGGCCCAATTGCGCGCAGGCAAGTCATTGGGTGTGAAGTGCCAGCGCCGACTTCCATGTCCAGCGGTTGAACAATGGTGCAGCCCTGACGCGCCCAGTAATCCTGCAAGGTCAGGATCAGGCCCTGAAAGGTCTTGGTATCAAACTTTTGCATGTTGAATTCGCACGCGTTGGGTAGATGAAAAAAGTGTGCGCCAGTATACCCTTTGACCGCGCGATGTGCAGCCGGAAATCCTGCGCCCGGTGCGGCTGTTGAAGCAAGGTTACACGACAGACAGCTCTGAAAAGACGGATGGATAGGTTGTCGTCTGCTATACCGCTGCTACCCTTGGTGACGGAGTATCCTGCCAACAGGCTTCCTGACAGCAAAAACGCAACGGATTATGACGCAGAAAATTCACTGGATTAGCAACTTACGCGCGGTAGCCTGTCTGATGGTGATCGTGATTCACACCACCACCTGGTACATCACCGGCCCCGAAGCGGTGCGCGGTTGGAGCTGGGATCTGGCAAACTTGCTGAACTCCGCCTCACGGGTCTGCGTTCCGCTGTTCTTCATGATGTCAGGCTACCTGTTTTTCGGTGAGCGCAGCGCGCAACCGCGCCATATGTTGCGGCTGGTGGCCTGTTTACTGTTTTACAGTGCTGTCGCCCTGGCCTATATCACCCTGTTGACCCCCATTAACGAGGGGCTTTCACTGCTGCACCTGCTGCAAAAACCGGTGTTTTATCACCTGTGGTTCTTCTTTGCCCTGATCGGAATTTACCTTCTCTCACCGCTTATTCAGGTGAAACCAGTACAGGCTCGTTACGTCTTACTCGTGGTATTGGTACTGGCTGTGCTGGCGAATCCCAATACTGCCAGCCAGTCGGTCGGCGCTTTCCACTGGCTGCCGCTGAATCTGTATGTCAGCGGCGACAGCTTTTATTACCTGCTGTATGCGCTGTTAGGTCGTGCCATCGGCACTATGCACACGGAACGGCGAGGCATAACGCCACTGGCACTGTTAGTCTTCGCTGGCTGCGTCATTGGCATCATGTTGGGCACCCGGCAAGAACTGAAGATCAATGGTGCATTCAACGATACCTGGTATCTTTACTGTGGCCCGCTGGTATTTATTGCGGCGATGAGCCTGCTGGTGCTGTTTAAGAATGCGTTTAACCAGCGCCCGCTGCCGTTGCTGGCGATGATTTCACACTACTCTCTGCCTATTTATGGCTTTCACGCACTGTTCATTCATTTCATTCGCACCCACCACTATGACGCGATGTACTATCCGCTGCTGGATTTACCCTGGGTGTTTGGCGTGACGCTGGCGGGCAGCTTACTGCTGGCGTGGGGGGTAAAACGCGTCGACCGTTATCATCTGGTCAGCTGATACATTCCCCCTGTCTCCAGGGGGCGTTCGGTTTAGAAGTGGTACTTCATGCGCAGGCGCGCACCGTAACGAGGATCGCTATGGGAACTGTCCGCCATCTCACTGTTAATCATGGAAGCGTAACCGCCAAGGTAGATAGCAAAGTTGTCCATCTGCAGTATATCTGGCAATTTCCATGACGCATGCAGCGTGTGAATATTGTAGCTGCCCGGCTTGGTTAACCACGGCCCGGCCCCGCCAAAAGCAGCGGGATTGAGCTTATCGATTTTGTTGTGGGCGAAGATATAGCCCAGTTCAACATCACGCCACAAGCCGTTAGCGCCCAGCGACAGATCGCGTTCATCCTTTGCATCCAGCATGGCGGCATTAAAGTTCATCACCAGGTTGTCACGGGGATCAGGCTGCGCCGCCAGCCACTTCATCGTCAGACCATAACCGGTGCGGCGGGACTGGTCGACCCATTGACCACGGGTATCATGATAGCCCCAGGCATTGCGCATCAGATTGCTTTCCATACCTGCGGCCACAGTGACGTTCTCACCACGCCATGCCAACACCGGACGCATCCGCAGGCTGTTTTTACGATTTTCCAGTTTATAGCCATGGTAAGAGCCATCAGCAAACAGCGCACTGCCATCCTCCAGCACGGTATTCACTTCAAAATACCAGTTATCCCACTCTTTATTGACTAACAGGTTGCCCCCATTTTTACTGCGGCCACGCCCCTCTTTCATCATATAAATGTAGCCATAGCCATCACTGTAAAGATCGTTAGCCGTATTGCCTGAGTGCTCAATAAATGTGTCCTGGTTAAACGCAAACATGTCCCAGGCTTCAAAGCGACCCGCTTTTATTTGCCAGTTTTTCGTTTCACCAAAATAGAAAGCGGCATCATCAAGCCCCATTTCGCCGTTGACTTTTGCCAGTGGCTGCACACTAAATCCAGCATAATGGCCATCAGCCATTTCTCGTTTTCCATCAAACCCCAGTAATATTCTGCCGCCAATATTCAGGCGTTCGTTATTACCTTCCCCCCAGAAACCCTGCGCGTGCTTGTTTGAGGTCAACCGTCCGGTATGGCTGGCAGCATCGAAATCAAACTCCACATCGCCATAAAACTTAAGGTTATTTTTACTGTCACTGCTATTTACAAACCCGGTTCCCGGCTGTTGTGCCAGGCGGCGTTCAATTTCATTTAATCGGGATTCAATATTGTTGTCTTTTAAACTTGCAGACGCGGAGATCGGGAAAAGGGCACAGATTAAAATCGCCAGAGCATTTGCTTTCATAGAAATAATCCTTATGAAAATAAAAAATCCTGATTCTTGATCAGAAGATAACATCAGAGTGTCTTTTTGGTTGTCATGACACAGTAATAATTCACTGCGAGGCGATAATAAAAGGCAACCATTAATTATTCAAGGAGGCTAATTTCACGATATAAAGATAACTTAAGTTACCAAAATATTAAATAGGTTGCATTAAATGCAAAACACAAACACTTCATACACTTAGTGGAAAGTTAATTATTTAACTAACTTTTTCCGCTCATAATAAAATATAAGAAATTAGTAAGTACGTAATCATGGAATTGTGTTGGGGATCACATCCATTAACGTTGAGCTTAAAAGAATAACTTTGCATTTAAGTTTTGTATATTCGCGTGCAAACTGCCCTGACAGGCAGTCAACACGGATGACTGGATGTGTACAGAAACCGCCGCCCAGTGCGGGCGGGGAATCGCTAAATCAATAACTCTTCGTCATGCAAGGTGACTGCCAGCGCTAACCCTTGCGCAGGCGCAACCCGTTCGGGCAAGAAATGCAGTGCGGTATGTTGTGACACCAACGGCAGTGAACAAGCATTGAAACTTTCGTATACGGCCTGGATAAAATGCGTATCTTCACTCCACGGCGCATCAATAATGATATTGGCTGGATCGATCAGTAGCGATAGCTGACTGAGCACTTTGCCCAGGCTGTCTCCCGCCAGTTGCATCACCTCTGCAACGATTTCGGGTGCCAGATGGCGCGACTCCCAGCTCAGCCCAGCCTGACGCAGTGCCAGTCTGCTGTTGACGGCTGCCACGCTGATTAACCCCTCCAGGCATCCCCGGCGGCCGCAAAGGCACATGTCGCCTTCTGGATCGACCGTTAAGTGCCCCACTTCGCCTGCCGTCCAGCTGTCGCCATACATCAGCCGACCCTGCTGTACCAGTGCCCCTCCAACCCCTTCAGCTATTCGCAGATAGAAATGGCTGCTGGTGTGGTCCAGCTGCGCCTGTTGCACGGCGAACAGCGCAGCAGCTTTGACATTGTTCAACATCATCAGCGGTAACCGGGTGACAGGCTGCAAATAGCCCATCAGATCAACGTCCTGCCAGCCAAGGGGAAGAGAGAGATGTAACCAGCCGCGGCTCGTATCGACAATCCCTGGGAATCCGATCGCAATCCCCTGTAGCGCTGGCCACGCTTTGGTGAGAGAGCGGCAGATATCTGCCAGCTGTTCCAGAACACTTTCGACCTGGTGGTTATGCAGTGGGATAAATGCTTCTTCAACCACCACAGAGAAGCAGTCACAGATACTCCAGTGAATGCGATCCCTTTCCAACATAATACCTGCACTAAGCAGTTTATCTGCGCGTAGGCTGATCTCGATTTTAGGTCGCCCAACTAACGGTTTATTCAGCGGGCCACGTTCATCAACCACGCCGAGCGCGAGTAAATCATCGATGATCAGAGAGACGGTGTTCTTACTGAGGGTTAACGCAGCAGACAAATCCTGTCGAGACGTAGCTTTACGCCTGCGCATCTCTGCAATGACGCGTCTTTGGTTGTGCGATCTGAGTAACGCCGGACCTTTACCTGGCTCTTTCATTATGCTCACCACCGGAAGAGAGTGTAATAAGCAGTGTAACAGCGAGTGGGCCGACATCATCTGAGTCTTTTAAAACTATTTTTTTGGTTACTTTAACCAATCTTAAGGATTATTTAATATTCATCGCCCCGCACGCGGCTGCGATAGCTTTCCCAGTCAAATCTTACCCAAAGGCTATTCCCTAGCCTCATTCGGTCCATTACACGCTCTCCCAGCAGTGTGTTCATACCGGCATGGTCGAGGTTGGAGAGCATCCCAGTGGGCCTCTTGGACGACGAACGTCGGTCAACAATCTGATTGATAATCACTTTTTCATAACGTGATTCGCTCTGCATACCAATTTCATCGATCACTAACAGATCAACGCTGCTGAGATCCTGTAGCAGTCGCTCTTCGGTGATATCGCTGGCCCCGCTGAAGGTGCCTTTCATGCTCGACATCAAATCGGCGACGGTCACGATCAGGACGCTTTTTCCTCGCAGGATCAGATCGTTGCCAATGGCCGCAGCCAGGTGGTTTTTACCGGTGCCCGGACGACCAGAAAAAACAAAGCTGGCAATACTGCCATCAAACTCTGCCGCATATTCACGCGCCAGCGCCAGGGCTTTGCGCTGCCCCTCATTTTCGACCCGATAGTTGTCGAAAGAGCAGTTGATGTGCAGTTCACGAATGCCTGAACGCCCCATGATGCGCTGCATTTTCATCGCGCGGTTTTCCCGCACAATCGCTTCTGAACGGCTGCGCCCCTGCTCCTGATTCCAGTTGAGCAGTTCTTCACCCGAAGTAAATTTCGGTTTTACGCCGTCAGGCATCATTCTTTTTAAACGGCGAAACAGATCGTCAGGCGTTTTCATTAGTCACCTCGGAAGCCATCGGGAGTGGTGCGATCGGGATCGGTGATGCGCGTGATATCGCGTTTAGGCTGACCACCTTGTGTTGCACGCTGCATTTGCACACTGCGAGCCAGTTTTTGCTGCCATTGCACATGGTGAAACAGCCGCCCTTCTGCCTGCCAATAGGCCGTGAATCCAGCCAGTTCAGTGGCCGTTAACGGCTCGCTGAGGGCGATGCCCCAAATGGCAGCCTGGCGTTCAAAGTCAGCATCGGGCTGCCATTGAGGATACATCGCAAATTTCCCGGCAGGTATGGCCACTGGCGCGCTCTCAGGGCTAAATAAGCTCTCATCTAACATCACATCATTGGGTTGCTGCGCGGCGGCTTCCAGCGCCAATAGCTGAGCTAATCGCTCAGGCGTAATGGCGTACATTACCGGGGCATACTGCTCCAGCACCGCGAGCGTACCCTGTTCGGCATGTTGCAGCGCAGCCACGGGATCCTGGCGGAACTGATCAAGGCCAATGAGTGTTGAGGTTAAAATTTTGACTGCCATGAGGAAACCTGCGGTGAAGAGATCAAGTCCGCCAAATACCGGACGCTACGACATTAGTGTAACTTTTTTCCTGAGCGGGATCGCCTAAAAAGTCGAACCCACCGCCGCATTGCCGCTATAAAAGAGTACGGTATAACTATTATTCGGCTGACGGTAATATCAAGCTCTGGCCGAAAATTTCCCCGGAAATAAGGAACATGACAATGCAACGCTGCGGTTGGGTAACACAAGATCCACTCTATCTGGACTACCATGACAACGAATGGGGTCGCCCACAAAGGGATAAACACAGCTTGTTTGAGATGATCTGCCTGGAAGGACAGCAAGCGGGCCTCTCCTGGATTACGGTGCTAAAAAAACGGCAGAATTATCGCCGAGCCTTCTTCGATTTTGATGCGCAGAAAATTGCATTGATGGATGAAGCGGCGCTGGCAGAAAGAATGAGCGATTCAGGCCTGATTCGCCACCGGGGTAAGCTGGAAGCCATTATCAGTAATGCCCGTGCGTTTCTTGCGATGGAAGCCGCAGGCGAGTCATTTTCGTCGTTTGTCTGGGAATTTGTCGGCAACCAGCCGCAAATCAGCCACTTCACCAGTTACCGCGATGCCCCGACCACGCTGCCATGCGCAGAAGCGCTTTCTAAGGCACTGAAGAAACGCGGCTTTAAATTTGTTGGCCCGACCACCTGCTACTCTTTTATGCAGGCCTGTGGGTTGATCTGCGAACATCAAACCGACTGCTTTTGTCACCCCGCTAACGTTTCGGGATGAAACTTTACACATTCAGACCAAACCTCAACCCTTTCCTTATTCTGGCACGGCATAATTACGCCGCTTTTAGTGTTCTGGCGAAGCCATAGAGGAAAAAATGCAGAAGAAAAATCTAATTTGGGCGCTTACTTTGAGCGCCACCATGGTTCTGACCGGTTGTACGGTCAATCCTTATACCGGTGAATCAGAAGCGGGCAAATCGGGCATTGGTGCCGGAATTGGTGCGGCACTCGGTGCTGGCGTAGGGATGCTCTCCTCATCACGCCACGATCGCGGTAAGGGTGCATTAATTGGTGCTGCTGCCGGGGCTGCATTGGGCGGAGGTGCAGGCTATTACATGGATGTGCAGGAGAAAAAACTACGCGACAAAATGCGCGGCACTGGCGTCAGCGTAACGCGTCAGGGCAACAACATCGTGCTCAACATGCCTAACAATGTGACCTTTGATTCCAACAGCAGCAACCTGAAACCGGCGGGCGCCAACACCCTGACCGGCGTAGCGATGGTGTTGAAAGAGTACAAAGACACGGATGTTAATATAGCTGGCTTTACCGACAGCACCGGTACCCGCTCGCTGAATATGCGCCTGTCTCAGCAGCGCGCAGACAGCGTGTCCAGCGCACTGATTTTACAGGGCGTTGACAGCGGCAGGTTGCGTACTCAGGGCATGGGACCAGACAACCCGGTTGCCAGCAACAGCACTGAGGCGGGTAAAGCGCAAAACCGCCGTGTTGAAATCACCCTGTCTCCACGCAATAGCTAATCGTTCGGCTCACCTCTGCTGGGTGAGCCTTTTCTCTCCTGGCGCTATATCACGATTTTGTACCCGTGATTGGTCAAGACTCGCCAAATGTATCGGGTTAATTCTGAGACGGGTCGGAAACCCAAGCGCGGTGACAACGGTTTACCGCGACCAGCGCCCTGATTTTTGCCTGGTGGCTGTGCTAGTCTCTGGCAGTCTTCTCCTTACAGGTATTTTTAATGAACAGCAGACCGCCGCGTGCCACCATCACGGACGTCGCTAAAACCGCTAAAACCGGCAAAACCAGCATCTCCCGTTATCTGAATGGGGAAAAACATTTGCTGTCTGATGACCTTCAAAGGCGTATCGAGCAGGCAATTGCCTTGCTGAACTATCGGCCCAATCAGATGGCTCGTGGCCTTAAACGCGGCAGAACCCGGTTGATTGGTGTGATCATTGCGGATATCACCAATCCCTATTCGGTTGAGGTGGTCTCGGGAATCGAAGCCGCCTGTCGCGAGCGCGGCTTTACACTGCTGATGTGCAACACCAACAACAGAGTCGATCTCGAAGAACACTATTTGCAGCTGCTGAATAGCTACCAGGTGGAAGGTGTGGTGGTGAATGCTGTCGGTATGCGGGAAGAGGCGCTGAATCGCCTGCAAGAGTCAGCGCTACCGCTAGTGCTGATTGACCGTAAAATTCCTGACTTTACCTGTGATGCGGTTGGCCTGGATAACGCCGCGGCCACCCATGTTGTCACTCGCCATTTACTGGATAATGGCTTTAATGCGTTGCTGTTTCTCAGTGAACCGCTCGGTAGCGTCAATACGCGCCGTGAGCGCCTTGCTGCCTTCCATGACTGCTTAAGTCGTTTCCCTGACATTGCCCATGAGCATGCGGGCGTGCCGCTACACCAGCCAGAAAATATTGACCAAATCCTCAAAGATTTTTACCAGCGCCACGGTGAAAAGCGCTGCGCTGTCATTGCCGCTAACGGCTCGCTGACGTTACAGGTGGCCCTGGCCATGCAACGCTGCCAGCTTAAGCTGGGTGAGCATATGGGTTTGCTAGGCTTCGATGAACAAGAGTGGGCTGCGCTGGCGGGCCCTGGTATTACCACCTTAAAACAGCCCACCCGGCAAATGGGCTATGCGGCTCTGGAACGCGTGATCGCACGTATTGAAGGCGACGAACATCTGCCCCTCAGCGAGCAAATGTTTGAGGGTGAGCTGGTCATTCGCGGCTCCAGCCAACCGCTGGGCTAAGCAACATGCTGTAGGATTTCGGTTGTAGCGCTCTGCACGCCAATAGTGTTAACTGTTCGGGCTAAAACAACTCAACATCACTGCACCATGCACACGTTTTTTGCGGGTAGCGCACACCCCCTACCCACCGCAATTCACAAGGAACCTGCAATGAAGCCGAATGTCATTTTGTACAAAACACTCCCGGACGATCTGCGCCAAAAGCTGGATGCCCAGTTTAACGTGACAGAAATTCCCGATTTGTCCGCTGAGAATCAGAAAAAATATGCTCACGCGTTGGCGGAAGCGCAGGGTCTGTTAGGGTCTGGCGACAAAGTGGATAGTGACCTGCTGGCAAACATGCCGCATCTGCGTGCCTGTTCGACCATTTCAGTTGGCTATGACAACTTTGATGTTAACGCGATGAGCCAACGTAACGTGGTATTGATGCATACGCCCACGGTACTGACCGAAACAGTAGCCGATACCCTGATGGCGCTGGTTTTGAGCAGCGCACGCCGCGTCACCGAACTGGACGCCTGGGTCAAAGCCGGGCAGTGGAAAGAGAGCGTGACGCCAGCGGAATATGGCGTGGATGTCCATCATAAAACGTTAGGCGTTGTGGGAATGGGCCGCATTGGTCTGGCACTGGCTCAGCGTGCCCACTTTGGCTTCAGTATGCCCATTCTGTATAACGCGCGCAGCGTACATAAAGAGGCTGAAGACCGCTTTGGCGCACAGCGTGTTGACCTCGAAACGCTGCTGAAAGAGAGCGATTTCGTCTGCATCATCCTGCCGTTAACCGAGCAGACTCATCACTTGATTGGTGCCGAACAGCTGAAGTTAATGAAGAAAAGCGGCATTCTCATCAATGCTGGCCGTGGCCCGGTAGTCGATGAAAACGCACTGATCGCGGCCCTGCAAGCTGGCACTATTCATGCGGCAGGTCTGGACGTCTTTGAGCAGGAGCCGGTTCCGGCAAACTCCGAACTACTCAAGCTGCCAAACGTCGTCGCATTACCGCACATTGGTTCCGCTACCCATGAAACCCGCTATGGCATGATGCGTGATGCGGTAGATAACCTGATTGCAGCGCTTCAAGGCAAACTGGAGAAGAACTGCGTTAACCCTGAAGCCGCGTCGTAAAACCTTCGGCTCCCCATTGCACCTGCGTCTGGCGGGCGTTATGGTGGAGCCCCATTCCGCAGGAAACGTTATAAACCGCTATGTCTTTTTCTCAGTTCGGCGACAAATTCACGCAAAATTCCGGTATTTCACGTCTGATGGAAGATATGGGCGAAGGACTACGCACGCCTGGCACGATTATGCTTGGTGGCGGTAATCCCGCGCAGATCCCCGCCATGAATGACTATTTCCAGCAGCTGCTGGCGCAGATGTTAAGCGAAGGCAAGCTCACCGAGGCGCTGTGCAATTATGATGGCCCGCGCGGAAAAGCGGTGCTGTTGGAAGCATTAGCTGGCATGCTGCGTGAAGAACTTGGCTGGCCAGTTACGGCAAAAAATATCGCCCTGACCAACGGCAGTCAGAGCGCCTTTTTCTATCTGTTCAATCTGTTTGCCGGACGCCGGGCGGATGGCAGTAAAAAACGCGTACTGTTCCCACTGGCCCCTGAATATCTCGGTTATGCCGATGCGGGCCTGGATGAAGGCCTGTTTGTCGCGGCCAAACCCAATATTGAACTGCTGCCGGAAGGGCAGTTTAAATACCATGTGGATTTCGAGCATCTGCCGCTACAGGATGATATTGGCCTGATTTGCGTCTCACGCCCGACCAACCCAACCGGCAACGTCATCACCGATGATGAACTGCGCCAGTTGGATGCCCTGGCTCAACAGCGGCAAATTCCGCTGTTGATTGATAACGCTTACGGTATCCCCTTCCCTGGCATTATTTTTAGCGACGTTCGCCCTCTGTGGAACCCTAACGTGATCCTGTGTATGAGCCTGTCCAAACTGGGGCTGCCAGGCGCACGTTGCGGTATCGTCGTTGCCGATGAAAGCACCATTGATGCTATCAGCAACATGAACGGCATTATCAGCCTGGCACCGGGTAGCGTGGGGCCAGCCATGGCGTGTGAGATGGTTAAACGTGGCGATCTGCTACGCCTGTCCGAAACGGTAATTAAGCCTTTCTATCAGGAAAAAGTGGCGCGTACGCTGGCCATTATTCGACGTCATATTCCCGAGGAACGTTGCCTGATCCACAAACCAGAAGGGGCAATTTTCCTTTGGTTATGGTTCCGCGACCTGCCAGTCAGCACCGAAGTGTTGTACCAGCGCCTCAAGGCGCGCGGTGTGTTGATGGTTCCAGGTCACTTCTTCTTCCCAGGTCTGGAACAAGAGTGGCCGCATACCCATCAATGTATGCGTATGAACTACGTGCCGGATGACGCGCAAATTGAACAGGCGGTCGCGATTCTGGCTGAAGAGCTGGAACTGATCTGGCAAGCTTAAGCCAGACTGACGGCACTTAAGCGTTAGCGGGTTAATCCAGCGCTTCACTCCCTCTTCGCACCTTGAGCAAGGTGCGAAGAGTCTTCTTCCCCTCTGTCACAGAAATCCGCCTGCCAGCCGCGATTCGCCCACGACATCGGTTATGATGATGAATATGTACAAGCTTTGTTCGCGTTAACACCGCGATCGGGTGTATTGTTTAAATTGCATGCTTCTTTAATTACATCATTGATAAAAATGGATATCTCAATTAACAAGGAACAAGACAATGTCAGTCAAAGATATGCTGCTAGCCCTGTGTGTCGTCGTTGCCTGGGGCATCAATTTTGTGGTGATCAAGGTTGGATTGCAGGGCATGCCCCCCTTTTTACTGGCCGGTTTGCGTTTTACCCTGGTCGCGTTTCCAGCGATTTTCTTTATTCGCCGCCCGGCCGTTCCGCTGCGTTGGCTGGTGCTCTATGGCATGACGATTAGCTTTGGTCAGTTCGCCTTTTTATTCCTCGCCATCAAACTCGGCATGCCAGCGGGCATCGCCTCTCTGGTTCTCCAGGCGCAGGCATTTTTCACGCTGGTGTTGGGCGCGCTGCTGCTAGCAGAGAAGCTGAGCTGGAATCACATCCTCGGTATGGTTATCGCTACGCTGGGTATTTTTCTCCTCGCAAGCGACGGAATGAGTGGACAGGCCGGGGCTGGCATTACGCTCACTACCATGATGCTGACACTGGCCGCCGCACTTTCATGGGGAATGGGCAACATCACCAATAAGATGATTATGCGTAACCACAGCGTCCCGGTCATGTCGCTGGTGGTCTGGAGTGCCCTTATCCCGATCGTACCGTTTTTTGCCTGCTCGCTGCTGTTTGACGGCAAAGCCGCGATGATAAACAGCCTGCTGAATATCTCTCTGCAAACCGTGCTGGCTCTGGTCTACCTCGCTTTTATTGCCACCATCGTCGGCTACGCGATTTGGGGCAACCTGTTGAGTCGCTATGAGACGTGGCGAGTTGCGCCTCTCTCGCTGCTGGTTCCGGTGATCGGATTACTCAGTGCAGCACTGTTGCTGGGTGAGACGTTAAGTGGCCAGGAGTTGGCTGGGGTGTGCGTGATTGTCATCGGTCTGCTGGTCAATGTCTTTGGCGGCGTGATTAAGCAGCGCTGGCTGAATTACGCTGAGTAGTGGTGAGCAGACAGCGCCGCATCCGGCGCTGCTCTGTCAGAACATGCTGTTACCGCTGACGGTTTTGTCAGGCACCACTTGGGTTACGTCCCAGTGCTCAACAATTTTATGCTGCGGGTCGAGACGGAAAATATCGACAATCGCCTTCGTTTCACCCGCTTCACGACCGGTCGTTTTAACGTGCAGAATCACATAGTCGCCATCGGCGAAGGTGCGCACAATTTCACTGTGCGAATGCGGGTATTTTTGCTGGAGAAACGCGACGAAGTGACGAAAGCCTTCAATGCCATCCTGCGCGCCAGGATTGTGCTGTTTGTAGTCATTGCCAAGATATGGTCGCGCGGCATCAAAGTTCTTCTCATTCAGCCCCTTATTGTAGAAATTCACTACATTTTGAATGTTTTGCTTTTCAGCTGGGCTTTCGGCGGCCAGTGCACTGCCGCTCAGAACGGCAAACGCCAGCAGGGCGGTAAGGGTTCTCTTCATCGCTTGCTCCGGTTGAGTTTTCCTTTCGGCAGCATAGCACTTCCTCGCGCGGCATCAGCCTGACAACGCACGGGTTGAGAAAACAAAAAACCCGGACTTCTCAGCCCGGGTTTGCTCACCATGATTTACGCTACAAACTTCGCTTATTTAAGGATTTCAATCCGGCGCGGTTTGGCTTCTTCAGGAACGATACGTTCCAGATCGATACTCAGTAAGCCATTTTCCAGCTTCGCATCGCGCACAACGATATGATCAGCCAGTTGGAATTTGCGTTCAAAATTGCGTTCGGCGATACCCTGATAGAGGTATTTACGCTCCGGCTGCGCTTCCGGGTGGGCACCGCGCACAATCAGCACGTTGTCATGGGCAGTAATCTCCAGTTCAGCCTGGGAGAAACCGGCCACGGCAATGGTAATTCGGTAGTGGTTCTCATCCACCAGTTCTACGTTATAAGGAGGGTAGCCGCCGTTGGTCTGGCTCTGATTAGATTCCAGCAAATTGAACAGGCGATCAAAACCGATAGCAGAACGATAAAGTGGGGAGAGATCAAAATTACGCATGTTAAGACTCCTGAATTTCAGCAAGTTTTTTGCGACCTTCCACAATGGACAGATCGTTGATTGAACAGCCATCCCTGTCGGCAATGGCTTTCGCATCTGAACTATAAATGGGCGCTGACCACCATAATTCAACCCTCGATGTGCATTTTTTTTCGCCATCCTGCGGAAATGGCATACACTCAGATTTCAACTCTTTTGAACCCCGCGCACATCGCCGCAGAGTGAAGGCGCTTTCAGAAGGACATTCTCAGCCACCGCGATACCGTGACTGAAGGGATTAAATCTAATGAAGAAGATGATAAAGAAAATGCCGCTGGCAGGGATGTTGGTGTGCTGTTCTGTCACCTCGGGTTGCGCCAGTGTGATGTCGCATACGGGTGGTGAGCCTGGCTATTACTCCGGCACCCGCGCCAGCGCTGATGTACTGTCTGATGGTAATGCCAGTTGGGCAATGAAACCTCTTGCTCTGATCGATCTTCCTTTCTCTGCGGTTATGGATACGGTTTTACTGCCGTGGGACTATTTCCGTGACGGCAGTAAAGATCCTGCACACCAGTCAATACGCGATCGCGTACTGACCAGCGAGCAGCAAAATCACACCAGTGAAAGCCTTGCTCAGGCAGCTACCGGTCCTGGTGGCCCCGACCACGGCGGCCCGGCTAGCGGTGGGCATCGGCCATAAAGAGCTGCCGCCACCCATCAACATCCCGCATAAAGGCGATATGCTGCCCGTCCGGGGACCAAACCACAGCATCTGCCGAAGGGGGCTGTTCGCTACGCGCGGTTAAACGCTGACAGTCGCCGGTTTTGATGTCACAACGCATCACGCTGTTATCCGCCACGAAAGCCACCGCCTCACCTTGTGGGTGCCAGCTAAAGGCCGACTGAATGCTGCTGGTCAGATGGGTTATCTGCTTCGGTGTTCCACCGTTGGGTGACACCGTCCAGAGCTGAATACACCCACGGTCATCGGCCTGTAAAAAGGCAATCGCACTGCCATCCGGCGAGGCGCGCAGCCAATGACGCGGTTGCAAGGCCAGGCCACGCCCAAAGGTGAGTCGCCGCTGCTCTACGCCCGCGGGTGGCGCTGGCAATCGCCGTTCGCTGCCTTCCAGTGGCGCATGACCAGCGCGGGCATAGTCAGACAGCGCTTCTGGCAGGTCGACAATAAACACTTCTGGCACTTTTTCCCCCGAGGCTGAAAGCGTGTCGCCAATAAAGGCAATCGCCCATCGCTGCCAGCTTCCATCACTTTTGCGATAGCCTTGGGTACCAATCCAGCCCTCTTCATATGCCCGGTTGATTTGATCGCTTCCTGCGACAGGCGTTGACGTCGTCTGGCTGACCAGCACGCAGAAGTGGCTGCCGCCATATTCACGTGGGTGCTGTTTTACTGGCTCCACGGCACGCAGTGGGACAGCAACACCAACATTACGTAGCTCTTCAGCCGGGTTTTGCTCATGCAGCACATGATCGTTGTAGGTAAAACTCAGACGGGTGCCATCCGGGCTAAACACATGCACATGGGATCCACCGCGCAATGCGCCGGGCGTGAAAGGCGCAGTGATGTCACAGGCATCAAGATTCTCCGCCTGCTGCTGCTGGATTATCACACCGCGCCGATGGTGAAAATCATACTGCCACTGGGCATCAGGATGTTCCGGGCCATGAATACAGACATAACGCGCGGGCAGGTCGGGACTGACCGTCACGACCCCGACATGTGCACCATCGCGGGCCTGGTACAACAGCTCCACCGCACCACTCTCTACATTGACGCGTTCAATGGTCAGGCCGGTAAAGGATGCCCCGGACGGACGGACATCAAATGCCAGCCACTGGCTATCTGCTGTCCAGACGTTGATATTGGTTAACTGATGGTGGCGCTGTGCGAAAGTAAGCTGTTTTTCCTGCATGAGTTACAGCACCAGCTCTTCAATGGCGTAGGCAACACCATCTTCCATATTGGTTTTGGTAATGAACTGGGCGATCTGCTTCACTGAATCAATGGCATTACCCATCGCGACACCCATGCCCGCATACTCAATCATCGACAGGTCATTTTCCTGATCGCCAATTGCCATCACTTCGTGCTGCTGTAATCCCAGCTTTTCTGCCAGCATTTTGACGCCCTGGCCTTTATTCACACGCGGGTCGAGGATTTCGAGGAAATACGGCGCACTTTTCAGGATGGTATAACGCTCACGCGTTTCGGCAGGCAGGCGACGAATCGCAGAATCCAGCAAATCAGCGCGGTCGATCATCATGAGTTTAGGGAAACGGGTCTGCGGGTCCATTTCCTCTACCGCACGATAGCGCAGGGCGATACCGGTCAGGCTGGCTTCATGAATGGTGTATTCACTGATGTCTTTGTTGGTGGTGTAGAGATAATCGCGCTCAAAAGCCTGGAAATGGACGCCAAGATCCCGTGCCAGCTGTTCAACGTAGAGATAGTCGTCAAAACCCAGGGTCACTTCAGCGACGGGTTCCCCACTGGCCGCTTGCTGAACTAACGCGCCATTGAAGGTGATGCAGTACTGTCCAGGCAGTGCTAAATCCAGCTCCTCTAAGTAGCGCTGCACGCCAACATACGGACGGCCCGTTGCCAGTACCACCGCTACACCCTGATCGCGGGCGCGCGTAATTGCCGATTTTACTGCTGGGGTAATCAAATGCTGCGGATTGAGCAGCGTGCCATCCATATCGATTGCTACCAGTTTTATCGCCATAACCGCCTCGTCAGTTCAGAAAGTCTTTCAATGCTAGCGCGATTCAGCTCACATTGACCAGTTACCACTCATGGTTTCATAGCGCAGCGCAAACAAAAAGGGCAGAACTCGCGTTCTGCCCTTCCGTATTTCATTGCTGACTAATCAGATATCGATATTGGCAGCACGCAGTGCGTTCTCTTCGATGAAGGCACGGCGTGGTTCTACCGCATCGCCCATCAATGTTGTGAACAGCTGGTCAGCCGCGATGGCATCTTTGATAGTGACACGCAGCATGCGGCGGCTATCTGGATCCATGGTGGTTTCCCACAGCTGCTCTGGGTTCATCTCACCCAGACCTTTATAGCGCTGTACTGAAAGGCCACGACGCGACTCTTTCACCAGCCACTCAATTGCCTGCTCGAAGCTGGCAACCGGCTGACGACGATCGCCACGTTCGATAAAGGCATCGTCTTCCAGTAAGCCGCGCAGATCGCCACCCAGATCGTAGATTTTCTGGTATTCCGGCCCCTGAATAAATTCGCTATCCAGCGTGTAATCGGTATCTACCCCGTGCGTGCGTACGCGCAGTACCGGTTCAAACTGGTGTAGCTCGTTTTCACGAACCTGTGCTGAGTAGGTGCTGCCGTGGACTTCGCGCTCGTTCAGATAAGCAACCAGGCCATCAATCCACGTTTTGACTGCGCTGTTATCTGTCAGATCGACCAGCGTTGGGTGGTAGATCAAGGCACGCAGCAGCGCAGAAGGATAGCGACGTTCCATGCGTTTGATCATTCGCTGGGTGCTGTTGAAGTTCGCCACCAGGTTTTCCAGCGGCTCGCCTGCAATCGCAGGTGCGCCCGCTGTGGTATGCAGCGTTGCACCATCCAGTGCGATGGAAATCTGATACTGGTCCATCGCTTCATCATCTTTGATGTACTGCTCTTGTTTGCCTTTTTTCACTTTGTACAGCGGCGGCTGAGCAATATACACATGACCACGTTCGATAATTTCTGGCATCTGACGATAGAAGAAGGTCAGGAGCAGTGTGCGGATGTGTGAACCATCCACATCGGCATCGGTCATGATGATGATGCTGTGATAGCGCAGTTTGTCTGGGTTGTACTCGTCACGGCCAATGCCGCAGCCCAACGCAGTGATCAGCGTAGCGACTTCCTGTGAACCCAGCATTTTGTCAAAACGCGCTTTCTCAACGTTGAGGATTTTACCCTTCAACGGCAGAATCGCCTGGTTTTTACGGTTACGTCCCTGCTTAGCAGAGCCGCCCGCAGAGTCCCCTTCCACCAGGTAGATTTCAGACAGCGCCGGGTCACGTTCCTGGCAGTCCGCCAGTTTGCCCGGCAGGCCGCCAAGATCCAGCGCGCCTTTACGACGGGTCATTTCACGGGCGCGACGTGCAGCTTCACGCGCACGTGCAGCATCAATAATTTTGCCAACAACGGTTTTAGCATCACCTGGGTTTTCCAGCAGGTATTCGCTCAGCAGCTCGTTCATCTGCTGTTCAACCGCTGATTTCACCTCAGAAGAGACCAGCTTATCTTTGGTCTGTGAAGAGAATTTCGGATCCGGCACTTTAACCGACACAACCGCCACCAGGCCTTCACGGGCATCATCACCGGTCGCGCTGACTTTGGCTTTCTTGCTGTAACCCTCTTTATCCATGTAGGCATTCAGGGTGCGCGTCATTGCGGCACGGAAACCAGCAAGGTGGGTACCACCATCGCGCTGAGGGATGTTGTTGGTGAAGCAGTAGATGTTTTCCTGGAAGCCATCGTTCCACTGCAGCGCCACTTCCACACCAATGCCATCTTTTTCATTGGAGAAATAGAACACGGTTGGGTGAATCGGCGTTTTGTTCTTGTTGAGGTACTCAACAAACGCTTTGATACCACCTTCGTAGTGGTAGTGATCGCTTTTGCCATCGCGCTTGTCTTCCAGGCGGATGGAAACACCCGAGTTCAGGAATGACAGCTCACGCAGGCGCTTCGCCATAATTTCGTATTCGAATTCGATAACGTTGGTGAAGGTTGCGGTGCTTGGCCAGAAGCGGACACGGGTACCGGTTGCATCGGTATCTCCGGTCACGCTCAGCGGAGCCTGCGGCACACCGTGCTCATAGGTCTGCTGGTGCACTTTGCCTTCGCGACGGATAGTCAGTTCCAGCTTAGATGACAGGGCGTTAACCACAGAAACACCTACGCCGTGCAGGCCGCCAGAGACTTTATAGGAGTTATCATCGAATTTACCCCCGGCGTGCAGCACGGTCATGATGACTTCTGCTGCTGAAACACCCTCTTCCGGGTGAATACCGGTTGGGATGCCGCGCCCGTCATCCACTACGGAAACAGAGTTGTCGGCATGGATTGTCACTAAAATATCACTACAGTGACCTGCGAGCGCTTCGTCGATTGCGTTATCCACGACCTCGAATACCATGTGATGCAGACCGGTGCCGTCATCCGTATCGCCGATATACATACCAGGGCGTTTGCGTACTGCATCAAGCCCTTTCAGAACTTTGATACTTGAGGAGTCATAAGAATTCGACATCAACGTTTCTCGCTCATTTAATCTTCAGGTTGAACCGCTATTTTACCTTGTTCCACGCGGAACATCTTGCCCTTTTCGTCAGCCATGTCGATTACATGATCGGCGCTAATTGCACTGACAAAAACCTGCGCCTGGGTGGCTTTAAGCCGTTCAGCTAACAGGCGGCGGCGACTTTCATCCAGCTCGGAAGCAAAGTCATCAATAAGGTAAAGACAGCGGCGTCCGGTGTGGCGAGTCAGGAACTCGCCTTGCGCCAGGCGCAGTGCACACATCAGGAGTTTTAACTGCCCACGTGACAGCAGATCTTCTACTGGCGTGCCTTCAGCGCGAATACGGAAATCGGCTTTGTGCGGGCCGCTGGCGGTATACGTCAGGGCGCGATCGCGTTCAAAGTTACGTTCGAGCAGTTCCGCGTAGTCACTCTCTTTGTCCCAGCCGCGCTGGAAAGAGAATTGCAGCGCGAACTCCGGCAAAAACTGGGCGCAGGTGGCGGTGATATCATCACTAATGGCGGCGCTGTACTCCGCCCGCCACTGGCTAATTTGCTCAGCCAGTGGGATCAGTTCCTGATCCCACGGCCTGATCTGGCTGTAGCGCGAAACCTGACGCAGCGCGGCGTTGCGCTGTTTCATCAGGCGGCGTAAATTGCTCCAGGCAAGGAAAAAGCCCGGTGTATTGTGGAAGCATCCCCAATCGACGTAGGCTCTACGGTATTTGGGGCCACCATTGAGTAAAGTAAAGCCCTCCGGCGTAATGAGCTGCATCGGTAGCAGCTGCGCCAGCTCAGCGACCTTATGCCCGTCACTGCCATCAATGCGAACTTTACTTTCACCCGCACGATTTTTTGTCAGCCCAACCGCCTGCTCACGTTCGCTGCCTTCAATCCGACCATGCAGCACAAACGCCGCCTGATCGTGGCGAATCACACGGCCCGCCTGCAAGCTGCGAAACGCGCGCCCGTGGCCAAGCGTATACACCGCTTCCAGCACGCTGGTCTTCCCGCTGCCATTTGCCCCCACCAGGAAGTTGAATCCCGGCGCAAGGTTCAAATCAGCGTTTTCAATGTTACGGAAGTCTTTAATTAACAGGCGGGTTAAAGCCATATCAGCAGGCGATCCTGGAGGTTAACTTCATGATATTTCTCTTTTACCACCGCTTCCGCCTTCGGCTCGCGGCTTAACGCTATCCTGCCCAATGAGGATTGTGTCATGGTTTTGCCCCAGACCTTCCCCACAGTCCCTGTCCAACGAGAATTATGCCCGGGTTTTCCCTAAACCTTTCTCACAGCCCCTGCCCAACGAGGGCGTCGGCGGCGCAGGCAGTTCGGCGATAATTGGAACACAAAATTTGGGAGCATACTCTAGTATGTGACCAGATTTTGTGGGCCAATTATCGTCGAAATGGCAAGTAAGCCAGGCCGCTTAGTAGCCATGCCTACGCGCTTTACAAGCGCATCGGCATGACTACGTAAGATGCCGATTGGCTGGCTGCGTCTTCAATTTGAACACTTGAGACTGAGTCCGTTAGCAGTAGCCTTACGTTCTCGCACTTCAGCGCATTCAGCACATCCAGCACATAACTCACGTTAAAGCCGATCTCCAGTTCGCTGCCATCATAGGCCACGTCCAGCATCTCTTCGGCTTCTTCCTGTTCTGGGTTGTTTGCCGTGATTTTCAGCTGATTTTCAGTGATATAGATACGAACACCACGGAATTTCTCATTCGAGAGAATGGCTGCACGGGCAAAAGCCTGTTTCAGCAGATCGCAACCGGCTTCCAGTGTTTTATCAGGATTTTTCGGCAATACGCGGCGATAATCCGGGAAACGGCCATCAACCAGCTTGGAAGTGAAGATAAAATCACCCACATGCGCACGAATGTTGCTGCTACCAATCTGCACTTGCAGGGGTGTTTCACCGCCATCCAACAGGCGTACCAGCTCAATCACGCCTTTACGCGGCACGATCACCGAATGGCTCGGTAGTGACTGACCAATCGGCAACGAACACACAGCCAGACGGTGTCCGTCAGTTGCTACCGTACGCAGTTCTTCACCCTCGGTTTCGAACAACATACCGTTAAGGTAATAACGCACATCCTGATGCGCCATCGAGAACTGGGTGGCTTCGATCAGGCGTTTTAACGTCGCCTGCGGCAAAGTAAATTCGACCTCGCTCTGCCAGTCATCCAGATTCGGGAAGTCGCTGGCAGGCAGCGTGGAAAGGGAAAAACGGCTGCGGCCTGAACGCACCAGCATCCGTTCACCTTCCAGCGTTACACTGATCTCTGCCCCATCCGGCAAGCCCCGGCAAATATCCAGAAACTTGCGCGCCGGTACAGTAGTCGCACCAGGCTCATGTGCCTGCGTCAATGCGACCCGTGCCACCATCTCCATTTCGAGATCGGTTCCGGTTAGCGACAGGCTGCCTTCGTTAACCTGCAACAGCAGGTTACCGAGAATCGGAAGGGTTGGGCGACCACCCAACGGGCCGCTCACCTGTTGCAGCGGCTTTAGCAACTGCTCACGTTCTACAATAAATTTCATAGCGTCAGGAAGATAATGTCCGAATGAGATTAGAGAAATCTTCTTTGATATCATGGCTCTCTTCACGCAGCTGCTCGATTTTACGGCAAGCGTGAAGCACCGTGGTATGGTCGCGACCACCAAATGCATCGCCAATTTCTGGCAGGCTATGGTTGGTCAACTCTTTAGCCATCGCCATCGCCATCTGACGGGGTCTTGCAACCGAGCGTGAACGGCGTTTAGACAGCAAATCCGCCACTTTGATTTTGTAATACTCAGCGACGGTTTTTTGAATATTGTCGATAGTGACCAGCTTCTCCTGTAACGCCAGCAGATCGCGCAGCGCTTCACGCACGAAATCAATAGTGATGGCGCGGCCAGTAAAGTTGGCATTCGCGATGACACGGTTCAGTGCGCCTTCAAGCTCACGGACGTTTGAACGCAGGCGCTTAGCAATAAAGAAGGCCACTTCTCCCGGCAGACGGATGTCATTTTCATCGGCTTTTTTCATCAGGATCGCGACGCGGGTTTCCAGCTCCGGCGGCTCAATAGCAACCGTCAGTCCCCAACCGAAACGCGATTTAAGGCGATCTTCTACGCCGTTGATCTCTTTCGGATAGCGATCCGATGTCAGGATGATCTGTTGATTGCCTTCCAACAGCGCGTTAAAGGTATGGAAAAACTCTTCCTGAGAACGCTCTTTGTTGGCAAAGAACTGAATATCATCGATCAATAAGGCATCCACCGAGCGGTAGTAGCGCTTAAACTCTTCTATGGCGTTATTTTGCAGCGCTTTAACCATGTCCTGCACAAATCGCTCGGAGTGCATATAAACGATTTTGGCATTCGGCTTACGGGCAATAATGCCATTGCCTACTGCGTGCAGCAGGTGCGTTTTGCCGAGACCAGTGCCGCCATACAGGAACAGCGGATTGTAAGCACCACCAGGGTTATCAGCCACCTGACGCGCCGCAGCACGGGCGAGCTGGTTTGATTTACCCTCAACGAAGTTGTCGAAATTATGGCGACCATTCACATTCGAACGGTAGGTCACGTCTGCTGGCGCGGGCACGTTATCCCAACTCGGGCGCAGGTTTTGCGCAGGAGCAGGACGAACTTCTGCTACCGCAGGTGCAGCAACACTGGCCAGCACCGGGGCCGCGGCAGCCACCTGGCTCACCGGACGCGTGCCTACTTCAAAGCGCAACAGCGGTACATCTGGCCCGCAGAATTCATTGAGCAGGCCATTGATACTATTCAGGTATTTATCACGAACCCAGTCCAGTACAAACCGATTTGGTGCATACAACGCCAGCGTGTTGTCGTTTAACTCAGCCTGCAGTGGACGAATCCACATACTGAATTCGGTGGCAGGTAGCTCATCCTGCAAACGGGCAAGACACTGTTGCCAAAGCGTAAGTGACACGGCGGACTCCACTCGTACGAAATCGATAAGAAACGGGCGCAAAATTAGAAGCGTTCATTTTTGATACAGACGCAAGAGCACGCCTGCGACCGCCGTTATGGTTATCCTGTGCCTGTGAACAAAGGCAGGATCATCAGCGGAATGGCGGATCATAACGCAAAGCGCGCCAGAGATCTTCACTTTCTACACAGTTTTGATCCATTTTATCCACAGGCCTATTCCGCGCTGTTTAGTTTACGCACAGCCAGAAAAAAACCCTCGTGATTCCGTAAAATTAGTCTGATTTTCCGGCGTGGCTCGCATGCTGTGCAAAATGATCACAATAAGATCCCGCGCGATCCTTGCGCTTTACCCCCAAGCCCGTATAATTCTCCCCCCGGCGTTGTCGCATCTGCCCAATGCCCGGATGTAACGGGCTGTGGACGGTTTTGCGTCAGCGTAAGCTGCGAAGTAAATTGACTCTGGACTGTACAATTATTACAATCCCGCCTCTTTATTTATGACTCATTGAGGCGTTGGTCGGTTTACTGGCTCAAAAACGCGTCACCCAGTGAAATTTTCAAGTTTAGGTAGAAATCGCCATGAAACGCACTTTTCAACCGTCCGTACTGAAGCGCAACCGTTCACACGGTTTCCGTGCTCGTATGGCAACTAAAAATGGTCGCCAGGTTCTGGCACGTCGTCGCGCTAAAGGCCGCGCACGTCTGACCGTTTCTAAGTAATAAAAGCTAACCCTAGTGGTTAAGCTCGCATTTCCCAGGGAGTTACGTTTGTTAACTCCCACTCATTTCACTTTCGTCTTCCAGCAGCCACAACGGGCTGGCACGCCGCAAATTACCATCCTCGGCCGCCTTAATTCGCTGGGGCATCCCCGCATCGGTCTTACCGTCGCAAAAAAACATGTGAAACGTGCTCATGAGCGTAATCGGATCAAGCGATTGACCCGAGAAAGCTTTCGTCTGCGTCAACATGAATTGCCAGCGATGGATTTTGTCGTGCTGGTGAAGAAAGGGGTTGCCGATCTCGATAACCGTACGTTGACGGAAGCGTTGGAGAAATTATGGCGTCGTCACTGTCGCCTGGCGCGCGGCTCCTGATCGTCCTGATTCGCGTCTATCAACGCGCCATCAGCCCCTTACTGGGACCTCATTGTCGGTTTCAGCCTACCTGTTCTCATTATGGTATTGAGGCATTACGCAGGTTTGGGGTGATAAAAGGCAGTTGGTTGACGGTGAAACGCGTATTAAAATGCCACCCTTTGAACCCGGGTGGCGACGATCCTGTTCCGCCAAAAACATTTGATACCAGAGAACATTAACGATGGATTCGCAACGTAATCTCTTTCTCATCGCTTTTCTGTTCGTGTCTTTCATGATCTGGCAAGCCTGGCAGACGGACCACAATCCGCAGCCACAGCAAACACAGACCACGCAAAACGCGAACGGTGCAGCAGGTGATGCCGCCAGTCAGGGTGTTCCGGCCAGCGGTCAGGGCCAAACGATCACCGTTAAGACCGATGTCCTGTCTTTAAATATTAACACCCGTGGTGGTGACGTTGAGCAGGCACAACTGCTGACTTACCCGAACAAACTGGGTTCAAGCGAGCCTTTCCAGCTGCTGGAAACCTCTCCATCGTTTGTCTATCAGGCACAGAGCGGCCTGACTGGTCGTAACGGCCCGGACAACCCAAACAATGGTTCACGCCCACTCTATACCGCTACGCAGACCAACTTCGAACTGGCTAACGGCCAGACCGAACTGCGCGTTCCACTGACCTGGACCGGCGAGAATGGCGTTGTTTACACCAAGACTTTCATCTTCAAGCGTGGCGAATACGCGGTTAACGTTGATTACACCATCAACAACACCAGCGCACAGCCGTTGGAAGTGTCGCTGTTTGGTCAGTTAAAACAGACCATCGACCTGCCTAAAGAGCGCGATACCGGTAGTAAGAGCTTCGCGATGCACACCTTCCGTGGTGCCGCGTACTCCACTTCCGATGAGAAGTATGAGAAGTACAAATTCGATACCATCTCAGACAACGAAAACCTGAACAAAACCACCAGCAATGGTTGGGTAGCGATGCTGCAGCAATATTTTGCTACTGCATGGGTTCCGCGTACTGAAGGTGCAAATACCCTTTACACCACTAACCTGGGTAACGGTATTGCAGCGATTGGCTACAAATCTGCTCCAGTAACGATTGCTGCTGGCACGCAGAAAGATCTGGCAGCGACCCTGTGGGTTGGCCCTGAAATTCAGGACCAGATGGCTACCGTCGCTCCGCATCTGGATCTGACTGTAGACTACGGCTGGTTGTGGTTCATCTCTCAGCCGCTGTTCAAACTGCTGAAATTCCTGCACAGCTTCATCGGTAACTGGGGCTTCTCCATTATCGTTATCACCTTCATCGTGCGTGGCATCATGTACCCGCTGACCAAAGCGCAGTACACCTCGATGGCAAAAATGCGCATGCTGCAGCCAAAAATTCAGGCGATGCGTGAGCGTTTGGGCGATGACAAGCAGAAGCAGAGCCAGGAAATGATGGCGCTCTACAAGTCGGAGAAAGTGAATCCACTGGGTGGCTGTCTGCCGCTGGTGATTCAGATGCCGATCTTCCTGGCACTGTATTACATGCTGTCAGGATCTGTTGAGCTGCGTCACGCTCCGTTTGTGTTATGGATCCATGACCTGTCAGCGCAGGACCCGTACTACATTCTGCCGATTCTGATGGGCTGCACCATGTTCTTCATCCAGAAGATGTCACCGACCACCGTGACTGACCCGATGCAGCAGAAACTGATGACCTACATGCCGGTGATCTTCACCGTGTTCTTCCTGTGGTTCCCATCAGGTCTGGTTCTGTACTACATCGTGAGTAACCTGGTGACCATCCTCCAGCAGCAGCTGATCTATCGCGGCCTGGAAAAACGTGGTCTGCACAGCCGGGATAAGAAGAAAGCATAATTGCTTATCCAGCGTTAAAGTAGAGGCGGTCATTTGACCGCCTTCTTTTTTTTATAAGAGAGTTCAGCATGAGCCATCACGACACCATCGTCGCGCAGGCTACGCCACCGGGGCGCGGCGGCGTTGGTATACTGCGTATTTCTGGCCAACAGGCGGCAGAAGTTGCTCGCATCCTGTTAGGTAAGTTGCCAAAACCGCGCTACGCCGACTATCTGCCGTTTATGGATGCCGATGGCAGTATTCTCGATCAGGGCATCGCTCTGTGGTTCCCAGGCCCTAATTCGTTTACTGGCGAAGACGTGCTGGAACTGCAAGGCCATGGCGGTCCGGTGATCCTCGATCTGCTGCTGAAGCGCATCTGTGCCCTACCCGGCTTGCGTATCGCTAATCCAGGCGAGTTCTCCGAGCGCGCCTTCCTTAATGACAAGCTGGATTTAGCCCAGGCAGAGGCAATCGCCGATCTCATCGATGCCAGCTCTGAGCAGGCAGCCCGTTCAGCGGTTAACTCCTTGCAGGGTAAATTCTCTGCTCGCGTTAATCATCTGGTGGAAGCGTTGACCCATCTACGTATCTACGTGGAAGCCGCGATTGATTTCCCGGATGAGGAGATCGATTTCCTGTCAGATGGCAAAATCGAAGCGCAGCTGAATACGGTGATCGACGACCTGAACGCAGTGCGCAATGAAGCACGCCAGGGCAGCCTGCTGCGCGAAGGGATGAAAGTCGTGATTGCGGGTCGTCCTAATGCGGGCAAATCGAGTCTGCTGAATGCACTGGCTGGCCGTGAAGCTGCGATTGTGACGGATATTGCCGGAACCACGCGTGATGTGCTGCGTGAGCACATTCATATCGATGGAATGCCACTGCATATCATCGATACCGCGGGTCTGCGTGATGCCAGCGATGAAGTTGAACGCATCGGGATTGAGCGCGCCTGGCAAGAGATTGAGCAGGCCGATCACGTGCTGTTTATGGTCGATGGCACCACCACCGATGCCACAGAAGCTGCGGCTATCTGGCCCGACTTTGTTGCCCGTCTGCCGGCTTCTCTGCCGGTTACCGTGGTACGCAACAAGGCGGATGTGACAGGAGAAGCGCTGGGCATTTCTGCGCTGAATGGCCACTCGCTGATTCGTCTCTCTGCACGGACCGGTGACGGTATTGATGCACTCCGCGACCACCTGAAGCAGACCATGGGCTTCGCGGGGAATGTCGAAGGCGGTTTCCTCGCACGCCGTCGTCACCTGCAGGCTTTAGAACTGGCCGCAACGCATCTTGATCAAGGCAAACAGCAGCTGCTGGGTGCCTGGGCTGGGGAATTGCTGGCAGAAGAGCTGCGCGTGGCACAGCAAGCCTTAAGTGAGATCACTGGCGAATTTAGCTCCGACGATCTGCTGGGACGTATCTTCTCCAGCTTCTGCATCGGTAAGTAACGCCATCCTCCACGCCGTGCGGGCATCAAGCCTGCGCGGCGATCACCTTTCATCCCCTTCAACTGACCATGATTTCAGTCGCTGCATCATTTTTTCTGCGTTCGCCACAATAGGTTCGACAATCTTCACAGGAAAATTATGAGGTAAAGCCGACTTCACTCTGATTACGGCAGCGTCAAATTCTTGTACAAAGAACATGAGTATCTGATTCATGCGTTCAACTGAAAACTGCACAGATTTTGCCGTTGCGAGAAAATGACGGGGCTGGATGTCATAAATAGCCTCTTTTTTTCCCTTGGTCGCTTTCAACCCCATCGACAGCTTTAGCTTTCGTATATTAAGGCCAGCACCATTTATCAGTGGATATGCAGAAAGAATGTCATAGAAGGGTGTGAGCCGATAACTCCCCCCACGTTCAATAAAAAGCGAGAAGTTTTTGGCGTGCCCATCAGTGGCTCCCATAACCCACTGAAAAACCTGAAATTTCATAAAGTTATATTGATCTTCAATGGCATTACTCGACCCCATAAGAATCTGCATAATGTCTTTAATTCCTGGGCCACCATCTGATTCATACTTAACAGACGAAGGTAGCCCTAAAGCCTGGCACATATCCTCTTGCGGTAGCCGTAACAACGCGCGTCCGCCATCCACCCATCGTCTATCAAACCTTTCTACGGCTAAGGCTCTGATACTTCCGGCATCCACAATAGTCGCGGTGGGTACTTCAAATCCCAGCTCACGTGCCATAAGCAGACAAAAGTATTCATTCTCTACGCTTTGGCTCATATCCAACGTTGCTGCGGGCTGTTTGATCTCACCGATGGGTAATTTCAAGATATGCGTCGTAGGTGTAGGCCCCTGTGGGATAGCCCATCCGCTACTGGTTTTTAACAGCGCCGTTTTCTCCTGCGCGCCTGCAACAGAAATACGAAAATCCTCTTCCTCGCGGATCATTCCCAGAGGAATATCAATTTTGTACGCCGATAAAACCTGCTCAAGTCTGGCAGCAGAGAGCACTTCATAGTTCACCGTAAGATCAGGGGAATTATGCTCAACATCAAGCAGCATGATTGCACCCACACTATCTCTGCCAATTTCTTTAAGCAGATCAAAGGGCTGATCTGTTTTTACCCGATAACGAGCCACTATGCGATCCCGGACTTTAGGACTATCTGGCAAGAGATTATCGAAGAAATTATATACAGCAGGGGTAGTGAGTGTAGAAAGCTGGAGTGGTAACGACAAGGATACTGGCCTGGCGAGCGGATTGCTCAACCACCCGGAAAAATATTCGAAAGTGTGGGCACCATTTTTATGTTTAGTCAGCACACCCACCTTTTGCCCGTTCATCCAGGCAACCAATTCCTGTTTCACCAATCCATATCCTCATCACGTTTGCCGTCAGAATCTTTAACGATCGCTATTTGCTCCTTGATTGCCATATCCATTTCTAACGATTGCAATATACGAAAAAGAGTAGAAAGCGTTGTTTTATCAGGATTGTTTTCAAAGTGCGAAATAGTAGCTTGCTTTAAACCCACTCTCTGCGCCAGCTCACTCTGTGTCCAGCCATGTTTTTGCCGTTCCAGCCGGATGTAATTCGCAAGTTGTCTTGGGCTATAAATCATCGTGGCTATTCCTGATTGAGCCATCAGCAATCGGATGCTTAAATGACCGCGTGGTGTAGATAAAAACAACAATAGCGCATTTTATCCCTTCATGGGGATATTTTCTATTTTATCCCCACATAGGGATAATCCCCCCTTTATCCCTGTGTGGGGATAAACCGCCGCGCTCTCTCTCCTGTCACCACTGCTTTTGCCCTTATGTTATTTGGCGTGCAGCGGCGGTTGCAGTATAACGGTCAAGGTCATGTTTTAAACTCAAGACTGGTTAATTTCAGGCTCACACTGATGCCTGCTCAAAGGAGAGAAAGATGAGTACACCGCTCGATAACGTCGCCCTTGATGCCCTGTTTAACAACGCCCGTACCCATAGCTACTGGCAAAACAAACCGATCGATAAAGCGCTGCTGGAACAGCTTTATCAGTTGACGATCCTTGGCCCCACTTCCGCCAACTGCTTACCGGCACGTTTTGTGTTTGTCACTTCGCAGGAAGGGAAACAGAAGCTGGCACCGGCGCTGTCAGCGGGCAATCTTGAAAAGACCCTAGCCGCCCCTGCGACCGTGATCGTCGCCTGGGATGAAGAGTTCTATGAGCAACTGCCAAAGCTGTTCCCACATGCAGATGCGCGTAGCTGGTTCACCGGCAGTCCAGCCTTTGCGGAAACGACTGCGCTGCGCAACAGCAGCTTGCAGGCGGGCTATCTGATTTTGGCCGCACGTTCACTGGGTCTGGATGCAGGTCCGATGTCCGGCTTCGATCCGGCAAAAGTGAATGAAGCATTTTTCGCAGGCACGAAGTATAAAGTTAACCTGCTGATTAACCTGGGCTACGGCGAGAGCAGCAAGCTACACGACCGTTTACCACGCCTGAGCTTTGATGAAGCAGCAAAATTTGCCTGATAAGTCGCTAAACCCGTTAGCGACTGCCTGACGGGGGAGAGGACCAACCCTATACAAGTGATAGGGTTGGTTGACCCGTTATGGCTTGAGCGTATGGAAACCGCTGTTGAAGTAAACCATTGGGTCCAGCTCACCGTCCAACAGATGAATGCCAACGATATGCGCCAGCAGAATGCTGTGGGTGCTCCACTCAACAATCTTTTCCAACTGACAGTCAAACGTGACCAGCGCATCTTTCAGCGCAGGTACGCCGGTTTTCAAGGCGTGCCATTCACCACTCTGAAAACGATCTGCACGGCGAGCAGACTGGCTGAACTGAGCACAGATATCATCATGATGGCTTGCCAGCACGTTAACGGCAAACACACCCGATCCCGTAATCGGATCATGGCTGGAAGAGCTCCGATTAACACACACCAGCAGGCTTGGTGGCTCAGCGGTCAGTGAGCTAACCGACGTTGCGATCAGGCCGTGTTTCTCGCCCTGGTGCTCAGTCGTGATCAGAGACACACCTGCGGTCAGGCGACGCATACCGTGACGAAACTCATCCAGAGAGATTGGTGGTAATTTTGAACCAGTTAAAACAGACATAGCAACTCCGCAAAATGCCACCCGTGCGTGACACTATTATCAATAAATTTCCCGTGAACGAGAATCATACACGACATCGAGCGCTACGGGGGAGACGATGAAAAAAACGCTAAGCTTTCCCGCATCGCGCAAATATTGGTAGGGTTTTGCTCATTGATTCTGAAAGTGAAGCGGATACAGGCGAGGGGGAGTGCAATCGCGCCAGAAAATTCTTACAATGCCGGTGATGATTTTCTGACCATTTTCACGGAGCGACAGATGGCTGGTCATTTTGTACGCTGGATGGGTAGCAACGACCTGCCTGGCGAGGCACTTAACATCCCGCAAACCGTAATCGACAGCGCCAACCGCCTACCCGACAAACGGCGCAGCCGTTTTCTTGCGGCCAGAATTTTGCTGGCACAGCTCATGCTGCGCATCTATGGCATTGATCAACTTCCGCCGTTAATCGTCACACACTGTGGCAAACCCGCCTTTGCTGACACGATGCTTCCGGATTTCAGTATTGCCTATGCGGGTAATGTTGTTGGCGTCTTGCTGGCAGATGAAGGGGGAAAGGCGGGCCTGGATATGGAGATCGTACGGGCGCACAGCCGTCAGTCGCAGGCCCAGCTGATGCAAAGCCTCACCTCGGGTGAAATTGCCTGGATCAACGCGCAACAGGATTTTATGGAAGCCGTGACGCAAATCTGGACCTTACGCCAGAGCATCCTGAAAATCGGCGGCGATCAGCAAAATGCTATGAATCTGCTGCGCTTGCATCCGGCTGCCGGTCGCCTGCGCTCCACCCTTAATCCCGATATTCAAGCCATTTGCGATGCTGAACCCATGCTGGTGTGGTCTTGTGCGCTGTCACCTGCGACGCAGTGGCTGCATTTATGGGAGTGGAGTCAGGAACGAGGATGGCAAGATCTGCGGGACGTGGAGATGACGCGGCCCAATATTGGACCGCGCGCCTTGCGGCTAACCAGCCTGCCACAGGAACTGTGAAGCTTTAGTGGGCGTCAATAAACACGATTTTCAGCACAAACAACAGCGCCACTAGCGCCACGCACGGGCTGATTTCACGCCAGCGGCCTGTCCCCAGCTTCATCACACACCATGCAATAAAGCCCAGCGCAATGCCTTCAGTAATCGAGAAACTGAACGGCATCATCACGGCGGTGACAAAGGCCGGCACCGCTTCAGTCAGGTCGTCCCAGCGCACGCGCGCCAGGCTGGCACTCATCAGTACGCCAACATAGATCAATGCGCCAGCCGCTGCATAGCCCGGCACCATTGCCGCCAGCGGTGACAGGAACATCACCAGCAGGAACAGCAGGCCGGTCACCACCGCCATCAGGCCAGTACGTCCACCGATCGCCACGCCAGAAGAACTTTCAATGTAAGCGGTGACAGAAGATGTGCCGACAAACGCGCCACCCACTGAACTCACGCTATCCACAAACAGCGCCTGTTTCATGCGTGGGAAGGTGCCTTTCTCATCGGTCAGACCGGCTTTATCGGTAACGCCAATCAGCGTGCCTGACGAGTCAAACAGATTGACCAGCATAAAGGAGAAAATGATCCCCGCCATGCTCACGTTCAGAGCCCCTTTCAGATCGGCCTGGCCCACAATGGAACCCACTGCCGGTGGCAGAGAAAACAGCCCGGTAAACTTCACATCGCCGATCATCCAGCCGATCGCGGTAGTCACCACCATCGAAATCAGTACCGCCGCATGAATCTGTCGGGAGGCGAGGATCGCAATAATAAAGAAGCCCAGAGCGCCCAGCAGGACACTGTGCGAAGTCAGATGGCCCACCGCAACGATAGTGTCAGGGTTTGGCACAATGATACCGGCATTCTTCAGCCCCATCATGGCGATAAACAGGCCAATACCGGCGGTGATACCCACGCGCAGGCTAAGCGGGATATTGGCAATCATCCAGTAGCGCACACGCAGCAGTGTCAGGATCAGCAGTCCCAGCGCCCCCCAGAAAATCGCACCCATGCCGATTTGCCATGAGTAGCCCATCGCCCCTACCACCACGAAAGCGAAGAAGGCATTCAGCCCCATGGCAGGTGCCAGCGCAACCGGCAGATTCGCCACAACGCCCATTAAAATACTGCCCGCCGCCGCGATCAGACAGGTTGTGACAAACACCGCCTGGGTATCCATCCCGGCGACGCCAAGGATTTGTGGATTGACGAAGACGATATACACCATCGTCAGGAAAGTCGTAAAACCGGCAATCACCTCGGTGCGCACGGTGGTGCCATGTTCCTGCAGCTTAAACAGGCGCTGCAACAGGCCAGGGGAGTGACTCATACCTTATTTCCGGTCGAAAAAATTAACGGCGCGTATCCTGACGACTTTACCCCCGCAATACAACGATTTTTCGCAACCGTTTACGCCGGTTCGCATTCGGTGCATAAAGAGTTAAGGTTAAGCGTCCATAAATTGATGAGGATAGCGTTGAATGTCTGTAGCCTGCGTATTTTTCGACTGTGACGGCACCCTGGTAGACAGCGAGCGTCTCTGCACCGAAGCCTATGTCACCACTTTTGCTGCCTATGGTATTACCCTTTCGCTGGAGGCGATGTTTGAAAAATACAAAGGGGTGAAGCTGTACGATATTATTCGTGATGTGGCGGCAGAGCATCAGCGCACCCTCCCCGTAGAGGAAGTTGAAACCACTTATCGTGCAGAAGTCGCACGGCTGTTTGATCTCAGTCTGGCTGAGATCCCTGGCGCAAAACAGCTGATTGCACAGATAAAAATCCCGATGTGCGTGGTTTCAAACGGCACGGTCAAGAAGATGCAACACTCACTGGGGTTAACCGGCCTGCTGCCGTGGTTTGAAGGTCGGTTGTTTAGCGGCTACGACATCAACCACTGGAAACCCGATCCCGAACTGATGTATCACGCGGCAGAAAAGATGGACGTTGCGATCGAGCAGTGCATTCTGGTGGATGACTCTGAGGCGGGTGCGCGTGCCGGGATCGCGGCCGGTATTCCGGTCTATTACTACTGCGCTGATGCGCATAATCCGGCGCTGGATCATCCGCTGGTGACGCGCTTTACCGATCTGGCTCAGCTACCAGCACTGTGGCGTCAACACGGTTGGGAGATTCTTTAATGCGCTGCCCGTTTCGCAACGGGCAGCCAGAGAACTCAGGCAGGTTTGCTGTGGCCGTCTTCACCGGCTAACAGCTGGTCCAGTTTGTCTCCGCCCACGTGACGGAAATCCTGGCCCTTAACGAAGTAGAAGATGATTTCGCAGATGTTCTGGCAGCGGTCACCAATGCGCTCAATGGCACGGGCGCAGAACAACGCGGTCAGAACACTAGGGATCGTGCGGGGATCTTCCATCATGTAGGTCATGAGCTGACGCACAATGCCTTCGTACTCCGCATCCACTTTTTTATCTTCGCGATAGATTTCGATGGCCGCATTCAGATCCATACGGGCAAACGCATCCAGCACATCGTGGAGCATCTGTACGGTGTGACGACCCAGGAACTCCAGGCTGACTAACAGCGGCTGATGCTGCTGGCTGAACTTCTCCAGCGCGGTGCGGCTGATTTTCTCTGCCACATCACCGATACGTTCCAGTTCAGAGATGGTTTTGATGATCGCCATCACCAGACGCAAGTCGACCGCCGTTGGCTGGCGCTTAGCAATGATGCGGACGCAGGCTTCATCAATTTCCACCTCCATCATGTTGACCTTCTGGTCACCTTCGATCACGCGCTTCGCCAGCTCAGCATCCATATTGTGCATTGCGGTGATGGCATCCGTCAGTTGCTGCTCCACCATTCCGCCCATGATCATCACCTGGGTGCGGATATGTTCCAGCTCGGCATTAAACTGGCCGGAGATGTGTTTATTCAGATTTAAATTATCCATGATTCTCTCCTGCCCAATCAGCCGTAACGGCCAGTGATGTAGTCTTCGGTCTGTTTTTGTGCCGGTTTGGTGAACAGGGTATCGGTATCGCTGAATTCAATCAGCTCACCAAGATACATAAACGCCGTGTGGTCGGAACAACGAGCAGCCTGCTGCATGTTGTGCGTCACAATAACCACGGTGTAGTCCTGTTTCAACTCGGTAATCAGTTCTTCAATGCGTCCGGTGGAGATCGGGTCAAGTGCTGAGCAAGGTTCGTCCAGTAACAGCACTTCAGGACGAATAGCGATGCCGCGCGCGATACACAGACGCTGTTGCTGACCGCCAGAGAGACTGTAGCCACTCTGATGAAGCTTGTCTTTGGTTTCATTCCACAAAGCCGCTTTGGTCAGCGCCCACTGCACACGCTCATCCATATCGGCACGTGAGAGTTTCTCAAACAGGCGGACGCCAAAGGCAATGTTGTCATAAATCGACATTGGAAACGGTGTTGGCTTCTGGAAAACCATGCCAACACGGGCGCGCAACAGGGCGATATCCTGGCTGGAGGCGAGAATATTTTCTCCATCCAGCAGAATTTCACCCTCTGCACGCTGCTCTGGGTAGAGCGAGTACATTTTGTTAAAGGTACGCAGCAGGGTGGATTTACCACAGCCAGAAGGGCCGATAAACGCCGTGACCTGATTTTTCGCGATATCCAGATTAATACTTTTCAGCGCATGGAATTTCCCGTAATGGAAGTTCAGATTGCGTACCTGAATTTTACCGGAAGATGTCGTTGCCATACTCTTTGCTCATCTCTGTTGGGCAGCGCCGCCAGGGCCGCGCCGCAAAAAATTAGTGTTTGCCTTTGGAGAACACAACGCGTGCCAAAATGTTCAGCAGTAACACGCACAGGGTGATAATCAGCACCCCCGCCCACGCCAGACTTTGCCACTCGGCAAACGGGCTCATCGCGAACTTGAAGATGGTGACCGGCAGGTTGGCAATCGGCTGCATCATGTCGGTGCTCCAGAACTGGTTCGACAGCGCAGTAAACAACAGCGGTGCGGTTTCACCGGCAATACGCGCAACCGCCAGCAGAACACCGGTAATAATTCCGGAGACCGAGGCTTTCAGCGTAATCGCAGAGATCATCTTCCATTTCGGTGTGCCTAAGGCATACGCCGCTTCACGCATACTGTCGGGCACCAGGCGCAACATATTTTCGGTGGTACGAATTACGATCGGGATCTGCAACAGCGCCAGCGCTACTACGCCCGCCCAGCCGGAGAAGTGCTGCATCTGCGCCACCACCAAGGTGTAGACGAACAGACCAACTACAATCGAAGGCGCTGAGAGCAGGATGTCATTGATGAAACGGATCACCTCAGCCAGCGCAGATTTGCGACCATACTCCGCCAGATACACACCCGCCATAATCCCCAACGGCGTACCAAAGAAGGTTGACCAGAAGATCAGCAAGCCGCTACCGGCCAGGGCATTCGCCAGACCACCGCCCGCCGTATTGGGCGGCGGAGTCGATTCGGTAAACAGCGACAGGCTCAGGCCATCAATACCTTTGGTGACGGTGGTAAAGAGGATCCATACCAGCCAGAACAGGCCAAAAGCCATAGTCAGCAGAGACAGCGTTAGCGCAATTTTGTTTTTGGTACTACGCCAGGACTGCATTTTACGGCGTGAAGCTTCCAGTTCCGCCCGCGCCTGTATCTCAATCGTTGTCATGAGCGCGCTCCTTCACTTTTCGCCAGGCGTAAAATCATCAGCTTCGAAATCGCCAGGACGATAAAGGTAATCACAAACAGGATCAGACCCAGTTCCATCAGCGCAGCTACGTGCACGCCGGATTCCGCTTCAGCAAACTCATTCGCCAGCGCAGAGGTAATACTGTTGCCTGGCATGTAGAGTGAAGCGTTATCGAGCTGGTAGGTGTTACCGATGATAAAGGTCACGGCCATGGTTTCACCCAACGCGCGGCCTAATCCCAGCATCACACCACCAATCACGCCATTCCTGGTGAACGGCAGGACGATGCGCCACATGACTTCCCAGGTAGTACAGCCGATGCCGTAAGCAGACTCCTTCATCATTACCGGGGTCTGCTCAAACACGTCACGCATAACCGAAGCGATGTACGGAATGATCATAATGGCCAGGATCACACCCGCCGCCAGAATGCCGATACCAAAGGCTGGGCCAGAAAACAGCGCGCCGATAAACGGGATATTGGACAGAAGATCCCCTACCGGCGTCTGAAAATATTGAGCAAACAGAGGCGCAAAGATAAACAGCCCCCACATGCCATAAACGATACTTGGAATCGCAGCCAGCAGCTCAATCGCCGTTCCCAGCGGGCGGCGCAGCCAGTTAGGGGCCAGCTCGGTCAGAAACAGCGCAATGCCAAAACTCACCGGCACAGCGATGATCAGCGCGATAACAGAGGTCACAATGGTGCCGTAAATTGGTACCAGCGCACCAAACTGCTCGTTGGGTGCATCCCAGGTTTTGTTCCACAGGAAAGAGAAGCCAAATTTGTGGATGCTCGGCCAGGAAGAGAAGATCAGGGAGACGATGATGCCACCCAGCAGCAACAACACAATCAGCGCAGAGAGTTTAACCAGTGCACCGAAGATAATGTCACCTTGCTTACCAGGCGCTTTGAACGTCGGCTTAGTCGCAGCCATAGGAGTCTCGGTATTCAAATGGTATCAGGGCGGCTTGGCAGCCGCCCGTAACAAGGCCAGCTAACGCTGGCCGGGTATGGCACTTACTGGAACAGTGCTTTACCTGAACTGTCTTTGATATTTGCTTTCCAGGCTTCACGGATTTGCTTAGTCACTGAGTCTGGCAGTGCTGCGTAATCCAGGCTGGTCGCTGTTTTCGCGCCATCTTTGTAGGCCCAGTCAAAGAACTTCAGCACTTCAGCGCCTTTGGCGGCATCAGCCTGCTCTTTGTACACCAGGATGAAGGTGGTAGAAGAGATTGGCCATGCATCGTTGCCTTTCTGGTACGTCAGGTCCTGGGCGAAAGACTCGCTCCAGTTAGCGCCTTTAGCGGCGTTGGCGAAGCTGGTTTCGCTTGGTGCTACGGCTTTACCGTCAGCATCAACCAGTTTGGTGTAAGTCAGGTTGTTTTGTTTCGCGTAGGCATACTCTACGTAGCCAATTGAACCCGGCAGACGCTGTACGAATGCGGCCACGCCATCGTTACCTTTACCGCCCAGACCGGTCGGCCAGTTAACGGTGTTGCCTTTACCAATTTTGCTGTTCCAGTCTACATTGACTTTAGACAGGTAGCTGGTGAAGACGAAAGAAGTACCGGAACCGTCAGCACGACGCACCACGTTGATGTTGGTGTCTGGCAGTTTCACGCCAGGGTTCAATTTGGTGATAGCAGGGTCATTCCACTTTTTGATGTTACCGAGGTAGATATCACCTACGGTTTTACCGTCCAGCGTCAGTTCACCTGATTTCACGCCAGGAATGTTGACTGCCAGTACCACACCACCGATGACGGTTGGGAACTGGAACAGGCCATTTTTCTGCAGATCTTCATCTTTCAGTGGTGCATCTGAAGCACCGAAATCGACAGTTTTAGCGATGATCTGTTTCACGCCACCAGAAGAACCAATGCCCTGATAGTTTACTTTGCTACCGGTCTTCTGCTGATAATCTGCTGCCCACTTGGCATAAACCGGCGCCGGGAAGGTGCCACCTGCGCCAGTCAGGTCGGTCGCGGCAAATGCAGAAACCGCGCTGAGAGACAGGGTGGCGGCAAGAATTTGGGCTACGGTGCTACGCATCAGTGTCATATTCCCTCCACGGGAGTTAATGTCAGGCTTCTGGCCTGTATAGTAGGAGTTAGTTCATTGCTGCTGGAGGGAAAATAGGACAGTTTGGTGACAGTAAAATGTCTGAAATATGACAGTTATATGACAGCTATTCTGGCGGTAATGCATATGCTATGTTTAAGTACGGGGAGCAAAGAGATTGCCTGTGAGCTCCCCTTCAACGGTTTAGTCATCATTTCGCTTAACCCGCGACAAAAAAACATAACTTATTATTTTTTATTTAATTTTTGACCGAAAAAATACGGCTACTCATTGCCAGTGATTTAGCGGCGGCTACCCAACGTCCATCTTCTTTGTGAAGATAAATTCACGCAAGGCAGGAGTATAATGAAAAAAATTCTGTTTGGATGCACGCTGCTCGGTTTGTTATCTGCTTCGTCAATGGCGATGACTATGACTCAACCCAACGTAGACTGTAGTCAGCCATCGGTCAGTAATATTCGGTCTAATACCATCGCCTGTTATCGCCAGACTCTGGCCAGCCAACCGCTCAGTTATCAATTAGTCAGTCAGGGAACGGTTCCGGGCGCGCCATTAGTACAGGTAAAACGTTACAGTATGGTGTCGCAAAACTGGTCACCCCAAAATCTGGTGACGCCAGCAGAGTGGGATCATGATGTTAACATTTACATTCCCGATCAGCCGAAGTCTTCGCTGGCTTTGGTCACCATCGATATGGATGAAACGTTGTTAGCCGGAGTGGCGCAGTCTACGCACACTATTGTGATCAATGTGACCCATATTCCCAGCGTTGCACTAACCTATCAGGGCGATTCCTCCCCGAGAAGTGAAGATGATAGTGTGGCGCGTAGCTGGGCTTTATACCTCCAACAACCCACCGGACGATCCTTGCTACCGCTACATGTCCCGATGGCAGCAGCGATATCGCAAACTATAAGGCTCGCAAAACTGGAGCTCACTCAATGGGATATCAATAAATTTGTGGTTTCAAGCGTTTCTAAGCGCGGCTGGGCCGCCTGGCTAACCGGTATTACCGACCCTTCCGTGGTGGCAATTGTGCCTTTTGTCGCTGATGTGCTGAATACAAAGCAAGTCGTTAAGCATATGTATAAAACCTGGGGCAATAACTGGCCTATCGCTTTCCAGCCTTATTACAACAATGATATCGACCTGCATATCAATGACAGCAGTTTTACCAAAATGATGGAAATCGAAGATCCATTACAGTACCGGAATTCAGCATGGCAATCTCGTTTGAGCATCCCGAAATATATCGTGAATGCCAGCGGGGATGATTTCTTTCCGCCTGATGATTCAAGCCTTTACTACGACCAGTTGCCGGGAACGAAGTCTTTACGCATCGTGCCGAACAGCGATCACAACGGGATCTTCAATTACGAACAGGCGGCATTACAGCAATTCCTGACTCGCTTACAAAATAATAAATCACTGCCGGTTTTGACCGAAACGGTCACTCAGGGCCTGCTCGGGAAGACGTTAACGGTTAAATTCTCAGAAAAACCGACCAAAGTGGTAGCCTGGCGAGCAATAGATCTCGTAGCGCGTGATTTCCGCTATGCCTGCGACATCCGTTACGCTCCCTCAATGGTTGCCGTAAGTAGCATAACGAATAGCTCAATCGTCTCTTTGTCTTACCTTCTGACGGGCTGGCAGGCACTGTTCGTAGAAGCAACATTCAGTGATGGCTACGTAGCCACGTCTAAAGTGTACATCACACCAGACAGCTTCCCTACCACCGCCCCTCCGGCAGGAAGTGCAGCCTGCCAGACCATTGCCGGGCGAACTCCCGCACTGTGACTGAATCTGGCCATCAAATGTTGATGGCCTTTTCTACTTTTCGTGAATCCTCCGTGGTTTGTTCAGGTCGTATAAAAAATTTCTCCGATAAGCATTAATTTTTAACTCTACAGTTTTGTGGGTGTTTAAAAAATATTCAGATTTGCTAATCATCAATTAACACTCGCACCACTGCGGTAAAAAAATAAATCCTCATCATTTCCTAAAGTTCGCCAAACACCAACGAATAGAAACTAAAACCCTTTCTAATCTGATTTTAAAAAATGTTGAACTCGCACCTGTATAAGTAACTTCCCAGGAAATAGTTTCTACGGAAATTCTTCAAAACGGCTAAAATATGCACAGTTGAACTCTAATTTATCAGATTGCTTTTGGGGTTAAATTCCACCACCATTTGATAAGAACTCAGCCAAAGCCGTTAGGTTGAGCCCTCATAGCCCATACTGTGGTGGTGACCCAAAAGTCAGAAAGCATAGACAGAGCAATGTGTTTATTGGATTTACAATGCCAACACCAGGAAATTTCCAGAATTATAATAAATCAACTATAAAAAACTCGATAAATCCTATTTAGCCATAAAGTAATACATGACTATTTGTGTAAAGACGTAAGAAAAAGAAATTCATCTTATTAATATTGAAGGAGGTAGACATCGAACCTGTTTCTTTAATAACATCCAACATCTTGAATAAGCATTGAAAATTATCACCACCTACTAACAAAAAAGTCATAGAATATTTATTGTTTCTGCCGGGGGAAGTTTATATGAAAGCCCTTTTGTTAATTATTACCAGTCTGGCTGCGGCTGGCCTGTACGCACAACCCGCCATGTCGTCAGAATGCAACGCACCTTCCGACGTCATCAGCTGCTATCGCCAGTCGCTGGCGGAGCGGCCACTTGACTATGTCATGGTCAGTAAAGAGACATTGCGCGATCAACCGCCACAAAAAGAGGGCGCGCAACCCGTCAGCGCGAAAGAACTGGAAGCGCAGCCGCACGTTGATGTCACGCGGTACCGGCTGATGTCACAATCCTGGTCGCCAGATGGGCTGGTAACGCCAATGGCATGGCAACATGACGTCAATATTTATATCCCTCCAAATCCACGTGGCGATCTGGCGTTAATCGCGGTGGATCTTGATGAGCGTACCAACGCTGAAACCGCCTATTACAGCCATACCATTGTGGTTTCGCTCAACAATGTCCCCAGCGTTGATTTGACCTATCAAGGCGATAAAGCACCTCGTGAAGAAGATGACAGCATTGCCCGCAGCTGGCAGCTGTACATGGATAAACCGGCATTAAGGGCTCGGCTGCCGCTGCATGTGCCAATGGCTGCGGCGATTTCACAAACGATCCGGTTGGCAAAAGCGGAGTTAAAGCAGCAGCATATCGATAAGTTTGTCGTGACGGGCGCTTCTAAACGCGGTTGGGCAACCTGGCTGGCGGGGATTTCCGATCCTGCGGTGGTCGCAATAGTGCCGTTTGTTGCCGATGTGCTGAATACCCAGAAAATGGTCCAGCACATGTATCAGACCTATGGGGGGAACTGGCCGATTGCCTTTGGCCCGTATTACCAAAACCATACGGATATGGAATACAAAACCGCACACTTTGCCGAATTGATGAAGATTGAAGACCCGATGCAGTACATGGGCACCGATCAGCAGCAGCGGCTTGCGATTCCGAAATACATTGTGAATGCCAGCGGTGATGATTTCTTCCCGCCGGATAACGCAAAGTTTTACTACAACGCGTTGCCTGGGGTGAAGTCGCTACGCATGGCACCAAACAGTGACCATATTGGTATCAACCGCTTCTTCCGCTCTTCGCTGGTGACTTTCCTCGATCGCTTACAGGAAAAACGGCCTTTACCGGTGATTAATGAAAGCCTGGAACAGCAATCGACCTCGAAGCTGCTGCGGCTGTCATTTTCTGAAAAACCGGTGAGAATTGAAGTGTGGCGTGCAGTGAACCCGACAGCGCGTGATTTCCGCCTGGCTTGCGGCATCCGCTACGGCTCTTCTGCGCTGGTGGTGCCTGCGGATAATAAAGTGGATGTTTCGCTGGCCTATTACGGTTCCGGCTGGCAGGCCATGTTTGTCGAGGCGACATTTGACGATGGCTATGTAGCCACCTCACAGGTGTATATCACCCCGGACGATCGCTATCCCACCGTTGCCCCCATGTCTCAGGGCGGTGCCTGTACGACATTGCCGGGGCGGAGTAATTCAGCGAGTTAAGGCATAAAAAAAGGGCCATCAGGCCCTTTTTTACGCTCAGGTATGATTACTCTACGGTGACGGACTTCGCCAGGTTACGTGGCTGGTCAACGTCAGTGCCCTTGATCAAGGCCACGTGGTAAGAGAGCAACTGCAATGGCACGGTGTAGAAGATTGGCGCAATTACCTCTTCTACATGCGGCAGAGAGATAATCTTCATGCCTTCGCTGTCACTGAATCCTGCATCCTGATCGGCAAACACATACAGCAGACCGCCGCGCGCGCGTACCTCTTCGATATTGGATTTCAGCTTCTCCAGCAGTTCATTGTTTGGCGCTACCACAATCACTGGCATATCGGCATCAATCAGCGCCAGCGGGCCATGCTTCAGCTCACCGGCCGCATAGGCCTCGGCGTGAATGTAGGAGATCTCTTTCAGCTTCAGCGCACCTTCCATCGCGATCGGATACTGATCGCCACGGCCAAGGAACAGGGCGTGATGCTTGTCAGAGAAGCCTTCGGCAAGCGTTTCAATCACGCTGTCCTGCGCCAGCATCTGTTCGATACGGCTAGGCAATGCCTGCAGGGCATGCACAATCTCATGCTCTTTTTCCGCTGACATTCCGTGTAAACGACCTAACTTCGCCACCAGCATCAGCAATACCGCCAACTGAGTGGTAAAGGCTTTGGTGGAGGCAACACCGATTTCGGTACCGGCCTTGGTCATTAACGCCAGGTCAGATTCACGCACCAGCGAAGAGCCAGCAACGTTACAGATAGCCAAAGAACCGAGGTAGCCCAACTCTTTAGACAGACGCAGTGCTGCCAGGGTGTCCGCCGTTTCACCAGACTGGGACAGGGTGATCAGCAGGCTGTTTTTACGTACTGCTGATTTGCGGTAGCGGAATTCCGAAGCAATTTCGACATCACACGGAATGTTAGCCAGCGATTCAAACCAGTAGCGCGACACCATGCCGGAATTATAAGAGGTACCGCAGGCAATGATCTGGATGTGCTCAACCTGACTTAGCAGCTGTTCCGCTTTTTCACCCAGTTCACTGAGATCAATCACACCATGATTAAAACGTCCGGTGATGGTGTTTTTAATCGCGTTTGGCTGCTCGTAGATCTCTTTCTGCATGTAATGGCGATAAGTTCCCTTATCACCCGCATCGTACTGCGCGGTTGATTCGATTTCCGCGCGTTTAGCAGGCTTGCCATCACGGTCGATAATGGTGAATTCACGACGGGTAATCTCCGCGATATCACCCTCTTCCAGATAGATAAAGCGACGAGTGACCGGCAATAAAGCCAGCTGATCAGAGGCAATGAAGTTTTCACCCACGCCACGACCAATCACTAATGGGCTGCCGGAACGCGCTGCAACCAGTACGGAAGGATCGCGACTGTCCATGATCACCATGCCATAGGCACCGCGCAGCTGTGGGATCACACGCAGTACGACTTCACGCAGCGTCCCGCCCTGTTTTTGCTCCCAGTGCACCAGATGTGCAACGACTTCGGTGTCTGTTTCGGAGGCAAAGTGGTAACCACGTTCGAGCATTAACTCACGCAGCGGCTCATGGTTTTCAATGATGCCGTTGTGCACGATGATAATGTGCTCTGAGACATGCGGGTGCGCATTGGCCTCAGAAGGTTCGCCATGGGTCGCCCAACGGGTGTGCGCAATACCGGTGCCGCCAATCAGTGGCTGCCCCTCTGCGGCTTCCGCCAGGTTCTGAACTTTGCCTACACGTCGCAGGCGCGTCATATGCCCCTGACGATCGACTACCGCTAAACCTGCGGAGTCATAACCACGATATTCGAGACGACGTAATCCCTCTAACAGGATTTCAGCGATATCGCGCTGTGCTACTGCACCAACAATTCCACACATAATGTTTTCCTGACTTCATGGCTGATCGCCATTTTCATTGTCATCTGACCTGATCGTTCCCCGAGCCTTGTAGAGAGTGGGGATTATTATCGTTACTGCTCGGCCAGTCTTTGCCAGCCGTTAAAAATTAGTTTTTCTTCACAGGCCGCTGCCAGCCAGATTTTTGGTTCTGCTCTTTACGGTTATAAACCAGGTCCGCCGCAGTGACGTCTTTCATGATCGTGGTGCCAGCGGCAATAGTTGCGCCGCTCGCGACAGAAACCGGAGCCACCAATTGCGTATCAGAACCGACAAACACATCGTCACCAATGATGGTTTTCGATTTGTTCACTCCATCATAGTTGCAGGTGATGGTTCCTGCGCCGATATTCACGTTTGCCCCAATCTCGGCATCGCCCAGATAGGAGAGGTGACCGGCTTTTGAACCTTTGCCCAGCGTCGCTTTTTTCATCTCAACGAAATTGCCAACATGCGCCTGCTCAGCCAACGAGGTGCCAGGACGCAGGCGTGCAAAGGGCCCTACGGTACACTCGGCGGCCAGATTCGCATCCTCGATCACCGAATAGGGGCTGATGATGCAGTCATCGGCAATGACACTGTTTTTAATGATACAGCCCGCGCCAATCATCACCCGACTACCGAGTTGAACATCGCCTTCAATAATGACATTGACGTCGATCTCAATGTCGCGACCGTGCTGTAGGGTGCCGCGCAGATCGAAACGAGCGGGATCGCGTAGCATTACGCCAGCTAACAACAGCTTTTCTGCCTGCTCAGCCTGATACGTGCGCTCTAGTGTGGCGAGCTGCAAACGGTTGTTCACGCCATCGGTCTCGCTGGCGCGCTCAGGGTGCACGGCGTTAATTACCCGACCTTCCTGGTGGGCGAGGGCAATGATATCCGTGATGTAATATTCGCCCTGGGCGTTGTTATTGGTGAGTTGCGCCAGCCAGCGTTTAAGATCGCCGCCATTGGCAATCAGAATGCCGGTGTTGATTTCGGTAATAGCCAGTTGCTCGGCAGAAGCATCTTTCTGCTCGATAATCCCGGTAATGGTGCCGTTTTCACGTAAGATACGGCCATAGCCGCTGGGATTATCCAGGACGACAGTGAGCAGGCCAATACCCCCTTCAGGCTTGGCTGCACGCAATTGACGCAGTGTATGCTGCCCAATCAGCGGCACATCGCCATACAGCATCAGAATGTCTTCATCATCAGCAAAGAAAGGGGCAGCCTGCTGCATGGCATGGCCGGTACCTAGCTGTTCGGCCTGCAATACCCAGTTGAGTTCCGGGTTATTCAGTGCAGCTTTGAGCCGCTCGCCACCGTGACCATAAACCAGATGGACCTGTTGAGCTCCCACCCCAAGGGCGGCGTCGATCACATGCTGAACCAGCGGTTTTCCTGCCAAAGTATGCAAAACTTTTGGCAGATCGGAATACATACGGGTGCCTTTGCCGGCGGCCAGGATCACCACACTCATCGCGCTGTTGGACATAACCTTCCTGTCTGATTTTATAACTGTCGCAAGTTAAACGGTTTATCCCTGAGATTACTACATTTTTCTCAGTTCGAAATTAGCCATTTTCTGGCATCGCGCGCAGCAGGCAAAAAAAAATGCCAGCCCGAGGGCTGGCATTTCATGACGCATAAAGCCTGATTACATCGCTTTTTTGGTCAGTTCGATCACGCGCAGTTTCGCAATGGCTTTCGCCAGCTCAGCAGAGGCCTGTGCGTAGTCCACGTCGCCGTGGCTTCCGCTCATGTGCTCTTCTGCTTTGCGTTTTGCTTCCAGAGCACGTGCTTCATCCAGGTCTTCACCGCGAATCGCGGTGTCGGCCAGAACGGTCACGTTACCCGGCTGCACTTCCAGCACGCCGCCAGAGAGGTAGATATACTCCTCTTCGCCGTGCTGTTTAACGATGCGAACCATCCCAGGCTTAATGGCAGTCAGCAGCGGAGCGTGGCCAGGGAAAACACCCAGCTCACCTTCGCTACCTGACACCTGGATTTTCTGTACCAGGCCGGAGAACATTTGCTGTTCTGCGCTGACAACATCCAGATGATAAGTCATAGCCATAACTATCCTCCCGGGAAACTGTTATTACAGTTTCTTCGCTCTCTCGACCGCTTCTTCGACGGCACCAACCATGTAGAACGCCTGCTCTGGCAGATGGTCGAATTCACCTTCCATAATGCCTTTGAAGCCACGGATAGTGTCTTTCAGCGATACGTATTTGCCCGGAGCACCGGTAAATACTTCTGCTACGAAGAACGGCTGAGACAGGAAGCGCTGAATCTTACGCGCACGTGCCACCAACAGTTTGTCGTCTTCAGACAGCTCGTCCATACCAAGGATGGCGATGATGTCTTTCAGTTCCTGGTAACGCTGCAGCAGAGACTGTACGCCACGCGCGGTGTCGTAGTGCTCTTGACCAACAACCAGTGGATCCAGCTGACGGCTGGTTGAGTCCAGTGGATCAACGGCTGGGTAGATACCCAGAGACGCGATCTGACGGCTCAGTGTCACGGTTGAGTCTAAGTGAGCAAAGGTGGTTGCTGGTGACGGGTCAGTCAAGTCATCCGCAGGTACGTAAACGGCCTGTACGGAGGTGATTGAACCAGTCTTAGTGGAGGTAATACGCTCCTGCAACACACCCATCTCTTCTGCCAGAGTCGGCTGGTAACCTACTGCTGAAGGCATACGGCCCAACAGTGCGGATACTTCAGTACCGGCCAGGGTATAACGATAGATGTTATCAACGAACAGCAGAACGTCACGGCCTTCATCACGGAATTTTTCCGCCATGGTCAGACCGGTCAGCGCAACGCGCAGACGGTTTCCTGGTGGCTCGTTCATCTGACCGTAGACCAATGCTACTTTGTCGATAACGTTAGAGTCGGTCATCTCGTGGTAGAAGTCGTTACCTTCACGGGTACGCTCACCAACACCGGCAAATACGGAGAAACCTGAGTGCTCGATCGCGATGTTACGGATCAGCTCCATCATGTTTACGGTTTTACCAACACCCGCACCACCGAACAGACCTACTTTACCGCCTTTCGCAAACGGACAGATCAGGTCGATAACTTTGATACCGGTTTCCAGCAGTTCCTGAGAGCTAGCCAGCTCTTCGTAAGAAGGTGCTGCGCGGTGAATAGAGTTAATCTCTACTGCGCTGCCATCTTCATTCTGCAGGTCGCCTTTCATGTCGATTGGCTCACCCAGCACGTTCATGATACGGCCGAGAGTCGCTTGACCGACTGGTACCTGAATTGGTTTCTGCAGGTCGGCAACTTCCAGACCGCGCTTCAGGCCGTCAGAAGTACCCATGGCGATGGTACGAACCACGCCACCACCCAGCTGCTGCTGAACTTCCAGCACCAGGCGAGCATCACCGTTTTTAACCTCAAGGGCGTTGTACACTTGCGGTACCGCGTCCTGAGGGAACTCGACGTCAACTACGGCGCCGATAATCTGGACAATCTTTCCAGCTGCCATCTTGAATCCTCTACCTAATTCTTAACCTGGTTAAACCGCGGAGGCCCCCGAGACGATCTCGGTAAGTTCCTGGGTGATGCTGGCCTGACGAGCTTTGTTGTAAACCAACTGCAGCTCTTTGACCAGGTTTCCGCCATTATCGGTTGCGGCTTTCATCGCGACCATACGTGCGGCCTGTTCACTGGCCAGGTTTTCCACCACACCCTGATAAACCTGCGATTCGACATAACGACGCAGCAGGGTATCCAGCAGCGCTTTCGGATCGGGTTCGTACAGGTAATCCCAGGTCTTCGCCTTCATCTCTTGTTCACCTTCCGCAGCCGGTAATGGCAGCAGTTGGGTAACTGTCGGAGTCTGAGACATGGTGTTGATAAACTTGTTGCTGACAATAAACAGCTTGTCGATGCGGCCTTCATCATAAGCCTGCAACATCACTTTTACTGGACCAATCAGGTCAGACAGCGCAGGCTTATCGCCCATTCCGCTTACCTGGGCCACGATGTTGCCACCCACAGAGCCGAAGAATGACAGACCTTTGGAACCGACAATCGCCAGATCGCTCTGTACGCCTTTATCGGACCAGGCTTTCATTTCTGCCAGCAATTTTTTGAACAGGTTAGTGTTCAAACCACCACAAAGCCCGCGGTCAGTTGAAACGACCAGGTAGCCGACGCGCTTGACGTCACGCTCTTCCAGGTAAGGGTGCTTGTATTCCAGATTCCCTAACGCAAGGTGACCAATCACTTTACGCATGGTATCTGCATACGGACGGCTGGCTGCCATACGTTCCTGCGTTTTACGCATTTTGGACGCGGCGACCATTTCCATCGCTTTGGTGATCTTCTGCGTATTCTTAACGCTTCCGATCTTGCTACGTATTTCTTTTGCGCCGGCCATTAGCTGCTCCTCAAAGCCTTGCGGCTTGTCTCTTCAGACAAGCCGCCAGACATTACCAGGACTGGGTTGCTTTAAACGTTTCGAGGATGCCTTTCAGCTTCGCTTCGATATCGTTGTTGTAGTTACCAGTTTGGTTGATTTCCTGCATCAGCTCAGCGTGTTCGCGGTCTGCGAACGCCAGCAGTGCGGCTTCGAAGCTGCCAATTTTGGCCAGTTCAACGTCGTTCAGGAAGCCACGCTCGGCAGCGAACAGTACCAGACCCTGTTGTGCAACAGACATCGGTGCATACTGTTTCTGCTTCAGCAGCTCGGTCACTTTCTGACCGTGGCTCAGCTGTTTGCGGGTTGCTTCATCCAGATCGGAAGCGAACTGCGAGAACGCAGCCAGTTCACGATACTGTGCCAGAGCGGTACGGATACCACCGGACAGTTTCTTAACGATCTTGGTCTGAGCAGCACCACCAACACGGGATACAGAGATACCCGGGTTAACCGCAGGACGGATGCCTGAGTTAAACAGGTTAGATTCCAGGAAGATCTGACCATCGGTGATTGAGATCACGTTGGTCGGAACGAACGCAGAAACGTCACCCGCCTGAGTTTCAATGATCGGCAGAGCGGTCAGTGAACCAGTTTGGCCTTTAACGGCACCGTTAGTGAAACGCTCAACATAGTCAGCGCTTACACGTGATGCACGTTCCAGCAGACGAGAGTGGAGATAGAACACGTCGCCTGGGAATGCTTCACGGCCCGGTGGACGGCGCAGCAGCAAGGAGATTTGACGGTAAGCGATTGCCTGCTTAGACAGGTCATCGTATACGATCAGGGCATCTTCACCACGGTCACGGAAGTATTCACCCATTGCGCAGCCAGCGTACGGAGCCAGGTACTGCAGAGCAGCAGACTCAGAAGCAGAAGCAACAACAACGATGGTGTTAGACAGTGCACCGTGCTCTTCCAGCTTACGTACAACGTTAGCGATGGTAGAAGCTTTCTGACCGATAGCAACGTAAACACATTTGATGCCAGAGTCGCGCTGGTTGATGATGGCGTCGATAGCCATAGCAGTCTTACCAGTCTGACGGTCACCGATGATCAGCTCACGCTGGCCACGGCCGATTGGAATCATCGCATCGACAGATTTGTAACCGGTCTGAACAGGCTGGTCAACGGACTGACGGTCGATAACACCTGGTGCGATAACTTCGATTGGTGAGAAACCGTCGTTGTCGACAGCGCCTTTACCATCAATCGGGTTACCCAGGGTGTTGAGTACACGACCCAGCAGGCCACGGCCAACCGGTACTTCAAGGATACGGCCAGTACACTTAACCTTCATGCCTTCGGCGAGGTCAGCGTATGGGCCCATCACTACTGCACCAACCGAGTCGCGCTCGAGGTTCAGTGCGATAGCGTAACGGTTACCCGGCAGGGCAATCATCTCACCCTGCATGACATCGGCCAGGCCGTGTACGCGGATGATACCGTCACTTACAGAAACAATAGTACCTTCGTTGTGAGCTTCGCTCACTACATTGAACTGAGCAATGCGCTGCTTGATCAGTTCGCTGATTTCGGTGGAATTCAGTTGCATATGCTCCAGTCCCCTTAAGACTGCAAGACGTCTGCCAGACGCTCAAGACGGCCGCGCACGCTGCCATCAATTACCATGTCACCCGAACGGATGATCACGCCTGCGACTACAGACTTATCGATTTTGCAATTCAGCTTAACTTTGCGTGACAGACGTTTTTCCATAGCAGTGCTGATTTTGGTCAGCTGCTCGTCACTCAGCGCACCGGCAGAGATCACATCAACTTCAGCAGTCGCGTTGTACGCGTCACGCAGTTGAATGAACTGGTCCAGTACCGCTGGAAGCGCGGTCAAACGTTTGTTTTCCGCCATCACCTTAATCAGGTTTTGGGCGTGCTCATCCAGTTGATCACCACAGACTGCATTAAAAGATGCAGACAAAGCATCTGGTGCTACAGCACCAGAAAGGAGATCAGCTATCTGTTCATTACGAGACACTTCAGCCGCAAACGCCAGCATCTGCTGCCAACGTTCAATGCCCTGGTGCTCAACAGCAAAGTCAAAAGCTGCTTTGGCGTAGGGGCGAGCTACGGTAGTTAAATCAGACATCAGCCCCTCCCTCCTTACAGTTCAGCGACAAGTTTATCAACGATGTCGCTGTTAGCAGCTTCATCCACGGAACGTTCGATGATCTTCTCGGCGCCAGCGATAGCCAGCAACGCGACCTGCTTACGCAGCTCTTCACGTGCACGAGAACGCTCTGCTTCGATTTCAGCCTGAGCCTGTGCAAGGATGCGGTTACGTTCGTTTTCAGCTTCGGCTTTCACTTCATCCAAAATCTGAGTACGGCGCTTATTAGCCTGCTCGATGATAACCTGAGCTTCTTCTTTGGCTTTTTTCAGCTGGTCGGTCGCATTAGCCTGCGCGAGATCCAAATCTTTCTTCGCACGTTCAGCAGAAGCAAGGCCTTCAGCAATTTCTTTCTGGCGCTTTTCGATGGCAGCCATGATCGGTGGCCATACGTACTTCATGCAGAACGCAACAAACAGGATGAACGCGATGGCCTGGCCGAGGATTGTTGCATTAATGTTCACAGCACAATGCCTCTTCTTAAGTATTTATCGTATCTGCCGCGACCAAGAGTGATACGCGGCAGACTCTGTTCTCCACGAACACCTTACAGGTGCCGTGGATGAACTTACGGCAGGCTTTAGGCGACAGCGAACATCACGTAGAGGCCCAGACCAACTGCGATCATTGGGATTGCATCCACCAGACCCATTACAACAAAGAACTGCGTACGCAGCAGAGGAATCAGATCCGGCTGACGCGCTGCGCCTTCCAGGAATTTGCCCCCGAGGATGCCGATACCGATCGCAGCACCGATTGCCGCCAGACCCATCATCACAGCGGCAGCCATGTACAGCAGATCCATATTCAGGTTTTCCATGACAGTCTCCAGTTTGTTTCAGTTAAAAGCTTAGTGTTGAGATAAAAAATCAGTGTTCTTCTGATGCCATCGACAGATAGACGATCGTAAGAACCATGAAAATGAAAGCCTGCAGCGAAATGATCAGGATGTGGAAAATGGCCCATGGCACACTCAGAACCCACTGCGACCACCACGGTAACAGACCTGCAATCAGGATAAAGATCAGCTCACCCGCATACATGTTGCCGAACAGTCGCAGACCGAGAGATACCGGTTTAGACAGCAGGCTCACACCTTCAAGAATCAGGTTGATAGGGATGAAGATCGGGTGATTGAAAGGCTGCAGTGTCAGCTCTTTAGCAAAGCCCCCTACCCCTTTCATTTTGATGCTGTAGAACAGAATCAAAATAAATACGCCCAACGCCATGGACAGCGTTACGTTCACATCGGCAGAAGGCACGATGCGCAGTGCTGGCAGACCTAACCAGTGCTCACCGATATACGGCAGCAGATCGATAGGCAGCAGATCCATGAAGTTCATCAGGAAGACCCAGACAAAAACTGTCAGAGCCAACGGGGCGATAAGTTTGCTTTTACCGTGGTACATGTCGCGGACGTTGCCATCAACGAAGCCGACAACCAGCTCGATAGCCGCCTGCAATTTCCCTGGTACACCGCTGGTGACGCTTTTAGCCACTTTGCGGAAGATTACAAGGAACACCAGTCCCAGTAACACAGAGAAAAACATGGAGTCCAGGTTAATTGTCCAGAACGTCGCTGGCGCGTCGTGTGCATTCACCAGCTCGAAGGTACGCAGGTCCATCTGAAGATGTGTCAGGTGGTGTCCTATGTACTCCTGCGGCGTTGAGATCTCTCCTGCGGCCATGATGCCTCTTACCCTTTGTTGTTAATTACAGCCGGTGCCAACATTTGCACCACCAGCACCGATAACCAGGTTATCCCGAGAGGCCAAAAAGCCGCCCTGAATACACCCAACGCCACAACGAGAAAAATAATGGTGGCAAACACCTTTAGAACTTCACCAAGCGCGAAGCCCCAGGCTACACGCCCTTTTGCAGGTGCTTGCGCCTGCAGGCGCCAGGCTAAAAACATAAACAACACATTTGGCAGCCAGGCTGCCATGCCACCCGCAATTGCAGAGGCGCCGAGTTTCATGTCTTTTACTGCAAACACACACCCGATGATGACAAGCGCTACCAGTTGAACCAGCAACACGGCACGAGCGAGTTTTACATCGTAAAGAGACACTGACATGACGCTGATACTCCCCTGCTTTGCTTGAGGTAGGACGCGTTGCCTTACCAGACTGCCTCACTCAAATGAGTCAAGCAGTAAAAGCCGTGCAAATTATACGGGCCACACCTGCGATTTCAATCGTTAACTCATGAAAAAGTGAACAATTATTTAAATTTCTTTCCAGGAGGTTATTTTCTCAAACTTTGTTTGATGAAATTCAGCAGCCAGACTGATGAAATTCAGTTAAAAACCGACAGTTAAAGCGTGCGGCAGATCACACATTACACAGACAAATATGCTCAGGGGGGTGGTTTGAGAGAATTTTCTTGTGAACACCATGATATTTAACAGAGCTAAAACAATGGTTTAAAAATAGACACTCCCCTGCCCTACTCTATTTTCGATAAAAACTCGCTATTGACAGTAGCGCTCTGAGCTAAAAGGGGAAAATGATATTACGCACCTGCATTTATTACTCCCACATATTTTCCAGCGTGACTATTTATTATGGTGAGCAGTGGTTTAAAAGTGATCTCTTTGATAATCAAATGTGAAATAAAGGTTAAATGTAACCGGGAATTTCGGAACATTTCCGACAGGAGAAAAAGGCGATGTCAGGACAAATTCACCGGCCTGACACCATTTACTCAATTTAGTCGCGACGAATAACGACCAGATGACGCTCGCCTTCCAACTGTGGGACGATCAGCGATTCGATGCGTTCTACGCTAAATCCGGCCGGTAAGGCATCAATCTCATCCTGCGGATGCTGGCCTTTCAACGCAAAAAAGCGGCCATCTGCTGCGGGCAGATGATGACACCAGCTAACCATATCATTGAGTGAAGCAAATGCCCGGCTAATTACGCCATCAAACGGCGGCTCAGACGGGAACTCTTCTACGCGGCTTTGCACAGGAGCGATATTCGTTAATCCCAGTTCATGTTGCACCTGGCGCAGAAAACGCACGCGTTTACCCAGGCTGTCCAGCAACGTAAAATGCGCATCGGGCATGACGATCGCTAAAGGAACGCCCGGCAGCCCAGGACCTGTTCCCACATCAATAAAACGACTTCCGCGTAAATGCGGAGCCACCACGATACTGTCCATAATATGGCGGACCAACATTTGCTGTGGATCGCGTACTGAAGTCAGGTTGTACGCTTTGTTCCACTTGTCCAGCAAGCCAACGTAGCCCAGCAACTGTTGTTTTTGTTGATCGGAGAGGGAAATTTTGGCTGCGGCAAGCAGCGAAGTCAGTTTGTTGATCACGGCGTGGGTCCAGTCAATTGGGGCGATGTGACTCGCCCCGGTTTACATCAGGCGCTTTTACGCAGCAGCCCTTGTTTTTTCAGGTAAATAAGCAGAATTGAGATCGCTGCTGGCGTGACACCCGAAATGCGTGATGCCTGACCAATTGACGCAGGTTTATGGTCATTTAGTTTAGCGATCACTTCATTCGACAGACCAGAAACCTGGCTGTAATTCAAATCGGCAGGCAGCACCGTATTTTCGTTACGCAGCTGGCGTTCAATTTCATCCTGCTGGCGAGCAATATAACCGGCATACTTCACCTGGATTTCAACCTGTTCAGCAGCTTGTTCATCCGCCAGAGCAGGAGCGAACACGCTCAGGCTGGTCAGTTGCTGGTAGGTCATTTCCGGGCGACGCAGCAGATCTTCACCGCTGGCCTCTTTGGTCAGCTCTGCGCTCAGTACGCCGTTAATTTCTTCCACGCTGTCTGATTTTGGGTGTACCCAGATATCACGCAGACGCTGACGCTCAAGTTCGATAGCTTCCAGCTTTTCGTTGAAGCGAGCCCAACGGGCATCGTCTACCAGGCCCAGCTCACGACCAGTCTCGGTCAGGCGCAGGTCGGCATTGTCTTCACGCAGCATCAGGCGATATTCGGCGCGTGAAGTAAACATACGGTAGGGTTCTTTGGTCCCCAGAGTGCAGAGATCGTCAACCAACACGCCCATATAAGCCTGATCGCGACGCGGAGCCCATCCCTCTTTGTCCGCAGCCTGACGTGCGGCGTTTAAACCCGCCAGCAGGCCTTGTGCTGCGGCTTCTTCGTAACCGGTGGTGCCGTTGATCTGTCCAGCAAAGAACAGGCCCTGAATATATTTGCTTTCCAGGGTCATTTTCAGATCGCGAGGATCGAAGAAGTCATACTCAATGGCGTAGCCTGGACGCACGATCTTCGCATTCTCCATCCCCTTCATGGAACGGACGATCTGCATCTGCACGTCAAACGGTAAGCTGGTAGAGATACCATTTGGATACACTTCGTTGCTGGTCAGCCCTTCGGGTTCAAGGAAGATCTGATGCGCGTTACGATCGGCAAAGCGCATCACTTTGTCTTCGATCGATGGGCAGTAACGTGGGCCGATCCCTTCGATGATCCCGGCATACATTGGGCTACGATCGAGGTTATTGCGGATCACGTCATGGGTTTTCTCATTGGTGTAAGTGATCCAGCATGGCACCTGTTGTGGGTGCTGCTCTGCACTGCCCATGAACGAGAAAACAGGCATTGGGTTATCACCATGCTGTGGAGACAGCACGCTGAAGTCGATGGTACGTGCATCAATACGCGGTGGTGTACCGGTTTTAAGGCGGCTAACACGCAGTGGCAGCGCACGCAGGCGTTTTGCTAACGGGATGGAAGGCGGATCACCCGCACGGCCACCGCTGTAGTTGTCCAACCCGATGTGAATTTTGCCATCGAGGAAGGTACCGACGGTAAGAACCACGGTTTTCGCGCGGAATTTCAGTCCCATTTGGGTTACTGCACCCACAACGCGATCGTTTTCCACGATGAGATCGTCAACAGCCTGCTGGAAGATCATCAGGTTGGGTTGATTTTCCAGTGCAGTACGTACAGCCTGGCGATACAGCACACGGTCAGCCTGAGCACGGGTCGCACGTACCGCAGGGCCTTTGCTGCTGTTTAGTATCCTAAACTGAATTCCGCCTTTGTCGATCGCGGTTGCCATCAGGCCACCGAGAGCATCCACTTCTTTTACCAGGTGTCCTTTCCCGATCCCGCCAATGGCTGGGTTGCACGACATCTGCCCCAGCGTATCGATGTTGTGGGTGAGCAACAGAGTTTGTTGACCCATTCGGGCTGCAGCCATTGCGGCTTCGGTGCCCGCATGACCACCACCGATTACGATGACGTCAAAAGGATCTGGATAAAACATGAAGTGGTACCTCGTTAAGAAAGTCGGACAGGGATCTTTGCCCTGGGCGGTGGATTCTACTCAAATTCTGCCCGGGGTAAAAGTGGTGGGATCTAGTGGTTTAAAAGAAAGGATCATTATTCTGTATATGATCTTCCTGTTAGATCTCTTATTAGGATCCACGATATCTGTGGATAAGCGTAGAAACAGGCTATTTATCATAAGCCTGCTTTGGATCACATGCTGTGAATGATCGGTGATCCAGATCCGTATAACCTGAGATCAAAATGGCTACTTATGCACAGCCTGAAAAAGCAGCAAGGGTTATTATTGGGATAACTACCGGTTATACGCAGTAATTCAGGGTACTTATCCACAATTGATCGCGCAGTTCTTGAGCGAAAACAGCAAAAAAACTGAGGATCGAGACAAAAACCCGATCCCCTGTGGTGTTGGATCGGAGGATTAGATCAGGTTTTTCCAGGTTTCAACCCACTCGCCCGCCGGATCTTCCGGAATTTCGTGTTCAAGCACGTCGATCTCAAGGCGTGATCCTATCAGTGTCGCGCCACGTGCCAGCAACAGCGTTTCCAACTGGCGGATGGCACCACAAAACAGGTCATATTCATGGTTGCCAATGCCCACAGCGCCAAAACGGACGGCAGAAAGATCCGGCTGCTGTTCTTCAATAGCATTATAGAAAGATTGCAAATTCTCTGGGATCTCGCCGGCACCATGCGTTGAGCTGACTAACAGCCAAATGCCTTCAGGCGCGACTTCCTCAAGCTCAGGACCATGCAGCATTTCCGTAGAGAAGCCTGCTTCCTGCAGTTTTTCTTCGAGATGTTCAGCGACATACTCTGCGCTGCCCAGGGTACTGCCACTGATTAAGGTGATATCGGCCATGCTGCTCTCCTGCAATAAAGGCGAGCATTGTACGCTGTGATCAAGCAGTGATCCACCTGTGGAAAACAGGGTTAATAAAAGAAAGCACTGGGCGGCAAATCGCGTTATGTATGCGATCCGCCCGGGATAAGGTTATACACAGGAAAGGACGATCATGGCTTGATGGTACGCATGATCGGGTTTTGCAGTGAGATCAGGGTCTCGGTGGATTGTATTTCATCGATGGTCTGGATCTTGTTGATCAACACCTGTTGCAACGCGTCAATTGAGCGACACATGACTTTGATGAAGATACTGTAGTGGCCGGTGGTGTACCAGGCTTCAACCACCTCATCCAGCGCTTCCAGCTTGCTGAGTGCTGCCGGGTAATCACGGGCGCTTTTTAAAATAATGCCGATAAAACAGCAGACATCAAAGCCTAACTGGCGTGGATCAATGTCCACTCGGGTACCAAGAATGATCCCCGCTTGTTTCATTTTTTCTACCCGGACATGAATCGTGCCGGGGCTTACGTTGAACTGCTTAGCCAGTTCCGCATAGGCGGTGCGAGCGTTTTCCAGCAGTGCATTGAGTATGCCGCGATCAAGATTATCCAGTTGCAGTTGTTCGGCCATGTCCGTCCTCGGGTCAGCACTGTTTTCTAATTTAAGGTGAATGTGCAGTAAAACAGCGCATCAGGCAAGGGAGCTTCGGGGATCAACGCTGCCAGCGCCGCAGTAAGCGGCTTTTCAGACCGGTATCAAAGCGCCAGATATGGTCAAAGATACGCAGAATGCCGGGCTTGCCGTGGGAGGACATCGCCACGGCGTGAAAACGTTGCTGCTGCTGCAACTGGCGGGCTTTAATGGCCGCTGTCACGCCATCAGGCAGGCGCTGGGCAATAAAGTCAGACACCACGACCGCATCTGCATCCTGCCATTGCGGCCCCTCCATTCGCTGTACTACGGCATCAAGGCAACCAGCCAAATCGGTGCCGCCACGAAAACGCTGGCTGAGGAAGCGGATTGCCTGCTCCAGGCCGTTGTCTGCGGTGAGCTCGTAGCCTACGACGTCATGAGCAAACAGCATAATGTAGCAGCGCCGCCGATCCGCCAAAGCGACTTTCAGCAGCGCGAGGCAGAATGCTTTGGCGCAGCGCTCATTGAACCCGCCCATTGATCCGGAAGTATCCACGCAGACGATAAAAGGCCCACGCGGCTGTTCTTCATGCTGCTGGTGAGTCACCGGACGCTGCGTAACTTTCTCATGCCATGCATCCCCCTGAAGCCGGTAGGTCAGCAGACGTTTTTCTACCAGACGACGATAAAATTCCAGCTCCAGTTCACTGATGCTGAGCGCGGCCAGTTCCGGAGGCAGTAAACGCAGTACATCATCCCCCTGATGAATGCCATTGACCTCTTCCGGCACGTTATCGGGTTCACGAACTAGCTGACGAAACGTCTCCAGCGGTGCATCTTGCGTAGGCACTGATTTAGCCTCACGGCTACGCCCCAACTGCTGCGCCAGCTTCATTAATTCGGGCTGCTGCGCCAGATAATCACCGTATTTAACGATCAGCTCATAGTCGCCGTGCTGTAATGAGGACTTGCTCATATCCCACAAACGGCCGGCTGAGGTTTCATCTTCTTCACTCAGCACTGGTGCGAGCTGCCCACTCAACGCCATACGCTGCTGCAACTCTGCTAACAGTTCCTCGCGTTGCTGCGCCAGCAACTCTTCGTTTAACGTCAGAGTTTGCAGTGTCAGACTTAGCCGCCAGCGTTGCAGGAACAGCGTATGTTGGGCGGCACTGAGCTGCTGGGGATCGGTGTGATTGAGCTGATTTTCCGCTTCTTCAAGAAACGGCGAGTTGAGCTGCGTCAGCGTCAGCATTAGCGCGGGCAATTCACGGGTAAAATGACTTAACGACAGTAATTGCAAACGCTGAAATAGCTGGAACTCTTCATCGAGGGCCGCAGGAACCGGTGTATTGCGCATTCCCTCGCTGATTTCCGCTTTCCAGCGCGGCATATCCCGCAGCATGGCTTGCTTCAGGCTGGGAAATTTTTCAAAAAAGGCCGCCAGCTGTGGAGAAGCCAGTACTGCAAGGATCATATCCTCGATCAGTTCGGCCTCTCCGACAGAAAGCAAAGCGCTGAGTGTCTCCAGCGAGATCATTTACGTGCCTGTTTAAGCTGTTCGGCCACATCCTGTAGCGACGTTTCGATCCGCGCCAGCCAGTCATCGCTAATAAACAGGCAGCGTTGGTGCTGGCCAAACTGATAGCGCTGCGCGCGTAGCTGCTCTTCAAGTGTGGCGTACTCGGCCACGATCTCTTCCGGCAATTCTTGATTGTCGTGAGTACCTGGCAGGTTGAGACGCGTTGATTGCAGGCTCACATCACGCAGTGCCAGGCAGTTCTGATTATCAATGTGCAAATCCAGCGTCTGCGCGAAGCCAATCCCGTTCAGCTTGCCGCGAATATCGCCGCCCTTCTGCAACCAGTTTTCCAACGCTTCGCGTTCAATCAGAAGATGAGAGACTTGCATATCATGCAGCATCAACGGCTGCTGAAGCAGTAAGGTCAGGTGCGCTTCATTCAGACTGGCAGGCAGATCGTAATGGGGTTTGCGGCTAAACATCGCACTGTGTTTTTCGAGCGTAAGCGCCTGCGCAATGCTCTGCTGCTGCTGTAGCACCAGGCGGCGAGCTTTGATCTGCTGTAAGCGCATTAACATGCTTTGCTGCTGCCAGGCGTGTTGCAACATCAGCTGTTCGATCTCTCTATCCAGCAGCTTCATTGAGTTTACATCGTGCCACAGGCAATCTTTCAGCAGGATCAGATCGATAGGCGCTATTGCGCTGCGGCCACTGTAAAATGCGCTGGCCTGCAGGAGATGGATAGCTTTTTTCCAGCGACGATCGGAAATGTACGGGGCATCCGGCTGGTTCTCCAACTGCTGGCGCAGCTGGTAGATGAGCTCAAATACATTCTCTGGCAGGGCAATCTGCGTGATGCTCTGCTGCCACTGAAGGTACTCTTCATCGCTAATGCGCAGTGATTCTGCTACCGGGTTGGCGGACTCATCTTGCTGATGGGTCAGCATATTGCGGAAGTTCTGCTTCTCATGCACGTTATCCAGCCAGAGGCGAATGAGCATGCGGTCATACAGGGCTTCCAGGCCGCTATCGGCTTCCGGGAGCTCGTTTGAGGCGGTCACCAGTAGCCTCATCGGAATTTTTTCTTCGATATCGCCGTTACGAAAACGCCGTTCGTTAATCGCGGTAAGCAGGGTATTCAGAATGGCCGGGCCTGCTTTCCATATCTCATCAAGAAAGACGATTTCGGCATCAGGCAGATACCCCTTAGTCAGGCGCTGGTAGCGGCCTTCATCTTTCAGTGCCTGAATGGAGAGGGGGCCAAAGACCTCTTCTGGCGTTGAGAAACGGGTCATCAGGTATTCAAATGCGCGGGCATGCTGGAAAGCATACTTGAGGCGGCGGGCAATCAGGCTTTTCGCAATCCCTGGCGGCCCAAGCAGGAAGACACTTTCACCACTTAATGCTGCCAGCAGGCAAAGACGGATGGCGTGATGCCGTTCATACAGGCCTTTTTCCAGGGCATTGCTGAGGCGAGAAATCCTCTCTGCCAAAAGATGGGGTTGAGCCATAATCACTGCTTTGTCCTTCCGGTTTTAGTGTTGCCGCTTTTTGGCAATGGCTTAAGATAACGATAATCATGCGTAATTGCGTTGATTGCTGTCAGCTTTTTTGTTTCAGATGTTACAAGCCGCGCCGGTTGTGGCATCAGCGCCCATTTTGCCCTGAAAATACCCCCATAATTCGGCGGGCTGTAACGCTTTTAAGGTGGGTTTTTTTGTCGATATGTGCATACTGTCGGCTTTTTGATGGCCGTCTTCAGAGGGCTCCTCCTCATGGTCTACAACAAAAGATAACTCTATGAGCTCGGATAAAAAGCAATCCCTTGGTGCGCTTACCATTGCTGCTATCGGTGTCGTTTATGGCGATATCGGAACCAGTCCTCTATATACATTGCGTGAATGTCTGTCAGGCCAGTTTGGTTTTGGTGTTGAACCGGAAGCGGTATTTGGCTTTCTGTCGCTGATTTTCTGGCTGTTGGTACTGGTCGTGTCATTTAAATACATCAGCTACGTCATGCGTGCAGATAATGCTGGCGAAGGGGGGATCTTAACCCTGATGTCCCTCGCCGGAAGAAATACCTCAGCGAGATCGACCGCCATACTGGTGATCATGGGCCTGGTGGGCGGCAGCTTCTTTTATGGAGAAGTCGTCATCACCCCGGCGGTTTCGGTCCTGTCAGCCATTGAGGGGCTGGAGATTGCGGCACCGTCACTGGATACCTATATCGTTCCTATCGCTATTACCGTCCTGACTGCGCTGTTTGTGATTCAGAAACACGGTACGGGCATTGTCGGTAAGATGTTTGCGCCTGTGATGCTGCTGTGGTTCCTGGTGCTTGCGGTGCTGGGTATCGGTGGCATCATGAAAAATCCCGAGGTGCTACAAGCGCTGAATCCGGTGCATGCGGTGCGTTTCTTCCTGACGTATAAATCAGTCTCCTTCTTTGCACTGGGCGCGGTGGTGTTAGCGATTACCGGCGTTGAGGCACTGTATGCAGATATGGGGCATTTCGGTAAGTTGCCGATCCGCATTGCGTGGTTTAGCGTCGTGCTGCCTGCGCTGGTTCTGAACTATTTCGGTCAAGGGGCATTGCTGCTCAGCGATCCGAAAGCGATCAAAAACCCGTTCTTCCTGTTGGCGCCTGATTGGGCGTTGATTCCGATGTTAGTGCTCGCGACGTTAGCGACGGTTATTGCCTCTCAGGCAGTGATATCTGGGGTATTTTCACTCACTCGCCAGGCTGTGCGTCTTGGCTACTTGCCGGGCATGCGTATCATCCACACGTCTGAGGAAGAGTCCGGGCAAATTTATGTCCCTGTGGTGAACTGGGTGCTCTATTTTGCTGTGGTGCTGGTGATTATTAGCTTTGAGCACTCCAGCAACCTGGCGGCAGCGTATGGCATCGCGGTGACTGGCACCATGATCCTCACGTCGATCCTCTCCTGCACCGTTGCCGTTAAAAACTGGCACTGGCAGAAGTTAGTCGTGTCGTTGATTCTGGTGGTGTTGCTCTGTATTGATGTGCCACTGTTCAGCGCAAACCTGATCAAAATTTTCTCCGGTGGCTGGCTGCCACTCTGCCTGGCATTGGTGATGTTCACCATTATGACCACCTGGAAAAGCGAGCGTTTCCGCCTGCTTCGGCGTATGCACGAACACGGTAATTCTCTTGAGGCGATGATTGCTTCGCTGGAGAAGTCGCCTCCGGTGCGGGTTTCAGGAACGGCGGTTTACATGTCGCGAGCGTTGAATGTCATCCCGTTTGCGCTGTTGCATAACCTTAAACATAACAAAGTGTTGCATGAGCGAGTGGTACTGTTAACGCTGCGTACCGAAGATGCACCTTACGTGCACAACGTTCGTCGCGTCACTATTGAGCAACTGTCGCCGACCTTCTGGCGTGTGGTGGCCAGCTATGGCTGGCGCGAAACGCCGAATGTTGAAGAGGTGTTCCACCGCTGCGGGCTGGAAGGGCTTAACTGCCGTATGATGGAGACGTCGTTCTTTATGTCCCATGAGTCGCTGATCATTGGCAAACGACCCTGGTATCTGCGACTGCGCGGTAAGTTGTTCCTGGCGCTGCAGCGTAATGCATTGAGAGCTCCCGATCAGTTTGAAATCCCGCCTAACAGGGTTATCGAACTGGGGACGCAGGTCGAGATTTAATCCTGCGCGCGTCACCAGCTCAGGGTGACGCGCAATCCACCTTCAGTACGACGAGTGAATACCAGATGTATGGCGTGTAGCTGGGCGATATTTTTAACTATCGATAACCCTAAACCGCTGCCGATTTGCGCTTGTCCTGGTGGTCGCCAGAAACGTTCCCCCAGCCGCGCCAACTGCTCATCGTTCAGCCCTGGCCCATTGTCTTCAATAATTAAAGACCGGGCATTGATGTGTAACTGAATAAAACTGTCTGGGGGGGAATAGCGTAGAGCGTTATCCAGCAGGTTGCGTACCATAAGGCTGAGCAATAGATGATGACCGTACATCACCGGTTCTGCTTGAGTATCAAGCTGTACTTCGGTTTGCTTAGCGTCCGCCTTCACTATGTGTTCAATCAGCAAGTTTTGCAGTAGCGGCACCAGCGGCACCGGTTGGAATTCGTTCCGTAAATCATCAGTTTCGACGCGAGATAGCGTGAGTAATTGATCGATGAGTCGGGTCGCTCGCTCAATGCCGCTGTCTAACTGCTGCAATGCGTGTTTGCGTATCGTTTCATCGTCTTCTGCCAGTTGGATAACTTCACTTTGCACCCGTAATGCTGCCAGCGGGCTGCGTAGCTCATGTGCTGCATCAGAGGTAAAACGCCGTTCGCGCTGAACGAGCGCCATTGTACGATCAAATAGCCCGTTGAGTGCTGCCACTAATGGCTGAACTTCTTTAGGTAGACGCGTTTCGGAGAGTGGTCGGGTATCATCGGGTGAGCGTTGATTAAGTGAAAAGGTCAGGCGTTTTAGCGGCTTTAATTCAAACCAAACCAGCGCCAGCAATAGCAGCAGCATAAAGGGCATCGTGATAAACCACGGAAGCAGGCTACTCATCGCCAGGTCGTGCGTCATATCATCGCGATACTCCCACTCCTGGCCGACGACTACCCGGTAGCGCTTATCTGGTGAAGTCAGCCACAGTAAGCGCCAACTGTCATCGTCATCACGCAGCCTGCCATCGCGAAAGCCATCACGTTGGTTATCAAACGGTATGTCGCGACCATTTTCTCCGTCGTTAAGCAAAGGATGCCCTTCCTGACTAAACAGGGCAAAGGCCATTGCATCATCATCCTGATTCCCACGATGGTGATGCAGCAAGGTTTTTGTTTTTGGCAGCGAGCGGTTCTCCAGCATGAGCGGATCCAGTGCCAGTAGACGTTTCGCAAATAGCATTTGCTGGGTATCAAACAGTTCATTAACGGTTTCACGTGTTTGCTGCCAACTGCTTATGGTCGCAGCTCCTCCGCAGAGGAGAGTCAACAGCGTAAAGCCAATGGCCACACGCAAAAACAGGCTCATTTCGGCTCTCCCAGCATATATCCCACGCCATGTAGGGTGCGAATAAAGTGGCTGCCGAGCTTTTTCCGCAAATGGTGGATGTGGACTTCGACGGCGTTACTGGAAACGTCATCATCCCAGCTATACAGCTTATCTTCCAGCTGACTTCGGGTGAGTACTCGCTCAGGATTGCGCATAAACAGCTCAAGCAGCGCCAGCTCACGGCTTTTAAGGGATATGGTTACGCCTGCGCACTGCACACTATGATTACCCGGAGAAAGAACGACATTGCCATGCGTCAGTTCAGGCTGTAGCTGGCCGTGGCGGCGTCGAATCAATGCCTGCAAGCGCGCAGCGACCTCCGCCAGTGCAAATGGTTTACAGAGATAGTCGTCGGCACCCAACTGTAATCCCTGAATGCGTTGGCTAAGTGCATCACGTGCGGTCAGAATCAGCACCGGAACATCCACCCCCTGCTGACGCCAGTGTTGTAGAATTTCCAGTCCATCGCGATCTGGCAATGAAAGATCGAGGATCACGGCATCCCACGGAGCCGCTGCCAGCGCCTGAAACCCCTCTTCACCTGAGATAAACCAGTCCACGGTAAAGCCGAGTTTGGTTAAACCCACTTTGATTCCGTCACCAATCAGTCTGTCATCCTCAATCAGTAAAATGCGCATGATACCTCCGATATCCCTGTGGGAGTTATACGAAGCAATATCGACCTTGTATAGTGTAAATCATGAATTTTGGCCTGTTTTTCACGCATTATGAAAAAAACGCCGCCTTAAGATTCTGTTAAGAACCCTGTGATGAAATGGCTTCTGTACTCCACATATTTCATGGAACAGAGGTGACTCGATGATGAAAAAATCAGCTACTTTATTAACCCTTTTAGTCTTCGCCGCTTCGCCAGTTTTCGCTGCACAGCAGGGAGGATTTATTGATCCTGACTCCCCTGTCGTTCAGGCCAAACGTGGTGGATATCAGGCTGAAAGCCAGGTTGTGACGGTGAAACAGGCTGGTGAAATGAAGGACGACAGTTGGATTACCGTGCGCGGCAAGCTGGAGAAGCAAACGGGGGATGAAGATTATCTGTTTCGCGATGCCAGCGGCACAATGAAGGTTGAAATTGATCATAAACGCTGGAATGGATTGACCATTACACCCAAAGATACGGTTGAATTAACCGGCGAGCTGGATAAAGATTTTAATGCCGTGGAGTTGGATGTAAAACAGGTGCGTAAACTGCCATAATTCCTCTTGATGAGCCGCACCAGCGGCTCTCTGCTATCACTTATCACAAATTTCTTAACGCTTAAGCGAAACGTTTCGATAGCGATCACACTTCTGTCATTACCTCGTTGTATTACTGTCTGCATTTCATACACTGCCGTCAGCGAAACGTTTCGCTGTGGAGTAGAAAAATGAAAAAAGGTCGCTTACTAAACGCTGAAGTTTCTCATGTGATTGCCCGCCTGGGGCATACGGATACGCTGACAATTGCAGATGCAGGTTTGCCTGTTCCTGCGGGTCCGCAACGTATCGATCTGGCTCTCACGCCGGGTATCCCCGATTTTTTGCAGGTGGTCAATGTGGTCACGCAGGAGATGCAGGTAGAAAGCGCGCTGATTGCGGAAGAAATCCAGCAGCACAACCCGCAACTGCACAGCGAGCTGCTCGCGCTGCTCGATGCTTTGCAACAACACCAGGGAAATACCATAGACGTTCTTTACACCAGTCATGAAGCATTCAAACAACAAACACAACGCAGTCAGGCCGTCATTCGCAGCGGAGAGTGTTCTCCGTATGCGAATGTCATCCTGCGTGCTGGTGTGACTTTCTGAGGCTTCTCATGCAACCGTTATTGCAACTCAAGGGCATTGAAAAATCGTTTCCCGGTGTGAAAGCCCTGAATGGCGCTTCACTGGCTGTTTATCCTGGCCGGGTAATGGCACTGGTAGGGGAAAACGGCGCCGGAAAATCCACCATGATGAAGGTGTTGACGGGCATTTATACCATGGATGCCGGTTCATTCCAGTGGCTGGGAAAAGAGATCCGCTTCAATGGGCCGAAGGCGTCGCAGGAAGCGGGCATTGGCATTATCCATCAGGAACTCAATCTTATTCCGCAATTGACCGTCGCCGAAAATATCTTTTTGGGGCGGGAGTTTGTTAACCGTATTGGGCGTATTGACTGGAAAAGGATGTACACCGAAGCAGATGCTCTGTTACAGCGTCTGAATCTGCGCTTTAACAGCCATAAGCTGGTGGGGGATTTGTCGATTGGTGACCAACAGATGGTCGAGATTGCCAAAGTGCTCAGCTTCCAGTCGCAAGTCATCATTATGGATGAGCCAACGGATGCGCTGACCGATACCGAAACGTTGTCATTGTTCCGTGTTATCAACGAGCTGAAAGCGCAGGGCTGCGGCATTGTCTATATCTCACATCGTATGAAAGAGATTTTCGAGATCTGCGATGACGTCACGGTGTTCCGCGATGGTCAGTTTATTGCCGAGCGCGAAGTTTCTTCCCTGAGCGAAGAGAGCCTGATCGAGATGATGGTGGGACGCAAGCTGGAAGAGCAGTATCCCCATCTGAACCAACAACCGGGTGATATTCGCCTGAAAGTGGAAAATCTCAGCGGACCAGGCGTAGACCAGGTGAGCTTCAACCTACGCGCAGGTGAGATCCTCGGTGTCTCCGGTCTGATGGGCGCTGGGCGTACTGAATTAATGAAGGTTCTCTATGGCGCATTGCCACGCACCGCAGGCCAGGTTTGGCTGGATGGCAAACCTGTAGCGCCACGCGCACCGCAGGATGGGCTGGAAAATGGCATCGTCTATATCTCTGAAGATCGTAAACGTGATGGGCTGGTGCTTGGCATGTCGGTAAAAGAGAACATGTCATTGACGGCGCTGCGCTACTTCAGTCGTCACGGCGGTGGCCTGAAACATGCTGATGAGCAGTTGGCTGTCGGGGATTTTATTCGTCTATTTAATATTAAAACCCCTTCGATGAATCAGCCAATCGGTCTGCTTTCTGGCGGAAATCAGCAGAAAGTGGCCATTGCGCGTGGCTTGATGACGCGGCCAAAAGTCCTGATCCTCGATGAGCCCACTCGTGGTGTAGATGTCGGGGCAAAAAAAGAGATTTATCAGTTAATAAACGAATTTAAAGCCGATGGTCTCAGCATCATCCTGGTGTCATCGGAAATGCCTGAAGTGATTGGCATGAGCGATCGCATTCTGGTTATGCATGAAGGTCATTTAAGCGGCGAATTTACCCGTGAGCAGGCGACGCAGGAAAACCTGATGGCGGCAGCGGTCGGTAAGCAACACAGTGAGGATTTAGTTATATGAGTACCCAAACCCTGGCGAACGAACGTCGCTGGTTCAGTAAAGCCTGGCTGTTGGAACAGAAATCGCTGATTGCACTCATTGTGTTGATCGTGGTTGTTGCCAGCCAAAGTCCGAACTTCTTCACTGTGGCGAACCTGTTCAATATTCTGCAGCAGACTTCCGTCAATGCCATCATGGCGGTGGGCATGACGTTAGTGATTCTGACCTCCGGGATTGATTTATCGGTGGGTTCACTGCTGGCGCTAACCGGGGCGGTAGCGGCTTCGATTGTCGGCCATGAGGTGAATGCGCTGGTGGCCGTGGTGGCTTCATTGGCACTCGGCGCTGCAATCGGCGGTGTTACCGGAATTATTGTGGCTCGTGGCAAGGTGCAGGCGTTTATCGCCACCTTAGTTATGATGCTACTGCTGCGCGGTGCCACGATGGTGTATACCGACGGCAGCCCGATCAGTACCGGTTTTAGTGACAATGCCGATCTGTTTGGCTGGTTTGGTATTGGCCGTCCTTTGGGAATCCCAACGCCGGTCTGGTTGATGGTGATTGTCTTTGCCCTCGCCTGGTACATGCTGCATCACACCCGCCTTGGCCGCTACATTTATGCTCTGGGTGGTAACGAAGCGGCTACCCGTCTTTCTGGCATTAACGTCAATCGCGTCAAGATCGTCGTTTATTCACTGTGTGGCCTGCTGGCTGCGTTGGCCAGCACCATTGAAGTCGCTCGTCTCTCTTCCGCTCAGCCTACGGCGGGCACCGGTTATGAACTGGATGCCATCGCGGCGGTGGTATTAGGCGGAACCAGCCTGGCGGGAGGTAAAGGACGCATCATGGGCACGTTGATTGGTGCGCTTATCCTTGGCTTCCTGAATAACGGACTGAATTTGCTGGGTGTATCCTCTTATTACCAGATGATCGTCAAAGCAGTGGTTATCCTGCTTGCGGTACTGGTAGATAACAAAAGCAGTAAATAACTCTGAACCTACACAGGATATAAGCAATGAAAAAGTTAACTGCACTGGCTCTGATTCTTGGTACCACGCTGAGCGCCAGCGCTATGGCGAAAGACACCATCGCATTAGTCGTTTCTACCCTGAACAACCCATTCTTTGTCTCACTGAAAGAGGGTGCGCAGAAAGAAGCCGATAAACTGGGATACAACCTGGTTGTGCTGGACTCGCAAAATAACCCAGCTAAAGAACTGGCTAACGTGCAGGACTTAACGGTACGTGGCACTAAGCTGCTGTTGATCAACCCAACGGACTCTGATGCTGTAGGTAACGCAGTGAAGTTGGCAAATCAGGCCAATATTCCGGTAATCACCCTGGACCGCGTTGCGGCGCAGGGCAAAGTGGTTAGCCACGTTGCTTCTGATAACCGCTTTGGCGGCAAGATGGCGGGTGACTTCATTGCGAAGAAACTGGGTGATGGTGCCAAAATTATCGAATTGCAGGGGATTGCCGGCACTTCTGCTGCGCGCGAGCGTGGCGAAGGTTTCAAGCAGGCCGCCGATGCGCACAAGTTTAATATCCTGGCCAGCCAGCCTGCAGATTTTGACCGCACTAAAGGCCTGAACGTCATGCAGAACCTGCTGCAAGCGCACCCTGATGTGCAGGCGGTATTTGCTCAGAATGACGAAATGGCATTAGGTGCACTGCGTGCACTGCAAACCGCAGGTAAAACTGACGTGATTGTCGTAGGTTTCGACGGTACAGCAGATGGCGTGAAGGCGGTACAAGGCGGTAAACTCACCGCTACAGTCGCTCAGATGCCTGATAAAATCGGCGTCATTGGTGTCGATACCGCGGATAAAGTCCTGAAGGGTGAGAAAGTTCAGGCTGTGAATCCAGTTGACCTGAAGCTGGTCGATAAATAACAAAGAAAAGCAGAGCAACGCGCCACCGTAAAGGTGGCGCATTTTTTGGATGATACCTATGAGTAAAAGCGCAAAGCTGGCGGTTCTCGGCAGCATCAACGTTGATCAGATCCTCAATCTCGCCCATTTTCCGCGTCCCGGTGAAACGGTGATTGGCAAGCAGTACCAGATTGCGTTTGGGGGTAAAGGAGCTAATCAAGCGGTTGCTGCGGGCCGTGCTGGAGCAAATCTGGTTTTTGTTGCCTGTGTTGGCGCTGATGATGTTGGTCAGCGCATTCGTGAGCAGCTTGCCACTGACAACATTGATACCTCTTCAGTTGAAGCGATTGACGGTGAGTCCACGGGTGTAGCGATGATCTTTGTTAATGGTGAGGGGGAAAATACCATTGGCATTTATGCTGGCGCGAATGCCAGCGTTACGCCTGAGTATGTTGCCCGGCATCGTGAAGCCATTGTAACGGCCGATGCGCTCCTCATGCAGCTTGAATCTCCGCTGGAAAGCGTACTGGCTGCGGCAAAGCTGGCGCGCGAAAACCAGACGCAGGTAATTCTCAACCCGGCTCCAGCGGTACCTTTGGCGGATGAGCTGTTAGCACTGATTGATATCATCACCCCGAACGAGACGGAAGCAGAAATCCTTACCGGAATCACCGTCAACAGTGAAGAAGATGCTGCACGCGCTGCTGCGGTACTTCACCACAAAGGCATCAAGACCGTATTGATTACCTTGGGAAGCCGTGGTGTCTGGCTTAGCGAGCAGGGTGCAGGGCAGCGTATCCCCGGTTTTAAAGTGAATGCCATTGATACTATCGCAGCAGGCGACACGTTTAATGGGGCATTCATTACCGCTCGTTTAGAAGGCGTTGCTATGAATGAAGCCGTACGTTTTGCTCATGCCGCTGCTGCTATCGCCGTGACACGATCTGGGGCACAGCCTTCAGTACCGTGGCGTCGTGAAATTGATGATTTTCTGCAACTGCAGGGTTAATGCCATTGGCTACCATGAAGGATGTTGCTCGCCTGGCGGGCGTTTCAACCTCAACCGTTTCTCACGTTATCAATAACAATCGCTTTGTTAGCGATAGCGTAAAAGAAAAGGTTGAACAGGCGATTAAGGCTCTCAACTATGCGCCGTCAGCTTTAGCACGCAGCCTGAAGTTAAAGCAGACGCGTACCATTGGTATGCTGGTTACGACCAGTAGCAACCCCTTTTATGCTGAAGTCGTGCGTGGTGTAGAAGACAGTTGTTATGAACGTGGTTATAGCCTGATTTTATGTAACACCGCTGGTGATGAAGAACGTATGAACCGCAGCCTCGAAACGCTGATGCAAAAGCGGGTCGATGGTTTGCTAATGATGTGTACCGAAACACACTTACCCTCGGCGGATATCCTCAGCCGCTACCCTTCCGTGCCGATGGTCATGATGGACTGGGCACCTTTTGAAGGGCGTGGTGACATCATTCAGGAAAATGCGCAGTTGGGCGGTGAATTAGCCACGCGACACTTAATTGAGCGTGGATATAAGCACATTGCCTGTATTACCGGGCCTTTGGATAAAAGCCCGGCGCAAATGCGTTTAGAGGGGTTTCATAAGGCGATGGCCGATGCCGGACTGCCGGTACCCGCAAACTATGTGGTGAATGGCGACTTCGAATTTGAAGGCGGATTTAACGCGATGAATGCGTTGCTGGTGCTGGCGACCCCACCGGAAGCCGTATTTGCCAGTAATGATGCTATGGCGGTAGGGGTTTACCATGCCTTGTATCAGGCTGGCCTCCGCATCCCACAGGATGTTGCGGTGATGGGATATGATGATATCGAGCTGGCGCGCTATCTTACTCCGCCGTTGAGCACGGTACATCAGCCTAAAGATGCACTCGGCCAGCTCGCTATCGATACTCTCATCTATCGTTTAAACGAAGACCCTGACGCCAGTCAGGTGACTCTGGTTTTAACACCAGAGCTTATGCCGCGTGGTTCCAGTTAAGCTTTCTTCTTTTTATCGCTGTTGTTTATCAGGTTACGTCCATCCCCATTACGCAACAGCATAAAAGTAAACGCAGAAATCGCGGTGACCACGCCCATCGTCAGGAAAGTGTCCTGGAACTGCTGCACAGTTCCAGACTCTATCTCCTGATAGAAGCGCAGTACGGCAGCACTTACGGCTACCCCAAAGCTGATTGAGAGTTGCTGTGTTACCGCCAATACGCTATTTCCGCCACTGGCATTCTCATCTGTCAGGTCGGCCAGGGTGATGGTGTTCATGGCGGTAAATTGTGTCGACATCGCCATACCCAGAATAAACAGTGGGACGAGCAGTAAGATAATGCTCTCCTGAGCGGAGTGCAGTGAGAATGATGCGATCAGGCAGCCGATAATCAACGTGATGCCTACCAGTGTCTTACGGTATCCCAACCAACGCAGCACATTGGTCACCATCGATTTCGCGAGAATAGAGCCGAACGCGGTGGGAGCCATCATGCAGCCGGCAATAATAGCGGAATAACCAAAGCCTACCTGTAGCAACAGCGGGATGAGAAAAGGAATACAACCTGTACCAAGACGGGATGCAATGTTACCGATGATGCCGACGGAGAAGGTCCGGGTCTTAAACATCTGCAAGTTAATTAAAGGAGCAGCGCTGCGACGTGCATGTACTATATAGAGGAGTAACATTGCTACACCCGCCAGCAGCGTGACGATTCCCACCCAACCCGCAACAATACGTTCGCCAAAAAACTCCAACCCGATGGACATCAGAACCAACCCTAGACCAAACAACAGAAAGCCTGGAAAGTCGAAGCGCCGTTTGGGAGTGGTGAAGTCAGGCATGTATTTTCTGGCATAGACGATGCCCAGGATGCCAATTGGAATATTAATCAGGAAGATCCAGTGCCAGGTGGTATAGGTGACCAGGATACCGCCGAGCAATGGACCGAGTATTGGGCCTACCAGTCCGGGCATGGTGACAAAATTCAGTACCGGAAGAAGTTCACTGCGGGGATAGGCGCGCAATAACGCTAACCGTGCGACGGGCATCATCATTGCCCCTCCAACCCCCTGTACAACACGTGAGGCTACCAGAACAGCCAGTGAGCCAGAAAGGGCGCAGGCCAGTGAGCCGAGGGTAAACAGTGATACAGCAATAATAAAGATCTTACGGGTGCCAAAGCGGTCTGCCAGCCAGCCGCTCACAGGAATCAGCATTGCCACCGTGAGCGTGTAGCTAATAATCGCTGATTGCATGGCTAAAGGAGAACGTTCGAGGCTGGTGGCGATGGCAGGTAAAGCGGTATTAAGGATGGTGGCGTCCAGGGATTGCATAAAAAAGGCCATAGCAGCTATCCATGGCAAGCCGGCCATACTGCGCGCGGAGCGTATCATTTACATTCCTTCTTATCATTTTCCCTCATCAGGCCTCACAGAATAGCACTGGCTGATGTTTGCGATATGCCGATTATGGCCTTTTGAGGGGGCTTTCTGTTGGTTTTCTGGGCGATAAAGCGTGGTTTTTACCCCTTTTGTATAAAAAAAAGGCGAACGGAAAATTATTTAAAATAACCCCTTGTCAGACTGAATAAACTCCCTATAATGCGCCACCACTGAGACGGCAAAGCGGAAACGCAAACGACTCAGCAGGGAGTGAAGTGATTCATCCCGCCAGAGAAAAATACTGAAAAAA
>NZ_ALXE01000050.1 GCF_000295955.2 Pantoea sp. A4
GCACTGCTGCTATTGGGAAGATGATGGGGGGTATGACAGCAAATGCCTCTGGCACATGGATGTGCCAGCGGATCGCAGGATGCGGGTTCCTTTGCAGGCATACCCCCCATTGTCTGACCTGCCACCAGAACCCACAGCAACTTTCCAGCAGAAAATCAGGCGTGAGCAACCGGTGTAGCGCTGCGATCGGCTTTGCGCAGCAGCATAAACAGATACACCAACGCCACGGTAGCAATGGTCACGAACAACAGACGATCGGAATAGCTCTGCATCAACACCGCCGTCATGCCTGGCCCCACCAGACTGCCGATGGTATAGCTCAGCAACAATGCCTGATTCATGGCAACTAACTCATGATGAGAAACCGTTTCACAAGCCCAGGACATCGCAACCGGATAAAGGGTAAAGCCCGCCAGACCCAACACAAACAGTGAAGGTCCCATCGCTGCGCCAGACAGCATCGCCAGAGCACCAAGAATAATCACAAACACCTGCACCCGCAGCACCAGCAGACGACCAAAACGGTCGGCCAGCTTGCCGATTGGCCACTGTCCTAGAATACCGGCACTGATTAACAGCGCCATCCAGTAGCCCACGCTGGCATCGCTCATTCCCTGATGGGACAGAAACAGCGGCATCAAGCCATACAGTGAACCCAAAACAATGCCGGAAATGATGCAACCATTAATGCCCAGGCGCGAACCGCGACGACGGAACATCGGCCAGATACGGGCGGCAGAACTCGGCTCAATCACCTCTTCCTGTGCAGAAGCGACGCGCGTAAACACCAGCGGCAAAATCGCACACAAAATCAGTACCGTGACCCACGGAATAACGTGGGACAAGGCCGTAGGTAACTTGCTCACTAACAACTGGGCCGCAACCGTTGCCAGGTAATAAACCATCATATAGGCCGCTAAAAGCTGACCACGATTCCGTACCGTACCGCTGCGTAATAACGCACTCTCAACCACGACCCAAATCAGCGCACAGCCAATGCCGGCAATAAAACGCAGCAGGCTCCACGACCAGAATCCAGCCAAAGGCAGTAGTAAACCGGTAGCCACGGCAATCACCACCGAAGCGAAATAATAACAACGGTTAAACCCGTAACTTTTAATTAACATTCCGGCGATAATCGTCCCCAGCAAATTGCCGGTAAAATAGGAAGAGCTCACCATTCCAATCTGCCAGGTTGCTGACTGATCGTGCGTCAGCCAAAGCGGAACCAGGGTGTTTAACACCGCAATGGAAACAGTCAACAGCATAAGGCCGCACAGCAGCAGCAGCACGGGGCGAGTCCAGGTAGACATAGGGATTAAAAATCCAAAGGAAAGAAGGATATTGCGCGCAGTTTGCCACTGCTTTAAATAAAGTCAACGAGCATAATTTTGCCCCAGCATTTTTTGCTGCTCATCCATTTAAAATTTTTATCTTCAGTAAGTTAGCGCCCGCTTTCCAATTGATTCCAGCGAAGCTATCCCTATGAAAAATGACACTTTTAACGCTTTATTTACCAATCAGTTCGATAACGTTTATTTCTGAGATAAAAACAAAAAAAACGGCCCACTCAGGGGCCGTTTCGAACCTGCTGCAAATAACCGGGCAATTACTTCTTGCGGGCGTACTTAAGTGAGTCCAGAGCGACCGCGAAAATAATAATGCCACCCTTAATAATGTACTGCCAGTATGGGTTCACACCAATATAGGTCAAACCATAGTTAATGACGGTGAAAATTAACACGCCGGTAACAACCCCAGCGACAGTCCCCACCCCACCGGCGAAGGAAACACCACCAACCACACAGGCTGCAATCGCATCCAGCTCATACATAAAGCCGAGGTTATTGGTTGCACTGCCGATACGGCCCGCTTCCAGCATCCCGCCAAAGGCATAAAACACCCCGGACAGCGCATACACCAGAATCAGGTTGAAAGGCACATTCACACCAGACACTTTTGCTGCTTCCGGGTTACCGCCGATGGCAAAAATGTTCTTACCAAAGCGGGTCTTGTTCCACAGAATCCAGACAAACGCGATAGCAATCACCGCATAGAAAGTAATGTAAGAGAGCTTAAAATCACCGAAGCGGAAAAAGCCCTGAGCAAATTTAGAGAAACCGGCATCAAATCCTGCAACTGGCGAAGCACCCACATAGTCAAAATAGAGTGAGTTAATGCCATACACGATAATCATGGTACCCAGCGTGGTGATAAACGGCGTCACCTTCAGATAGGCAATGATCACACCGTTCACCAGGCCAATCAGCGCACCAATCACACACACAATCAGCATCACCACCGGGATCGGCACGGTATCCAGATGCGGGAACACTTTATTGGCGTTATCCATTGCCTGTAGCAAGGTTGCTGCCACAACGGCTGCCAGGCCCACCTGACGTCCGGCAGACAGGTCCGTACCCTGGGTCACAATCAGACCCGCTACACCGAGGGCAATAATAATACGCACTGAAGACTGCGTCAGAATGTTACTCAGGTTCATCAAACTCAGGAACGTCGGATCCTGGAAAATAATGATTGCCAGCAACACCAGTAGGACGACGTAAATACCGCCCTCTTTTAACCAGGTTAGCGCATTCTTTTTTGTAGTCGCTTTCATGTTAACAGCCCTTGCTCATCAGAGATGTAATGACGCTAAACGCAATATTTCGTTCTGCGTGGTGGTTTTGGTATCAACAATGCCCGCAACCTGACCGTTACTCATCACCAGAATACGATCGGTAATGCCCAACAATTCCGGCATCTCGGACGAGATAATAATGATGCCTTTCTCTTTCTTCGCCAGCTCAGCGATAAGCTGGTAAATTTCGAATTTTGCCCCAACGTCAATACCACGCGTTGGCTCATCAAGCATCAAAATTTCGGGCTGCGTTAATAACCAACGCCCGATAATCACTTTCTGCTGGTTACCGCCAGAAAGAGAACCAATCTGTGTATGCTGACCTGGTGTTTTCACACGCATAGAATCGATTACCCATTGGGTATCGCTCTTCATGCGCTTGTTATCCAGCAACCCGATTGAATTTTTATATTTCTTGATATTGGAAATCAGCGAGTTAAAACCAATATCCAGGTAAGCATAAATACCCGTTGAACGACGTTCTTCAGTCACTAGCGCAAAACCATGATTGATAGCTTCATTCGCGCTGTGATTATTAATCGCTTTACCATGCAGCTTGATCGTACCGCCTGACTTTTCACGGATACCAAACAGCGTCTCAACGATATCGGTACGCTTCGCCCCGACCAGGCCCGCAATCCCCAGAATTTCTCCTTTGTGCAGATCAAAAGAGATATCCCGAATCGAAGGCTGACGCAGCGAAGTCAGATTGCGCACTTCCAGGATGGTTTCGCCCGGAACGTTGGACTTGTCCGGGAAGCGCTGATTCAATGAACGACCCACCATCATTGAGATGATCTTGTCCATATCCAGCCCTTCCAGCGGGCGGGTCGCAATCCACTGACCATCGCGTAGAATGGTGATTTCATCACACAGCTGGAAAATCTCTTCCATCTTGTGGGAGATATACACAATCCCGCAGCCACGATCTTTCAGCTTACGGATAATGGTAAACAGGTGATTAACTTCTTTTTCGGTTAATGACGACGTTGGCTCGTCCATAATGACGATTTTCGCGTCATACGAGAATGCCTTAGCAATTTCAATCATCTGCATCTGTGAGACAGAAAGATCGATCACTTTATCGCGCGGGTCGATATTAATATCCAGTTCATCGAAGATCGCTTTGGTATCACGATACATCTTATCCTGATCGACAAAAAAACCTTTGCGCGGATAGCGCCCCAGCCACATGTTGTCCATGACCGTGCGCTGTAACACCAGGTTCAGCTCCTGATGCACCATAGAAACGCCATTTTCCAGCGCTTCTTTCGAAGACTTATAATTAACTTCTTCACCCTGAAACAGGATGCTCCCCGTATCCTTGCTATAAATACCAAACAGGCATTTTAATAAAGTGGATTTACCGGCACCATTTTCACCCATTAAGGCGTGAACGGAGTGAGGCCGCACTTTTAAATTCACGTTATCTAAGGCTTTCACTCCTGGGAATGACTTACTGACATCAGTCATCTCCAGCAGATATTCACGCTGTGCGGTCGGATTATCACTGGCCATAATTTACCTGGCTAACAAAACGGTGATGATTCGGATTCAGGCGCGGAAGACTCCGCGCCTGTAAACCCACTTATTTCTGGAACTGGGCCAGATTATCTTTATCTACCGGTACATAAGGTACGCGGACAACTTTGTTTTCCATCTTGAAGCTGGTGCCCGCCGTCGGCTCTTTACCCTGCGCCAGATTGTTGGCGATATCGAGGGTGGCTTTTGCCTGGTTTTCAGCATCGTTCAACACGGTACCGGCCATTGCGCCTGATTTGATCAACGCCAGCGCTTCTGGCAGCGCATCCACGCCGAAGACCGGCACGTTGCTCATGTTGTGCGCTTTCAGCGCCTCTACCGCACCCATTGCCATCGCGTCGTTGTTGGCGATGATCACTTCAATTTTCTTGCCGTTCGGGCCAGACAACCAGGCATCGACTTTATCTTTAGCCTGTGCGGTATCCCACATTGCTGTGTCCATCGCCAGCTGCTGGGTTTTGATGCCGTCTTTGTTCAGGGTATCGATAACATACTTGGTACGGGCTTCCGCATCTGGGTGGCCTGGCTCGCCTTTCAGCAGCACGTACTGAATCTGGCCGTCTTTGTTCAGATCCCATGCTGGCGTAGCCTTCCAGTGTTTCTCAATCAGCTCGCCCTGTTTAATACCTGACTCTTTAGAATCGGTGCCAACGTAATAGGCTTTATCGTAACTGGCTAAGGCCTTCGCGCTCGGCTCTTTGTTGAAGAACACCACCGGCACATCGTTTGCGCGTGCTTTATCAATCACAGTGCCCGCAGCCGCTGGGTCAACCAGGTTGATCGCTAACGCCTTAACCCCTTTTGCCATCAGCACATCGATTTGGTCGTTCTGGGTAGACTGGCTGTTTTGTGAGTCATTCATCAACAGCTGTACGCCGCCCAGGGTCTTCGCTTCTTTCTCGATATCCTTACGCACCATCGACATGAAGTTGTCATCGTATTTATAGATGGTGACGCCAATACGTGTATCAGCAGCATGTGCCACAGAGCCCATCATCATGCCGGCAACCAGTGCTGTGAGGGTGAAAACCTTCTTATTCATAATAACTCCGGTTCTTGTGCAGGGTCGTTTGGTTCTGGCACCCGACAGGGTGCGCAGAAACAGCGGTTAAATATTTCATTAAAACCTTCACTGTCCGTGTAACGCTGCATCCTGATATATGTCGTGAACTTTTTCTGCCGACCGGAGAAACTGCCCCAGCGGCCTGGTGTGGCGTTACATAATGTTTCATTCAGTAATGACGCCGCCATCATAGTTGAGCGCAGGGCCAGTTAACTGTGAATACAATCACAGATTGAAAACGGTTACATGGTGCTGTTTGTGGAAATAGTGACGGATGCCACATTTTGTAACGGCGCAACGGAGTGGCGGCGCACCAGCGTGGGCATAAAACAGTGCTGATCGTTGTCATCCAACTCACCTGCCGCCCCTTTCAATGCCAGCTCAGTGGCCAGTTTCGCCATAGAAACAATTGGATAGCGCACTGTTGTGAGCTGAGGATCGGTATAGCGTGACATTGGAATATCATCAAAACCAATGACGGAAACCTGCTGAGGCACCTGAATGCCGTTGTCTTTCAGGGCGGTTAGCGCCCCCGCAGCCATGCCATCATTGTAGGCAAACACGGCCGTTAGCTGTTGATTACGCCCAAGCAGTTCCACCATAGCCGCTTCTCCGCCTTGCATATCGGGCTCCGCGCTGGCTATCCAGCTCTCCGGCGGATGAATGCCTTGAGCTGCAAGGGCCTGGAGCCAGCCACTGCGCCGCTGCTCGGCATCTTCAATATGATGACTGGAACAGAGATAACCAATTCGTCTATGCCCTTGTTGTAACAACATATTTGAGGCAGTGACGGCACCCGCTACGTTATCCAGACACACACAGCGATGGGCAAAACCCGGCACGATACGGTTAATCAGCACCATACCCGGCACCTGACGCATAAAGTTTGCCAGCTCTGCGTCTGAAAGCGTTTTCGCGTGCACCACCAGCGCATTGCAGCGTTGACGGATCAATACCTCGATCGCATGGCGCTCTTTCTCTTCCTGATGCCAGGAGTTGCTAATCAGCACATGCTTTTGCACACGCTGTGCCACGGTATCGACCGCTTTTACCAGCGCGCCAAAGAAGGGATCGGACACATCCATTACCACGACACCAATGGTATCGCTGATTTGGGTTGCCAGTGCCTGGGCATTGGCATTCGGGCGATATCCCAAAGACTCAACGGCTTGCAGCACCGATTCACGGGTTTCTGGCGTCACTGCGCTACTGTTGTTAAGTGCTCGGGACACCGTGGCCACTGAGACGCCAGCCACACGGGCAACATCACGGATTGTTATCATGCAGCTATTCCACAGAGGAAAAAAACGGCTTACGCCGATGAAAGTTTTCGGCGCTATTGTGTCAGCCTGGCAGCAGTAACAGCGTGAATTGCGTCACATCAATGAAAGCGGTTACATCAAACCTGCTCGGTTTGTGACGGCGGTCATCATCTGGATTAAGAAAAGTGTTGTGCGATGCGGTCAGTCAGGCGACGCCACAGCCACTCCATCGGCCCCTGGCGGAAATAGCGCAGCCAGAGCAGTGAGAACGTGAGGTTAATCAGCCATACCAGTGGCACAAACATCAGCAGCTGTGCGCGGCCATAGTGCATGAACTGACCAAAATGATAGAAGAAGGTGGTGCAAATCAACGTTTGCAGCAGATAATTACTCAGCGCCATACGTCCAACGCATTGCAACGCATAACAGAGACGCCAGCGGGAAATGTGTGGCCAAAAAGCGAAACATAATGCCGCATAGCCGAGGCTGATAAACGGGCTGGCTAAATCCCGTGGCAGCTGCAAATAGAAGCCGGTCCAGCGGAATGCCCACTGCACCTGCCACTGTAATACAATGCCCGGCAACGCCAGCAGCGCGCCGATACTGAGCATAATCGCGGCACAGCGCCGATAGTGCGCCAGCGGAAACTCGCCTTTCAGCCAGCCACTGCGTAGCAGGGCCGCCCCCATCAGCATCAGCCCCGCCAACTGCCAGCCATATTGTGACAGCAGCGCCATCAGGCCGTTTGAGAGGTGATCAAGCCGGTTAGTAAAGGCTTCCAGTCCGCCCGCCAGCTTCCAGTAACGCTCATACTCCAGCGTGGCTGGGCCAGGCAACCAGCTTTCGCCAGGGTTTGGACTGGAAATGGCACCAAACACCAGCAGCACACCGCAGCCCATTAAATACAGCAGTACCCCGGTTTTAAATAACGCGCCATTGTCAGGCACATTGCGCAGCATCCGCCAGATAAGCAGGCCAATCAGGCCATAATCCAACAGAATATCGCCTTCCCAGAATAGCAGCCCGTGGATCAAGCCAAACAGCATCAGCAGCACAAGGCGTGCGGTGATCCAGCTGGTGCCGCGCGGCTGTAACAGCGACAGCCCTGCCCCAAACAACAAGGCGAACAGCGTGAGGAATTTTAGCTGTGCCAGGCCGTCCATCAGCGCCCAGCTCCAGGCATCGACCAGGCTGATGCTGCCCGCCCAGGCGGGATTGAGATACGCCGCCGAAGGCAGGCCGAAACCGACGATATTGAGAAGCAGAATGCCAAGAATTGCCAGGCCGCGAATAAAATCGATCGCTTGATAACGCTGCATAGGACGTCCTGTTATGCCAGCCTGGCAAGGCTGTTAGCTGTGGCGCACCGCGCGTAAAAATTCCTGACGGGTGTTTTGGCTAGATTTGAACAAGCCACCGAGCGAGGTGGTGGTGGTGGCGCTGGTAGCATCTTTTACGCCACGCGCTTTCACACAGTAGTGTACCGCATCCATTGAAACGGCCACGTTGTTGGTACCGAGCAGAGTCTGTAAGGCAATCAGGACCTGCTGCGTCAGACGCTCCTGAACCTGCGGACGCTGCGCAAAGAATTGCACAATACGGTTAATTTTTGACAAGCCGATCACTTTATCTTTCGGAATGTAAGCTACGGTTGCTTTACCGTCGATAGTGACAAAGTGATGCTCACAGGTACTGGTGAAGGTGATATCACGCACCGTGACCATCTCATCAACCTTCATTTTGTTTTCAATCAGGGTGATTTTCGGGAAGTTGGCGTAATCGAGACCAGAAAAAATCTCATCCACATACATCTTAGCGATGCGGTGTGGCGTCTCCATCAGGCTGTCATCTTCCAGATCAAGATTGAGTAACTGCATGACTTCGGTCAAATGACCAGCGATCAGGCGCTTACGGGTTTCATCATCGATATCACGTGCAGGTGCGCGTAGCGGGGTCTCAAGACCGCGTGCCAACAGCGTTTCATGCACGAGGGAAGCGGCCTGACTTAAGGTACTCATTGTTTCTTTCTCCGGCTGGGTAGTGCATCCGCCGGATCTTGCCAGCGGGCAATATTTCTGAGGCCGTATTGTGAAGCACTCCGCGCGGGTAATCCAGCAATCAATCTGATTGGGGATGAAAGCTTTTCATTATCGTCACGCTTTATGCCCAGCTTTGCAGCACTTGCCATGATAAAGCATAATGGCTAAACTCACGATTAGTGAACAAACCAACCATAGTTGCTTACAAAAAGAGAATGTATGGATTTAGTCCAGTTACGTATGTTCTGTGCAGTGGCGGAAAGTGGCTCGCTGGCGCGTGCGGCGGAGCAACTGCACCGGGTTCCGTCGAACCTGACGACGCGCCTACGCCAGCTAGAAGAGGAGTTGGGGGTTGACCTGTTTATCCGGGAAAAACAGCGTCTGCGCCTGTCACCCATGGGTCACAACTTTCTCTGCTATGCCCAGCGTATTCTGGCACTGAGTGATGAAGCGCTAAGCATCAGCCGCGCTGGCGAACCCGCGGGAAACTTTGCGCTGGGGTCGATGGAAAGTACTGCGGCCACGCGCCTGCCACGCCTGCTAGCGGCTTATCACCAGCGCTATCCGCAGGTGTCACTCTCGTTGATCACCAATACATCCGGTGAAATTATCGACAAAGTGCGTGAAGGCACACTGGCTGCCGCGCTGGTGGATGGCCCGGCCCCCTATGACGATTTAAACGGCTGCATCGCTTTTCGCGAACAGCTGGTGCTGATCAGCAGCCTTGAACATGTCCCTATTGAGAGCGCGGTGGATGTGCAACATGACACGCTGTTTGCTTTTCGTAACAGCTGCTCCTACCGCACCAAAACCGAGGCCTGGTACCGCGATAGCAATATTGCGCCCCATAGCGTGATGGAAATTCAGTCCTATCACGCCATGTTGGCCTGCGTAGCGGGTGGCGCTGGCGTCGCGGTGATCCCCGCTTCCGTACTGGGGCAGATGGGAGAGCGCGCCCGTGTCCAGAGCCACACCCTGCCCGATGCCTACCAGAATACCGCCACCTGGTTATTGTGGCGACGTGATGCCTTTACCCCCAACGTAGAGGCGCTGAAATACCTGATTATTGAGATGTTTGATGACCGGCCGCAGAACGATGAGCTGCGCTTTCCGGTCTCTTCAACCTGAACCACACGATTATTCACGACCATCTAGGCGCGATGCGCTGATTACTGACAAGAGGGATTGTATGAACATGATCAAAACCCGTGCTGCCGTTGCCTGGGCCGCTGGTGAGCCACTGAAAATTGAAGAAGTTGATTTGATGCCACCGCAAAAAGGTGAAGTGCTGGTGCGCATCGTGGCGACAGGCGTATGCCATACCGATGCTTATACCTTGTCCGGTAGCGATCCTGAGGGTGTGTTCCCGGCGATTCTGGGCCATGAAGGCGGCGGGATTGTTGAAGCAGTGGGCGAAGGCGTGACAAGCGTGGAAGTTGGCGATCACGTCATTCCACTGTACACCCCAGAGTGCGGCAAATGTAAATTCTGTCTGTCAGGTAAAACCAACCTGTGTCAGGCCATCCGCACCACCCAGGGCAAAGGCCTGATGCCCGATGGCACCACCCGCTTCTTCAAAGACGGTAAGCCTATCTTCCACTATATGGGGACCTCTACCTTCTCTGAATACACGGTTGTGCCGGAAATTTCACTGGCAAAAATCAGTAAAGAAGCCCCGCTGGAAGAAGTGTGCCTGTTAGGGTGTGGCGTCACCACCGGTATGGGTGCTGTAATGAACACCGCAAAAGTTAAAGAAGGGGATACTGTCGCCATCTTTGGTCTGGGTGGTATTGGCCTGTCGGCGATTATCGGTGCAAAAATGGCGAAAGCGGGCCGCATCATCGGTATCGATATTAACACCAGTAAATTTGAACTGGCCCGCAAACTGGGTGCCACCGACCTGATCAACCCGAAAGACTATGAAAAACCGATCCAGGACGTGATTGTTGAACTGACCGACGGCGGCGTGGACTACTCGTTTGAGTGCATCGGCAACGTTAACGTGATGCGTTCAGCGCTGGAGTGCTGCCACAAAGGTTGGGGCGAATCTGTGATTATCGGGGTTGCTGGTGCAGGTCAGGAGATCTCAACCCGTCCATTCCAGTTGGTGACTGGCCGCGTATGGCGTGGTTCTGCATTCGGCGGTGTGAAAGGCCGTAGCCAGCTGCCGGGTATTGTGCAGGATTACCTCGACGGTAAATTCGCGCTGAACGACTTCATCACCCACAATCTGCCACTGGAAGAGATCAACGATGCATTTGATTTAATGCACGAAGGCAAATCTATCCGTACCGTGATTCACTTCGACAAGTAACGGAGGCCGTATGACATCCAGACTGGAACTGCTGGAGGAGCATCGCAGCTTTGGCGGCTGGCAACAACGCTGGCGGCATCAATCGACAGTCCTGAACTGTCCGATGACCTTCAGCATCTTTTTGCCAACGCAGGGTGATACTGCGCCCCCTGTGGTGTGGTTCCTCGCCGGGTTAACCTGCACCGATGAGAACTTTACCACTAAAGCCGGCGCACAACGCGTGGCTGACGAACTGGGTCTGGTGCTGGTGATGCCAGATACCAGCCCACGCGGTGATGATGTCGCGAACGATGCAGGCTACGACCTCGGTCAGGGGGCGGGTTTCTACCTTAACGCGACCCAGGCTCCGTGGTCAGCACACTATCGGATGTTCGACTACCTCGCTCATGAACTGCCTGCATTGATTGCCAGCGAGTTTAAAGTCAGCGATCGTCAGTCGGTTATGGGCCACTCCATGGGCGGTCACGGTGCTTTGGTTCTGGCGCTGCGTCAGGCTGGCCGCTTTGCGTCCGCTTCGGCATTCGCACCAATTGTGAACCCCTGCAACGTCCCCTGGGGCCAGAAAGCTTTTAACGCTTATCTGGGTGCAGATAAGACCCAGTGGCGCGAGTGGGATAGCTGCGAACTGCTGCGTGACGCCGGACATCAGTTGCCGATCCTGATCGATCAGGGCGACAGCGATCAGTTCCTTGCCGATCAGCTTCAGCCGGAGCAGCTGGATCGCGTCGCGCAGGAGATCGGTTTCCCGCTCACCCTGCGCATTCAGCCTGGCTACGATCACAGCTACTACTTCATCGCCAGCTTTGTGGAAGATCACCTGCGCTTCCACGCCCGCCATCTGCTGGTGTAGTCTTTCAGCGCCCCTACAGCAGGGGCGCTGCAACCAGCCCATCAATCATCACCTGCGCCATCCCCTGGGAACAGCACTCAATACGCCCCTGAACGCCATACACTTCTGCCAGAGTCTGCGGAGTGATCACGTCCACCGGTGCGCCATCGGCGACTTTTTTCCCCTCTTTCAGCATCAAGGCATGGTCGGCATGGCGCAAGGCGATATTAATATCATGCACCACCACCACCGTAACGATGTTGCGTAACGCCGTTTCCCGCCGTACCAGATCCATCACGTGGAACTGATAGTTAAGATCCAACGCACTCAGAGGCTCATCGAGCAGTAACAGCTCAGGGCGGCGGATCAGCGACTGGGCCAGGCCCACTAACTGCTTCTGACCGCCCGAAAGTTGATCAAGATAGTGCATCGCCAGGTGAGCAATCCCTAACTGGCGCAACAGGTGCATCACATCTTCTTCCGAGGTGGTTTCACCGCCAGAAGCCCGCTGCGCGACAATCACCGATTCCAGCACATGCAGGTGAACCCCCGCAGGCAGTGTCTGCGGCAAATAGACCACCCGCTGGGCCCGACGCGTGAACGGCTGTGACATCAACTCATCACCGTTTAGCCACAGCTCGCCACTGCCCTTGCCTAGCCCGGCCATTGCGCGCAATAACGTCGATTTCCCACAGCCGTTTGGCCCTAACAGCACGGTGATTTTACCGCGAGGCAGTACCGGCACATCCAGCTGATCAATCACCTGACGACGCGGATATCCGGCCGAAAACTGCTGTAAACGTAATCCCTCGCCCATTACACATTCCCCCGGTGACGCAAGATAATCGACAGGAAGAAAGGCACGCCGACCAATGAAGTGACGATCCCCACCGGAATAATGACGCCCGGAATCAGGTTCTTAGAGGCAACGGAAGCCAGTGACAGTACCAGCCCGCCTATCAATGCGCTGGCTGGCAGATAAAAGCGGTGATCTTCGCCAAACAACATGCGCGCGATATGCGGTGCCACCAGACCAATAAAGCCGATAGGCCCCACAAACGCCACGGCCAGCGCCGAAAGAATACTGATACGCAACAGCGTGGTGAGACGCAGACGACGAACATCAATACCAAAACTAATGGCACGATCTTCCCCTAAGCGCAGCGCCGTAAGTTTCCAACTGCTGCGCAGCGAAAGCGGTAACAGGACAATAAATACACCGAACAGAATCCCCAGTTTGTCCCAGGAAGCACGGGACAGGCTGCCCATGGTCCAGAACACCAGCCCCTGAAGCGTATCTTCACTGGCGATGAACTGCATCATCGACACCAGCGCGTTAAAGGTAAACACCAACGCGATACCAAACAGCACCACCCCGGAACTGGCGACGCGCGTCCAGCGCGTAATACCATCCAGTAACAGCGCGGCGAGCAGCGCGAAAATAAACGCATTAGCGGAGATAAACCACGAATCCGGGATCCCCGGAATACCGATGCCTAACACGATCGCCAGGGCCGCGCCAAACGCCGCCGCAGAAGAGACGCCCAGGGTAAATGGGCTGGCAAGTGGGTTATTCAGAATGGTTTGCATCTCTGCACCTGCAAGACCAAGCGCAAACCCCACCACCACCGCCATTAACGCGTAAGGCAAACGGATATCCCAGACGATTACTCGCGTACCCGCATCCGCAACCGCCGGATGGACCAGCGCCTGCCACAAAGTAGAAAGGGATAGCCCGGCTGGGCCCAGCGTAAAATCAAGCAATAGAGAGGCGAGGATAAACAGCGCCAACACGCCAATAATCAGCAGGCGTTTGCGCAGCACCTGGTGGTAGCGGCCCAGCGCATCCTGTTGACGGGGAAGCGCTGAGGTGGAATCGGTAAGGCTCATGATCGGTCCTGTTATCACGAAATATGGCCAATAGAGGCAACGTGTAAAAAGAATGATAACAATTATCAGTTAAACCGGAAGGATACGATGTGCTGACGCAGTAAAAAACTGCGCCAGCCAAAGACGTTACTGCTTGTTATCAAACGTCATTTCACTGTATTTGACCATACGGGTGCCGCGCGTCAGCTTGTAGCCCAGCCAAATGATCAGGAACAGCGGAATACCAATGTAGGTTGCGGCAACACCATACCAATCAATACGATCGGCGAGGAACGCCTGGTAGTTCTGGCCCAGAGTGATGATCAGGCACAGTACAAAGGCGAAAATCGGCCCCAGCGGGAAGAAACCCGAACGGTATGGCAGCGCGGCCAGGTCATTCCCCTGTGCCACATAACCACGACGGAAACGGTAATGGCTAATGGCAATGCCCAACCAGGCAATAAAGCCGGTCATCCCTGAGGTGTTCAACAGCCACAGGTACACTTCCTGGTTGCCAAATTTAGAGGTCAGGAAGCAGAGCCCTGCCACCACGGTGGTTGCATACAGCGCATTGCGCGGCACGCCGCCTTTAGACAGTTTGGCGAAAATTTTCGGCGCTTTGCCATCACAAGCCAGGGTGTACAGCATACGCGTTGACGCGTACATGCCGGAGTTCCCTGCTGAGAGCACGGCAGTCAGGATCACCGCATTCATCACCGCCGCCGCAGAGAGCAGGCCCGCATGCTCGAAGACCAGCGTAAACGGACTGACGCCGATATCGGTTACATCGTTGCGCAGCAGTTTAGGATCGGTGTATGGCAGAATCAGGCTGATGACCAGAATCGCAAACACGTAGAACAGCAGAATACGCCAGAACACCTGACGCACGGCGCGGGGAATATTCTTCGCCGGATCTTCTGATTCGCCCGCAGCAATACCGATAAGCTCAGTGCCCTGGAAAGAGAACCCGACAATCATTGCTACGCCAATCATCGCCGCAAAGCCACCGGCAAACGGCGCATCGCCAACCTGCCAGTTATGCCAGCCTGCCGTTTCGCCGCCGCGCATAATGCCAGCAATCATCAGCACGCCCACCACGATAAAGATCACGACGGTAACGACTTTGATTAATGAGAACCAGTATTCGGCCTCACCAAATCCCTTCACCGAAATGTAATTAAGCAGGAACATCAGACCGAGGAACAGTGCGCTCCAGATCCAGCCAGGGGTATCCGGGAACCAGTAATTCATGACCAGTTGCGAGGCGACAAGGTCGACGGCAATGGTCACCGCCCAGTTGTACCAATAGTTCCACCCCAGGGCAAAACCAAAGCCCTCTTCAACATAGCGGGAACCGTAAGTCGCGAAAGAACCGGAAACCGGCATGAAAGCGGCAAGTTCGCCGAGGCTGGTCATCAGGAAGTAGACCATTAAGCCAATCAGCGCATAGGAGAGCAGAGCCCCACCGGGTCCTGCCTGAGAAATGGTGGCGCCAGATGCCACAAACAGCCCAGTACCGATTGAGCCGCCGATGGCAATCATCGTCAGATGACGTGCCTTGAGTTCGCGCCTAAGCGCAGGTTGTTGTGTTGTATTTGAGTCATTATGCATGTGGAAACGCTACGCGGGATAAAAATAAGGCGCGATTGTAACAGCTTGCACTGCGCTGTATAGCGGCAGTGCAGAGGTTATTAGTTTCGTTCATGATCGCAGGACGATCATTAGCGGTTACTCACTGCAATAAGAGAGGAAACGATTGATTGCCTTAGAAAGATGCTTCTGGCGATGGCGAATGCGATACAGCGTTCGCGTCAGCGGCGGCAGCGGAATATCCAGTGCGACCAGGGTTCCGGCTTCGAGTAAATCTTCAATCACCCGGCGCGACAGGCAGCTAATCCCCATGCCATGACGCACCGCATGCTTGATCGCCTCTGAATTGCCTAGCTCCATACCGAGTTGAAACGCTGGCAAGTGCTTGAGCAGCAGGAAATCGACGATTTCCCGCGTGCCCGATCCGCGTTCACGCAGGATCCACGGCGCTTCAGCCAGGCTCTCCAGAGTAATGGGAGAGTGCAAGATAGCCGCATTCGGTGCGGCGAAGACCACTAAATCGTCCTCCAGCCACGGCTCACTGATCAGCTCTGGCACATGGCATGGCCCTTCGATCAAGCCTAAGTCCACCCGGAAGTCGACCACCGCGTTAATCACGTCCTGACTGTTGCCCACACTGAGTTCCAGCGGCAGCGTCGGGAAATCCCGGCGATAACTGGCGATCATCCCCGGCAACATATAGTTGCCGATGGTACTGCTGGCGTAAATGCGGATGGCACCGTTGTCTTCTTTAAACAGCTGTTCGATTTCGCTGGTCTGCTCTAACAGCGCAATGGCGCGCGGATAAAGCAAACGGCCATGCTCGTTTAACACCAACCGCTTCCCTACCCGATCAAACAACTGCACCCCAAGCTGGTTTTCCAAATCCGCCAGTGCGGCGCTCACAGCAGACTGAGACAGCGACAACACCTGCGAGGCCTGGGTGGTTGATCCGCTTTTCAGGACTTCGGTAAAGACTTCTATCTGACGCAGCGTAATGTGCATGCGTACTCCTCACAATGCAAAGCGGCCGTAGGTACCGCAATCAAGCAATTATAGTGGTTGATTATCGATAAATAATCATTTTTAGTATTAATGACGCGTATTTTGCGGCTTTGAGCATACTATTACTGCGCCATACTGCCCAGGCTTGCGCAGTCGTTTCTTCGACGGGCATCAGGTATCATGCAGCGTTTGCACCAGTGCAACGCCTGACAGGAGATTGGCATGAAATATATTGGCGCGCACGTTAGCGCAGCAGGAGGCGTGGATCAGGCCGTTATTCGCGCACACGAACTTGAAGCCACGGCTTTTGCCCTGTTTACCAAGAACCAGCGCCAGTGGCGTGCAGCACCGCTATCGGAAAGTGTGATTAGCGCTTTTAAAGCCGCCTGCGAGAAATATAATTACGGCCCGCAGCAGATCCTTCCCCATGACAGCTACCTGATTAACCTCGGCCATCCCGTAGAAGAAGCACTGGAAAAATCCCGTGAAGCGTTTATTGATGAACTCAACCGGGCCAGTCAACTGGGGCTGACGCTGCTTAACTTCCACCCCGGTAGCCACCTCCAGCAAATTGATGAACTGGCATGCCTGAAACGAATTGCGGAATCCATCAATATTGCGCTGGATAAGACCGAAGGGGTGACGGCGGTGATTGAGAACACCGCAGGTCAGGGCAGCAACCTGGGTTTTCGCTTTGAGCAGTTAGCGACTATCATTGAACACGTTGAAGATAAAACCCGCGTCGGTGTCTGTATTGATACCTGCCATGCCTTTGCCGGCGGCTACGATCTGCGTACCGAAGAGGCTTGTGTGGCAACGTTCCGTGAATTTGAACAGACGGTGGGCTTTAACTACCTGCGTGGCATGCACCTGAATGATGCAAAAAGTGCTCTGGGTAGCCGCGTTGACCGCCACCACAGTCTGGGCGAAGGCAATATTGGCAAAACGGTGTTTAGCTGGCTAATGAAAGATGCGCGTTTTGATGGCATTCCAATGATTCTAGAGACCATTAATCCGGATATCTGGAAAGATGAGATTGCGTGGCTGAAGGCTGAGCAGAAATAATCGTCGTCAGTAACAAAAAAGGCCCATGCGATGCATGAGCCTTTTCGTTACTACAGCGCTAAATTAGAAGCTGTAGCCTACACCCACGATCCAGGTGCCGATATCGGTATTTTTCAGGCGGCTCTGCTCATAGCCTGCATCGATAGCGATATCCTGGATTGGGTTGAACTGCAGACCCGCACCGTATACGAAGCCCCAGCGGTCATTCTGGTTTTCGTTACGTGGAACGTTGCTGTTGAATTTACGGGTGCCGTAACCAACACCAACTACACCGTAGATGCTTGCCCAGTCATTCAGACGCAGAGCTGGACCACCGCTCAGGCTGTAGAAGTTGGCTTTGTTGTAGAAACCATCAATGGTGTTGTTCTTTGTGGTGTAGGTAAAGGAGCCGATCCAACCCAGTGGGTCGGTACCGTCTTCCCAGCGATACTTCAGGTTGACACCGTTAGCTTTGTTAGCCACGCCCTGGAAGTCGCTCTGCGCGTAGCCGACAGACACAGTGCTCTGTGCCATTGCGGAACCTGCAGAAACAGCCAGAACACAAGCCAGTGCTGAAAGACATGCAATTTTTTTCATAACCACCTCAAATGTGATAATACTTTCTCCTGACAACTCTAAAAATATAACAAAGAACAGAAAGAAACTCTGCTCGAATTTTGTTGTCTAACGAATTGTTTGGTGTAACAGAACGTTAATGAATCAATCTATCCAATTGAAATAATTGATAAAAATACCAAAAAATTCGCCCTTAAATTAGTTCACATCTTTTTTGCCTTTAAGTTTTATCCTAAAAAATGCCTGACAATTCTTTACAGAAACAGTGTAAAAAAGCTTACTTATTGCCCTTCTGTAGATTGTTTTTTTTTAATTTTCGTCTACGCATTTTTACTCAGCACTCCTGAGTTACACTGAGCAGTGTCTATCTCTGACGGAACATACAAACTAAAAAGGCTATAAAGGATGTCTCCAGCATTAAAAAGTAAAAACCTCACCTCTGCCTTGTTACCTGTTGCAATACTGCTGATCTCCATGGTTTCCCTGCAGGGTGGTGCTGCACTGGCAAAATCCCTGTTTCCACAAGTGGGCGCGACTGGCGTTACCGCATTGCGTCTTGGCTTCGGCACGGTCATGTTATGCCTGATCTTTAAACCCTGGCGGCTGAAATTCAGTGCCGGACAGCGTCGTCCGCTGATCTATTATGGCCTGGCGCTTGGCTGTATGAATTTTCTTTTCTATTTATCGCTACGCACCCTGCCGCTTGGCGTCGCCGTGGGACTTGAATTCCTCGGTCCACTGACGTTAGCCTTGGCAGGATCGCGGCGCGCGCTGGATTTCATCTGGGTCGCACTCGCGGTAGCTGGCCTCGCGTTCCTGCTTCCTATTGGTGCAAATATGCAACACATTGATCCACTGGGTGCGGTATTTGCGATTGGTGCCGGTGCGTGTTGGGCGGTATACATTCTGGCTGGGCAACGTGCGGGCAGCAGCCATGGCCCGGCAACCGTGGCAATGGGGTCATTGATTGGTTCGGTTATCTTCGTGCCCCTCGGGCTGACCTTCGCCAGTGAGGGGATTTGGCACTGGAATGTGGTTCCACTGGCGCTGATTGTGGCAATTCTCTCCTCAGCCCTGCCCTACTCGCTGGAAATGGTGGCACTGACGCGCCTGCCAGCACGCATTTTCGGTACGCTGATGAGCCTGGAACCTGCGGTAGCGGCACTCTCCGGGATTATGTTTTTAGGGGAAACGCTAAACACACAACAGGCGCTGGCTATCATCGCGATTATCTTCGCTTCTGCCGGTTCCACGCTCACCATGCGCCCCAAAAAGAGTCAGGTCAGTCCGATCAAGCTCGAAAACCAATAATAAATTGCCGCAGCGTAATGGCACTCTCTAACTTGTCATTACGCTGCCATGTTTGACGTTTAATATAAAATCCCCGATTGCGAACATGAATAAGAACGATTATCAAATCACGTTACCTGTTTTTCTAAAATAACCCCCTACTGCTTTGTTAAGTTATCTCTATTTCAGCTATCGCTCATACCGGGAAGGCAGAATCAGCACCCGCTGCTATACTTAGTTTCGTTGTTAATTAGGCACACCATCATCGAGAGGATTGAACTGATGAGTACCGCAAAACTGGTAAAAACTAAAAATGCAGAGCTGATCTACACCCGCAACGATGTGTCGGATGCAGATAAAAAAGCCACTATCGACGTGCTGAATCGCCTGGTTGTCGCCTTTATTGATCTTTCTCTGATCACCAAGCAGGCCCACTGGAACATGCGTGGCGCTAACTTCATCGGCGTACATGAAATGCTGGATGGCTTCCGTGCAGCCATCGCTGATCATCAGGACACCATCGCTGAACGCGCAGTGCAGTTAGGCGGCATCGCCCTAGGTACCACTCAGGTGGTCAACGACAAGACTCCACTGAAAAGCTACCCGTTAAATATTCACAGCGTGCAGGATCATCTTAAAGCGCTGGCAGACCGTTATGCGATTGTGGCAAATGCCACCCGCAAAGCGATCAGTGAAGTCTCTGATGAAGATACCGCAGATATTTTCACGGCTGCTTCTCGCGACCTGGATAAATTCCTGTGGTTCATCGAAGCGAATATTGAATAATTTCGTTGCTAATAATAAGGCGGGTTATCCCGCCTTTTTTGTACCCGCTGCAAATAACGAAACATTTTTTTGACTTTGTTAACATTTCTTTTTCTTTTATCTTCACATTGGAAAGAAGTCGTGCACACTGTGCTCGCACCAAAATAGCACTACGCACCAAAATGGGGCACCAAAATAGTGCCCTCATGGGTGGCGTAGGAGAATCGTGTCAGCATGCGACCATAACGTACTGATATGATTATAATAGCTGGAGTTGGCACGTTTATTGCTTACGAAATCCAGACCACCCGGGTTGCACCCGGCCCTGATAAGGAAAAATGATGAAGTCTTTGATGAAAGTTTCTGTGGCAGCGCTGGCGCTGGCCTTCTCACTCTCTTCCACCGCAGCAGATAAAAAACTGGTCGTCGCTACTGACACCGCCTTTGTTCCGTTTGAATTCAAACAGGGCAATGACTATGTCGGTTTCGACGTTGATTTATGGGCCGCTATCGCTAAAGAGCTGAAGCTGGACTACACCCTGAAGCCAATGGACTTCAGCGGCATTATTCCTGCGCTGCAAACCAAGAACGTTGATGTTGCACTGGCGGGTATCACCATCACGCCTGAGCGTCAGAAAGCCATCGACTTCTCCGACGGCTACTACAAAAGTGGTTTGTTAGTGATGGTGCGTAACAACGAAAATGACATCAAAGGAATTGATGACCTGAACGGCAAAGTCGTGGCTGTGAAGAGCGGCACCGGTTCGGTTGATTATGCGAAAGCGCATATCAAATCCAAAGATCTGCGCCAGTTCCCAAATATCGACAATGCTTACATGGAACTCGGCACCAATCGTGCAGACGCTGTGCTGCATGACACGCCAAACATCCTGTACTTCATCCACACCGCAGGTAAAGGCCGCTTTAAAGCAGTAGGCAGCTCTATTGAAGCGCAAGATTATGGTATCGCATTCCCGAAAGGCAGCGACGACCTGCGTAACAAAGTGAACGGCGCGCTGAAGACATTGAAAGACAACGGCACTTATAACGCTATCTACAAAAAATGGTTCGGGACAGAGCCTAAGTAAGCGTGATTTTGACTAAAATTTAGGCAGCGAATTTTTCGCTGCCCTTTTCCACTGCAACATTGTATTTGGAGTCGCACCATGGAGTTTGACTGGAGCGTCATTTGGCCTGCTATGCCAGCTTTGCTGGCCGGTGCCAAAATGACCTTAATAATCTCGATTATTGGCCTGATCGGCGGTTTGATCATTGGCCTGATTGCTGGCTTTGCCCGCGCCTACGGCGGCTGGATTGCCAACAACATCGCCCTGGTGTTTATCGAGTTGATTCGCGGTACGCCAATTGTTGTGCAGGTGATGTTCATCTACTTTGCCCTGCCGATGGCCTTCCCGGATCTCCGTATCGATCCCTTCACCGCAGCGGTGATCACCATCACGATTAACTCCGGTGCTTATATTGCGGAAATCACGCGTGGTGCTGTGCTGTCAATTAACAAAGGGTTCCGTGAAGCCGGTTTGGCTCTGGGCTTGTCCCGCCGTGAAACCCTGCGTTATGTGATTATGCCTCTGGCACTGCGCCGTATGCTGCCACCATTGGGGAACCAGTGGATCGTCAGCATCAAAGATACCTCACTCTTTATTGTTATCGGCGTTGCCGAACTGACCCGCCAGGGCCAGGAGATCATCGCCGGAAATTTCCGCGCGCTGGAGATCTGGAGTGCAGTTGCCATTATTTACCTCGTGATTACGCTGGTGTTGAGCTTTGTGCTGCGCCGCATTGAGAAAAGGGTGAAAATCCTGTGATTGAATTTAAGAACGTCTCAAAGAACTTCGGCCAGACTAAAGTCCTGCACGATATCAACCTGAAAATTAATCAAGGCGAAGTCGTGGTGATTATCGGGCCTTCTGGCTCCGGCAAATCCACCCTGCTGCGCTGCATTAACAAGCTGGAAGAGATCACCACCGGTGACCTGATCGTTGACGGTATGAAAGTAAACGATCCTAAAGTGGATGAGCGACTGATCCGCCAGGAAGCGGGTATGGTGTTCCAGCAGTTCCATCTGTTCCCACAGATGAGCGCACTGGACAACGTCGCATTTGGTCCGATTCGCGTCCGTGGCGCTTCGAAAGACGCGGCACAAAAACTGGCGAAAGAGCTGCTGGGTAAAGTGGGCCTCGCTGAGCGCGCACATCACTTCCCTTCTGAGCTTTCAGGCGGTCAACAGCAGCGCGTAGCGATTGCACGTGCGCTGGCTGTGAAACCTAAAATGATGCTGTTTGATGAACCAACCTCAGCGCTGGACCCGGAACTGCGTCACGAAGTCCTGAAAGTCATGCAGGATCTGGCGGAAGAAGGCATGACGATGGTTATCGTTACCCACGAAGTCGGCTTCGCGCAGAAAGTGGCTTCACGCCTGATCTTTATCGACAAAGGCACCATCGCAGAAGATGGCGACCCGGATACGTTAATTTCGAATCCGCCGAGCGATCGTCTGCGTGAGTTCCTGCAGCACGTTTCCTGATTGCTTTAGTTGAATCAGTAAATATAACCCGCCACTGGCAACAGCGGCGGGTTTTTTATTTTAGGCTTTCAGCTAACAGAATAAAACCCCACACCTTTCCGCCTTTAAAATAAAAAGGAAAACACCAAGACCAGGCTTGACTCTGTTTCACGCCCTTTTTGTTAAAACATATCAGCCCGATTTTCAGGGTTGAAACAGGTGGCAATGTGATGTCACCGACAAAATTAACAAGGGAGTGAGATAAATGAGTAAACGTACGGATATCATTGATGGTGCAGATGCAAAAAATGCTGGAAAAGGATTGGTCTACACCGAAGTTCTCGGTTGGGTAGACTTGGGGCATGCAAGGGGCGACGATATCAAAAAAATACTTAACGCAATGAATGCTGGTGAAGCTTCACAGGAAAAATACTATGATGTGACTTACGCTCAAGGCATGGGTGATAAATACAGACTGCTACGCACCGGTAAGATGCTGACATGGAAAATAAAGCGCGGGCGTCCTTTGTGGGAAAGACACAGTATCGCACTGGCCATGATGATGAGAATAGCCCGTAAATTTGAAGCTTATCAGGGAACATTTCCGTTTTATCGTGTTACCGATAGCGGCTTTAGCGGCGAAGATCTCGTTTCCGACTTACTGGGCTTTTACCGAATAGTCTCAACACCACATCCTTTTTCCCTGTTACGTCCAGTCAGCAAGGATGAGGCGCTCAAGCGCTGGGATTACTATGGGAAAATAGGTAGCTGGAAAAATGATAGCTTCTGTCCACTGCTGTTCCCCGACCCAGAGAAATTTCGCAATGCATACCCACCCAAAGGACTTTTACCTTCATTTATGAATACTATTGTGCCTTATGATGATTTTTTATCTGGTAATGTCATTTTGCCGCCACATAATCAAGAAAAAACTTTTTTAGTGATTGGTTCTGAAAGTGGAAAAATGAGGTTAGGAGAAAATTGAAAAAGAAAATCATTTCTACTGTCATTATCATGCTAATGGTTAGCGGTGTACTTTATGCTGCATGGGAATTTGTGAAAATGAATTTTGCCACCAGCGTACATTATACTGAACAAGACAGAATTAAATATCTTTATTACACCCATGAACTGTTAAAGAAATTCCCAAGAATTTCAGAAGATTACTCGTTTAGTTTTGCTAACATTATGGGGCCATCAATACTGATATACAGCATCCAATTCAATAACACTACGGACTTAACTCCGGTACGAACGTTTTTACAAACAGAAGGCTATAAACCTGCTGAAAGTTGTATAACCGAGTCTGAATGCTGGATTTCATCGTCTGGCAACACCGAAGTCTCTTTTTACAGTTCAAGCAAACTCAATTTTATCGAAATTGATCTTGAAGAGATAAAACAAGAGTCCGTACCTGCAAGAAAAACCAAAAGACAGCAAATTTGCAACAGGTTTTGATCCCAACGAGGGCGCAACGATGTTGCCCTCGTTTAATCACTCATACCAAAGCCTAAAAACATTTGCTCTGCTGGCAACATCAGCAAACTCCCACTCACACTCCTGAGCACGTTATCCTCGTCTCAGGAGTTCTCTCCCACCATGCGATTTTCCCCTCCTTTCCCCCTTTAAGACTAATCACCTGAAATCCCTGTCTATACTTTGCAACGGGTAAAGTCGCCTCATCAGGGAGATGGTTATGCCGTTACTGAAGCTGTTGCGCTCCACCTGTACGTGCGCATTCATACTCTGCATAGTGGTTATCAGCGGGATATCTGAAACGCAGGCTGCCGTGACACTGCCGCAGGCGGCGGTGGCGCAACAGAGCAGCGCAGCCGGTGCAACCAGCAGTGAGCCAAGCACTGCGGATAAAAAAGCCGCTTATGCCGCGCTGGCAAACATCCTCGATAACGACCAATCCCGCAAAGAGCTGATTGACCAGTTGCGCAGTGCCGCCGCCACCCCAGCGAATACCCCGGCTCCGGTACTGACCCCACCTGACAGCAGCGATCAAGATAAAACCGTGCTGGAAGGCGTCACCCAAGTGACACGGGAATACGGCGGTGAAGTGGCGAGCCAGTTTATTAACCTGCACAACAACATTGTGAACGCACCGCACAAGGCCTTTAATCCACAGACCGTGCTCAGCGCATCAAAGCACTTTGTGGTGCTGGCCGTGGCGCTGTTTGCCGTTTACTGGCTACTACGCATTCTGGCCGCTCCCCTGTATCGCCGCATGGGCAGTTGGGCACGACGTAAGAATCTTGAACGGCACAACTGGCTGCACCTGCCGGGCACCATCGGTATGGCCTTTGTTATCGACCTGCTGCTGCTGGCCGCCACGCTGTTTATCGGCCAAATCATTAGTGACAACTACAATGGCGGCAACCGCACCATCTCCTATCAGCAAGGCCTGTTCCTGAATGCGTTTGCTTTGATTGAATTCTTTAAAGCGGTACTGCGTCTGATCTTCTGCCCCGGTTATAACGAACTGCGCTTTTTCCACCTCAGCGCCGTCCGCGCGCGTTACTGGAATACCCGGTTGAGCTGGCTGAGCGGGGTGATTGGCTATGGCTTATTGGTGGTGGTGCCGATTGTTTCGAATCAGGTGAATCTGCAAGTTGCCGCCCTGGTGAACGTGGTGGTGATGGGCATTATGACCGGCTGGGCGCTGTGGCTGATTTTTCGCAATCGGCGCAATATTCATACCGCGCTGATCGCCCTGGCAGATCGCAGTCTCGCCTTTTTTGCCCTGTTTATCCGCGCCTTTGCGCTGGTATGGCACTGGTTCGCCAGCGCCTACTTTATCGCCCTGTTTTTCTTTTCGGTGTTCAATCCGGGAGACAGCCTGAAATACATGATGTCGGCTACCGTGCGTAGCCTCGCCATTATCTGTATCGGTGCCTTTATTTCTGGCATTCTCTCGCGCTGGATCGCGAAAACCATCACCTTATCGGAAGAGACGCGCCGTAACTATCCCGAGTTACAGCGCCGGGTAAACAGCTGGATCAAGGCGTTGCTTAAGCTGGCTCGGGTGGTCACCGTGTTTGCCACCTTATTGATGCTACTCAGCGCCTGGAATCTGTTTGACCTGTGGTACTGGGTGACACAGGGTGCCGGACAAAAAATGGTGGATGTGCTGATTCGTATCGTGGTGATCCTGTTGCTCTCTGCCGTTGGCTGGACCGTACTGGCGAGTGTGATTGAGAGCCGACTGGCGTCGGATTCCCATGGCCGTCCGATGCCCAGCGCGCGTACCCGCACGCTGTTAACCCTGTTCCGTAATGCGCTGGCGGTGGTGATCACCACTATTACCGTGATGATTCTCCTTTCAGAGATCGGCGTGAATATCGCGCCACTGCTGGCCGGGGCGGGGGCACTGGGTCTGGCGGTGTCATTCGGTTCCCAGACGCTGGTGAAAGATATCATCACCGGCATCTTCATTCAGTTCGAAAACGGCATGAATACGGGAGATTTGGTCACCATCGGCACCATTACCGGCACGGTAGAACGCATGTCGATTCGGTCAGTGGGGGTACGTCAGGATACCGGCGCGTACAACATCATTCCCTGGTCTTCGATTACCACTTTCGCTAACTTCGTTCGCGGTATTGGATCGTTTGTCGCGAACTATGATGTTGATCGCCGGGAAGACAGTGAACGGGTGAATGTTATTTTGCAGGCCGCGGTCAAAGAGCTGATGGAAAATCCTGACATCCGCAGCATGGTGATTGGGGAGCCGGGCTTTGCCGGACTGGTAGGTTTGACCAATCAATCATTTACGGTGCGTGTCTCCTTTACCACCCAACCGTTGAAACAGTGGACGGTGCGCTTTGCGCTGGATGACAAAGTGAAGAAACATTTTGATGCTGCCGGCATCAAAGCCCCACACCAGACGGTGCAAGTCATGCAGACCGGCAGCGATGTTTCCAGTGCTGCCAGCCTGCCTGCCCTACCGGCGGCAGATTAGCCCAGCAAACGACGTTGACGAGCCGCAGCCGGGAGGAAGCTCCAGGCAAGGAAGCGGCTTTGCTTCTGTCCCTGAGCCATATCGATAACGCGTACGGTTTCTACCTCAGCCTCCTCAAGCTGCTTGCGCAGTGCCGGGAGGTTCTCTTTGCGCGATACCAGAGTAGTAAACCAGACGATTTGCTGGCTGAAAGTCTCGCTCTCTGTGATCATCCGGGAGATGAACTGGCGCTCGCCCCCTTCACACCACAGCTCATGCTGCTGGCCGGAGAAGTTGAGCTTAGCGTCATTTTTTAGCCCAAGATTACGCACCTTACGCTGTGAACCCTCTGCGGCTTCCTCAGCGGATGCATGGAACGGCGGGTTACACAAAGTCACATGGAAACGTTCGTTTTTATGGACCACGCCTGCGAAAATACGCGCAGCATCGTCCTGACGACGCAGACGAATCGCGCGCTGCAAGCCCGCGTTCGCCGCCACAATCTTATTCGCGGCTTTGATCGCTTCCGCTGAGATATCGGTACCGGTAAAGCGCCAGCCATACTCAGCATGCCCGATGACCGGATAGATACAGTTAGCGCCGCAGCCGATATCCAGCACGTCCAACTGCCCCGGCTTCCGTCCGCCGCAGTCCTGCATCAGCAGGTCAGCCAGATGGTGAATATAGTCGGCACGGCCCGGAATCGGTGGGCAGAGAAAACCCGGAGCCAGCTGCCAGTTGAGCTGATAGTAGTGCTTCAGCAGTGCCTGGTTGAGCAGAATGACCGCCTCAGGATCGGCAAAATCGATCGACTGTTTACCATAGCCATTAGGGCGCACTTTTCCGCTAAGGGCCGGGAGCGCTGCGCAGAGCGCGTTGAAATCATACTCGCCCTGATGGCGGTTACGTGGGTGAAACAGGTTCTTCATGGGGATCCTCACTGTCAGAAGCGGGCGTACAATAACGATTCTGGCGCAGGAAATAAATCTTTGTGGCAAAAAGGGAGCGCACAATCCGTTCACCAAAAGTGTGACACCCGCGCGAGCACAGCGACTATGATAGCGGTATTCACTGCCGGAGACTGTCATGCATAAACGCTATACCTATCAACCCCGTGCCGGGCACGGCTTACCGCACGATCCCTTGAATGCCATCATTGGCCCACGTCCCATCGGCTGGATCAGTTCTGTCAGCGCCAGCGGTGAGCGTAACCTGGCCCCTTACAGCTTTTTTAACTGCTTTAACTACACGCCCCCCATCATTGGCTTCTCCAGCACCGGCTGGAAAGACAGCGTGCAAAATATTGTCGAAACCAAAGAGTTTGTCTGGAATCTGGCTACACGCCCGCTGGCAGAGGCGATGAACGAAAGCTCAGCGTCCATTCCACGACACGAAGATGAGTTTGCATTGGCGGGAGTGACGCCCATTCCTGCCTCGCAGTTGAATGTCAGTATGGTGGCCGAAAGCCCGGTGAATTTTGAGTGTCGTCTTACGCAATGCATCCAGTTAACCGATGCGCAGGGAGAGGCGATCAATAGCTGGCTGATTCTGGGGGAAGCGGTAGCCATCCATATTGATCCGGCACTGCTTGAAGAGGGCATTTATCAAACGGCGAAGGCCCAGCCCATTTTACGTGCCGGTGGCCCATCGGCCTATTATGGCATCAGTGAAGACCAGCGGTTTGATCTGCTGCGCCCGGATGCGCGCCGCCGTTAATGGCAACGTTCAGGTACAGTTACGGTGCCTGAACAGCTTGCAACCGCTTTTCCGTTCTGACTTATTCCAAATTGTTTTAGCCTATAGCCAAAATTCATCTGCGGTACGATAGACGTCAGTGGCCGCTTACGACTACAGTAAAATCCATATCTTGGTGATGACGATAATTGATGCCTTCACCGCTTATGGAGACACTTTGTTGATGACCCTGCCCGCCTCTTTACTCGCTGATGCCCTGCGCTGGCGTCGCCAGTTACACCAACGCCCGGAACTGGGCTATCAGGAACACCAGACCAGCAGCCAGGTCGCTGAAATTCTTGAACAGGCCGGATTACAGGTTTTCCGTGGTCTGGCGGGTACGGGCGTGATCGCAACGCTGGAAAATGGGCCAGGCCCGGTGATTGGCCTGCGCGCAGATATGGACGCGTTACCGATCACCGAAAAAGGGGAATCTGCCTGGCGGTCCACCACTCCCGGTGTGATGCATGCCTGCGGTCACGACGGCCACACCGCGATTCTGCTGGCCACCGCCTGCCATCTGGCCACCACGCGATGTTTTAGCGGCACGGTGCATTTCATCTTCCAGCCTGCCGAAGAGAACCTCGGCGGCGCACGTAAGATGGTCGAAGAGGGTCTGTTCCAGCGCTTCCCGATGGACGCCGTGTATGCACTGCACAACTGGCCAGGTTTACCGGTAGGTTCGCTGGCGGTGAACAGTGATGCGATGATGGCCTCACTGGATTCGTTTGAAATTACCCTGCAAGGCAAAAGCTGCCACGCCGCCATGCCAGAAAGCGGCGCAGACCCCATGGTGGTGGCTGCGGAGCTGATTCTGGCCCTTCAGACCATTCCTTCGCGCCGCCTTTCACCGCTGGCTTCCGCCGTGATTAGCGTGACCCAGATCCACGGTGGCGAAGCGATTAACGTGATTGCCGATAGCATTCAACTGCGCGGTACGGTGCGTTGCCTGCAAGGTGATGTACGCGATCGCGTTAAACAGCTTATTAATGAGTTTGTCACCACGCTGCCCCAGCCCTTTGGCGTGAGCGGCAGCATCGAGTGGCTGCCGGGCTATCCCGTGACGCGTAATCATGCGCCCTCTGCCGAACAGGTCCGGGCAGTGGCCGAAAAGACGTTGGGTGCTGAGAAAGTTCAGTGGCAGGTTAATCCCTCTATGGCCTCAGAGGATTTCGCCTGTATGTTAGAAGCCTGTCCTGGTGCCTATTTCTGGCTCGGCGCCGACGGCGTAACGCCTTCTGCGCCACTGCATAACGCGCACTTCGATTTTAATGATGATTTGCTGCCGATTGGCATTCAGTTCTGGCAGGAGCTGGTCGAACAGCTGTTGCCACGCCGTTCCAACTGACGGCTCCCCGCACAACAGACACGGGAAATTAGCAAACGTATGGCGCATCGACTGCGCCATCTTCCTGTTACCAGCCCGCCTGAGACAGCCACTCCAGACCTGCGTCAATGGATGCGCTGCGCCCACTCGCACGCAGACAACACGCCAGTTGCAGACGTAGCGACTGCGGTACTGCTCTTTCCCGCTGCAAGACCTGGTTTATCCAGCGTGCCGTATCGGCAGCGCTTTTCGATTCGGCCAAATCCAGCACAAGCTCTGGCTGGCGTTCCACCCAAACTTCCGCCTGCTGTTCAGCACCGCCAATCCAGTTGATGGCCGGACAACGCTGCGGATTCGCATACACCTCACCTTCGGTGCCGTTTAGCAGCAGCGCAGGCGCATCAATCGCCTGGAAGAACTGCCCGACGCGCGGCACGTATTCCGGGTGCGAAACGCTGGCAATACGCAGGGCAGCACGCTCGGCAAACGGTGTTGCCAGTTTTGCCAGCGTATGGGCACTGTTACGCACGCCCATTCTCCAGCGTAACGCGAGCTGTTTGGCCATTGGCGGACACAGGTGGTCAATGGTCATAAACACCAGTTGGTCTGCATCCAGCCGGGCTTGTGCCTCAGCGGCGTGGGTGCAGGCAGGCACACCCAGCTCAGCAAATACCGCTTCACTGGTGATACGCGTGGCATCGTCACTCACGCCGTGCACCAACACTGGAAAACCAATCCGCGATAGCAGTAAAGCCAGCAACGGAGTCAGATTGCCCTGGCGGCGTGCGCCGTTATAACTGGGAATGACAATCGGGACTGGACGCTCAGCAGGCGCTTGCAGGCGCATCATCTGCTGCTGCATCGCCTGGTAAAAGCCCAGCATCTCCTCTTCGCCTTCACCTTTAATACGCAGCGCAATCAGTACAGCGCCCAGTTCCAGGTCCGCTACTTCACCCGCCAGCATCGCCGTGTAAAGGGCAAATGCGGTGTCCCTGTCGATATCACGTGCATGATTTTTACCGCGCCCAATCTCTTTAATAATTTTGTTCAGTTCCATGATTCGCTTCCAAAAAGGGCCACCCATACTGGTGACAAAGCCTGGGTTGTTAACGCACTTTTTTGCGCGTACGTGTTTTTTTTACTTCAGCCGAGGGGACTGGTGGCTGCTCAATCGGGAACACCGGCAGGGCCGCCAGTAACCGGCTACCATAATTTTTACTCACCAACCGCCGATCATAAATCACTATCTCACCGAAGCAGTTATGGCTGCGAATGAGACGTCCTACCTGCTGAATCAGCGTGAATGAAGCGCTGGGCAAACTCTGGACTTCAAACGGATAGCGGTTGAGGCTTTTCAGCCACTCACCTTCGGTCAAAATTACCGGACTGTCTATCGGGGGAAAAGCGATTTTATGAATATGCACCTGGGAGAGCAGTTCGCCTTTAAGATCCAACCCTTCAGCAAAAGATTGCAGTCCCACCAGAATGCTCAGTTGGCCAGCCTCAACCCGTTTACGGTGCAGTTCAACCATGCGATAGCGCGGCTGATCGCCCTGCACCAGCATGGAAAGGCGCAGATCGGTCACATGGGTTAAAAACTGCTGCATGGCGCGACCACTGGCAAACAGCACCAAAATGCCTTTATGCTTCTTCTCCTCTACCTGCTGACGGAAGAAGCGCGCCATTTCAGCAATATGCTCCGCCTCTTGCTGCATCTGCGGCTCGAAGTGCATTTGTGGTATCACCAGTTTGCCCTGATCGACATGACTGAAAGGCGAGTCTAGTGCCACAAAACGATCGCCCGCTTTTTCATGCAGGCCTGACATTTCCTGTAAGCGGTTAAAGCTATTTAATGAACGTAAGGTCGCCGATGTCACCACCACGTGCGGGATTTTTCGCCACAGTAACTTTTCCAGCTGATCGCTAACGCGAATGCCGGCACAGTGAAACAGCATATGGGCCTGCCCGTCTCGCACTTCACGACTTACCCATTTGGAAACAGGCGCATTGGAGGCTTTTTCCATCGCCGCCAGCCGCCAGAGCTTACTCACCGCCTCAAAGCCACCAAAGTGCCGATTCAGCTGCAGTAACGCCCGGTGCAGTCGAACAATATCCACTTTTCCGGTCTGTTCGCCGAGGGCATTGATCAGCCCTTCCGCCAGCCCACGTAAGGCATCACACAGTTTGAACAGCCGGGCGCAGAGCACCATTAACGCTTCCGGGAGTTCACCCAGCACAAAGCGATATTCACCGGGTTGATTACTGGCGGGTAACAGCGGTTGTAACTGCTGGTAGGTTTGATCGAGGAGATCGCGCAATTCATCGCAATGTCCTTTGAGTCGTTCAGGATTGGTAAGCGGCGGCGGTGATTTCGGCCGCAGCTGCGCCATGATGCTCTCTACCAGACGAATAAACAGATCAAGCTGTAGGTTCCACCAGGCTGGGGTAATTTCGGCGCTCATCTCCAGTGCATCACGCGCGACTTCGGGCAGATGATGGCCTTCATCCAGCACCAACAGCAGGTTTTTCGGCGGCGGCAAGACCGACTCACTCTCCAGCGCGGCCATAACCAGCGCATGGTTAGCCACGACCACATCGACCTGCTCTATTTCGCGCCGGGCGACAAAAAACGGGCATTCGCGATACCAACGGCAATGCGCACCCAGACAACTGGCTTTATCCGTGGACAGGCGCTGCCACAGGCTGTCGCTAATGGCGATATCCGTGTGATCGCGCAGGCCATCCCACGCCCCTTGCGAAAGGGTCTTCGCCAGTTTGCCGCACTGGGCCTGCTCTTCTTTGGTGCTGCTCACCGCGTTCTCTTCATCGAGATAGAGCAGCAAATCACCCTGCTGATCGTCATCCGCCGCCAGCGCCGCCAGATTGCGCGGACACACGTAGCGACCACGGCCAAACGCCGCAGTAAAGGTCAGATCGGGAATGATTTTTTTCAGCAACGGCAGATCTTTGGTGAAGATCTGATCCTGTAACGCCACATTAGCGGTGCTGATCACCAGGCTTTTTTCTTCTGCGCGACTCACCGCAATGCCGGGAATTAGATACGAGAGGGTTTTACCCACGCCGGTGGGTGCTTCGATCGCCAAATGACGACCTTCATCCCCGGCAAGGCTTTTTGCCACTTCGGCGATCATTTGTCGTTGAGGTGGGCGGGGAATAAAGTCAGGCACCTGTTGCTGCAATGCTTTATACCATTGTGCAATCTGGGTTTTTACTGCTGCTGTCAGGGCCATGGTCATCACTGGGTAAGAAAAACAGCCTGTATTTTTACACAGTAGCGCCGCTGGCGTCAGCTTTCGTCTGCATTTTTTCGCGCTGGCTCGACAATTTCTCCCCGCCAATCGCCACGTGTTTTTTTATCTCTGGTCATCTGTACTCGCAAAGAAATACACGCCATGTCTGTGAACTTAGCCGCGGCAAGATCGCACCTACTTTGCGCACTACAACATCAAAAAAAGGAAAAATAATGAAAAATCATCCACAAAAAGAACAGGCCCCCCTCCCTCTCCCTCTCCCCGAAGAAGAGTGCGAAGCGGTATACGCGCGCGGCTACCAGGCCTTTAATGACCAACACTACGACACGGCTTTCGCCTGTTTTTCATTGCTTAGCCTGCTCGCCCCGCAGGAACCCGCTTACCTGTTTGCTTTGGCCTGCACGTTAAAAATACAAGGCCGTCACCGTGAGGCATTAGTGGTCTACCATCAGTGCCTTGAGCTTAATCCGCAAGATATCTGGAGCTGGTTCCACTCTGGGCAATGTTTTCAGATCCTCCGCGATATCCCCCGTGCAGTACTTGCCTTTCAGCGAACCGTCCAGGCCAGTTTCACCCCGACGATTAACGCAAACTCTGCCGACCTGCGTGCGCAGGCCGAAGCACAACTGCTCAGCCTTAACGGCCATTAATTCAGGAGTTCATCATGGCAATCGATCAATTACCCGGTATTCATGGCACACAAGGTCCCAGTGCACTCAATCAGACGAATGCCGCATCGTCCGCACCGGCCAGCGCAGAAGAGATGGGAATGACGGCAATAAGTAGCAGAAAAGCCCTGTTTGCCAGACGGGGAAATTACCCGTTCACACGCTCCCATTCGCTTGATCACAAGACAATGGATGTCACGCCGACCGGTATTCCATTACGCAGGCAGGACGAAGTCCCCTCACCCACCGTCCGGCAAATCAGTACCGATTCGATTGCTACAGCCACCTCTCAGGTCGATCCCAGCAGCCAGGTGGCCGCTTACAGTGCCGAACAGGAGCGATCCTCACAGACAATCAGTGCGTTGGAAAAGAACATAGCCCGCAATAGCTTGATTGAAGGTCTTGCCAAAATTCCTGCCCCCACCGCACAAGTCATAATGACCACACTTTCAGCCTCCATGAACGGTTCAGGTTACGGTATGGCGGCGATGGGGGCGGTGAATCTGGCCTCCAACGCCATTGATGCCGCCACCAGCGCTATGCACTACAAAGCCGTATTACAGGATCAACCTGGCTTAAAAATGGAAGGCAGCTCGATCAAAAATGCCCTTTACTGGTTGGGAACAAAAAGCGGCATATCTGAAAACCGTGCCATTCAAGTGGCTAATCACGGTGCTCCTATTGTTCAGGGGGCATTAAGTGCGGGAACGCTGGCATCCGTCTATTTTGATAATGCTTCGGTGTTTAACTATTTCAACGTCGGTGCCAAAGCCACGGCCACGGCCGCGCTGGCGGTGAACCATGCTATTGATCATCTCAACGTGAAGAAAACAGAGATGGAAGAGCAGCTGGTTGCGGAGAAAAGCCATTTAAACACGGCACATGAGTTAGAACAGGAAGCCGCAAGATATGAAAATCTCATGCGGACCAACCAACAGCTCAGGAGCGATAACAGCGCACTTCATGAAGAGATAACCGGGCTAAGATTGCGGAAAAACCGCACCAGCACATAGCCCATCACTCCCTGCGCCAACCTGTGTCACCTGCTGGCTAAGTTGTACATAGAAAAACTTATTGTACAACTTAGTCGCCAGAGTTAATGTAAACTCATCTACCTCTGTTTATTGAGAATGTTATGGCTTTTTACAGTATCGGTGATGTTGCCGAACGCTGTGGTATCAACCCGGTAACGCTCCGTGCCTGGCAGCGGCGCTATGGTTTACTCAAACCCCAACGCACTGAAGGCGGCCATCGTCAGTTTGATGACGAGGATGTTCAACGCATTGAAGAGATCAAACGTTGGATCAACAGCGGCGTACCGGTGGGTAAAGTAAAAGCGCTGCTGGAAGGCCAAACCGTTAACCTTAATGATGGCTGGTTCAAGCTACAGGAAGAGTTGATCAGCGTCGTGCGTCATGTCCGTCCTGCCAAACTGCGGACCAAAATTGCGACAATGGGCCGTGAAAACCCGGTTGATGCACTGATTGACCACGTTATTGTACCTGTGAGACAAAAACTGAGTCTGGATCAAACCACCGCGCGTGCCATGAGCAGCTTGCTGGACGGCGCTTTAATTGATTATGTCGCGTTTTGCCTCGCGGCTGGACGAAAAAAAGCCGGCAAAGATGCCTTGATACTGGGCTGGGGCGTTGATGACCGTACCCGCATCTGGCTCGAAGGCTGGCGTCTGTCACAACAGGGCTGGCGAATTGACGTGTTGTCAGAACCGCTTGAGACCCTCCAGCCAGAGCTGTTTCCGGGACAAACACTTTTCGTCTGGAGCGGTCGGGAATTGACCCGGCGTCAGCAAGAGATGATGTCGCACTGGCAGGAACAGGGTTTTTCCATCCAATCACATGTATCGTTGTGATCCACAACGCACGCATCGTCCTTGGCCTCAACGCAAGTGCGCGCTATTATCGTGCACCCGTTTTACCTGACTGGAATCCTGCATGAACTGGCGTACTCTTTTCTTTGGCTTTATCTTTGCCGTCATGGCACTCGGTGGTGCTGGCGCAATTATGCTGATTGGCTACTCAATTGTGATTGGTAAATAGCCTGACGCGTTAACGCCAGCCACGGCCAGCAAAATCAGTTACTGGCCGTAAATGCCGCGAGAAAAGCAGGAATACGTGGGAAAGTATGTAAAAACCACGGCGTAAACTGTTCAGGTGCTTGTTTTATCTGCTGCTCAATGTCTGCCACTGACTGATAGCGATAATCGTCTGCTTCTTCCGGGTTCATCTGCGGCAGTTCATCACTGATGGCAAAAAACACGTGACCATACTCGTGTTCCGTCAGCCCATTGCTTAATGGCAAATTGTAACTGAGCTCGAACACCGGTTGCAGCTTCAGCGTCATTCCCATCTCTTCCCGAAGCCGGCGTTCTGCCGCATCCTGCGTGCTTTCCAGCGGATAAGGGTGACCACAGCAGGTATTACTCCACAGCCCACCACAGTGATATTTATCACTGGCACGTCGTTGTAACAGAATTTCAAGGCGCGAGTTAAACACATACACCGTGATAGCACGATGCAGTAATCCCTTCTCATGTACTTCCAGCTTTTCCATTTTACCGGTGGGACGATCGAGGTGGTCAACAAGGATAACTTCAATGGCGGACATGACAACTCCTTAAGAAAAATCTCAACTATTTTACACCACGATCAGGTTGCGGGTCGCCTCTGCGTTGATAAAAATTGCGCAATCCGTGCGCTTTTTCAGCAATTGTTGCAGACAAAAAACGGGATGAGCCTTCGCAACGCTTATCGCTTCAAGGCCATATCCTCACATCAGGTTATTGCCCGGAAGCATCCACCACTTCCTGACGGGGCCGGAAAATATGGGAATTACCCTCTGCCCGAAGCCGTTTTAACAGCTGATGTCCGCCATATTCATCCTGGCAGGCAAAATGTTGCTCGTTGGCCGTGATCGGTGTCGCCCACAACAGCTTCACCGGGTCACCGGCGTTTTTTGGCAGCTTAATACGCTGATCCTCACTGGCGAGATCCTGTGCCAGTAAAAAGCTGGTGAAGCCCTGCGGTGTCATTTCTGACGCCAACGTATGGCAGTCACCAATCCACGTCAGGCGCGACCACGGCAGCGGTGCGAATTCAGCCAGCGCGCTGGCCATCTGAACTGCGCTGTGTTCCGTCATGATGTTGCTGTCTATCGCCATACCGATTTCGATGCGGCGATACTGCGGTGCCAGCTCATCAAACAGATGATTCACCTGCGGCATCGGACGAATCGACATGCCTAACGTAAAGAAATACCACACCTCTTCATGCCAGTACTGAGCAATGGCCATCGGCGGCCAACTGCCCTGATCGATCGCGTAATACTTCACTTCCGCCCCGAATCGGGACTGGTAATGGCTGAGCATGGTCTGCTGAAACTTGTCCCAGGCGGGTCCTTCTTGCCATTCCCGCCAGAACTGCCGGTGGTCAACCGCGGTAGCATAATGTTGATTGGTGGAGGCAGAACCTAAAGGGGATGTCAGTCGGTTAGCTTTAATACAGCCCGCAGAAAAGCTGATCTGCTTCTGCTGATACAGACTCCAGCCGGGGATCACTGCCAGGAGCTGCCCGTAATACCATAGCGCTGCGCCCTCGTCGCCCGGCTCCCAGATAATCTGCAAACCATTGGCATCCAACGGGGGTTCAGCTTCTAGCGTACGACAATATTCCGCACTCAGGAGCGGGGCAATCCCCTGCTCCAGTGCTTCACGATCTTCCTGCGCAGGTGCAGGGGATAGATTGCGTACCCAGCAGCCGCGTACCGCATATTGAGTGCGAAACAGTTCGGCTGGCCAGATATAAAAATAGGCCGTTCGTGAATCCTGCTCAACGATGGCCATCAACGTGCGTTGCTGATTCCACACTTCAGCAATCAGGGGGTGATGTGTCATAGCACCTCGATAAAACCTGGAGGGATCCATTTCTCCCGAGAATAGAGCAGGATCGGCACTCTCGCCATGCGACACAAGGGTAAAACTCTCAAAAGCAGACTCAGGGTGGATATCCCATCCGTGCCCGTGCCCGATGCCAGGCACCACGACGTACTGACCAGCGCAGTAAACGTGCGACCAGGTGAATCTGACTATCGGTGAACTGCTGCCGCCAACGCGGTAATTCTGCCCCTGACATCTGTTGCGCCCAAAGTGGCAGCAGTCCCGTGCCGCCATACAACATGGTGCGCATCACCGGGTACGCCATCCAGTGCGGTGCCGGTGCCTGCCACAGTAATCGCGTCACTTCAGCGGTCCGCGCATCAAAACGTAGCGCGGGTCGCATCTGTTCCAGATAGCGCTGAGTTTCCGCTACGCTGGTCGGTAAAGATTCGGCTCCCAGCGCCTGCGCAATCCGCGCCGCCTCGGCGTAATAGTCATCCTGCTCACGCAGACTCAGCTGTGGATTACGATAACGCAGGTGTGCCGCGAGAAAGCTGCTGGTTTCCGCGACATGTACCCACGTGAGCAGAGCCGGATCGCTGGCAGCATAGGGCTGTTGGTAGTTATCCACGCCGCTGACGCGCAGGTGAATATTTTTGACCCGCTCAATGAGCGTGTTCGCATCCGCCTGATTACCGAAAGTGGTGACGGCAATAAACTGGCTGGTGCGGCGCAAACGGCCCAGCATATCGGCGCGAAAGTTGGAGTGATCCCACACCCCGGCCAGCGCCGCCGGGTGTAGCATTTGCAACAACAGCGCACTGATTCCGCCGCACAGCATGGAGGGGAAATCACCGTGTACTCGCCAGACCACACTCTCAGGGCCAAACAGCCCGGCATCACCGGGCGGCTGGGTGAGATCAAACTCGTTGAGCGACAGGCCATTAACCCGAAAGACCTGCCGTTCAATGCGCTGGCGGAGTGGCTCCAGCAGTCGGTTAACGGTAGTCAAAGCTGGCACTCTGAACACGAGCAGAATCCAGCCCGATCATCACGTTAAACTTGCCCGGTTCAGCCACCTGTTGCAGCTGCTGGTTCCAGAACTTCAGCATATCGGCATCAATTTTAAAGCTGACGGTTTGTGATTCTCCCGCTTTCAGCATAATGCGCTGGAAGCCATGCAGTTCCTTCACCGGACGACTGATACTGGCGACCGGGTCATTGAGATACAGCTGCACCACCGTGGCACCATCACGTTTACCGCTGTTGGTCACGGTGACACTGGCATTGATCGTGCCATTGTGCGCCATAGCAGGCGCAGAGAGCGTCACCGGTGACACAGTAAAGGTGGTGTAACTCAGGCCGTAACCAAACGGATAAAGCGGCGAGTTATTGATGTCGAAGTAGCGCGATTTATACTTCTGTGGGTTGGTGAAATCGTACGGACGCCCGGTAGAAAGATGATTGTAGTACAGGGGAATTTGCCCCACGGAACGGGGGAACGTCATCGGCAGTTTGCCCGACGGATTGTAGGCACCAAACAGCACATCAGCGATAGCGTTGCCGCCTTCCGTGCCACTGAACCAGGTTTCCAGCATCGCGTCTGCCATCTGGTCTTCTTTGACCAGCGTTAGCGGACGGCCATTCATCAGCACAATCACCAGCGGTTTACCGGTGGCTTTCAACGCCGCGAGCAGCTTTTGTTGGCTCAGTGGAATATCAATGTTGGTCCGACTAGAGGCTTCATGCGCCATGCCCTGCGCCTCCCCTACCGCCGCAACAATCACATCCGCCTGACGGGCTTTGTCTACCGCTTCATCCAGCATTTGCTGCGGAGTACGGCTATCCACCGTGACGCCTTTCTCATACAGATTCAGGAAATCCTGCACTTTGCGGTTATCGGTAATATTGGCCCCTTTGGCATAGAGTAAGGTGGCCTTGCCCGCCGTCGCTGCCTGCATCCCTTGCAATAAGGTGACGGACTGTTCAGTGACGCCAGCAGCGCTCCAGCTCCCCATAATATCCCGCTTGCTGTCAGCCAACGGGCCAATCAGCGCAATCGTCCCGCTGTTTTTCAACGGCAGGGTCTCAAGGCGGTTTTTCAGCAGTACCATGCTTTTACGCGCGACATCACGCGCCTGTTCACGGTGCAGGCGGCTCTCTGCGTTGGTGTCTTGTGGATCGCTCTCTTGCGGGCCAAGGTGGCTGTAAGGATCGTTAAACAGCCCCATGTCGTATTTCACATTCAGCACATGGCGCGTAGCATCATCCAGTTCCTGCATCGTCACCGCACCGCTTTTTACCAGGCCCGGCAGGTATTTGCTGTAGTACTCATCGCTCATACTCATGTCCATACCCGACTTAAGTGCGATGCGCACCGCATCCTGTGGATCGCTGGCGACACCATGATCAATCAGCTCTTTAATCGCACCATGGTCGCTGATGGTAATGCCTTTGAATCCCCACTGCTTACGCAGGAGATCTTTCAGCAGCCAACTGTCGGCACTGGCTGGCACACCGTTGATCGAGTTCAGTGCCACCATGACACCGCCGCTGCCCGCATCCAGTGAGGCTTTATACGGTGGCAGATAGTCCTGGAACATCCGCTGTGGGCTCATATCGACCGAGTTATATTCCCGCCCACCTTCCACCGCACCGTACAGGGCAAAGTGCTTGACGCTGGTCATGACAGAGTAGCGATCGGCCGGGCTTTTCCCCTGCATCGCCTTCACCATGGTGCTGCCCATCACCGAAGTGAGATAGGTATCTTCACCGAAGCCTTCGGAAACACGGCCCCAGCGCGGTTCACGACTCACATCCACCATCGGTGCCCAGGTCATATTCAGACCATCGTCGGCCGCTTCATAAGCGGAGATACGCCCGACTTCACTCACGGCATCCCGATCCCAACTGGCGGCTAACCCTAACGGAATAGGGAAAATGGTGCGTTGACCGTGTACCACATCATAAGCAAAGAACAGCGGGATTTTCAGGCGGCTAAGCTGCATTACCTGATCCTGCATGGCACGAATATCCGGGCGGGTAACCGTATTAAAGATCGCCCCCACCTGCCCCTTTTGGATCATGTCGCGGATCGCCTCTTTTGGCGTATCAGGGCCGACGCTAATCAGGCGCAGCTGACCAATTTTTTCATCCAGCGTCATCTTTTTCAGCAGTTGGGAAACAAAGGCATCACGGGCCTGTTCCGTCATCGCGTGGGGTGCAGGCAGACTCTGCACCGCAAAAGCCGGTTGCATAGCCAGGGAAACAGCGAGAGATACAGAGCAAATCCATTTCATTAGATTGGGTCTCTTAAAAACGGCATAAAAGGAAAAAAATCAACGGCGGCAGTGTGCCATAACCAGAGGATAGCAGCCAGATACAGGCGTCACAGCTCCGTGCTACAGTAAATACGCACAGGCTTAAAAGGAAAACGTTCATGGAATATGCAGCATCGCATCAGACCGCCCTATTGACCGATCTACGTCGTCTGGTTGGCGCCAACCATCTGTTGACGGAACCAGAACAAACCGCCCGCTATCGCAAGGGATTCCGATCTGGCGAGGGCGAAGCCGTGGCAGTGGCCTTCCCCGGTACACTGCTGGAAATGTGGCGGGTGTTGCAGGTTCTGGTGGCAGCCGATGCGATCATCATACTTCAGGCCGCCAATACCGGCCTTACGGAAGGCTCGACCCCGCAAGGCAATGATTATGATCGTCCTGTAGTGATCATCAGCACGCTGCGTATTGATAAACTGCAACTGATCAACGACGGCAAACAAGTCCTGGCGTTTCCTGGTACCACCCTGTATCAGTTGGAAAAAGCATTGAAGCCGCTGGGACGTGAGCCGCATTCAGTGATTGGCTCCTCTTGCATTGGTGCTTCGGTGCTGGGAGGCATTTGCAATAACTCTGGCGGCTCACTGATCAAACGCGGCCCAGCGTATAGCGAACTGGCACTGTATGCGCAAATTGATGCCCACGGCCAGTTACGGCTGGTGAATCATCTCGGTATTGACCTCGGCACCTCGCCGGAAGAGATTTTGGGCCGTCTTGATGATGATCGCTGGCAGCCAGATGCGGTACGCGATGATGGCCGCCACGCCTCTGACCATGAATATGCCGAACGCGTGCGCGATGTGAATGCCGATACGCCGGCACGCTTCAATGCCGATGCCCGTCGCCTGTTTGAGGCCTCTGGCTGTGCAGGCAAGCTGGCACTGTTCGCGGTGCGTCTTGATACTTTCCCCAGCGAACCCCAGCAGCAAGTGTTTTACATCGGTACCAATGATGCCCAGATGTTGACCGAAATTCGCCGCCATGTTCTGGCCCATTTCCAGCAATTGCCGGTGGCAGCGGAATATATGCATCGTGATATTTACGATATCGCCGAAGTGTACGGCAAAGATACCTTCCTGATGATCGATAAACTGGGCACCGATAAAATGCCGCAGTTTTTCACCCTGAAAGGCCGTATGGATGCCTGGCTGGCAAAAGTGCCCTGGCTAAAACCCCACTTTGTCGATCGCCAGTTACAGCGTCTTAGTCGTCTTTTCCCGTCACACCTGCCGGACAGAATGACGCAGTACCGCGCACGTTTCGAACATCACCTGCTGTTGAAGATGTCGGGAGACGGTATTGCAGAAGCGCGCGAATATCTGCGCGACTATTTCCGTGAAGGGGGTGGGGAGTTTTTCGAATGTACCCCACAAGAGGGAACCCATGCGTTCCTGCACCGCTTTGCCGCTGCCGGTGCGGCAGTGCGTTACCATGCGGTACATGCTGATGAGGTAGAAGATATTCTGGCGCTGGATATCGCCCTGCGGCGTAACGATCGTGACTGGTTTGAAACCCTGCCCGCCGAAATTGCGGATTCAATCAGCCATAAGCTCTACTACGGGCACTTCTTCTGCCACGTTTTCCATCAGGATTACATCGTGAAGAAAGGGGTGGATGTACACGCTTTGAAGGAAAAAATGCTGGAGCTGGTTGCGGCACGCGGTGCAGAGTATCCCGCCGAGCACAATGTCGGCCATCTCTACGCCGCGAAACCGCAGCTCCAGGCATTTTATCGCCAGCTTGACCCCACCAACAGCTTTAACCCTGGTATCGGTAAGACCAGTAAACTCAAAGGCTGGGCGGTCAAAGCGCCTTAACCGGCTACGGCAGCAGCTCGTCGTCCGGTTTAGTGGTCACTACCGGCTGCCGCCGTTCAATCACCATCGTCTGTGGCGTCGAGAGGGTAATGCCCTCTTTGCGCAGGCGGGTGAGAATATCAAACAGCAGGTCGCTTTTGGCTCCAGAAATCTGGCGCTGGCTGGCGACGTTGCCGGTGACACTCAGCACAATGCCCTGAGGTGACAGATCTTTAAATGACACCGAAGGTTCAGGCAGTTCGAGAATGCGCTCATTCTCGTTGTAAACCTCCAGCAACAGCTCACGCACGCGTACCGGGTCGATATCCAGCGGGAAGGTCAGCAGAATGGTGACGACCCCCTGCGCATTCCCCATGGTGGCGTTACGGACGTTTTGCGAGATAAGCTGCGAGTTCGGGACAATCACGGTGGATTTGTCCGACATCTGAATTTCCGTCGCACGCACGTTGATACGACGAATGTCACCCTCGATACCACTGATGGTGATCAAATCACCCACCTTCACCGGGCGCTCGGTCAACAAAATCAGACCAGAGATAAAGTTCTTCACAATCTCCTGTAAGCCGAAACCGATACCCACTGACAAGGCACTGACGATCCACGCCAGTTTGTTCCATTGCAGCCCCATGATCGACAGCGTCAGCAGGATAATCAGCACGTAGCCGATATTGCTCATCAGCGTCACCAGCGAGGTGCGCATGCCGATATCCATGGTGGTTTTTGGCAGGAATTCGGTGTCCAGCCAGCGACGAACCGACCGCAGAATATAGATGCCCACCACCATACAGACCAGCGCAGAGACCATGTGCGCAGGGACAATATTCAGTGACTCCAGCCCTTTTCCGCCCCAGAATTCAATCGCTTTTTGCAGCAGTTCAATCGGCGTGGATGACGCGAAGCTGCCGTTAAACAACGCCAGCGCCACAATCATAATCAACAGGGTTTTCCCTACTGCCGCCAGCAGCGTTGCGGCCTGTTGCAGGTGGCGCTCATCAATGTTCAGCGTATTTTGCAGCCGCTTACCGGTGCTGTTCTGCGTTGAGAACAGGCTTTCACAGCCGTCATTGATCAGGTGGCTGAGGAAGAAGAAGGAACCAAACAGAATGCCACACCACACCACTTCATAAGCCAGGAAGCGCGCCAGCATCACATAACCAATCAGCAGCGCGATCAGAATGGCGAGCGCAGTTAAGGTCAGTGCAATCTGGATAAGCCCGGCCAGCGTAGAACGCTCTTCCAGCGTTTCCCCCTCTTGTGCGAGACGGCGGCGTACACGCTGGGTACGCACGCTAATTGACAACGCAGTGCTGCCAATCAATAGCGCCGTCAGGCCGTTCGCCACAATGGTGGTGTTCAGGCTGGTGCCGACGCTGTTGTTAAACGCCTCCGCCGTCTGGAAGATAAACACCAGCGCTGCGGTAATTGGTGGGAAGGGCTTCAGGGCCTGCGCCACCGCATTGGAAATATGCGGCAACCGCCAGCTTGGGCGACGCGTGGAGAGGAAGGCACGCCCTAATCCCGCAATCAGGCCACAGAACACGCTAAGTTGTACCAGGCGATCGACAAAGTCTTGCACATCACTGGAGACTTCATCGCGGCGGGTAAAGGCCAGTGCCGTAAAGTTAAAGGTAATTACGACGGCGGCTAAGGTCGTCAAGGCGATTGCTGCTGCAAGAAAACTCCGGCGCAGGCGACCTTCCGGCAATTTATGAATACTGACCCATGCCAGGAACTCTTCGCTGTAGCGACGACCCAGCGTCATCACCAACATCGCCGCCAGAATCCAGCCTACAGTGCCAAAGCGCCAGCCCGGCTCCCAGGAGAGCGCAGCGGTATCTTTGAGTTCAGCAATGAAGTCACTGATTTTTTCGCCGTCTAAATCCTGGGTGCTGAACAGGGGGGCCCAAAAACGCGGGCCAAGAATACTTCCTGAGTTGAGGGCCAACTGGCTTTTTAGCTGGTCCCGGCGCAGGTTAGCAATCTGCGAGGAGAGCAGCAGCCCCCCATTTTTCAGGCTTTCTGCCTGTTTAATCTGGTCATCCAGTTTGCTTTTTTGGTTTTCCAGCTGGCTACGTTTGCGCGTAACTTCGGGCGTCTCTTTGGTTGGGCTATCAGCAGCTGGGGCTGGGCCGAGCACGGCCAGCTGGGTATCCAACTGCTGACGTTGTGGAATCAGAGCCTGGCCCAGCGTGTCGGCGTTGCCCGAAAGCTCCAGTGCCATTTCGTTCAACTGGGAGAGCTGGTTATCGTTGGTATCACCGCTCACCTGGCCTTTAATTTTATCGAGGATCTTCTGCATTTTTGGCAGTTCAACTGCCGCATTGACCTTCGGCGTCGCCTCATCTTGCGACGGCGCTGCCGGATCGTCAGCAGCCAGGCTAAGTGTTGGCGTTAGCGTGACCAACGTCAGGAGCAGTAAAGCGAGAATGGCACGTAGCTTAAACATGAAAATCAGATTCCAGCGCAAAAACGACAGCAGGGGAAATTCCCTGGCCCACTGTCGCTGAGTTTAGGCCTTCGCGCGTGACGGTGCTATCGGAATCACGGCGTAAATGCCCCCGAGGTCAGTGCAGCAGAGCCTCCCTGCCCTGCGTGAAAATGTTACTCCTGGTTGCTGACAACCAGACCTGACTTCTGTTTTTTATAAGCTAAGGCTGCTGCCGGAACCGGTGCAGCTTTGCCGGTTTCCAGCCAGCCACGTAAGCGGTTGGCATCAGCAAAGTGGGTGTATTTACCAAACGCATCTAACACCACCAGCGCCACCGGACGGTTATTAATAAAGGTCCGCATCACCAGGCAGTGTCCAGCCTCATCGGTATAACCGGTTTTGGTCAGCTGAATCCGCCACTTATCGTTATAGACCAGATGGTTAGTATTACGGAACGGCAAGGTGTAAGCCGGATGGCTAAACAGCGCCGTCTCCTCTTTCGTGGTGCTTAGCTCACCAATCAGGGGATATTCGCGGGTGGCTTTCAGCAGTTTAATCAGGTCTTCTGCCGTCGAAACGTTGTGAATGGATAAACCGGTTGGCTCAACGTAACGCGTATGTGTCATTCCCAGCGCGCGCGCTTTGGCATTCATCGCCCGAACAAAGGCATCATAACCGCCGGGATAGTGGGCCGCGAGGCTGGCAGCGGCGCGGTTTTCCGAAGACATCAGCGCCAGCAGCAGCATATTGCGGCGGCTGATTTCACTGTTTAGCTTCACGCGGGAGAACACACCACGCATTTCAGGCGTATGGCTGATATCCACAGATAACATTTCATCCAGCGGAAGATGGGCATCCAGCACCACCATCGCGGTCATCAGCTTAGTCAGAGAGGCGATCGGACGGACACGATCGGGATGACTGGAAAACAGCACTTTATTGGTGGTTAAATCCACGATCATCGCGCTGCCAGACGCAATTTGCGGCTGAGCAATCGGTGCAAGGTTCTCAATTCCGGTGGCGGCAACCGCCGGGGTTATCGCTGCAGGTGCAGCAAACAGCAATGCCAGAGAGAGCAAAGAAGTACGGAGTTTTACAGGCATCGAAAAGTTACCGGTCTAGAAATGTGCGCTGTGTTGAACACAGGCCGCCCGCGCACAGCAAAACGCGCACGAGCTGGCCGCAGCATCATACGCGTTCCACTATGAAATTTCCTGGAATGAATGTGTCTGTCCGTTAAAAATCACGTGACGTCCTGCCGCCGAAAGACGGCAGGACGGATAGGTCAAAACAGACGTGGGCCATAACCCCACAGCACCACGGTCAGCGCCAGCAACACTTCGAATACCAGCAGCCCGATAGCCAAAGTAGAACCGGAAAAACGCAGGCTCTCTTCACGGTCGATGTTAAGGAAAACCGGAATACCGACATACAGCAGATAACCGGTATACACCAGCGCCATCGCCCCCACCAGAACACACAGCCACACCAGTGGATAAAGCGCCACGAGTCCACTGAGAAACAGCGGCGTTGCCACATAACCGGCAAACACCGTGCAGCGCTGAATTGATGGACGCTGCGGGTAGTCTCGCGCCATCCAGTGGATGACCCGTCCCATGACGGCAACCCCGCCCAGGATGATCAAATAGAAGAGGATGCCAAGACCAATACCAGTAAGCAGGTTGAGTTGTACAAACTGATTCTCACCGAGATTCCAGCCAAACTGGGTGGTGCCGATGAACGCACAGAGCACCGGAATCGCCGCCATCAACAACACGTGATGGGTATAATGATGGGAAACACTTTCGTTTTCCTGTTTGATATCGCGCATTTCCTGGCCCGGATGCGCAATGAGTCCCCAGACATGATTCATAAAATCACCTCTCTGATGCGACTGGCTGCCCAGGCGGGCAACTTCAATACAAGTATAAACGGCACTGGTTTTTTTGCCGGGGCGCAGGAAAGAAAATTCGCTTATCAACCGGGCGTCACGCTTTACTGAATGCGGTATAGACTTGAACACGGGGAAACCAAAAACAGAGAGGATACTTTGCATATCGATATCAATGGATTAATTAGCCAGTATGGTTATCTGGCGCTGTTAATTGGCTGTCTGGCCGAAGGGGAAACATTTACGCTGTTAGGCGGTATTGCTGCGCATGAGGGCTTATTACACTACGGCGGCGTGCTGTTAGCGGCAATGGTGGGCGGCACCTTAGGCGATCAGATTTTGTTCTGGGTGGGCCGGCGTTGGGGCGCGAAAATTCTGCGGCGTTTCGGCAAGCACCGCGACAAAATTGCCAAAGCAAAGCGTTTGATTCAACGTCGCCCCAGCCTGTTTGTGATTGGCGTGCGTTTTATGTACGGATTTCGCCTGATCGGCCCGGTGATTATTGGTGCCAGCCGCTTAAAACCGTTGAAGTTCTTTGTGCTGAATCTGGTGGGTGCCGCGCTGTGGTCACTGATTTTTGTCTCACTGGGCTATTTTGCCGGAGAGGTCGTCACGCCCTGGCTGCACAAGCTCGATCAGCACTTCAAACACTTGTTATGGCTGATCGCCGCCCTGGTGTTTGCGCTGATACTGCGCTGGTTTATTCGCCGCTGGAATAACCGTCGGGCAGGTTAGCACCCATTGCCCCGCCTCGCTGGGACAACAGGCTATAGTTAAGGTTTGATGTCATCAGGGAGCGGAATAATGAGCGATGTTAAACGCAAAATTGAAGATCATGGTGTGATTGGCGATCTGCGCACCTGCGCATTAATCGCCAATGACGGCACACTGGATTATCTCTGTTGGCCCAATCTTGACAGTCCTTCGGTCTTTTCGGCGCTGTTGGACAGTGACGACGCCGGGCTGTTTTCTCTGGCACCCGATTGGGCACATCCCCGTCAGCAACAACTCTACCTGCCAGATACCAATATTCTGCAAACCCGCTGGCTCGGCCCGGAAGGCGTGGCAGAAATGACGGACTACATGCCCATTTGTCGGCAGCATGACAGCCTGCCCCGCCTGATTCGTCGCGTAAAAATGCTACGGGGCGAAGCACGCTTTACCTTCCACTGCTCACCACGCCACGACTACGCGCGCGCCCAAACCACGGCATCTGCCGGACCTGGCTATATCGATTTTAGCGCCCCTGGCCAGCCAACATTACGGCTGGCGGCAACCGTTAACATGACGCTGGATCAGCACGCCGCCACCGGCAGTTTTCACCTCAAAGCCGGTGAAGATGTGGTATTTATTTTTGGAAGCAGCGACGATCCCCACGTCACGGCGCTAAACACCTTGCACTGCTTAGACGAAACCCTGCACTACTGGCAGCACTGGAGCCGCCAAAGCACCTATCGCGGACGCTGGCAGGAGAACGTGCAGCGTTCTGCGCTGGTGCTCAAACTCCTCACCTCATGGCAGCACGGTTCCATTGCCGCCGCCGCGACCTTTGGTTTACCCGAGGAGTTAGGCGGCGTGCGTAACTGGGATTATCGTGCCGCATGGATTCGTGACGCCTCATTCAGCATGTACGCCTTGATGCGTCTGGGCTATGTGGATGAAGCCCAACACTTTACGCAGTGGGTCAGCCGTTGCGTCGAGCACAGCCATACCGATGAGATGCGATTGCAGGTGATGTACCGCCTGGACAGCAGCACAGAACTGCATGAAATGGAGCTGCTTAATCTTTCAGGCTATGGCAACTCGCGCCCGGTGCGTATCGGCAACGATGCCTGGCAACAAACACAGCTGGATATTTATGGGGAGTTGATGGACGCCATTTATCTGGCGAATAAGTACGGCGAGGCGATTTCGCAACGTGGCTGGCAGCACGTGTCGCGGATGATTGACTGGGTGAGTGAGAACTGGATGCAGGCAGATGCCGGTATCTGGGAAATGCGGGGCGAACCTGAACATTTCCTGCATTCACGTTTAATGTGCTGGGTCGCGTTAGACCGCGCGCTGCGCCTCGGGCTGAAACGCTCGCTGCCGATGCCTTACGCCCGCTGGGATAGCGCACGCAGCGCGATCCGCCAGGACATCTGGGAAAACTTCTGGCACAAAGAACAGGGCCATTTTGTCTCCACACGCGGTGGTAAACATCTCGATGCCTCAATGTTATTGATGCCGCTGGTGCGTTTTGTCAGCGCCACCGATCCCGACTGGTTAGCCACGCTGGATGCCATCAAAATCCACCTTGTCAGTGATGGTCTGGTGAAGCGCTATAATATCAATGAAACTCCAGCAGATGGTCTGCAAGGCGCAGAAGGTTCATTTGCCGCCTGTTCCTTCTGGTATGTTGAATGCCTGGCACGTGCGGGCCGGATCCACGAGGCCCATTTTGAGTTTGAAAAGCTGCTGAGCTATGCCAATCCACTCGGGCTGTTTGCTGAAGAGTTTGACGTGCGCGGCCATGCGCTGGGGAATTTCCCCCAGGCGCTCAGCCACCTGGCGATGATCAGCGCGGCGTTCTTCCTCAACCGCAAACTGAGCGGCGAGGAGACGCAGTGGCAGCCATGATAGAGTATTAATATTTATCGTAAGGAAAGATAAACACATGCCTGATATTTGTTGTGCCTGCATCTCGCGCTTTATTAAATAGAGTCTCTAGCAGAGCAGCACAAGATTTACAGGCATCATTACGATTGAACACAAAAATATCCTGACCATTTTCGATTACTTTTGAACTTGCCATGAAGGCTGCAAGCATTCTCTCAGAGTCGTTTTCGCGGGTGAAAGTCACCTTAAACTCTTTAACCGGCTCGCCAAGCTGTTCAGGGGTTGCTGCGGTTGGTAAAGCAGGTGGATATTCAAGGTTACTATTTATATCTGTGATTTTTGTGTTTAAATCAGGATCCAGATTAACGAAAGTCACATAATGTTTTTTCCCCTTACTGGCAACATTATTATTACCACTCAGCGTAACTTCAACTTTGATATTTGGAATCTTATCACTCACTCTAGTGTCCTCGAAGACCTTCGGTATAAACTTTCTTTCTACTTTCGCCCCGGATAAAACAAGAAAACTTTCATCCCCCATAGTAAATAGCACATAGTTTTTCCCTTTCAAAAATACATTTTTATCCTTATCGCTTTTGGTTGTATCGAAATCAAGATTATCCGGATACAGTGCCTCCATAATATCCTTGTTATAGTTAACCGCATAAGTATCATCAGAACTAAAATTTGGTGAGTCATAAGATTCCCATACACTCCCTCCTTGTTGCCGGTGCATTTTTTGCAATGTAACGCGATGTTGTTTATCAAAGAGATATTTTTCTCCTGTAGACAGGTCAACATCATGTAGCTTTGTTTGAATACCACTACTTTGAGCAACCGGATGTGAATCTATTGTTGCAACAAGTTTTTTAAAGGTTTGACTTTGTAATTTCTTGTGATGAAAGCTGGCACTCATTAATGTGGCATGTAATTTTTTCGCCTCTTTTTCCTCTGGTGAGAGCTGAACATCACTCTTCATTGTCATTTCATCAATAGTTGTACTTTCTGAATCCCCTCTGGTTTTTGTACCAAAATACCAATTATCATCAAAATTCATAACGAAATCTTCAGTGACACGAACCGTGGGGCTATTATTACCGCCTGTATTTGTCACCTGCGGCGCATTTGGATCAACTTGCATTCTGGGCAGGATAGAGACAGGTAACGTTGCCTTAGAATCGGGTAAGTTTTTTTCTAACTGATTGATTTCCACATGGCCATTATAACCCTTGCGATGTAATAATTTAGGCTTAACCGTCGCATGCATCTCAGGTGTTTGCGGGAGTTTATAATCTGATAGCTCAGTGCTTTTTAATACTTTTGGTACTCTATCTGTTGCTGTTGGCTCTGCCTTAAAAAACTTACCTTCATAAGGGAGAATCCAGGCAGTAACGGGTTGTTTTTTTGAGGTGCCATCTACTTTAGTGGCTGATATTTTCCAGTCAGCTCCCCAGGGGTGAAATTCCGTATCCTGTGGAAGATCTGTTCCTTCAACAGGCAATGGGTTTTGATTGGTATCAAAATCAAACGAGGTCAATGCCGTATTTTCTATCACCAGGCAGGCCTCAAGCCCCCTGCGTTTTCGGCTTCTTACTTGAAAGATTTCACATTTATAGGTTTCTTTTGCCTGCTCCTCATCGATCACCCACTCTTCGGAAAATGTCATTTCGCCTGAGGCCGTCATTTCTGAGGATTTTATTAGCCCCCCCTTGCGTATTACAGGCTTATCGTTACCATCAAAAGACACTCTCTCTGAAACATCACTGGTAATAACGAATTTCTCACCATTGATGTCATGAACCTGGTAAGGCACCTCATATTTGCGCGGCATAACAATTCTTGCACCACTTTTCATGAGGCCATGACCTGACATTCCCACACCTAAAAGTGCAGTTGATAACCCTTCAGCATCTCCCTTCTTCCATGCATCAACCAACTGTACAACACTGTCCGCTAATATTTTTAGCTGCACGCCATCCTGAAGCAACTCACCTAACTTCAATGATCCTAATACACGAAACTCATCTAAAAATGGTGCAATCACAAAAATAAAATCTTCAGAAATTTGCTCGATACCCGCTCCCGAGGCAATATCATAGATTAACATTGCAGCCTGAGTTTCTTCTAATGGTAAGATGCGAAGCAATTGAATAAAAAGATCTTTATAATCATTCATAGTCCAGACATTATCATCAGTATAAAAATCAATGACAGTATGATTATAAGCCGCTTCCAAAGTATTTTTTACCACCTTCATTCTATTATCTATTTTTCTCAAATCATTCGCTGTTAGCAATGATTTCGCATCGATACCTTCAGATCTCTGAACATATTTAACATTACCTTTGTAAAGAGATTCTGGCGCATCCGCAGAGAGAAGTAATATTTTATCAGCCTCCAGCGCTGATACTTCACCGATAATCTCATCGATAGTGTCAGCATTGCGTTTTTTATACTCTCCTACCGGGTTAGCAATTTCTTTTGGTACTACCTTTGTATCCATTTTATCTACGAACAAGGTTTGCATTTTCTGCTGCAAAGCCAATTTCTCGCTTTCATTAACTAATTTACAATCAACAAAAAACTGCGCAATGACCTCCGGAGAACTATTGTCCCATAAATACCCACCCATCTGAGCAATAATTTCAGGGGAATTTTTACCTATCCAACTGTCGGTTTTCCAACGACCTCCTGGATAGCGTGATGGCTCCCGGAAGCGCCTTATCCTCAAGGGATAAAAAAATGAATTACCTACCGCCTTGCGCAATACATCATTGTATAACAACTCAAGGAATGACACATCTCTGTTAAATGCTTTTTCTCCTCCTACTGATACCCGAGCAACACCAATTTCCATATTTTTGAAATCATCATACTTTGATTCATTAATGTTAAGATAGTCCATTAATGATTTTTCTAAAAATTCCTTTTGAAACTTCAAAGTATGCAATTTATGCTCTTGCATAAATCCAATTTGATTTGCCTGCAACTTATAGTATTCCCGAACAACAGCTTCATCTATTTGATCAGAATTAGTACCCTGTTGTGAGCTATTTGTGTAAGTAATCGCAGACTGAAGTGTCGGTGAGCGGCTCAAAATATTGTGGTTATCTTTGAGTTCCTGGCTTATTTTCTGATACAGAGCTCTGTTTGTCTGCTCTATTGAGGAGTATCCCGAAACGCCTTTTCTATTTAAGTTATCATAACTTATCCCAAAAGCCCTTGTGTAATGATCACTCATCTTGTAATCATCTTTGTTAATATCTGGATAGCGAATATTGATTGTTATATCGAAGTGTAGTGAGGTTGGGTAAAAAACTGGCAAACTAAACCCTTCATTACTTATTCTCGACTCTAGCATTGCTACCAAAGAATCAGTTATTACTTTTTCATAACCTTGAAAATTCTTTTCTTCTGAAGAATTAAAATCCCCAGATGTATCAATCGGACTTATATTTTTCCATGCACCATTATTGTATTGAACCCTAGATCTGTAATTCATGGTAATGTTCAACCCGGCATTCCTTGCAAACTCTTTTAAATACATGGCCTCCATATAAGAATAACTTTCCAATGGGTACCCACGGTCTAACATATAATTAATTATATATTCACGAAGAGAATCAAATAGCGCATTTATCTCGTCACTGAGAAGCTCTCGTACTTTGGGCAAGGAGGCTTTTTTCGAACCAGGTTGGTTAACTACTGTATCAGATATGGTTTTAGTATACGTTTTTTTATCCCCGTAATTTTCCACATCAGTTCTAAATCCGGGGAAAATCCCATATACAGGATGACCTTGTGTACTTTGGTTTCTAATGTAAAAACTTTCTGCATTCCCGATATCTTGTTGTCTTTTATTGGCTGCATAAACTGCATGATCCTGACGGAAATTTTCTGGATGTGTTAACTTCACTAACCCAGCATCATTGATGATATAGCCTTCCTGGCGCTGTGATGCTTCTGGCGAAGCTCTATTAATCAAAATTTTAATAACAGTCAAAACTTTATTTGCATTTGTGTTTACTGAACCAGAATCAGAAAAATAGTCAGTCGAAGATAATACTTTTTCATCAAAAGCATTGCTTCTTTTATCTTTAGCGAAAATATTTAAGTGGTAACCACCGTTTATATACTGCAACTCAAGATTGAACATCTCATCCCAATCAAAATCAATATAACAAGCACTTAAAAAATCATTAACCTCTGCAACATTCAGCCCATGGAAAGTTAATTCACGATCATGTATAAACCTTGAAAATTGAAATATTTTTTTAACTTCATAGAGTGCTGATGAGATATTATCAATTATCTGTTTATCTGGATGAGACATCGCTGGAGAGAAATATAAATTTTCCGCAAGTTGAAATGCAGATGACGGATTTTCATTCATATAAATAACCCGTTCATCGTCAATAGGATTAAACATATACGCTTTGTTGTCAGGAGAATTTTTTTTCTCAGGAAAAATTCGACTAAAAGAACTATTTTCAAAATGGCCATCAAGCAGAATAAATTTTGAAACCATCTTTCTTGAAAAATCTTGAAACGTGGGTTCGAATATTGATGCATTTTTCAAGCTGAAATTTGCGATCTGAAAATGTGTTAACTCTACTACGACACTGTTATTACTTGAATCACGTCCAGAAAATACAAACTTGTAATTTATCGTGTTAAATGCATCATATTCCACATGAAAATTGAATGCTTTATTAACATCTAACGTTTTCAATTGGTCATTTTTTAATTCATTCATAGCCACCAGGCTCAGCCCATAAAGGGTGCCTGTTTTTTCTGGTGAGCGTAATGCGGATATAAAATGGTCAATCGATTGATAGATTTCATTTTTCGCATTTTCGTCCACCTCATTATTTTGTTGCTCCGCCAAATTATCCACTTGCGAACCATCGGACTGCTGATCAGTTGCCATTGCAGTAGGGAATTTGAGTGGATCTTGTAAGCTATTAAGAAATTTCGACAACCAGGAGGAAGATTCCTTTGGTTCATCGCTGTCGTCCTGGGATGTGGATGCGAAGCTGTCTCGCTCACCTTCCGTAACCGATACCGCTATACCTCCTGAATCACCTAACTGGGCGGGAGCCGCTGGGCTGTTTAACAACCCCAACCAGCCGAAGAATGAGGGTAGCCAGTTGGTCATATTATATGCAGCCTGGATGGATTTTCCTAAAGCTGTTTTGAGCCTGGGGACACTGCCTGATTTAATCAAAAAACTCCATAAAAATAGACAAAGTAACACTACGCTGAGATCGCCAACATCCAGATCTTCAAAGCCAGGAATAAAACTCAGCCAGGATGAAAACATTTCCTTATATTCTTCAATAGTATCAAGAATTGCATATACTGCTGTGGGGAGAATGAGTTTAAGATGTTGGAAATAAACAGAAATCAACCCTCTCCCGGTAATTGTTAGCGGTAGCCTGGCGACAAAAAGAGCAGCCTGCTCCATCGCGATTTTTATTTTATTTATTATCCCGGGTGTGTCAGTTAATGATTTAAACACAGGATACAGGAAGTTTAAATCTGAAATAACAGGATAATTTCTTAAAGCAGGAAAACCCGAATGAATAATACTATCTATAATGTTGGCCACTTTACTTCTCAGCAATGAACTGGTCGTATTCACCATACCATTGGTTATATACTTAATAACTGAGATAGCATCATAAATATAAGCCTCTGTTTTTGTGATTGATAGATTAACAATACCCTCTGGCACTTTACTTGCCAGGTCATCAATGGTTAACTCCAAATCTGCTGCGTATATTTCTCCATCTCCCCTGATCCTGGGTTTAAATTCTTCCGCTGTGTTAACTGAATGTTCATTATGATGCTCAGTAGATTTCACAACTTTGTCATTCATGATATTTCCTCGCGCAAAAGACTTATAAATAAATTATTCTGAAAATGCACAGAGAATAATAACCAGGGAAAATATGAATATTCTTACTGCACTCAGAAGGGGCAAGTGGTGATGTTTTTTAAGTATAGTAAAACCCCAATTGTTGTCTATTTTTTACGAATATTTCCAGAGCTTATCTTTTCTTTTAGAAACAGATAGTTACGCAAATAGCTCGTAAGAATAAAAACAAGATTCACAACTTCAATGCAAAGCATTTATAATGAAGAGCTGGCCAGTTGCCAGATCGGGGTAGTCGTATCCATAAGCCGTCTGAAAAACAATAACTTGTTGAAAAATATGAAAATGAGCATTCGCGCGTTCGCCACCATCGCCTTAGCACTGGCCGCTTTTAGTCAGTCTGCTTTTGCTGTGGTCTACCCATTACCGGCGGCTAACAGTCGTCTGATTGGGCAAAATTTCGAAATCACCGTTCCTCAGGATAGCAAACTGCCACTGGAGGCCTTTGCCGCTCAGTATCAGATGGGCCTGAGTAACATGCTGGAAGCTAACCCAAATGTAGATGTGTATCTGCCTGCGGCTGGCACCAAAATGACCATTCCACAACAGTTGATCCTGCCAGACGCGCCACGCGAAGGCATTGTGATTAACAGCGCCGAAATGCGTCTTTATTACTACCCGAAAGGCAGCAAGACCGTGGTTGTGCTGCCAATCGGTATCGGTGAGTTGGGCAAAGATACGCCTGTTAACTGGACCACTACCGTACAGCGTAAGAAAGACGGCCCAACCTGGACGCCTACTAAGCAGATGCATGCTGACTATGCTGCACGCGGTGAGACCATTCCTGCGGTCTTCCCGGCTGGCCCAGATAACCCAATGGGCCTCTATGCCCTGTACATCGGTCGCCTGTATGCCATCCACGGTACCAACGCTAACTTCGGTATCGGCCTGCGTGTGAGCCACGGTTGTGTGCGCCTGCGTGCTGACGACATTAAATGGCTGTTCCAGCATGTTCCGGTAGGGACGCGCGTGCAGTTCATCGATCAGCCGGTTAAAGCTACCGTTGAGCCAGACGGTTCACGTTATGTTGAAGTGCATAACCCGCTTTCCACCACGGAAGAGCAGTTTAACTCACGTGAAATCGTGCCAATCAACCTGACCGCTTCAGTCACTAAACTGCTTTCTGATGCGAGTGTTGACCAGAGCCTGGTGAACAGCTCGATTCAGGCGCGCAGCGGTATGCCAACCAAAGTCACCGCTGGTGCACCTAATGCGCAGAGCATTCCGGTTGCCGTAGCGGAAAACGACATGGCAACGCCGAAAGAAGAGCCACTGACGCCAGTTGATGCGCCTCTGCAAGCTCAAGCCAATGCAGCAGCGGATGCACAACCCGCAGCAGCCCCGGTGACCAATGAAAACACCGTGCAGCCTGCACAGTAATTTGTCACTGCTGTACTGAATAGCATTCAACCCGTAACCTTCATCAGGTTACGGGTTTTTTATTGCCTACCGTCATCCATACCATACCCAGTCACCCAATACATTGTCTCTTTTCCTTTCAATGCGCTTTATTTGTCTCAAACTGTTTTTTAAATCAGTGCTTTATTTCCCCCCCTACATTTTTCTTGAATGTCACATGCAATACTTGACATTTATAGCACCCCAGGCTTTATTTAAATTATGTATTCTCCCCCTGTTCCTCTCCCAGACATGCCTTTAACTGTAGTTAAAAACATGTATTAACTAATTCGCGTCTAATGCTGACAGTCATTAAGATTTGAGGTAAACACCATGGGTAATGAGCACAAGAATAAAAAAGTAGAAAAAACCACTACATCTGTAATTGCTGAACGAGGCAGTAACGTTAATTATGTAGAAGGGAGTAATAGAGGTAATATTTCATTCACTGCACCCTCAATTCAACACAATATTGTGGAGGAGGAGGAAGGAGATAATTTTTTTCTGACCTGTTCTCTTATATTCGAGATAAACATTTAGCCGAAGCGCAAGAGTTTCGACAAAAAGGATATAATAAACAAACACCAGGCGCCGACCCACTCCTACTGGACAAATTAAATAGCAACATTGATAAAACATACAGTCAGATACTATTAGCCACCTCGCATCTTAATTCGGATAAGAAATTGTGGTTATCCAATACCATCCATGAGATTAAAAAAATCGCAGAGAAACTAACCGTACCAACTATGCAGCAGTGGGTTGAGGATAAAACACCTTATCCGGGGGACCAAAACCTTTTTGCCAGACATGCTGGGCATTCTTTATCGAGAAGACTTGATGCATCCTTAATTATATTAAACAAAGTCGTTGATGCTCTGAATTTATTGGCAAATACAGGTCATCCTGATTGGATTGAAAATACAGTAGAAAATGATTTAATAAACAATCTTGCAAGTTTGAATCAACTAAATGACAGTTCTCCAATAAAAAATGATTTCGCTCAGCTCAAAAAAACGCCTTCAGGAAACGTTGCGTTCACCGAACTAATGACCAAAAGAGCTGGCGCTTTAGCAGAGGAAAACACTGCTAGTCTTAAAGACGTAATGAGTTCAGCCAGTCGTGAAGCGTTCAAATCCCACAAAAAAGCCGGGCAACTGTCAGGCCCTGCTCAGGTTTACTTTTCACGTGTTGCTGATTTTTTACAACGCTTCCACCAAAGTATTCAAAAAGAACTCGCCGTATCGGATGATGGTGGAAATACTTCAGTCTTTACAGGTTCTGATCCCAAAAAAATTAAAAAAACGAGTGAAAGCAATGCAGAATTTATCAGACATAAATATAACACCGTTAAAACGAACATATCCACTGCCTACACATCCATTGCTAAGCAAATGAAAACAGCACTCCGTGCCAGTAAATATGGTAAGTTGAGATCAACACCTACTAAAGAAAAAACAACAGTTACCAACGACTCTATTTTACGTAGCGTATTGTGGCAACTTCAAATCACCGCACTTAAAATCCAGCGTGTTAGCAACCCCATATTTATAAAAGCAAAAGAATACCAAAAGATAAGTGAATATTTACTCCCTGATTCATTTGCAAACACTGAGAATGGAAGTATAAGTTCTGCTAAAAGTGAAAACCAGCATGATTTAATATTAAGTCAGCTAGAAAACCTTTCATATAGGGAGGATGTTAAATACAAAAATCGAAAAAAATCAGAAACATTGAATAAACTTATTGACGATGATCTCGTGAAAGCTGAAAAAATTAGCCAGCAATTTAAAAATACATTTACCTTAAAAAACCATCTAAAAAAAAGTTCTTTTGAACTGATTAGTCAACTGGTATCTATCGATTCTGATATTGCTCTCCGTCCAGCACTTTGGAATAGAATAAATCCTGTATTACCTGAATGTTTTGAGGCCATATCCTCATCCTATGAAGGTCTCAAACTCGTTATCGATGCGATGCATGAAGACCAGCGTGATTTCACGAAAATTGCACGGCTTGCTGAAACAACGTTAGTGTTGGCTAATAATGCTGTGGCAAAAATTAACGACAAGGCTATATCGCTCACTGAAAGATCACTAGACGAAAATTCTCGTGGCTCTCGCCTCGCTAAACACTGGGCTAACATTGCAAAAGAGAGAGGAAAAAGCTCAGCATTGATACCAGACGTCAAAAAAATACATACATTATTGAAAGAAAATCAGCTATTGGATGGAACGCTTTCAGAAGGTGATCCAGAAGGATATTTATTGGCTACCCGAGTTGCAAGCGAACTTGAAAACGCCAAAAATGATGATCTTGTTCTTCCTATGTCACCAGAAGACTATGTCAACCTGGAAAAAAACATGGTTTCTTTCATTGCAAACTGGGGGCAAAAAAGAATTTCCCGTGGCATTACACGCTATGTTATAGAGCTAAGCTTTGATCAATCTCTGGATGTCGCAAGTTTCGGTTTATCTAACCTGGTACGTTTACCTTATAAAATAGCAAAAGCATCAATTAAAATCCCTTATAAAGTTAACAAAGTTAATAACTATACCATGCCAGGCAATGATAAACCTTATAAAGCGATTTTTTCTATGCTGCACAAAAAACTCATTCAGTCTGGATTTAATTTACTCATCTCCCCTGTCCCTGGGGTTATGAAACTCACCACAGGTATCGCATTGAAGGCGGGTTCAGCCGTGTACAACCTGCACACTGAGAATGAGGAAAACCATTTTAGTGCCGTCTATGAAAGAGTCGCCGAAGGACAGAAAAGTAAAAAAATCCAGACTGGATCTTTAGCCTGGATGGGCATAGACCCAATAATTGATCTCCCAACGTCGTTGGGAATTAAGTCAGCAACAACGGCAATAAAAAACAGGAGTATAAAATCAGGGGGTGAAATACCTCCCCCTGACTATCGATCAGTTAATAAATCACACACTTATTATACAGATAACTTAGAACAAGCGCCTATTAAAAATAGTATGGACCCCCCAACTCCATCAGATTCCGATAAAATCAGAACCCGGTCCAAAAGATCAACTGAAGCTCCCAGCACCAGTCAGAATGACATGACAGGTTATCAAGCTGATTCAGCCGGCGGTGGAGATAACTCTAACGAATTACGCAGCAGACTGAGAAATTCTCGTGATAGTGATAAATCCAGTTCATCATACTTCACCCCTAAAGAAAGAAAAGAGATTTATGTGCACGCTATAAATCGCATTTTGACAGATATAGATAGAGATGTAAGCTTACCTGAGACCGTCAGATATAATGCAGGAATAGCTCGTGGGGGTTTTAATATCATGGCCCCCGTAGATATTAATGGATATAAAATAAGAAACACTTTGTTTTTACCCAATTCTCATGGCAGCAAAAATGGATTACTGATTAATTTAAACGCCGTTAAATACCCTTATAAATACATTAGCGAGGGTAGACACATCCCAACAACTTTAATAAATGAACTTGGGGATGGGCGCCTAGAAAAAGCCACATCATTAAAGACTAAAACAGAGATAGACAATTATGTTAGACATGAAGATCTAATGAGATATTTTAACCGCATTAAAAATACAGATTATGGCCTAAGCAGTTATTTTAACACCCTCGATAAAAGCACCAAAAATCATAATGCATTATTAAATATCTATGAGGTTGCAGAAGAACTGGCTAAGAGAACAACTGAAATTGACGAAAAACATCCGGGCATAAATCACAATCGTCATGTTTTAACGAGAGCTGAATCAGCGATAGATACGACTGACCGACCAGGAAAACCAAAAACATTAAATACAATACTTTCTGAAAAATATAAAGTCACGTTTTCCTGGGTTAGCGAAAATGGCTTTTGGAAAGATTTTACGGATGGTTTTACACGCCCTTTTGAACACACAGTAGCATATGGTCAGATGATATCTAGCGATTTAAATGAAGATACCAATGGGCAAACATTAGATAAAATAGAAACGGCCAAAAGGATTGGTCAATGGATCGATGTTACTGTAGGTGCAGTCACTGCATTAACGCCTCAAGGTGTAGTTATCAACATTCTTCAATCTGCGGCAGCAATTTCAGCAGATATAGTTAGCGGTACTCCCCCCGATCCTTTGGATGTGGCAGGATTATTTATGAGTGTTATTCCTGGAGGGAGAATATCCAGTAAAATAGCCAAATTCTCATCAAAAGGTTCTAAAGCTTTTAACGTGATTTTGGCGGTGGGTCGGGAAACAATTGATCTGATCGATGTAGGAAGAGCGATTAAGACTGCTGCAGAGACGGGCGATCCACTTCAAATTTATCAGGCATTACTGGCTGGAGGAATGAAAGCTGGTGACGCAAAAAAATATAGTGATTCCATATTCTATAAAGTTAAAGGGAATAGCAAGGGGGATGATGTAAAAAATACTAAACCAACATCAGCAGAAGAGTATTCACCCTCTGAAAGAACAAAAAACAACAATGAACTGGAAGCAAAAGATATTAAAAAAGCCGACATTCCAGGTAAAAAAAATACAGCAACCCGCAGAAAAAATAAAACTTATACATTCAAAGTAAACAACACTGAGCTTTTAGGCAGACGTCGAGGAAAAAGGGTTGATATTTCTTATGATAATGGAAACACCTGGATAAGAGGCACTAAAGTCCATCAACTCGCAATGGCATTACAAAATTCAGGAGGGGTTCCGAAACTTCCTGATGAAACTGGGGTAATGGACATGAGTCCTTCTGGCTCTGACAGTGTAAATTCTGCTAAGTCCCATTCCCCTTCTCCAGATGAAGGATTCAGCAGTAAAGAATCTGACAGTGATACCCCCAGTAATTCGGAACAAATTAAAACCAGCAGCGACTCCGGTAGTGACAGTATCAATGAATATGGTAGTGCCGATGGCCTCCATCAAAACTTCAATCGTCACATTGAAGCAGGTGGAAATCCAAATACGTTTTTAGGAGAAATTAAAGCAACCAAACCTTACGATCAAGCTCGCAGTTTTAAATTTTTCAATCGGGAACTTATGGGGAAAGTTGATAACGGTCAGTTTTACATATCACGAAATGGGGGAATAACCTGGAGGCAAGGTGGATGGCTTCATGAAATCATATGGCGCATACAGACTTATTATAAAAGAACAGCATCAAGACTTGATGCTAAAATTGATGCAGCAACAGCTAAAAACAAGAATTTTAGCGATATATGTTTTGAAAATGCAATTAATGTTTCGCGCGAAGCGGGTGTTATCACTAACGAGCAGCACAAATGGCTTCGCAAAAACGCCCTTAAACCTAAAAACAAATCCTCGGTTATGAACTCTCAGGAATTTCGTGATGCATTCAATCTTGATCAGGCTAAGCCTTTAAGCAGGATTGATCCTACTAACTTCACGGAATCTGGATTCATAGTGATGGGAGAATATACACCAAGTTATCATAACGGAACAGTGGTTTATTATGACCACATAATATTTGTTCATGTGACTAAAGAAGGTGTTTATCTCTACCAAGCGAATGGCGATAAAATTCCTGGTATCCTTGATGATCCAGATATTGCAGGCAAACTATCACCTTGGGACAATATGGAGAAAGGGCCAGCTCGAGTTCCCGGTAAAAACACCTCTATGGCTTTAAGAAAGCACCAATTAGATCAGCCAACTGCTGAGCGATTCAATAATGAATATCTGGCAAAAGACCCAGATGTTCGCTTTGTCTTTATTCCAGCGAGTGAAATACGCCAAAAACATCACGCTTCAGTGGAAAAAATGCAGCCATCTTCCGCTAACGAGCCCAAGGGAAAATGAGGAATTAATGCCAAAAAAGCATTTACTCCCTCGGCGCCCGCAGCGTAAGCCACCCTGCCACCAGGGTGAAGGCCAGCACAAGCAGTACCAGGAGTAAAAAACCATGTGGGTTGTTTGCTAACGGAATGCCGCCGACGTTCATGCCGAAAAAGCCGGCGACAATATTGATCGGCAGCGCCAGCACGGTGATCACGGTTAACAGGAAGAGTGTGCGGTTGCTTTGTTCCATCAGTCGCGCCGCTATTTCTTCCTGTAGTAGGCGGATGCGCTCCATCAAACTGGCCAGATCGTTGAGTACCACGCTGAACTCTTCCGTGAAAGCGCGCAGGTCATTGAGCGGTTCACGCTTTAACCAGGCGGGCGGACGATGCAATAAACGGAACAGTGCTGCGGGTTCCGGGGCCAACAATCGCTGAATGCGCAGTAGCATACGACGCAGCCTTCCCAATTCACTGCGGTTAGCTTTGATTGCCGGACTGAGCAGCCGTTCTTCAATACTGTCCACTGCCTGGCTGGTGCGTCGCACCACTTGCTCCAGCTGTGCTTCCTGCTCGCCCAGCAGCCACAGCAATACTTCTTCTGATTCACGGAACTCCAAAGCAGGCAGCTTTTGATGCATACGTTCAATCATTTCTACCGCGCGAAAGCGTGCACTGACAATTAAGTGCGACTGACACCAGATCCACAAGGTGGCATTTTGCGCACTGCGCTCCTCACGGCTGAAGGTGACATCATTCAGCACGGCAAGCAGGGCATTGTTTTGTTGCGCCAGACGGGTACGCGGTGACCCGGAGTGGATCTCATCAAAGAAATCGCGGTCTACCGCAAAGTGGTCCTGGACCCAGCGTTCCGCACGTGCGTGATTAAGATTGATATGGAGCCAGAGAAAGCACTCTTCACCATAGGGCGTGCGTGCTATTTGTGCCGCTTCCCGAGCATCCAGCCGTTGTGGTGGTGCGGTCGGCGTGAATAAATAACCATGAATCAGACCCGCAACTTCATTGTTGAAATCAGGCAGTGGTGCAAGGGGTAAAACCGGCTGGGCCATAGAGATAGGTACAAACGTTATCAGAACAGAGCTTTATCCTGCCCACGCTTTATGACAGTTGCATGACTGGCGCTGACGACATCATCATTTTGTCATAGAGAGACGGTATCACTCTGCGTAGCACCGCTGCCAACCGGCAGCGATCATCCACAGTGAGACTTGTATGAGCGATAACAGCATTCCTGCATCGTCGGCCGGACGTCCGGATTTCACCAATAAAAACCGCTTCTCACGTCCCTTATTCCTCCTACTCATTCTGGCAGGGCTGGCCTTTGCCGGGTTGAACTTGTTCAGTGATGTACAGCAGACCGGTGCTCCCGTTGTCAGCTATATGCCTTTCGTGCTGCTGGGTTTGGCGCTGGTGATTGCGCTGGGCTTTGAGTTTGTTAACGGATTTCATGATACCGCTAACGCCGTAGCGACGGTTATTTATACCCATTCGCTGAGCCCCGGTGTCGCCGTGGTGTGGTCAGGTTTTTGGAATTTCCTCGGCGTCCTGCTCTCCAGTGGTGTCGTGGCTTTCGGTATTATCTCGCTGCTGCCCGTGGAGTTAATTTTGCAGGCGGGAAGCGGCAATGGTTTTGCCATGGTGTATGCGTTGCTGGTGGCGGCGATTATCTGGAATCTCGGCACCTGGTATTTTGGTCTGCCTTCTTCATCCTCACATACGTTGATCGGTTCTGTGATTGGCGTAGGTGTGGCAAACGCGTTGATGCATGGTCGTAGTGGCACCAGCGGCGTCGACTGGGGTCAGGCTCTCAATGTGGGTTATGCCCTGCTGTTCTCCCCGATTATTGGCTTTGTTTGTGCTGCATTGTTGCTGGTCATCATGAAAAAAGTGGTGAAGAGCCGTGAGCTGTATGAAGCACCTAAGAGCAATCAGCCACCCCCGACCTGGATTCGCGGTTTGTTGATCCTGACCTGTACTGGTGTCTCTTTTGCCCATGGTTCCAACGACGGGCAGAAAGGGATGGGGCTGATTATGTTGATTCTGGTTGGCACCATGCCTATAGCCTATGCCCTAAACCGTTCTTTGCCGCCAGATCAGATCCCGCGTGTGGCAGCACTGACGCAGGTGACAGAAAACCAGCTACTCGCCATCCAGCCACCGGTTGCAGGGCAACCTCAGCCGCGAGAAGTGCTGACAACGTTTGTGCGTACCAGCGAGCCACGCCCGGAAGTGTTACCTGCTCTGGGGATGATGCTGGGGGATATTAGCAATCAGATCCGCCGTTACGGTTCCATGGACAATATTCCGGCTCAGGCCGTGACCAATACCCGTAATGATATGTATCTGGCCTCAGAGTCGATTAAGCATTTGCAGAGTGCCAAAGTCGCGCTTCCAGAAGAGACAGCGCAGAATTTGGTGGCAGTGAAGAAAGAGCTGGATAGCGCCACGCGCTTTATCCCGATGTGGGTGAAGGTCGTGGTTGCGCTGGCGTTGGGGCTTGGCACGATGGTGGGCTGGCGTCGCATTGTTGTGACAGTCGGTGAGCGTATTGGTAAGACGCACCTCAATTATGCTCAGGGTGCCAGTGCGGAACTGGTCGCGATGGCCACTATTGGTGCAGCCGATGCCTTTGGTCTGCCAGTGTCGACCACTCACGTTCTCTCTTCCGGGGTGGCCGGTACCATGGCCGCCAATCGCTCTGGTTTGCAGCTTTCTACACTGCGCAATCTGGCCATCGCCTGGGTGTTAACGTTACCGGTTTCCATTGTGCTTTCTGGCTCGCTTTACGCACTGTTTGTCCATCTTTAACGGGGAAGAAAAAATGGCTACACACGATAATATTCTCGGCAATGAGGTGTTTAATCAGCGCTTGTTGCAGGAGTTTTATGACAGCTACGATGAAGAGCTGGAGATGGAACTGGATGATTTGCGCTTTGGTGCAGGGCAGCCAGGTGCAGAGGATGAGAAAGCCTGGCGGCGACGTTATTTTCGTGAATTGCTGCATTTGCAGGGCGAGCTGGTGAAATTGCAGGATTGGGTGATGCGCACCGGTCACCGCGTAGTGATTTTGTTTGAGGGACGCGATGCTGCCGGTAAAGGGGGGGTGATTAAGCGTATTACTCAGCGCCTGAATCCACGTACCTGTCGCGTTGCTGCTCTTCCTGCGCCAAACGATCGTGAGAAAACGCAGTGGTATTTCCAGCGTTATATTGCGCATTTACCCGCAGCAGGTGAAATGGTGCTGTTTGACCGCAGTTGGTATAACCGCGCCGGTGTCGAGCGGGTGATGGGCTTTTGTTCCGATGATGAGGTTGAGGAGTTTTATCGCAGCGTGCCTGAGTTTGAGAAGATGCTGACCCGCAGCGGTATTCAGATTATTAAGTACTGGTTTTCCATTACCGATGAAGAGCAAGAGTTGCGTTTTCTCAGCCGTATTCACGATCCGTTGAAGCAGTGGAAATTGAGCCCCATGGATTTGGAGAGCCGTCGTCGCTGGGAGGAGTATACCGAGGCGAAGGAGGAGATGTTGGAGCGGAGTCATATTCCAGAGGCACCCTGGTGGGTGGTTCAGGGCGTTGATAAGAAGAAGGCCCGACTTAACTGTATTAGCCATTTGCTGCAACAGATGCCTTATGAAGAGAGCGAGCAGAAAGCGATTACTCTGCCGCGCCGCGAGCGTCATGAAGATTATCAGCGTTCGCCCGTACCGGAAAATATGATTGTGCCAGAGAAGTATTAATCTCCCTCGGCGGGGGTTGTTTGGTGATGGTTGTGGTTGAGGTTGAGGTTGAGGTCAAAACCATCGTCTGATAAACCGAGATACCTCGGCCTGTCAGGGCAATCGGGCTGCGACGTGGCTCGCTCCGATTACCCTGCCCTCCGAAATCCGTAGCGTTGT
>NZ_ALXE01000051.1 GCF_000295955.2 Pantoea sp. A4
GCCTGAGCTTTCTGAGCTACAGCTTTCTTCGCTTTGTGGTGTTTTTTAGCAGCCTGAGCTTTCTGAGCTACCGCTTTTTTCGCTTTGTGGTGTTTTTTAGCAGCCTGAGCCTTCTGAGCTACAGCAGCTTTTTTCGCTTTTTTGTGTTTCTTAGCAGCCTGAGCTTTCTGAGCTACTGCTTTTTTCTTCGCTTTAGCTTTATGGTGAGTCGCTTTAGCTTTGTGAGTTGCTTTAGCAGCTGGAGCAGCAGCGGCTGGAGCAGCAGCAGGGGTAGTGGTGGTAGCTGGAGCCGCAGTGGTGTCAGCTGCGAACGCAACAGAAGACAGACCCATAGCAGCGGCGATCACCAGTGCAAATAATTTTTTCATTGCAAATTCCTCGAGCTTTTATCATCAATTAGCCCACTGCGGGGCCGGTGATAAGACTATATGTAATCGAAAGAAAGCTTTCCGTGGGTCTTTGGTATCGGCGTGTAACCGAATGTACAACGGGAATGTACGAAAGGATAAAGTGCCTGACTCCGGCGTTTCTGACGTGAGTCAATGGCGGCTTAGCCGAAATCACATATACTTTCGATCAGCAATCGAAATCTGATGTAAGTGTGGGACCCAACCCTTTGGTCAGCACTCCGTCTTTATAACCGATGCTGCAGATTCTGCCTTGGAAGAGGAAGAAGGTGTCAGGCCTATCGTCACACCTGATTCGACTGAAAATGCACAACGTCGGGCTGTCCACAGCGGTGTGGGTGAGAATAGCCCTCACCGCACGCTGCGTAACGGGTGGAGACCGCTGACGTCAATCGACCGATCAGATTTTGATCTTCGTCCCGGGGAGTGCGTTGAGTACAGTTTCAATCTTACCCGCAGTGGTCAAGAAACAACCAGGAGAGGAAGGGGCCGAATACCGGCTGACCAACGCACTAATCAAACGCTGTCACTTCAAGCCTGCAAATAGCGGCGCTCCAGGTGGCGACGGAAGCAGGAGGTATCCAGCGTATTGCCGGTGGCGTTACGTAATAGCTGGTCAGTTGGGAAGCGGCTGCCATGCTGCCAGATATTCTGCTGCAGCCAGTCAAATACTGCGTCTAGCTCACCCTGTACCAGCAGATCGCGCAACTGTGGGATCGCCAACTCAACTGACTGGAACAGCTGTGCTGCGTAGATAGCCCCCAGGGTATAAGTCGGGAAGTAACCAAAGGCACCGTCGGTCCAGTGAATATCCTGCATCGGGCCATCGCGATAGTTACCGCGAGTATCCAGCCCCAATGACTGCTGCATCTTCTCATCCCACAGCGCCGGAATATCCTCGACTTCGATCTCACCTTCAATCAGCGCGCGTTCAATCTCATAACGCAAAATCACATGTGCCGGATAACTCAGCTCATCGGCGTCGACGCGAATAAAGCCCGGTTTCACCTGTTGGGTCAGCCGAATGAAATTCTCCGTTTCCAGTGCGGGTTGTGCCCCTAAAAGCCGGGTCACCTGCGGCAGAATGAACTGTAGAAACTCACGGCTGCGCCCCAGTTGCATCTCCATGAACAGACTTTGCGACTCGTGTACGGCCGTGGAACGCGCCAGCGCAACAGGTTGTCCGCGCCAGGTCTTAGGCAAATTTTGTTCGTAACGCGCATGGCCGGTTTCATGAATCACGCCCATCATCGCACTCAGGAAGTGGTCATCTTTATAGCGGGTGGTAATGCGGACATCTTCAGGCACACCGCCGCAGAAGGGATGGGCACTCACGTCCAGACGACCGTGCTGGAAATCAAACCCCAGCGTCTTCATGATACTCAGACCAAGATCGCGCTGAGCTTCGATCGCAAAGGGGCCTTGCGGTTGCACCAGCGGATGCTGTGATTGCTTCGCCACCACGCGTTGCAGCAAATCCGGCAGCCAGCTTTTCAGTTCGCCAAAAGTGATATCCAGTTTGGCACTGGTCATGCCTGGCTCAAACAGATCGAGCAGGGCATCGTAACGTGACGTCCCGTTGGCTTCCGCACGCAACTGGGCTTCTTCACGGCTCAAACGCACCACGTCTTTTAGATTGGCCGCAAAACCCTGCCAGTCATTAGCGGGGCGCTGTTGACGCCAGGCGTGTTCGCAGCGCGAGCCAGCAATGGATTTTGCTTCCACCAGACTGGCGGGTAGCAGCGTTGCCTGCTGCCAGGCACGCTTCATCTCATAGAGGTTAGCGCGCTCAATATCGTTCAGGTCTTCCTGTGCGGCCGCTTCCAGCCACTGACCCAGTTTGCTGTCCGTCAACAGTTCATGTTGAAGCACGCTCAGCTCAGCCAGTGCTTCACCACGTGCCTGACTGCCACCGGGCGCCATCATGGTATGCATATCCCAACCGGCAATAGCACCCAGATGGGCAAAACGAGAAATACGCTGAAAACGTGCAGCAAGTTGCTGATAAGCAGACGTCACAAAACACTCCTTGTAAAACAGTTAACGAGACGGGCCTTCCCGCAAGGGTAAAACAACCGGCCAGCAAAAGCGAACACAGGCACCACCCAGCGGGCTGCCTTCAATCAATACTTCACCGCCCAACGCCTGAGCAATGGAATGGACGATGGCCAGGCCCAGACCACAGCCGCCGGTCGCGCGATCGCGGCTGGGATCTAAACGGACAAAGGGTTCAAATACCCGCTGGCGCTCTTCCGGCGGAATACCTGGGCCATCATCTTCCACTTGCAGGCTGCCCATGTTGCCATCAAACCACAGGCTTACGCGCAGCTGCTGGTTCGCATAACGCATGGCGTTATTGACCAGATTATCCAGCACGCGCTCCATCAAACGAATATCCGCCATACCCCGGTTCTGATGTTGTGGGATATGCACATCGAACTGCTTATCAGGATTTAAGGCGCGAACATCTTCGAGGTGCACGCGCAGCCATTCAGCCAGGTCAAAGGATTGCAAGTTGAGATCGACCCGAGGCCGGTCGAGGCGGGCATACGTGAGCAACTCTTCGATCAGGCTCTCAAGCTGACCGATGTCACGGTTTAAGGCCACCGACTCATCGGGCGTCAGGTTATCACTCATCTCCAGCCGATAGCGAAGGCGTACCAACGGCGTACGTAGCTCATGAGCTATCCCGTCAATCAGCTGTTTCTTACTGGCGACCAGCGTATTGATATTGTCGGCCATCTGGTTAAACGCCACCCCAAGGCGGAACAGGCTGGAGGTATTATCAAAATGGGTTCTCACATCCAACTCGCCACGGCCAAAGCGCTGGGCGGCTTTCTCCAGCCGGAGCATCTCCTTCCAGTGCGGTCGCATCCAGATAAACACCGGCAGCGCCAGAGACATGCCAATAAAAGCCAGCAGGGAGATATCCAGAATGCGCATCTGGTGCAGATAAAACAGATAGGGAATGGGACCCACCGACAGGACATAGTGACTGCGGGGAATACGCTGAAGAAACGTGTACTGATCGTCCAGCGCGACAATACCGCCAGCCGCGAGGCGTCGCATATCTGGCTCATCAAGTTCATATTTGCTCATGGGCTCGATATGCAGATCAAACGAGAGGTTCAGATCGAGGCTCTTGATGGTTTTATTCCAGTCGCGCGGCGGGATCTCGCGCAACTCGCTGCGCATTAAAAACAGTGAGCTGGCCATCAAATCGTTCATGGACTGGCGACCCGCGCGCTCGGCGGTGAATTTATACACCAGCCCGACCAGCAGGGTCATCACCAAAAAACAGACGAACAGCAACAGGTAGAACTGGATAAAGAGTTTTCTCATACCGAGCGGGTGTCCCAGGCCTGTGGAGCGAAGAGATAACCTTTGTTGCGTATCGTTTTGATACGGAACGGCTCCGTGGCACTGTCATGCAGCTTTTTGCGCAGGCGCGAAATGGCCACGTCAATACTGCGATCCATACCATCATAGCTAACGCCACGCAGGGTTTTCAGCAGTGCGTCACGGTTCAGAATTTGCCCGGCATGGATAGCCAGCTCCCACAGCAGATCAAAATCTGCGGTGGAGAGGGCAATTTGTTCCTCAAACAGCGTGACCTGGCGGTTTAACGCATCAATACTCAGGGAACCGAAACGCAGCATGCGCTGCTGTTGCGGTTGTGAGGTCACTGGCGCATCTTCAGCCCCCCCGCTCTGTGCCTGACGCAAGTGTAGACGTAAGCGTGCCAGCAGCACGGCGGGTGGCGTGGTCTTCAGAATATAATCATTGGCACCCATTTCCAGCGCCAAAATGTGGTTCATATCGCTGTCCAGCGAGGTCAACAGGACGATGGGACCTTGCCAGTGGCTGCGCAAATCGCGGCACAGTGTCATGCCATCTTTACCCGGCAACATGATATCCAGCATCACTAACTCAGGCTGCACGCGGGCGATCACTTCTTCAGCGCGATCGCCACGGGTTTCCACCACAACCTCAATGTCATGGCGCCCGAGGTATGCGGCAATCAGTTCGCCTACTTCAGGCTCATCTTCTACAAAAACTATTTTATTCATCGTGCGCTTTCAGCATGGCTGGGGCGGCGAATGCACAATCAGTGTGCTCACCGCACGAAATATCCTTATGTCACTGGTATCTAACCGGCAAACTGTGCCATCATTACGACTGCGTTTTTCTACGCAGGATTCGGAATCGTAATAACCCCAGGAGGAGTGCGAGGGTGTCTGATAAAGAACTGGCTGCTGCCAGATACAGTGACCGCATTTGCTTCAATTATAGTGATTTTCTCTCCGCATCTTGTAAAAAACGCTGGAGTTTTGTCGATGCCATCTACGGCGTCCTTCCCATCTTTGGCATGGTGACGCGCAAATCTGCGAGCAGTGTACAGCCTGGCAACGACCCGCTTAAAGAATTAGCATTACAAATCATTTCAACTCAGGTCAGCGATGAGATCAATATCGCCCGCCTGATCACGCTGGCAGAGCAACAGCAGATTCGCCAGTTTGAAATCCAGTTGCCATATCCCCTGTCCGATCAGCAGCTCACCGCTATTCAGCATGAATACCGCAAACCGGTAGAGTTAAAGCAACTCGACGATCTGTTGCAGGTATCACTGCCTTCTGCTGCCCATTGAGCAACAAGTAACAGGGCGACCGAAGCCGCCCAAACGCTTATTTAAACAGATCAGCTGAAACGGTCAGGTTGCCGCCGCTCTGGTTTTGCCACTGACGGGTGACGTGGTAGAACTTCGCCCCTTTATCGGCTGCGCGTTTTGCCACTTCTTCCGAAATCTCGGTTGGCGTACCGAAGTGACCGGTAAAGGTTACGCTATCAAACGGCTGCATCTGTGCTGCGGTGATTGCGCTCACTTCCTGAATTTTGGTGCCGTTTGGTAAGGTTACAGTGTAACGCTGACCGTTAGAGCTTTGCGTTTCAAAGAAACGGCCCACTTTGTTGCTTGGCGTATCGGAAGAGGCGACGCCTGGGATTTCGACTTTCTTCGCTTCTGCACCACCGGCGGCCAGGGCTGCTTTACCTGCCGCTGAATCTGCGGGGATCAGGTCAGAATTCTGCACCACACGCTGTTTCGCATCGGCTTTGTACACATAAGCCGTAACAAACTGGTTGCCACCATTGTTGGCATCAATCTGACGTACGATGAAGAACATGTCTGCGCCTTTCTCTTTAGCGGCTTTAGAGATGGCATCGGTCACATCTGGCTGGCTAGCGAAGAACCCGCTGACAGAAACGGTATCAAACGGTTCCAGACGATAAGCCTGGGCTTTTGGTAGCTCTTTCACGCCGTTGAAGCTGCGCAGGGTGGTGTCTGGCGTTGATTTCGGCGCATCTGCTTTATAGATATCCGCAGTCACACGCCAGTTGCCGCTGTTACCGTTGCTGTCGTTAATGCCCTGAATATAGAAAGAAGCGGCACCTTGGGCATCAGCTTGTTTAGATACGGCGTCAGCTGCATCGGCAATCGAGTTAAAACGACCGGTGATATTAATACGTTGGAATGGTTGTAACTCGGCCGCTCTTTGTGGCGTCAGTTCCTGAGCAGCAAACGCATGTGCTGACAGCAGGGATAAGAGGGTAGTCGACGCCAAAAGGGTGTTCTTGAGCTTCATAAAAATAATCCTTCGCCTTGCGCAAAATGGAGTACGAATACGTGCCGAACTCTGGTTGTATGAACGGTCAGCCGCCGATTATTGCATGTAATAAACCAACTGTCTCAGCCAATTTATGCGATACAGGACAGCAATTTAGCGCAATTTTTCATGCTGCTGTCATGTGTGTCTGTTATGGCTTTTTTTTAAACTAATTACCACTAATTCCGGTAATGCTTATTAATTAATCGGTTAACATATTGTTAAATAAAGGTTTTTAATGGCACTAAATGCTCGGTGACACGATTTTGCATAGTGAATTATTCCCTTTACCCTTCAAAATGCAGTGGCAAAGTGCGCTATTTGACATTTGTGCGTGAATAATGGCGCGAATGTCATAAGTAAGGCCTATGTATGTAGATCCAGCCACATATTTTCAGTAGGTTATAAATACTTCGAAACAAGTGCACTACGCGCCAGTTAGCCTGAATCTGAATTCGGGCCGGGCGCGTCTTGCGATCTAATGGCCATCATCCTTAACCGATGAAAGGGAACACTATGTTAATTGGAATACCCAAAGAGCGGCTGGGCAACGAGTCTCGCGTGGCAGCCACGCCAAAGACCGTTGAGCAGCTGATCAAGCTGGGGTTCAGCGTCACTATCGAGCATGACGCCGGACAGCGCGCCAGCTTTGATGATGCAAGCTATGTTGCAGCGGGTGCCACGCTGAGCGAGCGCCAGCAGGTTTGGCAGTCTGATATTGTCATGAAAGTGAATGCACCGGATGACGAAGAAGTAGAACTGACCCGTGCAGGCTCCACCGTAGTCAGCTTTATCTGGCCTGCGCAGAATCCTCAGTTATTAGAGAAACTGGCGGCACGCAACGTCACGGTCATGGCGATGGACGCTGTGCCGCGTATTTCCCGTGCACAGTCGCTGGATGCCCTGAGTTCGATGGCGAACATCGCGGGTTACCGTGCAATTGTGGAAGCGGCCCACGAGTTCGGACGCTTCTTTACCGGACAGATCACTGCGGCAGGTAAAGTACCCCCGGCGAAGGTGGTGATTATTGGTGCCGGTGTTGCGGGCCTTGCGGCTATCGGTGCTGCGGGTAGCCTGGGTGCTATCGTGCGTGCGTTCGATACCCGTCCTGAAGTGAAAGAACAGGTGCAGAGTATGGGCGCCGAGTTCCTTGAACTGGACTTCGAAGAAGAAGCAGGCAGCGGCGACGGCTATGCCAAAGTGATGTCACCTGCCTTTATCAAGGCAGAAATGGAACTGTTTGCCGCCCAGGCAAAAGAAGTGGACATCATCGTCACCACGGCTTTGATTCCAGGTAAACCGGCACCGAAACTGATCACGGCCGAAATGGTCGCCAGCATGAAACCCGGCAGCGTGATTGTTGACCTGGCCGCGGCAACCGGCGGTAACTGTGAACTGACCGTGGCCGATCAGGTCACATTGACCGACAACGGCGTAAAAATCATCGGTTATACCGACCTGCCAAGCCGCCTGGCAACGCAGTCTTCCCAGCTTTACGGCACCAACCTCGTCAACCTGATGAAGCTGCTGTGCAAAGAGAAGAACGGCGAGATCGTGGTGGACTTTGAAGATGTGGTAGTACGCGGGGTTACCGTCATTCGTGAAGGTGAAGTTACCTGGCCTGCGCCACCGATTCAGGTTTCTGCTGCGCCAAAAGCCGCTGCTGCGGCCCAGCCGGTGAAAAAGGAAGAAGCTAAGCCGACTTCACCATGGCGCAAATACCTGCTGTTGGCACTGGTTGTGGTGCTGTTTGCTTGTCTGGCGAATGTCGCGCCGCCTGAGTTCCTGTCGCACTTTACCGTGTTCGCGCTCTCCTGCGTGGTGGGTTACTACGTGGTGTGGAACGTCAGCCATGCTCTGCATACCCCGCTGATGTCGGTCACCAATGCTATTTCCGGCATTATTGTGGTCGGGGCGGTATTGCAGATGGGGCACGGTGGCTGGGTCACGGTACTGGCTTTCTTCGCTGTGCTGATCGCCAGCATCAATATCTTTGGCGGCTTCACCGTCACTCAGCGTATGCTGAAAATGTTTCGTAAGGGGTAACACATGTCTGGCGGATTAGTGACTGCAGCATACATTGTTGCCGCAATTCTGTTTATTTTTAGCCTTGCGGGTCTCTCGAAGCATGAGACCTCCAAACAGGGCAATATCTTTGGTGTCAGCGGGATGGCAATTGCGCTGCTGGCCACCATTTTTGGCCCGCACAGCAGTAACGTTGCCTGGATTCTGCTGGCGATGGTGATTGGTGGTGCGATTGGTGTCCGCCTGGCGAAGAAAGTCGAAATGACCGAAATGCCAGAGCTGGTGGCAATCCTGCACAGCTTTGTGGGTCTGGCGGCGGTGCTGGTTGGCTTTAACAGCTACATTGACCACGCGCCGGGTCTTGCGCCGGTGATGGAAAACATCCATCTGACAGAAGTGTTCCTTGGCATCTTCATTGGTGCAGTGACCTTCAGTGGTTCACTGGTCGCTTACGGCAAACTGTGTGGCAAAATCTCCTCAAAAGCACTGATGCTGCCACATCGCCACAAGCTGAACCTGCTGGCGCTGGTTGTCTCTTTCCTGTTGTTGCTGTGGTTCGTGAACACGGCTAGCACCGGTGCGCAGGTCTTTGCACTGCTGTTGATGACGGTGATTGCGCTGGCATTTGGCTGGCATCTGGTGGCCTCTATCGGCGGTGCTGATATGCCGGTTGTGGTTTCCATGCTGAATTCCTACTCGGGTTGGGCAGCGGCGGCCGCAGGCTTTATGCTGAACAACGATCTGCTGATCGTAACCGGTGCATTAGTCGGTTCCAGCGGTGCGATCCTCTCTTACATCATGTGTAAAGCGATGAACCGCTCGTTCATCAGCGTTATTGCCGGTGGTTTTGGTACTGACGTGAGCGTGGGCGGCGAAGAAGAGACCGGTGAACACCGTGAGATCACCGCTGAAGAGACCGCAGAGATGCTGAAGAACTCCACGTCGGTCATCATCACCCCAGGCTACGGCATGGCGGTAGCGCAGGCGCAGTATCCGGTGGCGGAAATCACCGATAAACTGCGTGCACGCGGTATTAAAGTTCGCTTTGGTATCCACCCGGTGGCGGGTCGTTTACCGGGCCACATGAACGTCCTGTTGGCAGAAGCGAAAGTGCCCTATGACGTGGTGCTGGAGATGGATGAAATCAACGACGATTTCACCGACACCGACACCGTGCTGGTTATCGGCGCGAACGACACCGTGAACCCGGCGGCCCAGGAAGATCCACGCAGCCCAATCGCTGGTATGCCGGTGCTGGAAGTGTGGAAAGCGCAGAACGTGATTGTCTTCAAACGTTCAATGAACACCGGCTACGCTGGCGTACAAAACCCGCTGTTCTTTAAAGAGAACACCCAGATGCTGTTTGGCGATGCCAAAGCCAGCGTTGAAGGGATTTTGAAAGCGCTGTAATCCTTCTGTGAATAAAAAAACCCGAGCACATTACGTACTCGGGTTTTTTTTTAACTTGCAGCCAGGCGTTACTCTTCCTGTGCTGGCAATATTACCGGGGAAACAAAATCATCCGGTTTAATCGCCAGTAGGTCACAACGCAGGTGATCAATCACCTGTTCTGCGGTATTGCCCAGGAAAGCGGCAGAAAGTCCGGTTCGACCGATGGTACCCAGCACTACCACCCCGGCATCAAGGTGTGAGGCCAGATCGGGAATCACCTCTTCGGGCAAGCCTTTCGCCACGTGGGTAAACTCTTCCCCAATGCCAAACTTTTGTCGCAGGGCCTTCATCGCCACCAGATGCTGGCCGCGAATGGCATCGTTATACACCGAAGGATCAAAGTCGGGTAATTCAATGGCGATATTAATTGGGGTGATAGGATAAGCGCCGACCAGATGCACCTCAGTGTGATTAACCATCTCAGCGAGCACGCTGGTTTCCTGGATCAGTTTTTGATTCAACGCGTTGTGGTGTGGCTCTTCACTGGCTAAGTTCACCGCCACCAGGGCTTTACCGCCCTCTGGCCAGGGCTGATCTTTCACCATCCAGACCGGGCAGGGGCATTTACGCAGCAAGTGCCAGTCCGTCGGGGTAAATATCACCGCTTCCAGCCGGTCATGCTGGTGAGCCATCTTCAGGACTAAATCGTGATTGTTCTGCAGCACCTCATGAATAATCGCTTCATAGGGGCGATTGTGCCAGACCACTTTGATCTCAATTTCCACACCGGCTTCAATATAGGCGTGCGCCTGTTGGCGGATCCACTCGGTGCGTTGGCTAATAACACCCTGGCGCATTGAGGTGCGCTCATCAGGGGAAAGCAGGGTAGTCATTTCATAAGAGAAGTCATAGACCGGAAGATAGGCCTTAATCTTGCCGCCGATGCGCTGATTAAGATAAACCGCACGGCGCAAGGCCGGTTGATCATCCTGCTGGGCGTCGATGACGACCAGGATATTTTGGTAACGGGACATCTGAGACTCTCCTTAAACCAAAGCGGATTTGGTTTAAAGATAGCGCAGGAAATGCCACGGCAGAAGCAAAAAGATATTGCCGGATCAATAAAATATGGGTTTTTTGATCCGGGTAAAGCTTACATAGCGCAGTGATGTTGGCCGGCTAGCTCAGACAGACCTACCGGCTCTTCCACGGTGATGTATTTGCCTTTTACTGCCAGCAACCCGCTCTTCTGAAAGCGGCCCAGCAGTCGGCTGATGGTCTCTACGGTCAAACCGAGATAGTTACCGATATCACCTCGGGTCATGGTCAGACGGAACTCACGCTGTGAGAAACCCCGTTGGCCATGGCGACGGGCGAGATTCCAGATAAAGGCCGCAAGGCGCTCTTCCGCGTTTTTGCGCGAGAGCAGCAACATCATTTCCTGATCGCTTTTAATTTCACCGCTCATCAAACGCAAAATTTGCTGCCGCAGTGCAGGCATTTTACCGGCCAGTTCATCCAGCGTTTCAAACGGGATTTCGCACACCATGGCGGTTTCCAGCGCCTGGGCAAACCCTGGGTGGGTACGATCGACGATGGCATCAAAGCCAACTAAATCGCCTGCGAGGTGGAAACCCGTAATCTGCTCATCACCTTGCTCAGTAATGGTATAACTTTTAATGGTACCGGCACGAATGGCAAACAGCGATTTCAGCTCATCACCGGCCTGAAATAAGGTATGGCCTTTCTGAATCGGTTTTTTACGCTCAATGATATTATCCAGCTGATCCAATTCGCTGTTATTAAGCGTGAAAGGAATACATAACTGGCTGATGCTGCAATCCTGACAGTGGATAGTGCAGCTACCGCCGGTAGAATTACGGTTAACGGAGGTTTTAAGGATCATAATTTAGGGGTCCAGTAGGCAAAACTGACTTAGAGAATTTTATCATTTTCGGGGGTGGGGAACAAACGACTATAGGTTAACATTGACACATTTAATCAATATCCAGTCATATATCCCATTAATTGGCTATAAAAGCGGGGAAAAGCATGAATGAGTTTGATGAAGACGCACTGTTTCGCGAGGCAATGAATGATGTTAGCCCGCTAAAAGATGCGACCACCACGTTGTGGCTCAAAGCTCCCTCAACCCGTCCGCCTAAACAGCAAGATGCTGATCAACCAGACGAAAATTTTCTTACGCGCGGATTTCTTGACGTCATTCCCTTGACGACAAAACTGGAATGGAAAGCAGAAGGTATTCAGCAGGGCGTGTTAGACAAGCTGCGCAAAGGGGAGTATCGCCTTGATGCCAGCCTGAATCTGTTACGCCAGCCGGTAGAAACCTGTCGTCAGGCTTTATTCAGTTTTATCCGCGAATCTCAGCGACAAGGATTACGAAATTTACTGATTATTCATGGCAAAGGGCGTGAAAATGAGTCACATGCCAATATTGTGCGAAGTTATCTGGCGCGCTGGTTAGCTGAATTTAGCGAGGTGCAAACCTTTGCCACCGCGCAGCGGCAGCATGGTGGCGAGGGCGCGTTGTATGTTGGGTTGCGTAAAAGTGAAGCGGCACGGGTCGAAAACTGGGAACGCCATGCTCGCCGCCAGCAGCGTTAACTGCTGGATTTACGAATCGTGGAAATGAGCATTTCCGCGGTCAGGCTCAGGGTGTTGCCATGACGGGTAATAATGCCAATGGGCTCGCCGGGGCCTGGCGATGTGATCGGCAGGGCGCACAGCGCATTGTGGTCGAGATCCTCTTTTATTGAGCCGGAAGGCACAAACCACACATAGTCATAGCGCAGTGCCAATTGACGAGCGAGGGAGGTGGACGAGGTTTCCACACAGTTGCGCGGCAGTCGGCACTCCTGCTCATCCAACATTTGTTGAGCAATACGACGTGGGGCTGTGCCCTCAGGGGATATAACCACGGGCCATTGCATGGCGCGTGAAAGCGTGACGTTGTCACTGAGTAGCGGGTGTTCAGGCCGCACCACCAGCTTAAGCGACTCCAGATAAAGCAGCTCGTAGTTCAGGCCTGCCATCATTTCGCTGTCGGCCATGCGGCCAATACAGAGATCAAATTCGCCCGCTTTTAGCCCTGCCAGCAGTACGTTGTTGTGTAACGTGGCGACCTGAATGGTGGTATTGGGTTGCTGTTCGTGAAAGCGATCAAGGATTTGCGGCAGCATCCCCATGGCGGCGGTGGTCAGCGCACCAAGGCGGATGACCAGGGGGCGATCGTTGACGGGCAGCGCAAGGCTTTGTCCGGCGTGGTTTAACGCATCCAGGACTTTTACCGCATGAATCAGAAACTGCTCACCCAGGGTGGTCAGTTGAGCACCTAATCTGCCACGTTCAAACAGGCGTGCACCGGCCAGATCTTCCAGCTCATTAAGGGTTTTAGACAGGGCCGGTTGGCTGAGATTCAGGGTCTCTGCCGCACGACCCAACGTACCTTGCTGCGCCACTGCAACGAATGTATGAAGATGACGCAAGCGAATGCGCTGATTGAAAAGGATATTTTTATTCATAGTTCCAGGTTACGGCGAATCAGCCAATGAGGCAAACAGATTTAAAGGATTGTGTTAACTTGATTGCAAAACCTCATTAACATAGTCATCCTCGCGCTGTTCTGGCAACTAACTTAATGAAAAAAAAGAAAATGGCCAAAAAATGTAGTGTAGTCAGTGGATTATAACCTTATGTCCATTATGGATTTAGCGCCATGCTGGCGCACTTCACGTAAAATCCAGCAAAAAATCCCACCCATATTGTTAACGATCGGCTATCATAGCAGCCGTTTTTTTTACAAAAACTGATATCTCTGTAGAGCCAGTTTAAGGAGTTCCGTAGTGACCAGCGCCGAGGCGATAGATGTCCGCCAGTTAATCAACCAGGGTTCGTTGAGCCTCTGGCAAAAAAGGCTCATCTTTCTGGGTTTTGTGGTGGTGGCGCTGGACGGTATGGATATTGCCCTGATGGGCTTTATTGCACCGACACTGCGTGCGACCTGGGGAGCAAGTACCCATCAACTCGGCATGATCATGAGTGCTGCATTGGTTGGACTGGCGCTGGGTGCGATGGTCGCAGGCCCGCTGGCAGACCGCTATGGTCGCCGCGTGATGATTCTCCTGAGTGTTCTGTTTTTCGGCTTCTGGACCCTGGTCACCTCAATGGCGCAAACGCCAGAACAGATGATGGTACTGCGTTTCCTGACCGGGCTGGGGCTGGGGGCGGCGATGCCGAATGTGGGGACGCTAGTGTCAGAGTATGCGCCCGAGCGGCGGCGTGCGTTTATCATTACCGTAGTATTTTGCGGCTTCACCTTCGGGGCGGCAACGGGGGGGCTGACCGCCTCCTGGCTGCTTTCAAAATACTCCTGGCACGCCGTGATGCTCATGGGCGGAGGGTTGTCCCTGAGTATGCTACCGTTTCTCATTCTTGGATTGCCAGAGTCCGTACGTTTCCTGATTCATCGCCGTGCGCCCGCGCAGCGTATCCACGCTATTTTCGAACGTATGCAGCCCGGTGCCACACAACCCGACTCGGCCTTCCACCAGGACGATCCGGCGGTGCAGCCGCAAGGGGCAATAAGCACCGTACTCTCGCCACGCTATCTGTTTGGCAGCCTGATGTTATGGGGCAGCTATTTTATGGCGCTATTTTTGGTCTATCTGATTGGCAGCTGGTTGCCTTCCCTGATGCATAACCTCGGTATGACCGTGGTGGAAGCGGCGATCATCACCGCCATGTATCAGGCGGGCGGCACTTTCGGTTCGTTGTTTGCGGGCTGGCTGATGGACCGAATCAATGAAAATCTGGCGCTGGCGATAATTTACCTCAGTGGTGCGATAGGTATTGTGATCCTGGGTTTTAGCCCGCCGGAGGTCATGACGATGAGTATTATCGCCTTCTGTTGCGGCTTCTGCTTTAACGGCGCCAATACCGGAATGAATGCACTCTCCGCCAGTTTCTACCCGACACACGCCCGGGCAACCGGTTCGAGTTGGATGCACGGTATCGGGCGCATTGGCGCCATTCTTAGTGCCCTGGTCGGCGCGGAAATGCTTTCCCTGGGCTGGTCAATCAGCACCATTTTCCTGCTGCTGTCGATCCCTGCCTTACTGACGAGCGTGATGTTGATGCTGAAAAGCCATTTTAGCGGAAAACGCCAGTCTCAGGCTTAAGTCCTGAAGGCGGTACAGTAGGCATAAAAAAGCCGGTCTGATGACGCGCCACCTGAGCAGCGTTTCATCAAGACCGGCTTTGTATTTATTGCAGGCGCATATCGCGCACTAAAGTGTATTTTCCTGCTCCAAGCAGCAGGATGGTCAGCGCACCTGACAGGTAAAACGCTTCCGTTTCCAGCGCCCAGGCTCCGACATCAGTGCGATCCCAGAAGGCGCCAGTTTTTACCAGCAACGTAGCCACGATCAGATTGATGGCGATAATCAGCGCCGCAGGGCGCGTCATCAATCCGACAATAACCATTACCGGCGCTACAACTTCCCCGATGTAAGCACCGTATGCGATGAAACCCGGTAACCCTCTAACCGCCAGCAAATGCGCTATCCAGCCAACACCATGAATGATTTTGGCCTCGCCATGGAACAGCAACAGTCCACCGACGGTCAACCTCAGCAGCAATTTGCCGAGGTCGGGGTGATCGCCGAGGCGACCTAAAAGCTGATTAATGCCGCTAAACATAACCACAGCTCCTCATACCGAGTTGGTAAGGTAAATTTAAGTAAAAATCACCCAAATGAATATTCAAAATATTTGATGTAATCGTTCAACCCTACTGCAGCAAATTTGATGGCTGCTTTTACCCTGTACAATAAATGGACATTCCGATTTTTCCGGGTGAATAATGCAGTGAGCATAAAGCAGGGAGCCTGCAATGAAAAATCAACAGCGTCTGAATATCACCACTGTCGAAGGTGAGTTGTCTGGAGTGATTGAAGGTGGCAGCTTTGTTTTTCGCGGCATTCCCTACGCTGCGCCCCCCGTGGGGCCATTGCGCTGGCGCGCGCCGCAACGGCTGGCACCCTGGGCGCAACCCCGTGACGCCACGCGGTTCGCGCCGGGTGCTTTGCAAAGTCGTCAGATGTGTATTGATGCCGCTGGCGGCGATCCGGGCACGCTGAGCGAAGATTGCTTGTATCTCAACGTCTGGACCCCGGACCCTGAACCCATGCGGCCACTGCCGGTGATGGTGTGGCTACATGGCGGTGGTTTTCGCATTGGTGCCGGGCATCTCCCCCCTTATGACGGCCAGGCGCTGGCACAACGCGGTGCGGTGGTGGTCACGCTTAATTATCGCCTTGGTCATCTGGGATTTTTTGCTCACCCGGCGCTGGATGCGGAACAGGGGGAGGTTCCCGTCACCAATTTTGCGCTGCTGGATCAGCTGGCAGCCCTGCAATGGGTACAGCGCAATATTCAGGCTTTTGGTGGCGATCGTGACAACGTGACGCTATTTGGCGAATCTGCCGGTGCGCAGAGTACGCTGGCCTTGTGCTGTTCACCGCTGGCGACGGGGCTGTTTCACAAAGCGATTGTGCAGAGTGCTTATGCGCTGCCTGAGGCCAGCGGTGACAGACTGCGCAGTATCGGCCTGAAAGTGGCCCAGCACCTTGGCTTATGCGCGGATGCCAGCATGGAGCAATTACGTGCAATCCCGGCGGAAGCTTTTTGGCCGCTGGACCGGCGCTACACGCACGGCCCGGTGCCGGTGTGGGGCGACAGCGTGCTGCCGCAGCCGATTATGAAAACGTTTCTACGCGGTAAGCAGCAGCGCATTCCGTTGATGATTGGCAGCACCAGCGATGAAGCCAGCGTGCTGGACTTCTTTGGCACTTCACCCCATAAGATGCTGAGCAGTCTGATCCCCGAAAAGCACCTTGGCTGGCGCGTATTACGCTGGATGTACGATATCCATGACACGATACGCCTGTCCCGCGAGGCGACGCGCGATATCGCATTTACCCTGATGCCGTGGATGCTGGCCCACGCCCAGCACAGCATTGGTATGCCGTGCTGGCGCTACTGGTTTGATTATGTTTCGGAAAACACGCGGGATATCAGCCCGAATGGCACCTGGCACGGCAGTGATGTGCCTTACGTTTTTCACACGCTGGGAGTTTTGAGCTGGCTGGATGCTGCCCGCCCAGCCACGGCACAAGACGCTGAATTTGCCGATCGGGTGTGTGACTACTGGTTTAACTTTGCCCGCTACACCAGCGAATATAGCCATGTCATTGAGGGAAGCTGCCTCTGGCCGCAGTGGCGTCCGGGGCAGGACATCACGCTGTCGTTAGGCTGTAAGGGGCAAGGGCAGATTCTGCTGAAGCACAATTTTATGCGCTCAAGACTGCGTGTGTTTCGTCTGGTGGCTGCCCATCTCGCTCGCAAACCCCGGCGACGGCGCTGACTGCGCCAGCCAGGCAACAACCTCTGCCAGTGCCGGATGCGCACTGGTGCCTTTCCGTTGCAGCAAGCTGTAGCTGGCACCGGTTTTCACCACCAGCGGAAACGGTGCAACCAGGCGGCCGCTGCGTAGCTCTGATGCCGCCAGCGTGGTATCGGCTACCGTGATGCCAAAACCCTGCAACGCCGCGCCGATGGCTAAATCCATGGTGGCAAAGTGCTGGTTGCGCGCCATGGTCAGGGAGAGATGCTGCTCAGCTAACCACAGTTGCCAGTCACGTTTATCCTGAGTGGGATGCAAAAAAGTCATACGTTCTAACGCTTCTGGCTGCGTTGGGCGGGGCAAGTCTGGCGACATCACCGGTGTGATCTGCTCTTCGAACAGCACCGTTGCCTGCGACTGCGCTTTGCCATACACCATGGCGGCGTCAAAATTTTCCAGCTGAGACACATGTTCCAGGGTGGTAGTGAGTTCAACGTGAATATCGGGCCGCTGCTGCTCTAATGCCACCAGACAGGGTAGCAGCCAGCGCAGCGCGCAGGTGGGGGCTTTGAGACGCACCGCGTCCTGACGGCGGCTGGCTTTTTGCGCCGCGCTGAGCAGTAAATCATAGCCCTGCTGCCATTCCGGGAGTAATGCTTTGCCTTGTGGTGTCAGCCGCAGGCCGCGCGCGTGGCGTTCAAACAGCGCAAAACCCAGCCATGCCTCCAGCGCGGCAATTTTCCGGCTTACCGCTCCTTGAGTGATATGCAGCTCAAGGGCCGCGTGGGTCAGATTCAGATGACGGGCCGTCACAAGAAAAGCATGAATACCGTTGAGTGGCAGGGCGCTTCGGGACATCACAACCTCAAGCTATGCGTTTTAGTCATGGCTATTATGACAACAATTCGCTTGTGGACTCAAGGCTGGCTGCGTTGAATAGAAACCTGTTATCGCTGAGTTGTTATGCGCTTTTCTGGAGAACCTATGTCCCTGATTACCCCTGTGCACGTTACCTCAAAGTTGCCGGATGTCGGCACCACGATTTTTAGTGTGATCGGACAGCTTTCGGCGCAGCACCGCGCGATTAACCTGTCACAAGGCGCGCCCAATTTCCCCTGCGATCCACAACTGGTCGCCAGCGTTGCAGCGGCGATGCAACAGGGGCATAACCAGTACGCACCAATGACCGGCCTTCCTGCGCTGAAGCAGGCGCTGGCTGATAAAGTGCAGCAACTTTATGGCCGCAGCTATGATGTCGATAGTGAAGTGTTGATCTCCGGCAGTGCCAGCCAGGGCCTCTACATGGCGATTGCCGCACTGGTTCATCAGGGTGATGAGGTGATTTTCTTCGAACCCTCTTTTGACAGCTACGCCCCGATAGTACGGTTGCACGGCGGCGTGCCGGTGGGTTTGAAGCTGGAACAGCCAGACTTTGCCATTAACTGGGATCAGGTGCAGGCGACTATCACCCCACGTACGCGCATGATCATCATCAATACCCCGCACAACCCCAGCGGACAAATATTGACCCAGGCCGATCTCGACCAACTGGCGCGTCTGACGCGCAACACCAATATTGTGGTGTTGTCAGATGAAGTCTATGAACATATTGTGTTTGATGGTCATACTCACTGCGGTATGGCGGGGCATGAGGAGCTGGCGCAGCGTAGCGTGATCGTCTCCTCGTTCGGTAAAACCTTCCATGTGACGGGCTGGCGTGTCGGCTATTGCCTGGCACCGGTTGAACTGATGAACGAGCTGGTAAAAGTTCACCAGTTTATGATGTTCTCCGCCGATACCCCGATGCAGGTGGGCTTTGCGCAGTATCTGCAAAATCCACAACACTATCTCGGTCTGTCGGCGTTTTATCAGCAAAAGCGCGATCGCCTGCGTGAAATGCTGCAAAATTCACCGTTTAAATTGCTGCCCAGCGCTGGTGCTTTCTTTCTGTTGGCCAGTTATGCACACTTCAGCGACGAGAGTGACAGTGACATGGTTAAACGCCTGATTGTTGATCACGGGGTTGCCACCATTCCACTCTCCGCTTTTTATACAGACGGTACTGACAATAAATTAATACGTCTCTCATTTGCTAAAGACGACGCCACTCTGCAAGCCGGTGCGGAAGCACTGTGTAAAGTGACAGGTTAAAACTCAGGGGTAAAACGAATGAAAAAACTGAATGCTCTGCTGATCGGATTAGGTCTGTTAACGTCGGTTCAGGCGTTGGCGGAAGGCACGCTGCGTTATGGTCTGGAATCACAGTATGCGCCGTTTGAAAGCCGCAACGCCCATGGCGATCTGGAAGGGTTTGATATCGATGTGGGTAACGCAATTTGTAAGGCTGCGCAGCTGAAGTGTAGCTGGGTTGAGAGCAGCTTTGATGCCCTGATCCCGGCGTTGCAGGCGAAGAAATTCGATGCGATTAACTCGGCGATGAACATCACCGAAGCGCGTGCGAAAAATGTGCTGTTCACGAAGCCCATTTATGCCATCCCAACCATGTTAGTGGCGAAGCAGGGTGAAAACTTGCAGCCAACGGCCGCCGCGCTGAAAGGGAAAAATATCGGGGTTCTGCAAGGCTCGATCCAGGAAACCTATGCGAAAAAACATTGGGAACCGCAGGGTGTGACCATCACCTCTTATCAGGATCAAAACCAGGTCTACAACGATCTCGTCGCGGGGCGTCTGGATGCCACGTTGGTGATGTCAGCTTCCGGCCAGGAAGGTTTCCTGAATAAGCCACAGGGCAAAGGCTTTGCTTTCGCAGGTGGCCCGTTGAATGATGATCCAGAGGTACTGGGCGTGGGTATCGGTTTTGGTCTGCGTAAAGGCGATACCGAGCTGAAACAAAAGCTGGATACGGCGATTAACCAAATCCAGCAGGATGGCACAGTGACTAAACTGGCAGCGAAATACTTCCCTGGCATCAACGTCGGTGTGAAATAAGCCTAAGCTACGCCAGCCAGCGCTGGCGTAGTTCATTCTCGGTTGCGGATAAACGTTGCTGCAAAAAAGCCAGCAACAGCGTCAGCGCCGCACTCTGCTTCCTTCCTGATAACGTTTGCAGTTGCAGCGTACGATGACTCAGCTGTTCAATCCCCATTGGTCGCATAATCAGCGCATAATCGCGCGTCTCTTGCGCGACGGTGAACGCACTGCAAATCGTTACCGCTTCTGGCGTGTGCAACAGGAAATGAAACAGCGTAGAGAAGTTTTCGCAGGTAAACACCGGCTCCAGCGTACAGCCTCGCATTTGACAAGAGAGATCAAACAACTGGCGCACGGTCGTAAACTGCTCGGGCAGCGCCAGAGGATAACGGCTGAGTGCTTCCAGTGAGAACTCGCCCTGGGCCAGAGGGTGGTGCTGATGCATCAAAAGTAAAACAGGGGCCTGCCAGGCACCGGCCACTTCAACGCCCCGTTCGGGATTCAGGCTAAACTGCAACGCCAAATCACACTCACCGGTGCGAATCCGCTCTGCCACGCCCTGTGGATTACTGACCTTGACGATAATCTGTACCGCCGGATTCTGCTGACGAAACTCGGCCAGCAGGGTGGGCAGCAGGCTAAACGCTAACCCATCGGTGCAGGCAATACGGATCACGCTACGCCGCACGGCGGTCAGGCCTTTAATCTCTGCCAGCGCATACTCCATATCCATCTGACTTTTTCGCACCTGATGCGCAAAAATCTCACCGGCTTCATTCAGCACCATACCGCGCGCGTGGCGATCAAACAGCGGCATCCCCACCTGGGCTTCCAGCCGTTGGATCTGACGGCTAATGGCGGAAACGGCGACAAACAGCTGTTCACTGGCCGCGCTCAACGATCCCGCATTTGCCACGGCCAGAAAATAGCGGATTTCACTGCTTAGCATCGGACTGCCTCATTTTAGTGCATGCCTCGTTTATGGGCAGCTTAGATTTGCTTTTAAAGCAAATGACCAGAGATAAATTGATAATTGTAGCAAAGCCATAATGCAGCAATAGTAGGGGGACAACAACACTAAATAAGATCCGCAAACATGACTGAACAACAGGCCGTAGCTCAGGCGATTGAGTACTTTGACAGTGGGGAATTTCAACAGCAGCTGGCGCGTCGCGTCGCCTGCGTTACTGAAAGCCAACGTCAGGATCGTGATGCTGAACTGCATCACTATCTGCATCAGGAGATCGCCCCGCAGCTGGAGGCGATGGGGTTTAACCTGCATTACATCGAAAATACGGTTGCTGCCAATCGCCCATTCCTGGTCGCTACCCGTATCGAAGAAAGCCATTATCCCACCATGCTGTGCTATGGCCACGGCGATGTGGTCTTTGGTGATGATGAAAACTGGCGTGCAGACCTCAATCCGTGGCAGTTAAAGGAAGAGGGTGACCGCTGGTACGGTCGTGGTGCCGCCGATAACAAAGGCCAGCACTGCGTCAACCTTGCTGCGCTGGAACAGGTGTTTAAAGCTCGCGGCGGCAAGCTCGGTTTTAACTGCAAAATTCTGTTCGAGATGGGGGAAGAGATAAGCTCCCCAGGTCTGGCTGAAGTGTGCCAGCAGCAGCAAGAACTGCTGCAAGCGGATCTGTTTATCGCCTCCGACGGCCCGCGTCTGAACGCTGAACGTCCAACGCTGTTCCTGGGATCGCGCGGTGCAGCGAATTTCCGTCTGCGCATTCGCGCGCGTGACAATGCCTATCACTCAGGTAACTGGGGCGGGTTGCTGAGCAATCCGGGGACGCAGCTCGCCAATGCCATTGCCTGTCTGGTGAATCAGCACGGCGTGATGCAGGTTGAAGCCCTTAAGCCAACGTCACTGACGCCAGCGGTCCGCGAAATTCTTGGTGATGTCGAGCCAGGCGGAATGCCGGGCGATCCTACCATTGATTTTAGCTGGGGCGAGCCAGGGCTCACCACCGCTGAGCGCCTGTATGGCTGGAACACCATGGAAGTGCTGGCGTATGAAACCGGCAATCCACAGCGCCCAATGAATGCTATTCCGGCAGAGGCGATGGCGGTGTGCCAGCTGCGTTTTGTGGTCGGCACTGACTGGAAAAACCTGGCGACACACGTCGAGGCGCATCTGCGTGCGCATGGCTTTGATAACGTCGAGGTGGAGTTTATGCGTGGATCGCCCGCTACCCGCCTCGATCCTACCGATCCGCTGGTGCACTGGGTGTTAGACACGCTGGCGCAAAGCAGTGACAAGAAACCGGCGTTGTTGCCGAACCTCGGCGGCTCGCTGCCCAATGAAGTGTTCTCCGATATTCTGGGGCTGCCGACGCTGTGGGTACCGCACTCCTATCCCGCTTGTGGTCAGCACGGCGTGAATGAGCATATGTTGAAGTCGATTGCGCGCGAAGGCTTACAAATCATGACGCGCCTGTTCTGGCAGTTGGGCGAGCAGGGTGAAGCGCTGATCGCTGCACACCGTGCACACAAGGAGGCGCGCTGATGAGCACCTTAGCCCAACCTTTGGCACCGACGCGGCCCAGTTTATACAAAACGCTGTTTGCCACCTGCGTGGGTAACGCGCTGGAGTGGTTTGATATTGCGGTTTATGCCTTTTTTGCCAGCTATATTGCCCGCACGTTTTTCCCGACGACCGATCCTTCGGTTTCGCTGCTGCTGGCGTTTGGTAGCTTTGGGATTTCATTCCTGATCCGTCCACTGGGCGCGATTGTCCTCGGGCATTACGCCGACAAACACGGGCGTAAAAAAGCCCTGCTGCTCTCCATCAACCTGATGATGCTGGGCGGCGCGATGATCACCCTGATGCCAGGCTACGCCACGCTTGGCCTGGCTGCGCCGCTGCTGATTCTGGTCGCACGTCTGATTCAGGGCTTTTCGGCCGGTGGTGAGTTTGGTAGCTCGACGGCATTCCTGGTCGAACACTTCCCGGAGCGTCGTGCCTTTATTGCCAGTTGGCAGTTCGCGACGCAGGGGGCCAGTACCTTGATGGCTTCCGCCTTTGGCTTTGGCTTGTTGCAGGTGATGAGTGATGCGGATCTGCTGGCATGGGGCTGGCGCATTCCGTTTGCCTTTGGCCTGCTGATTGGCCCACTGGGACTGTATATTCGTCGCCATGTCCATGAGTCTGAGACCTATAAAAGTGAAGTAAAAGAGAGCGCACCGCTGAAGACGCTGTTTGGCCGACAGAAAGCGCTGGTGTTCATTGCTATCGGGCTGATGGTGATCTCGACAGCGGTGAACTACATGCTCAACTATGTGCCGACGTATGCCACCAAAAGCCTGCATCTATCAGGCTCCGTTGGGTTTGGTGCCACCCTGCTAGGGGGCGTCATTCTGACCGTGGTCACGCCGATCATGGGGCTGTGTGCGGAGCGCGTGGGCCGCCTGCCGCTGATGTGGGGCTCACTGCTGCTGTTGCTGGTCTCTATCTATCCGGCTTTTCACTGGGTGGTGGGTAACCCTTCAGCATTTTCTCTGATGGTACTGGTGGGGTGGTTAGCGTTGTTGAAGTCCATTTACTTCGCCACGGTGCCTTCGGTGATGGCGGATCTGTTCCCGGTAGAGACGCGCGCGAGTGGCATGGCCATCAGCTATAACATTGCCGTGACGGTGTTTGGTGGCTTTGCGCCGCTGATCTGTACCTTGCTGATTCAGGCGACCGGCACCAGCCTGGCACCGGGTTACTACCTGATGGCGGTGGCGCTGTTGAGTGGGATTGCCCTGTTGCGCAGCCGTAAGTACCTGTAAATCAGTGGCTGCCGCCGAGCCAGGCGGCAGCACTGTGTTAACCGAATTGCAGATAGGCAACGTGGGTTTGCAGATACTCTTCCAGCCCATGACGGCCATCTGCGCCGCCAATCCCGGATTTACGCCAGCCCGCGTGGAAGCCCTGCATGGCTTCAAAGTTCTCACGGTTGACGTAAGTTTCGCCAAATTTGAGCTGACGTAGCGCAATCATCGCACTGTTGAGATTTTGCGTATAAACAGAAGACGTCAGACCGTATTCGCAGTCATTCGCCAGAGCAATCGCCTCCTCTAACGAATCCACCGCCATCACGGGCAGTACCGGGCCGAAGATCTCCTCCTGCATGATCTCCATCTCCTGACGCACATCGGTCAGCACGGTGGGTTCAAAGAAGAACCCCTGCGTGCCGACGCGTTTGCCGCCGAGAATCACCCTGGCCCCTTGTGCCTGCGCCGCAGCAACTTTCTGTTCCACCCGTTGCAGCGCGGCGGCGCTGATCAGCGGCCCCATATCAATCTCACTCTCTTCAGCCGGGTTGCCAAAACGGACCTGCTGCATGGCCGCGGAAAGGGCACTGATAAAGCGCGGGTAGATGCCGCGTTGGACATACACCCGCTCTGCACAGTTACATACCTGCCCGGTATTGATGACGCGTGAGCTGACGATAGCCTTTATCGCCAGGTCAAGATCGGCATCATCCAACACGATAGCCGGCGCTTTCCCCCCCAGTTCCAGCGAAACTTTGGTGACGTTTTGTGCCGCCGCCGCCATGGTGGCCTGACCGGCTCCGACGCTGCCGGTCAGGCTGACCATGCCCACTTTCGGGTTAGCGGCCAGCTCATGGCCCACTTCGGCACTATAGCCATAGACGAAATTGATTACCCCAGCCGGTAAGCCAATCTGTTGAATCACTTCAGCAAACAGTTGCGCGTTGTTTGGCGTCAGTTCGCTGGGTTTAATCACAATGGTATTGCCGGTCACCAGTGCCGGTGCGGCCTTACGGGCGATGAGAAAGAACGGGAAGTTCCACGGCAAAATGCCGGTGGTGACGCCGATGGCTTTTTTAAACACAAAGATATTTTCATTCGGGCGGTCGCTGTTAATGATTTCGCCTTCATAGCGGCGTGCCCAACCCGCCATATAGTCGAGATAGTCGGCGGTAAACAGCACTTCGGTCTGGGCCAGCGCCTGCGTTTTTCCGCCTTCTGCCACGATAGTGGCGCTGATTTCACTGGCACGCTGACGGATCCCCGCAGCAATTTTTTGCAGCCAGATGCCGCGTTGCTGGGCGGGCAAGGCTTCCCATGCAGGCTGTGCTTGTTCCGCCGCTGAGATCGCAACCTGGGCCTGATACGCGCTGCCCTGAGGGATACGCGAAATCAGCGTTTCTGTTGCGGGGTTGATGACTTCAATCCATTTGTCATTTTCGCCACTGACAAACTGGCCGTTAATGTAGTGCTGCAGGTGCTGGGTCATGGCAAATCTCCACGGTGCTGGGTTTGTTAATCCGGTTTAGCGTGGCGCAGCGGGTGCTTTGCTGCCTTTGTCTGGGTGCCAGTGCGCCGGGCAGTTTGGCAGCCATCCGTCATTTGACGTGATGGGCTTTGCATTCAGCAGGTTTTGTCGTGAAAACGGCCATCGGCTTTGTGCGAGCGCACACAGTAGGCGTGATAAAAACATGAATAATAAGGCACTTATCTGCGCTAATGGCCCATGCGGCTGAGATAGTTGAATTTGTGATCGCGCAGCAGGCGAGTCACCAGATTTTGCCACAGCAACCGGGTTCCCGGCAGCCATTCAAAGGCTGAGCGATTCCTGAGCAACGTAGACTGCCTGCGATATCGGGAGAGCTGCACTCTCCTGTGGGCCGCAATCTGACGAAGGAATAACAATGAACAGTGCCATTCTTGCAGGTATCTTCTGGCATTTGGTGGGGGCGGCCAGTGCCGCCTGTTTTTATGCCCCTTTTAAACAGGTCAAACGCTGGTCATGGGAAACCATGTGGTCGGTGGGCGGTGTCATGTCGTGGCTGATTTTACCCTGGGCGGTCAGTGCCACGCTGTTACCGGATTTTTGGGCCTATTACAGCAGCTTTAGTCTTGCGCAGCTGTTACCGGTGTTCCTGTTTGGCGCGATGTGGGGTGTCGGCAATATTAACTACGGTTTGACCATGCGCTACCTCGGCATGTCGATGGGGATTGGTATTGCCATCGGCGTGACGCTGGTGGTGGGGACGCTGATGACGCCGCTGTTACAGGGGCGTTTTGCCGAGCTGTTTGCTTCAACCGGCGGACGTTTAACGCTGTTGGGTGTACTGGTCGCCCTGATTGGCGTCGGTATCGTGACCCGTGCCGGGCTGTTAAAAGAGCGCGCGCTGGGGATCAACGCGCAGGAGTTTAATCTGAAGAAGGGACTGGTGCTGGCGGTGATCTGCGGCATTTTCTCCGCCGGGATGTCATTTGCCATGGATGCGGCGAAGCCGATGCATGAGGCGGCTGCGCAATTAGGCATTAATCCGCTGTATGTGGCGCTGCCTAGCTATGTGGTGATCATGGGCGGCGGTGCAGTGGTGAATCTGGCGTACTGTTTCTTCCGTCTCGCCACCCGACCTGAGCTTTCGGTACGTCAGGACTTCTCCGTGGCTCGTCCGCTGTTGCTGGCCAACGTGGCGTTTGCCGTGCTGGGTGGCACCATGTGGTATCTGCAGTTCTTCTTCTATGCCTGGGGCCACGCCAAAATCCCGGCGCAGTACGATTTTGTCAGTTGGATGCTGCACATGAGCCTGTATGTGTTGTGCGGCGGCCTGGTCGGCTTAGTAATGAAAGAGTGGAAAGCGGTGGGACGCCGTCCCGTGGGGGTGCTGTCAATTGGCTGTGTGGTGATTATCATCGCGGCCAATATCGTGGGCCTGGGAATGGCGAACTGATCGACCTGACAACAGCGTGCCAGCCGCAGGGGCAGAATGCAGGGCTGGCCGATGTAAAGTGGGTGTCAGGTGAGACGGCAAGGCAACCCAGCGGGACGAGCAGAAGCGATAAACTGCTGCCGCCAGGCGCTGGGTGTCAGGCCGGTTTCGCGCATAAACACCGCAGAGAAGTAGTTGCTGTCATCAAAGCCGCAGCGGGCGGCGATTTCACTGATCAAACACTCTCGCGTCCGCAGCAGATACTTCGCTTGGCACAGTTGCAGTTGACGCAGATAATGGCTGGGTGTCATCCCGGTATGCTGGCGAAACAGCTGTTTCAGCGCACGCTCGCTGAGTTGATTCTGCTGACAAAAACCCGTCAGATCGAAAGGGCGGTCAATTGACCCCTGGAGTGCCGACATCAGCAAATCCAGCTGCTCGCCTTCGGGCAGTGCCCAGGGGCGGTCGGCGGCGTAGACGTGGCGGCGTAAAATCAGCGCCAACTGCAAAAACAGTGCCTCCGCGAGCTGAATGGAGAGAGGATCATTCTTACGGCATTCCCGCTCTAACTGGGTGACAACCCCACGCGCTAACGCCAGCCCGCGCGTGGTGAGACGCCAGCACACCGGGCTTTCCGCTGTGCGCGCCGGGATCAGTTGCGCCCAGTCAATGCCGAGGGAAAACCGGTCACGGCAGTAGAGGATATTATCCAGTACCAGATCGTGCACGCTGTCGTAGCTGTGGCAGTCATCATCCTGGATAAAAAACACATCCCCACAGGTGACCAGCCATGGACGGTCGTTATGCACATGTAAGCCGTTTCCGCGCCAGACAATAACAATTTCGCTGAACGTGTGGCGATGTGCCGGAAAAGAGGGCTGAGGCAGGCGCTCAGCCACCGTGACCGGCAGCGTATCACCAGGAAAATAATCCTCACGCTGTAGGATCAGCGACATTCACAGGCTCCTTATGCCATTTGCTGACGCTCGGTGCGCGGTGCGCAACCAAATTCGCGGCGAAACAGGGTCGAAAAATGATTACTGTCGCCAAAACCGCAGTGAAAAGCGATATCCGTGATACGCATTTCACTGTGGCGCAGCAGATGACGCGCTTGTAACAGGCGTAAACGATTCAAATACCGTTGTGGGGTATGGCCGGTCTGCTGTTTCATCTGGCGGTGCAGCGTGCGCAGCGACAGAGAAAAACGGTCAGCCAGCACCTCCCAACAGACCTCCTCACTGTAATGTTCAGTCAACCACTCCAGCAAGCGATGCAGACGCGCTTCCTGATCTTCCCCGTGCAAATTGCGAGCTGCATCACGCAGCAGCAGGAGCAACTGCAAAAAAAGCTGTTCCTGCTGCGCCTGGCGCTCAAGTGACCAGCTGCCGTCCGGCTTCATCGCTGCCACCAGCGCCAGTCCTTGCTGCATCACACGTTGATTGATACGCCACTGTGCGCTGGCGTCGCTGTCAGGCAGCAGATCCTGTAGCCCGGAGAGAAAGCGGAAAGCATTCGGCCCGCGATACAACACATTGGTCAGACAGAGGTTGCTGGTTTGCTCATATAAGTGCCGGTCGTGGTCACGAATAAAGCAGACCGAGCCTGCGCTCAACGTCTGCGGCTGGCCGTTGAAAACGTGGATGCCAGAACCCTGTTCAACCAGCACGATCTCGCAAAAATCATGGTGATGCTCAGGAAAAGCCTGTTGGGGGACACGGGGTTCCACCGCAATGGAAAAATTACCTGCCGGGAAAAAATCCGCGCTATGTAATACGGTCATGATTGCCTCCATGGTGATTAACACCTGTGTAACCGAGTCTAAACAACGGCCTGTGGGCTGACCTTGAAAATTTCACCGTAAAACGCAGGAAAGCTGCGCGTAATTCAAGAATTTCGCCTGGGCTGTTAAAACTGCGGTGGCAGTCACATCCTCGATCTTCCTCAGTTTGTGATCTGTTTCACGAACACCTTTGTGCATCTGCCACGCGTAAATGGCGTCTGGCAGATAGCGGAAGGTGGCCGGTGGCCGCGCTCCGTAGGCTAACCCCATGACTACAGAGGGTGAAGCCGTTATGAGTACGCGCAATATCGTGGCGATTGATTTAGGTGCTTCCAGCGGGCGAGTGATGCTGGCGCAATGGCAGCCGGCGGAGCAGCGCATGGTGCTGCGTGAAGTTAGACGTTTTGTGAATCAGCGACGCTATCAGGCCGGTTATGACTGCTGGGATCTGGACAGCCTGGAAGACGAAATTCGGGCAGGTCTGGCGCAGCTGGAAACCGAAGGCGTGGCCATCGACAGCATTGGCATTGACACCTGGGGCGTGGATTTGGTGCTGCTGGATGCACAAGGTGAACGCGTGGGTGCCGCCGTAAGCTATCGCGATCCGCGCACACAGGGTGTGATGCAGCAGGCGATACAGCAATGGGGAGTTGCGGCCCTGTATCGTAAAACCGGCATTCAGTTTCTACCGTTCAACACGTTATATCAGCTGCGTGCACTGCATCAGCAGCAGCCAGACTGGGTAGCGCAGGTGAAACATGCGCTGCTGATACCCGACTATTTCCACTATCGTCTGACCGGCAACCTTCACTGGGAATACACCAACGCCACCACCACACAACTGCTCAACCTCCACAGTGGCGAGTGGGACAGAGAGTTACTGGCGTGGGCGGGCGTTAATGCCAGTTGGTTTGGCAACATCCAGCCACCGGGTCAGACGGTTGGCCACTGGCGTAGCCCGCAGGGACGTGACGTGCCGGTGATTGCCGTCGCCACGCACGATACCGCCAGCGCGGTTCTGGCGACGCCCCTTGAGCATGACCATGCGGCGTATCTCTGCTCAGGAACCTGGTCACTGATGGGCTTTGAAAGTCTCCAGCCTTACACCGATGCCGCCGCACTGCGCGCCAACGTGACCAACGAAGGCGGGGCGGAGGGGTATCGCGTACTGAAAAACATCATGGGACTGTGGCTGTTACAGCGCGTGTGTACCGAACTGGCGATTGATGATCTGCCCGCGCTGGTGAGTGAGGCGCAGCAACAGCCTGCCTGTCGTTGGCTGATCAATCCCAACGCGAGCCGTTTTATCAACCCCGACAACATGGTCGCTGAAATTCAGAACGCCTGTGCCGAACAGGGGATGCCGGTGCCACAGTCAGCAGCCGCGCTGGCACGCTGTATTTTTGACAGCCTGGCGCTGCTCTACCGTCACACCTTACAGGAACTGGGGCAGTTACGCGGCGCGGCCTTCAGCCAACTGCATGTGGTAGGAGGGGGGTGTCAGAACCGTTTTCTCAATCAACTGACCGCCGATGCCTGTGGCGTGCCGGTGCTGGCAGGTCCCGTTGAGGCTTCCACGCTGGGCAATGTCGGCTGTCAACTGATGGCCGTCGCCGCTCTGGCCGATGTGCCCGCGTTACGCCAGGCCATTCGGCAAAACTTTCCGTTAGAAACCTTTACCCCACAATCGGGCAGCACCTTTGATGCCTGCCAGGTGCGCTTTGCAGCACTGTGCCAACCCATGAAGGAACTCGCTTATGACAAAGCTGATTGAACAGGCTTATGAACTGGCGCGCGAGCGCTTTGCCGCCGTTGGCGTTGATACCGAACAGGCGCTGGCGCGTCTGGATACCCTTCCCGTCTCGATGCACTGCTGGCAGGGGGATGACGTGCGTGGGTTTGAAAACCCGCAGGGAGCTTTAACCGGCGGGATTCAGGCGACCGGCAACTACCCAGGAAGAGCGCGTAACGCAACCGAACTGCGTGCCGATCTGGATAAAGCCATGTCACTGATCCCCGGCCCTAAGCGCCTTAACCTGCATGCCATCTACCTGGAAAGCGATCGCCCGGTGGCGCGGGATGCCATCGAACCCCAGCATTTTGCTCACTGGGTCGAGTGGGCAAAGCAGCATCAGTTGGGGCTGGATTTCAATCCCACCTGTTTCTCTCATCCCCTAAGTGAAGACGGGTTTACCCTGGCACACCGTGATAAGGCTATTCGCCAGTTCTGGATCGACCACTGCAAAGCCAGTCGTCATATCTCGGCCTCTTTTGGCAAGCAGTTGGGCTCCCCCTCCGTCATGAATGTCTGGGTGCCTGATGGTATGAAAGATCTCACCGTCGATCGCTTTGCGCCACGTCAGCGATTAATGACAGCGCTGGATGACATCTTCAGTGAAAAACTGGATCCGCACCATCATCTGGATGCGGTAGAGAGCAAGCTGTTTGGTATTGGTGCGGAGAGTTACACCGTGGGATCGGGCGAGTTTTGCCTTGGCTATGCCACCAGCCGCCAGGTGGGACTGACGCTGGACGCGGGACATTTCCATCCTACTGAAGTGATCTCCGACAAAATCTCAGCTGCCGCGTTGTATGTGCCGCGTTTGCTGCTGCACGTTAGCCGCCCGGTACGCTGGGACAGCGACCATGTGGTGCTGCTGGATGATGAAACCCAGGCGATTGCCCATGAAATCGTACGTCAGCAGCTGTTCGACAAAGTGCACATCGGTCTCGACTTCTTCGATGCTTCGATCAATCGCATCGCGGCCTGGGTTATTGGCACGCGCAACGCGAAAAAAGCACTGCTGCGCGCCCTGCTGGAGCCGACAGATCAGCTGCGCCAGCTGGAAAATCGGGCGGATTACACCTCACGCCTGGCCCTGCTGGAAGAGCAAAAATCGCTGCCGTGGCAGGCGGTGTGGGAATCCTGGTGCTTGCGTAATGATGTCCCGGCGGACGCCCGCTGGCTGAACGAAGTACACCACTATCAACAACATATTCTGAGCCAACGTTAAGGACATATTATGCACGCAATTCTTTCTTCCTGGTTTGTGCAGGGAATGGTCAAGGCCACCAGCGATATGTGGCTGAAAGGCTGGGATGAGCGCAACGGGGGTAACATCAGTCTGCGCCTGCTGGACGAAGAGGTTCAGCCGTTCTCGGCGGATTTCTACGACGAACCGCGCTGCGTTGAACTGTCTCAACCGGCCCCCGCCCTGGCCAACTGCTGGTTTCTGGTGACCGGGTCGGGCAAATTCTTCCGTAATGTGCAGTGCGATCCGGCGGACAGCCTGGTGCTGTTACAGGTGGACGATCGTGGGCTGTCCTACAAAATCCATTGGGGATTAAGCAATGGCGGCCTGCCGACCTCAGAGCTGGCTTCACACTTCCAGTCGCACAGCGTGCGTAAAGTGAACTCACAGGGGCAGGATCGGGTGATTATGCACTGCCATGCAACCCACTTTATGGCCCTGAGTTATGTGGTGGAGTTGGATTCCGCGCGCTTTACGCGTTTGCTGTGGGAGGGCAGTACCGAATGTCTGGTGGTGTTCCCGGATGGCGTCGGCATTCTGCCGTGGATGGTGCCGGGCACCGACGAAATTGGTCGCGCCACGGCAGAAAAAATGGCGCAGCACAGCCTGGTAATGTGGCCGTTCCACGGCATTTTTGCCGCAGGACCGACGCTGGATGAAACCTTTGGCCTGATTGATACAGCGGAGAAATCCTCGCAGGTGATCGTCAACGTGCTGGCGATGGGGGGAATCCGTCAGAGCATTACCACTGAACAGTTGATTGCACTCGGCAAACGTTTTGGCGTACAGCCGTGGCAGGCAGCCATTGATGTCGGGCCAGCCCGTGTTGCGTAAGGCGTTTGTGATGCAGGTCAACCCGGACTGCCATGATGAGTACGCGCGTCGGCATAACCCCATCTGGCCGGAGCTGGCGCAAACGTTAAAAAACCACGGGGCGCACCACTACGCAATCTGGCTGGATGCCCAGCGTAACCTGCTGTTTGCCACGGTGGAGATTGAGTCGGAAGCGCGTTGGCAGGCGATTGCGGCAACGGAAGTGTGCCAGCGATGGTGGGCTTCGATGGCCGCGTTAATGCCCTCAAATGCGGATAACAGCCCGCAAAGCCGCGAGTTGACGCAGGTGTTTTGGCTGGAATAGCCACAGCGTTCCCATGAAAAAAGCACCCATGTGGGTGCTTTTTTTTGCGCGGGTCAAAGGCTTAACCGTTGGTACGCAGCTGCGGGTAGCGGCGGAAACTCCACGCACACCAGAGCAGTGCCACCAGCGCAATCGCTGATCCGACATAACCCACTTCGGTCATGTCCAGATGCTCGCTCACCTGGTTGCCCAACAGTGCGCCCGCGCCGATGCCGATATTATAAATCCCGGACATCAGTGACATCGCTACGTCCGTGGCATCGGGAGCCAGTGACAGCACGCGGACCTGCATGGCAAGGTTGATCATCATCATCGCCATACCCCAGAAAATGCACAGGGCAATAATCGCCGCCGGGTGCACGGCAGCAAAGAACAACAGCCCCATACTCAACATGACAATGGTCAGGGTGCCGGTCAGCAACAAGGTCGGGAATTTGTTACCTAACGAGCTGAACAGCACGCTACCGATGATCCCCGCAGAGCCAAACAGCAGCAACAGCAGGGTGGTAAAGTTTTCACCACTGTTCGCCACCATCTGCATAAACGGTTCAATGTAGCTGTAGGCGGTGTAGTGGCCGGTCACGATCAGCGTGACGAGCAGATACATGCTCACCAGCGCCGGGCGGCGGAACAGCAGCGGCACACTGCTCAACGAACCGGTATGTTCACTCGGCAAGCGCGGCAGAATTTTGATGGCCATCACCAGCAGCACCAGCGCAGAGACGCCAATCATGCCAAAGGTGGTGCGCCAGCCAAGATACTGTCCAACCAGACGGCCAATGGGCACACCCAATACCATTGCCAGCGCGGTGCCGGTTGCCAGCATACTCAAGGCCTGGGTCTTTTTCCCGGCCGGGGCGACGCGAATCGCTAATGAGGCGGTAATTGACCAGAACACCGCATGGGAGAGCGCAATACCAATACGTGACAGCACCAGCGAAGAGAAGCTCCACGCCACACTGGACAGCACATGGCTGGCAATAAACACCAGGAACAGAATGCTCAGCAGCAAACGACGTTCCACGTTGCGCGTCAGCAGCATCATGGGCAGGGAGAGCAGCGCCACTACCCACGCATAGATCGTCAGCATAATGCCGACGTCTGCGGTTTTCATCGAAAAGCTGCTGGCGATATCAGACAACAGGCCAACAGGGACAAATTCGGTGGTATTAAATACAAAAGCGGCTACAGCCAGCAGTAAAACTCGTAGCCATGCCGTCTTACGGGATACAGTAGTTGGTTGCATGAAGTTCAGGTTCGCCAGGAAGAAATTCGATGCCGAAGCACGGTGTTAGAGTGACAACGATCACAAAACGCGCTTATTGTGGACGATATTTCCGGGTATGCAAACCCTAAAACCGCAATTTATACCTGAATATTTTTTATCGCCCCAGAGCGGGGCGATAGCTGTAGGTTATTACCCTTTACGTTTAGATGGCATCATTCGTAACAACACATTATCTTTCATAACATAGTGATGGAATAACGCGGCGGCAGCATGTAAACCAATCAGCCAGTATCCGGCCGTGGCAAGGGTTTCATGCCAACTTACCAGGTTATCCACTAATTCAAAATTCGGCTCACTGGCAACCGGCATTTGAATGCCGAACAGCCACCAATCGCGTCCGCGTAAATAGCGTGAAGTCAGCCCCAACACCGGCAGGATAATAAACAGCAGGTAAATGGCTAAGTGGGTCAGGTGTGCCATACCGGTTTGCCAGGCGGGGGGCTTAGGCTCGATGGCTGGTGTGCGGTGACGCAGGCGTTGCACCAGACGCAGTAACATCAACACCAGCACCGTGGTGCCCGCGCTGAAATGGGTAATAATCAACGTAAACCCGAGTGTAGAACCACGTTGGGCAAAACCACGAAATTCCATGGTGCAATACGCCACAACAACCAGTAAAAATGTCAACCAATGTAAAGCTATCTGTGAGCTGGCATATTTATTCGTGCGCATGGTGATAATTTCCAGAGTATTGTTTGCGCCTAAGATAGCGCATCGCAAAATGCAAACTTAACAAACTGATGCAGAATGACTCAGTAAATTTAAAATGAATGCTAAAAGATAAATCTTAATAAAACCTTAATTTTCGACAACATGACGTCGCAATGGGAGTGGGCAACAGGTCACGCAACCTACGGCGCTGGGGAAATATTTTTGTGCCTGATGGATGGCATCATTAGGCGCGTAAAAGGTACCTAAAAATTGCCGGTCATTACTGTCAGGTAAAAATCGACAGTCAGCCGCATGAACCACATGATGGTCTGCATAATCAGCCTGTTTAGAGACGTAATAAAAAGCCGCCATAGCGCATCCTTATTGCCTGGGAACGATTAATTTGGATGAGTATAACGAGGAACCCGGGAATATGTTATAGCGGCGAGAAGCATAAAGGGCGCTGGCGCGCCCGAGACAACAGAAGTTACAACTTTTTACCCGCCAGATGCGCCCCTACCGCCAGCGCGCCCAGCAGCAGCGTGGCGATAAACAGCGTGATGCCCAGCCAGCCGGAATTGTGCCAGAACACCCCTCCCAGAGTACCGGCAATGCTGGAGCCCGCATAGTAGCTAAACAGGTACTGTGACGAGGCCTGACCTTTCGCGCGTCGTGCGCGGGGTCCAATCCAGCCGCTGGCAACGGAGTGGGCGGCAAAAAATCCGGCGGCAAACAGCATCATGCCAGGGAAAATCACCCACAGCGAATTCACCAGCGTCAGCAACAGACCTGCCAGCATGACGGCAGTGGAAAACAGCATGACCGGGCCACGGCCAAAGCGTGCGGTTGCTGCCCCGGCCCGTGGCGAGCTCCATGAACCGGTAAGGTACACCACCGATAACAAGCCTACGGAGGCCTGGCTCAGTGACCAGGGTGCAGCCAACAGGCGATACCCGATATAGTTAAACAGCGTGACGAAAGCGCCCATCAGCAGAAAACCTTCGGCGAACAGCCAGGGCAGCCCGGCATCACGCCAGTGCAGACGGAAATTAATCAGCAAATTGCGCGGGCGCAGTGGCACCGGACGAAAATGCCGTGATGCCGGTAAAATCTTCCAGAACATCACTGCGGAAGCAAAGGCGAAACAGCCAATCAGGGCGATAGCAATACGCCAGTTAAACATGTCGGTCAGTACGCCGGTAATCAGGCGTCCGCTCATCCCACCAATCGAATTCCCGCTGATATAAAGCCCCATGGAAAAGGCGATCACACTCGGGTGAATCTCTTCGCTCAGATAGGTCATTCCTACGGCGGCAACCCCACTCAGTGAAACGCCAATCAGTGCGCGCATCAGCAGAATGCCGTGCCAACTGGTCATCGTAGCGGAGAGCAGCGTACAGATAGCGGCCAGCATCAGTGCCACCACCATGATCGCCTTGCGCCCCACAGCATCTGAAAGCGGGCCGGTAATCAGCAGCGTGAGCGCCATCAGGCCGGTAGAAATTGACAAAGAGATACTGCTGGCGGCTGGCGACACACCAAACTGCTGTGACAATACCGGGAGAATCGGCTGTACACAGTAGAGCAGGGCAAAGGTGGCAAGCCCGGCGGTAAACAGTGCCAGCGTCACGCGCATAAATTGTGGCGTACCACGGGTGATCCAGCTATCTGATGCGAGAGAGGTTGAAACAGGCGTTTGCGTAATCTCGTCGTCGAGGATCACTGCCTGAGAGGAGCGGTTCACACTATATCCTTGGTTGGGAAAGCAATTTAATGTGGGTTAATCGTAGGAAAGTGAGATTAGGTTGTCTAATATATTAATAATCTCAAATAAGACGTTTAAAATATGAATATCGAACTACGTCATCTGCGCTACTTTATTGCGGTGGCTGAAGAGCTGCATTTTGGCCGTGCCGCGCAACGGCTCAACATCTCGCAGCCGCCGTTAAGCCAGCAAATCATGCAGTTGGAACAAGAAACCGGTGCCCGATTGTTCGCTCGCACCAACCGCAGCGTGCAGCTCACTGCGGCGGGACAACAACTGTTACTGGATGCACGCGCTATCTTGCAGCAGGTTGAACTGGCCGCCGCTCGCGCTGCACGTCTGCACCGGGGCGAAGAGGGCACACTGCGTATCGGCTTTACCTCTTCTGCGCCTTTTACCCGTGAAGTTTCCGATGCGCTGTTTCAGTTTCGCCAGGCGTGGTCGCAGGTACACATTGAGATGCAGGAGATCAACACCCGCCAGCAGTTGGACCCGCTGCACGACGGGCGACTGGATCTCGGTGTCATGCGCAACACACCGCTGCCTGCGGATTTGAATCATCAGCTGCTGTTGCGGGAGCCGCTGTATGCCCTGGTACACTGGGCGCATCCCCTGGCTGATGAGGAGTCTATCTCAATTCGGGCATTGGCGCAGGAACCGTTTGTGTTTTTCGACCCGCAGGGTGGCACGGCGCTCTACAGTGAAGTGCTGGCGCTGTTGCATCGCTACCAGATAAAACCCTACATCACGCAAGAAGTGGGCGAGGCCATGACCATTCTTGGCTTAGTCGCCACGGGGTTAGGGGTGTCAATTTTACCGGCCTCATTCCGCCGCGCGAGGCTTACCGATGTGGTTTGGTTACCGTTGCAGGAAGAGGATGCGTTGTCCGAGTTGTGGCTGGTGTGGTCAGCGACGCGTGAACCCACCGCGCAGATGAAACATATGATGCAGCTGTTGCAGAGAAAATAACGGATTTGTGCGGTAAATCACAAAGTTAATCAATAATTTGACGCTGAACGGCAATCTCCCGCACCATGACCCTAGAATTATTTAGCGGCGCGAAATTACTCAGGAGCAGTTGGTGAACTCGGACAGTCAGCCTGGTCATGTGGATCAGATAAAACAGACGAATGCTGGCGTGGTGTATCGACTTATCGATCATTATGGCCCGGTTTCGCGCATTGAACTGGCGAGACTGGCACAACTGGCACCCGCCAGTATTACAAAAATTATCCGCGAAATGGTCGATGCCCATCTGGTCACAGAAACGCAGTATGCCGAACCCGGCAGCCGTGGCCGTCCGGCAACGGGGCTGGTACTGGATACCGCTGGCTGGCATTTTCTCGCCTTACGTTTACATCAGAACACCGTCACCATCACCCTGCGCGATCTCAGCACGCAAACGCTGGTGGAAGAGCAGCACGCGTTACCACATGATGGGCAACAGCCTCTGTTAGCCCCGTTAACCGAGCTGATTGAGGCCTTCTTCACTCGCCATCAACAACGGCTTGAAAGGCTGACTGCGATTGCGATAACCCTGCCAGGGTTGAGTCACAACATGCCAGAGAGTGCAGCACATGAACTGCCGTTAGCGCAGGCCTTAACGCAGCACACCGGGTTACCGGTGTTTATCCAGCAAGAGGTTTCCGCCTGGACGCTGGCTGAATCCCTGTTTGGCGCAGCCTTTGGTGCGACGGAGGTGATTCAACTGGTGGTGGATGACACCGTGGGCGCAGGCATCATTTGCGACGGGCAGTTGCTGCACAAAAAAGGCCGCGCGCGGGTAGAGATTGGACACATCCAGGTTGAGGCGCAGGGGGCACTTTGCTCTTGCGGTCATCGCGGCTGCCTGGAAACCGTCGTCAGCCGCGCCAGCCTGTTGCGTTTGCTCAGCCAGCGCCTGCCGTTTCACCCGGAAAGCTTGTTAAACACTGAAACGCTGAGCCTGGAAGCATTGTGCAACGCGGCGCTGCAGGGTGATGGGCTGGCAACCGGGTTAATCACGCAAACCGGTGAGCACCTCGGGCGTATGCTGGCCACGCTGGTTAACATTTTCCATCCGCAGCACATCCTGCTGGGTTCCCCTCTCAATGCGGCGGCGACGCTGCTCTATCCGGCCATCGTCCAGGCCTTACGCCAGCACGCGCTACCGGCTTACCATCAACAGTTGCAGCTCTCACCGACCGCCTTTCCCGACCCCGGCACCCTGGGCGCAGCGGCATTAATTAAAGATGCCATGTATAACGGCTCGCTGCTGGTTCGATTGTTACAAGGATAGCGTGATATGCACCCTGGCTGTGCACGCAATGCCACGACATGAAACAATTGGCTGCACCTTTATGATCCATGAATCATAAGTTTCATGCGGTGGGTAAAAATTAACATGTTTAAAATCAGGTGATTGTGGAAAATATTGCGTGAAAGCACGTTGCCTGGCGCAAAAAATGCAACAGACAGGGCAGAGAGTTACTTTAAGGAAGCCCTGTTATGTCGCACTCATCGGAAAAAGGATTGTTGTACGGCCTGGAAGCGCGCATCACGCCGCTTCCGGCGTTCATTGCTGCACTACAACATGTGCTTGCCAGCATGGTGGGGATTATTACGCCACCCCTGATTATTGGCGGTGTTCTCGGACTACAGGCCTGGGTGCCTTACTTGATCAGTATGTCGCTGTTGGTTTCGGGCCTTGGCACCTTCTTGCAGGCGCGCCGGGTTGCCGGTATCGGTGCCGGCATGATCTGTCTGCAAGGCACCAGCTTTGCTTTTCTCGGCATCATTCTGTCCACCGGATTAATGTTAAAAGCGCAGGGGGCCTCGCCACAGCAAATGCTGGCGATGATCTTTGGCTGCAACCTGGCCGCCGCGCTGGTGCCGATTGTGGTCAGCCGTTGTATGGGCGTGCTGCATAAAATCCTGACGCCGGTGGTGACCGGTACGGTGATTACCTTGATTGGCATCAGCCTGATTAAAGTCAGCATGACGGACTGGGCCGGAGGCAATCATGCTGCCGATTTTGGCGCGCCAGCCAATCTTGCCCTGGGGGCGTTAACCCTGCTGGTGATTGTGGCACTTAACCGCAGCCGTCTGCGTTGGGCGCGTCTGGTGGCGGTGGTCGCAGGGATTGGCGTGGGGTGTGCAGTAGCGGCTATCACCGGGCATGCGGCGTTTAAATCAGTGGCCGAGGTGCCGTGGCTGGCGCTGCCCGGTTTCTTCCACTTTGGCTTCGCCTTTAGCTGGTCGCTGTGTTTGCCTATTGCCCTGGTCTCTTTGATCAGTGTCATCGAAGCGGTGGGGGATTTAACCGCCAACTGCATGATTTCTCAGCAGCCGATCAGCGGCGAAGCGTTTGAGCGTCGGTTACGCGGTGGCATTATGGCCGATGGTGTGAGCTGTATTCTGGCCGCTGTTTTTTCTGCCTTTCCTAACACCACCTTTGCGCAAAATAACGGTGTGATTCAAATGACCGGTGTTGCCAGCCGCTATGTGGGCATGGTGATTGGGCTACTCCTTGCGTTGCTGGGGCTGTTCCCGGTGATTGGGGCTGTGGTGCAGCAGATTCCGCCGCCGGTGTTAGGCGGGGCGACGCTGGTGATGTTCGGTAGCGTGGTAGCAGCGGGGATTCGCGTCATGACGCAGCGGCCATTAGGACGCCGGGAAATGCTGATTATCGCCATTGCCTTTGGTATTGGGCTGGGTGTGGAAGCGGTCCCTGATGCGTTGAAGCAGTTGCCACCGATGATCGCTAATCTGTTTGGTCATGCCGTAACCACGGGCGGGGTGCTGGCGATGGTGCTGAATTTGCTGTTGCCGGGGGAAGAGCGCCCGGTCACCGTGCCGCAGGGCGAGACTCAGGGGTAAAGATCTGCGCCGTAGCAGAGAGGCTACGGCGCACCTCTTCAGGCACCAATACGGCGGCGAGTCCGTCCAGAGCTGAGATAATCGGCAATGTAATCCTGCGAAATCTCACCGGTATACCGGCCCTCTTCATCGACGATAGGCATCCACACCAGGTTGTGTTCGTACAGCTTAGACAGCACGATACGTAAGTTTTCCTCCGCACGTCCCGAGACTTTGAAAGGGTGCAGCAGGCTGGCACACTCGCCGCTGGCGTGACGTGCCTCGCGGCGTTTAACGAACCCTAGCGGCTTGCCAGCGCTATCAACCACGGTCACCGAACGCATATCATGTTCATCCATCGTGGCAAACGCCTCACTTAACGGCGTGCTGCCCTTCACCGTAATGGTAGGTTGCTGATCGGTTACGTCACCGGCCTGAACCAGCAACAGCCGCTTCAGGGTTCGGTCCTGGCCGACAAACGATCCGACAAAGTCATTCGCGGGTTTTGCCAACAGCTCGTCAGGGCTGGCACACTGAATGATTTTGCCCTGACCAAACACCGCGATGCGGTCACCCAGCTTCAGTGCTTCATCAATATCGTGGCTGACCAGCAGCACGGTCTTTTTCAACTGACGCTGCATCTCCAGAAACTCATTCTGGATCACTTCACGGTTGATGGGGTCTACCGCACCAAAGGGTTCATCCATCAGCAGCACCGGGGGATCGGCAGCCAGTGCGCGTACCACGCCAATGCGCTGCTGTTGTCCACCGGAAAGCTCTCGTGGGTAGCGTTGTAAAAATTTATCCGCGTCCAGCGCCACCATTGACATCAGTTCGCGCGCACGCTCACGACAGCGTTTTTTATCCCAACCCAGCATACGTGGCACCACACTGATATTCTCCTCAATGGTCATGTTGGGAAACAGGCCAATTTGCTGGATCACGTAGCCGATGTTGCGGCGCAGCGTAACGGTATCTTGCTCGCTGGTATCTTCTCCGTTGATAAAGATTTTGCCGCTGGTGGCGGGGATCAATCGGTTAATCATCTTCAGCGTGGTGGTTTTTCCGCACCCGGAAGGGCCAAGCAGGACGCAAATCTCCCCGGCGGGAACGTCCAGCGACACATTATCTACCGCTTTTACCGCCGGTCCCTTTTTCTGCGCAAAGCTTTTGGTCAGATTTTCTAGTTTAATCATTCGCGAATCCCCTTGGGTGTTAACGCCGACTGAAGTCGGTTCAGCAGCCAGTCCAGCACCATTGCCAGCAAACAAATCATCAACGCACCGGCGATGAGTAAACGAATATCGCTGCCACTGATACCATCCAGCAACAGCCCGCCCAGTCCCCCCGCACCAATGATGGCGGCAACCGCCATGACGCCAACATTCATCACCACGGCAGTCCGAATACCGCCGAAAATCACCGGCAGCGCCATCGGAATCTCTACCCAACGCAGGCGCTGCCAAAAGGTCATGCCGATGCCTCGTCCGGCTTCACGTAGCCCATCAGGCAAATTTTCCAGCGCGGTATGGGTATTGCGTACCACGGGCAGCAGTGAATAGAGAAACACGGCGGTGATGGCTGGCACGGCACCGATCCCCTGACCAATCAGCGAGAACAGCGGAATCATCAGACCGAACAGCGCAATGGTGGGAATGGTGAGGACCACAGTGGCTAATCCCAACACTATTGGAGCCAGCCACTTGACCCGCACAATGATGATGCCCAACGGCACACCGGCAATAATGGCGAAACCTACCGCCACCAGCACCATCCACGTGTGTTGCCAGGTCATGGCGAGCAGGTTCGATGCGTTATTCACGATATAGAGCAGCGTTTCCATAGCATCTCCTTACAGCAGGTGTTGAGCCTGAAGAAAATCACGTGCCACCTGCTGTGGTGACTGATGATCGATATCCACGCGTTTGTTCAATTCGGTAATGGCCTCGTTGGTGAGCAGTGGGCTAAGGCGATTCAGGGCTTGCTCCAGACCGGGATGGCTTTCCAGTACGTCTTTACGCACCACGGGCGTCACGTTGTAGCTGGGGAAGAAGTGCTTATCATCTTCCAGGACCTGCAGGTCAAAGCCTTTGACCCGGCCATCGGTGGTGTAAATCAATCCGGCATCGACAAAACCATCACGAATCGCGTTGTACACCAATCCCGGGTCCATCTGGCGGATTTGCGGACGGTCGAGCGGCATCTGATAGAGTTTTTGCAGCGGTTTCAGGCCGTCAGAACGACCGGCAAACTCCAGATCCAGTCCTAACAACCAGTTGTGTTTTTTATCCTGTTCTCTCACCTGTTCCAGCTTTGCTACCAGCTGTGACATGGTCGTAATGCCTTCCTGCTGGGCACGCTTACGCGTCATCGCGAAGGCGTAGGTGTTATTCATCGGCGCAGGGTCGAGCCAAATCAGACCGTGTTTGCCGTCCAGGCGTTTCACCGTTTCATACGCATCATGGGAAGACATCGGCTGGCTGATATGGTTGAAAATAATCAACGACGTTCCGGTGTATTCCCAAGTCATATCGATTTGCTTGTTCAGCATGGCGTTGCGGGCGATGGTGGTTGAGAGATTGGTTTTGGGCTCCACCTGAAAACCTTGCTTGTTGAGCCACAGGACCGTCATGGCGGAAAGAATATTCTGTTCGGTAAAGCTTTTGGTCGCCAGCGTAATCGGACTGGCTGCGCGAGCCAGCGGGCTCATTAACAACAGCACACAGGCCGCGCTACTGAGTAAACGGGATAATGTCATTGCAGATTCTCCAGATCAGGCTTCCAGATGCGGGCTAAGCAGACGCCCCCCGGCAGCCAGCAGCATATCGAGCACCCACGCCACCAGTGCAGTTGCCACCGCGCCGAGGATCAGCATCGGGAAGTTATTGAGGTAAATGCCTGGGAAAATCAGTTCACCAAAACTCGGTGCGCCAATCAGAAAGGCGAGAGGAGCCGTACCGACATTGATTGCCGTGGCGATGCGCACGCCGGTCATGATCACCGGCATCGCATTGGGGAGTTCCACATGCAGCAGTCGCTGTAGGCGGGTCATGCCAATGCCATTGGCCGCTTCCAGCAGGGAAGGTGGAACAGCAATTAATCCCGCCCAGGTGTTACGCACTATCGGCAGCAGCGAGGCGAGAAACAGGGCGACCAGCGCCGGACGATCGCCGATGCCAATCACCACCATTGCCAGTGCCAGAACCGCCATGGGAGGTAAGGTGTTGCCCACGTTGAAAATTTGCATCACCGATTCAGACCAGCGGCGCGCGAAAGGACGGCTGAGGATAATGCCACTGGGCACCCCAACCAACAGCGCAGCCCCCATTGAAACGGCCACCAGCATCAGATGTTGTTGACCAAGATAAATCAGATCCACTTTGTGTGCCGCGAGGGTTTGCGCCCCCAGCCCCCAGTACAGGGCAGCCAAAACGGCGACTAATGCCAGTAGTACCCCAAGGGCATTTCTGCCCAGTGTTGCCTTTCTCATCGGTGTGTCTCCCTGGAGAATGTCGAGTCAGTCCGCAAAGGTTAAGAAAATACGTTTTAATCAGTTGTTCTATAGTCAGATCTGGGCAGATACTAAGTGGCTATAGCAGCGCTCTCAGCGTTGCGCCAGTTTTGACGGGAAAATCAGTAAGATAGAAAAAGTGATATCGGCAGGTATACCGCGCCAGTATTGGCCTTAAGATTAATCAGGAAAATGCCCGTCCATTAGTGACATTGTCACATTTCGCGTGCGGCGAAGGGCGATGTAACACGAGCTTGTTGCGTCGCATGGGCAGAAAAGGGAGTCGTTTTGCATGAGTGAAAATGCGCAAATTCAAACCGGGCATCGTCACTGGGTGTTAATTGCCTGCATGTTAGCCATGTTTATGGCCGCGATTGAAGTCACCATTGTGGCGACCGCGATGCCCACCATCATGAGCGAACTGGGTGGGTTTAATCTGCTGGGCTGGGTGTTTTCCATCTACTTGCTGACCCAGGCTGTCACGGTGCCGCTCTATGGTCGACTGGCAGATATGTGGGGGCGTCGTCGGGTGTTCTTTATCGGAACTTCCCTGTTCCTGATCGGCTCGCTGATGTGCGGTTTTGCGCACAACATGTGGGTGTTGATTCTGTTTCGCGCCATACAGGGGTTGGGTGCCGGGGCGATTGTGCCCATCAGTGCGACCATTGTGGCCGACATCTACACGCCGCGTGAACGTGCCAGCGTGCAGGGCTGGCTCTCTAGCGTCTGGGGCGTTGCTGCCATCGTTGGGCCGTTGAGCGGTGCCTGGCTGGTACAACACTTCTCCTGGGCGGTGGTGTTCTGGGTAAACCTGCCGATTGGCCTGTTCAGTATGTTACTGCTGGCGCGTTATTTACCCGCGTTGCCGTCCTCTGAACCGGCAAAAACCTTGAATATCCGTGGCTGTATCTGGCTGATGATCACCATTACGCTGCTGCTGGTGGCGCTGTTGCAAGCGGAGGTGTTGGGCTGGTGGTTGACCGGAGTGGCGTTATTGGCGGTATTCGCAGGCTGGATCTTAAAGCGTAACGAACAACGCACCCCTGCGCCGCTGTTTCCGCCGGTTATCTGGCAGAGCCGGATCCAGATTGCAGGTAATCTCGGCAATGTGATTATTGGTGCGGCGATGATGGGCATCAGTGCCTTTCTGCCCACCTGGATTCAGGGGATCACGGGCGGCTCGCCTTTACAGGCGGGCAGCGCGCTGGCCATGATGTCACTCGGCTGGCCGCTCGCCAGTACCCTGAGTGGCCGCCTGATGCTGATCACCTCCTATCGCTTCACTGCCGTTACCGGGGCGTTTCTGCTAACACTGGGTTCAGCGTTGTTGCTGCTGCTGCATATTCACAGTCCAGTGTGGCAGGCGGGAGTCACCGCATTTGTCATCGGCACTGGCATGGGGATGACCAGTACCACTTTCCTGGTATCGGTGCAGAACCACGCAGAGTACTCGGTACGCGGCATCTGTACCGCCTCAATCATGTTTAGTCGGATGATCGGCTCGGCTGTGGGAACCGCACTGATGGGCGCGGTATTGAACTTTGGCCTGGCGCAACACTTGCCCCACGCGCAGGACCCCGTGCAGCAAATTATGTCGCCGGAACGGCGCGAGCAGTTATCGCAAACGGTGCTGGAACAACTCACCCAGGGCATCGCCACGTCGCTACATGGCGTATTTCTGCTGGCGCTGTTGATTGCACTGCTAACGCTCTGGGTTGGCTGGATGTTGCCACGGCAGCGGCCTGCGGGACAGGGCAGCTAAGGAGCAGGGGCATAACAACATTCGAAACAGGAGGTTGTCAGGCGGGGAAACAATCCCCGCCGTAGGCAACGGCAGGGAAAGGACTACTGTGAACTGTCCTGAGAACTGCCTGCGCTGTCAGGAACGGTGTTGCTGTCATCCTGACCGACTTTTTTATAGACAATTTTCTGGCTGTCGTTTTCGCAGTGGCCCACCACCTGACCACCCACCTGATCGGCCTGATCGTTAGGTACGATATCCAGCGTGAAACCCGACTCGGGCAGCCCATTGGCCACGATTTTCTTACTGATATCTGCTTTAACCGTTTCACAGGAGGCAAGCGCCTGACCTGAAAGCGCCAGTAGTACGGCCAGTAACACTCCGCTGTGCATTTTCATGGTGCGTTCCTTATATTGACGAGGGTCCCGACGAGAGCAGGACCGAGACCTTAAGGGGTGACATCGCGCCCGGTACGACGATCGAGGCAGCGCAGTGTATTGGGCTCCCAATAGGCGTTGGTGTTATAGCTTTTTTCACAGGCATCGCGTTTATCAAACGCGCGGTCTGCTTTATCAAACTCTTTCTCTACCCGGTTGTTCACTTTATTCCGCAGATTGCGGGTGTCATTCCACTGTTCGTGGCTCTGGCGTGCACCTTCGGTGTCATACGCATTGTTACCGCTGTCAATCACCACATGTTGGGTGGCAGCGTAAGTCAGTGGTGCAGTCCCTGCTACCAGCAGAGCAGCGATTAACGTCAGTTTGACGAGTTTCATTCTCTATTCCTCTTGCTATCCATCAGTCAGCCTTTTCGCAGGCTGAACGCTGAGTATATCATTGACTGCCTGGGTGGCTTATCAATCCCCGCTTTTGTTTAACTCTCTGAGAATAAGTTATGTTGCTGAAGACCACCTTACTGTTTTTCCTGACAGCGCTGGCAGAAATTATTGGCTGCTTCTTACCCTGGCTGTGGCTGAAGCGGGGCGCATCGGTATGGCTGCTGCTCCCTGCGAGTTTAAGTCTCGCGCTGTTTGTCTGGCTTTTGACTCTGCATCCCGCCGCTAGCGGGCGAGTCTATGCCGCTTACGGTGGCGTCTATGTGATGACCGCACTGCTGTGGTTACGCTGGGTTGATGGCGTAAAACTGAGTCACTGGGACTGGGCGGGCGCGCTGTTGGCGCTGAGTGGGATGTTGATTATCGTGGCGGGATGGGGAAGAAGCTAACAGCGCCAGCCATCGCTGGCGCCGGATGCATCACTCAGATTTGAACACTTTCAATCCCGCGGTGGTCTGCGACACAGGCATGATTTCCAGCGTATTGATGTTCACGTGCTTCGGCAGTGTGGCAACCCACCAAACGGCCTCAGTCACATCTTCCGGTGTCAGGGCGGTGGTGCCTTCGTAGACTTTATCGGCGCGGCCATCATCGCCTTTGAACCGCACGTTGGAGAATTCAGTGCCGCCGACCAGGCCCGGTTCGATATCCGTCACGCGCAGGGCAGTGCCGTGCAAATCGGTACGCAGGTTAAGGCTGAACTGGCGCACAAACGCTTTGGTAGCGCCATACACGTTGCCACCGGCATAAGGCCAGTTCCCGGCAACAGAACCAATATTGATAATATGCCCCACGTTACGCTCAACCATGCCCGGTAACAGCGCGCGGGTCATGTACACCAGGCCTTTATTATTGGTGTCGATCATATCTTCCCAGTCTTCAATGCTCGCGCGGTGTGCCGGTTCGATACCCAGCGCCAGTCCGGCATTGTTGACCAGAATATCAATGTTACGCCAGGCTTCTGGCAGGCTGGCAATTACCGTATCAATCGCGGCACGATCGCGCACATCGAACTGAACGGTATACAGATTTTCCCCGAGCTCCTGTTGCAGTGCCTGCAAACGCTCTGCGCGACGCCCACTGGCGATCACTTTATGGCCAGCAGCAATAAAACGGCGGGTGATACTCTGACCAAAGCCGGCGGTAGCACCGGTTACAAAAATAATCATCACACTCTTCCTTTCATGGGATTTCGGCTCTTCTGACTCACCATAACACAACCCTCCCGCAGCCAGGGGTCAAACCACCTTGTGCACCAGAATGGGTAAGGTTGCACTGATGAGGTGCAAAAGAGGGCGCGCTCGCAGGGTTGTGCGTGCAGCGTAAAACAGTATCAATGGCTGACCTTGACAAGCAACCGGTTGCGTTACGACAAAGGGCTTATTTTTTCATATAAAAGTGATGTTACATAGCTAAATTACTGATAAGTAAACTATAACGGGTTATATGCGCTGGCACGCGCTTTGCAAAAGGTGAGTCAGAGTATTGTCGGTTTATGATTAAGGATTCAGGATGCCTCAAGCCCCACTTCGCGCCATTCGCGCCAGTTTTATCGATTTCCGCCATACGGTTGCCAGCCCGGAACAGCTACCTGAAAGCGTGCGCTATCTCGCCGATGGGCTGTTGCTGATCGACAATGGGCATATTGTATCGCTGACCCCGTGGCAGGAAGGGGCGCTCAGTGAAGCGGTCGAATTGATTGACCTGAGCGGTAAAATCATTGTGCCTGGCTTTGTCGATAGCCATATTCACTACCCGCAAACGGAAATGATGGGAGCCTACGGCGAGCAACTGCTGGAATGGCTCAATCAATACACTTTCCCGGTTGAAAGCCAGTATCACTGTCCGCAGCACGCGGCGCAGATCGCGGAATTCTTTATCGATCAGCTATTAGCCAATGGCACCACCACGGCATTGGTGTTTGCTACCGTACACCCGGAATCAGTTGACGCGCTGTTCAATGCCGCGCTAGCGCACAATATGCGCCTGATTGCCGGCAAAGTGATGATGGATCGCCATGCGCCAGAAGCGCTAATCGAGACGCCGGAAGAGAGCTATCAACAGACGCGCGATCTCATCACCCGCTGGCATGAGAAAGGGCGACTGAGCTACGCGTTGACGCCACGTTTTGCCCCCACATCATCGCCACAACTGCTGGAAAAAGTGCAGCAGTTGCGCCACGAGTTCCCGGATGTCTGGCTGCATACCCATTTAAGTGAAAATCCGCAGGAAATTGCCTGGGTCAGACAGCTTTTCCCGGAGCGTAGCGGTTACCTGGATGTGTATCACCACTATAACCTCACCGGGCGGCGCAGCGTCTTTGCTCACTGCTTACACCTCGAAGATGACGAGTGGCAATGCCTGCACGAGACCGATTCTGCCATCGCATTTTGTCCGACCTCCAACCTGTTTTTAGGCAGCGGGCTGTTTGATATCAAACGGAGCTGGCAACAGCAGGTGAAAGTGGGGATGGGGAGCGATGTGGGTGCCGGAACCACCTTTAACATGCTGGAGACCCTGGGCGAAGCCTATAAAGTCGGCCAACTGCAACAATACAAGCTCAGTGCGTGTGAAGCCTTTTACCACGCTACCCTTGGCGGGGCGCGGGCGCTCGATCTGGACAGTAAGATTGGCAATTTCGCCGTCGGTAAAGAAGCCGACTTCGTGGTGCTCGACCCGGCAGTCACGCCGCTACAGACACTGCGGTTGGCCAAAACCGTGGATATCTGGGAAATCCTGTTTGTCCTGATGACGTTTGGCGACGATCGAAATATCGCTGAGACCTGGGTGGCCGGTAGCCGCTGTTGGCCCAAAGCGTCGTGAGTTGTCGCCGTCGGTGGAAACTGGCAGGATAGCTTTTTCGCGTACTTACCGCAGGAGCTCGTATGAACGCCCGAAGCAATCCGTTTTTCACTGAAAGTTCATTGCCTTATCAGGCACCGCCTTTTGACAACATCACCGATGAAGATTACCTGCCAGCCTTGCTGGCAGGCATAGAGGAGAAGCGGCTTGAGGTTCAGGCAATTGCGACCGAAAGTGCCCCCGCAACCTTCGCAAATACCTGCGTGGCACTTCAACGCTGCGGCAGCTTGCTGACGCGGGTGAATCACGTTTTCTCCGCCATGACCTCTGCGAATACCAGCGCGACCCTGCAACAGATCGATGAAACCATTGCCCCGCAACTCACGGCGCTCAATGACGAAATCATGCTCAATAGCGCCCTGTTTGCGCGCCTGGATGCCGTTTATCAGCAGCGCAATGATCTGGCGCTGGAGGGGGAAGATTTACGCCTGCTGGAAGTGATGTGGCAATCTTTCCAACTGGCAGGCGCCAGCCTCAGTGAGCAACACAAACAGCAGCTCAAAGCCCTGAACCAGGAAGAGGCAGCACTGACCACCCGTTTCACGCACCAACTGCTGGCGGCCACCAAATCGGGTGGATTGCTGGTTGAGCGAGAAGCGGCACTGGCAGGGCTAACGGCCGATGAAATCGAGGCAGCCAAATCTGCCGCGCGCGCTCGCGGCATTGATGACGGCTGGTTACTGGGTTTACACAACACCAGCCAGCAGCCGGTGAATGCGCAGTTAACGGTGCGCGAAACGCGTGCTGCGCTGCATCAGGCCTCGGTATTGCGTACCGAAAAAGGCGATAGCAACGACACCCGCAGCCTGGTTCAGCGGTTGGCAAAAATTCGTGCTGAACAGGCAAGCTTGCTTGGGTTTAAGAACTTTGCCGCCTGGCAGCTGCAAGATCAGATGGCCGCGACACCTGAAGCCGCACTGAGCTTTATGCGCAATATCGTCCCGGCTGCACGCCGCCGTGCCCAGCAGGAAGCCAGTGACATTCAGGCGGTGATTGATGCTGAACACGAGCCTTTTGCACTGGCCGCCTGGGACTGGAACTTCTATGCGGAACAGGTGCGCCTCGCGCGTTACGACCTTGATGAGTCGCAGATTCAGCCCTATTTTGCCTTAGATCGGGTGCTGGAAGAGGGCGTTTTCTGGTCGGCTAGCCAGCTATTCGGAATTCGCTTTGCGTTGCGTGAAGATATTCCGGTCTATCATCCCGATGTGCGCGTGTGGGAGATTTTTGATGCCGATAATACCCCACTAGCCCTGTTCTACGGCGATTTCTGGCAGCGTGATAGCAAGCTGGGCGGGGCGTGGATGGGCACGTTTGTTGACCAGTCAACCTTGCTCAATAGTAAGCCGGTTATCTATAACGTCTGTAACTATACGAAACCCGCTGCCGGACAGCCTTGCCTGCTTAACTGGGACGAGGTCATTACGCTGTTCCATGAGTTTGGTCATACCTTGCACGGCCTGTTCCCGACGCAACGCTATGCCACCCTTTCCGGCACCAACACGCCGCGCGACTTTGTCGAATTTCCGTCGCAGCTAAATGAACACTGGGCCAGCCATCCCGCCGTGTTTAGCCACTATGCCCGGCACTGGCAAACGGGTGAGCCGATGCCTGCGGCCCTGCAAGACAAAATGCATCGCGCCAGCCGCTTTAATAAAGGCTATGACATGAGTGAATTGCTGGCGGCCGCACTGCTCGATCAGCATTGGCATAGTCTTGATACGAGTGTAGAAATTGCTGATGTCGCCCGCTTTGAACAGCAAGCCTTACAGCAAGAGGGGCTGGATCTGCCACAAGTCCCGCCACGTTACCGTTCCAGCTATTTCCAGCACGTGTGGGGCGGCGGGTATTCCGCCGGTTACTATGCCTACATCTGGACCCAGATGCTGGCAGATGACGGGTTTGACTACTTCGTGGAGCAGGGTGGATTGACGCGTGAAAACGGCGAACGCTATCGCCAGATGATCCTTTCACGCGGCAACAGCAGTGAGCTGCAACAGCTGTACCGCGACTGGCGGGGTGCCGATCCGCAGATCGGCCCGATGCTGCTCAATCGCGGCCTGGCGGATTAACACTGCCCGGCGGGGCGTTAACCCAGCGGCCCGCCTTCAATGGTGTCACACATACCGGCCAGCACGCGCTCGCCGGTTTCGCTTTTCAACTCTTCGTACCAGGCGGCAGTGACCGTCGCATCTTTGGCATGCGTAACGTCACAGCGCTTGCGTGCTTTCAGGACCAGATCTTTCACGCGCTCCACGCGACGAGCCTGATAGCGCAGCAACCCATCTTCAATACCCAGTGAATGGGAGGCCAGCACCGTGGCGAGGACAACCGCATCCTCCATGGCCGCACAGCCGCCCTGACCAATATCCGGTGTGGTGCTGTGTGCCGCATCACCCAACAGCGCAATCCGGCCACGGACTAACTGACTAAAGGGTTCAATATCGTGGATCTCCACCCGATTCGTGGTTTCTGGATTGATGGCCGTAATTAATTGCTGCACCGGAGCCGCCCAGCCAGCGAAATAGCGCTGCAAATCGGCTTTTACACTGGCGCGGTCTTCGGCCAGCCCTTGCGGTAACGGCACGTCAAAGAAGAAATAGAAACGATTACCGCTGACCGGCATCAGCGAAACGCGTTTACCTTCTCCTACAAATGTCGTCCACTGATCCAGCGGCGCAATGGTGCTGTCCATGGTCACCAGTCCGTTCCAGTTAACATAGCCAGCGTATCGGCGCGGCTGGAGCTCTCCGGTGACATACTGGCGGATCACCGAGTGCGTGCCGTCTGCCGCCACCAGGAAATCACCGCTTGCCTCGCTGCCATCCGCAAAGGTTGCGGTGACGCCATCCGGGGTTTCTTCCACCTGAATCACGCGTTTGCCGAACTGGACGCGACTACGACCGTAGTGTTCGATCAGCATCGCCTGAAGTTCGGCGCGGGCGACAGGATAGGGGCGCTCACCCACCTGATCGACCAGCGGCTGCATGCTGAAGCGGGTGAGGGTGTTTCCGCTGGCAAAGTCGTTATAAGCCAGCCAGGCCATATTGCCCCCCAGCGCGCGCAGCTGCTCTTTCATGCCCAGGGCATTCAGGCATTTCACGCCATTGGGCCAAATGGAAATGGCGGCACCCACGGGCTTCATTTGTTGTACGGCTTCATAAACTTCAGTGGTGATGCCTGCTTTTTCCAGCGCAATTGCCGCGCTCATGCCACCAATACCGCCACCTATTACAATCGCTTTCATTTTCAGTTCCTCCATGTGCTACAGAGGTTTTGCAACTTTTGTACCAGGTTGCGTTTTGAGATTTTGTAGATTTTTATCAATTATTTATAAATATTTTGTTTCTGGGGTGGTTGAAGGGATGCTCTAAAAAAGTGCGTGTCAGGGGCATTAATGCACGGCGTTGAATCGATTGTTTCATGCCTGTGCATTGCCGCTACCCTGTTCAGTTCCACACGTTGTCGCTGCAAACGTGCACGACCTCCTGAAGAGTTGGCGCGACCACGGATATCTCTTTCGTTGAAGTAATTTCGACAATATGTCGATCCAAATAGTCGTTATTTGGTATTTTGATAAACATTATGTTGAATTAAACGGTGTGAAAATGTGATGACTGAACAAGCTGACGAACTGTCCTTTGAGCAGGAGATACTGCAGATACTTGCCGCGGCAGTGCGCGCCATTGGCAGTGTGCTGCCGGGCAACACGGAGCTTGTCCTGCATGACCTGCGCAATCCGGCGTTTTCTGTTGTCGAAATCGCCAATGCCCATGTGACCGGGCGTAAAAAAGGGGATTCCGTTCTGGCAGGGCTGAGAAAAGATAAAGCGTTCATTACCGCTCTGGAGGAAAGCCAGGAGCGTGTGACGCTTTTGCCGGATTACGAAACCTTCTCGCGTGAAGGCACGCCGTTGCGAAGCGGTACCGCGATTTACCGGGGGCGAGATTCGCGTCCATTTGCAGCACTGTGTGTCAATGTTGATAACAATGGTATAGAGAACGCACTCACGCTGCTGCACACGCTATCAGGCGTAAAAATTCCGGATGCCGAAGTACGGATTGCCGATCAGCCCCATGACACTATCGAAGATCTGATGAAGGAAATTATCAGTAATGCGACGGGGTTAAACCCAGGAAGCCGGCGCGCTGATGCCAAAAAAGCCAAGATGCTGGCCGTGCAGCAGATGCAGGAACGGGGCATTTTTCTGATGAAGGGGGGCGTTGAAAAAGCGGCTGAGGCGCTGGGCGTGACCCGTTACACCATTTATAACTACCTCGATGAACTGAAAAACACCGACAGCTGAAGACAGCCAACTGTGAAGAGATGCTATGCATCGCTATGCCAGCCCGAGGCCTTATTCTGTTACGCGAGCCGGTTTCTTTGCGGCCAGCGGGCTGGTGGTTTTGAGGTTGAGCTGTAAGTACAGGCCGTGGCCTGATGCTGATTTTAACTGGAGCTGACAAATGTCACTGAGTATTAAAACCCCACTGCTGGAGTCCCTGCCGCTGGGCCAGCTAAACGGCACCCGTGTCTGGATGAAAATGGAAGCTGCCCAGCCTTCAGGCTCTTTTAAAATTCGCGGTATTGGCTTTGCATGCCAGCAACATTTCGAAAAAGGTGCTCGCCGCTTTATCTCCTCGTCCGGTGGTAATGCTGGGCTCGCCGTCGCGTATGCAGGTCGCCAGCTTGGCGTACCGGTGATCGTTGTGGTGCCTGAAACGACCTCTGAACGCGCCCGACACCTGCTGCAGCTGGAAGGGGCAGAGATCATTATTCACGGGAAAATGTGGTCTGAAGCCAATGAGCTGGCGCTGTCGCTGCTGACGGAACAGGATGCATTTCTGCACCCCTTTGACGATCCGCTGTTCTGGCAGGGACATGCCTCGATGATTGACGAAGTTGTTGCTGAGGGTATCAGGCCTGACGCGGTGATCCTGTCGGTAGGCGGAGGCGGCCTGCTTGCAGGCGTTGATGAAGGCCTCCGCCGTCATGGTTTGGACCATGTTCCGATCTATGCCGCAGAGACGCAGGGGATGTCTTCCTGTCATGCTGCACTGAAAGCAGGCAAACCGGTTGAAGTCACCGCACTTACGGGTGTTGCCACTTCACTCGGCGCACGGCAGATCTGCCAGCGCGCCTTTGACATTGCGCAAAAACGGCTGGTGGTGCCCGTTGTCGTGACCGATCGTGAAGCGGTAAATGCCTGCCTCACTTTCCTGGAGGATCATCGTGTGCTTGTCGAACCTGCTTGTGGTGCTGCTCTTGCCCCGCTGTATGGCAAAAAGCTGAACCTCGAGAATGAGAAGAACGTACTGGTCATTGTATGTGGTGGGTCAACCGCAACGGTGGATTCTCTCAACGGCTTTAACGGTTAACACCTCCTCCTGAACCGATAAACAAGGGTGCCTGGGTACGGCATCCTTCACTAACTGACAGCAAAGGCACGGCAGGGGATGGTTTTAGGTGAACCGGTATAAGGTTGAGAGGGGGAAATTTACACGCTAAGACGTCAGTGTTGAACCCGGTTGCAAGAAGCGGTTGGGATCTTTGGTGGCAGCTAAAAAGCCACATCATCAACCTGTGAAAGACGGTGTAATGCAGACTGCCCGGGCAGAATGCGCTTTGTTTATATTTACTAGTTACAACATGCTATTAGCTGTTTCAGTAAAAAACATCATTGCGGCCTTTGCTGAGCAGGGTAACATTCACCCTAAGGTCTCTGCGGTCGTGATTTTCAACGCCACTTTTCCGTCCTGATAAACATCCGGCATAAATCCCTGTTCCAGATGGCGTAACATAATATTCAGCGCCAACGCAGCATGTTGCTGTGCATTTTGATCCAACGTGAAATCCAGTACATCATCCAGCAAAAGCTGTTTCGTAACGGAATAGAGTTCATGGGTGATATAAGTGCATTCCCCCGCCAGTTGATGTTGCTTAAGAATATCCGCAATATCACTGTTTCCAGTGCCGGTATTATAAATGCCGACCACATTTTTCGCCGTGCGCAACGTATTATTGAGCAGGGAACGAATCCGCTGTTTTTCATCCTGACCGGCCAGAACTGAACGTAAATTCAGCTGCGGTGATCGCTGTTGCAATACATCCCGGAAACCCGCAACCCGTTGTGTATGCGCACGAAAATCCATTCTGCCGCTCACTAATATCACATCACCTTCGCCCGGCGTGGTTTTGCTCATTAATAATCCGGCAGTGGCTCCAGCCTGCTGCTGATCAATCCCCACATGGCATAACCGTTCAGCGTCGGGAATATCTGTCGCTAAAGTGATGACTGGAATTCCTTTGGTTTTACAGTGCGCTAAAGCTTCGTGAATAACAGGGTAGTCATGGCCAAAAACAACAATTCCGTCACGTTGACTGCTGCTTTCAATGATTTTTTTTGCCAGTTTTTCCGGGCTGGATTCCGGTACTAGCGTCCGATAAAGCGTTATTTTTTTGTAGCCCAGCGTATCGGCAACGGCAGCAAACTCTTTTGCCAGTTGCCGGAAAAAAAATGACTCCTGGCTACTGAGGAAAACTTCAATTTTCCACGGTTGACTGGCTTCTTCAGGCAATAATCTTTGCAACCCGGCCTTACGTGCTGCATTCAGTACTTTACGCACGGTTTCAGGTTTTACCCCTCCACGTTCGTTAAGCACCCGATCAACGGTGGCGATGCCAACGCCTGCTTTCATCGCCAGCATTTCAAGCGTTACTTTTTTCATGACTTCTCCAGACATCAACACCGTCCTGCCATCATTTGGGCAAAACATAACCGGTGTTGTGCTCTTTATTATGCTGAGGTTACGTGAGCTGGCAAGATGTGATCGCCATCAAACCGTGCTGATAGCAGCTTAATTCGCCATGATGGATTTCCATCAATAAAAACCTTTCAAATCGTAGGGCGGGGATCTACTCTGCGCAGGTTGTTAACGTCTGCGTAACTGATTGTTTAACTTGTGGAGACAAGTTACCTCACCTACAGCCATAAATTGTCATAATTATCGATGGTGTTAATTACGCCAGATAATCCTATAACACATTAAATTTGTGGCACGTTATGACCACTGTTTTTTTTTGTGGTCTTTTTGATGCAATGTGAATCATTAGCAGGGATATCATGAAACGTAGAGAATTTCTCACTTCCATTACTGCACTGGGAGTCGCATCTACTATACCTGTGGTTACTCAGGCGGAGGTCATTAATGGTGGCCAGCCGTGGGAACCCGGTCAGGTAAAAACACCACCATCGCCACCCCGCCAGGGCGGACTGCAATATTTAACGCAACACGAGTTTGACACCGTAGGGGCAATCGCCGAACGCTTTATTCCCGCAGATGAAACCAGTCTGAGTGGAAAAGAGGCGGGCTGCGCCACCTTTATTGATCGTCAATTAGCCGGGGATTACGGTAATGCGGTCGCCATTTATCGTTTGGGTAAATTTGTTAAAGGCACACCTGAACAGGGGCCACAGTCGCCTTTAACGCCTGCTCAACGTTATCGCCTTGGTCTGGCTGCACTGGATAAAGCCGTACAGCAACAATATGGCAAAGACTTTATTTCTTTATCCGGCGAGCAGCAGGATAAAGTGCTGACCGCGCTGGAAAATGTCACGCTTGATTTAGGTGAAGAAGTGGAAACCAAAGTCTTTTTCGAACTGTTATTACAGAACGTACGCGAAGGTTTCCTTTCCGATCCAATCTATGGCGGAAATAAAGAGATGACCAGCTGGAAAATGATTGGCTTCCCGGGAGCACGTTATGACTTCCGTGATTTACTGCCAAAGAAAGGGCAGAAACTCAATATTATTCCAACCAGCTTAATTGATAACCAGCTGTAATTTATTTCCCTCCAGAGCTGAGCCATAAAGAGTTTTTAAAATGAAAAATGTCCGTCCAAAAGCTGATGTCGCCATCGTCGGCCTGGGGTGGTGTGGTTCTTTGATTGCAGAAGAACTGACCCGCGCTGGTCTGAATGTCGTTGCCATTGAACGTGGCCCGTGGTTTGAAACCGCAACCGATTTTCCGCCTTCCGTTGATACCGATGAACTGCGTTGGGATACCCGCCGCAGTATGCTACTGCCGCCTGCGGTAGAAACCACCACCTTCCGTAATAACTCCACCCAGACCGCGTTGCCGACGCGTGACTGGAACCTGAACGAACTCGGTTATAACGTTGGCGGTTCGGGCACCCACTGGGCCGGAATGGCGTGGCGCTTTACGCCATTTGATTTCGAGCCCTATAGCCAGACGGTAAAACGTTATGGCAAGCAGCAAATTGCAAAAGGGGTGATCCTGCAAGACTGGGGCGTCACCTATGACGAACTGGAACCGTTTTACGATCGTTTTGAAAAGATTGCCGGTGTGTCCGGTAAAGCGGGCAAGCTCAACGGCAAAACCATGCCAGAGGGAAACCCGTTTGAAGGCAACCGCAGCAGTGAGTATCCGCTGCCTGCGCTGGAAAGCATGCGACTGACCGACATTTTTGCCGAAGGGGCAAAAAAAATCGGCCTTAATCCGTTTATGGTACCCGCTGGCCAGGCATCACGCGCCTACGTTAACCCACTGGGTGTGCGTATGGGTCCCTGCACCTACTGCGGCTATTGCCTCTATTACGGTTGCGGTAACTTCTCCAAATCCAGCCCGAATGCCTGTGTCATCCCGGCATTAATGCAACGCGAGAACTTTACCGTACTGACTGACTCGGCGGTGGTGCGGGTTAACAAGGCTGAAGATGGGAAAACCGCTACTGGCGTAACCTATATCGATAAAAACCAGAAAGAGTGGGAACAGCCAGCGGATATTGTCATTCTCTCCGCTTTCCAGATGCAAAACGTACGTTTGCTGCTGCTATCCAAGATTGGTGTGCCGTACAACCCCGTGACCAAAACGGGCGTTGTGGGGCGCGCTTATAGCTTCCAGACGGTCTCTGGCGCAGCGATTCACTTTAAAGATGAGAATCTTAACCAGTATATCGGTGCCGGTGCGCTCTCTTCGCAGGTGGATGACTGGAATGGCGATAACTTTGACCATACCGGGCTTGGCTTTATTGGCGGCGCGGGAATTCTGGTGGTCGCTCGCGGCGCGCGTCCCATCGGCAACGCAGATGCACTACCACCGGGATCACCGCGTTGGGGTAAAGACTGGAAAAAGGCCTATACCCACGCGTTCCAGAACACCACGTTTATCTTCGGGCAGGGCACCAGCTTCTCCCACGAAGATTACTATCTTGACCTCGATCCTGAGTACAAAGATAACAACGGCAATCCGCTGCTGCGTGTGACCTTTGACTACAACGATAACGACCGCCGCTCGGCGAAGTTTATCGAAGAGAAGAGTGTTGAGATTGGTAAGGCGATGGGTGCAGAGATCGTGATCGGCACCAACTCAGCCTCAGGCGCGTATTCACCTTACAACTTCGCCAGTGACCACACCATTGGGGGTGCGGTGATGGGTACCGATCCGAAAACCTCGGTCTTGAACCGTTACCAACAGTGCTGGGACGCACACAACGTGTTTGTGCTCGGGGCTTCTTCGTTCCCGAACAACGCCGGGTATAACCCGACGGGCACCATTGGTGCACTAAGTCTGTGGACGGCGAAAGCCATTATCGAACAGTACCTGAAAAACCCAGGTCCGTTGGTGAAGGTGTGAGATGAAAAAGACCCGATTAATTGCTGGTGTGGCGTTGGTCGCTGCGGCAGTGGCTGCCGCTTTACTGTGGCAAAATGGCAACACCTCAGCAGATAACGTTGCCAGTAACGATGTTTTGACCAGTCAACCACCCACGGCGGCAGATGCCGCAGCGGTGGAGCGTGGTCGCTATGTGTCTATCGCCAGCGACTGTACGGCCTGTCATACCGTTCCCGAAAGCAAGCAGCACATGGCGGGTGGCTACGCCATCAGCACGCCGTTTGGTGGGATTTACGCCAGCAATATCACCCCAGATACTGCAACGGGAATTGGTAGCTGGACGGAGCGTGATTTCTTCCGTGCCGTGCGTCATGGCAAAGGCAAAGAGGGTGAAAACCTCTATCCTGCAATGCCTTACAACGCCTACGTGAAACTGACCGATCAGGATATGCACGACCTGTGGATGTATATGCGCTCGGTGCAGCCAATTCATAACGCGGTGCCAGAGACGCAGCTGGGTTTCCCGTATAACATCCGTCTGGCCATGATGGGCTGGAACCTGTTGTTCTTTAAAAATGAAGGGTTCAAGCCGGACCCCAGCCAGTCTGCGGAGTGGAATCGGGGTGCCTACCTGGTTGAAGGCCCGGAACACTGTGCCGCCTGCCATACCGCCAAGAATATCATTGGGGGCGATACCAGTGATTACTTGCAGGGCAGTAACCTGGGGGAATGGCACGCGCCAGACATCACGCCAAATCACTACACCGGGATTGGTAGCTGGTCGCAGCAGCAAGTGGTGGACTACCTGAAACTGGGCAGTAACCACGTTGCCGTGGCTTCAGGCCCGATGGCGGAAGCGGTGACCAATTCAACCCAGCATCTGACCGATGCCGATTTGAATGCCATCGCGGTTTACCTGAAGTCGGTGAAACCCTCCGCTACCCAGAAGCCAACTGCGCTGACCACCGCTAACAGTGAGCAGATGAAAAGCGGCGAGAACCTCTATTCGGTTAACTGCACCGCCTGCCATAACAGTGACGGGAAAGGGATACCGAATCTCGCCGCCAGCCTCGCCAATAACCCAGGTTTACAGGCAGAAGATCCTTCATCCATCATTACCACGGTATTGCAGGGCGGTCGCGGTGCAGTTACCGTCGGCAACCCGACCAGTGGTGCGATGCCTGCCTTTGCGTGGAAACTGTCTGACGACCAGGTCGCAGCAGTGGCGACCTATCTGCGCAATAGCTGGGGTAACGCCGCACCGGCCGTGACCGCAGAAGAAGTGGCGAAAACCCGTAAGCTGCTTAAAGCACCGGAGCAGATGCCGGAGCATTAATTAACGTCACACACAGCAACAGGCCACCTTTGGTGGCCTTTTTTTGGTGTGCCGGGCATGTTCAGCAGCTCGGGGGGAAGTTCCTCTGATTGTGACCTAAAAATATTGACCACTGCACTGTTGTTTTATCAGGACGGTTTTTTATGCCATTTACCGTCATCACCTTTTTCATATTGATGTTTTACAGCCGCCCAGGCAACCTTATGCGATACCTCTTCGCGTGAGTTGTCGTCGCGCCTGTCTTTTTTATCTTTATACTCATCCCACGCACTGTTGAATGCCGCAATGTATATATCTTGCCCATGTGCGGGCAGAACATGTTTAACGCTATCTGGTAGTGAACTTCGCGAATCATAGGGCATAGATAATCTCCGTTGGATTCTGGCTTCAACTATGTCTTACATCACTTTTTGAGAGAAAATAATATAAAAATCAGGTGATCAACAGCATTTATAATGCTTGTATTATATTAAATGTAGTCTGGATATAAGGTTTTTTCCAAAACATATCCTTCATGCGATGGTGTAAATTTTACCAAACTTTGAAAAAGTAAGTCTGGCAGTGGGTTAAGATTAAACTACTCTGGAACGTTACGAGGTTTGTTATGAAAAATCACAGTTCGAATGAGCAATGTAATAAAGAAGGTGACGCGCGTAAAGACTTACCGGAAGCTGCAAAAAATACTGGTAACGCCGATGAGAAGGATGATCATCCTGCCAGGGATAATCCGAATGAGCATGGTGAGATCCCACGTACACGTGATGACAGCAAAGACCACAAGCAAGATCCGTACAAGGATCAATAATGTGTAAAAAATACTTTGCAACTAATTTCCTGAATGCGACTTGAAAGCAGGGTCGTAGGATTTTTAGTCACACCAGGAAAGATGAATTACCTCCTCTTTAGGACTGCATTTGATTTATGCATACAAATGCGTGGAGAAAAATAAACAGGAACAATTATGGTCTCTATCCTGCCGTCAGGCTTGCGTTTTAAGCCAAACTGGCCAGACTTTAATGTTCATCCACTCCTGGAACTGAAGAGGTTGTGGTTGATGATGATAAGCTGGTCACCAGCCGCACACCTGATGATTTACCCGCGTTTAATCGTGAAACGTTGCGTATCCTCAATGCCGCCTGACCGGCTATTGGGAAGATGGCGCAATATGCGGTAAACCTGCTTTTCAACGGCGAAGGATACGCTAAACATCTGCGTATCCTTCGCTGCATAAATATTTATTGTCAGGCTCTGCAATCCTGAGGTGCAAAAGGCCACACTGAAAAACAGGATGAACTTTACCTACTTGTACCCGGTTCTTATGCTAGAGGGTGCCGGTTCCACCATCGGAGCACCACACCTGGCCGGAAGTGTAGCTGTTGGCCGTTTCCGCGAGTGTAACGTATAACGGCGCAATTTCTACGGGTTGCCCAGGACGAGAAAGCGGGGCGGTGGCACCGAACTGCTCAATTTTCTCTGGTGGTTGCCCCCCACATACCTGTAACGCCGTCCAGTAGGGGCCAGGTGCGACAGCGTTCACACGAATTTGCTGTTCTCCCAGTTGTTTGGCGAGAGATTTAGTAAAGGCCGCTATTGCCGCTTTTGTCTGCGCATAATCAAGTAAAATTGCACTTGGTTCATAGGCCTGAACAGATGAAGTGTTAATGATAGATGAACCGCTGGGCAAGTATTCAAGTGCCGCCTTTGTTATCCAGAACATCGCATAAACATTCGTCTTAAACGTTGCATCAAAATCTTCAGTGGAGAGCGTCCGAATGGATTTATTATATTGCTGTCGGCCTGCATTATTCACCAGAATATCCAGCCCGCCTAGTTTCTCGTTAGCCTGATTAACTAACTGCTGACAAAATTCCTCAGAACGAATATCACCCGGAATTGCCACGGCTTTGCGGCCTTCTGCTTCAATTAATTGTACAACCTCTGCGGCATCCTGTTCTTCATCGGGTAAATAGTTGATAGCGACATCCGCACCTTCACGAGCATAGGCTATCGCCACGGCCCGGCCAATCCCTGAATCACCGCCTGTGATTAGCGCTTTACGGCCGTCCAGTCGGCCATTCCCTTGATAGCTTTCTTCACCATGATCGGGTTTAGGATTCATCTCGGATGCCAGCCCGGGAAATGCCTGATGCTGACGCTTAAAGGGTGGGGTAGGATATTGGTTAGTGAAAATTGACTTGTTGGTTGATGAAGTCATCTTGATCTCCTGTAAGGTAGATTAAATTAAGCCTGGCAGAAGAATTTAAATTTGTCACGAACGGTTCTGAAAGTGATTGGCTGGTTTTCATCGTGCTGGTGTGAATATTTTCATAAAGTTCCAGACGTAATGTTATCGAATTGTATATGCCATAATGATATTTTTACTGCCTTTAAAAATATCTACAAATATTTTTCCAATCATTTTCTGAGATTGGGAATGTCAGTGAGAATTATCTGAAAATACCTCGGTGGCCAACGGCCCTGACATTCACGCAGGACGCGTTGGCTAATTGACCATCAGGCCGGTATAGAAAGTGCTTTATGGCTACGCGACCAGATGCGATGAGATTTAATCCCCTCAATAAATTCCGTCAGAAGTGGGGGATCTGCTTTGTCTCCATCGGCAATTCCCGCTTCTTGTTCATCAGCCCTGAGCGCAAACGCCGTCTTGAAAAGGCGGGCATCACCGCTTAATCCAATCACCTTAAGATGTTTGTACGCCTCCAGCAGGAAGTATCGACTATCGCCACTGAGCAGCAGGGCATCAATATTTCCGTCAGGCACAAAGACCGCATCAAAGGTCACTGAAGGTAAGCCAGAAAAAGTGGCATCTACGGGCAGGGCTGAGCCATCATCAGCCTGAACCTGACCCAAATGTGCAGCCAGTAGCTTTGTATGGATACCTTCTGTTTTCAACGCCTTCAATACGGCCAGTACATCGGCAGATTTTACGCCATCACTCAGCAATAAAGCGGCCTGACAACCTTTAACTGAGCGATCCTGCTGTGCATAGAGACTCAGACTGTCATCTTTTTTCAGACCATTTACGTCAGCAGCGGGGGGTGTATTAAGCTGATCGTTTGTCAACCTGATGCCCAGATTGTCTGCCACGCGCTGCCCCAGAGTGACGTCGATGTGCACAAGGTGATCAATAACCCGTTCGCGGATGTACGGCCGGGAAACTTTACTTAACTCAAACGAGTAGGCGGCAATGATATGCTCTTGTTCCACGGTAGTCTGGCTCAGCCAGAACAGGCGAGGCTGTGAATAGTATTCACCGAAGGAGGGGCTGCGTTCACGTATCTTGCTACCTTCAATGCGCTCCTGATAGCTTTCAAAGCCGCCGCCCTGTGGGGCGGGTGGCGTCTCTCTTGGCCAGTTGTCATTGATAGAGTTAGGTTCGTAATTTGCCGGATTGGTATCGATGTCCTGTCGGTGCATACCCTGGCGCTGAAAATTATGGTAGGGGCAGACAGGACGGTTAATCGGGATCTCATGAAAGTTTGGCCCGCCGAGGCGGCTGATTTGCGTATCGGTGTAGGAGAAAAGCCGGCCTTGTAGCAGAGGATCGTTGGTGAAGTCGAGGCCCGGTACGATATGTCCCGGATGAAATGCGACCTGTTCGGTTTCGGCAAAGAAGTTATCAGGATTGCGATTCAGCACCATTTTGCCTACGCGTTCTACCGGTACCAGCTCTTCCGGGATTAATTTAGTGGCATCGAGAATATCAAAGTCGAATTTACATTCATCTTCTTCCGGGATCAGCTGAAGGCCTAGCTCATATTCTGGATAGTCACCCGCCTCGATGGCTTCCCACAAGTCGCGTCGATGAAAATCGGGGTCGCGGCCGGTTAGCTTCTGAGACTCATCCCACAGCAGTGATGCTTTCCCGGCCACGGGCTTCCAGTGAAAGCGAACAAAGGTGGATTTACCTTCCGCATTGATTAGCCGGAATGTGTGTATGCCGAATCCTTCCATCGTGCGGTAGCTGCGGGGAATACCACGATCGGACATCGCCCAGATAACGTTATGCAGCGTTTCAGGCTGGAGAGAGACATAATCCCAGAAGGTGTCATGCGCGCTTTGGCCCTGGGGGATTTCATTGTGTGGTTCGGGTTTTACCGCATGGACAAAATCCGGAAATTTATGGGCGTCCTGAATGAAAAATACCGGTGTGTTATTGCCGACGAGGTCAAACACGCCTTCCTCAGTGTAAAACTTAGTGGCAAATCCCCGAATGTCGCGCACGGTGTCCGCAGAACCCGCACCACCCTGAACCGTTGAGAACCGGACAAAGACCGGAGTTACCTGTTCCGGGTTGGAAAGAAAATGTGCCTTAGTGAGGTCGTTTAGCGACCGATAGGGTTGAAAGAATCCATGTGCGGCGGAACCACGCGCATGCACAATGCGTTCAGGAATGCGTTCGTGATCAAAATGCGTGATTTTCTCTCGCATAATGAAGTCTTCAAGCAGCGTTGGGCCGCGACTCCCTGCCCGAAGCGAGTTCTGATCGTTGGCTATGCGTGTGCCCTGATTGGTTGTCAGCGGCTGGTCCGATCCCTGTTTACGTGCTGCGTCGAGTTGCTGGAGTTTGGTATTTTGCGTGTTCGGGGCTTTAAGGCTGCCGGGTGCGGTAGGGCTTTTTCCGGGTGGCGTGGGTTGAGCCGGCGGCTGATGTGAGCCGTCTTCCGGGGCCAGTGAACCCAGTCCCGGCTTGACAGATTCAGGACCCGCTACCGGGGTGCGTTGGCTTAATACTTTTTTATCTGATTGATTCGACATTGCTATCTTCCTCTCTCTGATATGAAAAAACACTCCTGAGTGTAGGGTGAAACAGCAAATGTGTCATATTGAGCGAATAGGTGACTGGTTCACGTATTAAATTTCTCTTACTTATCCTTTCAGCAATTCATCACAGCGTGAAGATATTTACCCTTTAAATAAGCCAGGCGGCGGCGCTGGATATTTAAGAATAAATGCATAGCTATCAAGACGTCACAGAATCTGATTTCAATGGTGTCTCCAGGTGAAGACAAAAAATAATGGCTTCTTGTCATGGAAATTACGTTGCGGCATGTCCGGGCTGGCTAGCAACTTTACCTATTCTCTATTAGGGTTAATTATCTGTAATTTTCTGAGGAGGGACTATGAGCAATGCGACCTTGTCCGTTGAATTAACATTACTGGACAGATACTGGCGTGCGGCCAATTATCTTTCCGTAGGCCAGATTTACCTGATGGACAATCCTCTGCTACGTCAGCCTCTTGAACCTCACCATATCAAACCGCGTTTATTAGGGCACTGGGGAACAACGCCGGGCCTGAACTTTATTTACGCACACCTCAATCGCATCATTCGTCAGCGAGATCTCAATCTGCTGTATGTTTGCGGACCTGGCCACGGTGGGCCCGGTATGGTGGCAAACAGTTGGCTGGAAGGCAGCTATAGCGAAATTTATCCCCACGTCAGTTCTGACGAAACGGGTATGCAGCGTTTGTTCAAGCAGTTCTCTTTCCCGGGGGGGATCCCGAGCCATGCAGCTCCTGAAACACCAGGATCGATTAATGAAGGCGGGGAGCTCGGCTATTCACTCTCTCATGCTTTTGGTGCCGCCTTTGATAACCCTGAATTGATCGTGCCCTGCGTAATAGGTGATGGGGAAGCGGAAACCGGACCACTTGCAGCAAGCTGGCAGGGTATTAAATTCCTTAATGCCAGGCGTGATGGAGCCGTGTTGCCAGTTTTGCACCTTAACGGCTATAAAATTGCCAGCCCTACCTTACTGGCACGTAGCAGTGACGAGGACTTACGTAAGCTATTCAGCGGCTATGGCTATGAGCCGCTGTTCGTCTGTGGCAGTGATCCTGCTGTGATGCATAAAAAAATGGCTGATACGCTGGATTATGCATTTAACAGAATTGCACATTTCCAGCAGCAAGCGCGCAGCGGCACTGCACCGGGTCTGATACCGTCATGGCCGATGATTGTGCTGCGTAGTCCCAAAGGGTGGACCGGCCCCGATGTTGTGGATGGGAAAAAAGTCGCAGATTTCTGGCGCGCTCATCAGGTGCCAGTCTCTGCCTGCCGCGATAATGACGATCATCGCGTCATCCTTGAGAACTGGATGCGTAGCTATCAACCCGAGAATCTTTTCGATAAACACGGTCAGTTGATGTCTGAGTTAAAGGCATTAGCGCCTGCAGGTGACAAACGGATGAGTGCAACGCCCTTTGCCAACGGAGGGCGATTAAGACAGTCGCTCGTTACGCCAGACATAGAGAAGTTTGCGCTTGAAACCGGGGAAGCGGGTAGTTTAACCGGACAAGCAACGGAACAGTTTGGCCACTACCTGAGTGAGGTTTTTCTGCTCAATTAGCATAATTTCCGCCTGTTTGGGCCTGATGAAACGGCGTCAAACCGGCTATCACCCGTGTTTGACGTTACCAGTCGCACCTGGATGGCTCCCCTGAAAGACGATGATGAACAGCTAGCGCGTAATGGACGAGTAATGGAAATTCTCAGCGAACATCAGTGTCAGGGTTGGCTTGAAGGCTATCTGCTCACAGGACGCTGAGTTGCTTGATGAGTTGCAGGAACGGCTAGATGAACATCACCGTTACGTGCGCGAGTACGGCGAAGATATGCCCGAAGTCAAAGACTGGCATTGGCCCGTTGAGGGCAACGATAAACGTTAGCGATTTTATGACGCCACAGCCACTTGGGAAGTCAGTCCAGAGGCCTTCGAAAAGGCCTCGTCGTGAGGCTAGTGAATGTTACGTTACGGGTCACAGGCAGGGACCATGCTGGGTTTTTGCGCGGTAGTCAGCGTCATCCATCCGAACCCGGCGGCCAAGAGCAATAGCCCAGCACTGATCGCAATTGATAACTGCATACCGGCCATAAATGCCACCTTTTCACTGTGTCGTATCATATACCCAAACAACGCGACGCCAATGACGCCGCCGGTTTGACGTGCGGTGTTCAGCAATGCCCCCGCGACGTCAGATTGATGAGCCGGTGCGGCCGCCAATACGGCATGCGTAATCGTCGGAATCGCCAGCGCAATGCCGCTACCCGCCAGTAACATGGGGATGATGAGTGTCCAGTGCTCACCACCGGGAAGGGCGAGTAACATCAGCAGGTAGCCACTCGCCGAAATCAGCAATCCGCTAACCGCTAGCTCGCGTACTCCACGTCGCGTCATCAGGCGACCTGCCACCACATTCATCACCATTAAAATCCCCATCATCGGCAAAAATGCCACGCCAGTTTGTGCAGCGCTGAAGTGACGGATGTGCTGAAAATAGAGGCTGAAGACAAATACCATTCCATAAAAGGTTAAATTGGCGACCAGACCGATAAAGGTAGAAGCCGCAAGGTTAGGGCGCCGAAACAGGGATAGCGGCAACATCGGATCGGGTGATCGGGCCTCCGTGCGGACAAATACGCCACCCAACAGCAGCGATGCCACGAAGCAGCCAATAATTAACGGGTGTTGCCAGCCATAGCGACTGGCTTCTGTCAGAGAAAACGTCAGGCAGCCGAGGGCGAAGGCACCTGACAGTTGTCCGGGCAGATCGACGCTTTTACCCGCTTGCGTCGGTGAAGGCGCGGCATAACGCTGTGCCAGCCAGAGACCAGCAATGCCGAGGGGAAAATTAAGCAGAAAAATGGCGCGCCAGCCAAAACTGCTGAGCAACAGGCCGCCAATCACCGGGCCTGCTGCCAACGCGATACCGCCGCCAGCGCCCCACCAGCCAATGGCTCTGGCTCGGGCATCGGGGGTGGAGAAAGCCTCGCGCAATAGGGTGAGTGATGTCGGGATCAGCAGGGCCGCACCAACACCTTGCAAGCTTCGAAATGCGATCAGTACCGACAGTGACGAGGCAAAGCCGCAGCCTACAGAACTCACAGTAAACAGCGCAAAGCCAAGTATAAAAAGCCGTTTGCTGCCAAACCGGTCAGCCAGCAGGCCAGCGCTGAGCAACAGCGCTGAGAAAACCAGCGCATAGGCATTCACAATCCACTGTAATCCGGCCATGTCACTCGAAAACTGATGACGCAGCGCTTCCAGAGCAACATTCACCACGCTGACATCAAGTAACACGATCACAAACGCCATGCAGGAGGCTACCTGCACCAGCCGGGGTTGATAAGAAGGACGCATTATTTAGACCCTTAAAGGAAAAGAGCCTGAGCATAGGGCGTGGCTATCTGTGCGTAAATTCCCTATATTTGCACATCACCTCGCGTATAAGTGCACATATGTTTAACTGGGAAGATTTACGATATTTTCATGCAGTCGCGCAAGGCGGCTCGCTATCAGCGGCTGCGCGGCTGTTGCAGGTTGATCATGCCACCGTAGGGCGGCGAGTCACCTCTCTGGAACAACAGCTAGCCGGGCGTTTACTCGATCGTCAGGCGAGAGCCTGTGTGCTCACGCCTCTGGGCGAGCAAGTTTTGCAGCTCACCCGCGCAATCGAACATCACGCCTTTGCAATTGAGCGTGCCGCGGATGCTGAACGTGCACCAGCGCGAGGAAAAGTGACGCTGAGCGTTCCCCCTGTGCTGGTTAACACCTTACTTACCCGCTGTATGTTTGATTTCCGGCAGAGGTATCCGGAGATTCAATTAACGGTGGTCAGCCAGCCTGGCGTGGTATCGCTGACTCGCCGCGAAGCTGATCTTGCGCTTCGCCTGGTGAGACCCACCGATGACCACGATGTTGCGCGTAAGCTGGGCGTAATGCCGTTTTCGCTCTACGCCCACAACGACTATCGATACCTGAATGATCCCGCCCGTTGGGAGTTTATTGGCTATGAGGAGCAATTGGCACGCATGCCTCATGCGAAATGGATCAATGAGATTGCTGGCCAGCGCCCGATTAGCTGTGCCGTAAGCGATATCATCAGTCAACATCAGGCAGCGAAGGCCGGATTGGGTGTGGCTTCGTTGCCACAATTTATTGGCGATAGCGATCAAGAATTGCAACGTTTGCCGTACACGAAAGCAGGATTTTCACCTGAGGTTTGGCTGGTCGTGCACGCAGACCTTCGTGCCTCGCCGCTGTTGCGTAAGGTGATGGATTTCATTACTACAGCGGTGAAAACCACGCTCAACTGCTAATCTTCAACTGACACACCGACAAGGAGGCCAGATGAAGATTACCGATATTCCGCCGCACTACCTCAGCAATGCGCTGTTTCATTTTGCAGCGCCAACAATGGCGCGGGTAGATGAAATGCTGGCAACGTTAAATGCCTTTGGCCCACAGCATCATGCGTTTTTACCCTGGTCAATCGGGCCGCATCACCGCAGCGCGGTGGCGGAGAATATGCAGGAGGCGATGGATAATTTTTCCCGCCAGGAAAATGAATTAAAGTTTCTGATCATCGATAACCAGACGCAGCGGCTGTTAGGCTGCATCAGCCTGTTTCTTAAAAATCCGGCGATTCCTGCCTGTGAGCTGGGTTACTGGCTGGCTGTGGAGGCAGAAGGGCGCGGCGTGATGACCCAGGCCTGCGAACAGATGACGGCGATGGCGCTGGCGTTATTTGCGCCGAAACGGCTGGAGATCACCACCGCCGGACGTAATCAACGCAGCGCCGCCGTTGCCCTGCGCTGCGGCTATCTGCTGGAAGCGCGCCTAAAGCACCACCGAACCGATAGTTACGGTGAAGTCGATGACACGTTGATCTACACCTGGCCGCTAAATTGAGTTTGAGTGATCATACGACGAATAATATCGCCCATTGTTTTAGCGGCTATTTCTTCTTTCTCACCCCATTCCCATGACGTATTAATACGAAAACAGTGAGATAAAACATCGGATGTTGAGAACATTTTTCCTGGCGCAATACTAATCCCTTGCGCCAGGGTTTTCTTGCTCAGCTCACTGGCATCCAGACTTTTTGGTAATTCCAGCCAGAGAAAATAGCCCCCCTCGTTATAATGAACGCAGACTTCGCGAGGCAGGTGACGTTGTAAAATTTGCCCGATGCGTTTTTTTCGACTGGAAAGCGTTCGCCTTAATTTTCTCAGGTGCTCTTCATAACTTCTGGTCGTGAGATAATCAACAATCGCAAGCTGCATGGGAGAACTGGTAGACAGCGTGCTCATAAACTGTAATTGCTGAACGCGCGGCGCATGTTTTCCGGCAGCAACCCAGCCAATACGAAAACCGGATACCAGACATTTAGAAAAGGAGGAGCAATGTAATGTCATATCCTCCGTATCCCAGGCTTTGGCAGGCAGTGGTTTATCCCGACCGGCGTAGAGTTCGCTGTAGACATCATCTTCGATCAGAACCACCTTATATTTGGTTAAAAGCGCAATAAGGCGTCTCTTTTTTTCAGGGGACAAGGTAAATCCCAGCGGATTTTGACAGTTTGTCATCAGCCAACAGGCTTTGACGGGGTAATCGATCAACGCCTGCTCTAAAGCCTCCAGATTGATACCTTCGTCTATATCCGTCGCAATGGATAAGGCTCTTAATCTCAGTCTTTCCAGTGCTTGTAGCGCATTATAAAAACAGGGGTTTTCGACGATAACCCAATCTCCTGGCTCGGTGACTGCCTGAAGACTCAAATTTAATGCTTCAAGCGCACCGGCCGTGATGACAATTTCTTCTGGAGAAATACTCATACCCTGTTGCGCATAGCGACGAGCAATCGCTTGCCTTAAATCGATATTTCCGGGTGGAAGATTATTGATGACGCTTAACGCTGATGTTGTTTTGCTGGTATGAACGAGAGATCGATTCAATTGCTGATGGGGAAATAACAGTGGGTCAGGGAAACCTGAACCAAAGGGAATAATAGAGGGGTCTTTACCCGCCTGCATAACCTCAAAGATGTAGGTGTTAATATCGACGGCTTCGTCCTGATTCACCTGAGGAACAGGATGAGTTTTTAAATTATCCGTTTTTGGTGCGACATAATAACCAGACTGAGGCCGCGCTATCACTCTTCCCTGGCTCTCAAGTAGATGATACGCATGCCCAACCGTAACGAAACTCATCCCACTGGTTGTGACGAGTTCACGAATAGAGGGCAGCTTGTCACCCGGAATCCATACGCCGAGCTCAATTTGATCGATCAACTTCTGGGCCAGTTGCTGATACTTCTTCATTTGCCACCCTTAAACCATCCTGAAAACGCTGCAATCACGATTTTTATCAATGAGTCACTTAACTTACGCGCTGAGTGGCAGTCATAAAAATAGTCGACCGTGATTATAATAATTTCCAGTGGGCTTAATGAATAACAGTTTTAACAGAAATCATAATAACAGTTAAAAAATGCCTGATTGTAGGCTGCCCGATAATCAATATTGACAGTGCCGACTGTGGGGGCACTGTCACCTCTTTCGTGCAACTTACCTTAGCTCAAGGCGGGTAATAACCGCAGCAACCTCTGCAATGTCATCCGCTGACAGCGGGCGAAGCGGGCGGGGCAGACAGTCTACATCCGTTAGCCTGAGCGCGCCCGCAGCGGCGGCCATGACACGGATACTGCCGCCATGTTTGCGGAACAGATCCCATAGTGGCTGTAGACGTTCGCTGAGCTGGACAACGCGCTCGCGCTCTCCACGTGCAGCCGCGTCGGTGATCTCCTTCGCCGTCTGTGGGAAGAGGCCGCCGCAGACCGAGTACCACACTTCGCAGCCAGCGTTGAGACCAGTAGCAGCACTGGCGTCTCCGCTGATGCCCACCGTCACGCCTGCAGGCAGCTTCGATTTCAGCCGCTGCACACGCGCCAGAGCGTCTTCCGGCGAAGGCGGGACGCCAGGGATTTTAACTGATCGGATGCCAGCCAATTCGGCAATCCGCCCGTGCAATTCGTCGGAAAATTCAAAGTGCGTTGTGCCCGGATTATCGTAGATACAGACTGGCACCGAAACGTGCTGCGTTAGCGTCTCGAACAAGCCGAACACCTCATCGTCCCTGAGCTTTTGATACGAAACCGGCGGCAGCAGCAACGCATTGGCCCCGGCCGCCTGCGCGTCATCAGCCAGGCGCAGCACCTCATCGGTGCTGAGCGACCCCACGCAAACTATTAGCGGAATATTTCCCGCATGTGACTTTGCGATGGTCGCTATCTGCTTGCGCTGTGGGCGCGTCAGGTAGGCGTAGCTACCCGTTGATCCAAGCACACCGATGGAATCCGCACCGGCTGACGCAATCCGTTCAAGGAGGCGAATAAAGCCGCGCTCATCAAGGCCTGCGGGCGTAACGGGCGTGAGTGGAAAGGCGCTCAGACCAGTAAACATAGGATGCTCCTGCGGGGTCAATGGGGTTAACTCAGGCGAGAATAGCAGCAACCCTGGCCTGGAGAAAGCGGGCCGAGAGTGGGTTATGCCTGCCAGCGTGACTGACGGATAATGCTACAGAAATTCACAGGCTTGAACTGGGCGTCTTTGTCTGCCAACACATCGGCTTTCACGTTACCAAATGTCGTTTGGGGCTTGTGTTTGATACCGTCATAAAAGGCCTGAATGATGTCTTCCTTAAAGTCAGGCGTACGCGGATACTGCTGGGTCACCGCGCTGATTTCTTCCTGTGAGAATTTTTGATAATCGATTCCCAGCACATCCATTTCAACGCCTGCCGTGAGCAGAGCTATCTCAGGTGCCATGAACTCGGGAATGCCCGGCGTGGTATGCAGGGCAATAGCGGTCCAGACTTTATCAATGTCCAGTGTATCGATGCCATAACTTTCCAGGAATTTACGGGCTTCATTTGCCCCATCAACTTCAAAACGTTTATCGCAGCTGCAATATTCATGCGTAAGACCAAGGTCATGGAACATACATCCGATGTACAGAAGTTCAGCATCGGCTTTCATTCCTCTTTTCTGACCCGCCAGGGCTGCCCAGTGGTACACACGGCTTGAATGGTTAAAAAGGAGATCGGATTCGGTATCACGAATGAACTCGGTGGCTTCACGGGCCATTTTAGTGTCCGGGATACTGATGCCTTCAATTGTGCGGTGCATAAAAAAATCCTCTTTTCTGTTGTAGGCCTACAGAGTAAGGCCTAACATCAATGTCCTAAAGTGAAGTATAAAGACGATTCTGGACATAAAGATGATTCAGGACGCCAGGAGGATAAAATGAGCCATACCATCGCTATCCTTGCCATTACGGGGGTTCAGATGCTTGATGTCTGTGGCCCGATGGATGTCTTTGCCGAGGCCAACCGGGTACTTAAACGCCACTTTTATACGCTACACGTCATCGCCGTCACCGGTTCCATTATTCACTCCTCGTCCGGGGTTAAACTGGCGGCAGATGCAACATTGTCAGACAGTGACGGATTTTCAGCTCATACTTTTCTGGTCGCCGGTGCGCCAGATATTGCTGATTACCAGCCGGACGTGCACGTGCTGAGCGGGATCAGCGCAATGTGTGAGTCGAGCCAGCGTTTTGGTTCCGTCTGTACGGGCGCACTGTTGCTGGCTCTGACCGGAAAGCTGAATGGGAAGAGGGTAACTACACACTGGGCTTGTGCGGATACGCTTTCTCTCAAGCATCCTGAAATTATCGTAGAGGCAGATGCTTTATACGTTGCAGATGGCTGCATCAGAACAGCAGCCGGTGTCACCTCTGGCCTTGATATGGCGCTGCGTCTTGTCGAAGAGGATCTGGGCAGAGAGGTGGCGACAGAAGTCGCGGATCAACTGGTTATGTTTTTCCGCCGACCGGTTAACCAGTCGCACTTTGTGAGAGGACGTGCGCTCTCTCTTGATGGCCGTACGGCTCTTCAGGATCTGCAACGATGGGCTATTGCGAACATTAAAGAAGTGACTTCGGTGGCCATGATGGCAGAGCATATTGGCTTCAGCCAGAGGCATCTCACGCGGATTTTCCAACAGGAAGCGGGTCTCACTCCTGCACAGTGGCTGGAGCGCGAACGCGTAGCCAAAGCAAAGTTGCTGATTGAAAAACAAAAATTGCCAGCAAAAAAACTTGCCGCTGAATGTGGTTTTTCCGGACCCGATGTCATGAGGCGCATATTTAGCCGCGTAATGGGGATCACGCCCAGTGGTTATCAGAAATTGCTAGGCCGCGGTTAGTTTTTACTGAATGGCAGCACTGACCCGACATGACAATAATTGCTAACTTCGGCTCAGCGCTCTGGCATCTGCGCCTTGTGCCAAAGCGGACGTTTCAGAAGCCAGCTATTTCCAATAGCTGGCGTATTATCGAACCTGAATCTCATGTTTTTTTTAATAAACTCATATCTGGCTTTAAAGGCGACGAACCCTGTGCAAGGACTCAATTCTGTTGTAGCCAGCGCTGAACGCCCGTTGATGCAGAGGCAATTGCACCTGCCAGATAGCCTGAGAACTGCGGCGACCATTCACTGGCGATACCCGTCATCTCTTGAGACCATTCTCCCTTCGCGGGAACTGGTTCAGGCATTGCGTGCCCAGCTTCTTGCAGGAGATCAAACTCCGTTGCAGTAAACAGATCGGTCGCCCAATCTTTTATATACTCAGCTTCGGGCTCTGCTGCATCCTGACCAAATAAGCGTACAAGTTGCTGCCGGCACAGGCCTTTGAGCACGGCTTCACTGATGGTCCATCGCGATTTTGCCGGTACGCCAATAAAACCAAATAACGCTGTTTTCCCCGTACCTGGCTCGGAAACGTTGTGGATCTCAACCATAGGCCCCACGCGGCTTCCTGCATTCCCTGAAAGCTGTCGTGCATGCAATAAGTCTGTTTTAAATACAGCGACATATTTCGCATGGGGAGCCATCCATGTCGGGGTTTTCCGCCAGTTTGAAAGCAACTGCTCCGGCAGCGCCGGTCTGAAATCTATTTTAGCGGCCAGAGCAGGAGGCAAAGCGAGGAAGACATGCTCACTGGAAAACTCGGTTTTTTAACTGCCTTCGGATCGGGTATAGACCTGTACTTTGTTGTCGGTCCGGGAGACAGCCACCACCTGATGGCCTGTTTTAATCTTCTCAACCGGGATCTGACTTTTGAGTGCCGTGGTCAGCGACTGCATTCCTCCCTCCAACCTGAAAGACGCCGGAGAGCTCTCCCAGGTCGGGTAGCGTTCGGGGGGAGAACTTAGCTGACGTTCGTAGAGCATGTCACCCGGGCAGCCATGCGCTATTACCGAAAGCTTAAGCCGCTCGATCAGATGCGCGAAGTCAGGCTGAATGTCAGGCCAGAACCACGCAGCCCCCATATCAACATGAATGCCTGTGTCGGTATCCGCCAATTCCAGGCCTGACAGCACGCGGCCGCCTGTTCTGTCACGAGCTTCAAGGATCACATAATCCACGCCCGCTTTTTCAAGCAGTGTGGCAGCATAAAGACCGCTTATGCCCGCACCAATGATCAGTACGCTCTGCTTCCTGATGTCGTTCCGGTCAGAATTATCGGGCTGAGATGCCCCGTTTTCAGATAAAAAAATGCACCAGCGGCGCTGGCAATAAGAGCGGGCATATCATCCGGCGGAAACCGCAGCCAGCTTCCAGCTTCATAGCAACCTTCCGGCGCCTGAAGTTGACCTTTCAGAAGAAGGAGTTCCGCTCCACCTGTAAGTGGCGCACAGAAGACCCGCTCGCCCGGGGCAAGTTTCTGAAGCTGAACGGTCTCTGAAGTCCCTGAGAATAGGGGGCAGATTTGTCTGTGCGGCTGCCCCTGCCAGTTGGCTGCCTCCTGCGTATTTATTCTGAGCGGCTGGCGTTCATCGGCAGACATCTGGCGCAGCTTGACGAAAATGGTCGTGCCGTTGCGGCTTGAGGGTTGGTGAGAAGAGCCGTCCGGGCTGCGCAAGTACCAGCCGGCAGGGTGATCGACACCGTCTTCTGTAAACGTCCCGTCGAGCACCAGAATCTCCTCTCCGCCAGGATGGCTGTGTGCGGGGAATTCGGATCCGGGCGCATATCGGACAAGGCTTGTTGCGCGGGCCTGCTCGTGACCAATTCGGTCAAGCATCACCCGCTCAACGCCGGGCTGGGGAGAAGGTACCCACTGATAATCATCCGGGGTAATGATTGCATGCTGTGAAAAATCAGAATTAAGTAACATCATAATCAGTGATTAGACGGCCCACAGGAGGCCGTCTGCAGGCCTATTTATTTGGCAGATTATCGTACACGTCCAGAGCACGCGCGGTATACGTCAGCGCTGCACCGGTGTTCAGGTTAATGGCTACGGCCAGCGCTTCGGCGATCTCTTCACGCGTAGCACCGTGCTTAACTGCAGCGTCAACGTGTACGGCCAGGCAACCATCGCAACGGGTAGTCACGGCAACGGCCAGTGCAATCAGCTCATGGGTTTTGGGATCAAGATGCTTGTTTTCTGACGCCCCTTTATCCATCTGCTGAAAGCCTTTCATAAACTCTGGTTGCAGTTTGGCAAACTTACCGATGGTGGCTAGTAGGCCGCTGCGATATTCATTCCAGTTCAAAAACATTCAAAACTCCGGCTATTTTTTGTCTCAGAAAAGTCATTACATGACGTCGACAATACGCCCGTTAAAAAACCGGCCAGTATTACCTTTCGTTAAGGGCGATTATCAGAAAGCCTGACGACTTCAACAAATCAGATAATCTTGCGAAGCAGAGTAGAAATTCTATGCCGTGAGGTGAAAATTACGCGGCCGGCATGGTTGCCAGCGCAGCGTAATGTTTGAGTGGGCTATGAACGGCCTGAGATGACATCCTGGAGAAGCCAGTCATGGAAAACGTTTACTTCATCGCGCATGACTTTTTGTTGCGGGGTGACCAGATAATAGGACCATTTGAGCGGCCACCGGTGGTCGGGGTGCAACTGGACCAACTGCCCTGTTTCAATATGGTTTTTCACCAGAGCGTGTCGGACAATAGCGACTCCTCTGCCGCTCAGGGCCGACAGGATCACGGCTGAGGTAGAGTTAATATGCAGCCCGCTTTCCAGCGCTTCGGGTGCACCAACTGTCATCAGCACATTATCCCATGACGGAAATTCCGCGCCTGGATGCGGTGTGTCATCGTGTATCAGTTTTTGCGTGGCGAGCCATTCACTGCAGGCCATTTTTACGGGTGGCACCAGGCGCGGGCTGCAAACCAGAACGGCTTCTTCATCCATCAGCCAGGTTTTACTCACGCCAGGCCAGTCGCCCTGTCCGCAGCGAATACCGATATCAGCCTCGCCATGCGACACGTCCATCAGCTTTTCAGTGACGTTAAGCCGCAGATCGATATTTTCGTGCGTTTCCGAAAATCGGTTCAGGCGATCCATCAGCCAGTTCATCACCAATACCTGCGAGGCTGTTACCACTACTACCGAGCGCGACCGGCGACCCCGAAGCTTGTTTAACCCGGTTTCAAGCTTGTCGAGACCCTGTGTGATGTCTTGCAGCGCATCCTGCGCCTCGTCAACCAGCGTCAGCCGCTCTTTTCCTGAGCGGGTGCGGTGAAGAAGGGGGTGTCCGACCCAGTCCTCAAGCGAGCGTACCAGTTGGCCTACTGCGGCGGGCGTAACGCCCAGTTCCTGTGCCGCACCGGTAAAACTGCCGTGCCTGGCGGTGGCTTCAAAAGCATGCAGCCATTTAAGCCGGTTTAACGATCGCATAATAGACATCCTGATTTCATCATTTTCCTCAGTATACGCGAGCGAGAAAGATTTTCTTTCCTGAGTCGCAATTTCTTCTCAGTCGTCAATCAGGGGGCCGGGTGGCATTCTGATTTCACACAATGAGGAGCGTGACTTTTCATCTATAACAACTGTATGAATTTAAAGAGGTTAGTAATGAACGCATCTTTTGCCGGTAAAAAACTGTTAGTGGTTGGCGGTACAAGCGGTATGGGCTTCGAAACGGCAAAGCGGGTTCTGAAAAACGGTGGTAGCGTTGTGCTTGTGGGTAATCGCCAGGACAAAGCAGAGCAGGCTCGCCTGGCGCTGGCTGCCAGCGGCCAGGTTTCTATCATCGTTGCCGACCTGATGAAAGAAGAAGGTATGCAGCACGTGGTGGATATCATTAACGCCGAACATAAAGATATCAGCCTGCTGGTCAATGCGGCTGGCGTGTTTTTCCCGAAAGCGTTCACCGAACATGAAGCGTCAGATTATGACATGTACATGAGCATTAACCGCGCGACGTTCTTTATTACCCGTGACGTGGTGCGCAATATGGTTGAGGCTGGCATTAAAGGCTCGATCGTTAATATCGGCTCCATGTGGGCACAACAGGCCATTGGTGCCACTCCGTCCTCAGCTTATTCAATGGCCAAAGCCGGCCTGCACGCGCTGACTAAAAACCTGGCCATTGAGCTGGGTGAAAAGGGGATCCGCGTGAATGCGGTTTCTCCGGCGGTTGTTCACACGCCAATTTACGAAGGCTTCATTCCAAAAGACGACGTGAAGGATGTGATGAACAGCTTTGACAGCTTCCATCCAATCGGTCGCGTGGGTACCCCGGCTGATATCGCTGAAACCGTTGCTTTTCTGCTTTCTGACCAGACTGGCTGGGTCACCGGCGCTATCTGGGATATCGATGGCGGTGTAATGGCTGGCCGTAACGCCTGATGAGCATGCCGCACGTGCTTAAACGCGTGCGGCACTGGAGTCTTTATGCAAAACCAGACCGCGCATTTTTACCTTACCCGCTCCCGGTCTGGATGAGGTGCTCACCATGAATCAGGATGATTAATCACATGTCCGCAGAATATTTCCTGTCTGTAGCAGAACAGAAAAATAATATTATTCGTCTATCAGCCGCGCAGGCTCTCGCGGGTGCGAACTCCGTGGTTTTCTATGCCACGGGTGCCATTGTCGGCAATGCTATCGCCCCCAGCGGCGCGCTGGCAACGTTGCCCATCACCATGTTTGTCCTGGGGATGGCGGCCTGCATCCTGCCATTAGGTTCACTGGCGCGGAAAAAGGGGCGAAAAGCTGCATTCATGGTCGGCACCGGAACAGGCGTTATTACCGGACTGGCTGCAGCTCTCGCCGTCGTCGTTGGCTCATTTTTGCTGTTCTGCCTCGCGGCATTTTTGGGAGGCGCATATGCGGCCGTCGCGCTCAGCTTCCGTTTTGCCGCTACGGATGGCGTCGCGCCTGAACGCCGGGCTCGTGCTTTGTCGCTGGTTATGGGCGGCGGAGTGATAGCTGGCGTGGTGGGTCCTATGCTGGTTTCAGGAACGATGCACCTCTGGCCGCCTCACACCTTTGCCATCACGTACCTCGCCCAGGCTCTCGTGGCCGTCATTTCGGCCTTCACACTCAAAGGCGTGAAAACCCCAGAACCTGTCGATGCAATAAAAACAGGTGGACGGCCTTTACGCGAAATTGTCAGCCAGCCAGGGTTTGGGCGCACCGTATTTAGCGGTGCGGTCACCTATATGGTGATGAACTTCCTGATGACGGCAGCACCGCTCTCGATGCACATGCACGGCATTTCTCAGCAGGCGTCCAATCTCGGTATTCAGTGGCATGTTATTGCCATGTATGGGCCGGGGTTTTTCACCGGCAAATTAATTAACCGCTTTGGGGCCATGCGTATTGCGGCTGCGGGCCTGCTTATCACTGCATGCTCTGTCCTGGCTGGACTCGCCGGAACCAACATTTTCCACTACTGGCTGTCGCTGATTTTGCTGGGTCTGGGCTGGAATTTTGGCTTCACCGGTGCATCAATGAAGATCATTGAATATCACCGTCCTGAAGAGAAAACACAGGTTCAGTCCATGAACGATTTTGTGGTGTTTGGGGTGATGATCGTTGGGTCATTTTCTTCAGGCGCTCTGCTCAATCTCTACGGCTGGAACGCCGTCCTGTGGGGGTCTCTGGTTCCCATCGGGCTTGCCTTCTCCGGTATTGTTAACGAGTTGCGGGCAAAAAAGCAGAGTGAATTAAGTACCTGAGGCGGTTTTATCTGTCGCCCGGAAGCGGGTTGTGTTGAGATGAAACGTATTTAAAGCCCAAAATCAACGAACATGATTTTGGGCTTTTTAGGCTTGTCTGCCGGGATAATAAACTACAGCGTCATGATCATTTCATGCCAGGCCATGCCGCCGTGATCTGACTCCGAGGGTTTGATATACGCGTAGCCGAATTTTCTGTAGAGCTCAACGTGATGCGTCTTGCACATAAGATGAATGGTTTTTTTGCCCATCTCTCTCATCGCACTGATAAATGCCCGCATCATTAAACTGGCGTAACCTTTGCCCTGATAATCGGGATCTAGCACCACTGACATGATCACAACGTTCGGCGCAGCGCCATCATGGCCGACCAACTCTTTAAACTCTTCGTCTGACATCACAACGTCCCAGGCACACCCGGAATTGATGAAGCCAATCAACGTTCCATCCAGCTCCGCACAAAGAAATCCTTCGGGATACTGTTGGATACGGGTGGCAATTTTTTCCCGTGTAGCGGCTTCGTCACCTTCATAGGCCTCGCTTTCAATGGCATAACATCTGTCGAGGTCTGACATGCTGACTTGACGGAAAACTGGAGTGGTCATTTTTCACCTGCGGTTTCTGATTCTGGACGGCAGCACTATACCCGAATAACATGATGAACATACTGCATTCTATTCATAGGTGAGATGAACAATATGCATCATGAATTGCGTGTACTCGACATGAATCTGCTGCTTGTTTTTGATGCTATTTACCGGCATCGCAGAATAAATAGCGCTGCCGGAGAGCTGGCAACCAGTCCTTCGGCCTTGAGCCACGCGTTGTCACGGCTCAGGACAACCCTGGGTGATGAGCTTTTTGTCAGGCAGGGCAGTCACATGCAGCCCACGGCCAGAGCCCACGTCATCGCTCCCGGTTTATCTGCCGCGCTGAATGCAATGTCGGAAAGTTTGCGCTCAGCAAACGTATTTCGTCCTGAAAACAGCACCCAGACCTTCCGCTTTGCCGTAACAGACTACACGGCAGCCGTCTTTTTCCCGGCGCTGGTGACCCGTTTACAGCAGACTGCACCTGGCATATCGGTTAAAGCCATCTACTCTACGGGCTATGACTCGCTGGAAGACCTTGCCACCGGTAAAGTGGATTTCGCCATAGGATTTCAGACGCCGGAGATGCGCCATCACAGTCAGCTTGGCGTGATTGAGGGATTCAGAGATGACTATATGGTTGCCGTGAGCAGCCGTCACCCGCGCATCACTGACAATCTGACACTTGAGCAGTTTCTGGCGGAAGGCCATGTGGTGGTTAATCCGTGGAATGAAGCCCGCGGAACGATTGACCAGGAGCTGGAAAAACTGAATATCCGGCGGCGCACTGTGGTCGAACTTCCCAGCCTGTTATCCGCACCTGCCATCGTCGCCAATTCAGAGCTGATCACCACACTGCCTGAAAGAGCAATGGCAACCCTGTTCAGCTCGGAAGCCTTGACCTGCTTTAAAGTGCCATTTTCTGTTCCGGCCTACGCGCTGAACGTCTACTTCCACAATGCTCGCAGCGTTACCCCGGGCCATTACTGGATGAGAGAACGCATACAAGAGTTGATGAACGCGTTAAATCATAAAGCAGCAACATGAATGACCCGTGGCTGCACTTCCAGGCACTTTATGAGGAGCAGCATACCAGCCCGAAATCATCAATGGAGAGAGAAGGGCTGCTTGTCTGGAATGTGACAATACCTGCACTTAAGACAAAAGAAGCGAACCCACAGGCGCTTCGGCAACATGGTAATTGACATTCTGGTGCGCGCTCCTTTATTTTTTTTCTGGATAAATCTCCCGCCTTGTTCCCTCTGGAGCTTGTGATGAAAATAGATCGAATACTGAACAATAATGTTGTTATCACGGTTGATGACAATTTGCAGGAAATGGTGCTAATGGGTAAGGGGATCGGCTTTAACAAAAAAGCCGGAGAAGAGATTAATTTGTCCCAGGTTGAAAAAACGTTTTCACTGGATAATGCCTACAGCGACCATTTCAGGTCATTACTGGATCAGGTTTCGAAAGAGTGCATTCTTGCCACGGAGGCGATCATTTCTCTGGCCCGTAGTCGACTTCCCGGAAAGCTACACGACAGTTTATTAATTTCACTGGTTGATCACTTACACTATGCACTACAGCGATTTTCAGAGAATGTCAGCATTCAAAATGCATTGCTGTGGGAAATCAAGAAAGTTTACCCACACGAGTACGCTATCGGAAAAGACGCGCTTCAGATTATCTGTCAGCATACCGGCACGCTGCTACCCGAAGACGAAGCCGGTTTTATCGCTTTGCATCTGGTCAATGCCCAGCTCAATGATAATATGCAGAACACGATGAAGATCACACGTTTTATGCAAGATATATTAAGCCTGGTGGCTTATCACTTTGATATTAGCTATCAGGAGTCGGCATTAAGCTATCAGCGTTTTGTCACCCATCTAAAATTTTTTGCTCAGCGCATCCTGGATAAAAAACACCTCACCACTGGCGATACTGAACTGGCAGAGTTAGTGAGAAATAAATACAAAGACGCCTACGCCTGCGCTATAAAAATCAGTCAATACAGTGAATTGCATCACGATCACCAGCTGACGATTGATGAGCTGATGTTTCTAACTATCCACATTGAGCAGGTAAAAATATCTATTCCTACTGAAGATAAATAACACTTATTTTTTGTGAAGAGCTTCACACAGTGTCATAACGTTAAGAAAAACACTTGTCGGAACGAAAGTTTGAGGTTATAAATTTTTTCATAACAGGATTGTTATCTTCTCGCTTCATCAGCGCGTTGAGCAAAACCTAACTTCATCTCCCGAATCAGTTCAACGGGAAGGAAAGTTAGGTTTTTTTTTGCCTAAAATTTCCTTCTCAGGAAATTCTGATAAGAGGTAAGTTATGGGATATGCCCATTTATGTGCTGAGATCATAAACGGTGTAGGGGGTAAGGATAACATTGTCAGCGTTATTCATTGCGCTACGCGCCTGCGTTTTAAATTGAAAAATAGCAGTCTTTCTCAGGCGGATAAATTAAATCAGGTGGCGGGTGTTATTACCGTTGTGGAAAGCGGCGGACAGTTTCAGGTAGTTATCGGTAGCCATGTCGGTGAAGTGTACAATCAGCTTGTTGAATCAATTCCTGATAATAACCAGGGGGAGGGTATCGATGATAACGCCTCATCAACTTCATCTCCTCGTGGGTTTAAAGCGATATTAAATGGCGCCATTGATATTATTTCCAGTATCTTCGCACCGCTGCTGGGGATATTGGTGGCCGCAGGGCTATTAAAAGGCTCGCTGATCATTGCCACACTGTTTAACTGGATAAATAAAGAGGGCGGCACATATCTGATCCTTTTTGCTGCCAGTGATGCGGTATTTTTCTTTATGCCCGTCCTGCTGGGATATACCGCAGGGAAAAAGTTCGGCGGCAATCCGCTGGTCACGCTGGTGTTGGGTGCCGCTATGGTTCATCCCTCGCTGATTGAAGCCTTTCACACCACTCAGGCCGATCCGGCACAGCATTATTCGTTTATGGCTATCCCGGTCACTTTTATCAATTACAGTTCAACGGTGATCCCGGTGATACTCGCGGCCTGGTTCAGCTGCTGGCTGGAAAAACGGTTCAACCGCTGGTTACCGGCATCCATTCGCACCTTCGTGACGCCCTTTTTGTGCCTGGCGATCGCCTTACCGGCTACCTTCCTCGTCATTGGCCCACTGGCCACGGAGCTCAGTTCCGCCATCGGCACCGGGTATAACTGGGTCTGGCATCTCAATCCCACCTTTGCAGGCGCAGTCTTTGGCGCACTGTGGCAGGTTTGCGTGATTTTTGGTCTGCATTGGGGGCTGGCACCGTTGATGATCAATAACCTTATGACCACAGGTGTGGATACGGTTTCTGTACTGGTTCAGGCTGCGGTCTGGGCTCAGGCGGGCGCCACGCTGGGTGTCTGGTTGCGCACCCGTGACACAGCGTTGAAACGTATTGCCGGGCCATCATTCCTCTCCAGCATTTTCGGCATCACCGAACCTGCAATCTATGGCGTTAACCTGCCGCTGAAGCGTCCGTTTGTGTTTGGCTGCATGGGCGGTGCTATCGGAGGGGCGATTATCGGCTATTACCACGGCACTGCCTATGCCTTTGGAGGGTTGGGGATTTTTGCCTTCCCATCCTTTATCTCGCCATCAGGTCTCGATACCGGTTTTTGGGGAATTGTGATCGGTTCTACCGTCGCCTTCCTGTTCGCCTTTATCAGCAGTTGGATGGTCGGCATACCGCGTTCGGTTCCTGACCCTCAAGCGGAGCTACGTCCGGCTGCACCGCGCTAACACTTTAGTTTCATCCCTTCCACCCTGAGTTTCCCCTCCTGGCTGCCTGAGGCTGCCGGACGGGCAGGGTATGGCCTAAAAATGAGGACTACTATATGAAAAAGACATTTCCTACTGATTTTCTCTGGGGCGGTGCGGTTGCAGCTAACCAGGTTGAAGGTGCTTTTAACGTGGCGGGTAAAGGCCTTTCCACGTCAGACTATCAGACGCGCGGCCTGCTCTATCCCCCCACAGAACGAGCAGCCGGTGAGTTGTACATCAAAGACGTTGCCAGTGACTTCTACCATCGCTATCCCGAAGATATTGCCCTGTTTGCCGAAATGGGATTTAAAACCCTGCGCACCTCGATAGCCTGGACACGTATCTACCCTAACGGTGACGAAACCACGCCGAATGAAGCCGGGCTGGCCTTTTACGATGCCTTGTTCGATGAAATGCTCAAGTACAACATTCAGCCACTGATTACGCTTTCCCACTACGAGATGCCTTACCATCTGGCGAAAAACCTGGGCGGATGGGGAAACCGGCAGACGATTACCTTTTTCGAACGCTATGCCACCACGGTATTTGAACGCTATCAGCACAAGGTCAAATGGTGGCTGACCTTTAATGAAATCAACGCCGCGCTGTTCGCACATTTCGGGCCGCTGGGCCTGCCGGAAGGCAGTAGCCCGCAGGAAGTTTATCAGGCGGTCCACCATCAACTGGTCGCCAGCGCGCGCGTGGTCAAAGCCTGCCATCGTATTATCCCGGATGCAAAAATTGGCAACATGGTGGCGGCCATGCCGCAATACCCGCTGACCTGCCATCCTGACGATGTGCTGGAAGCGCAGCGTAAAGAGCGAGAGTGGCTATTCTTCTTCGACGTTCAGGCGCGCGGTGAGTACCCCAGCTTTATGGTGCGTCACTTTGAACAGCAAAACGTCCTGCTGGAAATCACCCATCAGGATCGGGAAGACCTGCGCGAAACGGTGGATTTCCTCTCCTTCAGCTATTACATGAGCAGCTGCGCCAGTGCCGATCCAGAGCAGCATAAAGTCACTGGTAATATTTTAAATCTGATTACTAACCCGCATTTAAAAGCGTCGGAATGGGGCTGGCAAATCGATCCGGCTGGCATCCGCTATCTGCTGAATATGCTCTGGGATCGCTATCAGAAACCGCTGTTTATCGTCGAAAACGGGCTGGGGGCAAAAGACCGGATTGAGGAGGATGGCAGCATCCGCGACGACTACCGCATTGCCTACCTGAATGACCATCTGGTTCAGGTCCGCGAAGCGATTGCCGATGGCGCACAGGTTCTGGGTTACACCAGCTGGGGCGCAATTGATCTGGTCAGCGCATCAACGGCAGAAATGTCAAAGCGTTACGGCTACATCTATGTAGACCGCGACGATCGGGGACAGGGCACCCTGCAACGCCATCGCAAACAGAGCTTTGGCTGGTATCAGCAGGTGATTGCCAGCGCCGGTGCCAATCTGGTGCAGGGAGATAAAAATGCGCAATAAGCTGCTGCTGACGTCACTGCTGCTGTCGTTGGCACCCCTGACGCAGGCCGCTGATGACTGTTCCCGGTTCGATAAAATGCTGCCGAAAGGACCAGAGACGCCCACTATTGGTTCAGTCTGTGACACCATCTCCCCCGAATGGGGGGGACTTCGTCAGGATATGGCCGATTATGGCTTATACGCTCAGGTGCAGCTGTTAACCAACCTGACCTATGATGTGGCCGGTAACTGGAAAAATGAGCCGAATTATGTGGGTCAGAGATTGACCACCGGCAACGCCCTAAGCGCAGATCTCACTTGGGATCTGGCGCGTATTGGCATGGGCGAGGGTGCCCAGCTGCACCTTGGCGCGATGTACGCCTATAACAATTTCAAAGGCAACGGTCAGGACGGGCATGTTGCCATCAGCGATCTGTCTGTCTATCAGCCTTTATTCAACAACCGGGTGATCCTGCATTACGGCTATTCGGCCTGGCTGACGCATTTCTACGGGCTGTATCTTGGCAGCAGTACCGCGTCTTCGGCGCTTGGACCCACCAGCGTGATGCTGAGTCAGGCTGGGTTGACCAGCCTGAAGCCCAGCCCAGGTATGGATATTCGTTTTCAGTCTGAGGATCAGCGCTGGTACGATCATATTGGTGTGGCCCGCAGCCAAAGCTCGGACGGGCTGCGAGCGGATTCGAAATACAATACTTACGGACTGCGCTGGCAGGTCCCGAACGCAGGAACGCTGTTAATAAACGAAATCGGTTATCGCGTTAATGCCAGCGAGTCAGAACACATGACGTGGCTGCGCGGCGGGTCGGTCTACAATAAGACACCGTACTTCGACTACAACACCGAGCAGGATAAGAAGGAAACCTGGTCTCACTACCTGGCGGCCACTCATCAGCTCAGCCAACCGGATGCCAGTATGCCGTTCAGAGGATGGTATATTGACGGAAAAACAAACTATGCACCGCAGGATCGCAATGTCTTCACGCAGGACGCTTCGCTGACGCTGTTCAGTATTGGTCCGTTTGATAGCCGTCCAATGGATATGCTGTCGTTTGGCCTGGCCTGGAATAAATTCAGCAAGGATGCGAAGGCGTATTACGAACGGCACGGCAGCAGTGCAGAGAGCTACAGCACTACGGCTTCAACCGCCTATACGCTGCGCGTCAGCAATGGCGTGTACTGGACCAATCAACTGGCATGGACGCATCATCCCTCCGTCACCCCTAAAGAGGACGATGCGTGGAACCTACTAACGCAGATTGTAATTAATCTGTAGGCATCAAACCCCGTTTATGTGGATACCGCCCCAGCACCAGTACAGTGTGCCGCTGAGGGCGGTATCAGTCCGCATGTCGGTGGGTAATGCTTGACTAGCGGCTTGTCCTGGCGATGTTTTCAGGCAGCCCGGGGCTGCCAGTGTGTTTAGGGTTCAGGTAGCCAAACCTCGGCTTCGCTATCGTCGGGGTAATAATAGCCATTGGGGATGGATTGCAGCTCTATCAGGCTACCCCAGGGGGTTTGAAAGTATACGCTGGCATTCTCTTCGGTATCTTCGTGGCGTGAATTTCCATGGACCTCAGAAAGAAATTTACCGCCCGCGGCTTTTACGCTTTCTATCGCGTAATGAATATCGTCCACGTACAGCGAAATGTGGTTCCAGCCCACATCCTGAAGCCTGGCGGGTTGTTTTTGTTCCTGACTGACTATCTCAAACAGCTCCAGGTTGGGGCCATTCCCAATCCGCAGTAAGCGTTGTTTGATAATCATTGAGCCTGATGTGAGGCCCAGTTGCCGCTCAGTATCAGCCCCTTTTCTGGGAGGATCGTTGTCTGTGAGGCCGTTATAGACAAATTTCGCGTCCAACGCTTGCTGCAAAAATTCAGTGGCCTGTTGCAGGTCTGGAACGGTTAGCCCAACGTGGTTGATACCTCGGCTCAAAGGGCGCTTCCTTTTATTTTCCATACTTATCCTCCAGTTAGAAACGTAGTGGTTCCTACAGAGGGTAGTTCCTTTTCAGCCAATGTGCTGGATCTGGACGAAGGTGTTGCTCGCAGCAGACTTTCCCTCACCCCAGCCCTCTCCCACAAGCGGGAGAGGGAGCTCGATCGGCAATAAATGTGAGTTGGGAAGCCACAAACCGCACGGACGATGTTCCGCACATTACTGACATGAAGGCACGAACGATGTCCCGCACCTCACTAACATGAAGGCACAAACGATGTCCCGCACATCACT
>NZ_ALXE01000052.1 GCF_000295955.2 Pantoea sp. A4
CACAGCAGCTTTCCTGCACATCTCCTGACCAGCCACCCGAACCCTCAGCAGCTTTCCTGCACACCGTCTGACCTACCAACCAAGCCCACAGCAGCTTTCCTGCACACCGTCTGACCTGTCAACCAAGCCCACCGCGACTTTCCAGCAGTCACCCAAGCCCTCAACGACTCTCTATGCCTTCTTCAGAACGTCTCACCGTACTCGTCTCTGGCCGCCGCAGGTACTCACGTAAAATCCCGTGGCGCGCCATAATGCTGAAAATACCGATGCAGACCAGTAACTCAGCAATCACCATCGACCAGGCAGCCCCGATGGCACCGTATTTCCACGCCAGCACACTACAGATCGGAATATTAATCAGGCCCGCACCCAGCATGGTAAACATCCGCTCGCGGCGTAGGCCATGAGGGATCAGAATCTGCAACCCCGCGGGATAGGCAATATTGCCAAACAGGAAACAGAGCACAAACACGCGCAGCACATCGGCAGAAGGTAAAAATGCCGGGCCGAGTAAAAGACGCACCACGTCATCAGCGAAGAAAAAGGTGAAAATCACAATCCCCAGGCTAAGCAGAAAAGAGAACAGCAGGCTCTTACGTGTAGCCGCAATCGCCGCCGCTTTGTCACGGGAAAAAAGAAAACTCACGCGCGGGAAAAACGCACTGCCGATCTGCTCTGGCACCGAGTTGGCCGCTTTACGCAACCGATCGGCACCGTTATAGATACCGGTCATATAGCTGGAAGTAAACGTCGCGAGCAGCAGCACGTTAACACTGTTGAACAGGTTCGCACCGGCAATCGCCACAAACACATCCACACTGTCCGTCAGACGCTGCCAAATCTCGCGCGGTTCCAGACGATAACGCCCTACCACCTTCATCTCCAACACGTACTTCAACGTGATCGCGGAACTGATCAGGGAAACCAGGCCTGGAATCAATGCAGCCAGCCAGGTATCTTCGGGAGACTTCACCAACAGAAACGTCAGCGGGATCGCGCAAAAGTTGCCGAAGGTCGAAATCATCGCCGTCTTACCTAATTTCTCATAGCCCTGCATCAGCCAGCCGAAGGAAAACAGCGAACCCAGTAACGCGGTACAGTTCGCCAGAATAATCCAGAACAACCCGTGCCACGCGGGGTTAAACCAGGTGGCCGCCAACACCGACCCGCTGGTCACTAACATTAACAACAGCTTGGCATTAAAAGTAGACCAGAAAATCTGCGTGACTCGTGGCTTATCTTCACGGTGATGAGCAATATCTTTGGTGGTGTAGACGTTAAAGCCCCAGTCAGAAATGGTGCTGCAATACAGCACACACGCCAGGGCTAACGCCAACACCCCCATATGCTCAACGCCAAGCGTACGCGCCAGATAAGGCAACGTGGCTAAAGGAAAGAGAAACGACGCACCGCGATAGGCCAACAGTGACAATATATTTATAACCAATGCTTTATCGAGAACTTTTGCCATAACACCACAATCCAGATGCTGATATTATTTTACCTTCGCACGTCTCTGTTACAACGACAATGAACGCGCCGCCTTTTCAGAATTGTGCTTACTCTTCACTTCACGCCCGACTTTGTATTGCTGAAAACGGACAAACACTTCAGGACTTTTAAGCAGCAACCACTCTTTAAAATTTACTGGCCGTATTTCCCGCCCAAGAAAACGAATGGCGTCCAGCACATATTTTGGCACCGCCGTGCCGTTATATAGCGAAAGATAAATCATTAGGCGGAATGAGTGTAAAAGATACTCCCGCCGCACGCGAAGACTGAGCGCACTTTTATCTACTGTGGTCACCATTTTGTGCCAGCTATGCATAAAGGCATCGTATCGCTGGTAAAAATAATCATTCCCCTTATGACTATTTGTCAGCGAACCGCTTCTGATACGCTGGTGATAATAAACCTGACGGCTGACCCAACTCTGTTGGCTATGTAAAAAGACGCCGAGACTAAACAGATGATCTTCGTGCTGTCGTTTTTCAAAACGCAGATGATGACGCATGACCAGGCTACGCTTCACGGCATAATTCCATGCCGCCGAGGTATAACTGCCGTTGCGCAGTAAAGAAGATAACACCTCGATACCCCTTGACGCGCCCAAAAGCGTGTGGCGCACCTTGGGACGCACATCCGCCCGATTCTCTTCAGCAAACATCTGCGAACTGAAACAGAACAGCTCGGTCTCTGGCTGCGCGCGCAGCACCTCTGCCAGTTCAGCCGTAATATCGCCAGCCACGATATCATCGGGGTCGCAGAAAAACAGAAACTCGCCCCGCGCCAATGCCACGCCACGATCGCGTGCTAGCCCAGCCCCACCATTAACCACCGTTTCGATACGGACCTGCGGCACCCCACGGTAAAAACGTTCTAACACCCTCAAGGTGTCATCCGTTGAACTGTCATTAATAATGATAATTTCGAATTTACCGCTGAGTTGATCGAGTAATGAATCAATACACGCCTGCACATAACGCTCAACATTGTAGGTTGGCACAATCACGGACAACAGATATTCAGACATAACTTCCCCTGCCATAAAATAAAACAGAAACCTAAAACAGGACCATTAATAAACAAGGAGCAAAATCAAAAGCGAGAATAAACATCATTTTTATCTTAACCACATCCCTGTGCAGAGTTGTAGCATTCATTAACAACGGTGAGATGACCTGTACCAGGAAAACATCACCCAGTCTAATCAATACTCTTACCAATATTAAACGACATTTAAACGGAATATCTTGAGTGTGTCGGAAAGTAACCGTCTGCAATGGAAACAGAATATGTTTGGTTATGAATTAAGTCGCGGAGTTCATTTCCAGCTAATGATTTAAATTAAAGTATGCGTAGGAATATTCTGTAAAAAAACAGACGCACTTACAATCGTCCATTTGATTGATAACGGCTTTTATCGCAACTGTAACCATCAGGAGAAAGTATTACATCTCAACAATAATAAGTTACACACCGCCAGACTGCTGAACATCACTGTGGCAGAAATGATTTGTCACGACGTCATTTGATAACCATCCGTGATAGATACAGGGCTGTACTGTTGATACGATTTAAGACTATTCGCAGCCGTTTCTCCCCTGCCTTAATACACCAAAACGCATATGCGGTTTTGCGCATATCTATGCCACATAAATCATTTAAGCCAAGCCACAGGGTCTGTCAGGATTAGCACATAAGTTCTCAACCTTAGAAAATTAATAACTTTCGGTTATAAGGAGTCGCCATGCGGGTTATTACGCTTGCCGGAAGTCCGCGCTTCCCTTCGCGCTCAACGGCACTGCTTATTCACTGCCAGCGCGCACTGGAAACACGCGGCGTCGAAGTGATTCCCTGGAACATCCATAACTTCCAGCCGGACGACCTGATTAATGCACGGTTTGATGCCCCGGCCTTACAGGCACTGCGGGATGACCTGGCAGAAGCCGACGGCGTCATTGTTGCTACACCTATTTATAAAGCGTCGTTCTCTGGGGCGCTGAAAACGCTACTCGATCTGCTACCAGAACGTGCGCTGGAACATAAGGTAGTACTACCGATTGCCAGTGGTGGCAGCGCAGGCCACATGCTGGCGTTAGATTACGCCCTTAAGCCGGTGCTAAACGCCCTAAAAGCGCAGGAAATTTTACATGGCGTGTTTGCCGAGGAGCATCAGGTCACACATTACGACCGCCAGGCTGAGTTTGATGCGCAGTTAACCCAACGACTGGACGAATCCGTCACCAATTTCTGGCTGGCATTAACCCGCCATCGCCACCCTGTTGCACAAGCTATATAAAGGACAGAGACAAGATCATGAAAAGGACCTATGCAAGCTGGGCCAGATGGATGATGGCGTTACTGATGCTAAGCAGCCTCAGCATCCAGGCTGCGGACACCGCCCCGACATCGTTTCGTATTGGCTATCAGAAAGGTTCCGTCAGTATGGTGTTGGCTAAAGCTCACCATATGCTGGAAACCCGTTTCCCCCACACCCAGATTCAGTGGATTGAATTCCCTGCTGGTCCACAAATGCTGGAAGCGCTGAACGTAGGCAGCATTGATTTCGGCAGCACCGGCGACCTGCCGCCGCTGTTTGCTCAGGCTGCGGGTGCAGATTTGCTCTATGTCGGTCTTGAACCGCCCCATCCACAGGCCGAAGTTATCCTGGTCGCCGATAACAGCCCGATAAAAACCGTGGCTGACCTGAAAGGGAAAAAAGTCGCCTTCCAGAAAGGCTCCAGCTCCAACAATTTACTGCTGCGTGCCCTGCAACTGGCAGGACTCTCGCTCAACGATGTTAAGCCGGTTTACCTGACCCCAGCGGATGCCCGTGCGGCGTTTCAACAGGGTGACGTCGATGCCTGGGCCATTTGGGACCCGTACTACTCTGCTGCATTGCAGCAAGGCCATGCTCGCGTGTTAACCGATGGCAGCAAACTGAATCAGACCGGTTCGTTCTACCTGGCTACGCGTAAGTTTACCGAGGCCAACGGCGAGTTTATCCAACAGGTATTGAAAACCTTTACCGCCGCTGATGCCCTGACCCGTACCGACCGCGAACAGAGCATCACGCTACTGGCCGCAGCCATGGGTCTGCCAAAACCGGTTCTGGCCAGTTATCTCGATCATCGTCCTGCCTCAACCATCACGCTGGTGGATGAGCAGACCGCAGCTAAACAACAGGCAACTGCCGACCTGTTTTATGCCAATCATCTGATACCAGTGAAAGTGTCGATCCGCGACCGCATCTGGCATCCGCAAACGATCAGTCAGTAAGGAGTTTTACCATGAGCGTATCCGTATTCTGGTTCCTGCCTACCCACGGTGATGGACACTACCTCGGCACCAGCCAGGGCGCACGTCCGATTGACCACGCCTATTTGCAACAGGTTGCTCAGGCCGCCGACCGCCTCGGTTTTGGTGGCGTACTGATCCCCACTGGCCGCTCCTGCGAAGATGCCTGGCTGGTTGCGGCCTCACTGATTCCCGTCACCCAGCGCCTGCGCTTCCTGGTTGCGTTACGTCCTGGTGTGATCTCCCCGACGCAGGCGGCACGTCAGGCGGCAACGCTTGATCGCCTGTCGAATGGCCGTGCGCTGTTCAACCTGGTCACCGGGGGTGATGCAGAAGAGTTAGCCGGTGATGGTGTCTTCCTCGACCACAAAGAGCGCTATGATGAATCGGCAGAGTTTACCCGCGTCTGGCGTCGCGTGCTGGAAGGCGAAACGGTGGATTATGAAGGGAAGCACGTCAACGTGCGCGGTGCGCGCCTGATGTTTAAACCGGTACAGCAACCGCGTCCACCACTCTGGTTTGGCGGCTCCTCTGAGCCAGCACAAGATCTGGCCGCAGAACAGGTTGATGTCTACCTGACCTGGGGTGAGCCACCGGCACAGGTCAAAGAAAAACTGGACCAGGTACGCGCTAAAGCCGCTGCTCAGGGGCGCAAAGTCCGCTTTGGTATCCGTCTGCACGTCATTGTGCGTGAAACCAATGCCGAAGCCTGGCAGGCAGCAGAGCGCCTGATCTCTCACCTGGATGATGCCACTATCGCGAAAGCGCAGGCAGCTCTGGCAAAAACCGACTCCGTCGGCCAGCACCGCATGCAAGCCCTGCACGGTGGCCAGCGAGACAAGCTGGAAATCAGCCCGAACCTGTGGGCTGGCGTCGGTCTGGTCCGTGGTGGTGCCGGTACGGCACTGGTGGGTGATGGCCCAACCGTGGCCGTACGCATCAAAGAGTATGCGGATCTGGGGATCGAAACCTTTATTCTTTCTGGCTATCCGCACCTGGAAGAGGCCTATCGCGTGGGTGAACTGCTGTTCCCACACCTTGACCTGAAAATTCCGGAAGTGCCGCCAGTGCGTATCACCCAGGCTCACGGCGAACACGTTGCGCATGATTTTGCGCCACAGAAAGTCTCGCAGAGCTAAGGAAATCATCATGGCAAAAACATCCAGCAAACTGCTTAATCAACTGGTGCCGTGGGTGCTGCCCGTTGGCATTCTGGTGGTGTGGCAAATTGCCTCTCAGGTTGGGCTGCTCTCTACGCGCATCCTGCCATCACCGGAAAATATTCTTCTCAGCGGCTGGCGACTGACAGAAAGCGGTGAGCTGTGGCAAGACCTGGTGATCAGCACCTGGCGTGCGCTGCTTGGGTTTGCCATTGGAGGATCTATCGGCCTGGTACTGGGCCTGATTACCGGCACATCGCGTCTCGGCGAGCGTCTGCTGGATACCTCGATTCAGATGCTGCGCAATGTGCCGCATCTGGCGCTGATCCCGTTGGTGATCCTGTGGTTTGGCATCGACGAATCCGCCAAAATCTTCCTCGTGGCGCTGGGTACGCTGTTCCCGATTTATCTCAACACCTACCACGGTATTCGCAATATTGATCGTGGCCTGGTGGAGATGGCGCGCAGCTATGGTCTCTCGGGCTGGAGCCTGTTTAGTCAGGTGATTCTGCCAGGCGCCCTGCCCTCAATTATGGTGGGGGTCCGCTTTGCCCTTGGTCTGATGTGGCTGACGTTGATTGTGGCTGAGACGATTTCAGCGAACTCAGGGATTGGCTACCTGGCGATGAACGCACGTGAATTCCTGCAAACCGATGTCGTCGTGGTCGCCATTATTCTCTACGCCCTGCTGGGTAAACTGGCCGATGTCGCGGCCCAACTGCTGGAACGCGTCTGGCTGCGCTGGCATCCGGCGTATCAACTCAAGGAGGCTAACGCATGAGCCTGAGTCCATCTCCGTCACGCCTGAACAGCGGTTTACCCGTTGGTGTTAATGGCGTCAGTAAGCAGTATGGCGACCGCACGATTCTAAACGGGATTGATTTACATATTCCCGCCGGGCAGTTTGTCGCGGTCGTGGGGCGCAGCGGATGCGGCAAGAGCACCCTGTTGCGTCTGCTGGCTGGTCTGGAACAGGCGTCACAAGGCGAGCTGCTGGCGGGGAATGCCCCGCTGAAATCCGCGCAGGAAGATACCCGTCTGATGTTCCAGGACGCACGACTGCTGCCGTGGAAGCGAGTAATTGATAACGTGGGTCTCGGACTGAAAGGCCGCGAGTGGCGCAGTGATGCCCTTAAAGCACTGGAAGCCGTTGGACTGGCAGAACGTGCCAATGACTGGCCTGCGGCGCTGTCAGGCGGACAGAAGCAACGCGTTGCGCTGGCCCGCGCCCTGATTCATCGCCCTGGCCTGCTGCTGCTCGATGAGCCACTCGGCGCTCTGGATGCCCTGACACGCATTGAGATGCAAGGGTTGATTGAATCGCTGTGGCAACAGCATAACTTTACGGTATTGCTGGTCACCCATGACGTCAGCGAAGCAGTGGCAATGGCGGATCGCGTGCTGCTGATTGAAGAGGGCCAGATCGGCCTCGATCTCACGGTTGATCTCCCGCGCCCACGGCGTAAAGGATCGGTACGACTGGCGGAACTGGAGCAACAAGTGCTGGATCGTGTCATGCGCCGTAACGGCAGCGATCAGCCGGTACGATTCGCCCAGCAGCGCTAATTTCACGACCACAAGCCTCACTCCGCTGAGGCTTGTCCCCTCAATTCACCCGCAATGCTGTGCTGCTCATAGAAAATCTGTTGCTGACGGAATTGCCCAATCATAAAACGGATAAACCCGACCACATCGGCACTCGGCTGGCGATTCTCCTGCTGCTGAATCTGGAGAAAACGCTCGGCGGGCATCCTGGCTTCCAGCGCTTTCAGTGCAATAGGCGCATGCTGCAACTTATACATCACCGAATAAAAACTGCAGGCGGCCATCGACTCCGGCATGGTGAGAATATAGTGATAGAGGCTGGTAAAATTATCGCAACTGAGCAGCGGTTCCGGGAATACCCCTTCCATCCGACATGAGAGATCGAACAGCTGGCGTAACGTGGTGCCGGTACCGGGTAATGCCAACGGGAAAGCCGTGAGCTGCTGTGGCCCCAGTGAAGTTCCCAGAGCGCTATGCTGGTGAGACATCAGCATCAGCAACGGGGCAGGCAGAGAAAGCAGGACTTCAACACCGGCTTCCGGTGCCATAGAAAACTGTAGTGCCACATCCACTTTGCCTAACCGGACCCACTGTGAAACCTGCTGACCCGTTCCGACGTGCAGCTGAAACGCAATGTGTGGCTGCTGTTGCTGAAAACGCGCCAGTAGCGTGGGCAAGGTATCAAATGACATCCCCTCGGTGCAGGCAATGTGGATCACCGTTTGCTTCTGCGTGTTGCTACCGACGATCTCCGCCATCAGAAGATCCATATCCATCACGCTTTTTCGCACCTGACGCTCCAGCATGCGCCCGGCTTCATTCAGCGTCATGCCACGTGCGTGTCTTTCAAACAGCGGCACGCCAATACGCTCTTCAAGGCGATGAATCTGCCGACTGATGGCCGAAACGGCAACAAACAGCGACTGGCTGGCACCACTTAACGAACCGGCATCCGCAACGGCGAGAAAATAGCGCATATCGGTACTGAGCATGGCACCTGAATCCTGAGAAAAAAACGGATTAGGGGTTATATGAAAAGCACTGGCGGATTGCAAACATTATAATTTTTAGACGTGTAATATCGAATTTAAATGCTTTATTGTTATAAGTAAGTGCGGAAAATAACAATAGCAGTGAAACAGGCTGCCGAAGCAGCCTTTCATGGTTATTTATGGCGGGCCTTCATCCACTCAGGCTTCTGGAATGAAGCAAATTCACTGTCTGGAGCATCAAACAGCGCTTCAAATTCCGGCGATTCCACGGCGGCTTTCAGATCCTGGGCAAAAGGCTTATTAATATCTTCCGCACGCACCACAATCATGTTTTTGATGTCTTCTGGCAGTACATCCAGCTGGATCGCATCAGACAGTTTCATACCGGCACTCAGGGCAAAGTTAGCGTTGATCAGCGAGCCCGTTACACCGCCCATTGCACGCGGTAACTGTGCCGCTTCCAGTGGCTTAAACACCACGCCGTGCGGGTTCTCAGTAATATCTTTCAGAGAAGCTTTGGTCACCGCCACGTCCGGATTCACCTTGATCACCCCATACTTCTGTAAGAAGTCGAGAGAGCGAGACAGGTTAGAGGGATCGTTAGGTAACGTTACGATGTCGCCTTTTTTCAGCTCGCTCAGCGAGTGAATTTTATTGGAATAAAAGCCCATGCTGGCGGTCGGCACAGTAATCACTTCCGCCAGCTTCAGCCCTTTATCGGCACTGAAACGGTTCAGATAGCGGCGGTTCTGGAACAGATTGGCATCAATACTCTTGTTCGCCAGCGCCAGGTTCGGCTGAATATAGTCGCTGAACTCACGCACTTTCACTTCATAGCCTTTCTTTTCCATCTGCGGTGCAATCGCATGTTTCACCATATCGCCATACGGACCTGGGGACACCCCGATGGTGATCGTGTGCGCCGCATCCGCAGCATGGGCCTGCGCCATACCCAGCACGGGCAGCAGCAGCAGTGGCAACAATTTTTTCAGCAACATGTCTCTATCCTGTAATTTTTAATTTTAAACAACTTTCCCGGTGTTGACGCATCGGCGGGGGTGAGCCGCCTTAAAAACTGAACGACTCTTCGCCGTAGCAATATTCCTGATACAAACGTGGGTTAATGGCAAAACCAATGCCTGGCGCTTCTGGTACGGCTACGCAACTGTCACGATCCATTTCAACCTGCGGCAGCATGAAGTCTTCATGCCAGTAACGTGAAGAAGGCGGGATATCGTGGGCGAAGACAAAGTTTGGCAGTGAAGCAATCGCAATATTGTGGGCTTTGCCTACCGCGGTATCCAGCATGCCGCCACACCACACCGGCACACCTTGCTGCTGGCAGAGATCGTGGATCATTTTCACTTCGGTGATGCCACCTACGCGCGCCACTTTAATGTTGATGATTTTTCCACTGCCTAACTCCAGCGCTTTACGCGCATCTTCTGCCGAGGCAATGCTCTCATCCAGACAGATCGGAGTAGCAATCGCCGCCTGTAATTTACGGTGATCGATAATGTCGTCATGCGCCAACGGCTGCTCAATCATCAGCAGACCAAACTGATCCATGCGTTTAAACAGATCGATGTCATCCAGGGTGTAGGCCGAGTTGGCATCCACCATCAACGTGATATCCCCAAAGGTCTGGCGCAGCGCCTGTACATAGTTGAAATCGTAACCTGGCTTGATTTTAATCTTGATGCGTTTGTAACCTTCGTTCAGATAGCCATCAACCACTTCAATCAGTTTGTCGGGCGTGGACTGAATACCGATACTGACGCCGGCCTCCACACGCGTGCGCTCACCACCAATCGCTTTTGCCAGCGAAATGCCCTGCTGTTTTGCCCAGGCATCCCACAGACCGCCTTCAATCGCGGCCTTCGCGCAGTTATTGCGTTTTACCGGCGCAAAGATCTCCCGAGCCTGTGAAGGATGGGTAATTTCCCCGGCTTGTTTGAGCATCGGGATCAGGAAATCCCGCATAATGTGCCAAGCCGTGACGTTGGTCTCTTCGTTGTAGAACGGCAGGGAAATCGCGGAACAGTCACCATAGCCGACCACGCCGCCAGCATGGACTTCCACCACACTGAAATGCTTCTCTGTCTGGGTGGCGAAGCTGGTGGTAAACGGCGTTTTCAACGCCATTTTCATCTTACGCAGTACAATTTTGTCGATTTTCATCACTCAGCCTCTTATGAACGTCTCTCGCGTTTGTCCGCGCGTTTTGCCAGCCAGTCACCGGCCATTTGAACCACCTGCACCAACACCACAAGCGCACAGACAGTTACCACCATCACATTGGTTTCATAACGGTAGTAACCGAAGCGAATGGCCAGGTCACCTACGCCGCCACCGCCGACAATGCCTGCCATCGCGGAATAGCCAATCAGGCTCACCAGGGTAATCGTCAGGCCGCGCAGCAGTCCCGCCAGCGCTTCTGGTAACAGCACGGTGAAAATAATCCGCAGTGGGCTGGCACCAAAAGCTTCCGCAGCTTCAACAATGCCGCTGTCAACTTCACGCAGCGCGGCATCCGCCATACGGGCATAAAAAGCAATCGCCGCAACTGACATAGGCACGGAGGCCGCAACCGGGCCGATGGTATTACCTAACAGCCACTGGGTTAACGGCAATAGCAGCACCAGCAGAATGACAAACGGCACTGAACGGATCACGTTGACCAGCACCGTAGAGATCAGATTCAGTACCCGGTTCTGCCAGAACAGATGGCGGTCCGTAACATAAATCGCGACCCCAAGCGGCAGGCCCAGCAGCACCGCACACAAGGCTGAAATGGAGACCATGGTGAAGGTTTCACCAAAGGCGGTGTAGAGATCGTTTAATAAATCACTCATCAATCATCTCCACGCCGAAAGAGTGCTGCTGTAAAAAATGAATGGCATTCGCCACATCGGGCTGACTTTCAGGCGTTTTAGCACACACGAGGGCGATAATATGGCCCAGTGCGCGGTCATTAATGTATTCGATATTGCCGTTCAGGATGTTAATCGCCACGTTATAGCGCTGTGCGGCTTCAGAAATCAGCGGATTTTCCACAGAACTGTCGGCAAAGCGAATTTTTATCAGACGTCCTTGCGTTTGTTGGTAAAACCGTTCCGGGAGATCAATTTTATTTACGTGGCTGACCAGTTGGCGCGTAAATGCATGTTGTGGTTCGGCGAAAACGTCAAACACATCGCCCTCTTCCACAATGACCCCGCCGGTCATTACCGCCATACGATGGCAGACACTTTTAATGACGTTCATCTCATGGGAGATCAATACCATGGTGATGCCGAGCTTTTTATTAATGTCTTTTAACAGCGCCAGAATCGACGCCGAGGTTTCCAGATCCAATGCAGAGGTGGGTTCATCACATAACAACACATCAGGATGATTAGCGATGGCCCGTGCAATACCGACACGCTGTTTCTGCCCGCCACTGAGCTGAGCGGGAAAGGACTTGCCTTTATCTTCCAGACCGACCAACTGCATGATTTCAGGAACACGCTGCGCAATCTCTGCACTGCTTTTTCCCGCAGCACGCAGGCTGAAAGCGATGTTGTCATACACGGTGCGCGTGTTCATCAGATTGAAATGCTGGAAGATCATGCCAATACGCTGGCGGTGCTGGCGTAACTCGCGCCCTGTTGCACGACTGATCAGCGTATCACCGATATAAACCTCCCCGCTTGTGGGACGCTGTAACAGATTAATGGTGCGCAGCAGCGTACTCTTACCCGCCCCACTGGTGCCGATAATGCCGAATACTTCACCTGCGGCAATGTTCAACGTCACATTGTTTACCGCTTTAACCTGTCCGGCCTTTCCAGCAGGAAAGTCTACATTTATATTTTCTAACCGGATCATTACCTGTATATCCCCTGACTCAATGCGTATTTAAAGCCCTGAAAAATAAAATGCAAAAGAATTACCTTCCTGTATTGGCTTATAACCAAAAGAACTTTAGTTATCTCTTTTTTTATTACCACGCGCTGACTGCGGCGGCAGGTCAAGCTATCACAACCTGATCGGCGCGCAATCATCAAAAAAGCAATGGAGGTTTCGCTTTTCCATAAGGCAGACGCGATTCAGGACGAAAATCGCCACAGCGTTGCCGTGAAAATAAAGGCCAGTGATTTAATAAAATGAAGGGTGAGATAGCGCGAATAAATAATCGGGAGAAAGCGATTTAATCGGGCGTTAAACTAAAAAGGCACCCGTTGTGGGTGCCTTGTGCGGAATAACGTTTTACGATCAGGCTTTCAGCGCCTTGCTAATCTTCTCAAACAGATCGCCTGAGAGCTTATCCAGTCCCTGGAGTTTTTCCAGCGCGGCACGCATTTGCGCCTGACGCTGGCTGCTGTAACGTTTCAGACGGATCAGCGGCTCAATCATACGCGCCGCCACCTGCGGGTTACGGGTGTTTAGATCGGTCAACATCTCGACCAGGAACGCATAACCGCTGCCATCTTTGGCATGGAATGCCGCCGGGTTGGCCGACACAAAGGCACCAATCAGCGCACGGATACGGTTCGGGTTGGTCAGAGTAAAGGAGCGGTGATGCAACAACTCACGCACTTTGGTCAGCACGTCTTCTGCCGGACTGGTGGCCTGCAAGACAAACCACTTATCCATCACCAGACCATCCTGATGCCAACGCTCATCGTAGTGCGCCAGCAGAGCCTGATGAGACGGCAACTGTGCAGCCACTGCGGCGGTAAGGGCGGCCAACGCATCGGTCATGTTGTTCGCCTGATAATACTGCTTCTCAACCAGCGCATTGGCCTGCACCGTATCACCAAAGGCAAGATAGGTCAGACAGATATTTTTCAGTGCGCGTTTACCGATATCCGCATGTTCAATGCGGTACTCGTTAACTTTATGAGCGTGATAAACCGCTAACACTTCATCCTGCAACTCCTTCGCCAGGGTGCGCAACAACGCATCGCGAACGGCAGCGTTGGCTTCAGGATCGATCACCTCAAACAGCTCGGCAATTTCGTTCTCAGAAGGCAGCGTCAGAATCAGCGCAATCAGCGCCGGATCTAACTGTTCATCCAACAGCACCGCACGGAAAGCATCAGCCACATGCAGCGGCAGAGACAGCGGTTGTCCTTGCTGATAGCGCGCGACGTTGAGGCGGATGTGGGTCGCCAACAGGCTTTGTGCTGCATCCCAACGGGCGAAATCGTTACGGGCGTGGCGCATCAGGAAGGTCAGTTGCGCATCGCTCCATTTATATTCCAGTTTTACCGGTGCCGAAAATTCACGCAGCAGCGAGGGAACCGGCTGGAAATAGACGTTATCGAAGATAAAGGTCTGCACGTTTTCCGTGACGTTAAGCACCGAATGCACCGGATGACCATTGTGCTGCAACGGGATGACATTGCCTTCTTGATCGTACAGTTCGATATCCAGAGGAATGTGCAGCGGCAGTTTCTCTTTTTGATCTGCCGTGGCTGGCGTGTGCTGCGCCACATGCAGCGTGTACTGCTCCAGTTCGGGGTTGTAGTCATCGCGAATCGTCAGCACTGGCGTACCGGACTGGCTATACCAGCGACGGAACTGCGAGAGGTCGACGTTGGACGCATCTTCCATCGCCTGCACGAAGTCATCGCAGGTTGCAGCACTGCCATCATGGCGTTCGAAATAGAGCGCGATCCCTTTCTGGAAGTTGTTCTCACCCAGCAGCGTGTGCATCATGCGGATCACTTCCGATCCCTTCTCATACACGGTCAGGGTGTAGAAGTTGTTCATCTCAATCACCTGATCCGGGCGGATCGGGTGCGCCATTGGGCTGGCATCTTCGGCGAACTGTGCACCACGCATAATGCGCACATTGTCGATACGGTTGACGGCGCGTGAGCCCAAATCGGAACTGAACTCCTGATCGCGGAACACCGTCAGCCCCTCTTTCAGGCTGAGCTGGAACCAGTCACGGCAGGTGACGCGGTTGCCGGTCCAGTTGTGGAAATATTCGTGACCAATCACCGCCTCGATGCCGAGGTAGTCTTTGTCTGTGGCGGTTTCCGCTTTCGCCAGCACGAATTTAGAGTTAAAGACGTTGAGGCCTTTATTCTCCATCGCGCCCATGTTGAAGAAGTCGACGGCGACAATCATAAAGATGTCGAGGTCATATTCGAGGTTAAAGCGTTCCTCATCCCACTTCATACTGTTTTTCAGTGACGTCATCGCCCAGTCAGCGCGGTCGAGGTTGCCACGATCGACAAAGATCTCCAGCGCCACGTCACGTCCTGAGCGGGTTTTGAAGCTGTCACGCAGCACGTCGAACTCACCGGCAACCAGCGCGAACAGGTAACAAGGTTTTGGGAACGGATCTTCCCACTTCACCCAGTGGCGTCCGGCTTCCAGTTCGCCGCCATCAATGCGGTTGCCGTTCGAGAGCAGATAAGGGTAACGCGCCTTATCGGCGAAAATCGTGGTGGTAAAACGCGCCAGCACATCTGGGCGATCAAGATACCAGGTAATATGACGGAACCCTTCGGCTTCACACTGCGTACACAGCGCTTCCCCTGACTGATACAGCCCTTCCAGCGCGGTGTTCTGCGCCGGGTGGATCAGGTTAACGATCTTCAGGGTGAAGGTATCTGGAAGCTGGCGCAGGATCAGCGCGCCTTCTTCTTCGTGGTAAGCCGTCCACGGCGTGCCGTTGACTTCCAGCGACAGCAGCGTCAGCGCTTCGCCATCCAGACGCAGTTCGGCCTGCGCATCGCCAAGGCGCTTAATGCGGCTGACTGCCGTGACCTGGGTGCTTTCCGCATCCAGATCAAACGTCAGATCGATATCAGTGATGGTGTAGTCAGGTGCACGGTAGTCGTGGCGATATTTTATTTGCGGCTGTTGCGTCATAAGTCCTTCTCGCATCAAAAAAAGGGATACCGCACAAGTCTATGCCTGTTAGCCTTCCCTTGCCATGCTCAATGCAGGATTGTATTTTTTAGCTACATTTTTTTAACACTGGCACAAAATGACCTCGACCCGATGGCCTGAAATATGGTGTGATCGGTTGAAACAACTGTTTTATACTCCTCCGTCTTATTATTTTTTACACCGGGCCCTGTACCGAGGAAGAGGATGCGAAAACGCACCATGACTGGACACACTTCCCCGATTCTGACATCACTGCTTGATACTGATGCTTATAAACTGCATATGCAGCAAGCCGTGTTGCACCGCTACAATGACGTCACCGTCACGGCGGAATTCCGCTGCCGGGGTGATGAGCAGCTCGGCAGCTATGCCGATGCCATTCGCGCACAGATTGATACCATGCAATCGCTGGCGCTACAGCCCGAAGAGCAGCTCTGGCTCGCCTCACTGCCTTTCTTCACCCCCGATTATCTCGACTGGCTGCGCCAGTTCCGCTACAACCCGCAACAGGTGAAGGTGCATAATCGCGCTGGACGACTGGATATTCGTATCAGCGGGCCGTGGCGTGAAGTCATTATGTGGGAAGTCCCGCTACTGGCACTGATCAGTGAAGTCGTACATCGCCATCGTTCCCCTGAGGTTGGCGTCGATCAGGCTCTGGCACATCTCGAAGCACGCCTTACAGACTTCCACCAACAGACCGCTGACGTTGATCTCAGCCGTTTCCGCCTGATGGATTTCGGCACACGCCGCCGCTTTTCCCAGCCGGTGCAGGAGGCAATTGTGCGCCAACTGCAAACACAACCGTGGTTTGTTGGCACCAGTAATTACGACCTTGCCCGCCGTTTGCAGCTCACCCCGGTGGGTACGCAGGCGCATGAATGGTTCCAGGCGCATCAGCAAATCAGTCCGGTGTTGGCAAACAGCCAACGTGCCGCGTTACAGGCCTGGTTAGATGAGTATGACAGCCAGTTGGGCATCGCCCTGACCGACTGCATCAGTATGGATGCCTTCCTGCGTGACTTCGGCTATGAGTTTGCCTCGCGCTATCAGGGGTTACGCCATGACTCTGGCGATCCTGAGCAATGGGGAGAGAAAGCCCTCGCGCATTATGAATCGCTGGGCATCGATCCGCTGAGTAAAACGTTGGTGTTTTCTGATAGCCTCAATTTAGACAAAGCGTTGCTGCTGTACCGTCGTTTTGGTCAACGGACCAACGTCAGTTTTGGTATCGGCACGCGTCTTACCTGCGACATTCCTGGCATTACGCCGCTGAATATTGTGATCAAGCTGACCGAGTGCAATGGCAAGCCAGTGGCAAAACTCTCCGACAGCCCAGGCAAAACCATTTGCCACGATCCGGCGTTTATCCGTGCGCTGCGCAAAGCATTTGATCTGCCATTGGTGAAAAAAGCCAGTTAATTCCCCGCTATTCTTCCCATCTGCCGCGATGATTTGCGGCACAGTCACCTTCACTCCACGCGGGAGTGGAGGTGCTAAATTGTCCTAAGCCACGGGCGCAAATAAAATTTGCGCTACCGGACAGCAATTTTGCTTGTTTCCTGAGGTTGCACAAGTAACATAACGACACCCCATTTGCGGGGATATTTTCAAACTCACATCTTTTATAGAGAGAACTTTATGAGCGTAGTGCCTGTAGCGGATGTACTGCACGGCCGTGTCGCGGTGGACAGCGAAGTCACCGTACGTGGTTGGGTGCGTACCCGAAGAGATTCCAAAGCCGGTCTTTCCTTTATCGCCGTTTATGACGGTTCCTGCTTTAATCCCGTTCAGGCTGTCGTTAATAATTCTCTGAATAATTATCAGGATGACGTTCTGCGTCTGACTACCGGTTGCTCAGTGATTATTACCGGTACTGTTGTGGCTTCACCAGGCCAGGGCCAGGCGTTTGAACTCCAGGCGACCAAGGTGGAAGTTACCGGTTGGGTAGACGATCCCGATACCTACCCAATGGCGGCAAAACGTCACAGCATTGAATACCTGCGTGAAGTTGCTCACCTGCGCCCACGCACCAACCTGATCGGCGCGGTGGCCCGCGTGCGCCATACGCTGGCTCAGGCGCTGCACCGCTTCTTCCATGAGAACGGTTATTTCTGGGTCTCTACCCCGCTGATCACCGCTTCGGATACCGAAGGTGCTGGCGAAATGTTCCGCGTTTCCACGCTGGATCTGGAAAACCTGCCGCGTGACGACCAGGGTAAAGTCGATTTCGATAAAGACTTCTTCGGTAAAGAAGCCTTCCTGACCGTTTCAGGCCAGTTGAACGGTGAAACGTACGCCAGTGCGTTGTCAAAAGTTTACACCTTTGGCCCGACTTTCCGTGCAGAAAACTCCAACACCAGCCGTCACCTGGCGGAATTCTGGATGCTGGAGCCAGAAGTGGCCTTTGCCGATCTGAATGATGCTGCAGCGTTAGCGGAAGCGATGCTGAAATATGTGTTTAAAGCCGTTCTGGAAGAGCGTGCTGATGACATGGCATTCTTCGCCGAGCGCGTTGATAAAGAAGCAATTGAGCGTCTGGAGCGTTTCGTCTCCACTGATTTTGCTCAGGTTGATTACACCGATGCGGTTGAGATCCTGTTGCAGTCTGGTCAGACGTTCGAGAACCCGGTGTCATGGGGTATTGACCTCTCTTCTGAGCACGAACGCTACCTGGCTGAGAAGCACTTCAAAGCGCCAGTGGTCGTGAAAAACTATCCAAAAGACATCAAAGCGTTCTATATGCGTTTGAACGACGATGGCAAAACCGTTGCGGCGATGGACGTTCTGGCACCGGGCATCGGTGAGATCATTGGCGGTTCACAACGTGAAGAGCGTCTGGATGTGCTGGATGCACGCCTGGAAGAGATGGGCCTGAATAAAGAAGATTACTGGTGGTATCGTGACCTGCGCCGTTACGGCACTGTGCCACATTCAGGCTTCGGCTTAGGGTTCGAACGTTTGATCGCGTATGTCACCGGCGTACAAAATGTAAGGGATGTTATCCCGTTCCCACGCACGCCACGTAATGCGAGCTTCTAATTTTCTGCATTAATTATAAGAAATTCATATATATAAGAAGACTGGCTCTGCCAGTCTTTTTTTATTTTTGTAAATTTTGAGTTCACTCACAAAGTTCCCTCAAGATTACAAATTGATACACTACTTTTCTTTTTGAAACCAATTCTGGAGATTTGTAGCATTTCCTCGCTAGAATTCATTTACCCGCAATGGAAAGATGCGTTCAGACACTCGAGACACCGGTTTGCTGAAAGGGTTCCACACAGTGAATTCACCAGCAAAACCAGGAGTCCAAATAAACTCCAATGAGGGTAATAAATAATGATGAAGCGCAACATTCTTGCAGTGGTTATCCCTGCCCTGTTAGCTGCAAGTGCAGCAAACGCGGCAGAAATCTATAACAAAGACGGCAACAAACTGGATCTGTACGGTAAAGTTGACGGCCTGCACTATTTTTCTAAAGACAGTGGTAGCGATGGCGACCAGTCTTATGTTCGCTTCGGCTTTAAGGGTGAAACTCAGATCACCGATCAGCTGACCGGTTACGGCCAGTGGGAATACAACATCCAGGCTAACAACTCAGAAGGTTCTGATGCACAAGAGGGTAACAAAACCCGTCTGGGCTTCGCCGGTCTGAAATTTGCTGATGCTGGTTCATTCGATTACGGCCGTAACTACGGCGTAGTGTATGACGCAATCGGCTGGACCGATATGCTGCCAGAGTTCGGTGGCGATTCCGGTTACTCAGATAACTACCTGGTTGGCCGTTCTACCGGCGTTGCAACCTACCGTAACAAGAACTTCTTCGGCCTGGTTGATGGCTGGGACTTCGCGGTTCAGTATCAGGGCAAAAATGACCGTTCAGACATCCGTCGTTCAAACGGCGATACCTGGGGCGTGTCAAGCTCATACACCTCACCAATCGGTGTTGGCATCGTAGCGGCCTATGCGCAGGGCAACCGTACTGTTGCACAGAAAAATGCTTTCTACGGCAGCGACAGCAACAAAGATGCAAGACAGTGGGCTACCGCGCTGAAGTATGACGCGAACAACATCTACCTGGCAGCGCTGTATAGCGAAACCTACCGCGCAACCTACATTGACAACAATGTGACCGGTCAGGATGGCTTTGCTAACAAAGCACAGACTATTGAATTAGTCGCTCAGTACCAGTTCGATTTCGGTCTGCGTCCATCCATTGCCTACGTTCAGTCTAAAGGCAAGAAAATCACCAACATTGGCGATGCTGACCTGTACAAATACATCGACATCGGTGCGACCTACTACTTCAACAAAAACATGTCTACCTACGTTGATTACAAAATCAACCGTCTGGATGACAACAACCCACTGGGTCTGAACACTGATGACGTAGTTGGCGTAGGTCTGGTTTACCAGTTCTAATCCCACGTTTCAGCGTTTCAGTAAACGGGGCTTCGGCCCCGTTTTTTATTGCCTGCACTTCCGTAATTTCCGCTTTACCGCCTGCCAATTATTAGTCCTGCTTATTCTCTGACGTATCAGCGCGAATTCTTATGTTAACAGTTGGCATTTGCGTGGCGCAGCGCTAACCTGATAGCTCATTTTGCTAAGCCCACCCACTCTGGACACTACGCATGTTTGAATCGATCTCTGCTGCTCCCGCCGATCCCATTCTTGGTCTGGCGGATCTGTTCCGCGCTGATGACCGCACGCACAAAATTAACCTCGGTATCGGCGTCTATAAAGACGAAACCGGTAAAACGCCGGTGCTGGCCAGCGTGAAGAAAGCGGAACAATTTTTACTGGAAAACGAGACCAGCAAAAATTACCTCAGCATTGATGGCCTGGCAGATTTTGCCCGCTGTACTCAGGAGCTGTTGTTTGGCAAAGACAGCAACATTATCCAGCAAGCGCGCGCACACACGGCCCAAACGCCGGGTGGTACTGGCGCACTGCGCGTAGCGGCAGACTTCCTGGCGAATCAGACGTCGGTAAAACGCGTTTGGGTGAGCAATCCAAGCTGGCCAAACCATAAGAATGTGTTTAACGCAGCGGGCCTCGAAGTGGTGGAATATCCCTACTACGATGCCGAAAACCACAGCCTCGACTTCGACAATCTGGTTGCGGCGCTGCAACAAGCACAGGCGGGTGACGTGGTGCTGTTCCACGGCTGCTGCCATAACCCAACCGGTATTGATCCAACGGCTGAGCAGTGGGAAAAGCTGGCGGCACTGTCGCTGGAAAAAGGCTGGTTGCCGCTGTTTGACTTCGCCTACCAGGGCTTTGCGCGTGGACTGGAAGAAGATGCCGAAGGTCTGCGGATTTTCGCCGCTCAGCATCAGGAACTGCTGGTCGCCAGCTCGTACTCGAAAAACTTTGGCCTGTATAACGAGCGCGTAGGTGCTCTGACGCTGGTTGCTGCAAACGCAGAAACCGCCACCACCGCGTTTAGCCAGGTGAAATACACCATTCGTGCCAACTACTCTAACCCGCCATCTCACGGTGCGGCAGTGGTTGCCACCATTCTGAGCAACGACGCGTTACGCAACCTGTGGGAACAGGAGCTGACCGATATGCGCCAGCGTATCCAGCGTATGCGCCAGCTGTTTGTTAAAACGCTGGCTGAGAAAGGCGCGAATCGTGATTTCAGCTTTATCACCCTGCAAAACGGCATGTTCTCCTTCAGCGGATTGACCAAAGATCAGGTCATCCGTCTGCGTGAAGAGTTTGCGGTGTATGCGGTGAATTCTGGCCGTATCAATGTGGCCGGTATGACGCCAGACAACATGTCTGAACTGTGCGAAGCGATTGTCGCCGTGCTGTAAGCGATTGCTTACTTAAATGCGTAAAAATGGGCCTGCTGGCCCATTTTTTATTGCAGGAACGGATTATTGCGCCGTTCCTCTCCCAGCGAGGAGATCGGGCCATGGCCCGGCAGGAAAGTCACGTCATCACCGAGCGGCAACAGCTTGGTATGAATCGCCGTAATCAGGTCTTCATGACTACCCTGTGGGAAGTCAGTACGTCCTACGCCACCACGGAAAATCACATCACCGGAGACCAGCAGGCGGCCTGCCGCATCATAGAAGACAATATGACCCGGCGTATGGCCTGGGCATAACAGCACTTGCAGGCTAACCTCGCCCACTGTGACCACATCCCCCTCTTCCAGCCAGCGATTCGGCTGCAAGGGTTCACAATGCGCGAAACCAAACATCTGGCTCTGCGTTGGCAGGTTCTCCAGCCAGAAGGCATCGTTGCGGTGTGGGCCCACAATCTCGACCTGATAAAATGCGGCCAGTTCGGCAGCTGCCCCAACGTGATCCAGATGCCCATGCGTTAACAGGATTTGAGCCGGCTTAAGGCCAAGCTGCGCCAGCTCCTGCTTAATCTTTTCCGCATCACCGCCGGGATCGACTAATGCAGCAGTGCCCGTGGCATCACACCAGATAACTGAACAGTTCTGGGCAAACGCAGTAACAGGAATAATGTGGTACTTCATAACTCTCCATGACCGGTATGCGCAGCAGCGTCGGCACTGTTACCAGTGTCTGACAGGTCCGGTGTCAATATGAACAAAGTTGCTGCGCGGGTAATATCCTACACCACCTGAACGCATTGATAACGCAGCTTTGCGTACGTTCGCAAGCGCAATGCCATCAATGTGGAAGTCCATCGCCTGTCCTTTGGTGTGGTAACTGTGTTTAGCCACGCCTGGGCCGCTTTCACGCAGCATATTGTTGGTGGCAAGGGTGCGGTAGCCCGAAACCAGCGAAACCGGCTTACGGGTTTCCAGCATCGCCTGTAACAGATAGAGTTGATCAAACAGGTGCGGATCGATGTTTTTGATCTGGTTGGCGCGGTAATCACGGAAAAAGTGATTCAGACGCGTCAATTCACTCTTATCGTACGTTTGCCCGTTGAAAAATTCTGTCTTCAACGTTTCACCGGTATGCAGGTTATTTAGCGTCAGTACGCGTGGGCGAGAAGTAGAGAGCGAAGCCATTGCCGAAGCGGGCAACAGCGCAAGGCCAGAGGCAGCACCTGCGCAAAGCAGAAGTTTACGGCGTTGAGGATTAAATTTTGTCATGAAGCGCGATTACCTGATAAAAAGCCAACTTTTATGTGCAAAAAGCACACAAGGCGGAACCTTAACCGCCAGGCAAATATCCGTCAACCCACGTCTCACTGCTTTGTGCAGCCGCCCGAGAGAGGCGACCTCATTAGGACAAGTCGGGGATTTTCATCCCCGACTGAAAGGCAGTTGTAAATCAATCACTAGAGCAATAACTGACCGGCACGATTGAGAAGGTGGCTGCCGGATTGTGCCGTCATATCATAATTGTAAATATCTGTACGGTACTGCGCTTTACCATCATCCGCGACCCAGGCGGTCAAATAATAGAGGTTAACCGGGATACGGCGACGAATGGAGACGTAACGCGTATCTCCCTGTTTCAGCGTGTCGGAGATACGACCGCCATTCCAGCCAACATCCTGTAGCAAGATACCCGCCAGCTCTGAAGCTTTGTTCACGCGGACACAACCCGAGCTCAGCGCCCGCAGATCGCGCTGGAACAGGCCATGATTAGGGGTGTCATGCAGATAAATCGCATCACTGCTCGGCATATTGAATTTATAACGGCCCAGGGCATTCATGGCCCCCGGAGACTGGCGCATCCGGTAAGGGAAATTACTGGCAGAAATGCCTGACCAGTCAATCATATGCGGATTCACCACCTGTGCATCATTGCTCCAGCCAGACAGTAAAACAAACCCATGTTTATCCAGGTAAGAAGGATCCTGTTTTACTTTGGGAATAATGTCTTTACGCACCAGCGAGGTCGGTACGTTCCACGGCGGATTAAGCACCACATCATTGAGCGCGCTGCGCATCAGTGGCGTTTTACGATCCGGTCGACCCACAATCACACGCGAACTGAGGATCTTGTTGCCGTTGTTGTAATAAATCAGGGAGAAGTTGGGAATGTTAACCATGATCCCGTTGTGCATATCATCCGGCAGCAGGCGCAGGCGTTGAATATTCAGCGCCAGCAGTGCCGCACGCATCTGGGGTGAAACGTTTAACCATTCGCGCGTCCTTGGGCCAATGTTGCCATCACTCTCCAGCCCCTGCCACTGTTGGAAGCGCTTCACTGCGGCGACCAGTGTGTCATCATAAACACTGCCAGGCACCGGTGTGCTGGTCGCCTGCACATTACCTTGTGCCTGTGGAGTATCGGCGGTGATCAACGAAGAGGTCGAAGTGGCGGATGGGCTAACAGCGACCGGCTCACTGGACTGACTAACCGGCACCGGTGCGGTGGGCACGCGGTCTTCAGACGGATCAGGCGCAGTCGTGGTGGCCTGCAGCATACCGGTGCGTTCCAGAATCTCACGCAGTGCTGGCACATCATTGCTCACCTGTCCTGGGCGCAGCGTGGCAACGTTTTTCAACTGTGGCCATGGGCGTTTATCCCGCAGCAGTTTCTTCAATGCGCTGTGCATCGGCACATACTGGGGATGTTGCGGTGCCAGTGAAGCCACGAAAGTAGATCCGCCACCCGCATTGAAAGCATTCAGCCATTGGTTCTCAGCGGAGATCGCCGGAGGCTCCATTTTGTAGGGAACATTGCTGTAGAGCCAGGTTTCCCCTTTCTGCGGCACGTTAGCGACGAACTGCAAATAGCCCAGCATGGCATCGGACAACACGACATCGCGCGCGAAACCCTTGACCTGTGGATTGGTGAGTAAATCAAGCCAGTGGGTAAACTGTGGCTGTACGCCAGAGAGCGCGACTTCGGCTAACTGCTGTTGAAATTGTTGCGTCGCGTCACTGTCCTGCCACAGCGGCTGCATATGGCGGTTAGCATACAAACTGGCGAGTGCGGCCAGATAGAATGGCCTGTCGGCCGGTGCAAACTCTTGCAGAATACGCTGCTGACTCTGTCCTACCGTAAACGTTCCCTGTCCGGTATGTGGCACTGTGCTATTGACCGCTGCAACGCTCGCGCTCAAAGGTGACAATAACAACATGAGGCTTAGCGCCCCAACCAACCGATTTCTTTTTATACTTGTGTTCAGCAACATCCCTGCCCCCTCATAAGTTAACGCTGTGTCTGAATTCGCTACACCACTACGCATCGGTTTGAGTATACAAATAAAAAACGGCATTTGCCTGTTCTGACAAATGCCGTTACCAGAAATAGCTCAGCTCTCTGGTGTCCCTCTCTCAGGCTTCGTGCCGTAATTCCTGGCGAGGTGACTGCCACCTCACGTTGAGCGCCGCTTAAGCAACGTCTCTTTCAGGAAATAACCTGGGGTTTTTCAGCGCGTTGAAAAATCTACAGCGGCACTACAACTCAGCCTGTGAATCCTCAACCTGAGTGGCCTCTGGTCGTGGCTTCGGTGCATCAGGCGCAAAACCTCGCAGCCCCACCACATGCACATGCTCCGTATTGTTAAAGACTTTACGTACCAGTTTGTAGGTGGTGCCCTTTTCCGGGCTGATATTTTCCGGCGCAGCAATCACCAGTTGCATCTCCAGACGTTCACACAGCTCGAAGAGTGTGGCGATGGAACGCGCATCCAGTCGGGCTGCTTCGTCGAGGAACAGCAGACGGCACGGTGAAATGTCTTTGCCACGCAGACGGCGAGACTCTTCTTCCCAGCTTTGTACCACCATCACCAGAATTGACATCCCGGTACCGATCGCTTCACCGGTAGACAGCGCGCCACTTTCCGCACGCAGCCAACCATCCGAACCACGGTTAACTTCCACTTCCATCTCCAGATAGTTGCGGTAGTCGAGCAGTTCTTCACCAATGGTTTGCGGCGTACGTTGGCCCATATCAATCTGCGGATTCAGGCGTTGATACAGTTTCGCTAAGGCCTCAGAGAAGGTCAGGCGGGAGCTGTTAAACAGATCCTGATGCTGTTCATGTTCAGCCGAAAGCGTGTCCAGCAGCACAGAGTGAGCTTCTCGGACGTTCACGTTCAGACGCACACTGCGCACCTGACCGAAACTGACCGCCTGTAGTCCCTGGTTAAGCTGACGGATACGGTTCTGTTCGCGCTGAATGGTTTTACGAATGATGTTCGCCGCACTGCGCGAGCTGATTGCCAACGTCTGTTCACGTGCTGTCAGCTCTTCCGTCAGGCGATTCAGCTCAATTTCCATCTGCTCAATCGCTTCAACCGGATCGTCTGTGCGAATAATATCCTGACGGATACGTTCGCGCAGATGCTGGTATACAGCGATGAAGAACTGAATTTTGCGCTCAGGGCGTTTAGGATCTTCTGAAGCACGCAGTACGTCACGCAGATGTTCGTTATCCGCCACCGCCAGGCGCAGAGCACCCAACGCTTTATCCGACATGGAGCGCAGTTCATCAGCGCCCATATAGGCCAGTTCACGGCGGTGCAGACGGCGTTCAACGCCGTTGTCTTTCACCAGACGCAATACGGTACACCATCCCGCCTTGGCGCTGACCACATGCTCACGGCTTTGATGGTAGTTACGCTCCAGCTGACGCAGTTTTTTCTGCAGGCTGTCGGATTCGGCTTCACAGAAGGTGATCTGTTTTTCCAGTTGATTACGGCGTGCACGGTTGTGGCTGAGCGCGGTATACAGCTCATCGCGGCGGATACGTGCTCGCTCTTCTGCGCTGGCATCTGCCTGAACGCCAATCGCCTGCATCTCCTGTTGCAGTTCCTGCAACATATCGCGTTTGGCATCAAAGGCACTTTTCAGTGACGCCTGCACCTGCGAATACTGCGTCAGGCGCTGTTGCTGCTCACGCAGACGTTCACGCGAACGTGCACGTTCCGCTTCAGCATGTTCCAGCTGTTGACGCAGCTTGTCACTGAGATCGCTGTTACCCGTCAACATGCTGGCAGAGTCGGCATAGCTGAAGTGTGCGCGGCGCTGTACCACTTCTGTCAGCGCAAAGGCCTGCTGACGCGCATCACGCTGCTGCTGTTGCGCCTGCTGGTAGTCCGCTTGTAACTGTTCATGCTGCTCAGGGTCGTTTTGCAACACGCCAACCAGTGATTCCAGTTTCGTCAGGCGAGCGCCATGTTGATGCAGGAAACGCGACGCATCCTGGGCTTCTTCCACCTGCTCGCGGATCTCTTCGCAGCGATCGGCTAGCGTGTCATCCAGCAACAGGCTGACACGTGGCAGCAGGCGGTTAAGCTGTGCCACCCCCTCACGCGCCAGTTCAAACTGCTGACGCTGCTGCTGGTTGTCATTTTCATGCTGGCTGAGGGCGCGTTCCAGTTCACCACGACGCGTATTCAGGCTGCGGATTTGGGCTTCAGGATCGGCATCAAACGCAACGGCCAAATGGCTACCGATAAAGCGGCTGAAAGACTGATGCAGGCGCTGCGTTTTCTGCACATCAAACGACAGCGTGGCGTACTGCTCTGCCAGGCGGTCACGCTCATTGCTCAACAGCTCCAGCTGGTTTTCACGCGCGGCGCGGCCAAACAACGGCACTTTCGGGAAGCGGGAATAGCGCCACTGGCGTTCAGCGATTTTCACCACCACCGCTTTTTCTAACTCATCGACGGCAAAGACACTGTCATCAAACGACTGCGGGTCCCCTTCAATCAGGTAGAGATCTTCCGGGCACTCTTCCAGCCCTTCCAGTTGCTCACGCACCAGAGAGAGATCCGGCACAACGATGGCATGACGTGACGGGCCATACAGTGCGGAGAAGTACGGCGCATCATCAAGGGTGACATCATCATAGATTTCCGACAGCAATACGCCACCGAAACGCTCGGCCAGTTGGGTGAGGCGGGCATCTTCTGCGCCACCAGGCTGGCTCAGGCGTTCAATCTGTTGTTCTACATCGCGCTTGCGTGCCGCGATGTCATCACGCTCAACGGTGGTTTCGCGCTCGCGCTCCAACAGCTGTTGCATGTATTCGGTGATATCCTGGCTACTGCTGAGCTGCTGACCGGTTTGTTCACTTAACTGAGTGAGGATCTCCTGTGCCGCCAGCCAGTGCGGCGCGCGTGCAGTCAGGGCAGTGATGCGTTCACGCAGTTGCTCCAGCTCCTGGCGCATCTGCATACGGCGTTCACCGGCATCCGCTACGGTGGCATTCAACTGCTCAATCTGCGCTTCCAGCTCACGCTGTAAGCCTTCCAGCGCATCAGCATCATACTGCTGCCCCTGGCGCTTGCAGAACTCCGCCAGCAAACGCTCTGCATCATGCTGCTCACGCAGGCGCTGCTCCAGTTCGTTCAGGCGCAGACGCAGTGAGGAGAGCTGATCGGCGTGATGACGCTGGTTATGTGCGTCACGCAGGATCTCACGTCCGGTTTGCCATGCATCCTGACGAGTGACGCTGCCTGCAATGGCCATGACCAGCGCCAGCGCCTGTTCAAACTGCCCGTGTGCGGCTTCTGCCACACTGAGTTTTTGTTCCAGCGTTAACAGGCGTTCGGTCGCTTCTTCTTCACGAGCCTGGAATGCGTGCTGATACTCCTCCGCGTTACCGGTGGTTAAATCCGACAGCTGGCAGAGTGAGCGCGCACGCTCCAGTGCCTGTAACGCCTGCTGGTACTGAATGGCACGCGTTTGCTGCACATCCAGCGCCTGCTGGAAATCGGCCAACTGGTTTTTCAGTTCATCGACTTCGGTTTCTGCGGCTTCCGCACGCGCTTCCTGCTCTTCCAGCAGCTCGCGTCCCTCTTCAACCACTTCCGTCTGTTCTTCCAGACGTACCGTCAGCTCTTCGAGGTCCGCATCATAGCGGGTGATTTTTTCCTGCTGGCGCATTGCGGTTTGCACCAGGTTCAGGTGATCACTGGCACCCTGATAATCGACTTCCAGATCGCTTTCCGCACTGGAGTGCTCGGCCAGCTCACGCGCCATTTCAACATGACGATACTGCTCTGCCGCCAGCTGATTGCGGCTGGTGAAGAGATCGTGACGCAGTTGTACCGCGCCATCCAGATGCACACGACGCTCATTAGCGTGGCGCATGTAGTCCGCCGATACGTAGCTGGTAGCTTCGGAAATCAGGTGCTTAAACAGATCGCGATCGGATTGCGTTACGCGGATGGCTTCCAGCGTCAGACGGTTCTCACGCAGTGCGGCTTCCATATCCTGGAAGGCCTTACGCACACCGCCATTTTCCGGCAGCAGGTAGTCACGCAGTGAACGCGTGATGGCACTGGAGATCCCGCCGTACAGCGAAGCTTCGATCAGGCGGTAGAACTTACTGCGATCGCTGGCGCTGCGCAGCCGGCGCGGCACAATGCCCAAATCGAACATCATCGCATGATAGTCGGTCACGGAGCTGTATTGACGGAACTGCACACCCTCGCAGGCTTCTACGCGTTCTTTAACGTCATTCAGCGACAGGACACGAGCCTGACGGGTATCGAGAATTTCCGTCAGCATGTCGGTCGGGTTGCTGTCCATCGGCAGCCCGTGAATACTGAAGGGTTTGATATCGACTTTCTTATCGCGCCCTGCCACCTGTTGCAGACGCACGCCCACAATCACACGCTGATGGCGTGAGTTGATCACATCCAGCGCCGAGTAGCAGACCCCAGCCCGCAGCTTACCGTGCAGGCCTTTGTCGCGTGAGCCGCTGGTGGCCCCCGCTTCCGTGGTGTTACGGAAGTGCAGCAACGTGAGATCGGGGATCAAGGCGGTGACAAATGCCGCCATGGTAGTGGATTTACCCGCACCATTACCGCCTGAGAGCGTCGTCACCAGCTCATCGAGGTCGAAGGTACGTGCAAAGAAGCCGTTCCAGTTTATCAGGGTCAGCGAGCGAAATTTTCCGCGTTCAATCATGCTTACTCTTCCTCCGCGCTATCATTCGCTTCATGGTCATTTTCTTCTGGCTCATCGGCCACTGCCTGCACCGGGATCTGTGCATCTCCCGTGCGGATCAGGCGGAGCTGGGCTTCACGCGGATCGTCTCCGCTGCGCACGTCCGCGCCAAAGCGGAACACCGACTCGATAATGCGGAATTTGCTGCTGTCATTGCCCATAAACCACACCATGCCGAGGCGGCGCAGGCGCGTTAGTGAGGCACGCACTTTTTCCTGCAATTTGCTGCGGTCAAGGTCGGAACCGGTTGAACGCTGATTGACGAAACGCAGGAGTTTGCTCTCATCCGCTAACGACAGCAGTTCGTCATACAGCTCTTGCTGGGTGAAGATCCCTTCGTTTGCCAGACGTTCCGGGCTGAGATAAAGGTAACAAAGAATTTTCCCTACCATCATATCCAGCTCAGAGAGCACTGAACGGGGAATGAGCGTGGTCGAGCGTGGACGCAGGTAGAAGAACCCCTCCGGCGCTCGCACCAGTTCAACATGATAACGGGCGTAAAATTCGCCTAAATAGTCCTGATAATCCATCAGGAAAGCGTGGTTATCCAAATCTTCAATGCCGATATGACGGCCTGCGCGCAACTGACTGTCCAGCGCAGGGAAAATCGGATTCGCCAGTGCCTGCGCCAGCTTAACTGGCATCACTTGTTCAATATTTGTCGATGACATGTGCCTGCACCTTGGCTCCGTATTCATTAATGGCCTGCCATTCAGCAGGTAAACCGGCTAAATCCGCTTCCGCCACCCCTAACCTGACGGCCTGATCCACCACAATACGCGCCAGATCAAAATGGCGGGCGCGTGGATACTGCGCCAGATAATCGCGCATCACGCTAGCAAGGTGGAGCGGTTTCTGTTCGGTTTTATAACTCTGTAAGGCTTCTTCAATCATGGCTGCCAGCTGTTCACGAATTTCATTGAATTCTTCGAACTCCATCTCAGGTGGCAACTCCCCCATCACCTCGTCATTACGTAATGTCATTTCGTCATCACGGAGATCGTAGAGGCGGTCGGCATTGGCGTACGTCAATACCCATGGGTTATCAAAATAGTTCTGCACCGACTGACGTAAACGCTGCGCAAAGACGCGGTTTTTGTCCATATCGATGGCGGTGCGAATAAATTTGTGTACATGGCGGTCATAGCCAATCCACAGATCAATCGCTTGCTGTCCCCAACTGATAATGCGATCCAGCTTGCTTTGCAGATCAAACACCAGCTTATCGACAAAGCCGAGGTCTGGGCTGTTCAGCGTGGCATCCTGAATGCGTAACAGATTGGCCTGGAGCTTATCGCCTGCCGCTTCCAGCGTGTCCTGCAACTCACGCAGCGTGCCGGACGTTTCTGATAACAGCAGTTCACAACTGGAAATCGCTGCACGCCAGTCTTTGTTCAGCAGGTCCGCGATGTCATTCTTCACGGACTGCTGCTGTTCGTCCATCAGACGTTGACTCATATCGATGCTGTCAAAAATTTCCGCGACGGAATATTTCAACGGCGCAAAGACGTTGCGCTGCCAGTGGAACTCATCACCGTCTTCATCCGCAGCATCGGCGGCACGTTTCAGTTCCTGAGCGACGATAGAGAGCTGCATTGAGAGGCGCAGCGTGGAGAATTCACGCTGGCGGATATAGTAGTCGGTAATGCCGATGGCCAGCGGTGTCAGGCGATAGATGGCATGGCCTTCTGCCAGTTCGCTGGTAAAGCGGTTAATCAGGCGCTGACGCACCATGTCATTGATGGCGTTGTTGGCACGCACCAGGACCGTTTCATGGGTTTGTTCGAAAGCCTTGCTGACGTGACGAAAGGCATCAATCAGTTCGCCTTCACTCATTTCGCCATCCATGCGCTCACCGTTCAGGGTGGCAATGGCCAGCAAAAAGGCCAGACGTTCAACCGGCAGCGTAAGCGAGAAGTCATTCTTACGCGCCCAGTTCACCAGTTCGGGAACCGTCTGGGAAAATTCACTCATAGTTCGTCCTGTGTTACGGGTTTACGCGCCGTTACGTGAATATAGCGTCCAAGGCTCAGGAAAGGCTCCTGACGGCAGTAACGTCGCTCCATCTCAATAATTGCTTCCGTTCCTTCCCCGCGTTGTGGCGGCTCTGACATATAGTCGCAGAACACGCGGATCCCGGCTCGTGCTTCAGTAACAAAGCCGCAGGCGTTCAGCCATTGCTCGACCTCTACGGGATCACGCGGATAATCGGGTGAGAGTGTGCTCTTCTTGCGTTTCGCCATGTCGGCACGCAAATAACCGAAGTTACCCAATGTCAGGTTGCGCAGCGTCAGGCCGTGGCGATTATAGAACATCAGAGATAATACGCCGCCCGGCGACAGTACGTTGTACAGCGCTTTTAACACCTGTTCGGGTTCTGCAACCCACTCCAGCACCGCGTGAAACAATACCAGATCAACCGGTTTATCCAAATGTTCGCCCACCTGCTGGGCGCTAATTTGTTTGAATTGCATGTTCTGGCTCACACCCTCTGCCTGCGCATGCTCCTGCGCCAGACGCAGCATTTCCGCAGAGAGATCGCACAACAGCACCTGATGCCCCTGTGCCGCCAGCCCGCTGGATATCTGCCCGATGCCGCCACCGGCATCGAGGATCTGCAACGGACCTTCTGGCAGCGTCGGTAACAACGCGTTTAGCTCATCCCACAGGATGGCCTGGCGAATCCGGCCTTTGGTCGTGCCATAAATATTTTTTGAAAACTTCTTTGCGAGGTCGTCAAAGTTACGATCCTGCATGGCATGGACTCCGGTATGCTGCACTGAAACTTATGCTATTTTGTCACAGGAGAGCCAGGAATGAACCTTTCATCCCGAGGTTGTCACCCGGCTGCCGTTTTTTCGTTCAACAGGGGAGTTTAACGATGCTTTTTTACCTGAAAAAAGTCACTGGCGGCCTGCTATTGCCTTTGCCATTTCTGTTATTGGTTATAGCGACCGGGATTTTGCTGCTCTGGTTTAGCCGCTGGCAGAAAGCCGGTAAAATTGTCATTTCTGTTGGCTGGCTAGTGCTGTTGCTACTGAGCCTGCAGCCGGTTGCCGACCGTCTCTTGCAGCCCGTGGAAGAGCGTTACCCTACGTGGAATGGCGATGCGAAGTATGACTACATTGTGGTCCTCGGGGGGGGCTATACCTATAACCCAGAGTGGGCACCCAGCTCTAATCTCATCAGTAACAGCCTGCCTCGCGTCACGGAAGGGGTACGCCAGTGGCTGCGCCATCCTTCCGCAATCATGGTATTTACCGGCGCTGCGGGGGGGAATAATCCCATGAGCAATGCTGAAACCGCGGCAAAAGTGGCGCAGAGCCTCGGCGTCCCCGCCGACCATACGTTGGCATTGAGTCAACCAAAGGATACCGAAGAGGAGTCTCATGCGGTGCGGGCCGCAATTGGTGACCATCCGTTCCTGTTGGTCACTTCCGCCAGCCATTTACCTCGCGCCATGCGTTTCTTTGAAGCAGCCGGGCTGAAACCGATTCCGGTACCGGCAAACCAAATGGCGATCACCTCACCACTTTACTGGTTTGAACGCGTCACCCCTTCTGCAGTGTGGCTGGGTCACAGTGAACGTGCGGGTTATGAGCTGCTGGGGCAGTTATGGCAGTGGATGAAGGGCATTCGCTCACCGTCAACCGAGCCACGGCAATAGCTGGTTGCGCGCGTGATCAAAGCGCGCGCGATCGAACTCGCCGCTGTGCACCAGGCTATCAACACAAGACCAGAGTTGATACAGCCAGCGGCGCCACATGAAGCCGTCATCTACCGGGGCGTGGCTGAGATAGAGACGTAATAATTCTCCCTCAACGCCCCGATCGGACAGATAGATCAGCTCATATTCGCGCGGCCCCCACAGAATGTTGCCCGGCTCGGCCATGGCCAATAGCAGATCGCTGTGCGGTTCTTTGATAATACTGGAGAGGCGAAAGTTACCGTGCAACATCACCGCAGGGTCATCGAAGCCGGTAAACAAACGTTTGAACTGCGCGCGACTGCGAAACAGGATTTGGCGATCTTCCTGGGTAAAGAAAGGCGGACGTAGATAGCCTAATGTGGCCCACAACACTTCAACGCGTTGGCGATACCAGACTGGCCAGTTATTTTCCTGAACGCTGTCAACGCTGCCGATCAGGCCATGACTCTGAATACGATGCCAGCCAAGTAGCCCTTCGACCACCTGCTCAAAGAGTTGCTGACGGCGGGAAACATCCCCTGAAGCCGCTTCTGCGGAGATGCCTTTAATTCGTTCAAGGAGCAGCATTTCGTGTACCGGTGGCTGCTGGCTCAGCACCAGACCATACACTGCAGGCACCTGTATCAATCCTTCGTGGCCCAGCATCGCCAGCTTTTTCGCTTCCAGTGCTGCCCGCCCCTGATGCCGGTAATATTTCGCCATCATCGGCAAAGGCTCGCCGGCTTCATCATACAGGGCGTATAAACGGGCGGGGGGTTGCTCGCTGATGGGTTCAACGCGACTCAGTGATTTACCCAATACGACGGCCAGCTCTTTTTTTAGCTGTTCCATTTTCCCCCTCCGTACCACGATGCCTGTCTGCAACAGACAGGCTACCGGATTTAAGGCTGCATAGCTGCGCGTACCCGAACCAGGTCTTCGGCGGTATCAACGCCTGTGCCAGGCACGGTCAGTGCAACAGCGACGTGAATCTTTTCGCCATACCAGAGCACGCGAAGTTGCTCCAGCAGTTCGATTTTTTCCAGCGCACAAGGTTCCCATGCCACATAGCGACGAATGAAACCGGCGCGATAAGCATAAATACCGATGTGGCGCAGCAGCGAATCGCCGATCTCTTCACGCGACTGCGCAAAGCGTTCACGATCCCAGGGGATGGTGGCACGAGAGAAATAGAGAGCATAACCTTCAGCGTCAGTCACGACTTTCACGGCGTTGGGGTTAAATGCCTCTTCCGCATCGTGAATGGGCACCGCCAGCGTCGCCATACCTGCGGATGTCGCACCAGCGAGATTATGGGCAACCTGACGTACGATGTCCGCAGGAACCATCGGCTCATCACCCTGCACATTGACAATGATGTCGTCATCGGCAAATTGCAGTTTTTCGCAGACTTCCGCCAGGCGTTCAGTGCCCGACTGATGATCGGCACGGGTCATACACACTTCACCACCCGCTGCTATTACTGCCGCTGCCACTTCATCGTGATCGGTTGCCACAATGACGCGACTGGCTCCCGATTCGCGAGCGCGCTCCATCACATGCACCACCATGGGCTTACCGTGGATATCCAGCAACGGTTTTCCCGGTAAACGGGTAGAAGCATAGCGCGCAGGGATAACCGCGATGAAACTCATGGATGAATCTCTTCTGCCGTTAACGTGCGGGCTTCATTTTCCAGTAGAACCGGAATGCCATCACGCACTGGGTATGCCAGGCCGTCAGGCTTACAAATCAATTCCTGCTGAGCATTATTGTAGTACAGCTTGCCATTACATACCGGGCAGGCAACGATTTCGAGTAAGCGGTGATCCATAAATCCTCCATCACGGACCGATAACAGTGGGTGCTAGCATAGCATAGCTGGGAAGGTGAAGCGGGGAGGAAACAGGGGTTACAAACAAAGTTAGTGCGGCAGTAAATGCACTGCCGCACCTTTTAATCTACGCTTTGCTCGCTTATTGCTCAGCCTTACAGAGCGCGGTAATTTTCTGCATGAGCGGTGCGAGTGCATCACCTTGCAGTTGTGCATCTACCGGTAAATACCACCAGTTTTCCTGCGCAAAGGTGCGGCATTTCACCGCATCTTTTTCCGTCATCAGCAGCGGTTGTTCCGGCTGAGTCAGTGCGACCAGTTCCGCTTTGTGATAGGCATGGTGATCGGCAAAAGCGATTTCCGCCACTGGCGTTAGCCCTTGCTGGCGCAACGTGTTGAAGAAACGCGGTGGATGGCCAATACCCGCCATCGCGACCACCTCTTTGAAGGTGGACAGCGCTCGCTTCTCGCCGCTGCGCATATTGACAGCCAGCCCAGGGCTGAGCGTCATCGCAATTTCTCCTGCCAGTGCCGTGCCACCATTTGTCACTACGGCATCAACCTGCTTTAAGCGAGAGGCTCGCTCGCGCATCGGCCCGGCAGGCAGCCACCAGCCATTGCCGAAGCGACGCTCACCGTCCACCACCACAATTTCAACATTACGCTGCAGTGCATAGTGTTGTAGGCCATCATCGGTGATGATGACATCCAGCGGGTATTTTGCCAGCAAACGCTCAATCGCGGCCCGACGACGAGGTGCCACGGCAACCGGGGCGTTGGTCCGCTGGGCAATTAGCACCGGTTCATCGCCAGCCTGGTCAGTGGCGGTCTGTGCCGTCACCAACAGCGGATAGCTTTCCGCTTTCCCGCCGTAGCCACGCGACACCACACCCACCTCATAACCTTGCTGCTGCAACGCCTGCACCAGCCAGATAACCAGTGGCGTTTTGCCGTTACCACCCGCAGTCAGGTTTCCGACCACCACAACCGGTATGGGAGAGCGCCAGCTTTTGCGCAATCCAAGCCGATAGCTTAACCGGATAATGCCGCTGACCGCGCCATACAACAGGCTGAACGGCCAGAGCAGCACCCAGAGCGGGGATTTACCACTCCAGATACGCGCTATCATGCGCCAAACTGCATTTTGTGCAGCTGAGCATAAGCTCCCTGCTGGGCGAGAAGCACCTCATGTGTACCGCGCTCAACGATGTAGCCATCTTCCACCACCACAATTTCATCGGCTTTTTCGATGGTGGACAGGCGGTGCGCAATTACCAGCGAGGTACGGTTTTTCTGTAGTTCGTCCAGCGCAGACTGGATAGCACGTTCAGATTCGGTATCCAGTGCTGAAGTCGCTTCATCAAGGATCAAAATCGGGGAGTCACGCAGCAGCGCGCGAGCAATGGCAATACGCTGGCGCTGACCACCAGAAAGCAGCACACCGTTCTCACCAATCACCGTATCCAGGCCATTGTCCATTTTATTGATGAAGTCCATGGCGTGTGCCATCGTCGCCGCACGTTCAATCTCTTCACGGCTGAACTGGTCTTCGCGCGCATAGGCGATGTTATTCGCGATGGTATCGTTAAACAGGTGGACACTCTGGGAAACCAGCGCAACCTGGTTACGCAGTGCACGCAGCTGATACTCACGCAGGTCATGCCCATCCAGTAAAATTTCGCCCTGCTGGATATCATAGAAACGCGTCAACAAACTCGCCAGAGTCGACTTACCAGAACCGGAACGTCCTACCAGCGCGACCGTCTTACCTTCAGGCAGATGCAGATTGATGTTGTGTAACGCAGGGGTTTCACGGCCTGGGTAGGTAAAGGTGACGTTGCGGAATTCGATTTCGCCTTTAGCACGCACCAGTTCACGGTTGCCGGTATCTTCTTCCTGCTTGGTATCGAGGATCGAGAACAAGGTCTGGCAGGCTGCCATACCGCGCTGGAACTGCGCATTGACGTTAGTCAGTGATTTCAATGGACGCATCAGCGCAATCATTGAGGAGAAGACCACGGTGATACTACCGGCAGTCAGGGTATCCATTACGCTTGGGAAACTGGCTGCATACAGCACGAAAGCCAGCGCCAGCGAAGCAATCAGCTGAATGATAGGATCGGAGATAGACGAAGCAGAAACCAGTTTCATGCCCTGCTGGCGCATACGGTTGCTGACGCGCGAGAAACGCTCGGTTTCTACATCCTGACCACCAAACATCAAGACTTCTTTATGCCCTTTCAGCATCTGCTCTGCACTGGTGGTCACCTGCCCCATGGTATTCTGCATGTTTTTGCTGATATTACGGAAACGTTTGGAGACGTTACGGATCGCAAACGAGACCACAGGTGCCAGCACAATCAGAATTAACGACAGCTGCCAGCTGTAATAGAACATCATGATAAACAGGCCGATGATCGAGGCACCTTCACGCACCACGGTGACCAGCGCACTGGAGGATGAAGAGGCAACCTGTTCAGAATCATAAGTGATGCGAGACAACAGCGTACCCGTTGACTGCTGATCAAAGAAGGAAACCGGCATGCCCATCATGTGGCCAAACAGACGACGGCGCATGTTCATCACCACCTGACCAGAGACCCAGGAGATGCCATAGCTTGAGACATAGCTGGTAATACCACGAATCAGCATCAGGCCAATCACCGCCAGCGGCATCCACAGTAATACTGATTTATCCGCTTTGCCAAAGCCGTCATCCAGTAAAGGCTTCAACAGGGAGAGCATAAGGGTGTCGCCTGCGGCGTTGATCACCAGCGCCACTGCGGCCACAATTAAACCCGCTTTGTGTGGGGCGATCATTGGCCAGAGTCGACGGAATGTCTGCCAGGTTGAGAGATCTTTGTCTTGATGCATTATATTTTCACGCTGTTTGAAATAGCCGATCATTCTACCTGGAATCGCGTTTGACGCCAAACCACTGATGATACCAACGGGGCAAAATTTGTTCTCTCAGACCAGCAACTTGCATATTTCCGGCCTGAATTTTGACGCTGATCTGCCCTGACTGCCCGGTATCGTACCAGGTGTACCCCTGTTTCTGATAATTCTCCAGCACGGATTTTGCTGGCATCCGCCATGCATTATAGCGGGCTAAAGAGGCTAAGGCGGCCTGGCCGGAGACCTGCCGTAAGAACAGTGAAGTGGAGGAGGTCTTACTGCCATGGTGCGGCACCTGCAAAATATCACTGCGCAAATTTTCCTTCTCCAGCGCGACCAGTTGACGCTCCCCACTCTGCTCCAGATCCCCCGTGAGCAGCAGGCTAACCTGACCGTCACTGACCCGAATCACACAGGAGTCATTATTTTGCCCAGCGCCCGGGCTGTTTTCCGGCCACAGAACAGTAAAGCGGAGTTGTTGCCACTGCCATTGCTCGCCGCGCTGGCAAGGTAAGTGCCCTTCCCACCCCAGGGCGCTGCGCAATTCGGCGTCGGGAAAATGCCGTTTCACAGCCGACAACCCACCAACATGATCGAGGTGTTTATGGCTAAGAATCACAGATTTCACGTTCAGTCCCTGCCGCTGTAGCCATGGCACAATAATGCGATCCCCGGCATTATCCTCAGCCCAGCGAGGGCCAGCATCGTAGAGCACCGCCTCTCTGCCTTGTTGAATCACCACGCTCAAACCGTGGCCGACATCTAACAGCGTGATACGCCAGCCTTTGTCTTCCGGCAAACGCCACAGCAGCACCAACATCGCGCAGGCCAGGCAACTTGCCGGAGCGCGCCAAACGAAGCCACAACGCCACAGCAGTAATCCTCCCCATAATGTCAGCGCCCAAAACATACCGTCATACAGCGCGACCCATGCGGTGGGCAGTTGTTGCAACAACCAGAAGGTAATGTGTAATGTGCCATCCGCCAGCCACCACAACGCGTAGCTCAGCGTTGCATGGGGCATCAGCATGGCGGCCAGCAGCAAGGGAACCGTCAGTAAAGAAACCACCGGGATCGCCACCAGATTAGCCAGCAAAGCACTCAGGCTCAGACCACCAAAAATGGTTGCCTGCACTGGAACCATCAACAGCATCATCCCCAGCTGTAAATGCAGCAACTGGAGTAGCCACCAGCGTTTTTGCTGCCTGAACCGAGGCGGCAACGGAAAGTTACGGCACCAAATCAACAGTAGCAGTACCGCAATCGCTGAGAGCCAAAAGCTGTCGGAAAGCAGGGTTAATGGGTCCACAATCACTAATCCGGCAATGCAAAGCGTCCAGAGTTGCCAACACGTTAATCGTAAGCTCAGACACTGTGTTATCCCCCACAATATCAGTGCCAGCATGGCTCTTTGCGCCGGAAGATGGTTACCCGATATCCAGCTATATAATCCTGCCATCACCCCACCGGCGATGAGCGGCAGCATGAAACCAATGCGCGATGTCGGCAGAAAAAACTGCACGCCCCGCATCAACAACACACCAACAGCCGCCGCTAAAGCAATGTGCATGCCTGAAATCGCCATTAAATGCGCCGTTCCCGTCTCCTTTAACAACGTCCGCATTTCCGTGGAGAGCGCACTGCGATCGCCAAATGCCAGTGCCCGCAGCGTAGCCTGCTGTGGCAAGGATTGTATCAACTGCTGGTGGTAGTTCACCCAACGCCAGCGCCAGCTGCATGCAACCTGTAACGCCTGGGCCTGCTGCACTTGTCCTTGTAACGGCGTGTGATTCGCCAGGGCAAAACGCTGGGCATCAAACAGCCCCTGATTAAGACGGGCATGAACGGGACGCAGTTTTACCTGCATGTGCCATATCTGCCCGTCGCAATAGATGGCAGGATCGGATACGGTCAGCCAGACATACAGCGGTGGGAATTGATACTTTTCTTCATGCTGGATAACCCTGACCCGAATTTGACCGCGCCGGGTGTCAGCCTCTCTCACTTCAACTTTCATCGATACCGGGGCGCGGCTCAGTCTTTCGGTGACAGACACAATCTGATGAGCTTCCGTCAACATCCAACAGGCTAATAGCAGGCACACGGCCAGAACACGGATGACTTTTCCACCTGACATCAGCATAGCGAGGCCAATGATTGCTGCAATTGTGAGGGATACACCTTGTGGAATGGCGGGTAGCCACAAGAGAGGCAACCCCATAAGCAATGTCAGTCTGGCGAGGCACATCCATGTCATCGGCATCATTACACTTCCTGGCGAAAGCGGTATTGTGACGAGTTTGCTGATGGTTTACAGGCGTTAAAAACAAGCGTGCGAGATGGTGCGCAACCTGTTTTAGTTTATGCACACCGGTTGCAGCGGAAGTGGAACCACGTTCCCCAATTTATAGCGTGCAAAAAAAACGACATCCGGAGATGTCGTTTCTTAGCGTTCAGTAACAGCCAATGCGTGATGATGTGCGATTATTTAGACTGATCGTAAATATTCGCGCGGTCACGCAACTCTTTGCCCGGCTTGAAGTGGGGAACGTATTTACCTTCCAAATCCACCTTGTCACCCGTTTTCGGGTTACGGCCAGTGCGCGGTGCACGATAGTGCAGAGAGAAACTGCCGAATCCCCGGATTTCGATGCGCTCACCTTCAGCCAGCGTAGTGGCCATGTGCTCGAGCATCTCTTTCACCGCATCCTCAATGGCTTTCGCCGGAATATGAGTTTGTTGGCTGGCAAGTCTTTCAATCAGTTCTGACTTGGTCATGTATCCTCCGGTTAATCCCTGTGGGGAAAGATAAAGCAGCTGATGTTACTGATACGGGCGGCATTACACCGCCCGGGACGTCAGGTCGATTACTCGCCTTTAGCCGCTTTGAACGCTTCAGCCATAGCGTTAGAGAAGTTGCCTTCATCCTGTTTGGTGTTAACAGTGTTGATAGCTTCTTTCTCATCAGCCTGGTCTTTAGCACGTACAGACAGGCTTACAACGCGGTTCTTACGGTCAACGCCGGTGAATTTAGCTTCAACGTCGTCACCAACACTCAGAACCAGAGTTGCGTCTTCGATACGGTCCAGTGAAGCTTCAGAAGCGCGCAGGTAACCTTCAACGCCGTCTGCCAATTCAACTGTAGCACCTTTAGCGTCAACTGCAGTCACTTTACCGGTGACGATAGCACCTTTCTTGTTCAAAGTGATGTAGTTGTTGAACGGATCTTCTGCCAGCTGTTTAACGCCCAGAGAGATACGCTCGCGCTCTGCATCAACCTGCAGTACAACAGCAGCGATTTCGTCGCCTTTTTTGTACTCACGAACGGCTTCTTCGCCAGTCGCGTTCCAGGAGATGTCAGACAGGTGAACCAGACCGTCGATGCCGCCGTCCAGGCCGATGAAGATACCGAAGTCAGTGATTGACTTGATTTTACCTTCAACGCGATCGCCTTTGTTGTGGGTCTCAGCGAACTGCTGCCATGGGTTGTTTTTGCACTGCTTCAGACCCAGGGAGATACGACGACGCTCTTCGTCGATGTCCAGAACCATAACTTCAACAACATCGCCCACGTTAACAACTTTAGATGGGTGAATGTTCTTGTTGGTCCAGTCCATTTCAGAAACGTGTACCAGGCCTTCAACGCCTTCTTCGATTTCAACGAAGCAGCCGTAGTCGGTCAGGTTGGTTACACGACCAGTCAGCTTGGTGCCTTCTGGGTAGCGCTTAGCGATAGCAACCCATGGATCTTCGCCCAGCTGTTTCAGGCCGAGAGATACACGAGTACGTTCGCGGTCGAATTTCAGTACTTTAACTGCAATTTCGTCGCCAACGTTCACGATTTCGCTTGGATGCTTAACGCGTTTCCATGCCATATCAGTGATGTGCAGCAGGCCGTCAACACCGCCCAGATCAACGAATGCGCCGTAGTCAGTCAGGTTCTTAACGATACCTTTAACTTCGATGCCTTCCTGCAGGTTTTCCAGCAGCTGATCGCGCTCTGCGCTGTTTTCAGATTCGATAACTGCGCGGCGAGAAACAACCACGTTGTTACGTTTCTGATCAAGCTTGATTACTTTGAACTCAAGCTCTTTGCCTTCCAGGTGCAGGGTATCGCGAACTGGACGCACGTCAACCAGTGAACCTGGCAGGAACGCACGAATACCGTTCAGCTCAACTGTGAAGCCACCTTTAACTTTGCCGTTGATAACACCGGTAACAGTTTCAGCATCTTCGTAAGCTTTTTCCAGCGTGATCCAAGCTTCGTGACGTTTAGCTTTCTCACGGGACAGCAGGGTTTCACCGAAGCCGTCTTCTACTGCATCCAGAGCAACGTCAACTTCGTCGCCCACCTGGATTTCCAGTTCACCGGCTGCGTTCTTGAACTGCTCTGCAGGGATTGCAGACTCAGATTTCAGACCCGCATCAACCAGCACAACGTCTTTGTCGATAGAGACAACAATGCCGCGAACGATGGAACCCGGACGGGTTTCGATTTCTTTCAGTGATTCTTCAAATAGTTGAGCAAAAGATTCAGTCATATTGATAATCTTCAGGATTCTTCAATTTAACGTCCACCTGACATACCTTTCGGGTGGGGTTGTTTCACATGCCTGCTAACGTCCTGTGAGCAGGGGGTACTACAAAATTCGTTTCTTAAGCCGCAGGAAGACCCAGTTTTTCACGCGCATAATTCAGTGATTTTTCAATCACTTGCTCAATGCTCATACTGGTTGAATCCAGTACCAGAGCATCTGCTGCGGGAACTAATGGTGCAATGGCGCGATTACGATCGCGGTCATCACGTTCCTTTATCTCGGCTAAAAGGCGCTCAAAGTTAACACTAAAGCCCTTTTCCTGCAACTGTAGCATACGGCGCTGCGCGCGCTCTTCCGAACTCGCATCAAGAAAAATTTTCACCGGCGCATCAGGGAAAACCACGGTACCCATGTCCCGGCCATCGGCAATCAGGCCCGGTTCATCACGAAATGCACGCTGACGTCGCAGCAGTGCTTCGCGAACACGCGGGAAAGCAGCCACGCGCGAAGCGGTATTACTGACTTCCTGGGTACGAATTTCACCGGTGACTTCTTCGCCTTCAAGGATGACTTTCATTTCACCCTGTTCAGAAACAAAACGTACATCAAGGTGAGCGGCCAGTGGGACCAGCGCTTCTTCTGATTCAATATCAACCTGATGATGTAAAGCGGCCAGTGCCAGCACACGATAAATGGCGCCAGAGTCCAGTAAATGCCACTGCAGCGTTTCTGCCATCGCTTTGCAGAGGGTGCCTTTACCTGCTCCACTTGGTCCGTCGATGGTTATGACCGGGGCGTTCGCCGTCATCATTTTCTCCTGTTTGCAGCATGCTGAGTATAACAGCCTGCCAGGCTGCATAAGAATGGGGCGCATTATACTCGGCCTATGCGCCGTTAGTTAGCCTTTAGCGCTCACAGGATGAAAATTTTGATGGAATTCAGAAATGTCGCTCAACAATCGTACCAGTTTTGCAGCAAAACCCGGCAACAACGTCCAGTCGCCGGGTTGCTACCTTAGGCCGAGTGGCTGAGTTTGCCTAACTGCTGGAAGTAGTCAGGGAAAGTTTTCGCCGTACAGCCTGGATCAAGAATCGTCACCGGTGTGTCTGACAGCGCAACCAGTGAAAAACACATCGCCATACGATGATCATTGTAGGTGCCGATCTCAGCATGTACCAACTGAGCAGGTGGAGTGATACGAATATAATCGTTCCCCTCTTCCACTTCAGCCCCGACTTTACGCAACTCGGTCGCCATAGCCGTCAGGCGATCGGTCTCTTTTACACGCCAGTTGTAAATATTACGCAACTGCGTGGTGCCCTCGGCAAACAACGCGGCGGTAGCGATGGTCATGGCAGCATCCGGGATATGGTTCATGTCCATATCAATCCCTTTCAGCTCACCACGTGTGCAGGCGATGTAGTCATCTCCCCACTCCACCACGGCACCCATTTGCTCCAGCACATCCGCAAAGCGAATGTCGCCCTGGACGCTATTACGACCAATGCCGGTGACACGCACCGTGCCGCCTTTAATCGCAGCCGCCGCCAGGAAGTAGGAAGCAGAAGAGGCATCACCTTCAACGAGGTAATCACCTGGCGCGATGTACTGCTGCTGGCCCTTAATCACGAAGCGACCATACTGCTCGTTTTCGACCTGCACACCAAAGCACGCCATCAGGTTCAGCGTGATATCAATGTACGGTTTAGATACCAGGTCACCTTTGATGGTGATGACAGTATCCTGCTCCGCCAGCGGTGCGGTCATCAGCAGTGCCGTCAGGAACTGGCTGGATACACTGCCGTCTACGCTCACTGCGCCGCCTTTGAAGCCACCACGCAGGCGCAGCGGTGGGTAGTCTGGATTTTCCAGATACTCAATCTCCGCGCCGCCCTGACGTAACGCATCAACCAGGTGCCCAATTGGACGCTCTTTCATGCGCGGTTCGCCGGTCAACACCACATCTTGCTGGCCCAGACACAATGCCGCTGCCAGTGGACGCATCGCTGTGCCAGCGTTCCCGAGGAACAGCTCCAGCGGCTCTTGAGCTACCAGAGCACCGCCATTGCCGGTCACTTCGCAGACAGTGCGGTCGGCAGAAAGTTGATAGCTGACACCCAGCGCTTGCAGCGCATTAAGCATGTGTTTGATATCGTCGCTATCAAGCAGATTGGTCAGGCGCGTGGTGCCTTTCGCCAATGCCGCGAGCAACAGCGCACGGTTCGATACGCTTTTTGAACCGGGCAGGTTAACGGTGCCGTCAATACGGGCAATCGGTTGTAGGGTCAGGGAGTCCTGCATTGTGAAACCTAATCTCCAGATAAGACAAAAAACCCCGCCGTACGACGGGGTTGGGGCAGACAGTATGAATCAACCGTGGCGGCGTTCAAAGTCCACCATGAAATCGGTCAGCGCTTTTACGCCTTCCAGCGGCATGGCATTGTAGATGGATGCACGCATGCCACCCACTACACGGTGACCTTTCAAGGCGTGCAAGCCCGCGTTCACGGACTCATCCAGGAACACTTTATCCAGCGCAGAGTCTGCCAGCTGGAATGGAATGTTCATGCGTGAACGGTTGCTGGTAGCTACATCATTACGGTAGAAATCGCTGTTATCAATCACACCATATAGCAGGTCAGCTTTTGCCTGATTGATTTTATCCACTTCAGCAATCCCGCCCTTCTCTTTCAGCCACTTGAATACCAGACCAGAGAGATACCAGGCGTAAGTTGGCGGGGTGTTAAACATCGATTCGTTTTCAGACAGCACGGTGTAATCGAGGATGGAAGGCACATACTTTTGTGCTTTACCCAGCAGATCTTCTCGTACAACCACCAGGGTTAAGCCTGCTGGTCCAATGTTTTTCTGCGCGCCAGCGTACAAAACGCCATAGCGATTGATGTCCAACGGGCGCGATAAGATGGTTGAAGAGAGGTCAGCGACCACGACTTTGTCACCAAAATCCGGTTCTTCATCAATCGCGATACCATCGATGGTTTCATTCGGGCAGTAATGCAGGTAGGCCGCGTCATCATTCAGCTGCCAGTCACGCATTGGCAAAATAGCGCGTTTGCCATCGACCGTGATTTTGGCATCAATCGTGCGGGGTGAGCAGTATTTTTGCGCTTCTTTGATTGCGCTATAGGCCCAGTAACCGCCATCGACATAGTCTGCGGTGGTTGCGTTACCCAGCAGGTTGCCCGGTAAGGCAGCAAACTGAGCTCGCGCCCCGCCGTGGCAGAATAAAACTTTGTAGTTTTGTGGAATATTCAGAAGATCACGGAAGTCTTGCTCAGCTTCAGTCGCAACCTGAATAAACTCTTTACTGCGATGGCTGATCTCCATCACGGAGGTCCCCAGCCCGTGCCAGTTTGTCAGTTCTTGTTCCGCACGACGGAGTACTTCAACCGGCAGCATGGCTGGGCCGGAGCTAAAATTGTAAACTTGGGTCATGTCCACTCACCACTGTCATATAAAACGGTTATCAATATGTTCTCGGTTTTATCATTGCCACCGGGTAGCTGCAATCATAAATCCGGTCACGATCACATTTCTTGCATCCGGCTCGCCGCAGCTTATGTTACGAATGCAAAAGCTAACGAAATTTTGTGAGGTCTATTCGGCGTAGTAAAAAATGGACTTCACACCCTGTGGGAGGAAGGCAGAATGACTGGCAGAAAAAATCGTCGTCCGGATAGCGCACCCCTTGCAAAATCCGTATCATTGCGCGCTTTATGCCCCATCACGACTACAGAGAGAGCGGCTCCATGACGCAAACATTCATTCCCGGCAAAGACGCCGCGTTGGAAGATTCTATCGCACGCTTCCAGCAAAAACTGTTGGACCTTGGTTTCAACATTGAAGAGGCCTCATGGCTGAATCCCGTACCCAACGTATGGTCCGTTCATATCCGTGATCGTGATTGCCCGCTCTGCTTTACCAATGGTAAAGGTGCCAGCAAAAAAGCAGCACTGGCATCAGCCTTGGGGGAATATTTTGAGCGCCTGTCGACCAACTATTTCTTCGCAGACTTCTGGTTAGGCAAAGCCATCGCTAACGGCGATTTCGTGCACTACCCGAATGAGAAATGGTTCCCGGTGCCAGCGGATAACAGCCTGCCGGAAGGCATTCTGGACGATCGTCTGCGTGCTTTCTACGATCCTGAAAATGAACTGGGTGGATCAGATCTGATTGATCTGCAATCGGGTAACGAAGAGCGCGGTATTTGTGGATTGCCATTTACCCGCCAGTCAGACCAGCAAACGGTCTACATCCCCATGAACATTATTGGCAACCTGTACGTGTCGAACGGCATGTCTGCGGGCAATACGGCCAATGAGGCTCGCGTGCAGGGGCTGTCTGAAGTCTTTGAGCGTCACATCAAAAACCGCATTATTGCAGAGTCCATCAGCCTGCCAGAAATTCCAGAGAGCGTCATGCAGCGCTATCCGGGTGTGGTCGCTTCCATTGAACGCCTGGAAGCAGAAGGTTTCCCTATCTTCTCTTACGATGCTTCCCTGGGCGGTAAGTACCCGGTCATTTGTGTGGTGCTCTTCAACCCGGCTAATGGCACCTGCTTCGCCTCGTTCGGTGCACACCCAGACTTTGGCGTGGCGCTGGAACGTACCGTTACCGAGCTGCTGCAAGGTCGTGGTCTGAAAGATCTGGATGTCTTCACTCCGCCAACCTTCGATGATGAAGAGGTGGCTGAACACGCCAATCTGGAAACCCACTTTATCGACTCTAGCGGCCTGATCTCCTGGGATATGTTCAAGCAAGATGCGGATTATCCGTTTGTTGACTGGAGCTTCTCAGGCACTACCGAGCAAGAGTTCGCAACGTTAATGGCTATCTTTAAAGAAGAAGGCCAGGACGTGTACATTGCCGACTACGAGCACCTGAGTGTGTATGCTTGCCGTATTATTGTGGCGGGCATGTCTGATATCTATCCGGCAGAAGATTTGCTGTTGGCAAACAACAACATGGGTGCCAACCTGCGCGAAACGCTGCTGGCCCTGCCAGAGACCAACTGGAATCCGGAAGAGTATCTCGATCTGATCGCTCAACTGGATGAAGAAGGCCATGATGACTTCACGCGCGTGCGTGAACTGCTCGGTCTGGCAAGCGGTAAAGACAATGGCTGGTACACCCTGCGCATTGGCGAACTGAAAGCCATGCTGGCGCTGGCCGGTGGTGATCTGGATCAGGCCCTTATCTGGACTGAGTGGACGATGGAATTCAACAGCTCAGTCTTCACCCCTGAGCGTGCTAACTACTACCGTTGCCTGCAGACTCTGCTGCTGTTAGCGATGGAAGATGAGCGCGAGCCATTACAGTACCACCATGCATTCTCCCGCATGTATGGCGCAGAAGCGCTGGAAGCGGCATCGGCAGCCATCAGCGGTGAAGCGCCGTTCTATGGTCTGCAGGCCGTTGACGACGATCTGCACGCCTTCCCGGCGCATCAGTCTCTGTTGCAGGCTTATGAAAAGCTGCAGGCGGCTAAGCGTAAGTTCTGGACGAATAAGTAATATTTAAAACTCCCCGGCGGTAAGTCGGGGAGTCTTTTTCTGTAATATCAATTTTTTACTCCCTTATTTTTACATTCTTTATTTTCAGACCATTTAAAAGTAAAGACATGAGAAAAAATAACGCACCCATGCAGCCATGTTATAAAAATTAACACCAGCAACATTGCATTTACTTTAACCTTGCCCTGCCTCACAACTTTGTTATTTCACCCCAAGAAATAATGATCTAAATCAACTCTTGTTACGCCAGTAATTGCTAATATTTTCCTGTAAATCCTGCTGAGAGCAGAAAAATGAAAGCAAACAACCCATTCAACTTATTACTTCCTCCTGCTATGGCAAAAGTGGCCGAAGAAACCGGTGTCTACAAAGCCACAAAACACCCGTTAACTACTTTCTTCCTTGCCATTACTGCAGGGGTGTTTATTTCCATTGCCTTTGTCTTCTATATTACCGTCACCACCGGAGCCTCGGACTTACCCTGGGGGCTGGTGCGCTTTATTGGCGGCATCTGTTTTTCCCTGGGCCTGATCCTGGTGGTGGTCGGCGGTGCAGATCTCTTTACGTCAACCGTCCTGATTGTGGTCGCTAAAGCCAGTGGACGCATTAGCTGGGGGCAGTTGGCCCGAAACTGGCTGACAGTGTATGTCGGTAACCTGATTGGCGCTCTACTGTTTGTGGCCTTAATTGCTCTTGCCCAACAGGGTATGGCAGCTCAGGGCGCGTGGGGGTTAAATGTCCTGCAAACCGCCGACCACAAAATGCACCACAGTTTTGTTGAAGCGGTCTGCCTCGGTGTTCTGGCGAATTTAATGGTCTGCCTCGGTGTCTGGATGAGTTATTCTGGCCGGTCACTCACAGATAAAGTTTTAGTATTAATTCTTCCGGTCGCCATGTTTGTTGCCAGTGGCTTTGAACACAGCATTGCTAATATGTTTCTTATTCCGCTGGCAATTGTTATTCGTGATTTCTCCAGCCCTGAATTCTGGCAACTCACCGGTGCCAGCGCCGCACAGTTTTCATCTCTGACGCCGGTAAGATTTATTATCGACAATCTTATCCCGGTAACGCTCGGCAATATTATTGGCGGGGGTGTTCTGGTCGGCCTGACATATTGGGTGATCTATTTACGCGCTGGCGGCCCAACGCAATTAACTGAATCAAAAGCCGTGTCTGAATCTGAAGACGCGCCGTAAGAAAGCTCCTTTAATAAGGTAGGTATATCATGACAGTACTGAATGAAAAACAGCACAGTGCCTGGCAGGGCTTCGCCTCAGGTGAATGGCAAACCAGCATCAACGTGCGCGACTTTATCCAGAAAAACTACACCCCTTATACCGGTGACGAAAGCTTCCTTGCGGGTGCCACAGAAAACACCACCATCTTGTGGAATGAGGTGCTGGAAAAGATCAAAGTCGAGAATAAGACTCACGAACCCTATGATTTTGATACTGCCGTGATCTCTACAATTACCTCGCACGCAGCCGGATACATCGATCAGCCACGGGAAAAAATTGTCGGCTTGCAAACCGATGCGCCTTTGAAGCGTGCCATTATTCCGTTTGGCGGGATCAAAATGGTGGAGAGCTCTTGTAACGTTTATCGTCGCGAGCTTGATCCCACTATCAAAACCATTTTTACCGAGTACCGCAAAACCCATAATCAGGGTGTGTTTGATGTTTATACGCCCGATATTATGCGCTGCCGTAAATCTGGCGTGTTGACCGGCTTACCGGATGCCTATGGTCGTGGCCGTATTATCGGCGATTATCGTCGGGTGGCACTGTATGGCATTGATGCTCTGATGCAGGATAAACTGGCGCAGTTCACCTCACTTCAGGCCGATCTGGAGCAGGGTGTTAATCTTGAAGCCACAATTCGCCTGCGTGAAGAGATTACCGATCAACATCACGCGTTAAACCAAATCAAGGTGATGGCCGCCAAGTACGGCTGCGATATCTCTGGCCCGGCAACAACCGCTCAGGAAGCCGTGCAATGGACTTACTTTGCCTACCTGGCCGCCGTTAAATCACAAAATGGCGCAGCGATGTCGTTTGGTCGCGTATCCACCTTCCTGGATATCTACTTTGAACGTGATATGCAGGCGGGCCGTCTGACGGAGAGTGAGGCACAGGAGTTAGTCGATCATCTGGTCATGAAACTGCGTATGGTGCGTTTTCTGCGTACCCCAGAATATGATGAACTGTTCTCAGGCGATCCCATCTGGGCAACGGAATCACTGGCTGGACAAGGGGTTGATGGCCGCACTTTAGTCACCAAAACCACTTTCCGCTTCCTGAATACGCTCTATACCATGGGACCGTCACCGGAACCGAATATGACCATTCTGTGGTCAGAAAACCTGCCGACCAATTTCAAGAAATATGCCTCTAAGGTGTCGATAGATACGTCGTCCTTGCAGTATGAAAACGACGATTTAATGCGTCCAGACTTTGACAATGATGACTATGCCATTGCCTGCTGCGTTAGCCCGATGATCGTCGGCAAACAGATGCAGTTCTTTGGTGCGCGTGCCAATCTCGCTAAAACGTTGCTGTATGCCATTAACGGCGGCGTGGATGAAAAATCGCTGGCGCAAGTCGGACCGGTGGAGCCGAAAATCACCGATGAAGTGCTGCAATACGATACCGTGCTCGCCCGCATGGATCACTTTATGGACTGGCTGGCACAGCAGTATGTTACCGCGCTGAACATCATTCACTATATGCATGATAAGTACAGCTACGAAGCCTCACTCATGGCCCTGCACGACCGGGACGTTTACCGTACCATGGCCTGCGGCATTGCCGGATTGTCCGTCGCTGCCGATTCACTCTCGGCGATTAAATACGCGAAAGTGAAACCGGTACGCAATGCGGACGGTATCGCGACAGATTTCGAGATTAACGGTGAGTATCCGCAGTTTGGTAATAACGATGCTCGCGTAGACGATATCGCCTGCGATTTGGTTGAGCGCTTTATGAAGAAAATTCAGCGCCTGACTACTTACCGCAATGCCGTGCCAACCCAGTCAGTACTGACCATTACCTCGAATGTGGTTTACGGCAAAAAAACCGGTAATACCCCCGATGGCCGTCGCTCTGGTGCGCCATTCGGTCCGGGAGCCAACCCGATGCATGGGCGAGATCAGAAAGGGGCAATTGCCTCACTGACTTCCGTTGCCAAGCTGCCCTTTGAATATGCGCGTGATGGCATTTCGTACACCTTTTCTATCGTCCCGGATGCGTTAGGGAAAAGTGATGATGTGCGTAAATCCAACCTGGCGGGACTGATGGACGGGTATTTCCATCATGATGGTGAGACTGAAGGTGGACAGCATCTGAATGTTAACGTGATGAATCGCGAGATGTTGCTTGATGCGATGGAGCACCCCGATAAGTACCCACAGTTGACCATTCGCGTGTCTGGCTATGCGGTGCGCTTCAATGCGCTGACACCAGAACAGCAGCAGGATGTGATTACCCGTACTTTTACCAGGTCGATGTAATTGCGTTGCCGGGCCTCATTACTGAGGCCCATTTTCCCTGTTCTGTGAAGTCGTGAGGTGATAACCATGTCCGTAAACGGAAAAATCCATTCCAGTGAGTCCTGTGGCACCGTAGATGGTCCAGGCATTCGCTTTATCACCTTTTTTCAAGGATGTCTGATGCGCTGTCTGTATTGCCATAACCGCGATACCTGGGATACCCATGCAGGTAAGGAGATCACGGTTGATGAGCTGATGCAGGAAGTGGTGAGCTATAAACATTTCATGAAGGCGTCGGGCGGTGGCGTGACCGCTTCCGGCGGCGAAGCAATTTTACAAGCCGAGTTTGTACGCGACTGGTTTCGCGCCTGCCATGCGGCCGGGATTCATACCTGTCTTGATACCAATGGGTTTGTCCGTCGTTATGATGCAGTGATTGACGAATTGCTGGATGTGACCGATTTAGTGATGCTGGATATTAAGCAAGTGAATGATGAGGTTCATCAGGTGCTGACCAGCGTTTCCAATCATCGCACGCTGGATTTCGCCCGTTATCTGCAAAAGCGCGGCATTCGTACCTGGATTCGCTATGTGGTTGTTCCGGGTTATACCGATGACGATGCTTCAGCGCATTTGCTCGGCGAGTTTACCTCCGGGATGGATAACATCGAGAAGATTGAGCTGTTGCCTTATCACGAGTTAGGCAAGCATAAGTGGGACGTTCTGGGGGAAACCTATCCGTTAGACGGTGTGAAGCCACCGAGCCGGGCCACGCTGGAACACATTCAGCAGATTCTGGCCGGTTATGGGCACCCAGTAGTGTTCTGACTCGCTTTAGTTAGCGTTATTTTGAGAGCTGAGGTTGAGGGTAAGGTCAAAACCATCGCCTGTGAAATCGAGATGCCTCGGCCTGTCAGGGCAATCGGGCTGCGACGTGGCTCGCTCCGATTACCCTGCCCTCCGAAATCC
>NZ_ALXE01000053.1 GCF_000295955.2 Pantoea sp. A4
AGAGTAAAGCTTCCGCCGCATGGATGCGGCGGCAGAGCCTCCAGGGAGGATTCACGGCGTCTTTACGGCACTCCCCGCCATCTGCGACTGGAACGCACGAACACCAGCCGCACCACCCCAAGCTGGAACGCACGAACGCCAGCCGCACCGCACCAAGCTGGAACGCACGAACGCCAGCCGCACCGACCTGGAACTTAGGCCTACTGGTTACTCTCAGGGAACTCCTGAATCGTCACGGGTAGGGTGAGCTTGTTATCGTTGCGCAGCACCTGCACGTCAATCACTGAGCCTGGGCGAATTTCAGCGACCTGATCCATCGTTTCCTGGGCGGAAATCGCCGGTTTGTTATTCACGCTGACCAGCACATCATTCACCTGAATGCCGGCTTTATCCGCTGGCCCTCCAGGCTCGATCTTACTCACGATAATGCCCTGAATACGATCCAGATTGCTGCTCTGGCCGTGCAACTGTGGCAACTCGCTGCCCGTAATACCGATATAACCGCGAATCACGCGCCCGTCTCGGATCAGCTTATCCATGATTTTCGTGGCTAAAGCGGTAGGAATGGCGAAACCGATGCCTTCTGGCGTCTCGCCATCGTTGCTCTTATCGAAGGTCAGGGTATTAATGCCCATCAACTCGCCAAGAGAATTGATCAGCGCACCACCGGAATTACCCCGGTTGATGGACGCATCGGTTTGCAGGAAATTCTGACGGCCTGATGAACTCAGGCCAATGCGGCCGGTCGCGCTAATAATCCCCTGCGTCACCGTCTGACCTAAATTGTAGGGGTTGCCAACCGCCATCACCACATCACCGATGTGTGGGATACGCGCCGGATTAATGGGAATCACGGGCAGATTAGGTGCAGTGATTTTTAACACCGCTAAATCCGTCATGCTGTCTGAGCCAACCAGCGTGGCTTCGAAGAAACGTCCATCCTGGAGGGCAACAATGATCTGATCGGCGTTATTGATCACATGCTTGTTGGTCAGAATGTAACCCTTCTCATTCATGATCACCCCGGAGCCGAGGGTTGTAATGCCATGGTTACTATTGCTGGTGCGGTTATACACGTTAACAACAGCAGGCACAGCTCTACGGACACCCGGATTAAAACTAAAGGGCGTTTCGCTGTCACTGCTCTTACTGTCCGACAGGATACTGCTACCCTGACGCAGAGTCGGTAATGCTACCAGCAAAATCATGGCAACAATTAAACCCGTTACTATGGCACGCAAAAGTTTAGGAAACATGGTGTTATTTCAGGTCTGGGGGGATCGCAGGGCAGAATAACACGAGACAGGCGGACAAACACGCGGTTGTGTCCGCCTTAACGGGGGATTAACGCAACAGTAAATAAATGCTCTCGCCGCCGCGCACAACGTTCAGTGCTAACACAGGTGGCTTACTCTCCAGCACTTTGCGCATCTCAGCCAAATTCTGCACGCGATTGCGGTTCACGCCGATGATCACATCATCTTTCTGCAAGCCAACCTGCTCAGCTGGCGTGCCTTTATCGACGCTGCTCACCGTCACACCTTTATCGCCTGTTTTGGTTTGGCCGTCGCTCAGGGTGGCACCTTGCAGAGCCGGGGAGAGCAACTGGGCGCTGGCTGTGGTCTGGGCACTCTGTTCCAGCGTCACTTCGACCGTCAGCGGTTTACCATCACGCAGCAAGCCAAGCTTCACTTTCTCGCCAGGTGCCGTGGTGCCAATCTTCACGCGCAACTCGGCGAAGTTGGTAATCGCCTTATCATTGACCGAAGTAATAATATCACCGGCTTTGATGCCCGCCTGCTCAGCGGCTGACTTCGGCAATACCTCAGAAACAAAGGCACCACGCTGTGCGGTGACATTAAACGCCTTGGCAATATCTGGCGTCATCTCGGTGCCTTTAATACCGAGCTGACCACGCTTCACCTCGCCGTACTTAATCAGCTGATCGGCCAGATTCAAGGCCATATTACTTGGGATAGCAAAACCAATCCCGATGTTGCCACCGCTTGAGGCCAGGATGGCGGTATTGATCCCGATCAGTTCACCGTTAAGATTGACCAGCGCGCCGCCAGAGTTACCGCGGTTAATCGCAGCATCCGTCTGAATAAAGTTTTCCAACCCTTCCAGATTCAGGCCACTTCGACCCAATGCCGAAACGATGCCGGAGGTTGCCGTCTGGCCTAAACCAAAGGGATTGCCAATCGCCACGGCAAAATCACCCACCTTCAGTTGGTCGGAATCGGCAATCTTCACCTGAGTCAGATTCTTCGCGCCCTGAATTTGAATCAGCGCGATATCGGTCTGTTCATCATGCCCAATCAGTTTGGCATCGTATTCGCTGCCATCACTCAGTTGAACGTTAATCTTGTCCGCGCCGTTCACCACATGGTTATTGGTCAGGACGTAGCCTTTAGCGGCATCAATAATCACGCCAGACCCTAAGCCTTCAAAAGGCTGTGGCTGGCTGTTATTGCCTTGCCCCTGACCAAAGAATTTTTTCAGCGGCTCAGGAATGTCCTGGGCCTGGTCAGCAGACTCGGTTCCTGTCACATGCACGCTCACTACGGCGGGCAGCACTTTTTCCAACATGGGTGCCAGGCTTGGTAAGGCCTGTCCCTGAACCTGAGCCGGTAAGGCGGCCGTAGCGTAAGGTGCAGCGGCAAGGCCTAATCCAATACTCAGTGCTAATGCGCTTAACAGTTGTGAATGTTTTTTCATCGCTACAAAGCTCGCTGCAAAAAAGAAGGGGGAGTAAAAGTATGTGACAGTGGATTCAGGTCAGGGTTCGGAAAAAACCTGGGGCGCTAGTAGGGAGCGCCCCAAAATGTTTATTTACTGGCTGGACGCTCACCGGCGCGTAACAGACCAGATGCACCTTCAGAGTAGTCGCGCGGGATCTGCACTGGGGCTTGATCGTTATCCGCTTCTGCTTCGGTCAGCTGATAGGCAAACGGGTTCTTCTCACCCGGCAGGTTCGGCAGCAGATCGCTGGAGCCTTTCGCCATATGTTGATACAGCTGGCGGTAATCGCGCGCCATATTGTCCAGCAGCTCAGCGCTGCGTGCGAAGTGGTTAGTTAACTCCTCGCGATAGTCAGACAGCTCGGCTTTGGATTTCTCCAGTTCGTACTGCAGACTGCGTTGCTCACGTAATTTTTTATTACCGAAACGCATGACCACTGCGCCGATAATGATACCAACGACTAAACCAATTAGCCCGTATTCCCAGGTCATAAAGACTCCCGTGTAATTTCCGTTGTTCCGTAGGGCATTCACCGTTTCACTCTTAATCACTATACCCGTTAATCTTATGGTTGTGGAACTCTGGAGCAGCATCGCTTAGTGTAGAGCGGACTTTTTTTCGTCAACCGATACGTGTGTAAGACCTTTTACAGGGACTTTGAGACAACAATGCAAAGCTTATCTCCCCTTGCGCGCTATGAGCAGGCGCTGTCGCAGGGCGACTTCAAACCCGATCCGGTACAACGCGAAGCCATCACCCGGCTGGACGCCATTCAACAGGCGCTGATAGCCCGGCCCGCCGGAAACCCGGCACCGGCTAAAGGCCTGTTTGGCCGACTCTCCTCGCTGATGAACAAAGAAAAAAATACCCGCCAGCAGCCCGTTCGCGGGTTGTATATGTGGGGGGGCGTAGGACGTGGAAAAACATGGGTTATGGACATGTTTTTTCAGTCAATTCCTGGTGAGCGTAAGACCCGTCTGCACTTCCACCGCTTCATGCTGCGTGTACATGAAGAGCTGACCAAACTGCAGGGTCAAAGCGATCCACTGCAGACGGTTGCGGATATCTTTAAAGCCGAAACCGACGTGCTGTGCTTCGACGAGTTCTTTGTCTCGGACATCACCGATGCCATGCTGCTGGGCACATTGATGGAAGCGCTGTTTGCGCGGGGAATCGCGCTGGTGGCAACGTCAAACATTCCACCAGATGACCTCTATCGTAACGGTCTGCAGCGCGCGCGCTTCCTGCCTGCGATTGAACAGATTAAAACCCATTGCGACATCATGAATGTGGACGCCGGCATCGACTATCGTCTGCGCACATTAACCTCCGCCCATCTCTGGAGCTTCCCGCTTAACGATGAAACCCACGCGGAAATGGAGCGCATGTTTAAGGCGCTGTCTGGTAAAGCGCGTGACGAAGCCCCGGTGCTGGAAATCAACCACCGTGCCATGCCAACGTTGGGCGTGGGTGATGGCGTTCTGGCGATAAACTTCCTCACGCTGTGTGGCGAAGGGCGTAGCCAGCATGATTACATTGAGCTTTCCCGCCGTTTTCATAGCGTTTTGCTGTATGATGTGCCGGTGATGATCTACAAAACTGAAGATCAGGCACGTCGTTTCCTCGCATTGGTGGATGAATTCTACGAGCGGCACGTCAAACTGGTGGTTGCCGCCGAGACCTCGCTGTTCGAAATTTATCAGGGCACGCGGCTCAAATTTGAGTATCAGCGCTGTCTGTCACGCTTGCAGGAGATGCAGAGTGAGGAGTACCTCGCACTGCCACATCTGCCGTAACTTTTACTGTGCCGGGTCGTAAAAAAATGTTCGATCTTTAGGGATGACTTCTCTATAATCTTGCGACCCCACGTTACAGCAGATGGTTTTTTTCCCAAAACCCTTTGTGTTCCGGTAACTCATCATAAGTGGGTGGGCTTACTGGGCAAAATTGTCGTGTGAGCCTCAATCGTTTACTTAAGCGTTTGGGTATTCACCAACGTGTAACTTAATTTGGGTAAGCTTTTTTATGTCCATTAAAACTTTTACAGCTAAACCAGAAACCGTACAGCGTGACTGGTATGTTGTTGACGCAACTGGCAAAACCTTGGGTCGCCTGGCGACTGAACTGGCACGCCGTCTGCGTGGTAAGCACAAAGCGGAATACACCCCGCACGTTGATACTGGTGATTACATCATCGTTCTGAACGCAGAAAAAGTTGCTGTAACCGGCAACAAGCGTACTGACAAGATTTACTATCACCACACTGGCCACATCGGTGGTATCAAGCAAGCGACCTTCGCAGAGATGATCGAACGCCGTCCTGAGCGTGTGATTGAAATCGCGGTTAAAGGCATGCTGCCGAAAGGCCCGCTGGGTCGTGCAATGTACCGTAAACTGAAAGTTTACGCGGGCAACGAGCACAACCATGCGGCACAGCAACCGCAAGTTCTTGACATTTAATCGGGATTACAGGCAATGGCTGAAACTCAAAACTACGGCACTGGTCGCCGCAAAAGCTCATCCGCACGCGTCTTCATCAAACCGGGTAGCGGTAACATCGTAATCAACCAGCGCTCTCTGGAGCAGTATTTCGGTCGCGAGACTGCACGTATGGTCGTGCGTCAACCGCTGGAACTGGTTGATCTGGTTGGTAAACTGGATCTGTACATCACTGTTAAAGGTGGTGGTATTTCAGGTCAGGCCGGTGCGATCCGTCATGGTATCACCCGCGCTCTGATGGAATACGACGAATCTCTGCGTTCAGAACTGCGCAAAGCGGGCTTCGTAACCCGTGATGCACGTAAAGTTGAACGTAAGAAAGTCGGCCTGCGTAAAGCACGTCGTCGTCCACAGTTCTCCAAACGTTAATTGTTTCTGCTTCGGCAGATACAGTTGGCAAAAACCCACGCTTCGGCGTGGGTTTTTTATTTTCTGGCGCAGGAAAACTTCGCGCTACCGTCATTGTATCTGGCGGGGTCGCGTCAGAAATTCAAGGTAGCTCTGAAAAACAGGCGTATGGTAGAGAAAACGCCTGTGCTGCACGTAAATTACCCACAATTCTCACGATGGCCCCCCACAAGGTGTCTAAAATCTGGTAGACTCTCTGCAACTTTGTGCTCGCTACCACCGTTATTTTGCTGACTAAAGATTATTCTGACGGTTGGCAACCGGAACGGTAGGTCAGAGTGCCAGATGGTTCAGCAGGTGAGTCGCCGTGTGGTTGGCTATTCGCAGTATTTTTTTGTGAACAAACTTGGAGGTTTTCATGGCTGTCGCTGCCAACAAACGTTCGGTAATGACGCTGTTTTCCGGTCCTACTGACATCTTCAGTCATCAGGTGCGTATTGTGCTGGCTGAGAAGGGAGTGAGCGTGGAGATTGAACAGGTTGAAATGGATAACCTGCCGCAGGATCTGATCGACCTCAACCCGTATGGTACTGTACCAACGCTGGTAGACCGTGAACTGACGCTGTATGAATCTCGTATCATCATGGAATACCTTGATGAGCGCTTCCCACATCCACCTCTGATGCCGGTTTATCCGGTTGCTCGTGGTGAAAGCCGCCTGATGATGCATCGCGTCGAGCAGGACTGGTACAGCCTGATGAAGAAGATTGAACAAGGCAATGCTGCTGAAGCTGATGCTGCGCGCAAACAGTTGCGTGAAGAGCTGCTGGCAATTGCACCGCTGTTCTCACGTACGCCTTTCTTCATGAGCGAAGAGTTCAGCCTGGTAGATTGCTACCTTGCACCGCTGCTGTGGCGTTTGAGCCAGCTGGGTGTTGAACTGACAGGCGCTGGTGCTAAAGAGCTGAAAGGCTACATGACTCGCGTCTTTGAGCGTGATTCCTTCCTGGCTTCGTTGACCGAAGCTGAACGTGAAATGCGTCTGAGCTAATTGTCATGGAAATGTCGCAACTGACTGCCCGTCGTCCTTATCTGCTACGGGCTTTTTATGACTGGCTGCTCGACAATCAGTTAACGCCTCATCTGGTGGTGGATATCCATCTACCAGGTGTCGAGGTGCCACTGGAGTATGCACGTGACGGGCAAATTGTCCTGAATATTGCGCCTCGCGCAGTAGGCAATCTCGAACTGGGTAATGACGTCGTTGAATTCAACGCCCGCTTTGGCGGTGTACCTCGCCAAGTCGTCGTACCTATGGCGGCAGTGCTGGCTATCTATGCGCGTGAGAATGGAGCAGGGACGATGTTTGAACCTGAACCCGCTTACGAAGAAGGTGCCGAAGTGACAAATGACAGCCCGGAAGAGACGGTGATGTCAGTCATTGAAGGTAACCGACCAGATGATGCAGAAGACGATTCATCGCCTGATGATGAGCCGCCACCGCGTGGCGGCCGTCCAGCATTACGCGTAGTAAAATAAGCGCTTCAATTAACCGGTTACTAATCTTCAGTAGCCGGTTTTTTTATTTTAAATTCGAATCTTTTTTTCCACAGCTTATTTCCCCCACGTCATTCTTCACGTCTTGTGATTTTTAATCCCTGATTAACTCCCTTATTTAACGCGATGAGTAGCGGATATTTTGTGTATCAGAACAGCTAAAAGTGGCCTGATACTGACCAGATGCCTGACCTGTCAGCGAAAATGGCACGATATAATATCGCTGATTCATAGTGTAAATATCTGATTTTTGTATATAAATAGACCCAATGGTCACACGTGACTTATTGAACACCTCTGCCGGCGCATTGCTGAGTAAATCATTGACGACGATATTATCGGCGTCATCAACCGTCATGTGCTGGCAGGCTAACACATCCTTTTCTGCGCGGGTGTTGCTGGCCCAGAGATAAAATGCCGTGCAGCAGAAAGCAGTACTGACGAGTGCCAGTACAACGATTTTAGTTTTCATTATTATTAAAATTCCATTTTTTGTGAGCGATGATTTTACGCAGAAAATATCGGAATGGTATTTAACATTTTGTGCTGTAAATCTTTATTCTTTCTTAACATTTTTCTGTAAAGGACGGCGGTTTTTTTCAGATGCAGCCTGAAATCAAACCTGAAAAGATAGTTAAGCGCAGCAATAAAATAACCATTATAAAAATAAGGTTAATGGGGTTTTGTCAGTGCCCAGGGCTTTTATGCGAGGTTAAAACGGATGAGCTGTTAAATAAATCATGATGACTTGTGCATTTTTCTCACAGCATTTGCGCTTAAAAAAGCGTTCAATTGGCGACCATAAGACCTTTCTGGACTCATGTTTAATTTTATTGTAGGATAACGGCGCACCAAATTTACCCGGAAAAATAACTAATAAAAACAGTATGTTATAACAAGTTTTTTTAAGTGCCATTTCTGGTGCGCTAGGCACCTTGCGTCTGTGGGAAAGGAAAAAAGCACCGGAAAAAGTTGCTGCGATTTTTTCATCGCGGCAGTGATGAAGTGCCTATTTTAGAGGGATGTGTTTTTATAAAACAAATTCCCCGATTTTTATATTTACATAGCAAGGCAAAAAGTCAGATGCATTACAGCAGTGAATTTCATTCACTGTGTGTGAGAGCAGCTCAGGCGGCAGCGTGTGGCAGCCTGATCATTGCAGCCACCCCCTGGATTAAAATGTAAATATTGTTTTCTTAAAAAACCCAAATTAAACACAGCTTGCGATAAGGACTTTCACTCTCGATGGAAAATACACTTTATAAGGAAATTACCAAACAAGACCGTTTCGAAATTCTCGCCATGATGCGGGAAGCCAGAAAAAAAAGCGGCCATATTGAGATCGCCTATGATGACAAAATTCTGAGCTGCCCCTTTCTACAGGTCGATTTAAATGGCTTTCACGTGGCGTGGATGGAAGAGCTGTCTGCCATCAGCGAGTTTCTGCCCATGGTCATCAAAGGTTCTGGCGAAAAAATTGAGTTTAATGCGCAGCTGCAAAGCATTGACCAGCAGGCTGGCCATCTGGTTTATGGTTTTCCCGAGGAAATTGTCGTTATCCAGCGACGTCAGAGTATGCGTATTACCGTGCCTGACTACTACGGTTTCCGTTGTGAAGGACGTTTCAGGGACGGTTTTAACTACACCTTCGCAATAAAAGATCTCTCAGCACATGGGCTACAGCTGCAATGTACCCAGCCGCTCCCCACTCTCACTCGCAACGGCATGTTATTGAAAAATATGACCATTCATCTCGGCAAATTTGGCTCCTGGCCGGTTGATCTCAATCTGTTAAACATGAAAGCGCTGACGCATATTGATGATGAAGGGCAAACCGTGAACTGGCATACGCTCTCCTGCATGTTTGCGAAACCTGCGCCAGCGTTTGTGCGCAAGATGGAAGAGGTGGTCATGGAGTTGATCCTTGACCTGAAACGTACCAAACGCTTACGTTAATTTCCGTTAGGTTTTCAGGTAAGTGTTTTTAATTACTCATTGAATTTAAAAGATAAAATTTGGCTTAGTGGTGTGTTACTGCGTCCAGATGGCCCTCATACTGGGGTGAAAGACGCAATAATGTCGAAATTTGACTTACAAAAAACACCTATGTTTCATCGTTTTTAATGATTCATGTAAAGAAAACGAAAGTTATTACCAATCATTCACCAGAAGGTAGCCCGGTATAGTCGCTGCGAATTAAGAGTTTTCCTAACCACATGGACGCAAATGCAGCATGGCCTGCAAGCGTAACAGGGGTGCGTGGAGGGGGAAATTCTTATTAAAACTGAACGACTGCTTCCCCTTCTGGAGATAAAAATGAAAAAAATTCTGCTGCCGATGGTTTCAATTGGACTGAGCTTACTGGCAATGAATGCACACGCATCCAACGGTACAGTAGCCTTCACAGGTAGCATCGTGAACTCAACCTGTAGCGTGAGTTCTGGCGATCAAAACAAACAGGTTTTCATTGGTAAATACCCTACCAGTGCCTTCACCAAAATCGGTGATGTGACAGCTTCTAAAGCCTTCACCATTAACCTGACCAACTGTGAAACCGGTAACTACACCCTGCGTTTTGACGGCCCAACCGTTGCAGGTAGCCCAAACCTGTTGTCTGTTAGCGCAGCAACTGGCGTAGGTATCGAGATCCTGGATAACGCGCAGAACGTACTGCCAATTAACCAGACTGCAGATAGCACCACGCCGTGGGTAGCGATTACCAATAACAGCACCGATTCGAAAAACGCCACCGGCACTGCGACTTTCAATCTGAAAGCACGCTATAAGTCATACGCTTCAGCGGTGACTGCAGGTGACGCGAATGCAAACGCTAACTTCACCATTGAATACAAATAACGTCTGATCCCTGTAGATGCCAGGGACGGCGTCTTCAAAGAAGAGTTGATGAATGAAAAAATTACTGGCTGCACTGTTAATCTCCGTCTCCGTAAATGCCGTTGCTGGTATTCAGGTGGACGAAACCCGCGTGATTTACAATGGTAACGCGAAATCGGCTTCATTAGATATCCGCAACGACCAGCCTGACACTTATATGGTGCAGACATGGTTGGATAACGGAGATGCACGCCAGGTACCAAAAAATATTCCTATTCAGGTGGTTCCACCCGTCCTGAAAGTGGCAGGAAAAAAAGAGGCGATTTTACGCTTTATTTATTCTGGCACCGGCTTACCGCAGGATCGTGAATCTGTTTTCTGGGTGAATGTGCAGGAAATTCCACCGGCACCGAAGCAGGAAAATGTCTTACAGATCGCGGTGCGCACCCGAGTAAAACTGTTTTATCGCCCGGAAGGTTTGAATACCACCCTGGCGCAGCAGGCTGACAAGCTGAAATGGCACCGGGAAAATAATAACCTGGTGATCGAGAATGCCGGCCCGCTTAACGTCACTTTAGGCGTAGTGAAATTAAAAAATAGCGCGGGTAAAACCTGGGATGTGAGCGCAGATATGGTGAAAGCCTTTGATAAGGCTGTGATTCATCTGCCAGCAGGTTCCGAGAGCGCGAACAAAGTACAGTTCACCTATATCAATGATTTTGGTGGAAATTCCTCAGGGACTGACGCTCGCCTGTAACTGCTTAATGCAACAGGCCAGAATCATTTATTGCGAGACGGATCATGGTGAAAGCAGCGCAGTGGAATAAAAGCATGTTGGTAAAACATGCTGATTTTATTCTGCCACTGAAAATTATTGCTATCACCGTCTCGCTTTGCAGCAGCACGCTGGCCTGTGCAGAAGAAAAATTTAATACCTCTTTTATTCATGGCGATGCTTCCATCGTCAACGAACTCTCTGCCAGCGATGATATTCTGCCTGGACGTTACCCGTTCGATATTTACGTGAATGAACAGCGTGTCGATCATCGCGATGTTGAATTTCGTAAATTTGACCCGAAATTACCTATTCGCCCGTGCATTTCCGCTCAGGAATTATTTTCCTACGGCGTGCAACTGAATGGTATCGATGCTAAGGATGACTGTGTTGATTTAACCCAGGCCATCAAAGGCGCATCACTGACTTATGACGCTGGCGTACAGCGAGTCGATATTTCAGTGCCGCAGATCTTTATGCAGGCGCAACCCAAAGGGGAAATTTCTCCCCGCGTCTACGATAACGGCATTAATGCGGCTTTCGTCAATTATAATTTTAGCGGTTCCGATTATCGCACTCGCGCCAGTGGGGCGAATGGCGATACTCGTTATTATTATCTCTCGACTAACAATGGCCTCAACCTGGGCCGTTGGCGCTTGCGTAATAACTCGACCTGGCAGCAGCAAAGTGGTGCCGGGAGTCGCTGGCAGTCTATTTCCACCTGGGCGGAAACTGATATTGTTCCGTGGCGTTCTCGCCTGCTGCTCGGCCAGAGCAGCACCGATAACGCGGTGTTTGATAGCTTCCAGTTCCGTGGCGCACAAATCTCCAGCGTTACCGACATCCTGCCAGATAGCCTGCGCGGATATGCGCCAGTGGTGCGCGGTGTGGCAAGAACCAACGCTCGCGTAGACGTGCGGCAGAATGGCTATACCGTTTACAGCACCAACGTCGCCCCCGGCCCGTTCTCGCTGACGGACATTTACCCCAGCACCCTGAGCGGTGATTTACAGGTCACAGTCAACGAAGCCGATGGCTCGCAGCAGCACTTCACGGTGCCTTACTCCTCGGTGACCAACATGCTGCGTGAGGGGATCTGGGATTATGCGCTGACCGCGGGTAAGTACGTGGATGGTTCCACTAACTATCATCCGCGCTTTGTGCAGGGCACGCTGTCCCGGGGTATCGGCCATGAAATGACGCCCTACGGCGGCGTGCTGCTGGCAGATCACTACAGCTCTGCGGTGGTGGGGATAGGTAAAAACCTTGGCATGTTTGGGGCGCTCTCGTTTGATGCAGCCTGGGCGAAGACTTCACTGGCCAACGGTGATGACAAGCAGGGGGAGAGCTTCCGCTTTCTCTACTCAAAATCCCTGAACACCCTGGGAACGGAATTGCAAATTGCCGGTTATCGCTACTCGACCTCCGGCTATTACGACTTCAGCGATATGGTGGCAGAACGCGCCGACTACGAGAATGGTCAGTATCGTAATCAGTATACGGATACCGACGACACGGAAACCGGTGTGCCAGCCTGGGCGCAGAATCAGCATAAGTATTACTACACCAGCACCTATAACAACAAACGTCAGCGGCTGGAGATCACACTCAACCAGCACGTTGGCCCGTTCACGCTGTACACCAGCGTGACCAATCAGACCTATTGGGGTACTGAGAATCGCGATCGTACCATTCAGACCGGGATCAACAGCACCTGGCACGATGTCAGCTATGGTCTCTACGTGCAGGATAGCCGTAGCAACTATGGTCAGAACGAACGTAGCGCCACCCTTACCGTCAGCATACCGTTCAGCGCCTTTGAGCATCACCCGATGAACGTGAGCCTGAATATGACGCACAGCAAACAGAGCGGTGACAGCTACAACACTGGGATCTCGGGCAGCGCGCTGGATGACAACCGCCTGAACTATTATTTGCAGAGCGGCCACGCCAGCGGCTCAGGACAAACCAGCACGGCGGATCTGAGCTACATGGGCAGCATGGGCACAGCGGAACTGGGCTATACCTGGAGTGGCAATTACCAGCAGACCTCGCTGAATCTGGCAGGCGGCGCCTTAGCCCACAGCGGTGGTGTCACGCTGAGTCAGCCATTACAGAACACCGTAGTGTTAGTGGAAGCCAAAGGTGCGCAGGGCGTACGTCTGGAGAACCAGCCAGGGGTTTCGATTGACCACTTTGGCTATGCAGTGATGAACTCCGCCACACCGTATCGTCATAACCGCGTGGCATTGCGCACTGAAGATATTGGTGCCGGACTGGATATTCCTTCGGCCGCGAAAGATGTGGTGCCGACTTATGGTGCCATCAGTCGCGTCACCTTTGACACCCGCAGCGGGCAGAGTGTGCTGATTCATGCGCATCTCAACAAAGGGGATGTGCCAATGATTGGTGCTTCGGTCTTCAACGCGGCAGGCAGCAATATTGGCACCGTCGGCACCAACGGCGATACCTTCGTCGCGGGTGTGAAGAGTGAAGAGTCGCTGCTGGTGAAATGGGGAGACGTGAAAGGGGAGAGCTGCCAGATTACGCTACCTGAGCTCAAAGCGAGCACGGCGGGATATCAGGAATTAACGCTGGTTTGCCAGCAAAATTAACAGGATGAAGTCGAGGTATCCGCGTTGCTAAAAAAATTTAAATATCTGGTTATTACCCTGGTGGGCCTGGTTTTTTGCCTGTTTTCCCCGCTGACCTGGGCACTCTCCTGCGTTGAGGCTTCCACCGGGAGCCTGTCGCAGGTGATCAATATTGATAAAGACATTCAGGTCTCAACCGCGACGCTCCAGGCCGGGACGATCTTGTGGCGTTCGCAGAACTACACCTCGACGTTTAAATGCTCTGATACCAATAACTATCCTGGCGGAGAAGATGCCTATCTCTACTGGGACCCGCAAAGTGAACTCCGCAGCATTGACCCCTCAATTCAGGTCGGCGTGACGTACAACAGCGTCAATATCACCTTAATTCCCGGGCAACGTAACGATGTTGGTCCAGGCACTTCTTGCCGCCGCTATGGTTTTGGCTGTGCTTCACCTGCACGTTCTCTCACGGTAACGGTCAGCTATTCGGTGTTTATCAAAGCCACCGGAAGTGCACCGCCAGCCAGCGGTCGCATCGCTAACAGTGGCAAATATGCGGTATTCCAGGTGGATGGCGTCCTGGGTCTGAACAGCACGCCAAACAGCAACTTCCGCGCCTATATCACGGGCCTCGGGAACATTCGTTTTATCTCCTGTCAGCCGCAGATCAGCGTGGCAGGGAACAACGGATCGATCGTGAATTTCGGCACGATTCGCGCCAGCAATGCCGTGGCTGGGGTAACAGAAAAACAGGTACCGTTCTCGGTAGTCGCTAACCTGACGGGCACCGGCCAGGATTGCCAGGGACAGACGCTGATGGCGAGTTTCAGCACCACGTATCCCACCAGTGGCACCGATATGCTGATGCCGACCAGCAGCAGCGGTTTTGGTATCTCTATCTCCCCGGCCTCCGCGCCGACCAGTTTTATTCCGTTTAACACCAGCACGCTGCTGGGCTATGCCAACGGACAAGTGGTGCAGAATGATTTTGTTGCCAGCCTGCGCTGGATCAATAGCTCCCCGGCCATTGGTACATTCAACGCCTCAGCCAACGTGGATGTGACGTTCAAATAAGCGTACTGCACTCAAGCCTGCTCACCGGGCTTGAGTGCAGTAGCACGAATAGCTCATTGTCTGGCGGAAATTTACTCGCTGGATCGCTGCATTTTTATCCTATCACCCTCCCAACTTTGTCTCCTGCCAACAAATTCGCCTTTTTCGCCATTCTGTCATCAGGTGAGTGTAGATTTATTGCCAGGTGATTCATCTGCCAGATTTGTCTTATGTCCTGAATTTATGGTTTTTATTTGCGATAACTTCGTCAATATATCATTGATCGTTTTTATAAATTAATTGTCAGGAAACAATAGAAATAAACATCTGCTAATCATTCACAAGTGTGTTCTCACTCGGAAAAATCTTGTTGTATGCTCGATTTAACACAGGGCCGCCCCTGATGATTGAGAGAGGAACACAACATGACGATATCTGTTCGGGTTATTGCAAAGTCAGGACTGGTTGCCGCATTACTGCTGGCGGGCGTCGTGCAGCAGGCAACGGCAGCAGAGCGTTTTGGCGTGGTCTCCAGCGGACGGGTGGCTTTTAGCGGGGAGATTTATGAACCGGCTTGCCGTATCAGCGTCGATCAGGCGACGGTTGCCAGTAACTGCTATCAGCAGGGGCAGTTCCAGCAGCGGGCGTTAAAGGTCAGCACGACCTCCGCACTGGCCTTCAACGATAACCGCACTCAAGCCCAGCTGGCATGGCTGGACAGCAGCCAGCGTGAAGGCATTCTCACCGTCAGCTACCGCTAAATCGATATAAAAAAAGCCGGCTCCCTTGCGGTTACCGGCTTTTTCACTCACAGCAGAAGATTAATAAACGTCACGCAGATAGCGTTTCTCTTTCTTCAGCTGATCGATGTAGGCTGCTGCGCTCTCCGCAGACAGACCACCAAACTTGCTCACGATATCGAACAGGGCACGATCAACGTCTTTAGCCATGCGTGAAGCATCACCACACACATAGAAGTGACCGCCTTCTTCCAGCCACGCCCACAGCTCAGCACCTTGTTCCAGCATGCGCGTCTGTACGTAGATCTTTTTCTCCTGATCGCGTGAGAACGCTAAATCAAGACGGGTCAGTAAACCACTTTCCTGCCAGGCTGCCAGTTCATCGTTATAGATGAAGTCGTGTTCCTGATGCTGATCGCCGAAGAACAACCAGTTTTTACCTTTTGCGCCCGTGGCTTCACGCTCTTGCAGGAAGGCACGGAACGGAGCGATACCTGTACCTGGGCCAACCATGATCAGTGGCGCATCGCCGCTGGCAGGGGCACGGAAGCTCTTGTTCGGTGAGATAAAGATCGCAGGCTGATCGCCACGACCGATACGGTCCGACATATAGGTGGAGCACACGCCGCTACGTTCACGACCACCGCTGTGGAAGCGCACGGCAGCGACGGTTAGATGGACGCGGTTTGGATGCGCTTTCGAGCTGGAAGAGATGGAGTAAGCACGGTGTTGCAGCGGACGCAGCATCGCGACAAACTCTGGCACGCTCAGCGTGCGGGTCAGATCCAGTTGCAGCAGATCAAGGGTATCTTTGCCCCACAGCCATACGCCCAGTGTATCTTTGTCGTCGTGCTGCAAAATATGACGCAGTTCCTGATTGGTGGTGTTCTGTCCCACCCAGTCGATCAACTTGCGTGATGGCTCTGAAATCTCAAACTGATAGGTCAGCAGGTCACCGAGATTACGTTCGAAGCCTGGCACCGGCGTGTCATATTCGCCCTTGAGCTGGGTCAGCAGCAGCTGTACCAGATCCGGATCGTTAACCGGGAACACGCCCAGCGCGTCGCCCGCTTCATAGGTCAGGCCGCTACCGCTGATGTCGAATTCAAAGTGGCGAATGTCTTTGCCAGATTGCTCACCAGAGAGGCGCTTGTTCACTGGCATCGCAGTGGCCAGCGGGTTTTGTTTGTTGCTGCCTGGGATGACAGGCGCTTCCGGCTGGTTATCCAACGCTGGGCCGTTGCTGCCCGCATTAGCGGCAAACTGCGGCATGGTCGCGTTGATCCAGTCGCTGGAAGGCTGTTCGAAATCGATGTCGCAATCGATACGATCGGTCAGGCGCTTCGCACCCAACTGCTCCAGACGCATATCAAAGAATTTACCTGCCTGGCAGAAACCGTCATAGCCGGTATCGCCGATAGCAAGAATGGCAAAGTGCATCTGCTCCAGACGCGGCGCGGTGCTGGCGGACAGCGCCTGCCAGAACAGCTGGGCGTTGTCCGGCATTTCGCCTTCGCCATAAGTAGAGGTGACGATCAGGACGTGGCGCATGGTGGCGAACACATCCATATCGACGTCGTCCAGTGCCGAGATAACCGGCACCAGACCTTTCGAACGGGCAACTTTGGCTGCACTCTGTGCCAGAGCTTCTGCATTACCGGTTTGTGAACCAAACAGGATGTGCAGCTGGGTCTGGGCAGCAGCGCCAGGCGCTGCTGCAGTTTGTTTGTCTTCGAGTACCAGTAAGCGTGAATGCAGTCCAGCGAGGAAACCTGCCAGCCAGTACTTCTGCTCGCCATTAAAAGGGGCGTCTTCAGGAATATAAGGTATTTTCATCAGTTTTCTGTGCTCAATCCCGTTCGTCTTATTCAGTCAATATTCACATGCTTCCTGCCTGCTGTCAGGACAATTTTCCGACAGCAGCAGCGATTTCCGGCAGTGCAGCGCGGGCGAACAGCTCTTCGAAATCAGGCAGTTTACCCAGTACTTCACGGTTTGAAGCATCCTGATAAATGATCCAGCCATAGGTTGCCAGGCTGTCCATCGAGCGAATATTACGCTGCGTCAATGCCGCTTTATAATCGGTCATACGCTTGTTGGCGATCAGGCTAGCCAGTTCATCATCGCTGTAGCCTTCAATCGCTGAACGCGCATGGCGCTGCAATTTGCTGATCAACGAGAAGTCTTCTGTCATCAGCAGGTTGCGTACCGCTTTTTCAACTTCAGGGCCATCAACCGCAGTGCCTTTAGGCAGTTTGGTCAGGGCCAGTTGCTGTGCAAAGCTCAGCACGGTGTAGTTGTTCAGCAGTACAAACATCTCTGGCGTATCCGTTGCGCCATAGGCAGGAACTGCACCGTTAGCGATGGTTTTACCACTGCGCCATGCGGCTTTGAACTTGGTGACCTGATGGGTCGCCAGTGCCGTAGACAGCTCTTCCAGCAGATCTTTACGCGCTTTCGCTTTCAGGATCTCTGCGCTGTCTTGATACAGCAACAGTGAACGTGGCATCACGTAGGCGAAGTTGTGGCACTCGGTTTCCCAGTGCTCCAGCAACCAGGCCGCACGTGGTGACTGAGTCGCTTCAACGTGCCAGTTCAGCATGGTGAAGACCGCTTCTTTGTGGACGCGCGCCATTTCGTTGTCATCGGTGATGGCACCAAACAACACGGAATCCACCGATGCCAGGCTAGCCAGTTTGTGGTACGGGTCATACTGGTAGGCGAAGCCACCGCTCATCCCGTTACCGAAACCTTTACCAAAGCTGCCAAGGTTCAGTACTGCACCGTTGGTCATATATTCGCAGCAGAAATCACCCACGCCTTCTACCACGGCAGTCGCACCAGAGTTACGCACCGCGAAGCGGTCACCGGCTTGACCCTGAACAAACAGGCGTCCACCAGTGGCACCGAACAGGGCGAAGTTGCCGATCAGTACGTTGCCATCGCTCTCTTGTGAGCCACCGCCCGGAGACAGCACCAGGATTTCCCCGCCACACTGGCCTTTACCTACGCCATCGTTACAGGTACCGCTGTGCTTCATCTGCATACCATCGTTACAGAAGGCACCGAAAGACTGGCCCGCAGAACCGGTAGTAGAGACGTTCACGCTGCGCGGTGCCAGGTAACGGCGACCACGGTCATCCTGCAACACAGCTGGATGCGCAGCCACTTGCTCAGCAGAAAGCTTGTAGTTCAGTACGCGTTCGATATCGATAGCTAACTGGCCACCAACACTCTTGTTACGGTTGTTCAGCGCTACGCCATTGCCCAGTTGAACTGGTGCGTTCGCGTTGAGATGCCAGGCGTTGTTGAGTTCTTCAACCCAGGCGTTGTCCAGCTCGAAATCTTTTTCCAGATAGACCGGATTGTGGATTTTGACTTCTGGTACCACGGTTAACATGGCGCGGAAGTCGAGTCTGCCTACTTCCAGCGGGTGTTCCATCAGGTGCAGCAGGTCAGAGCGTCCGCGCGCTTCACGCAGAGAACGCAGGCCAAGACGAGCCAGAATCTCACGCACTTCCTGAGCAACGTTGATGAAGTACTGCGCCAGCTGGCGTGGGTCACCATCAAAGGCTTCGGCATTGGTGGTCAGACCGGCCGGGCATTTCACGTTACAGTTTTTCGCCATGACGCACTTCAGCATCATCAGCGCAGTAGTACCGAATTCGAAGCTATCACCACCCAACAGGGCAGATTTGATCACATCGCTACCGGTCTGCTGTGCGCCAGAGCAGCGCAACAGAACTTTATCGCGCAGGCCGTTAGCACACAGTGCCTGGTGTACTTCCGCAATACCGATTTCCGCCACACGACCGGTGTATTTCAGGCTGGTAACAGAAGCCGCACCCGTGCCCCCGGTGTTACCGGCTACGTTGATAACATCCGCGCCCGCTTTTGCTACGCCAACAGCGATCGTACCGATACCTTCAGAAGAGACCAGTTTAACGATAACGCGCACGCGTGCTGCTTTACAGTCGTGGATCAGCTGCGCCAGATCTTCGATAGAGTAAGTGTCGTGGTGCGGCGGTGGAGAAACCAGCTCAACACCCGGCGTACCGCCACGCGCTGCGGCGATCTCAACCGTCACTTTCGGCGCAGGCAACTGACCGCCTTCACCTGGTTTTGCACCTTGACCGATTTTGATCTCCAGCTCTTCCAGCATCGGGTCGGCGAGATAGGCCGCCCAGACGCCGAAGCGACCAGAAGCTAACTGTTTGATACGCGAAGCGCGGATGGTGCCATGACGGGAGTAGTGTTCACCGCCTTCACCACAGTTACTCATGCCGCCAACCATGTTGGTTCCGTGCGCGACAGCTTCATGGGCTGGGGCTACCAGAGCACCGTGGCTCATAGCACCAGAAGCAAAGGTACGGGTGATTTCGCACGCTGGCTGTACTTCGCTCAGTTCGATAGAAGGCTGAGCAGTAAAGATGCGTGACAGATAATCTGCCGCTTTGCCAGTAGCGCTGATACGCAGGGTTTCATCTACCACTTCTGCCTGGCTGATAGCTTCATTGAAACGGCCTTGCAGTGCACGAGCCAGCGCTGCCAGACGATCGGACTGAGGTTTCAGGCCTGACAGGGTGTTGCTCAGACGCAGGACAAACTCACCTTCGCTGCTGCTCTCGCAAGAGAGGCCACGAATGGCATAGCCGTTGTTCACCAGCGAGTAGCGACCCAGTTTGCGAGCAAATTCTGCTTCGCTATCCACTGGCGTCAGATCCGCCGGGAACGCGAGGATGTCACGCAGTGCCGCAGGACGACGCTTACGCTCTTCCAGCATCAGGCTGGAGAACTGGCGGTAGTCAGCGGTGATCTGGAAATTGTTGATCACGTCATCCGGGATGCGCTCGAAGCTGGTTTTCGTGAAGGCTGCGGCTTTGATGTTCAGCGCGCTTTCCAGCTTAGACAGCGTCAGCAGGCGGATGAAGTTATCTTCTTCCTGTGGCTTCTCCGCAAAACGGATCGGCTGCTCGGTCATGTCGATAAAGGTACGTACCGCAATGGTGCCGTAAGAGTGACCCGCGCCTTCGGCACGTTCTTTGAACAGGCCGAGCAAGGGTACTTCAGACTCACCCTGGATTTTCAGGGCGCTCTGGTGCCAGTCGTGCGCCATCTGCGCGATGGTCGCGAAGCCCGCACCGCCCACTGGCGTTTTGATATTCGGGAAATATTTCTTCAGCACGCGATCTTCGGTGTTAAGGAAGTTCGGCTCGAAGAATTCACCGCAGGTGTAGCTCTCAACCGTACAGAGACCCACTTTACCCATGGTTTTCATCAATGCTTTTTCTGCGGCTTTGGCATAGCGTTTAAACGCTTTGTTGCCTTCTTCGCCTTCACCGTACTTCTCTTCCGCACGCATCTGTACGCCCAGCGGATAGATAGCAGAAGCACCGAAGCCCAGTGCCGCAGCGATATGGTGGGAAGAGATGCTCTGTCCGCTCTCAACCACCAGGGAAACATCCAGACGCAGGCCTTCCTGTACCAGGCGCTGGTTGATGGCAGAAACCACCAGCAGCATTGGCATACCGGCACGGCTGGAAGAGATGTGGCGGTCAGTCAGTACCGCAATACCGCCTTGTTCACGGGCGAAATCCACCACTTGCTGCGCCAGGTCATCGATCGCCTGCTCCAGCGCGTTTTCATTCGCGGCGCGGCTGATGCTGTCAGTACCAATGACTGGCGTGTACAGCATATCGAAACGCTGATAAGGCGCGACGTCCTGCTCACGCAGTTGCAGCATATCCAGATGCGTCAGGATTGGGGTTGGCACGACAATTTGTTTGCCTTTGCTGCGGCCAAGGTGTGGCTTCGCACCCAGCGCCACGCGCAGAGTCATACCGTCCACTTCGCGGATGGAGTCCAGCGGTGGGTTGGTGACCTGAGCAAAACGCTGTGAGAAGTAGTGGGCAACGCCACCTTCATGATCGGACAGGCCGTTAATCGCATTGCCGTAACCCATGGCAGAGATTTTCTCTGCGCCGGTTGCCAGCATCGGGTCCATCATGAATTTGAAGCTTTCCTGGTTGTAGTAGTAAGCCACAAACCGCTGGTACGTTTTCAGGTCACCGCTGTAGCGCAGCGGTGAGCCCAGCTTCTCAGCCGGTACGGTTGGCAGCTCTTTCAGGTCAACGCGTGCTGCACGCAGCAGCGCTTTGTAATCTTTTACCGCAGCCAGTTTTTCCAGCGCTTCGTGCGTGGTGTAGCTGCGTTGTTCTTTGTGATCCCAGTACAGCATACCGCCCGCTTCGATACGGCCACGACGCAGTACGCTCTCCGGTGGGAAGGCGATCTGACCGGCTTCGGACATCGCACCGATATAGTCAGCGGTTTCAACGGAGCGCAGTGGGCGCAGACCAAGACGGTCCAGACGCGCGCCAATCACTTCACCGTTACCAAAGATCAGTGCCGCTGGGCCATCGTTTTTCTCTTCGTACAGCGAGAAGTACTCCAGCATCGCGCGCACTTCTTCTGACAGGAACTCATCGTTTTCCCACGCTGGCGGCATCATAGATACCACGGCGGTGATCAGATCGAGATTGTCTTCCATCAGACGGCTGTGGATGCTCTGGTCCAGACGTGAACTGTCAGACTGGCCTTTTGGACGTACGATCGTTTTGCCGCGAGCCAGCATCAGTGCCGCTTCGGCAATGCGGTTTTTACGGTCGGTGTTCAACTCACCGTTGTGCGCCATCAGGCGGAACGGCTGCGCCATGGTGGTATGCGGGTCGGTGTTGGTCGAGAAACGGGTGTGGAAGAACAGACCGCGTACCTGGTGATCTTCATCGGTCAGGTCTTTGAAGTAAGGGATCACTTCATTAGAGTTCAGACGCGCTTTGAATACCTGAGTGCGTGAAGACAGAGAGAGCGGGTACAAGCCGCCGTAGCTGCTGTCAGTAAAGGCACGGGCTTCGATATCCAACAGCGCGCGATAGATAACTTTTTCGAATTCGGTTTGATCGCTAACGCCCTGTGGCGCAGCAAAGATCCACTGTGCGATAGGCAGCTGGAACTGCACAGCCGCTGGGCGAGTGACGCTGTTATCCAGCGGCAGGTCGCGCTTCATCAGCACTTCAAGGCCATAAGTGGCCAGCGTATCTTCCACCAGACGCTCAGCGTTAGCGCGCAGCTCTGCGTCTTTTGGCACAAAGAAGTTGCCCACACCGAAACGGCCAGCTTCCAGCGGCTGACCCGTTACTTTGCGGAAGAAGTTCAGTGAGAGGTCCACGTTCACACCGGCACCGTCACCTACGCCCTCGGCAGACATCCCTCCACGGTGAGGAACGGTACACAGCGCACTGTGCGCCATCGCCAGAATCTCATGGGTCTGTTCGCCATCTTTACGGGTAATAAAACCAACACCACAGCTATCGCTCTGCTGGGCGGGATCGTATAAGCCGTATGGGTACGGTTTTTGAGTGGACATGTGGGCCTCCTTAAAACTGCTCTTTTGACATTACCTGCTTATTTTTTTAGGGCACAGCGCGCAGCGAAGGAGTCTTTCCTGCCTTAGTCACTCAGACGCCGATTTCCTGAGCGTTTCATCCCAGGACCTTACATCCTTGTATGAACTGTTCTCAGGTGGCTGAGTGCATAAGCGGCGTGAAGTGATATCACGAGGGAGTCTTCATATTCTGCATAGATATGCCGAGACGCTGTCCCGTTGGGAACGTATCCAGCGGAATTCCAAAGTATCGGGAAAGCACACGCAGGTCAAATATCGAGCCTTGTCCAGCCAATAGCATGGAAACAAGCTTAACTTCATGAATTTATTATTAAATTGCACAAAAATCACAATAAGCATAGGCCTTACAAGCGAGGTGGGATTGCACATGCTATCACTGTAGGAAGGGGGGTAAATCGGCCTCGGATGCTTTGAATTACCTATTTAGCAGCATTAAATGCTGGATGATTCATTTGTTACACTGGATGTATCTGTTTTTCTTATGTCGCAACATTTGAATCATTTCGACGGGCAGATTAGCAAAATTAATCACGTTGTTTTTGCATATGAATGCAGTTATTTATGAATTTATATTCAAACTATGCGGGCGATTACAGGGATGCACCGTGCGCCAGGTGCCGCCGTAGCGCCTTTGCCGCCCGCTGCACCAAAAAAGAGCAGAAGGCGGTCTATTCAAAACCGGAAAACTGTTAAGGATTTGAAGCAGATCACAGCTTAAACGCCGTCACTGCACCTTGATAGCACCTCGATTTGCTCCGCCATGGAACAGCGCAGTTTTTCATCGCATCTCACTCTCTGATGCGGCAGAGGGTAGGGGAGTTGCGCTATCATGACCCCGTTTACCACTCAGGGAGCCGGTATGAAACAAATTCGCCTGTTGGCGCAATATTACGTCGATTTAATGGTGAAACTCGGCCTGGTCCGTTTTTCACTGCTACTGGCCTCTGCGCTGGTAGTGTTAGCAATGATTGTTCAGATGGCAATCACTATGGTGCTGCGCGGCCATGTTGAAAGCATCGATATGGTGCGGTCGGTCTTTTTCGGCTTACTGATCACCCCCTGGGCGGTCTATTTCCTCTCCGTTGTCGTTGACCAACTGGAAGATTCACGCCAGCGGCTCGCGCGTCTGGTCGATAAGCTGGAAGAGATGCGTCGCCGCGATCTTGAGCTGAATCAGCAGATGCAGGAGACCATTACCCGGCTCAATCAGGAGATCTCGGACCGTATCAAAGCGGAGCAGGCGCGTGAGCAGGTGATGCATAAGCTGCGTGAAGAGATGGCACGACGTGAACAGGCGCAAATTGAGCTGGAACAGCAGTCCACTTTCCTGCGTTCTTTCCTCGATGCCTCGCCAGACCTGGTGTTCTATCGCAACATCAACAAACAGTTCTCCGGCTGTAACCGTGCCATGGAGTTACTGACCGGCAAAAGTGAAAAGCAGCTGATCGGTTTGACGCCGGGCGATATCTACGATGAAGAAGCCGCGACTAAAGTGCTGGAAACTGATGAGAAAGTGTTCCGTCATAATGTCGCGCTGACCTATGAGCAATGGCTGCAATACCCTGACGGGCGCAAAGCCTGTTTTGAGATCCGCAAAGTTCCCTATTACGATCGCGTGGGCAAGCGCAGTGGGCTGATGGGCTTTGGCCGTGATATTACCGAGCGTAAGCGTTACCAGGACGCGTTAGAGAATGCGAGCAGGGAAAAGACCACCTTTATCTCTACCATCAGCCACGAGCTGCGTACGCCGCTGAATGGCATTGTTGGCTTGAGCCGTATTCTGCTGGACACCGACCTTAATCAGGAACAGATCAAATACCTCAAGACGATCCATGTCTCGGCCATCACGCTGGGCAATATTTTCAATGATGTCATTGAGATGGATAAGATCGAGCGGCGTAAGGTGCAGTTAGATAACCAACCCCTGGATTTCACCAGTTTCCTCGCCGATCTGGAAAACCTCTCTGGCCTGCTGGCGCAGCCGAAAGGGCTGAAGTTTGTCATGATGCCGCGCCTGCCGCTGCCGCATAAGGTGTACGCCGATGGGACGCGCTTACGGCAGATCCTGTGGAACCTGATTGGTAATGCGGTGAAGTTTACCCATCATGGTGAAATTGTGGTGAAGGTGGCCTATGACCAGGATGCCACGCTGCGGTTTGAGGTGCAGGATTCAGGGCAGGGCATCCCGCAGGATGAGCAGGATAAAATCTTTGCCATGTATTATCAGGTGAAAGATCAGTTTGGTGGCAAGCCTGCTACCGGTACGGGGATTGGCCTGGCGGTTTCTCGTCGTCTTGCTCAGGCGATGGGCGGCGATATCAGCGTGCAGAGTGCGCCAGGTGAAGGCTCCTGCTTTAGCGTCAGCATCAAGGCCCCACGTGTGGCTGAGCCTATCGAAGACGCCAACAGCGCCGAAGCGATACCGCTGCCCGCGCTGCATGTGTTGCTGGTCGAAGATATCGAGCTGAACGTGATCGTTGCGCGCTCGGTGCTGGAAAAGCTGGGCTGTAGCGTGGAAGTCGCCATGACTGGCACAGATGCGCTGGCGATGTTTGATCCAGCAGAATTTGACCTGGTGCTATTGGATATTCAACTGCCGGATATGACCGGTCTGGATGTCTCCCGCGCCATTCACCAGCGCTATCACGATGCCACATTACCGCCGCTGGTGGCGCTCACCGCCAACGTGCTGAAAGATAAAAAAGAGTATCTCGACGCAGGTATGGATGATGTGTTGAGCAAACCCCTCGCTGTGCCGGCTCTGACAGCGATTATCAAGAAGTTCTGGGATACCCAAGGGGGTGAGCAGGGTGAGGAGGAGAACGTGGCTGAGGAAGGCGTACAGGCGTTATTAGACATTACCATGCTGGAGCAGTACATCGAGCTGGTTGGGCCGGGGTTAATTACCCAAAGCCTGACGATGTTTGAACAGATGATGCCTGGCTACCTGGAGGTGCTGGACTCCAACATGATGGCGCGCGATCAAAAGGGCATCGTGGAAGAGGGGCACAAAATCAAAGGGGCTGCGGGTTCTGTGGGTCTGCAACGTTTACAGCAGCTGGCAAAACAGATTCAGTCACCGGAACTCCCTGCATGGTGGGATAACGTGGCTGACTGGATTGATGAGCTAAAACATCTGTGGATGCATGACGTTGAAGTCCTGCGTCAGTGGGTTGCAGAGCAGGAAAAAGTGTAGACCGCTGAAAAAAAATGACCCCAGCCTAGGCCGGGGTGCGCGAATACTGCGCCAACACCAGGGAAATCGGCGCTGTTGCTATGCTTAGTGTTATTAAGTGCAACAGCGTGGTATTGGTTAAACGTCTAACATCACCTTAGCAAATCCAGAAAGTCTTGCGAACAGATTCATTAAAATGTGTGATGTTGAGCATCGTTTAAATACAGAAAACATTAATTTGGTGACACAGTCAAGTAAGGAATTAGTTTCTTTGCTGTATTGCAGATATTTTGATCAATTATCCCGTTTTTTTTGCCGTTTACGTCAGGCGCTATCGGGCCTGGCGGGGTGGTCAGGGAAAAAGCGATCAAAACGCCAGTATACTTCCTCTAACTCGCTCTAAAATAATGAAAACCAGGAAAAGTTGAGCGTTTCGCTCTGGCCGCTGTCAGGTGTTCTGGAAATGCGCTCCAAAAGGTTCCAGATTGGAATTTCTCAGCGGATGTTAGATAAAAAATTTCGCACTATTTTATCAATACAGCATTAAATGCAGGGAAAAACCACCGAGTCAGAATTGCTCGTTTTCAGATTAGTCATATCATGTGTTACAGATCTTCAAACGTTAGTGAATATGAAAGTTAAGAGATGTGAATCATTTAATGTGAGTGTGATCACAATTAAATAATACTCATCCGCGTTATTAGTTTCTTACTCTCAGGAATGGGACCGATCCCATCGTGGGCTAAAATTGTGATGTCGCGCTGTTATTGCATGAATTAAAACATTTTTTTAACAAAATTCGCTGTGTTAAAACGACGTATTTATCATCACCAGAGCGGATTTTCAGGCTGTCAACGTGCAGCCTGCTAAATATTGATTAACGCCAGGAACCGGTACAGGACAAAAAGCATGATTAAGTATAAAGGGAAGCTCTGGCTATCAATCAAACGAGGAGCGCTTAAGGCCCTGCTGGCTCTGTTGGGATTGTGGCTGGTCGCACTGGTCCTGTTTCGCTTTCTACCGGTACCCTTTTCGGCCGTCATGGCTGAACGGCAGATCGCTGCTTTGATGCAGGGCAATTTCCACAACGTGGCCCATTCAGATTGGGTGGGGCATGATGAAATTTCCCCCTGGATGAAGCTGGCCGTTATCGCCTCAGAAGATCAAAAATTTCCGACCCATTGGGGCTTCGATGTGGATGCGATCAGCACTGTGTTGGAAAACGGTGATGATGGGCGCATGCGCGGTGCTTCAACGCTTTCTCAGCAAACCGCCAAAAACCTGTTTTTGTGGGATGGGCGTAGCTGGGTGCGCAAAGGTCTGGAAGCGGGTTTGACGGTGGGGCTGGAAACGCTGTGGAGTAAACAGCGGATTTTGACGGTGTATCTGAATATCGCGGAGTTTGGTAACGGGACATTTGGTGTCGAAGCCGCAGCACAGCGCTACTTTCATAAACCGGCTAGCCGGTTAACCATCAGCGAAGCGGCGCTGTTGGCTGCGGTACTCCCTAACCCTATTCTGTTCCGTGCTGATGCACCTTCTGGCTATACGCGTTCGCGCCAGCAGTGGATCATGCGCCAGATGCGCCAACTGGGAGGAGAAGGATTTTTACAGCGTTACCGGTTGAATTAATCTTCGTCGAAACCTGCTTCGAACAGCTCAATCACGGCCTTCAGGGCTTCAGCTTCCTGTGGGCCATTGGCTTCGATTTCAATATGGCCGCCCTGCGCTGAGTCCAGCATCAACAGCGCGATGACGCTGCTGGCTTCGGCTTCTGTGCCCGCTTCATTACGCAGCAGGACTTCGGCATCAAAGCTCTGAACCAGTTCAAAGAGTTTCATCGCTGGGCGTGCGTGCATCCCCAGTTTGTTTCTGATTTCTACCGTTTGTTTGACCGTCATGATTTACGTTTTTCCAGCGTGCGATGACGGGACTGAACATTCTTGCCCCGCGAACGGAAGTAGTCTGCCAGTTGCTCAGCAATATACACCGAACGGTGTTTTCCCCCGGTACAGCCAATCGCCACCGTCAGGTAGCTACGGTTGTTGGTCTCCAGCATCGGAAGCCACAGTTCGAGATAGCTGCGGGTCTGGTAGATAAAATTATGTACTTCGGTATGGCGATCAAGAAACGCAGCAACCGGGCGATCTAAACCGGTCATCGGGCGCAGTTTGGGATCCCAGTGTGGATTGGGCAAAAAACGCACGTCAAACACGTAATCGGCATCAATTGGAATACCGTGTTTATAGCCGAAAGATTCAAAGACCATGGTCAGCTCACGTTCACGCTTGCCTAACAGGCGTGTACGTAGCATTTCCGCCAGCTCATGCACCGACATTTCCGAAGTATCAACAATCAGATCCGCACGCGATCGCAGCGGCTCCAGGAGATCGTTCTCTTCATCAATGGCGCTTTCCAGCGATAAGTTCTTGCTGGAAAGGGGATGCAGACGACGCGTATCGCTATAGCGACGGATCAGAGTGTTGCGATCGGCATCAAGAAACAGCAACTGTGGTGAGAAGTTTTCTGGCAAATTATCCAGTGCAGCTTCCAGAATCTCCGGTGATTCCGGCATATTACGTACATCAATGCTCACTGCCGCCGAAATATTTCGTGTGGACAGCGAATTCGCCAGTTCAGGCAGCAGTGTGACTGGCAGGTTATCAACACAGTAAAAACCCATGTCTTCGAGGGCGCGCAGCGCCACCGATTTCCCCGATCCAGAACGGCCACTGACAATCATCAGCACCATGACCTTGTCTCCCGTTATTAACCGGCAAACACGCCGGTAAAATGCACTTACTGCTCTTCCGGTGATTCTGTAATTATGGCGTAGAGTTCTTCATTGCTCTGCGCTGCACGTAACCGACGACAAACCGTTTTATCCGCCAGTCTTTTGGCCACCAGCGACAGTGTGTGCAGGTGGGTTTTGCACTGATCGGCGGGGACCAGCAGGGCAAACAACAGATCAACAGGCTGGTTATCCACCGCATCAAAGGCGATAGGTTGTTCCAGACTGATAAAGACCGCCACCGCGCGCAAGGTATCTTCTTCAAGCTTACCGTGTGGGATGGCAATACCATTACCGATGCCAGTACTGCCCATGCGTTCACGCGTCAGAATCGCTTCGAAAAGCGTCTGGTGAGGCAAATTTAGCTGTTTCGCTGCCAGTTCGCTGATGATTTCCAGCGCACGTTTTTTACTTTGGCAGTGAACACTGCTGCGGGTACAGTCTGGGGTGAGCACAGTGCTCAGTTCCAGTGTTAGATCGTTGTTCATTGTGGTTTCACTTGCATGTTCACCTGCCAGCCTGACGCAATAGCGCGCCGCTGGCGTCTGCATAGATGGCAAAACGGGGCGGTTAATCCGCCCCATAGTCTGCATCGGGGCACGCTGATGCGGCCCGGCAAAGGTGAAGGTTAGTGTTTTCTCAGTTTGTCTTTATGTTTAGTCAACTGACGGGCCAGTTTGTCGATGAGCCCGTCGATGGCCGCGTACATATCATCCGCCTCGGCAGAGGCATGGATCTCACCACCGTTTATATGCAGTGTAGCATCCGCTACCTGCTTCACCTTCTCTACTTTCAGGACAATATAGGCCTGATTGATATGATCAAAAAAGTGTTCCAGCTTAGGAAACTTTTCATTGATGAACTCACGTAATGCCGGTGTGAGTTCAACATTCTGCCCAGTAAGGTTCAGCTGCATAGGTCTTCCTTCTCATTTCTTTCATACCAACTGTTTACGCTGGTTTGATGGCGGGATAGACAAAGACTCGCGGTATTTGGCGACGGTACGACGTGCCACCATGATCCCCTGTTCTGATAACATGGAGGTCAATTTGCTGTCGCTCAAGGGTTTGGCTGGGTTCTCGGTTGAGATCAGCTTTTTCACCAGAGCGCGTATGGCGGTGGAAGAGGCTTCACCACCGCCTTCGGTATTCACATGGCTGGAGAAGAAATACTTCAGCTCAAAAATGCCGCGTGGGCTGTGCAGATATTTTTGCGTCGTAACGCGTGAAATGGTGGATTCGTGCATGTCGACCACCTGAGCAATATCTGCCAGCACCATTGGGCGCATGAACTCTTCGCCCTGTTCAAAGAACTCCTGCTGCTGCTCGACGATACAGCGGCTCACTTTGAGCAGTGTATCATTACGGCTTTCGAGACTTTTAATCAGCCAGCGTGCTTCTTGCAAGTTGCTGCGAATGAACTGGCTGTCGCTGTCATTGCGCGTATTGCCACTCATGGCGGCATATTGTTGATTGATACGCAGACGGGGCAGGCTATCGCTATTCAGTTCCACGCTCCAGCGTGAGCCCACTTTGCGCACCAGCACATCGGGAATCACATATTCGGGTTCGCCGGTATTAATTGACTGGCCAGGGCGCGGATCGAGAGACTGAATCAGCAGCATGGCGGCTTTGAGGATCTCCTCTTTGAGCCGGGTCACGCGCATCAGGCTACGGAAATCATGGTTGGCAAGCAGATCCAGATGCTCGCTGACAATCAAGCGCGCTTCAGACAACATCGGGGTTTCTGGCGCAAACTGAGAGAGTTGTACCAGCAGACAGTCACGCAGATCGCGAGCACCAACTCCCACCGGGTCAAAGCGTTGCACGCGTTTAAGCACCGCTTCAACTTCTTCCAGGGTTAGCTCTTCGTCGCCGATGCTGTCGTAAATGTCTTCCAGCGGTACAGTCAGATAACCAGTGGGGTCAATGGCATCAACAATCGAGGTGGCGATAGCGCGATCGGTATCGCTAAACGGGGTAAGCTCTACCTGCCACATCAGATAATCTTGCAGTGACTGGGTGGTTTCACCCTGATAGATCGGCAGTTCATCGTCCTGATAGTCGGTGCCGGTGCCAGAGGGAGTCCCTGCGGTGTAAATCTCATCCCATGTGGCATCCAGCGGCAGCTCTTCCGGCATATCTTTCTGCTCTAACGCTTCGCGGGTATCCAGAGCTTCTTTCTCTTCGTACTCACGTGCATCGACTTCATCGTGCTGTTCTGTCTGCTCCAGTAATGGGTTGCTCTCCAGAGCTTGTTGCAGTTCCTGCTGGAGTTCAAGCGTAGAAAGTTGCAGCAGACGAATCGCCTGCTGCAGTTGCGGTGTCATTGCCAGCTGTTGGCTGAGCCTGAGTTGCAAACCTTGCTTCATAGTCCCGACAGGATTTCCTTAACGCTTACATCAATTGTTACGAACACCTTATCAGAGTCTGAACTCTTCACCCAAATAAACCCGTTTAACCTGTTCATCTTCCAGGATTTCTGCGGGTGTACCGTGGGCAATCAGGTGGCCCTGGCTTACGATGTAGGCGCGTTCACACACTGCCAGGGTTTCACGCACGTTGTGGTCAGTGATCAGTACGCCTAAACCACTGTCGCGCAGGTGTTCGATAATTTTTTTGATGTCGATAACGGAAATCGGGTCAACCCCCGCGAAGGGTTCATCCAGCAGGATGAATTTAGGATTTGCCGCCAGTGCGCGCGCAATTTCCACCCTACGGCGTTCCCCCCCGGACAGTGCCTGACCCAGGCTGTCACGCAGGTGCTCGATATGAAACTCTTCCATTAGCTCTTTAGCGCGATCCTGGCGCTGCTCTTCGGTTAAGTCATCACGGATCTGCAGGACTGCCATCAGGTTGTCGTACACGCTGAGGCGGCGGAAAATAGACGCCTCCTGCGGCAGGTAACCAATGCCACGGCGCGCACGCGCGTGGAGCGGCAAGATACTGATGTCTTCGTCATCAATCACGATGCGTCCGGCATCGCGTGGGACAATACCGACAACCATATAGAAGGTTGTGGTCTTGCCTGCACCATTAGGGCCGAGCAGGCCGACGATTTCGCCAGATTTAACCTGCAGGCTGACGTCTTCGACCACACGGCGGCCTTTATAAGCCTTCGCCAGGTTTTCTGCGACTAAAGTTGCCATAAGGATCAGTTACTCTTTTTAGCGCCGTTGGATGAACCGTTCTTATCTTGCAGCTGCGAAGGCACCAGCACTGTGGTTACGCGTTTGCTCTGGCCTTGGCTGTAGGCCTGCATTTTCTGCTGCTTAACCAGATAAGTAATGCGGTCGCCTTTGATGTTGCTGTCTTGCTGCTGGATAAAGGCATTGCCTGTCAGCTCAATGAAATCATTGGCCAGTTCATAATGGAGCTTGGCGGCGTGGCCCTGAACCGGTTTTCCGCTGTCCTGCATCTGATAGAAGGTCGCAGGATTACCCCAGGCATCGACGATGGTTTTTTTGCTGTCGCCACCGGGACGTGTCACAACGACTTTATCCGCAGTGATTTTAATTGAACCCTGAGTGACCACCACGTTGCCCGTAAAGGTGGCAACGTTACCTTGCAGATCCAGCGCCTGGTTGATTGAATCGATGTTCACCGGTTTGTCCGAGTCGCCAGTCAGGGCGAGTGCCGGTACGCTGCTCGCCAGCAGGGCGCTTACCATCAACAGCTTGATGCTGTTGTTAATTTTGAATTTCATAGGAGGATTTGACCTTTTCAATCAACTCGGCATTTTTAGTTCGTAAGTTACCGCGCATTTTCATACCGGTAGAATTAAAGTTGCTGCCAAACAGTGTGACCTGGCTTTCCGATGTCACATCCTGAGTGACGAGGTTAACCTGCGCACTGTCCGTTTCAATTCGCTGTAGAGGTGCATCGGCCGTCAGAGATTTCACCACGACGTGTCCGTAAAGATACAACATACGATCTTTGGTCAGCTTGGCTTTATCTGCTCGTACCGACCAGGTCGCCACTTTGTTGTCATCGTAAGTGGTCATCACTGGATTATCGAACCAGCTGATTTCCTGTAGCGAGAAATAGGTCGCTTTGTCAGACACCAAACGATAAGCCAGGCCGCCCAGTGGGTTATACACCACCGAGTCTGAGTTAGCACTGGTGTAAGTTGGCTCCTGATCGTTAGTGGCGGCTGGCGTCTGGGTATCATCGGGATTGGCTAAGTTCCAGCCAATCAACACCAGTGCAATTAGCGCCAGGATCAGCGTTATCCAACGCCTGCTTTTACTCATACCGATTGCCCTTTGGCATCCTCAAATTTGTTTTGCGCTAGTAGAATCAGATCGCACAGTTCACGCACGGCACCGCGTCCGCCTGCAATACGAGTGACATAATCGGCTCGCGGCAGTAGCACGGGATGCGCATCGGCAACGGCAACACTCAAACCCACTTTGGCCATGACCGGCCAGTCGATCAAATCATCACCAATGTAGGCGACTTCTTCGTGCTGCAACGACAAACGGGTAATCAGTTCATTATAGGCAATAAGTTTATCAGATTGTCCCTGATAGAGATGGGTGATACCGAGGGTTTTGCAGCGGTCTTCCATCAGCTTAGCCTTTCGACCGGTTATAATAGCGACTTCTACATCCGAGGTCAGCAGGCAACGAATGCCATAGCCATCACGCACGTTAAACGCTTTCAGCTCTTCACCGTTGTTACCCATGAAGATAACACCGTCAGACATTACGCCATCTACGTCACAAATGAGTAGACGAATCTTGCTGGCGCGCGCCATCACATCCTCGCTGACGGGGCCATAGCAGGTTTCGATCACGGCTTGTTGTTCACTCATTACTTCTTCCTGTTCAGACTACGCCAGCGCGCAGCATGTCGTGCATGTGAATGACGCCTACCAGACGGTCGTTATCGGCGACCAGCAGGGCGGTAATATTTTTGCTTTGCATTAAATTGAGGGCATCTACGGCGAGCAGGTTAGGACGCACACGAACACCACCCGGTGTCATCACGGCGGCTATGGTTGCGGTCTGCACATCAATTCCGCTGTCCAGTACGCGGCGTAAATCACCATCGGTAAAGATCCCGGCGATTTTCATCTGTTCATCGACGATAACCGTCAGGCCGAGCTTTTTACGGGTGATCTCCAGTAATGCATCACGCAGCGAGGCATCTCTTGGCACAAACGGGATCTCTTCGCCGCTGTGCATAATATCACTGACGTGCAGCAGCAGTTTGCGTCCCAGCGCGCCGCCTGGGTGCGACAGCGCGAAATCTTCCGGCGTGAAGCCACGCGCTTCTAACAAGGCAACGGCAAGGGCATCGCCCATCACCAGTGTGGCAGTGGTGCTGGTGGTGGGGGCTAACCCCAGCGGGCACGCTTCCTGCGGCACTTTCACACAGAGATGAACATCCGCTACCCGGCCCATCGCACTTTCCGGACGGCTGGTCAGGCAAATCAGCGTCACTTTCTGGCGCTTAAGGACCGGCACCAGCGCCAGGATCTCATTCGCTTCACCACTGTTGGAGATGGCAATCACGATATCATTACCGCTGACCATGCCTAAATCGCCGTGGCTGGCTTCTCCGGGATGAACAAAAAAGGCGGGGGTGCCGGTACTGGCAAAGGTTGCCGCCATTTTTCGCCCAATATGGCCGGATTTCCCCATGCCCATCACAACCACTTTGCCGGTGCAGCCGTAAATCAGCTGGCAGGCTGCCGTGAAATCTTCATTGATGTATTGGTCGAGCTGTTCCAGCCCTTCGCGTTCAATGCGTAGCACGGTCTTGCCCGCGTGTTGAAAGTCAAAGTCAGGGCTCAGTGGATGATTCGTCATGGTGAATTTATCCTTCTATCCATCAACCAGCGCAGGTTGCAGCCAGAGCAAGGCAACCCAGGCAACAAAACCGCACAAAAGTAATGCACCAGCAAGGCGGCCAATGCGGCGGCTGCGTAACAGGCACAACAAGGTAAACAGGGTGCTGACGCCTAACATCACCCAGTAGTCACGGGCAAACGCGGCAGGATCGATGTTGCCGGGATGAATCAGCGCCGGTAAGCCCTGTACGATAGCGACATTATAAATGTTGGCACCGATCAAATTTCCGATGGCAATATCATCTTCACCCTTTAATGCGCCCGCAATTACGGTGGCAAGTTCTGGCAAGCTGGTGCCGACGGCTACGACGGTCAGGCCCATCACCAGTTCGCTCATGCCAAAGAAATCCGCCACCACGGTCGCATTGTCGATCACCATGCGCGTGGACATCGGCAGGATCACCAGCGCGACCGCGAGCCATAAAAACGCCACGGTGTTGCCATTACCACTCTCTTCACGCGGCAGCTCAGCTAATTGTTCACGCGTTAGCGTATCGTTGTTATCGCGCTCTGCACGTCGTGCGATACGTATCACCGCCAACAGATAAATTAAGGCCATTCCTAGCAGGGCTACACCATCTAACCGGCTAAGATGGCTATCAAATAACATGATGCCACTGAGGAGTGAGACCAGTAGCATCAGCGGCAGTTCGCGGCGGATAAGATTAGAGTGAATCGTCAGTGGATGGAGCAGGGCGGCAACGCCAAGAATGAGTAAAATATTGGTAATGTTTGAGCCTAATGCGGTACCGACGGAGAAATCGATCTGTCCGTGCATGGCGGCAGAAAACGCAACGATGATTTCAGGCAGGGAGGTGCCAATACTGACCACTGTCATACCGATAATAAGCGGTGGAACCCCAAAGGATCGACACAAGATCGATGCACTGAACACCAGGCGGTCTGCGCCATAAGAGAGCAAAATCAGACCAATGATCAGCAGGGCAATAGCTACAAACATGGAAAATCCTTGGGTGAAATTCTGTGCCGACACGCCTTGTCCGGCAGGTTTCAGGATCAGAGGTGGATGAACTGGCGCTGATTTTGACGGTCTGAGAGGCAAAAGTAAATTTTAAGGCTATTTTCGCCACACCTTCCGGGTAAGTTTCTGTAAAACTATCCGCCAGGTGTTTTTTTACAGGCTACCATCCTAACCCATGAGTAGGCCGTATAACGAGGTAAGAATGACCCAGCAGCAGACGAATCTGGTGGAGATTCGAGGCGTGAGTTTTACGCGCGGAAACCGCAAAATCTTCGACGATATTTCTTTGACGGTGCCTGCGGGTAAAGTCACAGCAATTATGGGTCCATCGGGGATTGGTAAAACCACACTACTTCGCCTGATCGGTGGGCAACTTCAACCCGATCGCGGTGAAATCTTGTTCAACGGAGAGAACATTCCAGCCCTGTCTCGTGCCGGTTTATATGAGGCACGCAAGAAGATGAGCATGCTTTTTCAGTCCGGCGCGCTTTTTACCGATCTTACGGTTTATGAAAATGTCGCCTGGCCGCTGCGTGAGCACACACAATTACCGCCTGAACTCTTACACAGTACGGTGATGATGAAGCTGGAAGCCGTAGGGCTGCGCGGGGCCGCACAGCTTAAACCGGCTGAGCTTTCTGGCGGTATGGCACGCCGCGCAGCGTTGGCTCGCGCCATTGCCTTAGAGCCAGATCTCATCATGTTTGATGAGCCTTTTGTTGGTCAGGACCCGATTACAATGGGCGTGTTGGTGAAGTTGATCGATGAGCTAAACCACTCGCTGGGCGTGACCTGCATTGTGGTTTCACACGATGTGCCAGAGGTGTTGAGCATCGCCGACTACGCCTATATTGTGGCGGGGCAAAAAATTATCGCGCAGGGCAGCCCGGAACAATTACGTAGCGATCCCGATCCGCGAGTACGTCAGTTTATTGATGGGCACGCGGATGGACCGGTGCCGTTCCGCTATCCTGCCGGGGACTATTTGGCCGATTTAACCGGCTCAGGGAGAGTGTAAATCGATGTTGGTTAAAATGCTGGCGTCTATGGGACGTCAGGGAATTTCTACCTGCGCCACCTTTGGCCGCGCTGGAATGATGCTGTTTCATGCGCTGGTGGGTAAACCGGCGCTGCGGAAACATGCTCCGCTGCTGGTGAAGCAGCTTTACAGCGTGGGCGTGATGTCGCTGCTGATTGTCGGCGTGTCCGGGCTATTTATTGGCATGGTACTGGGGCTGCAAGGTTATCTGGTGCTGACGACATATAGCGCCGAAACGAGCCTCGGCATGCTGGTTGCGCTGTCGCTGCTACGCGAATTGGGCCCAGTGGTCACAGCGCTGCTGTTTGCAGGACGTGCTGGCTCCGCTTTGACCGCAGAAATTGGCCTGATGAAAGCCACTGAACAGCTCTCCGGTATGGAGATGATGGCCGTTGACCCGCTGCGGCGCGTGGTTTCACCTCGCTTCTGGGCTGGCGTCATCAGTATGCCGCTGCTGGCGATCATTTTTACTGCTGTCGGTATTGCCGGTGGTGCACTGGTCGGTGTGAGCTGGAAAGGCATTGATCCTGGCTTCTTCTGGTCAGCGATGCAGAATGCGGTCGATTTCCGTATGGATGTCATTAACTGTGTGATCAAAAGTATTGTCTTCGCCATTACGGTGACCTGGATCGCGCTGTTCAATGGTTATGACGCCGTGCCGACTTCAGAAGGAATTAGTCGGGCGACAACGCGTACCGTGGTGCATTCATCACTGGCGGTGCTCGGTTTAGATTTTGTGCTCACAGCACTGATGTTTGGGAACTGATGGAATGCAAAGTAAAAAAAGTGAAATCTGGGTTGGCGTATTCATGTTGCTGGCGCTTATCGCGTTGCTGTTCCTCGCGCTGCGCGTGGCAGATGTGAAATCTCTTGGTACAGAACCGACATGGAAGCTTACAGCCACTTTTGACAATATTGGCGGCCTGAAAGTCAGCTCACCGGTGAAAATCGGTGGCGTGGTGATTGGGCGCGTGACAGACATTGGTCTTGATGAGAAGACGCTGTCACCGCAGGTCACGATGGCGATCAGCGATCGTTATCTGGATAAAATCCCGGATACCAGCTCTTTGGCCATTCGTACCCAGGGGCTGTTAGGCGAGCAATTCCTCGCATTGAACCTCGGATTTGACGATCCTGATTTAGGCTCTTCTATGCTTAAAGATGGCGGAACATTACGTGACACCAAGTCAGCGCTGGTACTGGAAGATCTGATTGGTCAGTTCCTCTATAAAAGCGGTGGTGACAACAAAGATGACAAACAGTCGCAGACGGAAAATCACACTGCGGCTCCGGCACAACCTTGAGAGGAAAAACATGATGTTTAAGCGTTTAATGATGATCGCCATGCTGGTTATTGCACCGCTGGCAGCCAATGCGGCGGATCAATCAAACCCATACAAGCTGATGAATGATGCCGCAGCGAAGACCTTTACCCGTTTGAAAAACGAGCAGTCGCAGATCAAGCAAAACCCGGACTACCTGCGCCAGATCGTGAAGCAGGAGCTGCTGCCGTACGTGCAGATCAAGTACGCGGGCGCTCTGGTACTGGGTCGCTACTACCGTGATGCCACTCCGGCGCAGCGCGATGCTTATTTTGCGGCGTTTGGTGACTATCTGGCACAGGCTTATGGTCAAGCGCTGGCGCTGTACCATGGCCAGACTTATCAGGTCGAGCCAGAAAAACCATTGGGTAACAACGACATCGTCGCTATTCGTGTCTCTATTATCGATCCTACTGGTCGTCCGCCGGTACGTCTGGATTTCCAGTGGCGTAAAAACAGCCAGACCGGTAACTGGCAGGCGTACGACATGGTTGCAGAAGGCGTCAGCATGATCACCACCAAGCAGAACGAGTGGGGTGACCTGCTGCGTACCAAGGGTATCGATGCGCTGACAGCACAGCTGAAAACCTCTGCGGCTCAGCCGATCACGCTGAACAAGCAACAGTGATGGCACAGGCACTAAGCTGGGAACGCCAGGCACAACGCCTGGTGTTACGTGGTCATCTGGATCGCGATTCGTTGCTACCTTTGTGGCAGCAGCGTCAAGCGCTGCTGGAAGGCATTGAAGTGATTGATGTTGCCGCGCTTGAACGGGTTGATTCCGCAGGGCTGGCTTTGCTGGTGCATCTGCGTGAACAGGGCGCGAAAGCGCAGCGGGCCCCGCATTTCAGCGGCATTAGCGATAAACTTGATTCCCTCATCACGCTCTACAATTTACAGCAGTTTATTGTTTCTGCTGATAAAACCGCTTAAATTGTGTGCTGAACATACTGGCCCCTGCGTGCTGCAGGGGCTTTTGCATATTTAAGAGTCAGCCGCTTTCCTCTAATATATCCGCCTTATTATTATCAACAGAAGTTAAGAGCAATGGAAAATAGCGAAGTTCAGGCTGTGCTGATGCAGGCACTGGCATTAGATGAAGTGCATGTTCTCAGCAACGACGGCAGTCATTTTCAGGTGATCGCTGTTGGCGAGATGTTCGGTGAACTGAGCCGAGTCAAGAAGCAGCAGGCTGTTTACGCGCCGCTGATGGAGTACATTGCGGATAACCGTATTCATGCGGTATCCATTAAAACCTATACGCCTGCTGAGTGGGCGCGTGACCGTAAACTCAACGGTTTCTAAGCTGTCCACAGGCAGGACTGTTTCATTTTTTGATTGTTAATTGAGATTGGTGTTAATGGACAAATTTCGTGTGCAAGGCCCCACCCGTTTAAGTGGTGAAGTGACCATTTCCGGGGCAAAGAATGCTGCATTACCGATTCTGTTTGCTGCGCTGCTGGCGGAAGAACCGGTCGAAATCCAGAACGTGCCTAAGCTGCGCGACATTGATACCACCATGAAACTGTTGAGCCAGCTCGGAGCCCGGGTTGAGCGTAATGGTTCTGTGCATGTGGATGCCAGTGAGGTTAACGTTTTTTGTGCCCCTTACGACCTGGTGAAAACCATGCGTGCCTCTATCTGGGCACTCGGTCCACTGGTGGCGCGTTTTGGTCAGGGACAGGTTTCATTGCCTGGCGGCTGTGCTATCGGCGCACGTCCGGTTGACCTGCACATTACCGGTCTGGAACAGCTGGGCGCAGAGATTAAACTGGAAGAAGGCTACGTAAAAGCCTCTGTTGAAGGTCGCCTGAAGGGCGCGCATATCGTGATGGATAAGGTTAGCGTTGGTGCGACCGTGACCATTATGAGCGCCGCAACCCTGGCAACCGGTACCACGATCATTGAGAACGCTGCGCGTGAACCCGAGATCGTTGATACCGCGAACTTCCTGATCACCCTGGGCGCGAAGATCAGCGGTGCTGGCAGCGATAAGATCATTATCGAGGGCGTTGAACGTCTTGGTGGTGGTGTTTATCGTGTCGTACCAGACCGTATTGAGACCGGAACTTTCCTGGTGGCGGCGGCTATTTCTGGCGGCAAAGTGGTGTGCCACGCAACGCAGCCAGACACGCTGGATGCCGTTCTGGCAAAACTGCGTGATGCCGGTGCAGATATTCAGGTTGGTGATGACTGGATCAGCCTTGATATGCACGGCAAGCGGCCAAAAGCGGTTAACATCCGCACTGCGCCACACCCTGGTTTCCCAACCGACATGCAGGCGCAGTTTACCTTGCTGAACCTGGTCGCAGAAGGAACTGGCGTGATCACCGAAACCATCTTTGAAAACCGCTTTATGCATATCCCTGAGTTAATTCGTATGGGAGCACATGCGGAGATCGAAAGTAATACGGCGATCTGTCATGGTGTAGAGACGCTGTCTGGTGCGCAAGTGATGGCAACCGATCTGCGTGCTTCTGCCAGCCTGGTATTAGCGGGCTGTATCGCAGAAGGCACCACTATCGTTGATCGTATCTACCACATCGATCGTGGCTATGAGCATATCGAAGATAAGCTGCAGGCGATGGGTGCGAATATCGAGCGTATCAGCGGAGAATAATGTTTCCGGATGATCGACAAAAAAGCCGCTGATCGTCAGCGGCTTTTTTTTGGCCCGTAAAGTTGGCGCTGAGACGGCGGGCAACTCACGTGGTCTCCTTGCTTGATCTTTTGCAGTACCTCCGAGGATCTTCTTTATGAAGATCTTGCGGATCCTCCGCTATTTTTTGATCGATAGACGGATAGGGGTCGGTCGTGGTGGGACGCGCATCCGCTGCTTACGATCAACTAATCGGCGACTCACGGGATCAAAATAACGGCTTGGCCAGATCTCTGCGGGGTGTAATGCCAGTGCGGTGGCGATGAGCCATTCGCCTTTCGGCCACGGGCGACTCAGTGCATTAGAGAGCGTTGATGAGCTCAACCCGTTATGGCGTGAAAGTGCGGCCAGGGTTGTCCCCTTCTTACGCAACGCGGCGATAACGTCGGCGGGATGCCAGTCCTGTTTCCCTGCATACATAAGCGTGTTCCTCCTTATCCCTGCTTAACACATTTGCGTGTTGAGGTATGTACGACCGGTAAGGTCAACTGGAAATTTCAGGGTTTTTATAACAGAATATTTCCATATGTTTCCAGTAAATTTTACAAAAAGTGTAAAAAATGCGCGGCAGTTCGCAAACTGGATGCAAAACAGAGAGAAGGTGTGAGCGGAGGAAAGATCCCGGAACAGTGGCTGCTCCGGGAATGGGATCAGTATTCGCGTTGCACGGACATATGTGCCAGAGACTCCAGGGCGGTACGCCACGGGCTTTCTGGGAGAACAGAGAGTGCTGCGATGGCTTTATCCGCTTCCTGCTCAGCGCGCAAGCGGGTCCAGGCCAATGAGCCACTCTGTTCCATTGCAGCAAGGATCGGCTCCAGCAAATGGCGACCGTTACCCTGTTCGATAGCTTCACGAATCATGGCCGCCTGCTCTGGCGTGCCGTTGTGCATAGCGTGCAGCAATGGCAGCGTTGGCTTACCTTCGCTCAGGTCATCGCCGGTGTTTTTACCCAGCGTTTCGCCATCCGCGCTGTAGTCGAGCAGATCGTCGATAAGCTGGAAAGCGGTTCCCAGATAACGACCGTAATCTTGCATCGCGACTTCCTGCTCAGGCGTTGCTTCAGCCAGAATGGCGGAAGCCTGTGATGCTGCTTCAAACAGACGCGCGGTTTTGCTGTAAATCACGCGCATGTAACTCTCCTCAGTGACATTCGGATCGTTAACATTCATCAACTGCAAAACTTCACCTTCAGCAATCACGTTCACCGCTTCTGACATCAGCGCCAGGATGCGCAGCGAGCCCATGCTGGTCATCATCTGGAACGCGCGGGTATAAATAAAATCCCCCACCAGTACGCTGGCTGCGTTACCGAAAGCGGCATTGGCTGTCGCTTTGCCACGGCGCATATCGGATTCATCCACCACATCGTCATGCAGCAGCGTGGCAGTGTGGATAAATTCGATTAGCGCCGCGTTGGTGACGTGCAGATTGCCCGAGTAGTTCAGGGCACGAGCCGCCAGGATTGCAATCAGTGGGCGAATGCGTTTGCCGCCACCGCTGATGATGTAGTAGCCCAACTGGTTAATCAGTGAGACATCAGAATCGAGCTGGTCGAGTATGGCTTGGTTCACCGCCGCCATGTCCTGCGCGGTAAGTTCGTTTATCTGTTCTAAGTTCATTCGTCTGTTCGGCTATGGCGGGGTAGAGCGCCATGTTAAGGGCTTTCATCCCACTGGAGTTCAGTTAATCTGTTACTGATTGTACTTGAAAAATCTGGATACGAAACGTCTGCATGAGCTCTGTGTTTTTTTTCTGCAAGAGTGTGCAAAGTGCTCTTGTCTTCTGCTGGAGTTTTGCGTAGAATTCGCGCCCTATTGTGAATATTTATCGCGCCGCCTGAGAAACAAAAAAAGGCAAGCGCAGAAGCGGAGTTTTATATGTACGCGGTTTTCCAAAGTGGTGGTAAACAACACCGAGTTAGCGAAGGTCAGACCGTTCGCCTGGAAAAGCTGGACATCGCAACCGGCGAAACTGTTGAGTTCGACCAGGTTCTGATGATTGCAAATGGCGAAGACGTGAAAATCGGCGCGCCACTGGTTTCAGGCGGCCTGATTAAAGCAGAGATCGTAGCTCACGGTCGCGGCGACAAAATCAAGATTGTTAAGTTCCGTCGTCGTAAGCATTACCGTAAGCAGCAGGGTCACCGTCAGTGGTTCACTGATGTGAAAATCACTGCGATCAGCGCCTAAGAGGAGATCTGACAAATGGCACACAAGAAGGCTGGTGGTTCGACTCGTAACGGTCGTGACTCCAACGCAAAACGCCTGGGCGTAAAACGTTTCGGTGGTGAGTCTGTTCTGGCAGGTAGCATCATCGTTCGTCAGCGTGGCACCAAATTCCACGCAGGTACCAATGTAGGTTGTGGTCGTGACCACACCCTGTTTGCTACCGCAGACGGCAAAGTTAAATTCGAAGTTAAAGGCCCGAACAACCGTAAATACATCAGCATCGTTGCTGAGTAAGGTTGGCGTGGCGCAGACGGTTTCCGTCTGAACACCGAATTGAAGGCCCCGCAGCTTTTGCGGGGCTTTTTACATTCTGATGCAGGCTGCAACGCGACCTGCACCTACCTTTGCAGTACACTTTATATACTGGCACTGAGTGCCCCTGTTTTCATCCGCCCCCGGTCAGCGCAGAAGACCCTGGCGGACCTGTTTGCCGCCTGTTATCTGGCGCAGACGACAGCGTGACGGAGAGAGAAAATGAAGTTTGTAGATGAAGCGGCGATTCTGGTTGTCGCAGGTGATGGCGGCAACGGTTGTGTAAGCTTCCGTCGTGAGAAATATATCCCACGCGGTGGTCCTGATGGCGGTGACGGCGGTGACGGCGGTGATGTCTACCTGCAAGCAGACGAAAGCCTGAACACCCTGATCGACTATCGTTTCGAAAAAGCTTTCCGCGCCGAGCGTGGTCAGAATGGCCAGAGCCGTGACTGTACCGGTAAGCGTGGTAAAGATGTCATCGTTAAAGTGCCTGTAGGAACGCGTGTTACCGATCAGGGAACCGGCGAGACCATGGGTGATATGACACGCCATGGTCAGCAGCTGATGGTGGCTAAAGGCGGCTGGCACGGCTTGGGTAATACCCGTTTCAAATCTTCAGTGAACCGTAGCCCACGTCAGAAAACCATGGGTACGCCAGGCGAACATCGCGACCTGATGCTGGAACTGATGCTGTTAGCGGATGTGGGTATGCTGGGTCTGCCAAACGCAGGCAAATCGACCTTTATTCGTGCCGTCTCGGCAGCGAAACCAAAAGTGGCCGACTATCCGTTCACCACTCTGGTGCCAAGCCTTGGTGTGGTCCGCATGGACCATGAGCAGAGCTTCGTGGTGGCTGACATCCCAGGATTGATCGAAGGCGCTTCTGATGGTGCTGGCTTGGGTATCCGCTTCCTGAAACACCTTGAGCGTTGCCGCGTCTTGCTGCACCTCATCGATATCGCGCCAATTGACGAATCTGATCCGGTTGAAAATGCCCGCATCATTCTCGGTGAGCTGGAAAAGTACAGCGAGAAGCTGTTCCAGAAGCCACGCTGGCTGGTCTTCAACAAGTGTGACTTGCTGAGCCAGGAAGAAGCAGAAAGCCGCGCTAAAGCAGTTGCAGAAGCCCTGGGCTGGGAAGGGAAGTACTTCCTGATCTCTGCGGCGAGTCGTCAGAACGTGACCGACCTGTGCTGGGAAGTGATGCACTTCATCAATGCCAACCCGAAAGAGGCTGAGCTGGAAGAGATGAAGCAACCAGAGAAAGTCGAGTTCATGTGGGATGACTACCACCGTGAAGCGTTGGAAAACGCGGTGGAAGTGGAAGAAGAAGATGATGAAGAGTGGGACGACTGGGATGAAGAAGACGACGAAGGCGTCGAGATCATCTACCAGCGTTAATTCCTGCGCTTATACCCTCACCCTGACCCTCTCCCTCTAAGGGAGAGGGGATATATGGTGCGCTGGACTCGTTCAAAGCACCGGGCTAGCTCCCCCTTCTGGAAGGGTATACGGTGCGCTGGACTCTCGTTCAAGGCACCGTGCTAGCTCCCTCTCCCACTTGAACTGAACCCTTAAACCTGGACTGGGTTGAGGGACTGGGGATGATGCAGAGTCCGGTAATTTACCGGACTCACTCCTCCCAGCCCTGCCTTTATTCTTTCATGGTTATAGTAGTGGACGTATTCCGTTATTGCCGTCTCAAGTTCTTCAACGCTCTTATAGTGCTGGCCGTGATACACCTCTGTTTTTAGCACTGCAAAGAAGCTTTCCATTACTGCATTGTCCAGGCAGTTGCCCCGCCTCGACATACTCTGCCGCACCCCATGCGCATCCAGGACCTTACGCCATGGACGCATTCGGTACTGCCAGCCCTGGTCACTATGCAGTATCGCTCCCCGCAAGGTGTATTCTGAGTGCAACAATAATGATGCCTGCATTCGTTCTGTCAGGGCATAAGCAGGCCGTGTTGCCATACTCATTGCCACAACCTCCCGGTTGTACAGGTCAATAACCGGGGACAGATACAGCTTCTCACGGCCCACTCTGAACTCCGTTACATCCGTCACCAGCTTTGTGCCCGGCCTTTCCGCACTAAAGTCACGGTTCAGCAGGTTAGAGGAGGCCGCCATTTCTGCTTTACCCTGCCAGCTGCGATATTTTTTTCGCCGGACTCTCGCCTGGCATCCCAGTTCACGCATTAGCCTCGCGACCTTTTTATGGTTTACCGTTTGACCGTGCGCCCGAAGCTCCAGCGTCATCCGTCGATATCCATAGCACCGGTTATGCCTTGCTGTGCGCTCCACTATAAGCTCAGCCAGCGGCTCCACCTTTTGCGGCTGGCTATCACGCTTTTGGCGGTCATGCCATGTACTCTTTGGCAGACCGGATGCCTCAAGAAGCAGGCGTAACGGATACCCGGATATCAGCGCCCTGATGACGGCTGCTTTTTCTTTGGCCTTTTCAGATCGTTTTCTTTCATCAGGGCATCGAGCTTTTCCAGATAGGCTTTCTCAGCACGAAGAAACAGTACTTCATCGATAAGCTGTTCCGGCGTCATGTCTTCGGGAGGTTTTCCCCGGTGTGCAGGCTTACGGTTCATGGCGGTTTTCTCCTGAATGCCCGGCTCGAGCAGGCCGGCGGCGGCGCGGGCTATCCAACTGCGAACGGTTTTATGATCAGGAATATTAAATCGGGCAGCGACAGCACGCACGGAAAGATGCTCGTGATGTAAAGTATTAACAACCTCCAGACGAAAGGCATCGGTATAACAGTGGCGGGTTGGGAGTAGAGCATCATCCCCGTGAATCTGGTAAGCCGCGACCCAGGCGCGAAGGGAAGGTTCCGGGATGCCATGATGCCGGGCGATGAGCTTATAGCCATCGACGCCATCCAGATAATCCCGGACGGCGGCTTGTTTTATATCAAAATCGAATTTCATAGCGAACTCCGAAAACTGGTTTTTGGGTCCAGGTTTCGGGGTTCAGTTCAACTTGTGGGAGAGGGCTGGGGTGAGGGGATTTATCCCAGCACCGCTACCGTAAGGCGCGCGCTACAGCAAAGCTGATCGCGACCGTTACGGATCTCAATCTGCCAGCTCTGATTGCGTCGGCCCAGATGTAATGGACGGCAAATACCACGCACTTCGCCACTGCTCACCGAACGGTGATGGCTGGCATTCACCTCAATGCCTACTACACTGTGCCCCTCGTCAACGCAGAGATAACCTGCAACGGAACCCATTGATTCAGCTAACACCACGGATGCGCCGCCGTGCAGCAAACCAAATGGCTGATGCGTCCTTGCATCAACAGGCATTGTCGCTTCGAGATAATCATCACCAATTACGGTGAATTTGATCCCGATATGCGCCACCAGGGAGTTTTCCCCCATCGCATTCAGTGCTTCAAGCGTGATCGCACGTTTCCAGATCGCGCTCATTACATCAGGCTCCCAGCGTTGCGCCACCGTCGGCCACAATATCCTGTAGCACGACATGGCTGGCAAGATCCGACGCCAGGAACAAAACGTTGGCCGCGATCTCTTGTGGCTGCGCGATCTTACCCAGCGGGATCCCGAGTTTAAATTGATCCGGGTAGCCCTGGATCATCTGCTGCTCGCCCTCAGGGGTATGCCACAGGCTGCGTTGCATCTCGGTATCGGTCGATCCCGGGGAAACAATGTTGCAGCGTACGCCGTACGGAGCCATTTCCAGACCCACGGTCAGGCACAGGCTGCGCAGCGCGGCTTTTGATGCACCGTAAGCCGACATGCCAAGGCGTGGTGCGTGTGCCGCATTCGAAGCCACGGTAACAATCGCGCCAGCACGCTGAGCACGGAATACCGGCAACGTCTGCTGGAACAGGTTAAATGCCCCGCCAGCGTTAACGGCCAGACACGCTTGCCAGTCTTCAAAGCTCAGCTCTTCAGTAGACCCTACGCGCAGAATACCCGCACCATTGACCAGAACATCAATGCGCGGGTGGGTAGCCAGTACCGCCTGGCAAACTTCTTTCACCTGCACAGGGTCGGCCACATTCATCTGATGGCAGGTGAAGGGATAGGATTGATCGTGGAAACGTTGATCAAAACCGATCACCTGTGCGCCAGCGGCGTGAAACGCCAGCGCAGTGTGATAGCCAATACCCTGACCCGCGCCGGTTACCCAGACAGTTTTACCGCTAAAATCCCAGGTAGCACTCATGCCTGCGGCTCCCGCGACAGCAGTGCCCACCAGCCATCAATGCTTGGGTTTTTCGCCAGGCTGACAAAATCGATATCTGCATGCACCTGGCGCCAGCGTGCGGCGAGCTGCATAACGCGCACGGAATCAAGGCCGTAGTCGATCAGATTTTCGTCATCTTCCGGTACATCGTCATCTTCCAGCAGCGGCAGCACCAAAGAGCGTAGTTCATCTTTGCTCTGCGGCAGTGGGATCAAATCGGCCGTCATGACCACTTTACCACTGCGACCCGCAGTATAAGTCAGCGCCATCATGTGTTCTTCACGGCTGAAATCAGCCAGCGCATCAGCCACCATAAATGGCTGAATATCACGCATGAAGGCATCAGTTGCCGTCGTCAGACAGCCGATGTGGGCATAAACACCGGTAATGATCAGCTGATCGCGACCGGTTTCTTTCAGGATCGACTCCAGCGGCGAGCGGCGAAATGCGCTGTAACGCCATTTCGTCAGAACCTGATCGTCTGCATCCGGTGCCAGGGCATCAACCACTTTCTGCTGTTCAGGGTGCTTGTTGATCCCCGGTCCCCACATGTCGTTCAGCAGGGCGCGATCTTCATCACTTTGCTCGTTAGGCTGCGCGGTGTAAAACACCGGAATGCCCTGAGCTTTGCAGTAGCGGCGCAGGCGAGCGATGTTCTCAACCACCTGATTCACCAGCGGGCTGTCCTCACCCCAGAAGTTCAGGAAGTAGTTCTGCATATCATGGATCAGCAATGCAGCACGTTGAGGTTCTACCACCCACTTCACCTTGTTAGTGGGTAACTCGGCAGCAGTCGGCAGTGAATAAGACGTCAGTTTTGGAATAGCCATAAAATCTCCGGAAACGATCAGGCTTGAGCCTGTTGATCGGCAAGTTGTTGGCGCAGAAGCTTTTTATCAACCTTACCGACCGGGGTAAGCGGCAATGCATCTACAAAAGTAATACGATCGGGCAGCTTAAATTCTGCCACGCCTAAATCACGTAAATGACGACGTAAGGCAACAGCTTTCACTGGCTGGCTGACCACAAGGATCGCACAGCTTTTTTCGCCCATCAGTTCATCAGTGATCGAAACCAGCGCCGCGTGGATCACATCCGGGTGGCGTTGCAGCAGGTTTTCGATCTCTTCGGCGGCAATCTTCTCGCCGCCACGGTTAATCTGATCTTTCTCGCGGCCTTGAACAGTGATGTTACCGGCTGCGTTGATCTCGATCAGATCGCCCGAGCAGTAGAACCCCTGGCTGTCAAAGCTGCTGGCGTTGTGTGCCGGGCTGTTAAAGTAGCCACGGAAAGTGTAAGGCCCGCGCGTCATCAGGCGGCCTGTGGTGCCTTCCGGCAGTGGATGACCATTTTCATCGGCAACCCAGACTTCATCATCCGGGGAGATTGGACGTCCCTGGGTGGTCAGAATGGTCTGCTCATCGTCATCAAAACGCGTGTAGTTGACCAACCCTTCCGCCATACCGAACACCTGCTGTAGCTGGCAGCCCATTTCACTCTGGATCCGGCGTGCAACGCTTTCGCTCAGCTTCGCGCCGCCAACCTGAATGCGTTGCAATGAAGCCAGTTGTGCATTGCTGCCCCACTCGGCGATGGTCTGTAACCACAGGCTTACCGCAGGCGGAACCAGCCCGGTATCCGTTACCTGATGTTTTTCGATCAGTGGGAAACAGAGTGTAGCACTTGGGTCGGCGGCAAGGATCACCTGGCCACCGGCATAGAATACGCCCAACGAACCTGGTGAACTCATGGCAAAGTTGTGCGCAGCGGGCAGGGCAATCAGATAGCGCGTATCGGCATTAATCAGGCAAATATCGTCACTGGCACGAATGCTGTAATAGTAGTCATTGTGCGTACGGGGGATCAGTTTTGGTGTGCCGGTACTGCCACCTGAAAGCTGGAAAAAGGCCACTTCATCCGCTGGCGTTGGTGTTGCAATGTAGCCCGTTGCGGTTTCTGTTTTCAGGGTTTCCAGTGCGTTTTCATGCTCGCCATCATTGCGCAGGATCACACTATGGATGGACGGTGCAGCCTGGCACAGCGTATCGATAAAGCTGTTGTCCTGGAAGAGAACATGCTGGCGGTCGGCAATCAGTAGCGTAGGGGCAATCTGACTGGCATAGGCGGTCAATTCGGTGCGCTGGTGGCTGAACAGCGCATACACAGCGGCAACTCCTAATTTGAACAACGCAAACTGCGTCACGTAGAGATCGGCTACGTTGCCTAACTGCACCAAAGCAGTATCGCCGTGCTTAACACCACGACGCAGCAGCGCAGCGGCGAGATTGTCGCTCTGCTCTGCCATCTGGCGATAACTCAGCACCAGGTCGCCATCAACGACGGCGGTAGCATCACTGGTTTTATGACGCTCAAGGATGTCGGTCAGCGGTAAATCCAGCCAGTAACCTTTTTCACGGTAACGTGCGGCGAGGTCATCTGGCCAGCGAGTGTAGGGAACAGTCATGAGTTTTCCTTTATTGCAATCCAAAGGCGCGCAGCATGGTATCGAGTTTTACGCCGGTTTCACGCCATTCAGACTCTGGCTGTGAGTCAGCCACAATGCCTGCGCCGGCAAACAGCCTGACGCGATTGCCGTGTACGGTGCCACAGCGGATAGTCACTACCCACTCACCGTTGCCTTCGGCATCACACCAGCCGACAATGCCGCCAAACAGCTGGCGTTCGAACGGCTCAAGCTGCTGAATCAACTGCATGGCCTGCTGGTGCGGGAAACCGCTTAATGCAGGCGTTGGATGCAGCAAGCAGGCCAGTGACAGTGCATTGTCTTGTGGATCTTTGGCTGTCCCGTCAATTTGCGTTGCCAGGTGCCATAACGTTGCAGTGGTGATCAGCTCCGGCGTATAAGGCACAGAAAGCTGGCTACTGCGCGGCTGTAATACATCACGCATGGCATCGGTCACTAGCTTATGCTCGTGGCGATCTTTGCCTGAGTTCATCAGGGTTTCACCGGAAGCGCGGTCGCTGGCTTCATCTTTTTCCCGCCGTGCCGAACCGGCTAACGGGCATGAGCTGAATGCGGCTCCCTGCTTACGAATCATTAATTCCGGACTGGCACCTAACAGCACGCCTCCCTGCGGTAAGGGCAGATGGAAGTGATAGCTGTTCGGGTTTTGCGCCAGCACACGCTGCATCAGCGCTGCGCTGTCGACCGGATTCTGCGTGACGATGTCCATTAAGCGCGACAACACCACTTTCTCTGGCTCGCCACGCTTGATGGTTGCCACGGCATCAGCCACCATGCCGGTAAAGCGATCGTGCTCCGGCACAGCGGTTCTCCGCGTGACTTCGGGCAAAGGCGCATGATTTACCGGCAGGCCTGCCAGCAGATCGGCACGGTTGAACTTGCGCGAAGACTCGGGAATAAACAGAGCCGCCGGTTCGTTAACATCAAAAGGAATCGCCCCAACCACAACCGGGTTTTCGATTCCTTGCTGCTTAGCGGCAGCGAAATGTTGACGCAATTGTTGCTGGAAGTTTCCTTGTAACAACGCGCCATCCGTGACCGGATTGGTTAACGTCGTGAAACAACCTTGTGTGGCAATACTTTGCCAGGGAGAGGTAAAAACAAACCCACGGCAGAGCGTGGAATAATCCTGTAGCCAGGCATTTTCAAACGTTGAAGTGTCCACCATAATCACATCCGTTGAATGATAAGTTAATTAATAATGATTATCATTTTTATTGTGGTTCTGTAAGCTACGACGAACCGTATTTGGTGTCAACAAAGCGCAGTGATTTTATCTGCGTTTGCCCGGCAATTCAGCGCAATCCGTGTATGCCTTGTCCCGATAAAACGATGGAATAATCTTATGTTTAAACGTAGTTTTCTGGCGATCTGTGCCACGCTTTTGTTTTGTCTACAGTTGGTTAGCCAAAATGTCTGGGCCGCAGGTACCTGGCCGCGCACCCTTGAAGGCACGAATGGCAAAATTACCCTGCAAAAAGCACCACAACGTATCGTTTCTACCAGTGTGACTCTGACGGGATCACTGCTGGCGATTGATGCACCGGTGATTGCCAGCGGCGCAACGGCACCGAATAGCCGCTTATCCGACGATCAGGGTTTCTTCCGCCAGTGGGGCGATGTGGCGAAGCAGCGCCATGTAAAACGTTTATACATTGGCGAGCCGAATGCGGAAGCGGTGGCGGCAGAGGCGCCAGACTTAATTCTGGTCAGCGCGACCGGCAATGACTCCGCGCTGAAGCTGGTTGATCAACTGTCGGCGATTGCGCCGGTATTGGTGGTGAACTATGACGATAAGAGCTGGCAACAGGTGGTCACTGAGTTGGGAGTAGCCACCGGGCATGAAGCCGAGGCTGCTGCAAAGGTCAAAGCTTTTGATGCGCGTGAAGCCGCACTGAAGCAAAAGTTGAAGCTACCGCCACAGCCGGTTTCTGCGATGGTATGGAACGGGAATGGCCGCGCGGTAAATCTGTGGACTGGCGAATCTGCTCAGGGACAGTTACTGCAGCAGTTGGGCTTCACGCTTGCGACTCCGCCTGCAGACTTGCAGGAAGGCCATAGCATGGGCAAACGCAAGGATATCATCCAGCTTTCTGGTGAGAATATGGCCAGCGGACTGAACGGAAAAACCTGGCTGCTGTTTGCCGCTGAGCCGTCACAGGCTAACGACGTTATGAAGAATGCGTTTGTGGCGCAGACGACTGCCGTGCAACAAAAACAGGTTTATGCGCTGGGCGCAGATACCTTCCGCCTCGATTACTACAGTGCCAGTCATCTGTTAGACCAGTTGGAACAGCTGTTTGTTAAGTAACGGATGTTATCGCGAAGGGCGGTTTTAGCGGCCCTTCGCATTCATACTGATTGCCTGCTGTGATGCTGTGTAAATTTCGTTATTCCTCCTCGTGTTACCCTCCAGCCGTGTTACCATAGCGCGCAGAAAAAGTCCGATAACACGTCTCATTATCACACTGTTTTCAGGGTCGTTAACGCTATGCGCCAGCTTCGCGTAATGGCAGGCACAGGGATGCTGCTGTTACTTCTTATTGCCCTCAGCCTGATGCTGGGAGCCAAATCTATTCCGCTTGATCAGGTGTGGCATGCGCTCTCCGGCAGCTGCAATAGCGCCGATTGCACTATCGTGCGTGATGCGCGTTTGCCGCGCACTTTGGCAGGCCTGTTAGCTGGCGTTTCGCTCGGCCTGGCTGGCGCGTTGATGCAAAGCCTGACGCGCAACCCGTTGGCCGACCCCGGTATTCTCGGGCTTAATGCCGGAGCCAGTTTCGCTGTCGTACTGGGCATCGCACTGTTTGGTGCTGATACGCCAGCAGGCTGGCTGGGGTTTGCTTTTAGTGGCGCGCTGATCGCGGCATTGCTGGTGGCATTAACCGGTGCAACGGGCGGAGGACGAGTGAATCCGGTGCGGCTCACCCTCGCGGGTGTTGCGCTTGGTGCTGTACTGGAAGGGCTGACGTCTGGCCTGTCCCTGATGAACCCAGATATTTACGATCATCTGCGCTTCTGGCAGATCGGTTCGCTGGATATCCGCGATTTCACTGTGCTACGCACCCTGGCTCCGGCGGCGCTGGTTGGCGTTGTGCTGTCGCTGTCGCTGGCTCCGGCACTGAATAGCCTGAGTATGGGCGGCGACATGGCAACGGCGTTGGGGACGCGCGTGTTGCGCACTCAACTGACCGGGCTGGTGGCTGTTGCGCTGCTGAGCGGTACGGCCACAGCGGCTGTTGGCCCAATCGCGTTTATTGGCTTGATGACGCCTCATTTTGCTCGTTGGTTGGTTGGGCAAGATCACCGCTGGCAGCTTCCTGCCACACTCCTCATTACCCCGGTTCTGCTGCTGGCAGCGGATATTGTTGGCCGTGTGTTGGTGCCGGGCGAACTGCGTGTCTCGATCATGACCGCCATGATTGGTGCGCCGGTCATGATTATTCTGGTACGCAGCAAAATCGGGAGGCCGCAATGAGTCGTCAAGCATGGCTGCACGCCAGTTGGTTGCTGGTCGCTAGCCTGGTGCTGCTGTTTCTCGGGGTGACGCGTGGCACGCTATCCATCAGTGCCAGCGAAATATGGCAACTGATTCACGGTGAAGCGGCGCGTAACGTGCAGCTCATCGTCCTTGAGTGGCGGCTCCCGCGTGTACTCATGGCGCTGCTGATTGGCGCAGCACTGGGCGTGAGCGGGGCGATTTTTCAATCGCTACTGCGCAACCCACTCGGTAGCCCGGATATCCTCGGCTTCAATACGGGCGCGTACAGTGGCGTGCTGATTGCGCTGGTGCTGTTCCAGCAAGATATTCAGGGAATGACGCTGGCTGCGTTGATCGGGGGCGTCATTACCGCTGCGGTGGTGTATTTGTTTGCCTGGCGGCGCGGTGTCGAAACCTTCCGTTTGATTATTGTTGGCATCAGTGTCCGGGCGCTGTTGATGGCACTTAATAGCTGGCTAATCATCAGCGCTTCACTGGAGTCGGCACTCAGTGCCGGTTTGTGGAGCGCGGGTTCGCTCAATGGGATCACCTGGGCGAAAACGCCTCCGGTGATTGTGGCCCTGCTGCTGGCGCTATTAGCCACAGCGTTGCTCTCGCGGCGTATGCGTCTGTTAGAGATGGGCGATGATACGGCTACTGCGCTGGGTGTGCCGGTTGAACGTAGCCGCCTGTGGCTGATGCTGGTCGGCGTGGTGTTAACGGCCGCTTCAACCGCATTAGCTGGGCCTATTTCGTTTGTCGCGTTGTTGGCCCCGCAAATTGCCCGTCGTCTTGGTGGCGGCGTGCGTGGAGCGTTACCTCTGGCTGCACTCTGCGGTGCGTTGCTGCTGCTTGCTGCGGACTATGCCGCCCAACACCTCTTTTTACCGTATCAACTGCCGGTTGGGGTGATTACTGTCAGCCTCGGCGGGCTGTATCTGATTTTCCTGCTCGTAAGGGAGGCGCGACGCCAGTGAGTGAATTAACTGCCCGGTTACGTGGCGAGGGCATGACCCTCGGTTATGACAAGAAAATTGTGGCGCAGGATCTCTCAGTCACCATCCCGGATGGCGAGTTAACGGTGATTATCGGGCCAAACGCGTGTGGTAAATCGACGCTGTTACGCGCTCTGAGCCGTCTGGCGTCACCCTTACAAGGGCAGGTCTGGCTGGATGGCGAGGCGATTGCCCGGTATCCCACCAAAGAAGTGGCCCGTCGTTTAGGGCTATTGCCACAAAGCTCACACGCCCCGGCTGGACTGAGCGTTAGCGACCTGGTGGCGCGTGGCCGCTATCCACATCAGACCCTGTTTGGTCGCTGGCGGGAGGAAGATGAGGCCGCGGTGCGGCAGGCGATGGAGGCCACCGGCGTTGCCGACCTGGCGGAACAGAGTGTGGACACTCTCTCTGGCGGTCAGCGTCAGCGAGTGTGGATCGCCATGGTGTTAGCACAACAAACACCTTTGCTGCTGCTGGATGAACCCACGACCTGGCTGGATATCACCCATCAGATTGAGCTGCTGGAACTCATGCAGGATCTGAATCGTCAGCATGGCCGTACGCTGGTGGTGGTGCTGCATGAACTGAATCATGCCTGCCGTTACGCAACCCACTTAATTGCCATGCGGGGCGGGAAAATCCTTGCCGAGGGCAAACCGAAAGAGATTGTGACGCCCGCATTGATTGAGGCGGTTTATGGTTTGCGCTGTGTGATTGTTGATGACCCGGTCGCTGGCACACCGATGATTGTGCCGTTAGGGCGAGAAGGTTAAGCAAAGGGGCGCTGTCTGCGCCCCTTAGTTTCAGAATTTCGCCAGCAGTTGCTGGAGCAATGGACCAATCTGCTCAAACATACGTGGAGAAATAATATCTACGTGTGCACAGTCCAGCGGCCAGATCTCCAGTTCACCAACCCATGGTGCCCAGGCGCGGCGTGCATCCTGGCCTGGTTGTAGGGTTTGCAGCGCAGAGAACAGCGTAGCGCGGCCATTGAAACGGGTACTGCGCGCGGTCGCTAGCAGGCGCACCGAGCTGGCGTAGTTGGCTTCAATGGTGTTGAACATCGCCTCCATGCCTTCTCCAGCCTGTGCGCGTTGTGCCGCAACAAACTGCTCACGCTCACGGTTCACTTCATCGAGCACCGCCGGGTCCAGCACATTTTCACCGCGCTTTTCATCCCAATTTTGCGTCTCTGGCGGCCAGGTATCCAGCAGACCGAGGAACGCCACTTCTTCACCTAAAGCTTCAAGGCGAGCAGCAATGCCCTGCGCCAGCGTTCCGCCGAGGGAGTAGCCGATGAAGTAGTAAGGGCCATGTGGCTGCACGCTGCGCAGTGTTTGCAAGTGCGCTTCGCACACGTCATCCAGATGTTGGGCCTGATGCAACGGACTGGTGGCTTCCGGTGACTGAATGCCCACCAGTGACCAGCGGCTGTCCAGATAGCGTTGCAGGATGCTGAATTGCCAGGCAAAACCAGAAGCAGGATGGAAGCAGAACAGGGTCGGCCCGTTGCCGGTGCGCAGCGGCAGCACGGCTTCAAATCCAGCGCGGCTGCTGGCGGGTTCATCGCTGCTCAGCAAACGCGCCAACTTCTCTACGCTGGCTGCTACCATAATTTGCCCGACAGAGACCGGCTGTTGCAGCTCACGACGTAGCTGGGCAGCAAGGCGCATCGCCAGCAGGGAGTGACCGCCGAGGGCAAAGAAATCATCCTCTGCGCTCACTTGTTCTCGCTCCAGCAGTCGGGCGAAGGCATTAGCCAGCGTGGTTTCCAGGCCCGGATGTGGCTCACGGCCAGCAGAAGCGGCTTGCGCCTGTGGCAACGGTAGCGCACGGCGGTCGAGTTTACCGTTGCTGCTCAGTGGGAAGGCCTCTAACTGCACAATCGCTACCGGCACCATATGTGCAGGCAGGCGTTCGGCCAGAGCGGTGCGGAGGTTTTCACTCTCAACCGCATAGTCCGCAATCACGTAGCCCACTAACTGGCGCGCATCGCCTTGCTGGCTGTGTTGATCGCCCAACACTACCGCATGCGTTACCGCTTGTTGAATACCGGGCAGATCCGCCAGCGCGTGATCAATTTCATTCAGTTCAATACGCTGACCGCGAATTTTCAGCTGATCGTCGCTGCGTCCGAGGTATTCCACCGCACCGTTAGGCAGCCAACGGGCGACATCACCTGTCCGGTACATGCGGCTGCCTTTACCAAAGGGATCGGCGACAAAGCGGCTGGCGGTGAGATCGGGGCGATCAAGATAACCGTGAGCCAGTTGAATACCGGTGAGGTAGAGATCACCCGCGACACCTGGAGGTACGGGCTGTAAGCGGTTATCCAGAATGCACAGGCCGGTGTTCCATACCGGGAAACCGATCGGCACGCTGGCTCCGGTGACTGCGGCCAGCTCCGGGCCATAAGCCGGATAGTAACTGACATCCACGGCGGCCTCGGTTGGGCCATACAGATTATGCAGCGGCACCTGAGTCAGTTGCTCCCACTGGCGACACAAATCCGCGGGCAGCGCTTCACCACTACAGAAAACGCGGCGCAGGCTGGCACAACTGCTGCTCTCTTCAAGCGCGGCAACAAAAGCAGCCAACATTGAAGGCACGAAGTGGGTGGTGGTGACGCGATACTGCTTAAACAGGGTTTGCAGGGCTTCCGGATCACGATGTGCTTCCGGCGGAGCCATCACTAAGCGGGCACCGACGATCAACGGCCAGAAAAACTCCCACACGGAGACATCGAAGCTGCTCGGGGTTTTTTGCAACACGACATCATCGGCGGTGAGCGGATAGTGATCCTGCATCCACAGCAGTCGGTTAACGATCGCTTCATGACCGACCAGCACCCCTTTAGGACGCCCGGTGGAGCCGGAAGTATAAATAATGTAAGCACCATCCTGTGGCTGAGGTGCTTCCAGCGGCGCTGGAGTGGCGCAAACGGGCTGTAATTCAGCATAGAAAAGCGGCGTTACGTTGCTGATTGCAGCAAAACGGCTAGCCAGCGCCGGGCTGGTGATCAGACGTTTTGGCGCGGCATCTTCCAGCATCAGTGCCAGACGATCGTCCGGGTAACCGGCATCCAGCGGCAAGTAGGCAGCACCTACGCTGACAATGGCCTGCAGAGCCAGCGACAGGAAAATCGAACGCGGTAGCGCTACTGCCACGATATCCCCGCGATTAACGCCTGCGGCTCGCAGCTGCTGTGCCAGCGCTGTGACCTGTTCCTGCATCTGCTGGTAATTGAGATTATGCTGGGAATCCGCCAGTGCCGGTGCCAACGGCGTGCGCTGAGCCTGTTGCTGTAACAGGCTGGCCAGCGTTTCTGCCGGGATTGGATGTGCCGTGTGGTTGATTTCCGCTAACTGCTGATGCTCAGGCTCGGTGAGCAGGTCCAGCTCTCCCCCCGCAAGGCCAGGATCGCTGGCCAACTGAGCCAACAGAAGGTCAAAGCGGCTGGCGTGCTGTTGCAGGGTGTCGAGACGATAACGCTCGGCATTCGCCAGCAGCTCAAGGGTTAAGTCACCTTGCTCACTGATGTAGATAGCGATTTCCAGATCCCGCACCGGTCCGGAAGCCAGTTGGTGGGTGATACCCGGCACGCCGTTGAAATCCAGCTGGTAGTCAAACATCTTCAGGTTGATCACCGGGCCATACAGCGGATCGTTATCCCCCAGGCGGCCAAGATCGCGCTGCACCAGCTCTGCATCATAGCGTTGATGGCGGCGCATCTTTTTCACTTCAGCGGCCAACTGCGCGGCCAGCACGTTCAGTGGCTGAGCCGGGTCGTAATGAACTGCCATCGGCAGCACATTAATCACCGGGCCCGTCGCGCAGAGTGCGGCAGAGCCAATACGGCGCATAAAGATAAAGCCCGCGGCGAAGTCATTTTGCCCGCTCAGGCGTGCCAGCCAGAGTGCCACCAGGGCAAAGGCGCTGTCAGCGGCACTGAGCTGATGTTGCTGCATATGGCGACTCAGCGCGTGGAAGTTGTGGCTGTCCAGCGTCAAGGTATGGCGCAACAGGTCAGTAGATGCGCTCTGGCCTGCCAGCGGCAGGGGGGAGAGCGAGGCTGGCGTTGGCAACGCAGCGCCTTTCTCCCGCCAGAAATCACGATCGCGGCTGAAGGAAGGGGAATCCTGATAACGCTGGTACTCTTCTACCACTTCCCGGAAAGGAATGAAGGGAGTGGGTTCAGGAAGTTCCTGACGGCAGAGCGCGGTGTAAAGGTTAGCGATACGGCGCGTGAGGGCGGTAAAACTAAAGCCGTCCACCACCAGATGATGGTAGCGCTGATACCAGAACCAGTGCTGTTCATCCAGCCGGAACAGAATGTGTTGCCACAGTGAGGCACCGCTCAATACACGGAGATCGCCCGCCATATCCTGCTGCATCTGCTGCCGCGCTGCGGCAACAGGGTCACTTTCATGGCGTAAATCGACGACTTGCGCTGGGCTAAACGTCTGCAGTTGTGGCCATTGGATCGGATCGCCTTCTTCTTCACCAAACGCCATATTCAGGGTGTCTGCTTCCTGCATCCCCGCAATGATTGCCTGTTTCAGCGCTTCGCTATCCAGTTCACCTTGCAGCTCAATAAAGTGCGCTACGGCATAGGCATTAGGGTGTTTTGAGAGTTGATCGGCGATCCAGATACCTGGCTGCGCGGCCACCAGTGGCATAGCCTCAGTGGTCATAACGGATGTTTCTGCCATAAGTGTCTCAGACATGTTCGCCCCGCTCAGTTGCGGCTACGGTTGGGCGAATATCGCGCCAGTTGTCATTCAGCCACGCAATACATGCGGACTGCGGCTGCGGGCCAAACACCGCTTGCCATCCTGAGGGCACGGCATTAAAGCTCGGCCACAGGCTAAATTGGTGCTGCGGGTTTTGCACCACGTAACAATCCTGCTCAGGATTGTCGAAAGGATTAAGTTGTTGCATTGCAAGACTCCTGCCCACCAAAAACGGGTGAGATTACTGAGTTAGCGTGTTTGCCACATTGCTTTCAGTCCATTGAGCAAGCCACCGCGCCAACAGAGCGCATCGTGGCCGCCTTCTACGGGTTGATAGCTAACCGAATGCCCGGCAGCCGTCAAATAATGTTCTAGCAATTCATTAGCCTGAATAATCAGGTGTTCGCGTCGGCCTGCTTCCAGCCAGAAACGCAACGGTTCCGGCTGAAGTAGCCCCTGATCAAGCTGATCTAACAGCCAGCCGTGGGCATTACCGCGTGCGGGCCACCAGAAGGACCCGGATAAACTGATTGCGGCACCAAAAGTGTGCGGCCAGTGCAGTGCGGCATAGACCGAAGCCAGCCCACCGAAGCTTTGACCGGACACCACGGTGGAATCCGCACTTTGCCGATAGGGGGCAATCTGCGCCACCTGTGGCAGTAACTCTTCCTGCACGGCTTGCCAAAATTCAGGGTTGCACGGCAGTTCGCGGCTGCGGTGCTCACGGTCGATGATATCGATCATCACGTACACCGCAGGAGGCAGTTCGCCGTTATCGGTCAGCTGCTGTAGCGGCCAGGCGATGGGCATGCTGTTAGCCCAGAATTGCCCATCAAGCAGGATCGCCAGAGGGCGGTCATGGCTGGCATCACCGGTAGTATGAATCCACACCGAACGGCGGTTATTGAGACGTTCACTCTCCCAATAGACGTGTTGCAACGCTATGTGCGGCGCGCGGCCTTCGTCAACGGCTTGCCAGACTTGCTGATCCGGGGCTTGCGGCAGATGCAGTGGGGAAACGCCCATCCCACGTCCACCAGACCAGGCGCGCAGTGGATTCAGGGCATCGCTCTGCGCGGTCGGGAATTTATTGCGCCACCAGTCCCGCAGGCTGTGCATGTCGGGCTGTCCCTGAAACAGTGGCGTTTCGTGATCGGGCATCAGGCAGTAACTGCCGCGCCACGTCGAAGGAAGCTGAGTTTGCCAGTACCAGACATCCGTCTGTGGCAGATGCGACAGAGAAACGGGTGCGGCTCGCTGGTGGTGATCGGTGACGCCCGTGATATTGATCCAGACATGGCGAGTGGAAGAGGTGCGTTCATCGCCCTCGGGGTCGCGCCAGAAGAAGGTAACCTGACAATGGCCATCAACACCCGCTTCAATATAGGGGATACCAAGTGCCTGCTGATTTTTCCACCAGGCGTCAGAGCCCGTTTCTTTATTAAACAACGTCATTGTGCCATCGGTCTGATTACATGCCATGAGAAGTTCCATGAATGTTAGAAGTAATACTATTGATAATTATTTTCGTTTGCAATAGGGTGTTTCCGCTTGATGGGGATGCACGCATGCGCCTTCCGTCACATTGCCCCCAGAGGGCGATGTTACCGCTGGGAATGGCCGCCACGGCCCGCTGTGTGCATGAAAGTATGTACAATATCTTTCAACACCGGTGCGACAGCAGTTAACGCTTTTTTACATCTGCTGGCAAACCAGGGACGAGAATAATGAAAACGTTATCACCTTTGGCCTGCGCCATTTTTATGGCAACAGCCATTCCTTGCGCAGCCAGCGCAGCAGAAACACCAGCGGATAAAACCAACAGCGAAGACAATACTCTGGTCGTCACTGCGGCGCAGCAGACGCTTCAGGCTCCTGGCGTTTCCACCATTACAGCCGATGAAATTAAGAAACATCCGCCTGCGCGCGATGTCTCGGAGATCATTCGCACCATGCCGGGAGTTAACCTCACCGGGAACTCCACCAGCGGTCAGCGCGGCAATAATCGCCAAATCGATATTCGCGGTATGGGACCAGAAAATACCCTGATTCTGATTGATGGCTTGCCGGTCTCAAGCCGTAACTCTGTGCGATTTGGCTGGCGCGGTGAGCGCGATACCCGTGGTGATACCAGTTGGGTACCGCCGGAGATGATCGAACGTATTGAAGTTATTCGTGGGCCTGCCGCCGCGCGTTACGGCAACGGTGCTGCGGGTGGGGTGGTGAATATCATCACCAAAAAAGAGACCGGGCAGTGGCACGGCTCATGGGATAGCTACTACAACATCCCGGAACATAAACAAGAGGGTGCCACCAAGCGCACCAACTTCAGCTTGTCAGGCCCATTGGGCGATGACTTTAGCTTCCGTTTATATGGTGGTTTAGCCAAGACGCAGGCTGACGCACAGTTTATTAATGAAGGCCATCAGTCATTGCGTACCGGGACTTATGCTACCGCCATCCCAGCGGGACGCGAAGGTTCTGAAAATAAAGATATCAATGCGTTACTGCGCTGGGCATTCGCGCCACGTCAGGCTTTAGAGTTTGAGGCGGGCTATAGCCGTCAGAATAACCTCTACGCTGGCGATACGCAGAATACCAACACCAGCGCGCTGGTGCAGAGCATGTATGGCAAGGAAACCAACCGTCTGTATCGCAACAACTTTGCGCTGACGTGGACCGGTGCGTGGGACAGTGGCATCAGCTCACGCACCTATGCGCAGTACGAAAAAACACGTAACACGCGAATGAATGAAGGGTTGGCCGGTGGGACGGAAGGGATCTTCTCTGATGACGGCTTCTCGAATATCCAACTGGAAAACATCCTGCTGCACAGTGAAGTCAGCGTGCCGTTTGAGTGGCTGGTCAATCAAACCGCGACGCTGGGTACCGAATGGAACCAGCAGCGCATGAAAGATCTCGCTTCCAATACGCAATCCATGTTGGGCGGCGCAATCCCTGGCATCGACAGCACCAACCGCAGCCCTTATACCCAGGCTGAGATTTTCTCGCTGTTTGCTGAAGACAATATGGAGTTGACGGACTCCACCATGCTGACCCCGGCGTTACGCTTTGATCATCACTCGATCGTCGGCAATAACTGGAGCCCGTCACTGAATTTGTCGCAGGGCCTGGGAGATGACTTTACGCTGAAGCTGGGCATCGCCCGTGCTTACAAAGCGCCAAACCTCTATCAAACCAACCCGAACTATGTGCTGTATAGCCGTGGTCAGGGCTGTGCTGCGAGTTCCGGCGGGTGCTATCTGGTGGGGAACCCGGACTTAAGCGCTGAACACAGTATCAACAAAGAAGTCGGCATTGAGTGGAAGCATGACGATTATCAGGCGGGTATCACCTGGTTCCGTAATGATTATCGCAACAAGATTGAAGCGGGTTATCTGCCAACCGGCGTGTCGAGTACTGGCTTAACAGACGTGTATAAGTGGGAAAACGTACCAAAGGCGGTGGTCGAGGGGCTGGAAGGCACCTTTAATATGCCATTCTCTGATACGGTCATGTGGACCAATAACCTGACCTACATGCTGCAGAGTAAGAATAAGGAGACGGGCGATCGTCTGTCGATCATTCCTGACTACACGCTGAACTCCAGCTTGAGCTGGCAGGCAACGCAGGATCTTTCACTGCAAACCACGCTGACCTGGTACGGCAAGCAGGTGCCGAAGAAGTACAACTATAAAGGCCAGCCAGTAACCGGCAGTGAGACCGATCAGGTCAGCCCGTATACAATAGTGGGCATGAGCGGGACTTATGAGGTGAATAAATACGCGAGCGTCACGCTGGGTATCGATAACCTGTTCGACAAACGTCACTTCCGCGAAGGCAATGCGCAAACCACCGGCAATGCTCAGACCGGTGCCTATATGTATGGCGCGGGGGCGAATACCTACAACGAGTCAGGCCGGACCTACTACATGAGCCTGAATACGCACTTCTGATGAAACCAGCCCGCTGTGATAGCGGGCTTTTTGTGTGAGGTCGATCAGTTGTTTTGGTAGATATCGCGGTACAGGCGGCTTTCGAAGCGCACCAGCGGGATACGGCGTGTTTTTTGATCTTGTGGCGGAACAGCATAGCCAGAGAGATACTGAACAAAGGCCAGGCGTGCGCCGCTGGCGGTGGTGATAAAGCCTGCGAGGTTATAAACGCCCTGCAATGAACCGGTTTTCGCCGAGACTTTGCCATCCACGCCTGCTTCGTGCAGACCACCACGATATTGCAATGTACCGTCATAGCCCGCGCGCGGCAGCATGGAAATAAAGTCCAGCGTCTGGTCATTCTTCGCAATAAACTGCAACGCTTGCATCATGGTGGTAGGGGAGACCAAATCATGGCGTGACAGGCCGGAGCCATCCACCTGGATCGAGTTGCCCATATCAACACCTGCTTTCTCTTTCAGAATTCGGCGTACCGCATCTGAACCCGCACGGAAAGTACCCGGAACGTTGAAGTAGTGATGGCCAATCGTACGGAACACCGTATCGGCAATCATATTGTCCGACTTTTTCAGCATGGTATGCAGCAGGTCGTGCAACGGAGCCGATTGCGTTGAAGCCAGGACAGTGCCAGGTTCCGTGACCAGCGGCTGACGCAGCAGATGGCCACTGTAATCAATCCCGGCTTGCTTTAGCTCATCACGCAGAATCTCTCCTGCCCATGCGGCCCCATCCTGTACGGCGAAGGCCAGCGGCAGAGGCTCCGAGCGCTGGCGCATACAGCCAGTCAGGGTGTAGCGGTTTAGCTCGCCGGGGACGACATCCAGCTCGCAATATTGTCCTTCTCCGCTATTCGGAGCCAGCGTGCGGACCTGGCTGTACATGTGCGCCGGATAGTAAGAGGCGATGCGCACAAAGGCGTTCTGTCCTGCCTGTTTGGCGCTGTAGAGCGAAACGGAGAAACAGTTTTTGTCGACAATTGCGGCGCCTGGCGGGGCGCTGAAGCACTCCGTCAGGTCATTCCACGGCCAGCCTGGCGCTTCATCATGGGAAGCGAAGACGGAGGTATCAATGACCAGATTGCCCTTGATATGGTTGATGCCCTGTTTTTTCAGCGCGGCAACCATATTGCGCAGATCCTGGCGGCTCAGGGTGGGATCGCCAGCAAAGCGTGCGACCAAATCCCCATTCAGGGTGCCATCGCTGACTGCGCCGTGGGTTTCAAACGTGGTTTGAAAACGAAAATCTGCCCCTAATTCCAGCAGGGCGGCGAGCGCGGTAAAGACTTTCATGGTACTGGCAGGAAGGGCCATCTGCGAGCCGTGATAATCCACCACGGGTGTGGGTGCGCCAATTTTCTGCACCAGCAACGCCAGGTTGGTACCATCAGGCAGATACTGCATGTATTCCTCAACAGGCGCGGCCTGCGCCTGCAGCATAAATGCACAGGTTAATCCGGTAACAAGTCGTGAAAATCGCATAATCTCGCGTTAACTAGCGGGTGAAGGCGACAATACTACGTTGCCGGGTGGTAGAAAGTAAACGATGACCCACAGGGAACTCTGGGGTAAAATACGTATCAAATTGCAAAACCATTACTTGACCTGGACACAGTCTCCGGGTCAGGTTCTTTTTGCTTGCAAAACGTGGTAATGCGCCGCAGAACGCCATTTTCTGCAGTCACCGGTCAGGATGACACTGTTAAATAGATGACGAGGAGATAACATGAGTCTGAATCAGATTCCGATGACGTTACAGGGCGCTGACAAGCTGCGCGAAGAACTGGAAGAGCTGAAAACTGTCAAGCGCCCGCGCATCATTGCATCTATCGCTGAGGCCCGTGAGCACGGCGATTTGAAAGAGAACGCGGAGTATCATGCTGCGCGTGAAGAACAGGGTTTTTGTGAAGGGCGCATTCAGGAAATTGAAGCTAAGCTCTCCAATGCCCAGGTGATTGATATCACCAAAATGCCAAAGTCAGGTCGCGTCATTTTTGGTGCCACCGTGAAAGTGGTTAACGTGGATACCGACGAAGAGTTCACGTATCGCATTGTGGGTGATGATGAAGCTGACTTTAAGCAAAATCTGATTTCGGTTAACTCACCGATGGCGCGTGGCCTGATTGGCAAAGAAGCCGATGATGTAGCTATTATTAAAACGCCGGGTGGGGATGTGGAATACGAAGTCCTGCATGTGGAATACCTGTAACAGGGGCAAAGTGTCGCAGCCATGCTGGACACAATTGTAAAGACGGGTAAAAGGCCGCACTGCGGCCTTTTATCCTCTGCGAGCACATGGCAATTTCAATTGCCGGCAGCGCAGAATTAGCGTGGCAGTGAGATCTTTTTTTCTTGTGTTGGACGATACAGTACCAGCGTTTTACCGATAACTTGCACGTTGCAAGCGCTGGTTTCGCGGACGATCGCTTCAACAATCAGCTGTTTAGTCTCACGCTCTTCAGCAGCGATTTTCACCTTGATCAATTCATGATGATTTAACGCTAGCTCGATTTCGGCCAGCACGCCTTCAGTCAGGCCATTACCGCCTAACATCACCACCGGGTTAAGGTGATGGGCAAGGCCTTTCAGGTGCTGTTTTTGTTTGTTACTCAGATTCATCGTATTTTTTGCTTACTCAGGGATTGAAAACGGTTCATTCTACCGCCATCTCCGGGTTATAGCCAAATTAACGCAACCCATTGCGCGCGGATTTATCGCTACGATGAGCAATTAGTTGGAAAAATTATGACCGGTAAGAAGCGTTCAGCCAGTTCCAGTCGCTGGTTACAGGAACACTTTAGCGATAAATATGTGCAGCAAGCACAGAAAAAGGGGTTGCGTTCGCGCGCCTGGTTTAAACTTGAGGAAATACAGCAGGGTGACAAGCTTTTCAAACCCGGCATGACCGTGGTAGATCTGGGTGCTGCACCTGGAGGCTGGTCGCAGTATGTCGTAGAGCAAATAGGCGCAAACGGTCGCATTATCGCTTGTGATATCCTGCCGATGGACCCTATTGTTGGTGTTGACTTTTTGCAGGGCGATTTCCGTGAGGAAGCGGTGTTAGCCGCGCTGCTGGAACGAGTGGGCGACAAGAAAGTTCAGGTGGTCATGTCTGACATGGCACCGAATATGAGCGGTACACCCGCTGTTGATATTCCCAGATCGATGTATCTGGTAGAGTTGGCGTTAGGGATGTGTAAAGACGTTCTCGCACCTGGCGGCAGCTTTTTAGTGAAAGTGTTTCAGGGAGATGGCTTCGATGAATACCTACGGGAAATTCGCTCCCTGTTTACGAAAGTAAAAATTCGTAAGCCGGACGCTTCGCGCTCTCGTTCGCGTGAAGTGTACATTGTAGCGACAGGGCGCAAACTATAACCAACTTCCCTGGCATTGCTGTCAGTACCGCAGCGATTCCATGTAACAAGGATATATAGTACCCTACGCTGTCTGTTAACACCGTTGTAATATGAGGTTAATCCCTTGAGTGACATGGCGAAAAACCTGATTCTCTGGCTAGTCATCGCGGTCGTGCTGATGTCAGTATTCCAGAGCTTTGGGCCCAGCGAGTCGAATGGCCGTAGGGTTGATTATTCAACCTTCCTGTCGGAAGTGAACCAGGATCAGGTCCGCGAGGCACGTATTAACGGGCGTGAAATTAACGTTATCAAAAAAGACAGTAATAAATACACGACCTACATTCCTGTCAACGATCCCAAGTTACTCGATAACCTGTTGACCAAAAACGTCAAAGTAGTTGGCGAACCACCGGAAGAACCAAGCCTGCTGGCTTCTATCTTCATCTCATGGTTCCCAATGCTGCTGCTGATTGGCGTGTGGATCTTCTTTATGCGTCAGATGCAGGGCGGCGGCGGAAAGGGCGCGATGTCCTTCGGCAAGAGTAAAGCCCGCATGTTGACCGAAGACCAGATCAAAACCACCTTTGCGGACGTAGCCGGTTGTGATGAGGCTAAAGAAGAGGTAGGTGAGCTGGTTGAATATCTGCGTGAACCGAGCCGCTTCCAGAAACTGGGCGGTAAGATCCCGAAAGGCGTCCTGATGGTCGGCCCTCCGGGTACGGGTAAAACGCTGCTGGCAAAAGCGATTGCCGGTGAAGCAAAAGTCCCATTCTTCACTATCTCCGGTTCTGACTTCGTTGAAATGTTCGTTGGTGTGGGCGCATCTCGTGTGCGTGACATGTTCGAGCAGGCGAAAAAAGCCGCGCCGTGCATCATCTTTATCGATGAAATCGATGCGGTAGGCCGTCAGCGTGGTGCTGGTTTAGGCGGTGGTCACGATGAACGTGAGCAGACGTTGAACCAGATGCTGGTAGAGATGGATGGTTTCGAAGGTAATGAAGGCATTATCGTTATCGCTGCGACTAACCGTCCAGACGTGCTTGACCCAGCGCTGTTGCGCCCAGGTCGCTTTGACCGTCAGGTTGTCGTAGGTCTGCCAGATGTGCGTGGCCGTGAGCAAATCCTGAAAGTGCATATGCGCCGTGTGCCGCTGGCAACTGACATTGATGCTGCGATCATTGCCCGTGGTACGCCTGGTTTCTCCGGTGCTGATCTGGCAAACCTCGTCAACGAAGCTGCTCTGTTTGCTGCCCGTGGCAACAAGCGTGTGGTCTCGATGGTTGAGTTTGAAAAAGCCAAAGATAAGATCATGATGGGTGCGGAACGTCGCTCCATGGTGATGACCGAAGCGCAGAAAGAGTCTACCGCTTACCACGAAGCAGGCCATGCGATCATTGGTCGTCTGGTACCGGAACACGATCCGGTGCACAAAGTGACGATTATCCCGCGTGGACGTGCTCTGGGTGTGACGTTCTTCCTGCCGGAAGGTGATGCTATCAGCGCCAGCCGCCAGAAACTTGAAAGCCAGATCTCAACGCTGTACGGCGGTCGTCTGGCGGAAGAGATTATCTACGGTGCAGAACACGTTTCTACTGGTGCTTCTAACGACATCAAAGTGGCCACTAACCTGGCGCGCAACATGGTGACTCAGTGGGGCTTCAACGAGAAGTTAGGTCCGTTGCTGTACGCTGAAGAAGAAGGCGAAGTGTTCCTTGGTCGCTCTGTGGCGAAGGCGAAACACATGTCTGATGAAACAGCACGTATTATCGACCAGGAAGTTAAACACCTGATCGACAGCAACTACCAACGTGCTCGCGTTCTGTTGGGTGAAAACATGGACATTCTTCATGCGATGAAAGATGCGCTGATGAAGTATGAAACCATTGACGCACCACAGATCGATGACCTGATGGCCCGTCGTGAAGTGCGTCCACCAGCAGGTTGGGACGACTCCGGCAGCAGCAACTCTTCGGACAACAACGGCACGCCAAAAGCGCCACGTCCAGTTGATGAGCCGCGTACGCCTAACCCAGGTAACACTATGTCTGAGCAGCTCGATAAATAATCTGTCTGTTCAAACACAAACCCCGGCTGGTCCGGGGTTTTTTATATCCGCCATACCCGTAATTCTCCAGGAGTAACCCGCAATGCAGTTGTTCGCTCGCGATAGCCATCTCGATCTCTCTTTCCCACACGTGATGGGGATTTTGAACGTCACGCCAGATTCATTTTCGGATGGTGGGACGCACAACTCATTGGTTGATGCGTTGACGCACACCAACGAGATGGTCAATGCGGGCGCAACAATCATTGATGTGGGCGGCGAGTCGACGCGACCAGGCGCGGATGAAGTCAGCGTGGAAGAGGAACTGGCGCGCGTCATTCCGGTGGTGGAAGCGATCGCACAGCGTTTTGAAGTCTGGATTTCAGTGGATACCTCAAAAGCCGAAGTCATTCGTGAAGCGGCTCGCGTGGGTGCGCATATCATTAATGATATTCGCTCACTTTCCGAACCGGGGGCGCTGGAGGCGGCGGCTGAAGTACAGCTTCCTGTCTGCTTGATGCATATGCAAGGTGAACCGCGAACTATGCAGCAGGCCCCTGATTACCAAAACGTTCTCACAGAAGTGGATACTTACTTCGCTGCTCAGATTGCTCGCTGTGAAGCCGCTGGGATCAAAAAATCGAACCTGTTACTCGACCCCGGCTTTGGTTTCGGTAAGAATCTCAACCACAACTACGAACTGCTGGCCCATCTCAGTGATTTTCACCATTTCGGCCTTCCGCTGCTGGTGGGAATGTCGCGTAAATCAATGATTGGTCAGTTGTTAAATGTCGGTCCTTCGCAGCGCCTGACGGGCAGCCTGACCTGTGCCGTGATTGCCGCTATGCAGGGTGCGCAGATTATTCGCGTGCATGATGTTAAAGAAACGGTCGAAGCGATGCGCATCGTCGAAGCGACGCGCAGAGCCAAAGGATAAGAACAGAGATGAGTAATCGTAAATATTTCGGAACAGATGGCATTCGCGGCACCGTGGGCCAGGCACCTATCACACCTGATTTTGTACTGAAACTGGGTTGGGCGGCAGGTAAAGTTCTGGCACGCCACGGTTCCAAAAAAGTCCTGATTGGCAAAGATACGCGCATCTCAGGGTATATGCTGGAGTCTGCCCTGGAAGCTGGCCTGGCGGCGGCAGGTTTATCTGCGGCGTTTACTGGCCCAATGCCAACTCCTGCTATTGCTTATCTGACGCGGACTTTCCGTGCCGAGGCGGGCATTGTCATCTCTGCTTCGCACAATCCTTTCGATGACAACGGTATCAAGTTCTTCTCGGCTGAAGGCACCAAGCTGCCAGATGATGTCGAAGAGGCGATCGAACTGGAGTTGGAAAAACCGATTACCTGCGTTGAGTCCGCTGAACTTGGGCGTGCCAGCCGCATCGTTGATGCCGCCGGGCGTTACATTGAATTCTGTAAAGGTACTTTCCCTAGCGAACTCAGCCTGAATGGCCTGAAAATTGTGGTGGACTGCGCCAATGGCGCGACTTATCACATCGCACCAAACGTACTGCGCGAATTGGGTGCTCAGGTGATTGCTATTGCGATACAGCCTGATGGCATGAACATTAATAAAGAGTGTGGTGCCACCGACCTGCGCCTGCTGCAGCAGCGCGTTCTGGAAGAAAAAGCCGACCTTGGCCTTGCCTATGACGGCGACGGCGACCGCATCATGATGGTTGACCATCTTGGCCATAAAGTGGATGGCGACCAAATTCTCTACATCATCGCGCGTGAGGCATTGCGTCAGGGCCAGCTGCGTGGCGGCGTCGTCGGTACGTTAATGAGTAATATGGGTCTGGAGCTGGCGTTGAAGCAGCTCGGTATTCCGTTTACGCGCGCCAAAGTGGGTGACCGTTACGTGCTGGAGAAGATGCAAGAGAAGGGGTGGCGTCTCGGGGCTGAGAACTCCGGGCATGTGATTCTGTTAGACAAAACCACCTCAGGCGACGGTATTGTTGCGGGTCTGCAAGTGCTCACCGCAATTGTACGTAACCATATGAGCCTGCACGATCTGTGCAGCGGTATGAAGTTATTGCCGCAAGTGTTGGTTAACGTACGTTTCAGCGGTGATAACGATCCGCTGGAAGAGGAATCCGTGAAGACGGTGACCGCCGAAGTAGAAAAAACGCTGGCGGGACGCGGTCGTGTCTTACTGCGTAAATCGGGTACTGAGCCGCTGATCCGCGTGATGGTCGAAGGCGAAGATGAAGCCCAGGTGACCGCACTGGCGCACAAAATTGCCGATGCGGTGAAGGCAGTTTAAGCCCTGTTCTGGCGGGGTGCAGAAATGCAAACCGCCTGTAAAATCACCATGATGGCGTTTTTTTCTCCAATCAATGATTGAAGTGAAAATTGCACTTGCAGAGGTATGCGCCATTGGTTAGTATTCAGACCCGCTTCCGATGGGTGACAACGAGATCTCCCATCAATACTGGTTGAAGCTTTAACTGTACGGTTATCGTGCAAGGAAACAGGTTGATTATGTACGAAGCTCTTTTAGTTGTTTTCCTTATTGTAGCCATCGCCCTCGTGGCTTTGATCATGCTGCAGCAAGGTAAAGGCGCTGATATGGGAGCCTCATTCGGTGCAGGCGCATCCGCGACATTGTTTGGTTCTAACGGTTCAGGTAACTTCCTGACACGTATGACCGGCATCTTAGCGGCACTGTTCTTCATCATCAGCTTGCTTCTGGGTAACCTGAACACGAACAAGCCTTCAAAAGGAAGCGAGTGGGAAAATCTTACAGCTCCGGCACAGTCTCAACAGACTCAGCCAGCTAAACCGGCAACACCGGGTAACGATATCCCGCAGTAATAGCGTTAAGCTCGCGACAAGGCTGTCAGAAAAGCCATGTCATGATGTACCGAGGTGGTGAAATTGGTAGACACGCTACCTTGAGGTGGTAGTGCTCGAAAGGGCTTACGGGTTCAAGTCCCGTCCTCGGTACCAAATCTTAGTAGTACTTGCAATGCAAGTTCGTTCGGCGTAACATTCGCCACGTTTTCGGACGCGGGGTGGAGCAGCCTGGTAGCTCGTCGGGCTCATAACCCGAAGGTCGTCGGTTCAAATCCGGCCCCCGCAACCACTTTCCCTTAGAGTTCTTTTTCAAATATACTGTATGTATCGACGGATGCTCTTACAGCAGATTTTGAAAAAATTTCTTCTGGATTGTGCTCCGAGCCGCATTGCGGCATACAGGGTCCAGTCGCAAAAAGCCCCGCATGTTCGGGGTTTTTTTGTTATCAGGAAATCGCAATACTGGGCTATTAGGCCCTTTTTTTATGTCTTGGGGGTGGGCTTGTCCACATTAGAGCAAAAGTTAACTGAATTGATCTCCGCTCCGGTAGAAGCACTTGGCTACGAATTAGTCGGAATTGAGTTCGTCCGTGGCCGTACTTCCACCTTGCGCATCTATATTGATAGTGAAAATGGCATCAATGTTGATGATTGCGCTGATGTCAGCCACCAGGTAAGCGCTGTAATGGATGTGGAAGATCCAATTACTGTGGTTTACAACCTCGAAGTCTCCTCACCGGGTCTCGACCGTCCTCTGTTTACCACTGAACACTATGTGCGTTTTACAGGCGATGAAGTGAGTCTGGTACTGCGTATGGCCGTACAGAATCGTCGCAAATGGCAGGGTATAATTAAAGCTGTCGAAGGCGAAATGATTACGGTAACCGTAGAGGGGAAAGATGAAGTGTTCGCGCTGAGTAACATTCAGAAAGCGAACCTGGTCCCCCACTTTTAAAAGTCCGGATTGAGGCTAACCAGGATGAATAAAGAGATCTTAGCTGTCGTAGAAGCCGTTTCTAACGAAAAAGCCCTGCCGCGTGAGAAAATCTTCGAAGCGCTGGAGAGCGCGCTGGCCACTGCGACCAAGAAGAAATACGAGCAAGAGATTGATGTGCGCGTCAGCATCGACCGTAGAAGCGGCGATTTCGACACTTTCCGTCGTTGGGAAATTGTAGAAGAGGTGACCCAGCCGACGCGCGAGATCACGCTGGATGCAGCACGCTACGAAGATGAAGCGTTCAATCTGGGCGAATATGTTGAAGATCAGATCGAATCTGTCACCTTCGACCGTATCACTACGCAGACCGCGAAACAGGTTATCGTGCAGAAAGTGCGCGAAGCTGAGCGTGCGATGGTGGTTGATCAGTTCCGCGAGCAGGAAGGCGAAATCATCACCGGTGTGGTGAAGAAAGTAAACCGTGACAACATTACGCTCGATTTGGGCAGTAATGCAGAAGCAGTCATCATTCGTGAAGACATGCTGCCGCGTGAAAACTTCCGCCCGGGTGACCGTATCCGTGGCGTGCTGTACGCTGTTCGCCCTGAAGCGCGCGGTGCTCAGCTGTTTGTAACCCGCTCCAAGCCGGAAATGCTGATCGAACTGTTCCGCATTGAAGTGCCGGAAATTGGTGAAGAGGTTCTTGAAATTAAAGCCGCTGCGCGTGACCCAGGTTCTCGTGCAAAAATCGCGGTAAAAACCAATGACAAACGTATTGACCCGGTCGGTGCATGCGTAGGTATGCGCGGTGCTCGCGTTCAGGCTGTTTCCAGTGAACTGGGCGGCGAACGTATTGATATCGTTCTGTGGGACGATAATCCGGCGCAGTTTGTCATTAACGCCATGGCTCCGGCCGATGTGGCGTCAATTGTGGTGGATGAAGACAATCACACCATGGATATTGCTGTTGAAGCCAGTAATCTGGCGCAGGCTATCGGTCGTAATGGCCAGAACGTCCGTCTTGCATCTCAGCTGAGTGGCTGGGAGCTGAACGTGATGACTGTGGATGACCTGCAAGCGAAACACCAGGCTGAAGCTCACGCAGCAATTGATGTGTTCACCAAGCATCTCGATATTGACGAAGATTTCGCCACTGTGCTGGTGCAGGAAGGTTTCTCTTCACTGGAAGAGCTGGCCTATGTGCCGATCGACGAGCTGCTGGAAATCGATGGACTGGACGAAGAGACTGTCGAAGCCCTGCGTGAACGAGCTAAAAATGCGTTAACCACCCTTGCTCTGGCGAAAGAAGAGAGCCGTAGTGGGCAGGAACCCGCGGAAGATCTTCTGAATCTTGAAGGTCTGGAACGTGACCTGGCCTACCGCCTGGCAGCGAAAGGCGTTTGCACGCTGGAAGACCTCGCTGAGCAGGGCGTCGACGACCTGTCGGATATCGAAGGGCTCAGCGATGAGCGAGCCGGCGCACTTATCATGGCTGCGCGTAATATCTGTTGGTTCGGCGATGACGCATAATAACAGGAAGGAACAGCATGACAGATGTAACCGTAAAATCGCTGGCCGCCGAAATTCAGACCTCGGTCGATCGTCTGGTACAGCAGTTTGCTGATGCGGGTATCCGTAAATCTGAAAATGATGCGGTGACCCAGCACGAGAAAGAAACCTTACTGTCGCACCTGAACCGCGAAAGCGGTCAGGGTGAATCAAGCAAGTTGACGTTGCAGCGAAAAACTCGCAGTACCTTGAATATTCCAGGTACTGGCGGTAAAAGTAAATCGGTGCAGATCGAAGTCCGCAAAAAGCGCACATATGTGAAGGGTGAAAGCGAAGCCGAGCAGCAAGCTCAGGCAGAAGCAGAAGCTCAGGCGCAGCGTGAAGCGGAAGAAAAGGCGCGTCGGGAAGCTGAAGAGAATGCCCGCCGTGAAGCTGAAGAAAAAGCGCAACGTGAAGCCGAAGATAAAGCCAAGCGCGAAGCCGCTGAAAAGGCCAAGCGTGAAGCAGCGGAAAATGTGAAAGTGACAAATCAACAAACCGACGAAGTAACCAAAGCGGCACAGTCTGACAAAGCCCGACGCGAAGCTGAAGAGGCTGAACTTAAGCGTAAAGCAGACGAAGAAGCCCGCCGTAAAGCGGAAGAAAAAGCGCGCCTGGCGACTGAAGAAGCACGCCGTCTGGCAGAAGAAAAAGGCGAAACCTGGCAAGCACCGGTTGAAGAAGACACCAGTGATTACCATGTGACCACCTCTCAGCACGCTCGCCAGGCTGAAGACGAGAACGATCGCGAAGTAGAAGGCGGCCGTGGCCGTGCTCGTACTGCGCCTAAAGCGCCTCGTCCTAAGAAAGGCAACAAGCACGCTGAAGCCAAAACTGACCGTGAAGAAGCCCGTGCGGCAATTCGTGGCGGTAAAGGTGGTAAACACCGTAAAGGCAGCACCCTGCAGCAGGGCTTCAACAAGCCAGCGCAGGCTGTTAACCGTGACGTTGTGATCGGCGAAACCATTACTGTTGCTGAACTGGCAAATAAAATGGCGGTAAAAGGCTCCCAGGTCATCAAAGCGATGATGAAAATGGGCGCTATGGCCACCATTAACCAGGTTGTCGATCAGGAAACTGCTCAGCTGGTAGCGGAAGAAATGGGTCACAAAGTGATCCTGCGCCGTGAGAACGAGCTGGAAGAAGCGGTAATGAGCGATCGTGACACCGGTAGTGAAGCTGCTGAATCACGTGCTCCAGTGGTCACCATCATGGGTCACGTTGACCACGGTAAAACCTCTCTGCTTGACTACATCCGCTCAACCAAAGTTGCCTCTGGTGAAGCAGGTGGTATTACCCAGCACATCGGTGCATACCACGTTGAAACCGATAACGGCATGGTTACCTTCCTGGATACCCCAGGTCACGCCGCGTTTACCGCAATGCGTGCTCGTGGTGCTCAGGCAACGGATATCGTTATCCTGGTTGTTGCAGCAGACGATGGCGTGATGCCACAGACTATCGAAGCTATCCAGCACGCGAAAGCCGCTGGCGTGCCAGTGGTCGTTGCTGTGAACAAGTGTGATAAGCCAGATGCAGATCCAGATCGCGTTAAAAACGAACTGACTCAGTACGGTATCATCCCGGAAGAGTGGGGCGGCGAGAACATGTTCGTCAACGTATCTGCTAAAGCGGGTACCGGTATTGACGAACTGCTGAACGCCATCCTGCTGCAGGCTGAAGTTCTGGAACTGAGCGCAGTACGTATCGGCATGGCAAGCGGTGTGGTTATCGAATCCTTCCTGGATAAAGGTCGTGGTCCGGTTGCTACCGTACTGGTGCGTGAAGGTACGCTGAACAAAGGCGATATCGTTCTGTGTGGCTTCGAATACGGCCGCGTACGTGCGATGCGTGACGAGCTGGGCCGCGAAGTGCTGTCTGCTGGTCCATCTATCCCTGTGGAAATCCTGGGTCTGTCTGGCGTGCCAGCAGCGGGTGATGAAGCCACTGTGGTACGTGACGAGAAGAAAGCACGTGAAGTTGCACTGTATCGTCAGGGCAAATTCCGTGAAGTTAAGCTGGCTCGTCAGCAGAAGTCTAAGCTGGAGAACATGTTCGCCAACATGACTGAAGGCGAAGTGTCTGAGCTGAACATCGTACTGAAATCTGACGTACAAGGTTCTGTGGAAGCGATCTCTGACTCGCTGCTGAAACTCTCCACCGACGAAGTGAAGGTGAAGATTATCGGTTCAGGCGTAGGTGGTATCACCGAAACCGACGCAACCCTGGCGGCTGCATCCAACGCTATCATTCTTGGCTTCAACGTACGTGCTGACGCTTCTGCTCGCCGCGTAATTGATGCTGAAAGTGTCGACCTGCGTTACTACTCCGTGATCTATAATCTGATCGACGAAGTGAAAGCAGCAATGAGCGGTATGCTGGCCCCTGAGTACAAACAGCAGATCATCGGTCTGGCAGCAGTACGTGACGTGTTTAAGTCACCGAAGTTCGGCGCAATCGCCGGCTGTATGGTCACCGAAGGCAACATCAAACGTCACAACCCGATTCGCGTTCTGCGCGACAACGTGGTGATTTACGAAGGCGAGCTGGAATCTCTGCGTCGCTTTAAAGACGATGTCAACGAAGTGCGTAACGGCATGGAATGTGGTATCGGCGTGAAGAACTACAACGACGTTCGCGTTGGCGATATGATCGAAGTGTTTGAAGTGATTGAAATTAAACGCACCATCGATTGATCATCATCTGATGTGTTGCAATTTGGGAGGCCGCTGGCCTCCCGAATTATTTGGGAGAAAGAAAAATGGCAAAAGAATTTGGCCGCCCGCAGCGTGTTTCCCAGGAGCTGCAAAAAGAGATCGCCATGATCCTGCAACGTGAGATCAAAGATCCACGTCTGGGCATGATGGTCACCGTCTCTGGTGTAGAAGTGTCACGCGACCTGGCATACGCCAAAGTGTTCGTTACCTTCCTCAACGACAAAGACGAAGAACAGGTAAAACTCGGTCTGAAAGCGTTGAAAGAAGCGACCGGATACATTCGTATTCTGTTGGGTAAAGCCATGCGCCTGCGTATCGTGCCGGACCTGACCTTCTTCTACGACAACTCCCTGATTGAAGGGATGCGCATGTCGAACCTCGTCACCAACGTGGTGAGAAACGACGTTGAACGTCGTGGCGATCAGCCAGAAGAAGGCGACGAGGAAGCGTAATGAGTCGTCCTCGTCGTCGCGGCCGCGACATTCACGGCGTGCTGCTGCTGGATAAGCATCAAGGGCACTCCTCCAATGACGTGCTGCAAAAAGTAAAACGGCTGTTCAATGCCAATCGCGCTGGCCACACGGGCGCACTTGACCCGTTGGCAACGGGCATGTTGCCGATTTGCCTTGGCGAAGCGACGAAGTTTTCTCAGTACCTGCTGGACTCGGATAAGCGTTATCGGGTGATTGCTCGCCTTGGCGAACGCACTGATACCTCTGATGCGGATGGTAACGTGGTCGAAACACGTCCGGTGACGTTCAATCAGAATGAGCTGGACGTCGCGCTGGAAAGTTTTCGTGGCGACACCATGCAGGTGCCGACCATGTTCTCAGCACTTAAATACCAGGGCCGCAAGCTGTATGAGTACGCGCGTGAAGGCATTACCGTGCCGCGTGAAGCGCGTCCAATCAAGGTATTTGAGCTGCAATTTATTCGCTGGGAAGGGGATGAGCTGGAGCTGGAAATTCACGTTTCCAAAGGCACCTACATCCGCACCATTATTGATGATCTGGGCGAAAAGCTAGGCTGTGGTGCGCACGTCATTATGTTGCGCCGCTTGCAGGTAGCGACTTATCCGATCGAAAAAATGGTCACGCTGGAGCAGTTACAGTCGCTGGTGGCCGAAGCGGAAGAAAATGGCACCAGTGCGCTGGCGTCGTTGGATGCGCTGCTGATGCCCATGGATAGTCCAGCCGCCGAGTTCCCGGCAGTCAATTTGCCCACCGCTGTCGCAACCTACTTCAAACTGGGCCAACCGGTTCAGGTGGAGCAGGCACCGAAACAAGGATTAGTCCGCGTGACGGAAGGTGATGAGCGGAAATTTATTGGTATGGCGGAAATCGCCACCGATGGTCGGGTGGCTCCACGTCGCCTGGTCGTAGAGTATCCTGCGTAAACTTTACGCTCCAGCCTAATGGCGCAATTGCGTTGCTAACAGGCGAAGAGTAGAATAGCGCGGCTTTAAAGCGGGCAGCTGAATTAGAGATCGGCCACCCATACATTCATTTTTTACCGGAGTTCATTATGTCTCTAAGCGTACAAGCGAAAGCAGAGATCGTTGCTAAATACGGTCGTGGTACTAACGACAGCGGTTCAACCGAAGTTCAGGTTGCTCTGTTGACTGCTCAGATTAACCACCTGCAGGGTCACTTCTCTGAGCACAAAAAAGACCACCACAGCCGTCGCGGTCTGCTGCGCATGGTTTCACAGCGTCGTAAGCTGCTGGACTACCTGAAGCGTAAAGACGTTGCTCGTTACTCAAGCCTGATCGAAAGCCTGGGTCTGCGTCGCTAAGTCTGAATAATCCGATCAAAGGCGTAAGCGCAGTAATGTGCAGAAAAACGGATCTGACGATCGGATTAATGCGAGTTTCGCGAAAAGGGGGCCTTTATGGCCCCTTTTTTTGAGCAGGCCGAAGCAATCCGGTCCAAACTCATGTATTGTTGCTTTGAGTGATCTTAGCGTGCAGAGGTTCGCGCGGCTAATGAGAAGCTTTACCGCATAAGCGGTTGAAGGTTGTCATTAGTCGCGAGGATGCATCTAAAGATCGGAAACCCTATGGCAGGTAGAAATCGCCTGCCCCGAAGTTTAAGGAAGTGAATTTTGCTGAACCCGATCGTACGTAAATTCCAATATGGTCAGCACACCGTCACGCTGGAAACCGGCATGATGGCTCGTCAGGCCACCGCGGCAGTAATGGCCAGCATGGATGACACCGCAGTATTTGTTACTGTTGTCGGCCAGAAAAAAACTAAACCAGGTCAGGACTTCTTCCCACTGACTGTTAACTACCAGGAGCGTACTTACGCTGCTGGCCGCATCCCTGGCAGCTTCTTCCGTCGTGAAGGCCGTCCAAGCGAAGGCGAAACCCTGATTTCTCGTCTGATCGACCGCCCGGTTCGTCCACTGTTCCCGGAAGGTTTCATCAACGAAGTGCAGGTTATTGCGACCGTTGTTTCTGTAAACCCACAGGTTAACCCGGACATCGTTGCGATGATCGGTGCTTCTGCTGCATTGGCGCTGTCTGGTCTGCCATTCAACGGCCCAATCGGTGCTGCGCGCGTAGGTTACATCAACGATCAATACGTACTGAACCCAACTGCTGATGAGATCAAACAATCTCGTCTGGATCTGGTTGTTGCCGGTACGCAGAACGCAGTTCTGATGGTTGAATCAGAAGCTGACATCCTGACTGAAGATCAGATGCTTGGTGCGGTGGTGTTCGGCCACGATCAGCAGCAGGTTGTTATCGAAAACATCAACGCACTGGTTGCTGAAGCGGGCAAACCACGTTGGGACTGGCAGCCAGAGCCAGCTAACGATGCACTGATTGCACGTGTTGCTGCACTGGCAGAAGCCGGTATTGCTGATGCTTACCGCATCACTGATAAGCAAGAGCGTTACACGCAAGTTGGCGCAGTTAAAGACGCAACTATCGCTGCGCTGCAGGCTGAAGACGAAACGCTGGATGCTGGCGAAATCGCTGACATCGTTCACGATCTCGAGAAGAGCGTTGTGCGTAGCCGTATCATCCGTGGTGAACCACGTATCGATGGCCGCGAAAAAGATATGATTCGTGGTCTGGACGTGCGCACTGGCGTACTGCCACGTACTCACGGTTCTTCTCTGTTCACCCGTGGTGAAACTCAGGCGCTGGTAACTGCAACTCTGGGTACTGCCCGTGATGCACAGAACCTGGACGAACTGATGGGCGAGCGTACTGACAGCTTCCTGTTCCACTACAACTTCCCTCCGTACTCTGTGGGCGAAACCGGTATGGTTGGCTCACCGAAGCGTCGTGAAATCGGTCACGGCCGTCTGGCGAAGCGTGGCGTGCTGGCAGTAATGCCTAAGCAAGAAGCCTTCCCGTACACCGTACGTGTAGTGTCAGAAATCACTGAATCTAACGGTTCTTCTTCTATGGCTTCCGTGTGTGGTGCTTCTCTGGCACTGATGGACGCAGGTGTACCGATCAAAGCTGCCGTTGCTGGTATTGCTATGGGTCTGGTTAAAGAAGACGAAAACTTCGTGGTTCTGTCTGATATCCTGGGTGACGAAGACCACCTGGGTGATATGGACTTCAAAGTTGCGGGTAGCCGCGACGGTATCACTGCACTGCAGATGGATATCAAAATTGAAGGTATCACCCGCGAAATCATGCAGGTTGCTCTGAACCAGGCTAAAGGTGCTCGTCTGCACATCCTGAGCGTTATGGAGCAGGCAATCAGCACTCCACGTCAGGAAATCTCTGAGTTCGCACCACGCATCTACACCATCAAAATCAACGCTGACAAGATCAAAGATGTCATCGGTAAAGGTGGTTCTGTTATCCGTGCTCTGACCGAAGAGACCGGCACCACCATCGAAATCGAAGATGATGGCACCGTGAAGATCGCAGCAACTGATGGTAACAAAGCTAAAGAGGCGATCCGTCGCATCGAGCAGATCACGGCTGAAATCGAAGTGGGCCGTATCTACGAAGGTAAAGTGACGCGCATCGTTGATTTCGGTGCCTTCGTTGCTATCGGCGGCGGTAAAGAAGGTCTGGTACACATTTCTCAAATCGCAGATAAGCGCGTTGAGAAAGTGGCTGACTACCTGCAAATGGGCCAGGAAGTTCCTGTGAAGGTTCTGGAAGTGGACCGTCAGGGCCGCGTTCGTTTGAGCATCAAAGAAGCGACAGAGTCTAAGCCAGCTGAAGAAGCCGCGGCTGTACAGGCACCTGACGCCGAATAAGCACTTAATTGGCCCCTTCCTGCCAGGCGGGAAGGGGCTTTTGTGTCATCGCGAGGGCAGGAATCCTTGTGCAGAGCAGCCGGATGACAGGATGTTCATCCTAATGTTTGTATTCGGGAGTGGGAAATGAAGCCTTTTTTGCGCTGGTGTTTTGTTGCAACAGCTCTGACGCTGGCAGGATGCAGCAACTCCAATTGGCGTAAGAACGAAGTTCTTGCAGTACCGCTACAACCGACACTGCAACAGGAAGTGATTCTGGCACGCATGGAACAAATTCTTGCCAGTCGTGCACTGACCGATGATGAACGCGCACAGTTGTTATATGAGCGCGGAGTGTTGTATGATAGTTTAGGTCTGCGGGCATTGGCGCGGAACGATTTTTCGCAAGCGCTGTCTATAAGACCGGATATGCCTGAAGTGTTTAACTATTTAGGCATATATTTAACGCAGGCAGGCAATTTTGATGCTGCCTATGAAGCGTTTGATTCTGTACTTGAGCTTGATCCAACTTACAACTACGCGCATTTGAACCGTGGTATCGCCCTCTATTACGGCGGACGATACAAGTTAGCGCAAGATGATCTGCTGGCGTTTTATCAAGACGATCCTAATGATCCTTTCCGTAGTCTGTGGCTCTATCTCGTGGAACGCGAGATGGATGTAGACTCTGCCAAAGCAGCGCTGAAACAGCGTTATGACAAGGCGAAGAAAGATCAATGGGGATGGAACATTGTCGAGTTCTACCTGGGCGATATCAGCGAAAAAGCACTGATGGAAAGCCTCCAGGCAGACGCAACGGATAACACCTCGCTCGCTGAACATCTCAGTGAAACCAACTTCTATTTAGGTAAGTACTACCTAAGTCTGGGGGAGAAGGACGACGCGAAAGCGTTGTTCAAACTGGCGGTTGCTAACAACGTTAACAACTTTGTTGAGCACCGTTACGCATTGTTGGAACTGGCACAACTCGGCCAGGCACAAGACGATTTATCAGAATCCGACCAGCAATAGCTGACGAACTTTTATTGTCTGAATACCTGTAAAGCCATCACCTCCAAGGTGGCGGCTTTGCTGTTCGTCAAAACTTCTAATTTGAGCCGGTTCACACTTTTTGATGAAAATGACTGAAAATTTTCACGACGAGTTATGTAGACTGGCCGCCGCAATCTAAGAGGCACGTGTACTACATGACTGATATTCAAACCACTTTTTCCGATCTTGGCCTGAACGCTGATATCCTTGAATCACTGAACGGTATGGGCTACGTGAAGCCTTCCCCAATCCAGGCTGAGTGTATCCCACACCTGCTGGCGGGCCGTGACGTGCTGGGTATGGCGCAGACCGGTAGTGGTAAAACTGCAGCGTTCTCTTTGCCGCTGCTGAACAATGTTGATCCAACTGTTAAAGCACCGCAAATTTTGGTGCTGGCTCCAACCCGCGAACTGGCTGTTCAGGTTGCTGAAGCCATGAATGAATTCTCTAAACACATGCGTGGCGTAAACGTAGTGGCCCTGTACGGCGGCCAGCGTTATGACGTTCAGCTGCGCGCTCTGCGTCAGGGACCACAAGTTGTTGTGGGTACACCTGGCCGTCTGCTCGACCACCTGAAGCGTGGCACGTTAGACCTGTCTAACCTGCGTGGCCTGGTGCTGGACGAAGCTGATGAAATGCTGCGTATGGGCTTCATCGAAGATGTTGAAACCATCATGGCGCAGATCCCAGACGGTCACCAGACCGCACTGTTCTCAGCAACCATGCCAGAAGCGATTCGTCGCATCACCAAACGCTTCATGAAAGATCCACAGGAAGTGCGTATTCAGTCTAGCCTGACTACTCGCCCTGACATCTCTCAGTCTTACTGGACCGCTTACGGCCGTAAAACTGATGCACTGGTTCGTTTCCTGGAAGCTGAAGATTTTGATGCTGCTATCATCTTCGTGCGTACCAAAAACGCAACGCTGGAAGTGGCTGAAGCACTGGAGCGCAGCGGCTATAACAGCGCAGCACTGAACGGTGATATGAACCAGGCACTGCGTGAGCAGACCCTGGAGCGCCTGAAAGATGGTCGTCTTGATATCCTGATCGCAACTGACGTTGCGGCACGTGGTCTGGACGTTGAGCGTATCAGCCTGGTTGTTAACTACGACATCCCGATGGACGCAGAATCTTACGTTCACCGTATCGGTCGTACCGGTCGTGCTGGCCGTGCAGGTCGCGCACTGCTGTTCGTTGAGAACCGCGAGCGTCGTCTGCTGCGCAACATCGAACGCACCATGAAGCTGACCATTCCAGAAGTTGAACTGCCTAACGCAGAACTGCTGGGTGAGCGTCGTCTGGCTAAGTTCGCAGCAAAAGTACAGCAGCAGCTGGAAAGCAGCGATCTGGACCTGTACCGCGCACTGCTGAGCAAAATGCAGCCGGGTGAAGATCTGGATATCGAAACTCTGGCCGCAGCACTGCTGAAAATGGCTCAGGGCGAACGTCCACTGATTCTGCCACCAGAAGCACCACGTCCAGCACGCCGTGAGTTCCGCGATCGTGATGACCGTCGTGATTCACGCGACTCACGTGATTCACGTGGCCCACGCGAAAACCGTGGCGATCGTGATGGCGCTCCACGTCGCGAACGTCGTGACGTTGGCGAAATGCAGTTGTACCGCATTGAAGTTGGCCGTGATGATGGTGTTGAAGTTCGTCACATCGTTGGTGCTATCGCTAACGAAGGCGACATCAGCAGCCGTTACATCGGTAACATCAAGCTGTTCGGTACTCACTCTACCATCGAGCTGCCGAAAGGCATGCCGGGCGAAGTTCTGCAGCACTTCACGCGTACTCGTATTCTGAACAAGCCGATGAATATGCAGTTGATGGGTGATGCTCCGGTTCATGAGCGTAGCGAACGTCGTCCAGGCGGTCGTGATGGTGAGCGTCGTGGCGCACCACGTGGCGAAGGCGCACCGCGTCGTTTCTCTGATCGCCGTGAAGGTGGTCGTGAAGGCGGACGCTTCAGCCGTGAAGGCGGTCGTGGCCCACGTCGTGAAGATGGCGATGCACCACGCCCACAGCGTCGTGACAGCTAATACGCAGTTAGCGTAAATAAAAAAGAGGCCCTCGGGCCTCTTTTTTTGTTTCCAGACTTATAAGCCGTCGGCGGCTTCCATCGCCAGAGCATAAGAATGTAGCCGTGCTTCAGGCGAGTAGATTTGTCCATTCACCATGATCTCATCTACCAACGTTTCACGACGTAAGGTAGCAAGTCCCTGACGGACTTTCTCCACATCACCCACCAACGACATACTCAATGCTTGCTGAACGCCATACTGCTCTGATGGCGACCAGATATTATCCATGTTTTCGACCGGTGCCGGCAGTGGGCCTGGTTTACCCCGGCGCAGGTTGATGAACTGCTGCTGCTGGGAGGTAAACAGATAGCGGGCTTCTTGCACCGTGTCTGCGGCTATCACATTGACGCACGCCATCGCGTAAGGCTTATCCAGGCGTGCCGAAGGCTGGAACTCTTCACGATAGAGGTGCAGGGCATGCATCAGCTGCTCTGGGGCAAAGTGTGAGGCAAAAGCAAAAGGCAGGCCCATTTTTGCTGCCAGCTGGGCGCTGTACAGGCTGGAACCCAGCAGCCAGAGAGGAATATTGATACCGAGGCCTGGCACCGGTTGCACCAGCGGTGCTTCACTCTCTTTATGATCAAACCAGCGGATCAACTCAGCAACATCATCCGGGAAGGTATCTGCCTGGGCGCTGGAAAGATGGCGACGCAGTGCCATCATGGTGCGCTGGTCAGAGCCTGGCGCTCGGCCAACGCCAAGATCGATACGGTCAGGATAGAGTGTGGCTAACGTACCGAACTGCTCGGCAATCACCAGCGGTGCGTGGTTCGGCAACATAATCCCGCCTGAACCCAGGCGTAGATGTTTGGTATTAGCGGCGAGATAGCCAATCAGCACAGAAGTAGCAGCGCTGGCGATACCGGTCATATTATGATGTTCTGCCAACCAGTAGCGGTGATAACCTAATTGCTCGGACTGTCGTGCCAAAGCCAGAGAGGTGTTGAAGGCATCGCGAGGGCGTGAACCTTGTGGTACTGGGGCAAGGTCGAGTACAGAGAGTCGAACCGATTTTTTTTCAGACATGGGTACTCCAGATTAAAATGGCGCGGGCGTTGATTGGGCCTGCATACAGCAGTATTACGCATCGTTACCCATATTAAAACTGCTAATATCGGCAGCAATGTAGCCGGAATGTGCCTTTGTCTAACTGGTTTAACCTGCTAACGCAGTATATTAGCCAGGTTGTAAACCAGTGTTGTCACTATTTATAAGAATTATTTAAGTAATAACCTCTGGGCTAATTGCCTTACTGGCGGTAATGTCTGTGAAGCAGATCGGGGTAAAGCTAAGATAATCCGGCGAAGCTGGCCCGGTGAACGGGTGCATTTGCTGTCATGATAAACTCAGCAATTTAGTCCTGCTCTTGACGCAGATAGGTTAAACTTTACGAAAGCCTGCCGATAAGCGTATGCCTTTTTGGCCATCATGCACTGGAGGATTAAGGGTAATGGAAGCGAGTCATCTACACACTCCACCGTCATGCACAGGTGTAAAATGTTAATTCGTACAGAGATTGGCGTAGATGCTGCGGGCATCGACGCACTATTAAGACGCACGTTCCCGACTTCGGACGAAGCTGAGCTGGTTCAGCAATTACGTGAAGATGGGTTGCTAACGTTGGGTGTCGTCGCCACTGATGATGAAGGTCAGGTACTTGGCTATGCTGCATTTAGCCCGGTGACCCTGCAGGGGGAAGATCTTAACTGGGTGGCCCTTGCTCCACTGGCAGTGGATGAATCTATTAGAGGGCAGGACCTCGGCCGTAAGCTGGTGTTTGAAGGATTAGATACTTTAAACGAATTCAGCTACAGCGCCGTGGTGGTATTGGGCGATCCTCAATATTACAGCCGCTTTGGGTTTGAACCTGCCTTAACCCATGCCTTGCACTGTAAATGGCCGGGCAGTGAGTCTGCATTCCAGGTTTATAAACTGGCAGAAGAGGCTTTCATCCAGACAGAGGATTTGGCCGCTCAGGCTGAATCGCCAGCAATCAAGGTTGAGTACTCTGCGCCGTTTGATCGTTTTGAGTAAGCCACTGTGTCAGTGAGTGCGGCTGGTGCTCTACCAGCTGCAATTTCTGTTGTCGCTTGAGCTGTTTGACCTGATACTCCAGACGAGAAGCGCTGGCGCGATCGCCTGCTGCGCAGTGAAACACCAGCGTAATCGGGCCTTTACCGCGTAACGCGCGTGCCCCTGTGCCGCGTTGATGTTGTCCCACCCGGCGTTCTACATCGGTAGTGATGCCGGTATAGAGTGCACCACTGGCGGTGCGCACAATGTAAAGCTGCCAGCCTTGGCTCATCTTTAGGCTCTTTCGGTTTACTCTTTTCGGCAGTGTAACGCGCTGTCTCTGTTACTGCTATTCGCTATTTGTGGCTCTTTGAGCCTGCACGGAGTTGAAACATGTCCGATCATGCCCATCTGATTCGCTATCTGAAAAAACAGCATGTCCTCTCGCTCTGTGCGACGCACCAAGGTGAGCTCTGGTGCGCCAACTGTTTCTACATTTTTGATGAGGGCGAAATGACCTTCTTTTTGATGACGGAACCAGAGACGCGCCACGGCACACTGATGATGGCCAACCCTGAAGTGGCTGGCACGGTGAATGGCCAGCCTAAGACGGTACTACTGATTAAAGGTGTGCAGTACCGTGGTGTGATCACCCGGCTGGAAGGTGATGCAGAAGAGCGTGCGCGTCTCCGTTATCAAAAACGGTTCCCGGTAGCCCGCAAAGTGACCGCCCCGCTCTGGGCGCTCCGGGTGGATGAGTTAAAGATGACGGATAACGCCCTGGGCTTTGGTAAGAAGATCAGCTGGCAGCGGGTATAGTGGTAAACGAATCCTTACGCTGACCTAACTCTGCGGTTTTCAGGATGCGCTGGTTTTTACTGCCACGCCAGCGCAGCTGCGGATCGTATTCTGCCCGGATAAACGGCCCATCTATCAGCACATCCACCAGTGCGACCACGGTTTGCTGCGCTTCACTCAGGGTTTCCCACTGATAGCCAGTCCACAGCCAAATGTCTTTTCCCGGACAGCAGCGACGTACACGGTGTAGCAGGCGTCGCACATGGGGGACATTGTCGGGATGCAGCGGATCGCCGCCGCTAATCGACAGCCCACGCCGGGGAACTCTTGTATCATTCAGGTCCGCAATAAGCTGTTCTTCAAGCGCCAGCGTAAATGGCTGGCCTGAGTCTAGCCGCCAGGTGCGTGGGTTATAACAGCCACGGCAGCGATGCTCACAGCCGGAAACAAACAACGTACAACGTGTTCCCGGCCCGTTGACCACATCTATCGGGTAGTAGGCGTGAATATTCATAGTTCAGGCAGATGTTTAACGCGTCGAGCCACTTCCTGCTGCTTGCCGCTATTGAAAGGACGCGCATCCGGGCTACCGAGATAACCACACACCCGGCGCGTCACAGAGACACTGGCAGGATTGTGGTTGCCACATTGTGGGCAGCTAAAGCCGTTATCGCTACAGGTGAACTCGCCAGTAAAACCGCATTCATAGCACTCATCAATCGGCGTGTTGGTGCCGTAGTAGGGCACGCGGTCATAGCTGTAGTCCCAGACATCCTCCAGCGCCTGTAGGTTATGGCGTAAGTTGGGATATTCGCCATAGCAGATGAACCCGCCGCTGCTGAGGGCAGTATAAGGCGCTTCGAAGTCGATTTTTGCATAGGGATCGACTTTCTTTTCCACATCAAGATGGAAGCTGTTGGTGTAGTAGCCCTTATCGGTGATGCCCGCAACTTCGCCAAATTCAGCGCGATCGAGGCGGCAGAAGCGATCGCACAGATTCTCACTGGGCGTGCTGTACAGGCTAAAGGCATAACCGGTTTCGCGTTTCCATGCCTGCGTCGCTTCGCGCAAGCGTGCGATGATAGCAAGGCCTCTGGCACGCATCTCTGGTGAATCGTAGGGGTGCGTGGAGCCATCGCTGAGTGCCAGCAGGGTTTCATGCAGGCCGATGAAGCCCAGTGAGATCGATGCGCGACCATGACGGAACAGTTGGCCGATAGGGTCATCTGCTTTCAGGCGTATGCCACAGGCACCTTCCATGTAGAGAATGGGCGCGACACGTGCCGGTATTTTTTCCAGCCTGGCAATGCGGGTCATCAGCGCCTGACGTGCCACCAGGAGCCTGCGTTCCAGCAGTGACCAGAAACGCGACTCTTTGCCAGCCGCCTCCAGTGCAATCTGGGGAAGATTGAGGGTGACCACGCCGAGATTACAGCGCCCATCATGAATCTCTTTTCCCTGTTCTTCATAACGGTTCAAAAAGCTGCGGCAGCCCATTGGCGTTTTAAAGCTTCCCGTGACTTCAACCACCTTGTCGTAATTGAGAATGTCAGGGTAGATGCGCTGGCTGGCACATTTTAGCGCTAACTGCTTGATATCGTAATTTATATCGCCAGGTTTACGATTGACTCCGGCGCGAATAGCAAACACCAGTTTGGGGAAAATCGCGGTTTTATGATGTTTGCCCAACCCATTCAGGCGATTGCCAAGGATCGCCTTCTGGATCATTCGCGCATCTTCGCTGGTGCCAAGCCCAAAACCAAAGGTCACGAACGGCGTCTGTCCGTTGGCGGTATGCAGGGTATTCACTTCATACTCCAGCGCCTGGAAAGCATCATGGCACTCCTTTTCCGTCCGTGAGCGAGCATAACCCTCGACATCGCTGACATGCCACTGCACCGCTACAGCACGATGCTTCTCCCGGCTCATGCTGACATAGGGCGCGAGGATCTCATCAATACGATTGATGGTGGTGCCGCCATAAATGTGGCTTGCCACCTGAGCGATGATTTGGGCGGTCACTGCGGTGGCGGTAGCAATCGACTTGGGTGGTTCGATCCCGGCATTCCCCATGCGAAAGCCCTGGCTGAGCATCTGTTGCAGGTCAACCAGCATGCAGTTAAACATGGGAAAGTAGGGGGCATAATCCAAATCGTGATAGTGGATCTCACCGCGCTGATGCGCCTGCACCACATTCTCTGGCAGCAGATATTCGCAGGCGTAGTAACGTGCCGCAATGCCCGCCAGCAGGTCACGCTGGGTTGGAATGACGTTGCTGTCTTTGTTGGCATTTTCATACAGCAGTGCCGGATTATTTTGTTCCAGAAGGTCGCGAATTGCGGCCGTCAAGGGATGAGTGCTGGCGCTCATGAGTCTCTCCATTAACGAGATGTTGTGCATTCGCAGGAGTGTAGTGGCTATATGTTGTGTCTGCGTCGGGTAAAATTGCGCAGCAATTGATTTGGAACAAGGAAGGCGTTGTTAAAGCGGCCGTGATGGCGTGAGAAGCAAAAGTGGGGACCAGAAAACAGTAAAAGGGTATGACAAGATAATCCCGCTTGTTGCACTATGACTCGACAAAAAGCGGGAAAGTGACGCGATTAGCGACGAACTGCGATAGCTTCGATTTCGATCTTCACATCTTTTGGCAGACGCGCAACTTCAACACAGGAGCGAGCCGGGAACGGCGCATTATGTTCGGTGAAGAACGCTTCGTAAGTGGCGTTTACGGTCGCGAAATCGTTCAGATCTTTCACAAAAACGGTGGTTTTGACGATATCTGCAACTTTCAGACCGGCCGCTTCAACAATAGCCTGCACGTTTTCCAGCGACTGACGTGCCTGCGCAGAGATATCTTCTGCAACTGCGCCAGTCTGAGGGTTAACGGGGATCTGACCGGAGGTGATGATCATACTGCCGAGATCAACGCCCTGAACATAGGGACCAATAGCAGCGGGAGCCTGGGTAGTACTGATTTCGCGAGACATTGTTTCTCCTGAGTTTTTAGCAGATGTTGCCCCATTATAGGGGGCAACAGTCGGATTACCAGTGGCCAAGCACCACATGACGTGCGAACTCTTTCTCACAGTATTTGCACTTCAAGTGCACCTCTTCCTCACGCTGTTTTACGGCAAAGCTAGAGGCAACCGGCTCACTGCGGCTGATGCAGTTGCTGTTCGGGCAGGTCAGGATACGATCGATCCGATTCGGCAGTGTCGGGGCGATCTTCGCCACCACTTCATACTCATCGATGCGGTTCACCGTCGCGTGCGGTGCATACACGGCGAGCTGGTTGATTTGATCGTCGGTGAGGAAGGTGTTCTCGATCTTGATCAGGTCTTTACGCCCCATTTCGCCAGAAGGCAGGTTCAGGCCGATGGTAATGCGCTGATCGGTCTCGGTCAGGCGAAACAGCGACAGCAGCTTAAAACCAACCTGAGCGGGGATGTGGTCGATAACCGTGCCACGTTTAATCGCTTCAACCTGCAATTTGTTATCTGTCATCATCTTCTCCTTACGCTACCACTTCGCTATTGAGGACCAGCGCCAGCAGTGCCTGGCGCGCATAGATGCCGTTACCGGCCTGCTGGAAATACCAGGCATACGGCGTTTTATCGACATCGGTGGTGATCTCGTCAATACGTGGCAGAGGATGCAGCACTTTCATCTGTTCACGAGCGCCAACCAGATCGGCGGCACGCAGGATAAACTGCGCTTTTACATTGGCATATTCAGAAGGATCAAGGCGCTCTTTCTGCACCCGCGTCATGTAGAGAATATCCAGTTGTGGCAGCACTTCTTCAATGCTGTCGTGGCGAGACCAGACAATGCCTTTCTCATCCAGCATATCGGTGATGTAAGCGGGCATGGCCAGCGCATCCGGAGCGATAAAGAAGAAGCGGTTGCCGTCGAATTTCGCCAGCGCCTGGGTCAGCGAGTGTACGGTACGGCCATATTTCAAATCGCCGACCATCGCCACATTCAGGTTATCAAGACGATTTTGCGTCTCCTGAATGGTGAACAGGTCCAGCAGCGTTTGGGTTGGATGCTGGTTGGCACCATCACCGGCATTCAATACCGGAATACCGCCAGAAAACTCCGTAGCAAGACGCGCAGCCCCTTCCTGAGGATGGCGCATGACAATCGCATCAACATAGGTGCTGATGACGGAAATGGTATCGGCGAGGGTTTCACCTTTCTTACCCAACGACGTGTTGCCGCCATCGGCAAATCCAACCACAGCGGCACCCAGACGGTGCATAGCGCTTTCGAATGACAGGCGCGTGCGGGTTGAAGCCTCAAAGAAACAGCTGGCGATGACGGTATGCTTTAACAGCTCCGGTTGCGGGTTGGCCTTGAGCTTTGCAGCGGTCTCAAGTACCAGCTCCAGCTCATTACGGCTAAGGTCATTAATAGAAATAATATGCTTACGATAAAGCGGGTTGGCCATAGCTTTCTCCTCTGCGCTGCCGGATTACAGACAAAAAAAAGCCCCTGCTAAAAGGGGCTTTTTTGACGATCGGTTCGTTGACGGAAAGAAGCAACAGCCGCACCGCACGCACAATAGCGAGTGTGAACGACAAATTGTAAGCTACGCTGTTGCATGCTTCCTCCCGGCAAATTGTGGCGCATTATACGCATTCACCGGGACGCGGCAAGTGAAAATCGCGGCGCGGGGAAAACGTTTGCGGTGCGTCACGGGCAAGGGGGCTTAGCGCTGCCCTAGCGTGGCAACCATCACCGCTTTAATGGTGTGCATCCGGTTCTCCGCCTGGTCGAACACCACACTGTTGCTGGACTCAAACACTTCGTCACTCACTTCCATGCCGTCCTGCAAACCGTACTGCTCAGCCATCTGTTTGCCGAGGGTGGTCTGATCGTCATGGAAGGCGGGCAGGCAGTGCAGGAACTTAACCTGCGGATTGCCGGTTAAATCGAGCATAGCGCGGTTGACCTGATAAGCACGCAGCAGCGCGATACGCTCAGCCCACACCGACTTCGCCTCACCCATTGAGACCCAGACATCAGTATAGATAAAGTCTGCGCCCTGTACGCCCGCGGCAATATCTTCCGTCAGGGTAATTTTACCGCCGGTTTGTTCTGCCAACTGACGGCACTCAGCGACCAACTCCGCTTCAGGCCAGCACGCTTCAGGCGCGACCAGACGCAAGTCCAGGCCCGTCAGCGCAGCCGCTTCCAGCATGGTGTTGCCCATGTTGTTACGCGCATCGCCAACGTAAACCAGCGTCATTTCATTCAGGGCTTTGCCCGGCAGGTGTTCCTGCATGGTCAGCAGGTCAGCCAGCAACTGTGTCGGGTGGAACTCGGTTGTCAGGCCATTCCATACCGGCACGTCGGCAAACTCAGCCAGCGTTTCCACCAGCTCCTGGCCGTAGCCACGGTACTGAATGCCGTCGTACATCCGGCCTAATACCCGAGCGGTGTCTTTCATCGACTCTTTATGGCCGATCTGGCTGCCGCTTGGGCCGAGATACGTCACATTAGCGCCCTGATCGTATGCGGCAACTTCGAAAGAGCATCGGGTGCGGGTCGAGTCTTTTTCGAAGATGAGCGCGATATTTTTGCCTTTCAGGTACTGGGTTTCATTGCCGGCTTTTTTCGCGTGTTTTAATTCAGCGGCCAGTTCAAGAAAATAACCGGTCTCGGCCGGGGTGAAGTCCATCAACCTCAGGAAATCACGTTTGTACAGCTGACTCATGGTGCACTCCGTGTAACGCTTAATTGAATTAAAATTCAATTTAACCGTATGAATATTCATTTTCAACCCCAGGGAAAAGAAACTTTCTCTTTTGAGTAGTGGCGCGTCGGGCAGTGTGGGAAAATACTTGTCAAAGAGAAGTTCCCTGCCAAATATTGAGGACACCGCCATGGCATACGAAGAATTGCTGGAAGAACAGCGCGAAGAGACCCGCCTGATCATTGAAGAGCTTTTAGAAGATGGCAGCGATCCTGATGCGCTTTACACCATCGAACACCACCTCTCCAGCGTTAACTTCGACTCGCTGGAAAAAGTGGCCGTGGATGCCTTTAAGCTGGGCTATGAGGTTTCTGAGCCAGAAGAGCTGGAGCTGGAAGATGGAGAGAAGGTTGTCTGTGTGGATATCCTCAGCGAAGGTGCCCTGAATCCTGAACTGATTGATGCGCAGGTTGAACAACTGGTGAACCTGGCAGGTAAATACAACGTCGATTACGACGGATGGGGTACCTACTTCGAAGATCCGGACGCAGAAGATGAAGACGAAGACGGCGACTTCATTGATGACGAAGAAGACAACGGCGTTCGCCACTGAGTAACCAGGGCGGTGTGTATGCACCGCCCTCTGTTTTGTGAAGAATATGACTGAAAATTACGCTTCCCTGCTTGAACCCATCAACCAGTTCCTGCATTGCCCTACGCCACAGGCGTGGATCGATGAAGCCAGCAAGCCAGAAAACCTGACACTGCTTCTGACCGATCATCTGGTGTGTGAACTCAAAGCGGCGCAAACCGCGATTTGGTTTATTCGTAAGTATGTTGCCGATAAACCCAGTGGCGATCTGATGCGTAACTGGTTAAAGCCCTACGAAGATTTTATCTTTCGTGAAAGTAACGACAGCGACTTTATCAACGCACACCGAAGCCTGAGTAAAAGCATTATTGTGCGCAATGAGCTGCCGTGGGCCGACGAACTGTTAGAGAAAATGGTTCTGCTGATCAAAGAGGAACTGCACCACTTTTACCAGGTGTGGGAGATCATGCAGGCACGCGGTTTACCTTACCGTAAAATCACCGCCAGCCGTTATGGCAAAGGGATGATGCGTGAAGTGACCAACCATGAGCCAGACATGTTGGTGGATAAGCTGATTTGCAGCGCCTACATTGAAGCGCGCTCTTGTGAACGTTTTGCCAGTATCGCCCCGTACCTGGATGCAGAGCTGGCAAAATTTTATGTCTCACTGCTGCGCTCCGAAGCGCGCCACTATCAGGATTACCTGGAGTTGGCGGAGCACATCTCACCGCGAGATATCGCCCCACGCGTGCAAGCGATTGGCGCAGCAGAGGCACGCTTGATCAGCGAGCCAGATAGCGAACTGCGTTTTCACAGTGGGGTTCCTGCGTTTTAATCCGCGCTTCCCCCTGAAGGGCAGAGGATTACGCCTCTGCCAGTTCGCGCAGGTACTGGAAAATCAGACGGGAAGACTTTGGTGGCTTATTCGCCGCTTTCTCTTTCTGTGCGTTACGCACCAGGCTACGTAGCTGCTGGCGATCGGCATCCGGGTACAGACCCATCACTTCGGCCAGTGCATCATCACCTTTTTCAATCAGACGATCGCGCAGGGCTTCCAGTTTATGGAACAGCGCTACCTGCTGGTTATGGCGGTTTTTCAGCTTATCCAGCGCCTGACGAATCGGATCTTCATCGCGTGAGCGCAGCATTTTACCAATCAGCTGTAACTGGCGACGGCGTCCCTCTTTCTTGATGCGCTGTGCCAGCTCAATAGCATTGCGCAGCTCTTCATCCAGTGGGATTTTGTCGAGGGCGTTTTTGCCCAGTTCAACCAGCTCAGCGCCCAGGCGCTTCAGCTCTTCTGCATCACGTTTAATTTCGCTCTTGCTGACCCAGATAATCTCGTCATCTTCTTCTTCGTGATTATCGGGCACATCGTCGAGCCACTCTTCAGGTTGTTTGGCCATTTTGGGGCTCCCTAAAAAAAAGAGGCTAATGCTACCAGTTTATCGGGCGACTGCGAAATTGTTCTCCGACTCTGTTAGACTCAACATATTCACTCCTAAGATTAGACGGCAGGTCGATGAACGTATCTACTCAGGTTGCAGAACAGCGTAAAGTGTTGGAACAGGCAGTCGCACAAGCCCTGGAGCTGGCGAAGGCCAATGCAGATGGCGCTGAAGTCGCCGTGAGTAAAACCACCGGGATTGGCGTCAGCACCCGGTATGGTGAAGTGGAGAACGTCGAATTCAACAGCGACGGCGCACTGGGCATCACGGTTTATCATCAGAATCGCAAAGGCAGTGCCTCCTCAACCGATCTCAGCCCGGAAGCGATTAAACGCACCGTGCAAGCCGCGATTGATATCGCACGCTACACCTCCGCCGATCCTTTTGCTGGCCCTGCAGACCCGGAGCTGCTGGCGTTTGAAGCACCGGATCTCGATCTTTACCATCCGTGGGAGATTGATGCCGATCGCGCGATTGAACTGGCTGCGCAGGCAGAACAAGCTTCCCTGCAAGCCGATAAGCGCATAACCAATACCGAAGGCGGCAGTTTTAACAGCCACGTCGGTATCAAGGTCTTCGGTAACAGCCACGGCATGTTGCAGAGCTACTGCTCTAGCCGTCACTCCCTTTCAAGCTGCGTTATCGCTGAAGTGAATGGTGATATGGAGCGTGATTACGCTTACACCATTGGCCGTTCCATTGACGATTTAAAAAGCCCGGAGTGGGTGGGAATTGAAGCTGCGCAACGTACATTGTCGCGCCTTTCTCCACGCAAACTCTCAACGCGCAAAGCGCCAGTGATTTTCGCTCCGGAAGTGGCAACGGGCCTGTTTGGGCATCTGGTGGGAGCGATCAGCGGCAGCAGCGTCTATCGTAAATCCACCTTCCTGTTGGATTCACTCGGTAAGCAGATTCTGCCTGAATGGCTGACAATCGAAGAAAAGCCGCATCTGCTGAAGGGCCTGGCCTCCACCCCGTTTGACAGCGAAGGGGTTCGCACCCAGAACCGTCTTATTGTTGACCGTGGTGTGCTGCAAACCTGGTTGATGACGGGCTATTCCGCACGTAAACTGGGGTTAATCAGCACCGGTCATGCGGGTGGCATTCATAACTGGCGTATTGCCGGTCAGGGCCACAGCTTTAATGACCTGCTGAAACAGCTTGGCACCGGCCTGGTGGTCACTGAACTGATGGGGCAGGCAGTGAGTGCAACCACCGGCGATTATTCACGTGGTGCCGCTGGTTTCTGGGTAGAAAATGGCGAAATCCAGTACCCAGTAAGCGAAATCACCATCGCGGGCAATCTGAAAGAGATGTGGAGCAATATTGTCACCGTCGGCGACGACATCGAAACCCGCAGCAATATTCAGTGCGGCTCGGTACTGCTACCTGAAATGAAGATAGCCGGACAATAAAACCATCAATTTCCAGAAAGCAGCCCACAGAGGCTGCTTTTTTTTACCACAATAAAAAGGAAAGTAAGATGCGTAAGCCCTTGTTAGCAATGTTGTCGATTACCCTGTTATTCTCCAGCGCTAATCTGTATGCCGCTGATTTAAAAGCGGATATGCACACCCTGAAAGACGGACTTGGCGTGGTCCAAAAGAGCAGTGATGCGCAGGCTATCCAGAAAGCGTTGGCTGAGATGCGTACCGCAGCGGAAGATGCAAAAAAATCCACCCCAGAGACGCTGGAAGGAAAATCAGCAGATAGCGCAGAGGTGAAAGACTACCATGCCGAACTGGACAAGCTGATTGCGCAGATTGATGTGGTGGATGCGAAAGCAAAAGCAAACGATCTGGCGGGTGTGAAAGAAGAGTCGAAGAAGCTGGAAACGATTCGCAACGAAGGACACAAGAAGTTCCGTTAATCCTGCCCGCAGAGATGAAATACAGCGCATCGCTAAACGCGATGCGCTTTTTTTTAATGGCTGTTTTTCAACAGACGCGGAATTTCTCGCAGACACCAGGCTTTCGCTTCGCCCATGCTGTCACGACGCCACGCCATAATAATATCAACGTCGCGGGTGTATTCCGGGCTGACCACGCGTAAGCGGCCTTCAGCGATATCCTGCTCCACCATAGCGTACGGCATGGTCGCAACCCCTAACCCTGCCAGCAATGCTCTGCGCTTATCTTCCATGCTGCTCACCGTAAGACGTTGCTGTTTATCCAGCAGCTGTACCGTCAACACCGGACGCTCACGTGCCGTATCTGCTACCGCAATTCCACGATATTTCACGCGGGTCACTTCAGACAGCGGCTCTGGCTCGGCGTGAATGGGGTGATCTGCCGCCGCAACATAGACGCTCATCATGGTGTAGAGCTTGCGGGTATTAATCTCGGTTGAGGCGCGGAAGTGCATGTCCGGAGCAATAACAATATCGGCCCGACCCTGTTCCAGTCGCTCCCAGGAGCCTGCCAGCACTTCGGTAATCAGTGAAATTTGGGTATTGGCTTTTTCCGCCAGTTTCTCCACCAGAGGGAACAAGCGTTCAGCGGGCACCAGCGCTTCTACGGCAATGGTCAGATGGGTTTCCCAGCCGCGCGCTAGCGCTTCGGCATCGGTGGTGAGTTTATCAGCCGCTTCCAGCAATACGCGGCCTCGTTCCAGCAGCATACGCCCGACGTTGGTAAACTTAGTACGATGACCAGAGCGGTCAAACAGCACCACATCCAGCTCCTCTTCGAGCTTCTGCATGGTGTAGCTCAGGGCGGAAGGGACGCGGCCTAGCTCATCGGCAGCGGCAGCAAAACTGCCGCGTCGATCAATCGCATCCATCACACGTAATGCTTCAAGGGTAAGGGCACGCTCTCTGGCCATGCGGATTCTCTGTCAGGAAATTTGAACATTCCCGGCAGATTAACTGGCTAACATTACGGCGTCCAGCCTTTTACCATAATGAGGTGCAAGTCGAAGGTTGCTGATGCAGGCAACCGCCTGGAGGTAAATCATGATAACGACACGCAGCGCGTCCGCTTGCGGGCAGGCCGATTTCGGCTGGCTACAGGCGCGCTACAGCTTCTCTTTTGGCCACTATTTTGACCCTAAATTAATGGGTTACGCTTCGCTACGCGTCCTGAACCAGGAAGTGTTAGCGCCGGGCGCTGCGTTTCAGCCACGCACGTACCCCAACGTAGATGTATTGAACCTGGTGCTGCAAGGTGAGGCGGAATACCGCGACAGCGAAGGCAATCACTGGGTCGCGCGTGCAGGTGAAGCGCTGTTGTTAGCGACGCAACCTGGTGTCAGCTACAGCGAGCATAACCTGAGTAAAGATGTCCCGCTGACCCGAATGCAGCTCTGGCTCACGGCCTGCCCGGAGCGTGAAAATCCGTTGCAGCAAAAAATCGCTATTGCACCGCAGGCAGTGACGCAGTTGCTGGCTTCACCCGATGGGGATCAACAAAGTCTGCAACTTCGCCAGCAGGTATGGATCCATCAACTCCATCTGGCGGCGGGCGAATCTCAACAGATAACCATTCGTGGGGCGCGCGCTTACCTGCAATCCATACACGGGCAGATTGAGGTGACGGCGAGCGGTGCTGCTGAGCAGTTACAGTGTGGTGATGGGGCGTTTCTACAGGATGAACATCAGCTTCGCATCACGGCCAAAACGCCGCTGCGGGCACTGGTGATTGATATCCCGGTGTGAGCTGGGGCATAAAAAAATGCCAGTCATTGCTGACTGGCATCGTATCTGATGAGGCTGCGCTTACTTCAGTGTGGTGAACGCGGTGGTGACGTGCTTAACACCACTGACACGGCTGGCAATGTCCGCTGCTGCACGGGCTTCTTCATTGGTGACTAAGCCCATCAGGAACACTTCGCCATTTTGCGTGGTGACCTTCACATTGGAAGATTTCACCTGATCGCTGCCCAGTAGCTGGGAACGGACTTTGGTGGTGATCCAGGTATCTGAAGAGGCGGTGCCGAGGCTGGCTTTTGGCCCGATGCGCACTTCGTTATACACCTCAGTCGCGCCATCTACGCCCATTGCGATCTGTTTCGCACGGCCAGAGAGGCTGCTGTCTGGTGCCTGGCCGGTTAACAGCACTTTACCCTGATAGGCGGTTACGCTGATATTGGCCTGCTGTTTCAGTTGCTGATCTTTGCCGAGGGCATTGGAAACGCGCAGTTCCAGCGTGCCGTCATCGACCTGGGTGCCAACGGTGCGAGGATCGGTGGCGGTTTTCGTGGCAACAGCGGCACCACCCGCTACAACGGCAATACAGCCTTGCAGCATCATGGCGCAGAGGAGGATGGCTACAGCATTCAATGCTTTCATAGGAGCTCCTTCAGTCATTCCTGGTGTGGAAACAAGGTGTTGTCGATAAGATCGCACAGGCAGTTCAGGGTGAGCATATGCATCTCCTGGATACGTGCACTGCGGTGCGAAGGGATGCGAATTTCCACATCATTTGGCCCAAGCAGGCCTGCCAGTTCACCGCCATCATAGCCAGTCAATGCGACAATTGTCATATCACGGGTGACAGCGGCTTCTACTGCTTTAACGATATCGCGGGTATTACCACGGGTTGAGATCGCCAGTAACACATCACCGGTTTGACCCAGCGCGCGTACCTGTTTGGCGTAGATCTCATCGTGCTGACGATCGTTACCGATGGCCGTCAGCATCACGTTGTCCGCGCTGAGTGCCAGCGCAGGCAGACTCGGACGTTCGGTTTCGAAACGGTTGATCATGCTGGCGGCAAAGTGTTGCGCGTTGGCTGCCGAAGCACCGTTACCGCAGCTGAGAATTTTATTGCCGTTAAGCAGTGACTGCACCAGCGTCATTGCCCCTCGGGAGATGGCATCGGGCAGCGCTTCGGCTGCGGCGATTTGTGTCTGGATGCTCTCGGTAAAGCACGCTTTTATTCTTTCCTGCACTGATTCACCTGGTTTTAGTTATCGGTCTGAAACGCGTTTGGTAGCCATTCCAGTGTATCACCGGTAATGGCTACCACGTCAAAGCGGCAGTCTACTGTGTCAAAACTGCACCCGCGACCCGCCAGCCAGAAGGCGGCGGCGCGCAGCAATTTTTGCTGTTTCTGTCGGGTGATGCTGGCTAGCGCGCCGCCGAAGCCATCATTGCGCCGATAGCGCACTTCAACAAACACCCAACAGCGCCCAGCGCGCATGATGAGGTCAATTTCACCGGCGCGGCAACGTACGTTGCTGGCTACCCAGCGTAATCCGGCCTGTTCCAGATAACGGCGCGCCAGTTGTTCATAGTGCGCGCCGCTGCTCTGCGGACTCAGGAGGCCGGAACGATTTCGCCCTGACGATACTGGTTCCATGACAACTTCCTGTTGATCACGCAATCCGATGTTGCGGTCAGCGTGCCAGTGTTGCCGTTAAGGCTGTAACCCGGCGTCTGGCGCATCTGGTTAAAGTGGTTCGCCAGTGTCCAGGCATCCACGCCCATTGCATAGAGACGGACCAGTGAATAATCATTATTAAATGACTTCACGGCCTGCTGCATCAGTGCCGGATTAGCACCCGAAAGCAGTGGGATGTCACTGAACTGCAACCCGTCCATTTCCAGACGGAAATCGGGGCCCGCACCTGCCTGGAAGCTACGTGAGCTCGCGTACAACGCGATATTGTTGCGGCTGCTGGTGCGCATCGCGATCATCGGTTTGATCAGCTCCAGTTCGGCCTGAGTCGAAACGATATAGACGCCATCTACGTTACCGCTGCTGGCGGCTGCCGCTACTGGTTCAACCTGCGGAGCCGGAATATTCATACCCGCAATGCTGATCCCCTGCGGTTGGGCAGGCGCGATGTTAACTGGCGTGCCGCTTAAGCTAATACCTGCACCGCTGTTAATGCCCTGTTTCAGCTCGGCTGCGGAACCAAAGCGCTGTTGCAGCACGCTGCCACCGCCCAGGCTTTGCCACTCCTGAGCGAAGGCGTTGACGACGCGATCGCCAAAGTTGCTACGCGGCACCAACAGCAGCGGTGAGCGTTTACCCTGATCCCACATATGATGAGCGGCATCGCGCGCTTCGTCTTCAGGAGAAAGGGCAAAGTAGCAAACATTCGGATGGTTCTGGATCTGCTCCGGCTCGTTAAGGGCCAGGATGTTCAGCGGGGTTTGGCTGTTAACCACCGTTGAGACATCTGATTTCAGCAGTGGGCCAACCACAATGGTCGCGCCATCCTGCTGCGCCTGTTGCATCACCTGTGCGATAGGCTGGCTGCTGGTGTCATACACTTTAATTTGTGCGTTGCCAGCCGGAGCCACCTGTGGAGCAGCAGACTGTGCGGCAACCGGCTGAGATGCCGGCGCTGCTGCTGGTGCGGTAGCATCAACCGGTGCGGCAGAAGGGCTGACAACCGGGCTATCGCTGTTGCCTGAGTAACTGATTGGCTGCGCAGCAGTGCCCGCATCAGAAGGGGCTGCGGCAGGCTGTGCGGCGGCTACCGACTGCGGTTGTGGAGCTGATATTAGTGCGCCGTTTTTCGCATCGTTGAAGCCCTTCTGGATGGCATTGGCGAACAGTTGCGCCTGACCATTCAGTGGCAGCAGCAGAGCAATGGTGCTGGTCGAGGCTTTCGTCATGTTCTGCGCCTGGTTCAGCGCAGAAGGCAGGGTTTTCGCACCAGGATTGTACGGATAGCGCGTCTGCCAGTCTTTGACTGCCGCTTTCAGCATCTGGGCATCCTGGTTGTTAGCGCGCCAGACGTTAAGCAGATCCAGCCAGCCTTGCAGCACATTTTCATTGGCATTGATCACGATATTGCCAGCATCCTGCGGTGACATCTGTGTCAGTGTCTGCCAGGTTGCATCAATATTCTTCTGGTGATCTGCCCCGCGTAGCAGTGGCTCCTGCGCGATATAGGCGCGAAGCAGCGGCAGGGAAGGCTTTCCTTGTGCGGCGGCAATTTGCAGCGTATAGAAGCGGGCTTGTTGATCTTGCGACAGATTTTCCAGCTTAATCTGGCTCAATGCCTGCTGTGCGCCAGCCGTATTTTGCTGCCCGGTCTGGAGCTGGGCGCTGAGCAGCAGGCTTTCCTGCTGCTGAACGTCCGAAAGCTGCTGAGGCAGTTGACTCATCTGCTGTGCGGCTTGTGGATACTTTCCTTCATTCAACAGGGCGCGGATTGCGAGTAATTGCCAGTCGGTCTTGCTATTATCATCGCTTTGCTGCACCTGTTGCAGGTAGTAATCAGAGCGGGCGGTGGCCGGGCCTTGAATGTTGACGTTAGAGGTTTGCGGTCCCTGGCTGCTACAGGCAGCTAAGATGAGCCCGGCAAGGAGTGCGGGCAGAAGACGTCCAGCTTTACGACGTACCATTTTTGAAGGAAGCATACTGTATCCAGTGATGTTTTTTTCAAGATGCTCAATATTAAATCGGCAATTCGGATGAAACAATGAAACAACTCGATCGGGCAGACATTTCTGCCAGCACGCTCTACATCGTTCCAACCCCGATTGGTAATTTGGGTGATATCACCCAGCGGGCGCTGACGGTGCTTGCGAGCGTCGATCTGGTCGCTGCGGAAGATACACGTCATACCGGACTGTTGCTACAACATTTCGCCATCAATGCGCGACTGTTCGCACTTCACGATCACAACGAACAGCAGAAGGCAGAACTGTTGCTGAAGAAGCTCCAGGAAGGCCAGAGTATCGCATTAGTCTCCGATGCCGGCACGCCGTTAATCAACGATCCTGGCTACCATCTGGTGCGCCTGTGCCGTGAAGCCGGGATGCGCGTGGTGCCGTTGCCGGGAGCCTGCGCCGCGATCACAGCATTAAGCGCAGCGGGATTACCGTCAGATCGTTTCTGTTACGAAGGGTTTCTGCCCGCGAAAAGTAAAGGTCGCTGCGATGCGCTACGCGCGTTATTGCAGGAGCCGCGCACGCTGATTTTCTATGAATCTACGCACCGCCTGCTTGATAGCCTGGAAGATATGGTGAAAGAGCTGGGGGCCGAGCGCTATGTGGTGCTGGCACGCGAAATCACCAAAACCTGGGAGACGATTCACGGTGCTCCGGTTGGCGAACTGCTGGCGTGGGTGCGTGAAGATGAAAACCGCCGCAAAGGCGAAATGGTGCTGATTGTTGAAGGCTTCCATGCCGATGAAGAAGCCCTCCCGGCGGAGGCACTGCGTACGCTAGCGCTGCTGCAAAAGGAGCTGCCGCTGAAAAAAGCAGCTGCGTTAACTGCGGAGATTCATGGCGTTAAGAAGAATGCGCTGTATAAGTTCGCTCTGGAGCAGCAAGAGGCGTGACAAATCGCGCTGAATGCCCTATTATCCCGCGCCGAAGCTGACCAGACAGTCGCCGCTTTGTCGTCGTCCCTTTCGGGGGAGACAGGCAGAGGGGAGGAAAGTCCGGGCTCCATAGGGCAGGGTGCCAGGTAACGCCTGGGGGGCGCAAGCCTACGACCAGTGCAACAGAGAGCAAACCGCCGATGGCCCAGTAATGGGATCAGGTAAGGGTGAAAGGGTGCGGTAAGAGCGCACCGCGCGGCTGGCAACAGTTCGTGGCACGGTAAACTCCACCCGGAGCAAGGCCAAATAGGGGTTCACAAGGTACGGCCCGTACTGAACCCGGGTAGGCTGCTTGAGCCAGTGAGCGATTGCTGGCCTAGATGAATGACTGTCCACGACAGAACCCGGCTTATCGGTCAGTTTCGACTTTTTAATGTGAAAAACCCGCTTCGGCGGGTTTTTTGCTATCTGACGTACAGCGGCAAGATGAATGACTGTCCACTCCGTTCTCCATGACAGGAAAGCGGCTTACCGGTCAGTTTCGACTTTTTAATGTGAAAAACCCGCTTCGGCGGGTTTT
>NZ_ALXE01000054.1 GCF_000295955.2 Pantoea sp. A4
GTGGCAGAGCCGGTTGAGCCGGAAGTTGCCCACACGCCAGCAGAGCCTGAAGCGGTAGCGGTCAGCGAAGTTGCAGAGCCTGTAGTGGCAGAGTCGGTTGAGCCGGAAGTCGCCCACACGCCAGCGGAGCCTGAAGCAGTAGCGGTAAGCGAAGTTGCAGAGCCTGAGTTGATCGCTGAGGAAGCCGAAGAGGCACCTACTGAGGATGAACTGGCCGAGCTGGCGCTGGCAGAAGCCCCACAGGATGACGCGGAAGAAAACAGCGTTGGCGATCTGCCATTGGCACCGATTGTGCCCGCTGAGCAGGCGCGCCCGACTAAAGAAGGTTTCTTCTCTCGCCTGAAACGCAGCCTGGTCAAAACCCGACAGAACCTTGGTTCTGGTTTTATGGGGCTCTTCCGTGGCAAGAAAATCGATGACGACCTGTTCGAAGAACTGGAAGAACAGCTGTTAATTGCCGACGTTGGGGTAGAAACCACGCGTCGCATCATCACTAACCTGACTCAACAGGCAAACCGCAAACAGCTGCGCGATGCGGAAGCGTTGTATGGCCTGTTGAAAGCGGAAATGGCCGGCATTCTGGCAAAAGTTGATGAGCCACTGGATGTCGGCGGCAAAATGCCGTTTGTGATTCTGATGGTAGGCGTGAACGGTGTAGGTAAAACCACCACCATCGGCAAGCTGGCGCGTCAGTATCAGGCGGAAGGCAAGTCAGTGATGTTAGCCGCAGGCGATACTTTCCGTGCCGCAGCGGTGGAGCAGCTGCAGGTCTGGGGCCAGCGTAACAACATTCCTGTGGTGGCACAGCACACCGGCGCGGATTCCGCTTCGGTTATCTTTGATGCGATTCAGGCAGCAAAAGCCCGTAACGTAGACGTGCTGATCGCCGATACCGCCGGTCGCTTGCAGAACAAATCGCACCTGATGGAAGAGCTGAAAAAAATCACCCGTGTGATGAAAAAGCTCGACGAAGATGCGCCGCATGAAGTGATGTTAACCCTTGATGCCAGCACCGGGCAAAATGCCGTCAGCCAGGCCAAACTGTTTAATGAAGCAGTAGGTCTGACCGGTATTGCATTGACTAAGCTGGATGGAACGGCGAAAGGGGGCGTGATCTTCTCCATCGCTGACCAGTTCGGTATTCCTATCCGCTATATCGGTGTAGGTGAAGGTATCGAAGATTTACGGCCGTTCAAGGCTGAGGACTTTATTGAGGCACTGTTTGCCCGCGAGGACTAATTGGGATGATTCGCTTTGAAGAGGTCAGTAAGGCTTATCTGGGAGGGCGTCAGGCACTGCAGGGGGTGGATTTTCATCTGCAACCTGGAGAAATGTCGTTTCTGACTGGCCACTCTGGAGCCGGGAAAAGTACGCTGCTCAAACTCATCTGTGGCATCGAGCGGCCGAGCGCTGGTCGTATCTGGTTTGGCGGTCATGATATTTCCCGACTGCGTAACAGTGAGGTGCCTTTTCTGCGGCGGCAGATTGGCATGATCTTTCAGGATCACCACCTGCTGATGGATCGTTCCGTATACGACAATGTGGCGATCCCACTGATCATTTCCGGTGCCAGCGGCGAGGACATCCGTCGTCGCGTATCCGCTGCACTGGATAAAGTCGGTCTGCTCGACAAAGCAAAAAGTTTCCCAATCCAACTCTCTGGTGGTGAACAACAGCGCGTAGGTATTGCCCGTGCCGTGGTGAATAAACCGGCGGTGCTGCTGGCGGATGAACCCACCGGTAACCTGGATGAGGCGCTGTCAGAAGATATTCTGCGCCTGTTCGAAGAGTTTAACCGTGTAGGTGTGACGGTCCTGATGGCAACCCATGACAACGGGCTGATTGCACGCCGTCGCTACCGCGTGATGACGCTGAACCAGGGACGCCTGCACGGAGGCAACAATGGTTAATAAACGAAATAAAAAACCCACGGCTGCGCCGAAAACCAAACAGCCAACGAAAAGCAAAGCGCTGAAAGGCGGCTGGCAAGAGCAGTGGCGTTATGCACTGCGTGGCACGTTGTCAGATATGTGGCGTCAGCCGCTGGCAACGCTGCTCACTGTGATGGTCATTGCCATCTCTCTGACGTTGCCGAGCGTGTGCTACATGGTGTGGAAAAACGTCAGTCAGGCAGCGGAGCAGTGGTATCCGGCTCCTCAGCTGACGGTTTATCTGTCGAAAACGCTGGATGATGACGCAGCCGAAAACGTGGCGAATCAGTTGAAGCAGTTAGACGGTGTGGATAACGTCAACTATTTGACGCGTGAAGAAGCGCTGAATGAGTTCCGAAACTGGTCAGGCTTTGGCGGTTCAATGGATATGCTGGAGCAAAATCCACTGCCTGCGGTCGCGATCATCACGCCGAAGCTCAATTTCCAAAACGAGAATACGTTAAACAGCCTGCGCGATCGCGTGTCGAAGGTGCAGGGTGTTGATGAAGTCCGTATGGATGATAGCTGGTTTGCACGACTGGCAGCCCTCACCGGGTTAGTCGGACAGGTGGCATCAATGATTGGCCTGTTAATGATCGTTGCGGTGTTCCTGGTGATTGGTAACAGCGTCCGGCTCAGCATTTTCGCCCGTCGCGATACCATTAATGTACAAAAGCTGATTGGCGCAACGGATGGCTTTATCTTGCGGCCATTCCTGTATGGCGGTGCGCTCCTCGGCTTTAGCGGCGCGGTGTTGTCGCTGATCCTGTCGGAAGTGCTGGTGTTGCGCCTGCAATCGGTGGTGGCGCACGTGGCCGCAGTATTCGGAACCACCTTCTCGCTGGATGGCTTCTCCTGGGATGAAGCGTTACTGCTACTCCTGATTGCGGCGATCATCGGTTGGGTGGCAGCGTGGCTGGCAACTGTACAACATTTACGCCGATTTACGCCGCAGTAATCCGCTGTAACGTTTTCTGCTATAATATGCCTCTGCTGCCGGTGATAAGGGAGCAGAGGCCCGCGCTTTACCCTCTCGTCATCTGTGTGTAAAATATTCACTGCTACAATTGAACTTGTGGATAACTTTGCCGTCCAACTCTGTGTAGCACAGATTGCTTTCGATTTTCTGGCTGGGTTGTCATAATGTAGCCCTGATGCAAGGGAACGTGCAGCGATAAACCTGATTTGTGAGGATTTGAATGACCAAAGAAATGCAAACTTTAGCAATTGCTCCTCTTGGTAACCTGGAATCTTATGTTCGGGCTGCCAACGTTTGGCCGGTATTGACGGCTGAAGAGGAAAAAGCGTTAGCTGAACGGCTGCATTACCAGGGCGATCTGGATGCAGCTAAGACGCTGATCCTGTCTCATCTGCGCTTTGTTGTTCATATTGCTCGTAACTATTCCGGCTATGGCCTGCCACAGGCAGACCTGATCCAGGAAGGTAACATTGGCCTGATGAAAGCGGTGCGCCGCTTTAACCCGGAAGTGGGTGTGCGTCTGGTCTCGTTTGCCGTGCACTGGATTAAAGCGGAAATTCACGAATACGTTCTGCGCAACTGGCGTATTGTGAAAGTAGCAACCACCAAGGCTCAACGTAAGCTGTTCTTTAACCTGCGTAAAAGCAAACAACGTCTGGGTTGGTTCAACCAGGATGAAGTTGAGATGGTGGCACGCGAGCTGGGTGTGAGCAGTAAAGACGTGCGTGAAATGGAGTCGCGAATGGCGGCGCAGGATATGACGTTTGATATGTCCAGCGACGACGAAAGTAGCGAAACGCGTACCATGGCACCGGTGCTTTATCTGCAGGATAAAACCTCAGACTTTGCTGACGGTATCGAAGAAGATAACTGGGATTCGCACGCAGCAGATAAACTCAGCGATGCGATGATGGGCCTCGATGAACGTAGCCAGCACATTATCCGTGCCCGTTGGTTGGATGAAGAGAACAAAACCACGCTTCAAGAGCTGGCGGATCAGTATGGCGTTTCTGCTGAACGTGTAAGGCAGCTGGAAAAGAACGCCATGAAAAAACTGCGTATGGCGATCGAAGCGTAAGCAGAACTGAGCAGGAAAGGGCGACCCGGTCGCCCTTTTTTATGCCTGCGATTTGCTCCAGCCATCTGGCTGTGCGCGAAAACCGCAAGCCTGCATAAAGGCCGCGCGAATATTCTGGTCCCCAAGGCCGTCATCCGCAATCCACCAGTCCGCCAGTGACCCATTTTGTGCCAGCGTCTCTTCCACTAAATATTGACCGACACCGCGTCGACGCGTCACTTCGCGCACCTCTATATCCGTAATGCTTCCCTGCGTTCCGCGAATCTCTAAGCGTAATGCACCCAACAGACGCTGATTAAAACGCGCCGCGTACAGCCGATGGTTCTCATTTAATTCCTGCTCAAGTTGCGCAATATCTCTTCCAGGCCATACTTTCCCAAGGTCCAGACGATCCTGCGGGGTCAGCGTCGTCAGACGCAGGATAGTAAGTTTCATAGTGACACCTGTGTGGTCAAAAGGGGGTGTTGAATGCGCATAGTGTAGCGAATTTGTGTCTGATTCGGTCGGCTACATTTGTGTGTGAAAAACAGGTTAAAAGCTCACCAATATACTTTAGGTGCGGTATTAACGGGGTCATCTCGTGCAATTATCCAGCATAACACGCTGGAAATGTGCATAAAAACCGTCCAGAAAAACCAGTCGATTATGCTGCTATCCCCCGTCAATACTGATTGTGTCAGTTGATTTACAGAAGAAACTTCCTGTTTAATAACCTGAAAAATAAAGCGTTATCACCAAAAGATGCCAGAAAACCTCGCTAACTCATTATTGCACAATGAATTTTCGACGTTTACTGGCAGAAAATAAGCTAAACACAACATACACAGACACAACTGATGGGGAAGTTCGCATGAAAATGAGTAAAGGACGCGCCTTACTGGCCGGATGCGTTGCGCTGGCATTGAGCCATGCCGCGCTGGCTAAAGACATTAAAATCGCCATCGTAGGTGCTGCGACCGGTCCGGTAGCGCAGTACGGCGATATGCAGTTCACTGGCGCTGCGCAGGCGATCAAAGACATCAACGCCAAAGGCGGCGTTAACGGTGACAAGTTAGTTGGCGTGGAATATGACGATGCCTGTGACCCGAAACAGGCCGTTGCGGTAGCGAACAAAGTGGTTAACGATGGTATCAAGTATGTCATCGGCCACCTCTGCTCTTCCTCTACTCAGCCAGCGTCGGATATTTACAACGACGAAGGCATTTTGATGATCACCCCAGCAGCAACGGCACCAGAGCTGACCGCACGCGGCTATGCGGATGTACTGCGCACCACCGGTCTGGATTCCGATCAGGGTCCTACTGCGGCTAACTACATCCTCGATCAGATCAAACCAAAACGTATTGCCGTTGTGCATGACAAGCAGCAGTACGGCCAGGGGCTGGCAGAATCAGTACAGAAAACCCTGAAAGCCAAAGGCGGTAACGTGGTGCTGTTTGAAGGCATCACCGCGGGCGATAAAGATTTCTCTACCCTGATTGCACGTCTGAAGAAAGAGAACGTGGACTTCGTTTACTACGGCGGTTACTACCCGGAACTGGGCCAGATTCTGCGCCAGGCGAAGGCCGCAGGTCTGAATGCTGGCTTTATGGGACCAGAGGGCGTGGGCAATGCTTCACTCTCTAACATCGCCGGTGATGCATCGGAAGGGCTGTATGTCACCCTGCCGAAGCGTTATGACCAGCTGCCAGACAACAAAGCGATTGTTGACGCGATCAAAACCAACAGCGCTTCCAACCGCAAAGATCCTACAGGTCCATTCGTCTGGACAACCTATGCGGCTATCCAGTCTCTGGTTGCCGGTATTGAGCGTAGCAAGAGTGAAGAGCCTGATGCCATTGCGAAGAACCTGAAAGAAGGCGCTCCGGTTCCAACGGTAATGGGTAACCTGAGCTGGGATCAAAAAGGCGATCTGAAAGGCTTCGAGTTCGGTATTTTCAAATGGCACAAAGACGGTTCCTCTACTGCCGTTAAGTAATACCTCACCAGTACGAGACGTGGGTTAGCGATCACCTTCTTCAGGCGTAGAAGTGGGGTTAATACTTCCTTCTTCGATAACTGAAGAGGAGTTGGTACCTCCTTCTTCGATAGCTGAAGTGGGATTAGCGCTCACCCTCGGTCGTGTGCTGGCCAGAGGATTCACTCTATTTCCCCCTCCCGCTTGCGGGAGGGGGCAGGGGGAGGGGAAACGCGCTCAATAGCTGAGCCGTTTCCCCTCTATCCCGGCGCACTTCCTATCCGAAGCGCGCATTTTCGCTGCAGAGCAGGTCTTCACTATGTCCGAACAAATTCTTTATTTCATTCAGCAGATGTTCAACGGGGTTACCCTCGGGAGCACCTACGCGCTGATCGCCATTGGTTACACCATGGTTTACGGCATCATCGGCATGATCAACTTCGCCCATGGCGAGGTCTACATGATCGGCAGTTATGTCTCCTTTATTGTTATCGCGGGCCTGATGATGATGGGCATCGATGTGGGCTGGTTGCTGATTGGTGCTGCCTTCATCATGGCGATTATCATCTCCAGCGCCTATGGCTGGAGCATTGAGCGTGTGGCTTACAGGCCGGTACGATCCTCCAAGCGCCTGATCGCCCTGATCTCCGCGATAGGCATGTCGATCTTCCTGCAAAACTACGTCAGCCTGACGCAAGGTTCACGCGATCTGGCGTTACCAAGCCTGATTACCGGCCAGTGGACGCTGGGTGAAAGCAACGGCTTCGCGGCAACACTTTCGACGATGCAGCTAGTCATTTGGGTGGTGACCTTCCTCTCCATGTTGGCGTTGACGTTGTTCATCCGCTATTCCCGTATGGGACGTGCCTGCCGCGCCTGCGCCGAAGATCTTAAAATGGCGAGCCTGCTTGGTATCAACACTGACCGGGTTATCTCACTGACCTTTATTATCGGCGCGACGATGGCGGCGGTAGCAGGGGTGCTGTTAGGCCAGTTCTATGGCTCAATTAACCCGTTTATCGGCTTTATGGCCGGGATGAAGGCGTTTACCGCAGCGGTACTGGGCGGCATCGGCAGCATTCCAGGTGCGATGATTGGTGGCCTGGTACTGGGGATCGCTGAGGCACTGACCAGTGCTTACCTCAGCACGGAATATAAAGATGTGGTCTCCTTCGCACTGTTGATCGTGGTGTTGCTGGTGATGCCAACCGGTATCCTTGGCCGCCCGGAGGTAGAGAAAGTATGAAACGCCTCGGGTGGATTAACGCCGTGATCTCCACGGTGATGCTGCTGGTGCTGGCCAGCTTCTTTATGGGCATGCGGCTCGACCTCAACGGCACTCAGCTGGTGGTGGTCAATGCTGGCGCAGTGCGCTGGCAGTGGATTTACATCGGTGCGGCGGTGGTATTTGTTTTCCAACTGCTGCGTCCGCTGTTCCAGAACTCGCTGAAGCGCAGCGGCAAAGGGTTTGTGTTGCCGAGTTTCGATGGTTCAACGCCAAAACAGAAATGGTTGATGGCGCTGCTGATCGTGGTTGCTGTTGCCTGGCCGTTCTTTGTTTCGCGCGGCAGCGTGGATATCGCGACCTTAACGCTGATTTACGTGATGCTCGGCCTGGGTCTGAACGTCGTTGTAGGACTTTCGGGTCTGCTGGTATTGGGCTACAGCGGTTTTTATGCCATTGGCGCTTATACCTTTGCGCTGTTGAACCACTACTACGGTTTTGGCTTCTGGCAGAGCCTGCCGCTGGCGGGGCTGGTGGCCGGGATATTTGGTTTGCTGTTAGGTTTCCCGGTGCTGCGCCTGCGCGGGGATTATCTGGCTATCGTGACCCTTGGCTTCGGTGAGATCGTGCGTATTTTGCTGCTGAACAACACCGCAATCACCGGCGGCCCGAACGGCATTGCACAGATCCCAAAACCGACCTTCTTCGGTCTGGAATTTGGCCGCCGCGTCAGTGAAGGGGGGTGGGCAACCTTCCATGATGTGTTTGGCATGAAATATGACCCAAATGACCGGGTTATCTTCCTCTATCTGGTGGCATTGCTGCTGGTAGTGCTGACGCTGTTCGTGATCAATCGTCTGTTACGTATGCCGTTGGGCCGAGCCTGGGAAGCGCTGCGTGAAGATGAAATTGCCTGCCGTTCGCTGGGCTTAAGCCCAACGCGAATCAAGCTGACGGCGTTTACCATCAGTGCCGCGTTTGCCGGTTTCGCCGGTACGCTGTTTGCCGCTCGTCAGGGCTTTGTCAGCCCGGAATCCTTTACCTTTGTCGAGTCCGCTTTTGTGCTGGCGATTGTAGTGCTGGGGGGGATGGGTTCACAGCTGGCGGTGATCCTTGCGGCCGTGCTGTTGGTGGTTTCGCGCGAATTGATGCGTGACCTCAACGAATACAGCATGTTGGTATTGGGTGGTTTAATGGTGCTGATGATGATTTGGCGTCCGCAAGGGCTGTTACCGATGACCCGTCCGCACCTGAAATTGAAGCAGAGTAGTAAAGGAGAGCAGGCATGAGTCAGCCTTTATTAGCCGTTGAAGGCCTGATGATGCGCTTCGGCGGCCTGTTAGCCGTTAACAACGTGGCACTGGAGCTGCGCGAGAAAGAAATTGTTTCGCTGATTGGTCCCAATGGTGCCGGTAAAACCACAGTGTTTAACTGCCTGACCGGTTTCTATAAGCCGACGGGCGGCACGATTAAACTGCGCGATCGGGCTTTGCAAGGGTTGCCAGGGCAGAAGATTGCGCGGATGGGGATTGTGCGTACGTTCCAGCATGTGCGCCTGTTCCGTGAAATGACGGTGATTGAAAACCTGCTGGTGGCGCAGCATCAGCATCTGAAAAGCGGTGTGTTTTCAGGATTGATCAAAACTCCGGCGTTTCGTCGTAGTGAGAGTGAAGCGTTGGATCGCGCAGCAACCTGGCTCGAACGCGTCGGATTACTGGAACTTGCCAACCGCCAGGCCGGTAATTTGGCTTATGGTCAGCAGCGTCGTCTGGAGATCGCTCGTTGTATGGTGACGCGTCCGGAGATTTTAATGCTGGATGAACCCGCTGCCGGGTTGAACCCGAAAGAGACGCACGAACTGGATGCGCTGATTGCTGAACTGCGCGGTGAGCACAACGTTTCGGTACTGCTTATTGAACATGATATGAAGCTGGTGATGGGCATTTCAGATCGCATTTATGTGGTTAATCAGGGAACGCCGCTGGCCAACGGTACACCGGAAGAAGTGCGTAACAACCCGGATGTTATCCGCGCGTATTTAGGTGAGGCATAAGATGGCGAATCCAATATTAACGCTTGATAACGTAAGCGCTCACTATGGCCCGATTCAGGCGCTACACAGTGTGAGTTTGCATATCGCACAGGGTGAGATTGTCACGCTGATTGGTGCGAACGGTGCAGGGAAAACGACGCTACTCGGGACGCTGTGCGGTGAGCCGCGTGCCAGCTCCGGTAGCATCACTTTCGACGGCAAAGCGATTACCGACTGGCAAACCGCACGCATTATGCGTGAGGCGATTGCGATTGTGCCGGAAGGCCGACGCGTGTTTTCGCGCATGACGGTGGAAGAGAATCTGGCGATGGGCGGTTTCTTTGCCACGCGCCAGCAATATCTGGAGCGTATCGAACGGGTCTACACCCTGTTCCCACGCCTTGCGGAGCGCAAAGTACAGCGTGCGGGCACTATGTCAGGTGGCGAGCAGCAGATGCTGGCGATTGGCCGTGCGCTGATGAGTCAGCCGCGTTTGCTGCTGTTGGACGAGCCGTCGTTGGGTCTGGCACCGATTATTATTCAGCAGATTTTCGACACTATTGAACAGCTACGTCGTGAAGGGATGACCATTTTCCTCGTGGAGCAGAATGCGAATCAGGCACTGAAGCTGGCCGATCGTGGCTATGTACTGGAAAACGGTCGTGTCGTATTGGAAGACAGCGGTGATGCGCTGTTAGCCAACGAAGCGGTGCGTAGCGCCTACCTCGGCGCGTAATTTCCCCTCACCCCAGCCCTCTCCCGCCCGCGGGAGAGGGAGCCCGTTCTGTGATACATGTAATAGTGATGCCGTACATTCCCTCTCCCTTTTGTACAGACCCAAATCTGCACGGACGATGGCCCGCACCTCACTCACATGCAGGCACGGAAGAAGGTCTGCACATTACTCACATGAAGGCGGGGATGGTGGGGAGTAGAGTAAAGCTTCCGCCGCATGGATGCGGCGGCAGAGCCTCCAGGGAGGATTCACGGCGTCTTTAC
>NZ_ALXE01000055.1 GCF_000295955.2 Pantoea sp. A4
CAGTACCTGGACCGTGAAACGGGGCTGCACTACAATCTGTTCCGGTACTACGACGCGGACAGCATGCACTTTATCAGCCCGGATCCGATAGGGCTTGCGGGTGGTCTGAATCTGTATGCGTATGCGCCGGATCCAGTTAACTGGGTCGATCCATTAGGTCTTAAATGCTGGAATTCAGCAAGGCGTGATTACTGGAAAGCAGAAGCTAAAGCAGCACCAAAGGGCATGTATTCACCAGTGAATATGTTAAGAATGCGCTTCGGTCTTGCTCCAAGAATTCGAGTTAAAGAACTCCATTTTAGAACGGGTGAAGAAAGAATAAGAAACGTATCGTTAGAACTAAACCATCGCTATTGGCCTCAACGTGATGGTAAGCACGTTGATATTCCATATAACCTTGAGAAAGTTACGCCTTGGGAACATGCAGCTAAAGATCCCTACAGGCATGTAGGTAGCGAGTTACTTGAAATAATACAAAATATTGGAAACTATAAGGGGTTTTAAAATGAACTTAATTGAATTTATGCGATCTGATATTTATGTGGATTTTCTTAACGACTTAGATAAATCTCTTTCGGAAAAGATAGATAGAAATTCAAAGGTTTATGATGTGGTTGTTAATCTTATGGAAAAATGGCTGGAATATGCTTCACTGTCTTTTGATGATTTGAATTGGGTTATATTAAATTGTAGGTCGGAATCAATAAAGTACATTATAAAAAAACAAGTTACTTATAGAGAAGCTAATGGAGGGAAAGATAATATCATTAACCTAGCGCCAAAGATAAACTTCCCTATTGGTCATCTGATTGAATATTATTTATTATCGAAAAGACCGATTGATTTGCTCGAGTATGTAACAAAAATTCGGATTCCCGGACCTAGGAAGTATGTAAAGGAAATTGGAGTGATATTTTCTGAAATAAAATTACCATAACTTAAATAGCCGAGATGGAATTAGACCCCTCGGCTTTTTAACTATTTAGCTTTCTTTCAATCCACTAAGTTTGACTGAATAGATATGCGTATGCGCCGGATCCGGTTAACTGGGCGGATCTGTTGGGGTGGAAGTCTTGCAGAGCAACTAGTGCTAAACAAACAGCAAGAAACATGCCGTTTGTTGACTGGATAAAAGCGAAAGCCAGAGGTGGAAATAATACGCCCCCCTCACACGGCTCAAAGAAAAATGGCTAGTACGGGTTCCGGTACTACGACGCGGACAGCATCCACTCCGCAAAAAACCGCAGAACGCACGCAAAGCGTGCATCCTGGCGATTTGCGTTTACTGCACTGTCAGCGTTGGAGCATCAGCGTTGTTCAGCGCCAGAGACACGGCCAGCGTCTGTGCCAGACACAGTGAGGCCACCTGAGAGCGGAAACCATCCACCTGCGCTTCACGCACGACGAAGCAGACATCGCTGAAAGCGGCCAATGGGCTGACCTGGCTGTCGGTGATGGCAATCTGATGCGCGCCGCGGCGAGCGCCCAGCTGAACCAGCTCAACGGCTTCGTTGGCATACGGCGAGTAACTAATCGCGATCACCACGTCTTTCGGGCTGACCAGGCTCAGCTGCTCTGTGAACATCCCGCCGAGGCCATCAATCAGGAAGGCGCGGCGTTCGAGGTGGCGCAGGGCATAGACCAGATAAGACGCAACGCTGAATGAGCGGCGCAGGCCAATCACATAAATGTTCTCTGCCTTACCGAGCATCTCCACGGCTTTATTCAGCTGGTCTGGGCTGATCTGCATCGCTAACTGCTGCAATGCCTGGCTGTTGACCATCGTGAACACGTTGAGGATATCTGCCGGGTTCTCAGGCGAGGTTGCGCTATCGTCAGTCGCTGTCTGGCGGAACAGACGCGCACGTTCGGTGTAGTTCACCGTCTCTTCCATCAGGTGCTGACGGAAAACCTGCTTCATCTCATTGAAACCGCTGAAGCCAAAGGCATTGGCAAAACGGATCAGCGTTGATGGCGGAACATCAGCCTGCTGAGCAATTGAGGCAACCGTATCGAAAGCGATGCTATTGCTGTTATCAAGAATGTAGCGCGCCACCTGCTTAAGGCGCTTGCTGAGCGTTTCATAGCGACGACGGATATCGTCCTGCAGCAGTGAGAGTTGAGTTGGGTTGGTCATCTGAGCTTGCCCACGAGAGTGTGACTGGAATATGACCGTTATAGTAACAGATGGATGGAAAATTTCATTTCATTGCGGCTAAAGTGGCTTTTATTTCACCAGTTTATGAAACGTCTCACAAAATGGGTCTTAATGAAGGCAGCTTGCAGGGAAATGCATTGATGTTTCTGTTTCATTTATCTACGCAAACCTGACTGCAAGATTTGCACATAAAAAAACACTCAGGCCGCACGGTAGGTGCAGCCTGAGTGGGGGATGACGAACTTAACCGCGTGCTTCGCGCCAGTAACCAATCAGGCGCAGATAGTTGCCTTTAACGGTTTCAATGAGTTCGGCATCGTTCAGTTCGCCATTCAGCCACTGACGTGAAGGCTGGCCGAAAATGGTGCGTCCTACCGCGAATCCTTTCACCCACGGTGACTGAGCGGCAGCGGCAAAACCGGTTTTCAGCTCGGCTTCGGGGGCGTCCAGGCCCAGCAGCAGGATGCCACGGCAGTGGGGATCGTTTTTCTCGATCAAGCGGCTAATACCCTGCCAGGCGGTTGCAGACAGCGGTGGCAGTTTCCACCAGTCTGGCTGAATGCCAAGGCCGTAGAAGTGGGTCAGCATCTCTTCGTAATAGGCTTCGTTACGGTCTGGATTGCTCTCCGGCAGGATCACTTCCAGCAGCAATTCATGTCCGCTCTTGTTACAGCCTTTCCAGACGTCGAGTAACAGTTCATCCTGCTCCTGACGCAGTTCGGCGCTGTCGTGCGGGTGGTAAAACACCAGGCATTTCACGACGTGTTCCAGCGGCCAGTCCACCAGCTGTGAGCCGATGTTGCCGTGCTCCAGACGGAGTGGGCGTGAGCTTGGCAGCTCAATTGGGCGACCAATCCACCAGCCTTTACCGGTGATTGCGTTCAGCGCTTTCTGGCCGTAAGTGGTATCTGCGAGGATACCGCTCTTGCCGTCGAGGCCCGCTTCGGTCGCCGCTTCTTCTGCCCCTTTCAGCAGCAATACTTTCAGCTGCGGGATCAGATTCTCATCCACACCTGCTTCTCTTGCCATATCGGCTAACTGCTTACGATGGTCAAAAGCAAAGATATTCAGTTCCGGCCACTCTTGCTTGCGCGTGGTTACGCGGTGCAGGTGCGACAGGCGTGCATCGAGATCCGGTCGCTTCACCGCATCACGGCGGCCAAGGAAATCATCCAGCTCTTCTTTGGTTGGCATCGCCGGAGCGCAGCCGTGGCGTGAAACCACCAGCGCACCGCAGGCATTGGCATAACGGCAAGCCTGGTCCCAGCCTTCATCATTCAGCCAGCCACGCAGTAAACCAGACATAAAGGCATCGCCTGCGCCCAGTACGTTCAGTACCTCAACGCGCTCGCCGCTGTGCAGTTTGGTTTCATCCCAGCTATTCGGGATTTCCCCTTCAAACACCACGCAGCCCAGCGCACCGCGTTTGCACACCAGCGTCGCGTTGCTGGCTTTGCGCACATTTTTCAGCGCGGTAAGCGTATCGGTGCTGCCACCGGCAATATGGAACTCTTCTTCTGTACCCACGATTAAGTCGAAGAAATGCACCACTTCATTCAGCGACTGGGTCACCTGTGAAGATTCAATGAAACGTGTTTCACCATCGCCCAGCGAGGTTAAGCCCCACAGCACCGGACGGTAGTCGATATCCAGCGCAGTGCGCAGACCATTTTTCTTCGCAATATCCAGCGCTTTCAGCACAGCTGCACGGGTCTGTGGGTTCGACAGGTGAGTACCGGTCACGGCAACCGCACGAGAAGACTGAATAAACGCTTCGTCGATGTCTTCTGGCACCAGGCCCATATCGGCGCAGTTATCGCGGTAGAAGATCAGCGGGAAAGTGTCTTCATCTTTAATGCCGAGGATCACCATGCCCGTCAGGCGATGTTTATCGGTGATAAGGAAGTCGGTGTTGCAGCCTGCGCGTTGCAGCTCCTCACGCAGGAAACGGCCATTGTGTTCGTCTCCCACACGGGCCAGCATCGCTGATTTTAACCCCTGGATAGCCGTACCGTAGGCGACGTTCCCGGAGGAACCACCAAGATATTTGGCAAACGAGCTGGTGTCTTCCAGTCGGGCGCCAATCTGTTGACCATAGAAATCAACGGCGACGCGACCAATACAGATCACATCAAGCTGTTTGTTCTGTGTACTCATACCTGTGCTTTCCTTCTGTAATATGCAGACACTACAGGCCCAACAGCAGGGCAGGGGCCTTTGCTTCCGGGATCTCAGGGTGCCTGAGTGACGATGTGGACAGTATGGGGAACAAAAATTCCAATTTCAATATGAAATGAAACATCCATCACCATTTTGTGAGCCAGGTAAAATAATCCAACCTCACCGCAATCCAGATTTTTTACCTGGATGATTCCCTCTATGCCTGGGTTGTGAGTCAGATCTCAGGAAAACCCCCATGTGACAGGCAAGATAGCGATATGAAACGAAATTTCGTTTTTACCTGATGCCTTCAAAACTCGTTCCAGTTTTACCACCCGCCAACAGGCTGTTCCTCCCGTTTCAATCCTAAATTTGATCTCTCTCGCAAAATGAAATGTTTCTTCTGTAATTGTGTTTTATGAAAAAAATATTTGTTTATAATCGCCTCACGTTTCACTTAATTCGCGGTCGCCGCACGGCGTTTCACTTCGTCAACCGCGTTGTACCTTGCCACCAGGTACCAGCATGTAAAGGAAGAGCTAATGGGCACAGTAAGATTGAGCACCGCACAGGCACTGGTTAAGTTCCTGAATAATCAATACATTAATGTTGACGGCGTTGAAACGAAGTTTGTTAAAGGGATCTTCGCTATCTTTGGTCATGGCAACGTGCTGGGCCTGGGTCAGGCGCTGGAGCAAGACAGCGGTGACCTGGTTGTGCACCAGGGCCGTAACGAACAGGGCATGGCGCATGCCGCGATTGGTTTTGCGAAACAGTCTCTGCGTCGTCAGATCATCGCGTGTTCCTCTTCTGTAGGGCCGGGTGCCGCGAACATGATCACCGCAGCGGCAACCGCTACGGCCAACCGCATTCCATTACTGCTGCTGCCAGGCGATGTGTTCGCCACACGCCAGCCCGATCCGGTGTTGCAACAGATCGAACAAAGCTATGACCTCAGCATCAGCACCAACGATGCCTTCCGTGCCGTGAGCAAATACTGGGACCGCGTCAGTCGTCCAGAACAGCTGATGACCGCCTGTATCAATGCCATGCGCGTACTGACCGATCCGGCGGAAACTGGCGCGGTGACCATTGCACTGCCGCAGGATGTGCAGGGCGAAGCCTGGGATTTCCCGGAATATTTCTTCCAGAAACGCGTTCACCGTCTGGATCGTCGTCTGCCAACGGAAGCGCAGCTGCAAGACGCCCTGACGTTGATCGCGGGTAAACGCAAACCGCTGATCGTATTAGGCGGCGGCGTGAAGTATTCCGAAGCCGGTGCGGCGCTGTTGCAGTTCGCTGAACGTTATCAAATCCCGTTTGCGGAAACGCAGGCCGGTAAGGGCACCATCCCCTCAGACCATCCACTGAATGTGGGCGGCGTGGGTGAAACCGGCTGCCTGGCCGCAAACCTGTTGGCGAAAGAGGCCGATCTGGTGATTGGCGTCGGCACGCGTTACACCGATTTCACCACTGCATCGAAATGGATTTTCCAAAACGATGAAGTCAGCTACCTGAACATTAACGTTAGCAGCTTCGATAGCTACAAGCTGGATGGCGTGCAACTGCTGGCCGATGCCCGTGAAGGCCTGACCGCGCTGACCGAACGTCTTGCTGCCAAAGGCTTTGAGAGCCACTGGGGCAGCCAGATTGAGCAGGCGCAAATCAAACTGTTAAAAGAGACACAGCGTGTTTACGCCGTGGAGTACAGCGAAGGCTTTATCCCGGAAATTGCTGACCATATCGACCGTGAAGCGGTGTTCAGTGAATTCCATCGTCTGACGCAGTCCGTTCTGACGCAGAGCCGCGTACTGGGTACGCTGAATGAGCAGCTCCCAAAGGATGCAGTGATTGTGGCGGCAGCGGGCAGCTTGCCGGGCGATCTGCAACGCGTGTGGCGCACCAAAGATTACAACTCGTACCACGTTGAATATGGCTACTCCTGCATGGGGTACGAAGTGAATGCTGCCCTGGGCGCGAAGCTGGCAGAGCCGCAGCGTGAAGTCTACGCGCTGGTGGGTGATGGCTCGTTCATGATGCTGCACTCCGAGCTGGTCACGTCTATTCAGGAACACGCCAAAATCAACGTCATCCTGCTGGATAACATGACCAATGGTTGTATCAACAACCTGCAAATGGAGCATGGTTCCAACAGCTTCACCACCGAGTTCCGCTTCCGTAACAGTGAAGGTGGCAAGCTGGATGGTGGCTTTATTCCGGTGGATTTCGCCGCGATTGCTGCCGGTTATGGCTGTAAAACCTATCGCGTGACCACGCTGGATGAGCTGCAAGCCGCGTTGGCAGATGCGCAGAAGCAAACCGTATCCACCCTGATCGATATCAAAGTGCTGCCAAAAACCATGGTTCACAAGTACTTCAGCTGGTGGCATGTGGGCGTGGCTCAGGCATCGACCAGCGATCGTGTGCAGGAAGTGGCAGATGGGCTGAATGCCAAACTGGAAGAGGCCCGTAAGTACTAAGTCGTATCAATTCCAGGCTGGTGATTGCCAGCCTTTTTAAATTTTTTCTTCAAATCCTACAGGTGTAATTATGACTTTAAAACTGGGTGTTATCGGAACCGGGGCTATTGGCCAGGAACATATCCGCCGTTGTAACAACGTCCTGCAAGGGGCCAAAGTGGTTGCCGTTTCTGACATCAATGTCGAAGGGGCGAAAGCGGCACTGCAACGTTTGAACATCGAAGCCGAAGTCTTTTCTGATGGTCATGACGTGATTAAGTCTCCCAACGTTGACGCGATTCTGGTCACCTCATGGGACCCAACACACGAAGATTTCACCCTGGCTGCGGTCGCGGCGGGTAAATATGTGTTCTGCGAAAAACCGCTGGCGATGACGGCGGAAGGCTGCCGCCGCGTGGTGGATGCAGAGATCAAACACGGTAAACGTCTGGTGCAGGTTGGCTTCATGCGCCCTTACGATGCAGGCTACCGCGCGTTGAAAAAAGTCATCACCGATGGCGATATCGGCGAGCCGCTGATGCTGCACTGCGCCCACCGTAACCCTACCGTTCCTGAGAGCTACGACACACCAGCGGCAATTACCAATACGCTGATTCACGAGCTGGATGTGCTGCGTTGGCTGACCAACGATGATTATAAGACGGTGCAAGTGGTGTTCCCACGTGTGACGTCGAAGAGCCATGCGAAGCTGAAAGATCCGCAAATTGTGCTGTTCGAAACGCAAAAAGGCGTACGCATTGACGTTGAGATCTTCGTTAACTGCGTTTACGGCTACGACATTCAGTGTGAAGTGGTTGGCGAGCTGGGCATTGCCCGTCTGCCGGAGCCTTCAGCCGTTCAGACGCGTAAAGCCGCACAGCTGGCAACGCCAATTCTGACCGACTGGAAAGACCGCTTTATCGGTGCTTATGACGTTGAGTTGCAAGCATTTATTAATGATGTGAAAGCGGATGCGCTGACCGGTCCTTCCGCGTGGGATGGCTTCGCCGCTTCGGTTGCCGCAGACGCCTGCCTGAAAGCACAGGTCAGCGGTGCGATTGAAGCGATTGAAATGCCACCACGTCCAGCGTTCTACGATAAGAAGTAAGTCACTACCAGGTTTTCCTCTCGGGCGGCCAGCGCCGCCCTCAGCTGTCAGTCGGGATGATAAAGATGAACAAAGAGAACGTGAAGCTGGCGATTGCGCCAATTGGCTGGACCAACGATGACATGCCAGAGTTGGGCAGTGAAAATACCTTTCAGCAAACCGTAAGTGAAATGGCGCTGGCAGGTTTTACCGGTAGTGAAGTCGGCGGCAAGTATCCGCGCGATCCTGCGGTGCTGAAGCCGTACCTGGATATTCGCGGGATTCAGATCTGCAATGCTTGGTTCAGCACTTACTTTGCTGATGGCGAGCGTGAGAAGACCATTGAGGACTTCACCACGCATATGAATTTCCTGCATGCCATGGGCGCGCGGGTGATTGGTTGTTCTGAGCAGAGCAAGAGTATTCAGGGCACCACGTTAGCCGTGCTGGACAAGAAGCCGATCTTTACCGAAGAAGAGTGGCGCTTAACGGTGGAAGGCTATAACGAACTCGCAGATATCGCAGCCAAAAAAGGGATGCGCGTCTCACTGCATCACCACATGGGCACGGCGATTCAGACCCCGGCAGAGATTGACCGCTTTATGGAATCGACCAATCTGAATGTTGGTCTACTGTACGACACCGGACATATCTACTATTCCGAAGGCTCTCAGCAGGCGATGCTCGATGTGCTGACTAAATATCTGCCACGTATTTTCCATGTGCATCTGAAAGATGTGCGTGATGAGGTGGTGGCTGAGGTGCGCGCGAATCATCTCTCCTTCCTTGATGGTGTGAAGAAAGGCACCTTTACCGTTCCCGGTGATGGCGTGATCGATTTCCGTCCGGTGTTTAAAATCCTGGATGATTTCGGCTACAAAGGCTGGATGGTGGTAGAAGCCGAACAAGATCCCGCTCTGGCGAATCCGTTTGAGTATGCGGTGAAAGCGCGTAAGTACATTCGCGATAATACCGGTCTGTAAGCGCGTTTAACCCAACCCTCACCCGCGGGCGGGAGAGGGTTGGGGTGAGGGAATTATTTGAGGGTAATGCTCTTCACAATCCCATCAGCATCGCTTTGCGCTTGCTGCTGATTATCCCCTGGCAGCGTAATCTGCATCGTCAGTAATTTACCGTCGACTTTTGCCAGCAGCACCGTTGACCATGAAGTCTGGTTGTTGGCTGAAATGATGCTATCCAACTGCTGAGCTTGCTGATCCTGCAAGGTGACTGCACGGTCTGAAACCACCTGCAGCTGCGGATCGCGGCTACGCTGCTGCTGTTCCATACGCTGTGCCAGCGTATCCAGCGATTCGTCGGTCGGTTCACCGGCAATCACGATAATTGCCCGTTGCCCGGTTGCATCGGCATACACATGCATATTGGAAGATGCAGTCCCCAGCTTGCCGCTTTTATCTGACATGCCCGCAGGCAGAGCGAAACTCAGTTTGCCATCCAGCAGTGAGACGTTCTGCGTTGACTGGCTTACGTTAGTGCCGCTGCCAGCTGTTGCGTCATCTTTTTTCTGATCGCAGGCTGCAAGGCCTACAACCAGTAAGCCAATTCCCGCATATTTGATAAGGTTGCGCATCCGATTCCCTTGTTATTTAGGCCATTCAGGCTGATATCCAATCCGAATCAGGCAGTAAAAGCAACCTGACGATTGTCAGCAGATCTTAGCTTGCCTGTTTCGGTTCGGCTATTACCGGTTAGCCTAAATTCAACTGCTGGGGACGGGTGCCTTCCGCCAGCCGTTTCAGCGCCGCGTTGAGTAACACACCGTAGGCAGGCAAGAAGAAAATCATACAGATAAGCACTTTGAAGCAGTAATCCACCAGTGCGATCTCAACCCAGTGCTGTGCCATAAAAGCATCGGTGCTTTTATAGAAAGCGATAAAGAAGAACGCCAGCGTATCACTGATGTTGCCGAGGAACATCGCCGCCGCAGGTGCAATCCACCACTGCGAGAGACGACGTAGGCGGTTAAACACGTGCACGTCAAGAATCTGGCCTAACGCATAAGCCATGAAGCTGGCGCTGGCGATGCGTGCGACAAACAGATTCACATTATCCAGTGCGTGCCATCCCTGCCATTCACCCTGATAGAACAGACTGGAGACGCCGTAGGAGATCACCAGCGCTGGGATCATCACCGCCAAAATAATACGGCGGGCCAGCGGGGCACCGAAAATTCGCACCGTCAGATCGGTCGCAAGAAAAATAAACGGGAAACTGAACGCGCCCCAGGTGGTGGTAAAGCCGAAAACCGAGACCGGCAGTTGGACCAGATAGTTACTGGAAGTGATCACCAGTAGATGAAACAGCGAAAGCCAGACAAGAGCATGGCGCCGCTGGAGAGCGGAGAATTGCAGCATAATTAGCCTTTTTAGTGGTGGGGTGAGGGAACCCATTGCCGCAGTATCACTGTGGCGGTTAAACAGACAAAACGGCCGCATAGTAGCGTTTTGTGCGGCTAAAGCAATGATTAATTTTAACGCAAACGTTGTCGTCTTGCGCCTGCGATGGGACGGGGTAGAATAACCGCCCGATTGAAGAAGTGAGTGAACCATGAACAACGTATTTACGTCCGCTGAACATACGCTGGACGCGCTCGGGCTACGCTGCCCGGAGCCGGTCATGATGGTGCGCAAAGCCGTACGCGGCTTGCAGGCGGGGGAAACCTTACTGATTGTTGCTGATGACCCGGCGACAGTGCGTGATATTCCAGGCTTCTGCCGTTTTATGGATCACGAACTGGTGGCGCAGCAGACAGACACTTTGCCGTACCAGTTCCTGATTCGTAAGGGGCAGGCGTGATGCCCGGACGCTTTACGCCTTAATAGAGCCAGAGTGCGCGCACAATCATGAAGTGACCGGCGAAATAACAGGCCGCGATGATGGCGCTGTCTGCACGGAAGCGACGGCGATAGTGCGTGATAAAGCCGATGATATTCGCCAGCAGCAACAGTGCAGCACCCAACATGATAGAGAAGCTGTAATCATTTGGGCGGAAGAAGTACTGCTCGGTGGCAATCCAGCACATCACCAGTGTCATACCGATTAAGGTAAAGACTGGCCAGCGCAGCTCTTCCAGCCTGCTCCAGATAATCGCGAGGGTGATTGCGCCAATGATCAGTAACGCCAGCGGAATCGGCCAGAAAAAACTCAGCGTCATGTTGGTGGCAAAGCTGATGGTATACAGCAGGCTGGAAAGGAAAAACGCCCCCAACGCATACAGCATTTGCTGACGCGGCAACAACGTCAGTGCATCCCCCACGAGCGTCGCAACCAGACCGGCTAAAATCAGATAATCGGTGGTATTCAGCGTGGGAGCCTGCCAGGCCCAGGCGACCAGCAGCAGCAAGGTGACAGGTTTGAACAGCCAGCGCTGCCACTGAGGACCTCGATAGCAGGCATCGACATACAGCCAACCGGAAAAAAGTACTGCCAGGAACGACCAAAGCATCTCTACTTCCTTTTCAGGTGATGAAATATCCCAATGTATCGGGTTCAGTGTAAGTTAACCTGGCCTGGTATGACAAAGGGTTAACTCTGAATACAAAACGCGCTGCCAGAAGGGGATTTTTAACCGAGTATTGATATAAATCAAACCCGATCTCCCTACGCGATTCCCGTCCCGAACTCTCTAAACAAGCACAAGACCTACTGTCACCTTCATACAGTGACAGGATGTAATATGAGTAAAATTGTTTCCTACAGCCCCCCCGTTTTCATGAGCACTTTGCCAGCGCTGGCGATACCTACAACCGTCAGACCGCACATCACGCCGCTGAGCGGCTGGCCTCGTAAGGCGAATGAAGAGCGTACTCGCTTCCTCACGCTGACCCATGCAGCCTTGCGTAAACTGGAAGACATCAACGGCCTGGCCAGTAAGCTCATTAAAGCGAAAATCTACCAACGCAGTGGCCTACAGCTTGATCCCGATAACACCTGGCTACATTTTTTTGATCGGCGTAGCAGCTCTCACCAAACCTTTAATGGCTGGGAGTATCAGCATCAGCCAGTGAATTCCCTGACGTTGACCGAAGCGGTGCTCAAAAACTTCAACGCTTCATGGCAGCTTGCGCTGGCTGATGATGTGGATGCACAAGCAGGCATCTACAGCAGCAACAGCAGTGCCAGCCATTTCGGGACTGAAAATGAGGTGCGCTATCTGGCTTCACAGCTGCGGGAAGATATCTGGCAACTGGATTTTCAGACGCAAGTAACCTGGGAGCAGGCGGCTTTTTGGACGGCGCACCGCAACAGCTGGTGTATGGCGGCCAGGGGGGAATTTATTGCCCAGGCGCGCCTGGCACTCAGTGATGCCAGTGCGGGAGGCGGCTTGTCGCAACAGGGGTTTGAGCTGGTGATGTCGGCGGCAGCGCCCGCGATTACCGCGAAGAGTGCGGTCACGGTTGCACAACTTGATCGTCCGCAATCACCAGCGGCCAGAGTGAAAGTGAAAACGCTGGATATTAATGGCTATCCCTCATCGCAGATCCTGCGTTTCTCCTCTCCCGGAGTAGCTTGCAAAATTCTTTATCTGCCGGGAGAAAAAAATCCGTTTCATGAATTTAGCAGTGAAAAAGCGTTGAAGCAGTGGGTGCTGGAGCAAGCGCAACAGGATGAAAGCCGACGGGCGCTGGAAAAATACTTCTCGCTTTACCATCTGCAAGATGGATCTTTTTACACCGGCGTCCGCAATGGTTTGAAGAAGCTAGCGGCAGGCGAATGGGCCACCAGTGCCATCAACACCCTGAATAAACCTGTCACCGGCGATATTTTTGCCTGGCAAGCCGAGCAGACACGACTGCGTGGGATCAGTGATGCAGACACCTTAATCACTTCTGATGCTGAGGTAGAAACCGAGCTATGGCGCAGCTACTTAGCCACGGCCAATGAGATTTTTGGTCCTATCGCTGGCGCAATAGGCGGCCCACTGAGTGGTATTGCGGCAGTGGCGTTCGTCGCTCAGGAGGGGATACAGCTCCATCAGGCGGTAGCGGCAGATACTCAGGCGCAGCGCGCGACTGCGGAATCACAGCTCACTGCTGATACTTTAATGACACTGCTATTTATCGGGCTGCTAAAAGCGGGAGGCGCGGAAAAGTCCCCCTCAGCTGTGGTGGCTAAAAACGGTATCGCGACAAAAAGGGTATCGCTCTCTGTCACGGTTGATGGTGAAGTCTACCGGCAGATTGCCCGCGATGAGTACATCAAAAGCACCCCAGAGAGTGACGGGAGTTTTAAAGTTTACTCGTTGGGTGGTCATCCACCGGCCCAGGCGAAGTCTTTGGGGAAATCGGCCATCGTGAGTAAAGAGGGCCTGGTTCAGGATATCGTGTTACGCGGCGGTGGGAGTACCGTAGGGCGTTACCGGGCGGTGAAGAGAAGTGAGAGTGCCGCTTTATATGACGTTTTCCTGTTACCTAAATCACTGCGTGCCGAGTTTGCCAGCAAGCTCAGGCTGGACGATGCCCTCAATGACGATCATTTCAGTCCTGCCCCTGCGCTGATTAAATTTAACCGGCTACGGGTGGCATTAACCAAACAGGCGCAGGCGTATTTTGAGTATTCCCCCACGGCACTGACGCGGCCAATCCCTAATCCCAGTGAGATGGCCACCGTACAAGATGTGATCGCGCAAACTTATGCGGCTTCCCCCGGTATGGTGTTAGGCGAAAAGCCGCTGATGGCAACCGGCAGAAGGTTTCTGCTTGATCATTTACCTGCGTTAAAAAAGTCCGGTGTTACCACGCTCTACCTGGATCAACTGCAAGCGGATATGCACCAGCGTTATCTGGATGATTTTCACCTTAAAGGGCAGATGTCTGGGCCGCTTAAAGCTTTTCTGCAACAGCTTGATCGTCCGCTGAACACGGATTATAGCTTTGAACGTCTGATTAAACAGGCGAGGCGGCGTGGGATACGCGTGGTCGCGCTCGACTGCGCGGCAAGTTATTACACGCAAGGGGTTCATAATCCGGCACCGGCGCTACGACAGAAAAACTTTCTCTGGTTTGCTTCGCACGTGATTGATAGCCATGAACCCGTGGTGGGGAAATGGGTTGCGCTGGTTGATCACAAATACAGTAACCGCTATCAGGGGGTGCCGGGTCTGGCCGAGCTGGAAGGTGCGGTGGGTATCAGGCTGAATGACGTTCCGACAGGAGGTGAATTTCGTGTTGCGCGAGATAAGGGCGAGGCTGGCATCAAAAGTGATTTAGTCTTGTATTAACAAGGCCTTCCCTGGCAGGGAAGGCCGGGAGATTACTTTTTGCGTGGCGGGAACGTTTTTTTCTGCCAGGCGAGCAGTTCGAATACGCCAAACACGAAAATTTTCGCCTGAGTGATGCGGCTTAACGGTGGCGCGTCTTTCGGTTGTGTCGAGCGCAACAGCGCAAGCTGCAACATATGCATGATAATCATGAAGAACAGCGCGACGTTAACAAAGTACGTCAGCGGCTTCGGAAATGGATGTACCACGTTCGATAACAAAAACAGCCAGACGCACAGCATCAACAGGCGTCCCAAATTAAGCAACATCATGCGTCTCCTGTTGGCGATGATAGAGGCGATAGGCAACCTGCCCGGCGATTTTTTCGCGGTGCAGCTGCCAGGTAACAGGAACAAGGAGGGTTCCCTGTTCAACTTCACTTTCGACATAAATCAGGGCGTTAGCGGACAGCCAGCCATTATTTTCCAGCAGACTAATGGTTTCTTCTAACAGGCCCTTGCGGAACGGCGGATCGAGAAACACCACGTCATAGGGTTCACCCGGCTGTGCCAGCCACTGCAACGTATTGGTCTGAATAACGCGCGCGTGTTTTGCGCCTAAGGTATTCAGGTTTTGTGTCAGTTGTTGCGCGACAGCACGCTCCAGTTCCAGCAGCGTTGTCTCTCCGGCGTAACGAGATAGCGCTTCCAGTCCGAGTGCACCGCTGCCCGCAAAGCAGTCAAGGCAGCGTGCCTGCTGAATATCCGGGGCCAGCCAGTTAAACAGCGTTTCACGCACGCGATCGGTGGTGGGGCGCAGGCCTGCGCTGTCTGGAACCGGTAATTTTCGGCCTCGCCACTGGCCGCCAATAATACGGATCTGCCCGGCGCCGCCAGCAGTACCGCGAGGTTTTTTATTCATGGTGCTCACAACTCGTCATAAATTGTTGCGTAGTTTAACGGGCGTTGTGCATAGAAGAAACGTTAAAAAAGGGTGCTGTGGTACGTGGGCTGGAAAGTGTTAGACTTGTGAGTTCGTGCAAGTGACGTAATTGCGTGATTTTTCGTCATTCAGAGCATGACCTGACACTGTTAAACATTGAATTATTATCCCGCGCGTTAGGCGGGCGGGACTGAGCCATCGAGGAGTGTGGTCACACAATGGCAAAAGAAAAAAAACGTGGCTTTTTTTCCTGGCTGGGCTTTGGCAAAGAAGAGAAAGAGCAACCGGCTGCGGAGCAGCAGGCACCAGAACAAGCCGAAGTAGCACAGGACGCTGAGGCACATCACCCTGTTGAAGAGCAGCGCGAGGCCGCGCTGGCAGAAGTTACTGCGTCAGAGCCGGTCGAGGTTGTCCAAACGCAGCCAGAAGCGGTTGCTGAACCCGTTGAACCAGCAGTTGCGGAGCCTGTGGTTGCAGAACCGGTTGAGCCGGAAATCGCCCACACGCCAGCAGAGCCTGAAGCGGTAGCGGTCAGCAAAGTCGCAGAGCCTGCGGTGGCAGAGCCGGTTGAGCCGGAAGTTGCCCACACGCCAGCAGAGCCTGAAGCGGTAGCGGTCAGCGAAGTTGCAGAGCCTGTAGTGGCAGAG
>NZ_ALXE01000056.1 GCF_000295955.2 Pantoea sp. A4
GGCCGCTCGGGAATCCCGCCTACTTGATGGTGCCGGCTACCGGAATCGAACTGGTGACCTACTGATTACAAGTCAGTTGCTCTACCAACTGAGCTAAGCCGGCATCAAGTGGAGCGCATTCTAGGAAGACCGGAGGAAGGATGCAACAAAAAAATTAGCTTTTTTATCTCTTCGCTTACTATTTGTGCAAAATATCGCAATTAACTCTGAAGTTGTGGAAAAAACCACCGCATCTGCTGAGATTTTCACCACCCACAGCACCCATTCCGGCATGAGGAATCCTTGCAGGCTGAAAATGTGGGCGGCATTACGAAAGGATGACAACCTCACTTTTTTTACTTCTTTTTAACGCCTGACTGGTGATAACCTCCAGCCCACTATCTCCAGGCAATTTCCTGAGATAAGCGCGAAGCCGGGAAGGCTTTCTCTTTGTTGAGCAAACCGTTGATAAGCAGTTATTGCTTTCAGAAGCAGACTTATGAGCAAAAAAACGACGCCACTGACTACGCCCTATCTTCAGTTCAATCGTAAGCAGTGGGCTGCACTGCGCGCCTCTGTCCCTATGACACTGACAAGGGATGAAATCGAGCAATTAAAAGGCATTAATGAAGACTTGTCTTTGGAAGAGGTGGCTGAAATCTACCTCCCACTGTCTCGCCTGCTCAATTTCTATATCAGTTCCAATTTGCGTAGACAGGCAGTGCTCGAGCAATTTCTTGGCACTAATGCGCAGAAAATTCCTTATATCATTAGTATCGCAGGCAGCGTTGCCGTTGGAAAAAGTACCACTGCGCGAGTTCTACAGGCTTTACTCAGCCGCTGGCCAGAACATCGTAAAGTTGAATTGATTACAACGGATGGTTTTTTGCATCCCAACGCTGTGCTTAAAGAACGTGATCTCATGCGTAAGAAGGGTTTCCCACAATCTTACGACATGCACCGCCTGGTGAAATTCGTCGCAGACCTCAAATCTGGCGCTAGCCAGGTTACCGCCCCTGTTTATTCACATCTGGTTTATGACGTGATTCCAGACGGCGATAAAGTCGTACATCAACCGGATATTCTGATTCTTGAAGGTCTGAATGTATTACAAAGCGGGATGGACTATCCGCACGATCCGCATCATGTCTTTGTGTCGGATTTTGTCGATTTCTCAATCTACGTCGATGCACCAGAAGATATGTTGGAAAACTGGTATATCAACCGCTTCCTGAAATTCCGTCAGGGCGCATTTACCGACCCCAATTCCTACTTTCATCACTACGCGCAATTGCCGGTAGAAGAAGCGGTGGAGATTGCGAAGGGGCTTTGGCGTGAAATTAACTGGCGTAACCTGAAAGAGAACATCTTGCCGACACGCGAACGTGCCAGCTTGATCATGACGAAAAGCGCCAAGCATGAAGTCCATAACGTACGGCTACGGAAGTAACGCCCGAGCCCGTTAACTTACCTCTACAGATACGCTACATAGACAACTCCGCTGCCACTATAGCTTCCCGCTGCAGGGGGCGTTGTTGTCTGTAGCACTGCGCGTAGAGTAAATGATGTAGCAGTATGGCTTCCTGGCAGATAAAAGTGAGTTCCTTCCCAGGCATCGCGGTTATTGATCAATAGCCTGGCAGAAAGATTACGCTTGTTGCCATCAAGATAGATATTACGTTCGTTCAGTAATGATTTGCCGTAAAGAGCAACACTGCCCGCAAGACTACAAGAAATACGTCCTGTCACATCCCGGTACTGGCCAGCGATACTATTAGCACTCAGCGAACCAAAATTGATTTCGGCAGGCAGTTGTACATGACAAGTCTGGTTTGCAGGTGGAATTTTTCCGCATACTGAACCAGGAAATACCCGGCCTGTCCCAGCATTTGGTTTTGACCAGTGAACCGGTGATGCAGCATAAAAAATGCCCACACAAGTAGCATTAGTCGTCGCGACGGGATAGTTAGCATTGTAGGGTACCCCTTTCTGCGCGATCCAGGCATCACGTACCTGCTTTCGGGTTTTGTATTGTTCAATGCGAATACAGTGATTCCTGTCGACACAGGACCCCCACATTCCTGGCCATGAACTCGGATAAAGCACATCAGGTCCGAGGTAACAACTACGCCAGCCATAGCACGGGTTAAGATCGTAGTCATTTTCTTCCCAGGCAATGATTTGCTGGGTTACGACCCGCCCTATATAAGAGATGGGAAGTACATATGCACCGGCCATAGCCTGAATGGGGAAAAAAACCAGGACAGCTAACAGGCACCATCCATGCAAAATCAGTACACGCTTTCTCACTGCACATCCTTACAGATAAAAGGCTTCTAACGTTGCCACTGCCTGAAAGCTGCCAGGATTTACAACAGTTCCCTGCGGTTTTACCGGTACAGCTTGTAACAATGGCCTCTTGGTATGAATAGCTAGCGGTGTATTCAATTTCCATGGTTTCCCATCAATCAGAATACGAATCCCTAAATTTTGCTTACTGCTTTTTATTGCAGACGCATCATAAGGTTCTGGCGTACCTTTAATATTCAGATAAAGAACAAAAGGAGCCGGTGCCGGTGTGCAATCAATAACATAGGTTATGTCCTGGAGATAATTTTCTCCATTTATTTTCCCTGAAACTATTTTATTGCCAAAACTCACACTGATATCTTTCTCATTATTAATGGTGCAGGGTGGTGTAGCTAAAATCTTTCCTTTTAACTTCATGGGTGTGGATGCTGTTGAAGCCGTCCCTTCCAGGGCATAGCAAAAAAACATTACTGTAAAGACAGCAAGGTGATTTTTCATCTGAACTCCACGACTAAAGTTGCAGCACTGCTGAAATCACCGGCTTTTAATACGCTTTGTTGATGGCGTACGGGTACCACCTGAAGCTTCGGCAAGGTGGGGTAGTTAAACGAAATCCAGTGATTGACTGGCAGAGGCGTTGCCCCTGAGCCCTGTAAAAAGCGTATTCCAAGATTATGGCTAGTTGTCGCTAAGAGCGTATTGTCGAAATCACTTACACTTCCCGTTAACCGTAAACGCATTGCCGTTGTCGTATAACTATGGCATTTGAGGCTAAAAATAACGGGTTTCGTATATTTTACGCCATCTATAAATGCTGCATAAATGTCTTCACCAAAGTTTATTTCAATGCTACGTCCACCATTCACCGTACATGTCGGATGCAGAATGCTAACCTTAATCGCGACGGTCTGTTGAGGGGCTGCAACTGTGTAATAACTCAGCGCCAGAGAAAGAAATAATAGAATTTTTTTCATTGCTGTTAGTCACGCTTGTTACCAGAGCCAGTAACAGAACACTTATCACTCCGACAACTGAATGATAAAACAGGGCGTCCACCATAATCATCAATATAGGTAATGAAAGGCTGTTTACCTAAGTCATTTATCTTACCTTTCATTTTTTCACTACTAAAGGGAGCAATCATAACAGGCTCAAACCCTTCGATACTTGGTCCCTCTTTCCTGGTACTCGCCTCCACCACGGTAACGTAATAAGCTGTTGGGTTCTGAATACGATAATTCGCCCCCTCGGCGATAAGAACCAATTTTTCTTGCCATGGTTTAACTAAATCAATCCGTTCCACCACAATACTGCTGGGTCGATAAAACAATTTAACCCTCGTGTGTAGCGCAATTTGCAGTGTATTAGGCTGATCGCTGCGGGGTGGAACCTCACGTAAATTGAAATAAAATAGTGTCTCCCTGTCTCTTGCCAGCAAAGCAGCTCCTTGTAGAGCCTGGACTTTTATCTGACTCTTCTCTCCGGGTTCAACACGCTGGAGTGGTGGCAAAACAGTAAGAGGAGAGGTAATTTTATTGCCTTGCTGATCTTCAATCCAGCCTTGGGCAAGATAGGGCAACTGTGGATTTTCATTACTAATGCTCAGGCTTACAGACTTTTCGCCTTCATTGTAGATAACCCGGGTACGATCAAGGGAAACGGCTGCTTGTACCGTGGGCCAACCTAGAAATGCCAAGACAATAACAATCTTCTGTTGCTTATTCACTGAGTTATCCTTCCTGAATCATAAAATGCTCTGCCCTATGCTTCATCCCCTCATCAGGGAGCAGACAAGGTAAAAAAAGCGAATCGTTGTTCAATGCAGGCAGGTTACCTGGAATAGTTACTGAGCAACCAACATCACCATTCCACTCGACATGCATAATTTCACCGGGTCGTAATCCACTTAAGTAAACCGTCCCCTGTTCGGCGATCATGCCCGTCTGTTGCTGACGGTTGTTACGCACCTGGGCACCAAATGGTGGATATTCACCATTCACCATACGTAATACCGCCATGCTCTTACTGCCTGACAAAACAGTAAATTTTCGATAACCAATCGCACCTTCGGTTAATGTGGCCTGCACAACAGAGCGCATCACTTCCGTATTGTCACTGAGCGCATCCAGATCAACGCGTGCTCGCGAACGGTGGTAGTGGTTGATATCGGATATCACCGCTTTACCCCAGGTATTACTATTCGTATTACTGCCAAAACCCCGGACTGGAACATCCGCAACGCCATCAGTATCAACCAATAGTCTCGCACTGCCCGGGAGTGATGTTCGGTGTAAAGCACCGCCTTCTGAAGTCAGAGTTAGCCCTCCCTGAGCTGACAACCCAAATGCACTGTATTTTGCCTGCTGGTAGCTGGCATTAGCGGTGATCAGAGACTTATCACCTTCATGGCTGTAATACCCGGATAGATAGCCTCCCGGAGATGACTGCCCCACAGACACCTGATAGTTATCTCTTTCATTGTTCCTGGAAACAAAGCTGGCTCGCTGATCGCTTTTCCCATCCGTGCTCGCTGCGTTATAGCTAACAGCAGAGTTTTTCCCCCAAGGCAGTGAGAACGAAACATAAATGCCGTTTTCTTCTTTTTTGTCATATAAGCTCCGATAGGCGGAAAGAGAAGCACTCACGTTTCTCAGTTTGGCAAAGTCAAAATGGTGTGCTGCGCTGATCTCATAGCGATCGGTTGCTTCACGATCCCAGTAGGTTTGATGTGACCAGTTCAGGAATGAACTCATGTTCCAGCGATCAAACTGCTTATTAAAAGTCACTGTATAGAGTTGCTTGCTGTTATGGCGGACATCTCCTGTTCTACTGGACCTGAGATAGTCTGTTGTGGAGAGGAAATTTTCCTCTGAAAAACGGTATCCGGCGAAATTGATCTGGCTGCTGTAATCTTCGAAACGTTTTGCATAGCTTAAACGATAGGAGTTGCCCTTTAACCTTCCTGCCGTTGGGATAGATGCATTGGATTGGGTGGTATCAAAGGATAGCGCGCCAAACATGAGTAAATCACGGCCAAAGCCTAAGGTTACAGACTGATAGTCTTTACTCAGTACGCTGCCAGAGTAGGCTGACCATCCGTTATTGATGCCCCAGGAAATATCTGCGGCCGCAAATTTTGGCCCATCAACTTGATGTCCAAAGGACGATATTTGGCCAGATGCAAAGTTGTAACGCACCTGCCCCGGCCTTGTCAGATAAGGCACACTGGCAGTGTCAACTTCATAATCCTGCCTGCTGCCATCAGACTCCTCAATCTGGACATGAATCCTACCACTGACCGCTTCATTCAGTTCCTGTATATGAAATGCACCTGCGGCAACCTGGGTTTCATAAATGATCCGTCCCTGCTGGCGTAGAACCACCCGTGCATTCGTTTTTGCGATGCCTGAGACCTCGGGAGCATAGCCCCGCAGTCCTGGAGGTAACATCGATTGGTCAGTACGTAGATTAAAACCGAGAAAACGAAAATTTTCGAATAGCGAGGATGTAGTGACCATTTCACCCAACTCGAAGCGAGAATGCCAGTCAGGAACGGCGCGACTCATGGAGTAACGAGTCCAGACGAACTGCTGATCGCTGTTCTTGCTATTCCCAGTGGTATGATCAATTCGACCTTGCCATTCAGCTCGCACTCGCCATGGCCCGGTATTAAGTCCTACCACACCATTTCCCCCCAGCATATAGGACGGCTTTGCCTGGTCAGGATGGGAAGAGTTAAAGTTGAGATTATAATCCGCCAAAATGCCGCTAATGCCTTCATCCCACCTTGAGGGGGGATCCCATTCATTAGAGTGATACTCAAGATACATTCGCGGGACTGAGACAGTCAGTTTGCTTGTCGCGAGGCTACCAACAGCGACAACGCCGGGGATGCTCTCAAACTTGAGGCACTGTTCTCCCTGCTGCTAGGACAATGTTTTCTTAATAGCGTTTTTCAGTCCAAACTGCTCAACCAAAGCAGGTGTAATACAGGGGATGCTCTGCTGACCTGCATGATCAGGAGAAAAATAGTGGATGACCTGCTCAGGCAACTCAACGGTATTTATCTGTACTACCATCATGTACTCACCTGGCAATATGAATCCTGCAGATGTGAACACGCTGAGATCAATATTTTCCTTATCTTTAACATCTAGCACATCCATGTTGAACTCGATTTCCTTAGCAGAGATATTATTTTTAGTAAAAACAGCAAGCAGAAAAATTATTTTTATAATTAATAAAGCATGAGCAGAAAAGGCATGCCCCATTTTTCGTTCCCAGGTTAAATTGGTGCAAGGCATTTTAGAATCCATGCGGCGATGTGCCGCATGGATTCTTATTTTATTGATAAGACAGTGTAAAATTAGATACTGTCTGGAAGTTACCAGGCTTGATAACTGCCAGACTGCCACCACCTTGCAGGTAAGCAGAATAACTTAATGTGTTATTGCCATCCTGTAGAGCCTGTGCAGTTGTTTTCTCACCAAGCTTAATCTTTGCACCTGAACCATCTTTTAATATGATGCTTGCACCTTCAGCACTACCATTAATGCCAAGGCTATCAGCATCCCAAAGTGATTTAGGACCCGTAAACGTGGACTGAACCGATTTCAATGTCGCTGTGGTGCAATTTTCCAGCTTGATATAGAAAGGCTGTGGCGTAGATGTCCCGGTATTCTTGTCAGTGGCAAGTTCCGCGTTGGAAATCTGACCGAGGTTAACCGTTTGATCTACAGAGTTTGGGTTAATAGAACAAGGTGCATCAATAATAGCACCTGTAAATGTCACTGTTCCACTCCCTGTATTCGCTGCATTAACAGCACCAGAGATACCCATTGCAACCAATAATGCCATCATCTTTGCATTCAAATTCATTATCTATTCATCCTGATAAGTATAATATTTCATGACTTACTTAAACGGGTACACTGAAATATTCCACTAGTAACCCCAATGAAATTTTTAATTCGCTAACATTTAGTCAACTAACAAGTATATATCATGGGTATGAAAGAAAATTCATGGTGGAATTGTATCTCCCTCAACATTACACAGTGTTTTTCAGCGAGCACATTTTTACAAAAAAGCAGCAAGTTATAAAAGAGAATTCTTTTTGCAATAACAAATTCAAAACATCTCACTATTAATGAACCTTGCAGCTTTGTGTTGCGACATAAGAAGTCGCTATTTTCATAAACCCAGAGCATTGCACCAATGAGATAGCAACAGGCGGTATATAATCCCTTTCGTGTTGAAAAAAACAGAATTTAGTGACAGATTATTCTTGTTATTTTTTAAAGTTGCATCGAAAATGCATCTTAAAACCATGTAATTACTGGGATTTATTTTGATAATGGAAAAATAGGGAAAGGAATTTTCGAGATGACTCACAAACTTAATCAAATACTACGAGAAACTATTTACGGGAGAGTTTTTAGGATGGATCATCTTATGCTGAGTTCTAACGTTAAGACGTTAGATAAACGATTAAAGAAAAAAAAGACCGAGTCCCTTCACTATGAAAAAACATTTTCACTTCAGAGCAGAGTATTGGCAAAGCTACAGAGTCGCTGTGCGGAATCTACGTTGAATAATGTGGAACAATGGGTGAGCACTCGAGAAGTAGCGGAAGCTAGCGAAATGGGTATCTATCAGGCTCGAAGATTGCTACTTAAGCTGGTGAAAGCAGGCATTGTAATCGTCACTCCAACACCTGTAAAAAATACACTACGTTGGCATTTGAGTGACGAGGCTATGAAATGGCTCAGTACTACAATCAGAGGTTAGTTTGTGGGCGTAATGAAATTTCGCCTCCAACCCAGGCTTTTATTTCACCTTCATGTTCTAGTAACAGCCCGCCCTGATGGTCAATACCACGGGCAATGCCGTTCACAACCCGATCGCCTATTAATAACTTAACCGGGCGGTTGATATAGTTATCAAACTTTGCCCAGCGTTCAGTGAATGAGGATAAGCCTTCCTGCTCGAACTTACGTAAATTCACACGGAGTTCATTGATCAAAGAAGCCGCGAGTTGGTTACGATCAACCTTGATACCCGCATCTTGCAGATTGATCCATTGTTGATCAATTGCTGCTGCTGCTGGTTGGCTCATGGCAAGATTAATACCCGCGCCTAACACGATATGCGCTGCATCCCCGGTTTTGCCTGTCAGTTCAACCAGAATGCCCGCCAGTTTTTTATCATTCAGATAAAGGTCATTTGGCCACTTAACCTTGATGCCTTCAGCGCCAAGAGACTGCAAGACTTCAGCAACTACGATGCCAATCACCAGACTTAGCCCCATTGCAGCAGCCGGGCCTTCTTCCAACTTCCAGTACATTGAGAGATACAGATTTGCTCCAAATGGAGATACCCAGACCCTACCCCTGCGGCCTCTCCCGGCATTCTGATACTCCGCAACACAGGCAAAACCGGATGCCAGCCGATGCATATTATCCAGCAAATACTGGTTTGTTGATCCCAGTACCGGGACAACATCAAGATTCTTTTCCGGTACTTGTGGCAGAATCATTGCCTCATTAAGCAACTCAACAGGAGACGTGAGGCTATATCCTTTACCGGTGACTGTTAAAAATTCAAGCCCCCACTCTTTGAGCGTCTGCATGTGCTTATTGATAGCAGCCCTGCTCATTCCCAGCAGTTCTCCCAACTGTTCCCCTGAATGGAACTGTCCATCTGCCAGAATACTGACCAGTTTTAACGGTACGCTTGTATCTTTCACGCAATCACCTCTACAGCATTAACTTCACCCGTCGCGCAAATAAAGCGAACTTCAGGCTCAAGCCAGATATCAAACTTTTTCCCAACTTGTGAACGCACTTCATGAGCCAGTCTAACAACATCATTTCCAGTGGCGTCTTCAGCATTAATCAATACCAATGCTTGCTGCTGATGGACCATAGCCCCTCCTTCACGCAGCCCTTTTAAGTGACATTGATCAATGAGCCAACCGGCAGCAAGTTTCATACTACCGTCTGTCTGGGGATAATGTGGCATTGACGGATAATACTGCAGCAATGCTTGCGCCTTTTCAGCGTCAATAACGGGATTTTTGAAAAAACTCCCGGCATTGCCAGTGACTTTAGGGTCTGGAAGTTTGCTCCGCCTCATATGGCAAACAGCATCAAAAACATGCTGAGGAGTGACTGACGCGGGATCTAATTTAGTCAGATCACCATATGACAGGATCGGCGTCCATTTTTTTGCCAGGATCAATCCTACAGCAACGATCGCATATCCTTCCTGATAGCGATGTTTAAAAATACTGTCGCGGTAGCCAAATTCGCATTCCGCAGAGCTCATGCGCATGGTATTACCTGTACTCAGTTCAACAATATCAACATATTCACAGACACGATTGAACTCGATACCATACGCGCCAATATTTTGAATAGGTGCAGATCCTACACAGCCGGGTATTAATGCGAGGTTTTCCAGACCAGCAATGCCTGTTTTCAAAGTATGCTCAACCAGCTGGTGCCAGTTTTCACCTGCACCAATGTGCAAATGCCAGTTTTCTTCCGTCTCGCTGATCTCAATTCCTTGAATACGATTAATCAGTACATGCCCGGAAAAATCTTCGAGGAATAATACATTACTTCCTTCACCCAGAATTAAAACGGGTTGCTGAGCAACTCTGCTTTCCTGCCACAGCTGGCACAATGTTTCCCTGTCATTTATGACGCTAATTTGCGCAGCTCGTGCGTTCAAATTAAACGTATTCCAGGGCTGAAGTGAAGAGAGTGTGTGGCAAGACATGATTAAGCCTTTACTGAATAATCGGACGACCAGTTTACCCGATCCCGATCAGGTTGGGAGGTGGATTTACGCTGTTATCCCCCCCTTTGCTGTACTTTGCAGCTGGTTTATATCTCAGATAGGGGGAATTTTAAGTGTCGCAAACGCAAAAAACCCCT
>NZ_ALXE01000057.1 GCF_000295955.2 Pantoea sp. A4
GCGCCGGTGAACGCCACGGCGGAGCTTTTTGTCCCGGGCCGCTCTGAACGGCGGGAAAAAAAAAGGAGCCCAGGAGGCTCCGAAATGTTTAGCTAACTTATCTTCGTCATCCTCACAGCACCAGGGTGTCCGTGATTTCGCGGGATGGGTGACCTGATAAATATGGCACAGGCTCCGGATCTGCGCGAAAAATTCCCCCGCCCGCTCACCGTTACCCGATCTCCCCTTTTAGCCGCTTCGCCGGATTTTAGCCGCTAAAATCCTTTCCGGCTGTGCCGGTGCATAACCATTCACCCCCGCAGAGCGCATCAGAACGATCCTGGGCGGTTTTCCGGGGGGAAGAGGTGCTCTTTTGCGGCTCAGGGCCTGAAAACGCGCTGAGGGCGTCTCAGGGGGTGCGGTAAAGAAACGTTATGGTAAATGAGAGTGGCCGGGCCATTGCGTCCTAAACCCGAGGAGAAGAAGTGAGCCCTACAAACATGAATGCATGTTTGTAGGGCGGGTTAAAACTTTCCCTGGTTGCGCAGTACTTAAACAACATGATTAAGTTTAAAAAATCCTGACCTGAGTGGTTATTTTATATCCACTTTTACAGTGGATTCTTCCCATGAGGCTTTATCAAATGACTGGCCGTATATCATTTTCAGTTCACCTTTACCGGATTTTTGGGCGATAAAGTTGAAGGTTTCCTTGCCGGAGCAGCCGACAGCGCCCTCTCCGCAATCCTTGGACTGCTCATAGCTGCTTGAGACGAAGACCAGTTCATCAGGCAGGCTTTTTATCATCCAGCCGTATCCCGTTGTAGGGTTGCTTTCAACAGAGAAACTAACTTTTTTCCCCTGCACTCCCTTGATGTCCTTAACTTTCTCTGACGCCATTGTTGAGGTGGATACTGCCATGATGATGCCAGCAATTAGCATTTTTTTGACTGCCATATAATCATCCATTTGGTGAATTTATCTTTTTTTATGCCATTTCATGGGTGTATTTGAAAGTTTTTTCTATTTTTTTGGTCCTAGCTACTGTCCAATGATGATGTGTCACCGGACCGGCTAAAAAACATCATCTGGAAGTCCCTGGGGGCTTCGTAGTCTGCGGTACTGGAAAGGGATGTTATGGTAAATAGCCAAACCATTTTAATGAGGAGTAAATACTTAGCCCATAGGCGAATACGATCGCTGGGATTGAAAGTATGGCTAGGATTGCATACTTCCCGGGGAATGCTGGGGTTATGTTTATAGCTAGATTAATTATGAATGTTCCAATTATCTGAAGTAAAAACCAAGCGATAAAAGCAGTCCAAAAGCCCTCAAAAAAGCCGATGTAAACAGCAATCCAGAAGGTTAGAGGTATTGATAAAAACATCACAATTGTGAATGTGAGATTATGAATTATCCCTGGAGTGTTTAGTCTTTCGGGATCTCGTTTTGTATCAGCTCCGATCCTAAGCATCATGACCGTAACGTATTCGGCTAATACTACAGACAGCCAGCTACCATTCTCTACAAAGTTGGCTAACATGCTTGTTCCTATGATTTTTTGGAACAGCATACCTAATGCCCCCGTGGTGGGTATATAAAAATCACGGGGAGCGTAGCGACCTTCGTCTAGCTCTTTTCTTGTGTGTCTTACCCTGCAAAAGGCTTGATTGTGTGGGCTCAGTGTCAGACGTTCTCAATCACACTGTTCCGCTTGTTGCTGCCTTGGTTGCTCATTTTATCAGGTGCCAGTTATCGTACTGCGAGACGGGGTAGAGCCTAACTCTTTCGCGGTTAAGTTACGTATCCACCAATTGCCTGTTTATCCTGCCGGAGTCCGGGGCGTAGACCTGAGCGTCCAAGGTGCAGATATGATTTTAATGTCGTTGAATGGTATTAAGCTGGTAGTGACACGTCTAGCCAGCCCTGCTAAGATTTGATTGTCTAGGTCTAATCTGTAGCAGGTATCTGCACGAATTAGAGTACTCAAGCCCTGTGATTCTGTCACGGGGCTTTTGTACATTTAGCGCCCGAGAATCAAAAACATCCCTTCAAGAACCTTATACTGCTCGCCGCAGACTCATGACTGAACGGAGTGAGCGCATGCCTCATTCGTCTTCTTCTCAATGGGAAACTCATGACAAAACCTCAAAAGACCGAAGGCATACCCTTTGCAAAGGTCAAAGAAAAAGCGCTCCAGAACAAGGCTGTTCTTGCCGCCTATGAAAAAGCTAGGAGAGAAGATAACTTGCCTTCTGACGGCTAGTTTTTGCCGTCAGATTGTTCCTCAATGGTTTCCCTCTTCGTTCTGCCTTTCATCGCCGGTTTTTCCAGGCACGTTACCGATGTGTGCAAATCTTCCTCGTCAAAGCGTTCCCCTTTGAAACCCGTAGCCGGTTCATCGAATCTGCATGCGCGACAGATCCGCAGGACTAAACTACGGGACAGGATATGTCTTGTAATACCGCCGCCGCGTCGGCAGCATTACAAGACGACCTAGTCAGGGCTTTGCCCCGACACCCCGAACCGAAAAAAAGAGGCGTCAATGAGTCGAAGCGAACGAAGGAACCGGACCAGATTAATCCAGGTAAGGTGCACGCCTGAAGAGCACGACATGATTTTACAGAGTGCAGAGGCGGCATGCCTGACGGTGGCCGAGTACGTCCGGAGGATCGCGCTGCGTCGAAAAATTAAGCCGGTTACGGATTACAAAATGATTATGGAACTGAGCCGGCTCGGCGGCCTGCAGAAACACCTCTTCATGCAGGGGCACAGGGCGGACAGCAAAGAGTATGCGGAGATCCTGACCGAGCTGAAAAAAGCGATCCTCCGCGTGGACGGTGTATTACCCCGCCAGGGACATGACCCGGACGAATAAGTTTTACCGGACATCGTTTCTGCTTGCCTGATACCGTCGCCGACACTTCATCGCCTCCACGGTGTCTGGCAGACTGTCCAGAGTTTATTCTGACCGGAGATCACCATGACCCGACTGACCAACCTGACGCCCGCCGAGAAAAAATTTCTCGACGATGCTGTTGCCGCCGCTGAGAGAGCGTCAGGCAAGAAGCTGAATCAGCCAAACCGGCATATCGTCCTGAA
>NZ_ALXE01000058.1 GCF_000295955.2 Pantoea sp. A4
AAAAGCGGCGGGTTCGAGCCGTTTCTGCATGGGCGCCGCATGGAAAAACCCACACGAACGTGACATGCCTTACCTCGAACAGATGGTCAAAGGGGTGAAAGCAATGGGGATGGAAACCTGCATGACGCTGGGGACGTTAAACGGCGATCAGGCTCAGCGCCTGGCGGGCGCAGGCCTGGATTTCTACAACCATAACCTCGATACCTCACCGGAGTTTTACGGCAGCATTATCACGACCCGCAGTTATCAGGAGCGTCTTGATACGTTAGATCAGGTGCGTGGTGCCGGTATCAAAGTGTGTTCAGGCGGGATTGTGGGATTGGGTGAAACCGTGACAGACCGTGCGGGTTTGCTGGTGCAGTTAGCAAACTTGCCAAAACCGCCAGAGAGCGTGCCAATCAACATGCTGGTGAAGGTTAAAGGCACCCCCCTGGCGGATAACGAGGATGTCGATGCGTTTGATTTTATTCGTACCATTGCCGTTGCACGCATCATGATGCCCGCTTCGCATGTACGCTTGTCTGCCGGACGTGAACAGATGAGCGAGCAGACGCAGGCGATGTGCTTTATGGCAGGGGCAAATTCCATCTTCTACGGCTGCAAGTTACTGACCACCACCAATCCGGAAGAGGATAAAGACCTGCAACTGTTCCGCAAACTGGGGCTTAACCCGGAACACACGGCCACCCAGCACGGTGACAATGAACAGCAGCAGCACTTAAGTGAGCAACTGTTGTATGCCGATACCGAGCAATTTTATAACGCGGCGCACTGATGAACTGGTCAGCACGTATTCAGCAGGCGCTGAGCGAGCGTCAGCAGCAGCATGCGTGGCGTAGCCGTCCGCAGGTGCAACACAATAGCACGCGTGAAATTCAGGTAGAGGGGCAGCGCTATCTGCACTTCTCCAGCAATGACTATCTGGGTTTAAGCCAGCACCCCGCGTTGATTGCTGGCTGGCAGCAGGGGGCCAAAGCGGGTGCGGGTGCTGGCGCTTCCGGGCATGTGACCGGCTATCGCCAACAGCAGGCGGAACTGGAAGAAGCGCTGGCGTCATGGCTCGGCTATCCGCGGGCACTGCTGTTTGTTTCGGGCTTTGCGCTGAACCAGGCCATTATCCATCTGCTGGCGGGCAAAGACGATCGTTTACTCGCTGATAAGCTCTCGCACGCCTCATTGCTGGAGGCGGCCAGTCTGGCTCCGGCACAACTGCGCCGCTTTGCCCACAACCAGCCTCACAGCTTACAGCGTTTGCTGGCACAGCCCGCCAGCGGTGCCACCCTTGTCATCACTGAAGGGATATTCAGCATGGACGGTGACAGCGCACCGCTGGCCGAGATTGCTCAGGCAACCGCGGCCGCCGAGGGTTGGTTACTGGTAGACGATGCGCATGGGATTGGCGTGACGGGCGATCAGGGGCGTGGCAGTTGCTGGCAGCAGGGGGTTAAACCGCAGCTTCAGGTCATCACCTTTGGCAAAGCGTTTGGGGTCAGCGGTGCTGCATTGCTGTGTGACGACGCCACGGCAGACTACATGGTGCAGTTCGCTCGCCATTTGATCTACTCCACCGCGCTGCCACCGGCACAGATTGGTGCATTGCACGCTGCGCTGCTGGCGGTACAACAGGCTGATGGTGCGCGCGCCACTCTGCAACAGAATATCGCCCATTTCCGGCGCGGGGCGGCTTCGCTACCCTGGCAGCTGTTGCCGTCTGAAAGCGCTATTCAGCCGCTGGTGATCGGTGAAAACAGCGCTGCGTTGGCGCTCTCTCGCCAACTGGCACAGGCAGGCTGTTGGGTCAGCGCGATTCGCCCGCCCACCGTCCCGCCTGGCACCGCACGCCTGCGTATTACCCTCACCGCCGCACATCGAACCGAAGATATTGATCGATTGCTGGAGGTGCTACATGACGCAGCCAGTGAATAAGCAGGCGGTGGCGAAAGCCTTTGGCCGCGCCGCCAGCCACTACGACCAGCACGCCGAACTGCAACGACTGAGTGGCGAGGCGCTGCTAACGCTGGCACCTACAGCCCCCGGGCGCGATGTGCTGGACATTGGCTGTGGCACCGGGCGTTACAGCCGCTACTGGCGCGCTCGCGGTCATCATGTTACTGCCCTTGATCTCTCCAGTGCCATGTTAGATCAGGCGCGCGCTGCCGACTCAGCCGATAGCTATGTTCAGGCCGATCTGGATGCGCTGCCGCTGCCAGCAAGGAGTGTGGATCTGGTCTGGAGCAACCTGGCGGTGCAGTGGAGTAGCGACTTAGGCACAGCACTGCAACAGCAGTGCCGTCTGTTACGCAGCGGCGGAAGCGTTATGTTCTCGACGTTACTGGAAGCTTCGCTACAGGAAGTGAACCAGGCCTGGCAGGTGCTGGACCGGTTGCCACACACCAATCGGTTTCTCAGTCAGCAGCAGGTGATTGCCGCTGCCGCCAGTCTGCCCCTGCGTTATCAAACGCAACAGGTGACACTGCATTTCCCCACGGCGTTAGCGGCGATGCGCTCACTCAAAGGCATTGGTGCCACGCATTTACACCACGGGCGTCGTAATGCCTTGTTAACCCGGCATGGACTGGCGCAGCTTGAGCAGAGCTGGCCGCAAGATCAACAGGGTTACCGGCTTAGTTATCATCTGTTTTTTGGAGTCATCACGTTATGAAGCGTTGGTTTATTACGGGAACCGATACCGAAGTGGGTAAAACGGTTGCCAGCAGCGCACTGTTGCAAGCCGCGACCACGGCAGGTCTGCGTTGTGCGGGCTATAAGCCTGTGGCTTCCGGCAGCGAATTAACTGCGGAAGGTGTAAGGAACAGCGATGCGCTGGCATTACAACGCTACAGCAGCGTTGCATTACGCTATGAACAGGTCAATCCGCTGGCATTTCTGGAACCCACCTCACCGCATATCATCAGCGCGGAGGAGGGCCGGCCCATTACATTGACCGCGCTCTCGCAGGGGTTGCGAGAAGTAGAGCAGCACGCTGACTGGGTATTGGTTGAAGGAGCAGGTGGCTGGTACACGCCGCTCAGCGAACAGTTTACGTTTGCGGATTGGGTGGTGGCTGAACAGCTCCCGGTGATTCTGGTGGTGGGCATTAAGCTGGGATGTATCAATCACGCCATGCTGACCATGGATGCGGTGCGGGCGCAAGGATTGCCGCTGGCAGGCTGGATAGCCAATGGTGTTCAGCCAGCGGGCAAACGCCATGCAGAGTATCTCGCTACGTTACACCAGCGACTCCCTGCACCCTGTTTAGGGGAAATTCCGTATCTGAGTGACCCGGCGCAACTGACGGCCTGCGGCCACTTCCTGCGTTTGCCCGACTGACCTCTCAGGTGACGGTAAGCCACTTGTTAACCATCATATCATCCAACTGAGCCATCTCACCGTGGGCCACATTGCGCCCACGGTGCAGCAGTAAGAAGTAGTCTGCAACGCGGCGTATGAATGACAACCGCTGCTCCAGCAGCAGCACCGTCAGGCCGTAATCACGATTGAGGCGGCGAATCAGATTACCCATCTCCTCTTCCAGCCATGGCGACATCCCTTCCGTGGGTTCATCCAGTATCAGCAGTTTCGGCTGGAGCACTAACGCTCGCGCCAGTGCCAGATGCTGTTGCTGAGCAACCGGCAGTTCACCACTGCGTAGATGGCGCAACGAATAGAGGTGTGGGAACAGATCGAACACCATTTGTGGAATCGCCGGATGAGGATTTTCCATGCCTGCGCCCGCCAGCAAGGCGATCAGCAGGTTATCCTCGACGCTCATCTGGGAAAAAATATGGCGTCCCTGGGGGACGTAACCGATACCCATACGTGCCCGCTGCTCTGGCGGTTGCAACAACATATTGGCGGGGGGAGAGCCATCTTCCTGCCAGGTCATGGTGCCGCTGTTAATCGGTAAGCGCCCCATGATGCAGTTGACCAGCGTGGTTTTCCCCATGCCAGGGCGGCCCAACACCCCGGTACAGGTGCCAGGGGGGAGATCAAGATCAACATCCCATAAAATGTGGTTCTGACCGTAGAACTGATTGACCGAACGTAAACTCAGCATCTGGGGGCTCCTCTCAGAATCGTAACCTGAATGCTTCCGCTCTCTGTCGTCTGGCAAACAGTGAATAACAAGTCACAGCGTTAAAGGGGGGGCAGGCCTGAGCCTGACATACCTTCAGATAGCTGCAATTTTCAGGCCAAAAATTGGAGAGACGGGGATGGAAGGCGGAAGAGTGTGCGCTAGCGCTATAAAAACACAGAAATAATGTTAAACAGTTGAGTGCGGGAATCACTTTGATGCTCCCCACTAGTGCTTGAAGCTAATCAATCGTGGTGCAGATGCAGAGTGATAACGCACGGGTATGATTGTTGATGAAGCGGAAGATATGCACATTACGCCTGAAAAACCACCACGATTGAGCTTGAGAGACACTGATGATTAAGGGGGGACGTAAAAATAATCCGCAAAAAAATATTTTTTTTACTCAGAGGATTAAGCGGGAAAAATTATACACAGCCTATGGCGTCAGGGCTGGAGACAGTTATCCACTATTCCTGTGGATAACCTTGTGCATTAGATTCTGACAACAAGGCGCAAGCGAGGAAATACGCGGCTTACCTACATTATGCTGAGAAACTGGCCTAAAAAGAGATATCCATTTAAATCAATATGTTATTTAAAAGCAATACTCAGAATTATCTAGCTGGTCATCTGGCTGTAATTTTATGACGCTCTCTTGACAAATGTTAAATCTCAACACGGTCTGGGGATAACCCGCGCACAAAGCCAAATTTGTGTCGACGGGTTTAACTGCACTAATAAGCAGCAGCGTGCTGTGCAACTATAGTGGAGGATTACTGGCAATATATCCAGTATTTTTTGCTGGCAAAATCAGCCAGGCAGAGTAGAATTATCATCCAGCTCGTCGCCTTTTCAGCAGGAACCCCATTTCATGAGTAAAGCGTTTAAACTGAATTCCGCCTTCAAGCCCTCTGGCGATCAGCCTGAGGCGATTCAGCGCCTCAAAGAGGGGCTGGAAGATGGACTGGCCCATCAGACGTTATTAGGGGTGACCGGTTCAGGGAAGACGTTTACCGTGGCCAACGTGATTGCCGATCTCAATCGGCCCACCATGATCCTGGCACCCAACAAAACGCTCGCAGCGCAGTTATACGGTGAAATGAAAGAGTTCTTCCCGGACAACGCCGTGGAGTTCTTTGTCTCCTACTACGATTACTACCAGCCAGAAGCCTATGTGCCAAGCTCCGACACCTTCATTGAGAAAGATGCGGCGGTGAATGAGCATATCGAACAGATGCGTCTGTCAGCGACGAAAGCGATGCTGGAGCGCCGCGATGTGATTGTTGTGGCCTCCGTGTCGGCCATCTACGGCTTAGGTGATCCTGACCTTTATTTAAAAATGATGCTCCACCTCAGCCGGGGCATGATCATCGATCAACGCAGCATTTTGCGTCGTCTGGCGGAGTTGCAGTACGCCCGTAATGACCAGGCCTTCCAGCGCGGGACTTTCCGCGTGCGCGGTGAAGTGATCGATATCTTCCCCGCTGAATCAGATGACATCGCGCTGCGCGTAGAGTTGTTCGACGATGAAGTTGAGCGCTTATCGCTGTTCGATCCCCTCACGGGCCAGGTGGAGTCGGTGGTGCCACGTTTTACCATCTATCCCAAGACGCACTACGTGACGCCACGTGAGCGTATTTTGCAGGCGATGGAAGAGATCAAAGTGGAGTTAGTCGATCGGCGTAAGAACCTGATGGACAATAACAAACTGCTGGAAGAGCAGCGCATTACCCAGCGCACCCAGTTCGATCTGGAGATGATGAACGAACTGGGCTACTGCTCAGGCATCGAGAACTACTCCCGTTACCTCTCCGGGCGCGGCCCTGGTGAGCCACCACCGACCTTGTTCGACTACCTGCCCGCGGATGGTTTGCTGGTGGTGGATGAGTCCCACGTCACTATCCCGCAAATTGGTGGCATGTACCGTGGCGACCGTGCGCGAAAAGAGACGCTGGTGGAGTATGGTTTCCGTCTGCCTTCCGCACTGGATAACCGCCCGCTGAAGTTTGAAGAGTTTGAAGGCCTGGCCCCGCAGACAATTTATGTCTCAGCAACGCCAGGTAACTACGAGCTGGAGAAGTCTGGCGATGAAGTGATTGATCAGCTGGTGCGTCCTACTGGCCTGCTGGACCCCATCATTGAAGTGCGTCCGGTGGGCACACAGGTGGACGACTTGCTCTCTGAAATTCGTCAACGTGTCGCGGTCAATGAGCGCGTGCTGGTCACGACGTTGACCAAAAGAATGGCCGAAGATCTGACGGAATATCTGGAAGAGCATGGTGAGCGCGTGCGCTATCTGCACTCGGACATTGATACCGTTGAGCGCATGGAAATTATCCGTGACTTGCGTCTGGGTGAGTTCGATGTGCTGGTCGGGATTAACCTGCTGCGTGAAGGCCTGGATATGCCGGAAGTGTCGCTGGTGGCGATTCTGGATGCAGATAAAGAGGGCTTCCTGCGTTCAGAGCGCTCGCTGATTCAGACCATTGGTCGCGCCGCGCGTAACGTTAATGGCCGGGCAATTCTGTATGGCGATCGTATTACCAACTCCATGGCCCGTGCCATTGAAGAGACCGAACGTCGCCGCGAGAAGCAGCAGAAATACAATGAAGACAACGGCATTGTGCCGCAGGGCTTGAACAAGAAGATCACTGACATCCTCGAGCTGGGCAAGAATGTCGTGAAAACGCGCGGCAAGGCGAAAGGCAAACGTCCAGGTGTGGTCGAGGAAGAGACCGATTTTCAGGCGCTCACCCCGCAGGGCCTACAGAAGAAAATCCACGAGCTGGAAGCGCAGATGCAACAGCATGCGCAGAACCTCGAATTCGAAGAGGCGGCCACAGTTCGCGATCAGCTGCATCAACTGCGCGAACTGTTTATTGCCACTTCCTGACAGCAAAGCCACCTGTATTAGCAGGTGGCTATAACGTCTGGATGGCATGCTCCAGCGCAACGCGCAGCAGTTGGCGATCGTGGCGATAGCGAATATCCACCGCCTCCAGCGGTTCACGGATGATCAGGCGGTTCTCTACGCCTTGTGTATCACCGGATGGGCCAACCAGCACCGCATCGACGACCCGTTTGCCAATCGACTGTTCCATAATCGCCAGCTTATCCTGCACGCTCAGCTGACCGGCTGGGCTGTGTTCCCGGCCCAGATTATCGATAAAGACCACGGTGGCTGGCGTGCGCCGAAGTGCTTGTGCCATCTCTTCCAGCAACAGGACGGGCATCAGGCTGGTGTAAAAACTGCCGGGACCGAGCAATATCAGGTCGGCGCGAGCGACCGCTTCCAGCGCTTCACGCGTGGTTTTCACATTTGGATGCAGCATCAGCGTTTCCGGTGTCTGCTGCATGGCATCAATGGCCGTTTCTCCGTACACCATATTGCCTTCCGCATCGGAAGCCACCAGGTCTACCGGTTGTTCCGACATCGGGATTAGAAAAGCTTCGACTTTTAACAGATTGCGAATGATGTTGATCGCTTCCAGCGGACGCACGCTGAGGTGATCCAACGCTTTCAGGATCAAATTACCCAGATTATGCCCCGCTAATTCGCCATTGCCGCTAAAACGGTACTCAAACATGGCAGAGGCGACACTTGGCTCGGTAATGAGTTGGTTAATGCAGTTACGCATATCGCCCCAGGCAATACCGCCTTCTGAGCGACGGATGCGGCCGGTCGATCCCCCATTGTCGGTGGTGGTGACAATCCCGGTCAGGCGTGAACCCAGGAAAGAGAGCGAGGACATTACGCGCCCGAGGCCGTGTCCGCCCCCCAGAGCCACTACGCGGTCAAGGTCAGCCAGCGTTCGATTCATACTTCTCCTACGGTGGCCGCGTATTGCGGCCAAAAGCGGTCAACAGTGATAAATGCCATACAACGGCCGCTTAACAGAGGTCAAAAGGCACAGATCGAGTATATATATCGTTTAGCCAGCCTGGAATAGTATGGGATTTAGCGATACTATTTTTCTTGAGCCAAAAAAGGCTCATTCACTTCAGCCAGGGCAGGCAATTACTGTGCTGGTCGGTAGCCGGGCGCTATCGAGGTGCAATCACTGCACTGTATTCACAAATCCTGAAAGGTGTTCGGTGTCCCAGTTTTCAGATGCATATGACCGCCGGTTCTACTACCTGCGGTTGTCGGTCACGGACGTGTGTAACTTCCGCTGTACCTATTGCCTGCCTGATGGTTATCGGCCTCAGGGGGTAAACAACAACAGTTTTCTCTCGCTGGAGGAGATCCGCCGCGTGACGCGCGCCTTTGCGGCTGCCGGCACCGAAAAGGTTCGACTCACGGGGGGAGAGCCCTCTCTGCGTCGCGATTTCACCGACATTATTGCCGCCGTGCGCGAAAATCCAGGCATCCGTCAGATAGCCATGACCACCAACGGTTACCGTATGGAACGGGATGTCGACAAGTGGCGCGCTGCTGGCCTTACTCACCTCAATGTCAGCGTGGATAGCCTGGATGCGCGTCAGTTTCACGCCATCACCGGGCAGGATAAATTTTACCAGGTGATGGCGGGTATTGATGCCGCCTTTGCCGCGGGTTTCACCCAGGTCAAAGTCAACAGCGTGTTGATGCGTGAACACAACAGCCACCAACTGGCGACCTTTTTGGCGTGGATCCGCAATCGGCCCATCCAGCTGCGCTTTATCGAATTAATGGAAACCGGCGAGGGCGGGGCGTTATTTCGCCAGCAGCATATTTCTGGCACGGTGATCCGCGACCAGCTGTTACAACAAGGCTGGCAACTGCGTAGCCGCAGTCGTAGCGATGGCCCTGCGCAGGTGTTTTATCACCCGGACTATCTGGGTGAGGTCGGGTTAATCATGCCCTACGAAAAAGATTTTTGTGCCAGCTGTAACCGCCTGCGGGTCTCCGCAGTGGGCAATTTGCATCTCTGTCTGTTTGGTGACGCAGGGATTCCGCTGCGTGATTTGCTGGCGGCGGACGACCAGCTGGATGCCTTACAGGCGCGCATTGCCACCAGCCTTGGGCAGAAAAAGCAGACGCATTTTCTCCATCAGGGCAACACCGGCATTACGCAAAACCTCTCATTTATTGGCGGCTGACTTCAGGAGTGATGGTCATGAGCAAATCTGGCGGCGAATTTATCGCCCTTAATCTGGCAGTGTTAACCATTTCAGATAAACGTGATGCCAGCAACGATACCTCAGGGGACTATCTGCGGGAAGCTGCGACGGAAGCCGGGCATCAGGTGGTGGATCATGCGGTGATTGGCGACAATCGTTACCGTATTCGCGCGATTATCTCGCGCTGGATTGCCAGTGAAGATGTCCAGGTGGTGATCATTAACGGCGGCACCGGCTTTAACAGCCAAAACAGCACGCCTGAGGCACTGCTACCGCTGTTTGATCGGGAGATTCAGGGGTTTGGTGAACTGTCCCGTATGTTCTCCTATGAGGATATCGGTAGTGCGTCGTTGCAGTCTCGCGCGGTAGCGGGCATGGCTAATCAGACGCTGATCTTTGCAGTTCCTGGCTCAACCAGCGCCTGTCAAAGCGCGTGGGAACGCATTATTAACGAGCAACTCGATGCGCGTACGCGCCCATGTAATTTTGTTAAACATCTGAAGAAGCTGTAATTATGTCACAACTCACCCATATCAACGCGGCTGGTGAGGCGCACATGGTGGATGTTTCCGCCAAAGCCGAAACCTTGCGTGAAGCGCGAGCCGAAGCGTTCGTTTCTATGCAGGCGACCACCCTGAGCATGATCACTGAAGGTCGGCATGATAAAGGCGATGTGTTTGCCACTGCGCGCATTGCTGGTATTCAGGCGGCGAAACGCACCTGGGAGCTGATTCCCCTGTGCCATCCGCTGATGCTGAGCAAAGTCGAAGTTAACCTGACCGCCGAGCCTGAACACAACCGGGTACGAATTGTTTCCCTCTGCCGTCTGACCGGTAAAACCGGCGTTGAGATGGAAGCGTTGACCGCGGCTTCGGTTGCGGCATTAACCATTTACGACATGTGCAAAGCCGTGCAGAAAGATATCGTGATTGAGCAGGTACGCTTGCTGCAAAAAAGCGGTGGCAAGTCAGGTGATTTCAAGGCGAGTGAAGATGCTTAAAGTGCTGTTTTTTGCTCAGGTGCGTGAACTGACCGGCACCGATGAGCTGACCATGCCCGCCCATTTTGCCGACGTAGCGGCACTGCGTGAAGCGCTGGCGGCACAAAGTGACCGCTGGGATTTGGCTCTGACGTCTGGCAAGTTGCTGGCAGCGGTCAATCAGACGCTGGTGCCGATGGATCATCCGCTGCAAGCGGGTGATGAAGTGGCATTTTTCCCACCGGTAACCGGAGGTTGACGTGGAAACCCGTATTCGTGTTGGCACAGCGCCTTTCAGCATGGCCGAAGAGTATGCCTGGCTCGCCGCCTGCGACAGTGATGGTGCCGTAGTGACGTTTACCGGTAAGGTGCGCAATCACAATCTTGGCAGCAGCGTCGCTGCGTTAACGCTGGAGCACTACCCGGGCATGACAGAAAAAGCGCTACAGGAGATTGTGGCCGAGGCACGTCAGCGCTGGCCATTGCAGCGAGTGACGTTGATTCATCGCGTCGGCGCACTCTATCCTGGTGATGAGATTGTGCTGGTCGGTGTGACAGCATCGCACCGGGGAGCGGCCTTTGCCGCCGCCGAAATGATGATGGATTACCTGAAAACCCGCGCACCTTTCTGGAAGCGCGAACAGACCGGGCAGGGTGAACGCTGGGTTGAATCGCGTGAGAGTGACCAAACAGCGGCCCAACGCTGGGAGTAAACCATGCTGGGCCGGGGCTATGCTATGCTTCCGCTGTCACCGAACTGATTCAGGAAGAACCATGTCCGCGCGTTATTTATACTCTCATTTCATGCTGGTTCTGCTGCTAGTGCTGGCCGGTTGTAGCAGCCAGAAAAAAGCCACAATCTCTGAACGCCCACCTGCGGATGTCAAAGCGCAAATCCGCCAACTGCTGCCGCCGCATGTCAGCAATAAGGCGGATTGGGCGAGTGATATTTACACCAGCTTTACCGCGCAGAAGTTAGACACTTCTGCCAGCCAGCTGTGTGCGGTGATTGCCGTGGCTGACCAGGAGTCTAACTTCAACGCTGATGCGCCAGTGAGCGGGTTACCCAAGATTGCCTGGGGAGAGATTAACCGGCGTGCTGGCACCCTGCATATTCCGGCATTTTTAGTACGCACGGCGTTGTTAATTAAATCACCGACTGGCGAGAGTTATGCGGTACGCCTTGATAAAGTGCGCAGTGAAAAAGAACTCAGCGCCATCTTTGATGACTTAATCGATTCGGTGCCGATGGGACAGCGGCTGTTTGGCGATCTCAACCCGATTCATACCGGCGGCCCGATGCAGGTCAGCATCTCGTTTGCAGAAGCACATGAAAAGGGCTACCCATGGCCGATTGATAAAACCATTCGCCGTGAAGTCTTTACCCGTCATGGTGGCATCTACTTTGGCACTATGCATCTGCTGGGCTACCCGGCGGATTACAGCCAGCCGCTCTACCGTTTTGCCGATTATAATGCGGGTTGGTACGCCAGCCGTAATGCGGCATTTCAGGCAGCGGTGGCGCGCTTAAGTGGTGTGAAGCTGGCGCTGGACGGGGATCTGATTCGTTACGATTCTGATGCGGCAGGGAGCACTGAACTGGCGGTACGCCGGATAAGCGACCGGCTGGAGATGAGCAACCACGATATTCGCCGTGATCTGAATCTTGGCGAGCAGCCAGAATTCAGCCGTAGTGTGCTGTGGCGTAAAGTGTTTGCGCTCGCAGATAAACAGGCGGCTAAACCGCTGGCGCGGGAGATGCTGCCGGGCATCAAACTGGAAAGCCCGAAAATTACCCGCGATTTAACCACCGCCTGGTTCGCCCGGCGTGTAAACGATCGTTACCAACAATGCCTGAGTCGCCGTTGACGGCGTTGCGCCGTACGTCCAGACTTAAGGCAGTTCTTTCACTTACAAGAGGTGCATCATGGACCGATATCCACAATCCAGTGATCCAATCGTACAGCGTACTTCCGTTGGCCTGCAGACCTATATGGCGCAAGTCTACGGTTGGATGACCTGTGGTCTGTTACTTACCGCTTTTGTTGCCTGGTTTGCTGCCCGCACGCCAGCAGTCATGGAACTGGTGTTTGCCAGTCGTATGACCTTTTTCGGCCTGGTCATCGCGCAGCTTGCGGTGGTCTTTGTGCTCTCCGGCATGGTACAGCGCCTGAGTGGTGCGCTGGCGACTGGCTTGTTTATGCTCTATTCGGCGCTAACCGGCTTAACGATGGCGAGTATTTTTGTGGTTTACACCTACTCGTCAATTGCCAGCACCTTCTTTGTGACTGCCGGAATGTTCGGTGCCATGAGCTTCTATGGCTACACCACCAAACGCGACCTTAGCCGTTTCGGTAGCCTGCTGTTTATGGCGTTGATTGGTATTTTGCTGGCTTCGCTGGTGAATTTCTGGCTGAAAAGCTCTGCATTGATGTGGGCCATCACCTATATCGGTGTGGTAGTGTTTGTTGGTCTGACGGCTTATGACACACAGAAACTGAAAAACATCGGTGAAAGTATTAATACCAATGATAAAGAACAGCTGCGTCGTTATTCGATCCTTGGCGCGCTGACGCTGTATCTCGACTTTATTAACCTGTTCCTGATGCTGTTGCGTATTTTCGGCAGCCGTCGTTAATGCGTTTTGATCACAGCGCCTGTTCCGGGCGCTGTGATACTTCCCCGCTAGATGTTCTGCACATTTTTTTCGCGTAAATGCCTGGCCTGACTCTCCAGCCACAGATAGAGCACCAGTGCCACGACCAGCGGCAAAATAAAGTACAGCACCCGATAGGCGAGCAGGGCGGCGATAATGGTGCTGTGCGGTAATTGCCCTCCAAGTAGTGCAAGAAACACCGCTTCCAGTACACCAATCCCGGCCGGAATATGCACTATGACGCCCGCAATGCTGCTGATCAGTAAGACCCCAGAGACCTGCATAAAGTCAGCCTGTTGTCCCAGTAATAGCCAGATAATGGTGCTCATCACCAACCAGTTTGCGCAGGAAACGGCAAACTGAAACATCGCCATCCGCCAGCCAGGCAGTTGTAGCTTTCTGCCTTTTACCGTCCAGTGTCGGCGCTTGGCAAAGGTGCAGCCAGAGAAATAGGCGATAACCAGACACAACAAGCCTAAGCCGATCAGACGCAGCGCGGTGCTGCCAACAAACCAGCCCTGGGGAAGCGGCACCCAGCCCGCAGTAAAAATGATGCCCGCTAACAGGATGTAGCCCAGCCAGTTGGTGGCGATACTCAAAGAGAAAATGCGCGTGATCGTACCCCCGGGCAGACCAAGCCTGGAGTAGAGACGGTAGCGCATCGCCACGCCACCCACCCAGGTACTGAGGGTGAGGTTAAACGCGTAACAGATAAAGGAGACCAGCATGACCTGGCGTTTTGCCAGCTTATGCCCGCAGTAGGCACGGCCAATCAGATCGTATATTCCGTAGAGGGCATAACTGACGGCGACCAGTACCAGCGCACTGGCTATCGCAATACGGTTATAGTGGGTAATAACATGCCAGACATCTGCCCAGTTGACCTTGCTGGCATACACCACCAACAGCACCACGACGGCAATAAAAAACAGCACCGTCAGGAATTTTTTTATTCGTTGTCCACGCGAATGTCTTCTGCTCATCAGGGTTTCGCTCCTTGATTCTCTGTTTCTATCCGGTCCTGCGTTTCCATTTCCGGCTGTACCGGCGGTTCGACGAGTGCGAGTTTAGGCGTATGGGCAGGGAGCCAGCCAACCATCGCCGGGAAGTGGCGCAGAAAGTGGAAAACCACCACGTTTTTAGTCAGTTGCCACAGATTGCGTGGCGGAAGTTGATGTGCTTCCACCCGCTGGCAATCCTGTTCCAGCAGCTGTTGCAGGTTGTCACGCAGGGTCTGATTAAACTGGCGGTCATAGATGATCAAATTGGCTTCCAGATTGAGCGATAAACTCAGCGGGTCAAGATTACTGGAGCCGACGGTAGACCACTGCTGATCCTGCACCGCGACTTTGCCATGCAGTGGGCGACGGCAATACTCATACACTTCAACCCCGCCCTCAACCAGGTAGTTATAGAGCAGTTCTGCGCCCACTTTTACAATGGGCATATCCGGCTCGCCCTGCACAATTAAACGGACGGTTACGCCGCGCCGCGCTGCATTGCGCATTTCTCGCAGCAGGCGGTAGCCAGGGAAGAAGTACGCATTAGCAATCGTGACCTCCTGACGCGCGGTGCGCAGCATGTCGAGATAGTGTTGCTCAATGGCATCACGATGGGCTTCGTTATCGCGAAAGACAAACAGCACCTGAGCGTTACCCGGTTGCCTGTTGCGGGCCAGCGGAGAGTGACGTCTTTGCCACCAGCGGCGCACCGGCCGATCGCTGCCAAAGGCCTGTAATTCATAGCGGCTGATATCCTCAACCACCGGCCCCGTGACTTCAACGGCATAGTCTTGCTTGGCCTGCGGACCAAAGTCGGTATTGTGTTCGGCAGAGAAGTTGATGCCGCCAACAAACGCAATCCGCTGATCGACCACCACCACTTTACGGTGCAGGCGGCGGAAGACGTTGGTCCGCATCCCCAGCACGCGTGGGCGTGGATCGTAAACCATAAAACGGATGCCCGCCGCGGTAAGGCTGTTGATGTAAGCGTCACTCAATTCCGATGAGCCATAGCCATCAACCAGCAGTTCGATGTGGACACCACGCTGTGCCGCGTTGAGCAGCGCAGCGTGCAGGCGATGGCCCACCTCATCTTCAAAAAGAATAAACGTTTCCAGCAGAATACTGCGCTCGGCCCCCTCAATCGCCGCAAACACGCGAGGGAAAAAAGCATCACCATTTTCCAGCAGCTGTAACTGATTACCGTCTCGCCATTGTGCATTCATAGGTGGATCTCCACGGCCAGCGGTGCATGATCGGAAAGGTGTGACCAGGGTTTGACGGGCAGTGCCCAGGGATGGCTGGCTGAAGCATTGCGTACGTAGATACGATCGAGGCGCAGCAGGGGAAAACGCGCGGGAAAGGTGCGTTCTGGTCGGCCATATTTGCGGCTGAACACCTCGTTCAGTCCCGCATGGCGTTGCAGAAAAGCATTGGCACGCTGGCGCCAGTCATTGAAATCGCCCGCAACCACCACCGGATCATCTGCGGGTAATGCCGTGACAAACTCGGCCAGCTTTTGTAACTGTGCCAGGCGATGGGATTCCCGCAGCCCAAGATGGACGCAGATGACATGCAGGGTTTTGTGTGGTGCGGGTAAGGTGATTTGGCAGTGTAACATGCCGCGATTTTCACTTCCGGCAACAGATATGTCGAAATTTTTATACTCAACGATCGGATAACGTGACAAAATCGCATTCCCGTGGTGTCCTTCAGGATAAACCGCATTGCGGCCATAAGCGAAATCGCTCCACATCGTGTCCGCCAGGAACTCATAGTGCGGTGTATCCGGCCAGTTTTCGACTTGCAGAGGGTGGCTACTGTGTGTCCCCATCACCTCTTGCAGGAAGACAATATCGGCTGAAGTGGCACGCACCGCGTCACGCAGTTCCGGCAGAATAAAGCGACGATTAAAGCTAGTGAACCCTTTATGGGTGTTGATCGTCAGGACTTTAAATGAAAAACCGGCTGTGATTTGTGGCATACTTCGGCCCACTCCTTTCAGTATGAACAGGATAAAGTGTAGTCTCTGTCACAAATGAACGGCGGGAGGGGCAGAAATTTAGGGTGTAATCCTAAAATTGCTATAGATTGATGGCACGTCACCGGCTGCGGCTGGTTGTACTTGGGCGACCTGTTGTGTCTGCCAGGAGATGAAGATATGAAATGGTCTAATCGAGTTCAGATTGCTACCGGCCATACCTGTGTTCACATTGCCATGCATCTGTTGGTGATTGTGGCGCTGGTATTGGGTTGGCAGCATAAAAAGTTGGTTGAAGTGAGCAGTACCCTGGTTGTGGCATATGCGCTGGTGTTTATCACTATGCTGGTCACGCAGCGTAGTGCCCGTTTACGCGCTCTTGGTGATTATCTCGAAGAAGCGACGACCACGTACTACTTTGGCGCAGCGATGCTGAGCCTGTTTTTAATCTCTCGCGTTTTCCACAATCCGCTGCTGTTGGGTTGTATGGGACTGGTGATGTTAGTGGGGCCCGCACTGGTTTCACTGCTGGTAAAAGAACCCGCACCGCGTCCCGAGAAGAAGCGCAGCTGACATTCATGGGCGGCCCTCGCGCCGCCCTGATAAAGCTGCTACACTGCGCGGCTTACGCATTGTAGTTTATGCCCTTTTCACACGTTAGCTACGGCTGGCGTCATTATCCCCCTGAAAACTGCACCGTGAATCACGGTCAGGGCGGACCGGAGTAATACACTTACATGTCTTTTGACTCTCTCGGCTTGAGTGCCGATATTCTGCGCGCGATCGCCGAGCAAGGCTATAACGAGCCGACACCTATTCAGCGTCAGGCGATCCCCGTTGTCTTATCTGGCCGTGATTTGCTTGCCAGCGCGCAGACCGGTACGGGCAAAACAGCCGGTTTCACCCTGCCACTGTTGCAGTTACTGAGCACTTCTGCCGCACCTGCGCGCGGTCGCCGTCCTGTGCGTGCGTTGATTTTGACCCCAACTCGCGAACTGGCAGCTCAGGTCGGTGAGAATGTGCGTGAGTACAGTAAGCACCTTAACATCCGTTCTCTGGTGGTATTTGGCGGTGTCAGCATCAACCCTCAGATGATGAAACTGCGCGGCGGTGTAGATGTGCTGGTGGCAACGCCTGGCCGTCTGTTGGATCTGGCGCATCAGAATGCCGTTGATCTGTCTCAGGTTGAGATTCTGGTGCTGGATGAAGCGGACCGTATGCTGGATATGGGCTTTATTCACGATATCCGTCGTGTATTGGCGCGCCTGCCGGCTAAACGTCAGAACCTGCTGTTCTCAGCGACCTTCTCTGATGAGATCAAGACGCTGGCTGAAAAACTGCTGAACAACCCGGAACAAGTAGAAGTTGCACGTCGTAATACCGCTTCTGAACAGGTGAGCCAGCAGGTTCATTTTGTTGATAAGAAGCGTAAGCGGGAGCTGCTGTCGCTGATGATCGGTCAGGGCAACTGGCAGCAGGTGCTGGTGTTTACCCGTACTAAGCACGGCGCTAATCACCTGGCGGAGCAGTTAGGTAAAGACGGTATCACCGCTGCGGCGATTCACGGTAATAAGAGTCAGGGTGCCCGTACCCGTGCATTGGCTGATTTCAAATCTGGCGCAATTCGCGTATTGGTTGCGACCGATATCGCCGCCCGTGGTCTGGATATCGAAGAACTGCCGCATGTGGTGAACTATGAGTTGCCAAACGTGGCAGAAGACTATGTACACCGTATTGGTCGTACCGGTCGTGCTGCCGCTACCGGTGCTGCGCTGTCACTGGTTTGTGTCGATGAGCACAAGCTGCTGCGCGATATCGAGCGTCTGCTGAAGCGTGAAATTCCACGTCTGGAAATTGCTGGTTTTGAGCCAGATCCTTCGATCAAAGCCGAGCCGATTCAGAATGGTCGTCAACAGCCAGGTGGCCGTGGCGGTCGTGATGGCGGTCGCGGTGGTCGTGATGGTGCTCCACGTCAGGCTCGTAGCGAGCAGGGTGAGAAGCGCAATCAGCCGCGTCGTCAGGGTAATGGCGCGGGCAACGCGCAGGGTGAGCGAGCAGCACGTCCAGCTCGTCGTCCGGCTAACCGTTCCGGTCAGTAATCATGCGAGTACTGCTGGCGCCGATGGAGGGCGTACTGGATTCACTGGTGCGCGAGTTACTGTCGGAGGTTAACGATTACGATCTCTGTATTACGGAGTTTTTGCGGGTCGTTGATCAGCTGCTTCCGGTCAAGTCGTTTTATCGGCTTTGTCCGGAGTTGCAGCATGCCAGCCGTACGCCCAGTGGTACGCGGGTGCGTTTGCAGCTACTCGGTCAATATCCCGAGTGGCTGGCAGAGAATGCGGCCCGCGCTATAGAGCTGGGTTCCTGGGGCGTAGACCTCAACTGCGGTTGTCCTTCTAAAACGGTCAACGGCAGTGGTGGTGGGGCTTCATTATTAAAAGATCCCGAATTGATTTACCGTGCCGCAAAAGCCATGCGTGCAGCGGTGCCTGCCGATCTCCCCGTGACGGTAAAAGTCCGTTTGGGCTGGGATAGCGCCGGGCAGCGGTTTGAAATTGCGGATGCGGTACAGCAAGCGGGTGCCAGTGAGCTGGTAGTGCATGGCCGGACGAAAGATGACGGTTATCGTGCAGAAGCGATTAACTGGCAGGCGATTGGCGAGATCCGTCAGCGTTTGTCGATTCCCGTCATCGCTAACGGTGAGATTTGGGACTGGCAGAGCGCGCAAGATTGCCTGCGTATTACCGGTTGTGATGCCATCATGATTGGCCGTGGTGCCTTGAATGTGCCGAATTTGAGCCGAGTGATTAAAGAGAATGCTGCACCGATGCCGTGGCCTGAAGTGGTGGCGCTGTTGCAGAAGTATACCCGGCTGGAGAAGCAGGGCGATACCGGGATGTATCATGTGGCACGTATCAAGCAGTGGCTGGGATATCTACGCAAAGCGTATGGCGAAGCGGATGGTCTGTTCAGTGAGATAAGAGCGCTGAAAGTGTCACAGGATATTGCTGATGCCATTGATCGTTACGCTCTACAGGCGGTTCCCGCTTAAAAAAGGGGCGACCCATTAGCAGGCTAAGGGTATAGTAAAGGTACGCGAATATATTAATCTTACCTGCTATGTCTGATGCTGCTGTACTGAGTAATGCTCAGTTAAATAAACGAATTGTCTCCGTCATTATCTTTACCTTCTTCTGTTACCTTTCAGTTGGCCTGCCACTCGCTGTGTTGCCTGGCTTCGTCCATAACACGCTGGGGTACAGCTCTTTTGTTGCCGGTTTGATTATCAGTATTCAGTACTTTGCTACGCTGGTGAGTCGCCCTCAATCTGGCCGCCTGGCCGATCGTTTTGGCCCACGTAGTGTGGTGATGCTTGGCCTGGTTTGCTGTGGGATGAGCGGTGTGCTGACCCTGATTGCGGCGTTGACCCAGTCAAGTCCGTGGGTGAGCCTGCTGATGTTGGCATTAGGCCGCATTTTCCTCGGGTTTGGCGAGAGTTTTAGCAGCACCGGAGCTACGCTTTGGGGCATGAATATTGTGGGTCCGTTGCAGACGGCCAGGGTTATTTCCTGGAACGGCGTGGCAACGTATTCTGCAATGGCCATCGGCGCACCTTTTGGTGTCATTCTCAATAATAGTTTTGGTATCAGTGGCTTTGCCGGTCTGGTGGTGTTGATGGGCGTGGTGGGTTTTTTCATTGCCCGCAGCAAGCCCGCCGTGCAGGTTGCCATGGGTAAGCGCATTCCTTTCCATCGTGTGTTCACCCGTGTCAGTTCCTATGGACTGGCGTTAGGTTTTGGCACCATTGGTTTTGGTGTGATCGCGACCTTTATTACCCTCTATTTTGCCAGCCGTGACTGGAGCGGAGCCGCAGTGGCATTGACGTTATACAGCGCGGGTTTTGTGCTGATTCGTCTGGTGTTTAGCCGTTGTATTACTCGCTTCGGGGGCTTACGCACTTCGCTGTTTTCTCTGCTGGTTGAGTGTGTTGGACTGTTAATTATTTGGCAGGCGACTAGCGTCTGGCAGGTCGATCTGGGGGCATTCCTTACCGGCTCGGGTTTCTCACTGGTTTTCCCCGCGCTAGGCGTGGAGGCCGTGAAGCAGGTAGAGCAGCAAGATCAGGGTTCAGCATTAGGCACGTATTCAGCGTTTCTCGATTTAGGTCTGGGCCTGAGCGGTCCGGTTGCAGGACTGCTGATTGCTCACTGGGGCATTCAGTCGGTGTATCTGGCGGCAGCACTGATGGTGCTGGGGGCATTCCTGATTACCTTCCGGCTGGTACGGCGTGAACAACAAACCCCGGTCGCAGAGAGCTGAGTAGCTCGATTTATCAGGCGAGTGTTTTGACCTGGTTTACAGACAACACAACGCTACGGATTTCGGAGGGCAGGGTAATCGGAGCGAGCCACGTCGCAGCCCGATT
>NZ_ALXE01000059.1 GCF_000295955.2 Pantoea sp. A4
AAATGCCTCTGGCACATGGATGTGCCAGCGGATCGCAGGATGCGGATTTCTTTGCAGTCATACCCCCCATTGTCTGACCTTCCACCTGAATCCATAGCGGCTTCTCGGCACTCAGCAATAATGGTCCAAATCAGCACCAAGACACTTCCGATCGTCACCCCCAAATCCTGGTTCTTTTCCACGATTTGGGAGGACAAGTACGATGCAATACCCCACTCACTGCCTGAGCTGAATATGCGGTCGGCCATTCTCTTCATTGCGCGTCACCTGAACATCCGCCTGATACCAGCGGGTCAGCACTGCTTCGGTCATCACCTCTTGTGGCGTGCCCTGCGCAACTAACTTCCCCTGATGCAACAGCAAAATACGGTCAGCCCACAACGACGCCAGATTGAGATCGTGTACCACGGCACACACGCTCAAACGGGGCTGACGCGTTAGCTTGTGCAACAGACGCAGGGTTTGCTGCTGCCAGTACAAATCCAACGCGGAAGTTGGCTCATCCAGAAACAGCCAACCTTGCGGTGCGTCGTCTTGCCACAACTGGCTAAGCACGCGCGCCAACTGTACCCGCTGCTGCTCACCCCCACTGAGCTGGCGATAGTCACGCTTTGCCAGTTCATCGCAGCCGGTCATGGCCATTACCTGCTGCACAATGCTGGCACTGTACAGTGAAGGCCAGGGCGCGCGCCCCATCGCCACCACATCCTCAGCGGGTTGAGAAAACGTCATCACATTCTGCTGACGCATCACCGCACGGCGTTGTGCCAGCTTCGCCCGATCCCACTCCGTCAGTGCCTGCTGCCCTAAACGACACTCCCCGCTGTCCGCCGGTAAAAAGCCGGTTAACAGACGCAACAACGTCGACTTACCGGCACCGTTCGGGCCAATCAACGCCACCATTTCACCGGGATAGAGCGTGACATTAAGATCGTCAATCAACTTGCGCGATCCGCGCGTATAAGTCAGATTTACAGCCTGAAGCGTATCGATCATTCCTCAATCCCCCGCTGCCGTTGCAAGATCTGCCACAGGAACCAGGGTCCACCAATCAGGCTGGTCAACAGACCTACCGGCATTTCAGCCGGGATCACCACCGTGCGCGCCAGCGTGTCCGCCAACAGTAGCAAGATCGCACCGGCCAATGCGGAGCCAGGCAACATCCAGCGATGATCGCTGCCAAGGACAAAGCGCATCAGATGGGGAACCACCAGCCCGACAAAGCCAATAATGCCACTCACCGAAACGGCAGTGCCTACCAGCAATGCACTGAGAATGAGTAATTTGCGCTGGGTGCGTTTCACATCCACGCCCATATAGTGCGCATCTTCCTCGCCTAACTGCAGCAAATTGAGCGAACGTGCCAGTAACTGCACCATCAACAAGGCGGGAACGATTAACACACCGCATACCGCCAGGGCAGGCCACTGCGCCTGACCCAGGCTGCCCATGCCCCACAGCGATAACGTACGCAGCTGGGCATCATTACTTAGCCACGAGAGTACGCCTACCGCCGCGCCGCATAACGCATTAATCGCAATCCCAACCAGCAGCAACCGGGAGAGATTACCCCGTGCTAACCGGCTAAAGCTGAAAATCAGCAGCGTCACCAGCAAGCTGCCGATAAAGGCGGCAATCATCGGCAGCCACAGCGCCAGAAAAGGCGGCAAAGCCAGTGGCAAGATAATTGATATCGCCACGGCAAGGCTGGCACCGCTGCTGATCCCCAATAATCCAGGATCGGCCAGCGGGTTACGAAACAGCCCCTGCATCACTGCACCCGACACCGCCAGCGCCATTCCCAACAGCACGGCTAACAGCACACGGGGTAAGCGAATATTGAGCCAGACTTGCCAACTGATATCACTTAACGGCGCGCGGTACAGCGCTGAGATAGAGAGACGCATCGCACCGAGATTGGCGGCGATCACCATCGCCACCACCAGCAATACCAGCATGAGTAACAGCCAGCGTGTAAGCGTCCCTTTACTCATGTTTCAGTGATTCAGCCGCTTTACGCAACTGCACAATCGCTTTTGGCGTATCCAGACCAAAACCGAGCAGCGCCATCTCATCGACCACCAGCAGATTATGGTGCTTGCCGGCTGGGGTCAGCGCCAGGCCTGGCAGTTGCCACACTTTCTCTTCACCGCCGAAACTTTGCAGGCCATCAGAGCCCACCACCACAAGATCCGGGGCTGCCGCCACCACACCTTCCTGTGAAAGTTCCTGATAATGGGGCACTGCCGCCATCGCATTCACCAGGCCCGCCTCGTGGATCGCGCTGTCTGCCGCAGTTTGTGTCCCTGCTGCCATCGCTTTCATTCCACTGTGAGACATAATAAACAGCACTTTCACCGGCAACGGCTGATGGGAGAGCTGGGCCAGCTGTTTCGACACTTTGGCTTCCAGTGCCGTTGCCTCCTGCTCACGATGCAACGCCTTGCTAATGGTTGAGATCTTGCTGGAGATCGCCTGCAAGCTGTTATCGCCCGTCACCTCAACCACCTTCACGCCAGACTGGCTCAGCTGCTGCAAGACCAGCGAAGGCTTGGCCTGCTCGCTGGCTAATACCAGCGTAGGGTGCAGCGCCAGAATGCCTTCTGCATTCAGCTTACGCATATAGCCGATATCTGGCAGCTTATTGGCCTGCGCTGGCTGCATGCTGGTGCTGTCACGCGCCACCAGATCTTGTTGCGCGCCCAGCGCATAGACAATCTGGGTGACATCACCGCCAATCGACACCACACGTTCAGCCGCCAGGGTAGGCAGCGCAACCAGCAGTAACAGCAGGCTTAAACGCTTCATGCTGCCTCCCCTGCCACCGCCAAAGTCTCTAACTGCTCACGCCAACGTGCCTGCTCTGGCGTCCCTTCCGTGCGCTGGCCGTACAGCTGCGCAATCTGGGTGCCATCTGCGGCAAACAGCTCAAGGCTGGTTACATAGCCATCTCCGCTGGGTTTACGGGTTACCCAGCTCTCACTGATGTGATTTTCCATCAGATGCAGGGTAAAGGTGCTGTTGAAGACGTTGATCCAGTTCTCCATCGGCATCAGTTTTTCGATTGCACCGGTGAAGATCTGCGTGCAGCCACGGTTGCCGATAAAGATCATGATCTCGTTGGCATCCTGCTGCGCCAGGTTGAGGATCTGAGCCAGCGCATCGTTACTGACCTGCCGCGCCAGATCGTCGCCTACCGCACGGAAAGCCTGCTGGCGTGAGATATTATGACGCTTCAACAGGCCAAAGAACTGATGCACATCGGTCATTTCACGCCATGCGCTATCCAGCGCTGCGGCATCAACCTCTTGCGCCCAACTGTTAGCCGCCGCTGGCACCCATTCCAGTGCTTCAGGGTTTGCCGTGCTGAACTGCGCGATCAGCGCCTGCCAGGCCGCCATGTCGGTATTCTCGGTGGTATAGATCTTCAGTACCGCATCACCGTGGCGGTCAAAAATTTGCACGCTATGGCGTTCGCCACGCGGACTCTGCTCGCTCAGGGCAAAAGCACTGTGCCACTGAGAAGGGAATAAACGCTGATCGAGCGCACGCGGATTGAGCACCAGACCCGCATGTTCACCCAGACGCAAGTTGGTGTAATGACCGACCTGCTCATGCACAGCGTACTCATTACGGGTAATGCTTTTGGTTTCGCCTACCGCTTCCAGGGCCGCCAGCAGCGCCGGGAAATCGGTATTCAGTGCTTGTGCATCCACGCCAACGCGTGCTTCACACAGCTGGGCTTCACCAATACCCATCAGGGTTGCCAGGTCGCGCGCATATTTTTTTGGATGTTCTGTTTTCAGCGCCAGGTATTGTTGATAAGTCGGATTCATATCATTGCTCCATATAAATGCCCTGCGTTACCGCAGGGCAGACTGTGTTATTAGAAGTCGACGTTCACACCCAGTTGGAAGGTGCGACCCGGCGCCATTGAAAGCTGTGAGTCATAGTAATTCTGGTCGGTTTTGCTGGAGGTAGACTCCAGATCGCGGTTGCTGAGGTAATCCCAGTATTTACGATCGGTCAGGTTGTAGATACCCCCGCTCACCTTCACATTCTTGCTGATACGATAGTACGCCGTCAGATCCACCAGCGCGTAGCCTGGGATGTTCTGATAGTAGCTATCGCTGGTCGTCCCGATCGATGAACCTGTATTGGTATACGTCTGACGCTGTGTATAGGTTGCGCGCTTACCGTGGTTAAAGGTAGCGGTAATTGCACCACCAAAACGCTGCTCTGGATCGTCATACGCCACGCCGGTGATCAGGCGAATTGGCGGCACGCTCTCCAGCGGCACGTACTTATCGCCCAGATAGCTGGACTTAGACGCACCCTGTGCGTAACCGAAGCCCAGGTTCGCACTCAGGCCGTTAACCTCTGGGAACCAGGTGCCGAAGTTGAACTTGCTGCCCAGCTCGAAGCCGTAGATATAGGCTTTATCACGGTTCTCCGCGCGGTAAGCGATCGAAATGTTGCTCGGAATATTGGTGAAGACTTCCGGGCTGCTGCTACGTGAATAGCGGGTGTAATCGATAAAGTTTTTGTAGCTGTTGTAGAAGGTCGCTGCTGAGATCGACACGCCTTCAACCGCTTCACCTTTCAGACCAAACTCGAAGTTATTACTGGTCTCGGTTTTCAGGTCGGTATTGCCAAGCAGCGCATACTGCGCGCCGTAGGATGACAGGTAGTTAGACGACAGATTCCATGAACCGTAAAGCTGGCTGGCGTTCGGGAACTGTGCACCACGCTTGTACTGCAGGTAAGTCATCAGCTTCGGCGTCAGGTCATACTGGAACACCAGTGATGGCAGCAGTTGAGCATCATTGAAGTGCTTACCATACAGCGTAGCAATCTCACTGGTAGTGAGATCTGCCGCGCCACCCGCCAGCGTTGAGTAATCCTGCGCTTTGGTGTTCTGATAAGCGAAACGCACGCCTGGAATGATCGAGAAGGTATGACCGTTCAGATCCCAGCTCATGGTGTCTTCAACAAACGCACCAAACGCCAGCGTACGGCTGTTAGCTTCTGGTGGTGAAATATAGCTGTAAACGGTTTGCGCTGGGCTTTGCGAGTATGGACGCTCGGTCGTGTTGGTGCTGCCGTTCATCCCAAAGCTGAATTTGTTAAACGCCCAGCTTTTCTCACCCTTGGTTTCCAGGCTCAGAGTCTTGGTGTTGTAATCAGAGTAGATGTTATAGGCGCTGCTCGAACCATTGGCAGGTATCGCACTGTCATCATGCGCCTGAGTCTGCTGGAAGGAGAGGCTGGTTTCCAGGCTGTCAATCAGCAGGTTGTTATCTGGCGTCCACAGGTCGCGCAGCGTACCGCTCCAGCGGCGAGTGTTGCTGCTCTGGTTTTCACGCCCGAGGATCGAGGTGGTGCCAGTGCCCCAGTAGTCAAAGTTGGTATGGCTGGTTTTGTGGTAGAACTCCAGCGTAGCACTCAGCTGATTCTCACTGTTTGGCTGCCAGATTCCGGTGGCAGAGAAGGCATCAGAGTGCCAGTTGGCCGGATAGGCATCAATGGTGCCGCTGTTGTTGCGGGTTTGCTGACCATCGCGGCGGCTGTAGACCAAAATACCGCGCAGGGTTTCATCGCCGCCCGCTGCGGTAAAGCCATTGTGCCAGCTACGATCGGTCGAGTCGTAATCACTCTGATAACCGAAATAGGTGTGTTTTTCCGGGGTCAGGTAATCGTCTGGTGATTTCGGACGGAAGGAGACCGAGCCACCCAAGGCGTTGTTTTTGTAAGAGACGTCAGTCGCCCCTTCCACAATGCCCACCTGGCCGTAGACATACGGATCGATGTAATCGCCACGGCCAATGCCAAAGGTATTCGAGCCGGTACGGCCAACAGAGCTACGTCCGGTGGCAAACGGCAGTTCAATCCCGTCAACGTCAATGGATACACGGTTATCTTCCAGACCACGAATGTTGTAGCCGGTGAAACCGCCGCGGTCACCGGTGTAACCACTTTTACCGGTGTTACCGCCGCCCGCAGCACCAGGTGCGGTGATCAGCGGCTGGTAGCGCATGATGTTGCCGAAATTGTTCGATCCCTGCTTTTGCAGCTGATCGGCAGTGATCACCGTACGGCTACCCGGCTTTTTCTCCAGTGGCGCAGTAACGGTAAGCACCGGCTCGTTACCCGCGCTTTTCTTGTCAGAAATCGCCAGATCCTGGCTGGTGGCAGCATAGCCACAGGCCGCATGAATCGCCGAGGCCAGTATCGCCGTTTTGAACAGACGTTGTGTAGTTAATCCCTGAATAATTGAGGACATAGACGCGAATTACCCGATTTAATTGTTAGTATTCGCTCACGGTGCTTGCTTCCGATGACAAAAACGGACTTAAAAACCCGTTATAAAGTAATGAGTTATTTTATGATAAGAATGATTTCGGCAAAAAATGTAATGCAAACACGAATGCTTATCAATAATCTTTACGTTAAGATGTATCTTACCGCACGATTTGCTAATTCAATTTCGCGCTGAAAAATAGGCCTGATTCGGAGTCTGTCATGTCACAAAAACCTACTGTTACCCTGCTCTACTGCACGCAATGCAACTGGCTGCTGCGTTCCGCCTGGATGGCACAAGAGCTGCTGCATACCTTTGCCGATGACCTCGCCGCCGTCACGCTGCAACCTGGCACCGGTGGTGTGTTTGAGATCCGGATTGATGGGCATTTGATCTGGGAACGTAAACAAGATGGCGGTTTCCCGGACGCTTCGACGCTTAAGCAGCGCGTGCGCGATTACTGCTTCCCGGATCGTCCGTTGGGACATGTAGATAAAAAGAAAGCGGACCCGCAGGCGTAACGCTACAGCGTTGACGGCTCGTGATCCTTCAGCCAGAGTAAGCGATCCTGTGCCGTACTCAATGTCACAATCGCTGGCCGATAGATAGCAAATTTTTCGGCCAGCGGGCAGGCCAGATAGCGTCCTTGCGGACTGGAGACATATTCCGCGCGGGGAGCTTTTCAGAAGACAGCCGGGGGCGCTGGTATTTCAATATCTGCGTACAGGTCCAAACCGCCCCGACCGCAGGCACAACCGCCGTGGGTATAGACCTGGGGTTAAAGGACTACGCCACCCCGTCAGAGGGTGAAAAGCTTGAGGCAGGGCGTTTCTATCGCGACCTGGAGTCCGCCTTAGGCAAGGCGCAGCGGGC
>NZ_ALXE01000060.1 GCF_000295955.2 Pantoea sp. A4
ATCCTCCTGGATGCACCATCTCCTTTCTTCTCTGAATTTTTCCTTAAAGTTTCTCGTTTCTTCCCAATCTAATCCTGTCATTTATTTCGCAACTTTCTGATCCTGCACCAAAAGCTATAGCTGTCACACAGTTAACTCTGGCACTTACTCCTCCTCTTTTTCTCAAATGAAAAATTGTTAATGCTTTCAAAGCATTTGCGGTTAATCACTCCTGGCGACAACCTATGCACATTCAGCTAAAGTAAGGACACATTTTTCGCGGTGTCTGGAGAGGCAATGTACGATCAATATGATGCTCTGATTTTCGATATGGACGGCACTATTCTCGATACAGAGCCAACGCACAGAAAGGCCTGGCAACAGGTTCTGGCACGTTATGATCTCGCGTTTGATGAAGAAACCATGGTGAGGTTCAATGGATCGCCAACCTGGCGCTTAGCACAGTTCATTACTGAAACTCACGGCTTAAATATTGATCCTCATCACCTGGCTGCGGAAAAAACCACGGCGGTGAAAGCGATGCTGCTGGATAACGTGCGGCCTTTGCCCCTGCTTGAGGTCGCCAGGGCTTATTATGGTAAGCGTCCGATGGCTGTAGGCACCGGAAGTGAACACAGTATGGCTGTGGCACTGTTGACGGAGCTGGGCGTGCAGGATCTGTTTTCGGCGATTGTAGGTGCGGATGATGTCACGCTGCATAAGCCGGAACCTGAAACCTTTTTACGCTGCGCGGCACTATTAGGTGTTGCGCCTGAACGCTGCGTGGTGTTCGAAGATGCTGATTTTGGCATTCGCGCGGCTCAGGCAGCAGGAATGGATGTCGTTGATGTGCGTTTACTGTGACCGCATTTCTCGCAAACGCCTCTTTATTTAGCAGCAGCTTCCTTAGTGCGACACTGCTACCGGGTAGCTCAGAAGCTCTACTCGTCACATTACTGATAGCTAAACAGGCATCGGTTTTTGCCTTAGTGACGATGGCCTCGCTGGGAAACACCCTGGGTGGCCTGACAAACATTATAATTGGTCGCCTGCTACCACTGAAGCAGCAAGGGCGATGGCATCAAAAAGCAATAACGTGGCTAAACCGGCTTGGACCAGCAGCCTTGCTGTTCAGTTGGCTACCGCTTATTGGCGATGTATTGTGCGTGCTGGCCGGCTGGCTGCGTTTGGCCTGGGGTCCAGTGGTGCTGTATCTTGCGATCGGTAAAACGCTGCGTTACGTGGTTATCGCGATGGTCACCTTACAAGGTATGCAATGGTGGCATTGATTCGCACAGATTCGAGGCTAGGGTTAACATTATGCTGAACAAAAATAAACTATTCTCACAGCGGGAGGTTAATGTGGTCCCGGATGTATCTAAAGCGCTTTCCTGGCTGGAAGCGCACCCCGGTGCCCTGAAAGGGATCGGTCGCGGTATTGAGCGTGAAACGCTGCGCGTTGACCCCAATGGTCATCTCGCCTCAACCGGCCATCCTATTTCGCTGGGTTCAGCGTTAAAGCACGACTGGATAACCACGGATTTCGCAGAAACGCTGCTGGAGTTTATTACTCCGGTCGATAAAGACATTGATCATATGTTGGCGGTGCTGCGTGATATTCATCGTCATACCGCTCGAGAGCTGGGCGAAGAACGTATGTGGCCGTTCAGCATGCCTGGTTTCGTGGAAGATGCCAGTGCGATTGAGATCGCACAATATGGCGTTTCTAACGTAGGGCGTATGAAAACCCTCTATCGTCAGGGATTAAAAAATCGCTACGGTGCCCTGATGCAAATCATTTCTGGCATCCACTACAACTTCTCGCTGCCGCTCACCTTTTGGCAGGAGTGGGCAGATGTGAAAGATGCCGAGAGCGGCAAAGAGACGATCTCTGCCGGTTATCTGCGTTTGATTCGCAACTACTATCGGTTTGGCTGGGTTATTCCTTATCTTTTTGGTGCTTCTCCGGCCATCTGCGAAAGTTTCCTGCAAGGACGCGAAAGCAAACTGCCGTTTGAAAGTAATGGCAAAGGGACGTTGTGGCTGCCTTATGCAACGTCACTACGCCTGAGCGACCTTGGCTACACCAACAAATCGCAGAATAACCTCGGCATTACCTTTAATTCGCTTGAAGGCTATGTTTCAGCCCTGAAGAAAGCGATTAAAACGCCTTCTGAAGAGTTTGCCCCGATGGGCACTCATGATGCTGCTGGCAACTGGCTTCAGCTCAACACCAACGTGCTGCAAATTGAAAATGAGCTCTACGCGCCCATTCGCCCTAAACGCGTAACGCGTTCAGGAGAAGCACCGTCAGATGCATTGCTGCGCGGTGGCATTGAATATATTGAAGTGCGCTCGTTGGATATCAATCCGTTCTCACCTGTGGGTGTCGATGCTGATCAGGCCCGTTTCCTCGATTTGTTCCTGATTTGGTGCACCCTTGCGGATGCGCCAGAAATGAGTGCCGAGGAGCTGTTATGCAGTCGTACGAACTGGAACCGAGTCATTCTTGAAGGCCGTAAGCCAGATCAGACGATTGGCGTGGGTTGTGGTGAAGCGCAATTTAGCCTGGCTGAAGTGGGTAAAACCCTGTTTGCTGACTTACATCGTGTGGCTGAAGTGCTGGATAGCAATAACGGTAGCACGCAATATCAACAGGTTTGCGATCAACTGGTAGCATCGTTCGACGATCCTGAGCTAACCTATTCGGCGCGCATTCTTCGCACCATTAAACAGAACGGTTTGGTGGGGGCTGGTGTTGGATTAGCTGAGCAATATCGCCATCTGCTCTGCGAAGAGTCACTGGAAGTGTTGGATGAACAGGCGTTTAGCCGTCAGGCCGCTGAATCGATTGCTGCGCAGCAGCAGTTAGAAGTAAGCGAAACGCAAGATTTTGAAACCTACCTGGCAAGTCGGAACGGGTAGAAAAGAAAATGGCCACATCACTGTGGCCAAAATAACATCTCTGTGTCAGGGATGATGATAACAAATGCGCGTCTTTCATAGATTAAGACGCTCGGCGAACAGAAAAGTTTCATCGGTTCAAAAAAAATTTCAAAACAGGAGGTGACAAGATGCCACTGCTGGATAGTTTTACTGTAGACCACACCATCATGGCGGCACCCGCAGTACGTGTAGCCAAAACGATGAACACTCCTCATGGCGATACCATCACCGTTTTTGACCTGCGTTTCTGCCGTCCAAATATCGATATTCTGACTGAGCGTGGGATCCATACCCTGGAACACCTGTTCGCAGGCTTCATGCGTAATCATCTGAATCGCGCAGGTGTAGAAATTGTTGATATCTCACCAATGGGCTGCCGCACCGGTTTCTACATGAGCCTGATTGGCACGCCAGATGAGCAGGAAGTGGCAAAAGCGTGGAAAGGTGCAATGGAAGATGTGCTGAAGGTCAAAGACCAGAACCAGATTCCTGAGCTGAATGAATATCAGTGTGGTAGCTACAAGCTGCACTCTCTGGACGAAGCGCAGCAGATTGCTCGCAACGTTCTGGCACACGATATCGGCGTTAACCGTAACGAAGATCTCAAGTTGCCTGCTGAAAAGCTGAAAGAACTGCACATCTAGTCGTTCATTTGAGCGAAAAAAAACGCCGCATAGTTTGCGGCGTTTTTGCATCAGGAACCTACAGAAGTTTTGAGTGGTACATGAGGGGTAATACGCACCTGCTTTACCATATTGTCCTGTACGTCCAGAATGTCCACGTCATATTTGCTGATCAACACCCGCGTCTTCACTTGCGGAATCTCCTCTAGCGCTTCCAGCAACATGCCGTTGATCGTACGAGCACCTTCTTCAGGCAAATGCCAGTTAAACGCCTTATTGATGTCCCTGACGTTTGCGCTGCCCTCGATAAGCACTGAACCATCCGTTTGTGGCATGACTTCTTCGGCGAGAGAAGGGGACATAGAGGTTGTAAAGTCACCCACAATCTCTTCGAGAATATCCTCGATAGTCACCAGCCCTTTGATATCGCCATACTCATCGACCACCATGCCAACTTTTTTCTTGTTGCGCTGGAATTTGATGAGCTGCACATTGAGTGGCGTACCTTCCGGCACATAGTAGATTTCATCCGCTGCACGCAGCAGAGTCTCTTTGTTGAACTCTTTTTTCTCACTCATGATGCGCCAGGCTTCGCGCACCCGCAGCATGGCAACACAGTCATCCAGGGAGTCGCGGAACAGTACAATCCTGCCATGAGGAGAGTGTGTCAGCTGGCGCATGATCGACTTCCAGTCGTCACTGATGTTAATGCCGACGATTTCATTGCGCGGCACCATGATGTCGTCCACGCTGATTTTTTCCAGGTCCAACACTGACAGCAGCATATCCTGATTACGACGCGACATCAGACTACGCGACTCATACACGATGGTGCGCAGTTCCTCTTTGCTTAAAGCACCGCTAATTGAGCCTTCAGTTTTAATGCCGACTAAACGCATCAGGCCGCGTGCAATGGTATTTAGCAACCACACCAGCGGCAGCATGACATATTGCAGTGGACCAAGCAGGATACTGCTGGGATAGGCTACTTTTTCGGGATAGAGCGCAGCAATGGTTTTGGGCAACACTTCAGCAAAAACCAGCACCACAAAGGTCAAAATGCCGGTAGCAATGGCGACACCTGCATCGCCATATAGTCGGATGCCTACGATGGTCGCCAGCGAAGAGGCCAAAATATTAACGAGGTTGTTGCCGATCAGCACCAGGCTTATCAGGCGGTCTGGCCGCTTGAGCAGTTTTTCGACCCGGCGAGCGCTGCGCACACCGCTCTTAGCCTGATGACGTAATTTATAGCGGTTAAGTGTCATCATGCCGGTTTCAGAACCGGCAAACCATGCTGAAACCAGCACCATGATGACTAAAGTGATAATTAACGTGGTGGTTGAAACATGTTCCAACACAGGCGTTCCTTATTAATGGGACGTATGGATGAGCAAATGCTGTAACACGCGACTACCGAAGTAAGCCATGGTTAACAGTAGTGCTCCACCACAGTTGAACCAGACCACACGGCGTCCACGCCAGCCTTCATGATAATGGCCCCAGAGCAGAACAATATAGACAAACCAGGCGAGGATCGAGAGCACGGCTTTATCGACGTTCTCTTCGCTAAACAGATTGTGCATATAGAACAGACCGGTACACAGCACCAGCGTCAGCAGAACTACGCCTACCTGAGTAATATGAAACATCTTACGTTCAATGCTCAGCAACGGCGGCATATCCTGCGTAAAAGCCAGCTTCTTATTTTTCAGTTGGTAGTCGATCCACGCCAACTGTAAGGCATAAAGCGCCGCAATAATGAGTGTTGCGTAGGCAAACAGAGAGAGTCCGATGTGAATCATCATGCCGGGGGATGTCTCCAGATGCGTAATAAATGCATTGGGGACAAACGTGGCAAAGGCCAGATTGATCAGCGCAAAGCTATACACAATCGGCAGCAGGACCCACCCACGATTGCGTGAGGCAACGATAGTCATCACACAACAGATCAGTAAGCTAACCAGCGAGCCAATATTGAGCAGGCTAAGGTTCTGTCCGTCATCAACGGAAAAAATACGTTGCTGTAAGGCCACTGCATGGCAGATCAGTGCAAGGCAGGCGGAAAGCACAGCCATCCGACGCCAGCCACCGTTGCGTTTGAGTAGACCCGGGATAATCAGAGCGAGGCTCAGAGAGTAGGCGAATAACGCCACTAACGCGAAAGCGGACATATAACCTTTCAGGTATCAGTCAGATAAACAAAAAAGCAGTATAACGTCAGCAGCAGCATGCGCCAAACGATCTGAAGGTCAATTGCAGAGATCAACGGCACTTCATGATATAATCCGCCCAATTATGCCGTTCACACGGCCTCGCTATGTTCTGAGTGAGAGACAATGTTTGATAATTTGACCGATCGTTTATCGCAAACTCTGCGAAATATCAGCGGCCGCGGCAGGCTGACTGAAGACAACATCAAAGATACCCTGCGCGAAGTGCGTATGGCATTGCTGGAAGCTGACGTAGCGCTGCCAGTTGTGCGTGAATTCATCAACCGCGTCAAAGAGAGCGCGGTGGGTCATGATGTTAATAAAAGCCTGACGCCAGGTCAGGAGTTCATCAAAATCGTGCGCAATGAGTTGGTTGCAGCGATGGGTGATGAAAACAACACGCTAAACCTGGCGGCTCAACCGCCGGCAGTGGTGTTGATGGCTGGCTTGCAAGGTGCGGGTAAAACCACCAGCGTGGGCAAACTCGGTAAGTTCCTGCGCGAGAAGCACAAGAAAAAGGTGCTGGTCGTTTCTGCTGACGTTTATCGCCCTGCGGCGATCAAACAGTTGGAAACGCTGGCGCAGCAAGTTGGTGTTGACTTCTTCCCTTCTGACCCAAGTCAGAAGCCGGTAGACATCGTGAACCAGGCGCTGAAAGAGGCGAAACTGCAGTTCTATGATGTGCTGTTGGTGGATACCGCGGGCCGTCTGCACGTTGACGAAGCCATGATGGACGAAATCAAGCAGGTTCATGCCGCGATTAACCCGGTAGAAACGCTGTTTGTCGTCGATGCAATGACCGGTCAGGATGCGGCGAACACCGCCAAAGCCTTTAACGAAGCGCTGCCACTTACGGGTGTGATCCTGACGAAAGTCGATGGTGACGCACGCGGTGGTGCGGCACTGTCTATTCGCCATATTACCGGTAAACCTATCAAGTTTATGGGTATGGGCGAGAAGACAGAAGCGCTGGAAGCTTTCTATCCAGACCGCATCGCCTCCCGTATTCTGGGCATGGGCGACATGCTGTCGCTGATCGAAGACATCGAAAGCAAAGTTGACCGCGAACAAGCGGAGAAACTGGCTAAGAAGTTGAAAACCGGTGACGGTTTTGACCTTAACGACTTCCTTGAGCAACTGAAACAGATGCGCAATATGGGTGGCATGGCCAGCCTGATGGGCAAACTGCCAGGTATGGGACAGCTGCCTGACAATGTGAAGTCGCAGATGGACGACAAAGTACTGGTCCGTATGGAAGCGATGATTAACTCAATGACGCGCAAAGAGCGCGAAAAGCCAGAAATCATCAAAGGATCGCGCAAGCGTCGTATCGCTGTGGGCTCGGGTATGCAGGTGCAGGACGTTAACCGTCTGCTCAAGCAGTTCGACGATATGCAGCGTATGATGAAGAAAATGAAAAAAGGCGGCATGGCTAAAATGATGCGCAGCATGAAAGGTATGATGCCGCCAGGATTCCCGGGACGTTAACCGTTCCGCAAAAAAGCCGGAAAGCTAGCGCTATTAGGTTGCTTTTTTCACCAAAGCGAGTAAGATTTTCGGGCTTTTTATACGACATCCGGGCCCCGACCCTCATTGGGGCCCGGTTGTTTTATTAACTGAAGAGGATGTTATGGTTACAATTCGTTTGGCACGTCACGGCGCTAAAAAGCGTCCGTTCTATCAGGTTGTCGTTACTGACAGCCGTAACGCTCGTAATGGTCGTTTCATCGAGCGTGTTGGTTTCTTCAACCCGATCGCATCTGGTCAGGCTGAAGGTCTGCGTCTGGACCTGGATCGTATTGAGCACTGGGTTGGCCAGGGCGCAACGCTTTCTGATCGCGTTAACGCGCTGATCAAAGAAGCAAAAAAAGCAGCTTAATCTGTCACGGTGGTGAGCATGAGCATGAAACCTGCCGCACAGCTTCCTGTTAACCCAATTGTATTGGGCAAAATGGGGGCCGCATACGGCATTCGGGGTTGGCTCAAAGTGTTTTCCTCCACCGAAGATGCCGAAAGTATTTTCGCCTATCAACCCTGGTTTATCGAGCGTGCCGGTAAATGGCAGCAAGTTGAGCTAGAGGGGTGGAAGCACCACAATCAGGACCTGATTATCAAAGTCAAAGGCATTGATGATCGGGACGCGGCGGCACAGTTAACCAATTGCGAAATCAAGGTTGACTCGACGCAACTGCCAGAGCTGGACAATGGTGATTACTACTGGAAAGACCTTATGGGTTGCAAAGTGGTAAACACAGAAGGCTACGAGCTGGGCAAAGTCATTGATTTGATGGAAACCGGATCGAACGACGTTCTCGTCGTTAAGGCAAACCTGAAGGATGCATTCGGTGTGCAGGAGCGGTTAATACCGTTTCTTGATGAACAGGTTATCAAGAAAGTCGATCTCGCTACTCGAACTATCGAAGTAGATTGGGATCCTGGTTTTTGATCTCCGGATATCACGGTAACGAAACGGCGCATACAATGTGGATTGGTGTTATTAGCCTGTTTCCAGAGATGTTTCGCGCTATTACCGAATACGGGGTAACTGGCCGGGCAGTTAAAAATGGCCTGCTTAACATTCAGAGCTGGAGTCCACGAGACTTCGCTCACGACCGGCACCGTACTGTAGACGATCGTCCTTACGGCGGCGGACCGGGAATGTTGATGATGGTGCAACCCTTACGGGATGCGATTCACGCGGCGAAAGCGGCGGCAGGAGACGGTGCAAAGGTGATATATCTTTCACCTCAGGGGCGCAAACTGGACCAACAGGGCGTTTGCGAACTGGCGTCACAGCAGAAGTTGATTCTGGTATGTGGTCGCTATGAAGGGATAGATGAACGCGTAATCCAAACCGAAATTGATGAAGAATGGTCAATCGGCGATTACGTACTCAGTGGCGGTGAGCTGCCAGCAATGACGTTAATTGACTCAGTCTCCCGGCTTGTGCCAGGTGTATTGGGAAAACAAGCGTCAGCAGATGAGGATTCATTCTCGGACGGTTTGCTGGATTGCCCGCACTATACCCGACCTGAAGTGTTAGAAGGCAAAGATGTTCCGGCAGTTCTGCTGTCTGGTAACCATGCTGATATTCGCCGCTGGCGGCTTAAACAGTCGTTGGGCCGTACCTGGCTGAGAAGACCTGAACTTCTGGAAAACCTGGCTCTGACTGAAGAGCAAGCAAGGTTGCTGAGCGAGTTCCAACGTGAACATCAGCAACAAAACGATGATGAGGAAGAGTGATCTTCCCCCACTATCAGTTTACCCAGGATAAGAGATTTAATTATGAGCAACATTATTAAGCAACTTGAACAAGAACAGCTGAAGCAAGACGTACCTTCATTCCGTCCGGGTGATTCCGTGGAAGTGAAAGTATGGGTCGTTGAAGGTTCTAAAAAACGTCTGCAGGCATTCGAGGGCGTGGTTATCGCTATTCGTAACCGCGGTCTGCACTCTGCATTCACTGTTCGTAAGATTTCTAACGGCGAAGGCGTTGAGCGTGTTTTCCAGACTCACTCACCTGTTATTGACAGCATCGCTGTTAAACGTCGTGGTGCCGTGCGTAAAGCCAAACTGTACTACCTGCGTGAGCGTACTGGTAAGTCAGCGCGTATCAAAGAGCGTCTGGGCTAAGTACTCGCGTCAGCGACATCTTAAAGTTAATGCAAACAAGGGGTCAGCGTATGCTGGCCCCTTTTTTATTCCTGACACCTAGTCTGCGCTATTTGACTTCATCCTTTTCTCTTTCTCGTGCTGGTGCGGCTTTGTTCAGCTGCTGTAAACGCAATTTTTTCTTGCGGTAGTGCCAGTTAAGAAAAAAATTCGCCAGATTGATCAGCAACGTAATCAGATTGATTAATAACGTGGTAACCGCCACGGTTGCTCCAACGACCAGGGCGACTTCCTGCACGCTGTGGTGACTGATCCAGTCTGAAAAGCCTCCGCTTAACCAGCCGGAAAATGCGGGGATTTTATCCATAACGACTCCGGTTCACGCTGCGCTTTCCCTCTCCATTAGGATGTTTATAAACATTTAACTGTATTTATATACAGTATCATAAGCTAAGTAAACTGCAACCCACTGCCATTTACGTTGCTTCATTGGGGAGCCAGGGCTAATGGTGATGATCGTACGTTGATCGTTATCTCAGTGTCTTTGTACCCGGTAGAAGCGAGAAAAAACAGAGCGATTAGAAGCAGTTAACGCGCTTTTATTAAATCCTGCACTTTATGGGTGTAATTATAAATTTACACCATTTTGTCGTGATGTGAATTAGTGGTGTCTATTATGCTTTTGATATTAATGGTTTTATTTTTTATTGTCGTTGGTTTTTATTTTTGTGGTAACAAAAGTGTACATGCTGGATTGCATGATTTACGTTATGTGATAGAGTAAATCTCATCCTCTGACGAGGATCCCATAACGCATAAACGAGAGAATAAAGGATCGCTATCATGCAGAAAGACGCGCTGAACAATGTGCACATCGCAGATGAGCAGGTGTTAATTACTCCAGAGCAGCTTAAGGTTAAGTTCCCGTTAACCGCCGCGCAGGAAGCCCAGATTGCCGCTTCCCGTCAAACCATTTCAGACATCATCGCCGGTCGTGATCCGCGTCTGTTGGTTGTTTGTGGCCCTTGCTCAATTCACGATACCGAAGCTGCACTTGAATATGCTCGTCGTCTGCAAACTCTCTCTGAACAGTTGAAGGATCAGCTGTATATCGTTATGCGCGTCTATTTTGAGAAACCTCGTACCACCGTTGGCTGGAAGGGGTTGATCAACGATCCTTACATGAACAACTCCTTCGACATGGAAGCGGGCTTGCATATCGCACGTCAGCTTCTGGTTAACCTGGTTGAGATGGGACTGCCACTTGCCACTGAAGCGTTGGATCCAAACTCTCCACAATATTTAGGCGATCTGTTTAGCTGGTCAGCTATTGGTGCGCGTACCACTGAGTCACAAACGCACCGTGAAATGGCTTCCGGTTTGTCTATGCCTGTTGGCTTCAAGAACGGCACAGATGGCAGCCTGGGTACCGCTATCAATGCAATGCGTGCCGCTGCAATGCCGCATCGCTTTGTGGGTATTAACCAATCAGGACAAGTTTGCTTGCTGCAGACTCAGGGCAACCCCGATGGACACGTGATCCTGCGTGGTGGTAAAGCCCCTAATTACGGCCCGGAAGATGTTTTGCAGTGTGAAAAAGAGATGGTGAAAGCAGGACTGCGTCCATCCTTAATGATAGATTGCAGTCATGGCAACTCTAACAAAGACTTTCGTCGCCAGTCTGGCGTGGCCGAGTCTGCTGTCGCACAGATTAAAGATGGCAATCGCTCGATCACTGGCCTGATGCTGGAAAGCCATATCCACGAAGGCAATCAATCTTCTGAGCAACCGCGTAGTGAGATGAAATATGGTGTTTCCGTGACGGATGCTTGCATCAACTGGGAAACCACCGAATCGTTACTGCGTGAAATCCATCAGGATCTGCAAGGAGTACTGGCGGCGCGTGTTTCACACGAGGTGTAAAGAGCAATGGTGGCAGAACTGACCGCGCTACGCGATCAAATTGATGAAGTAGATAAAGCGTTACTGGAGCTCTTAGCCAGACGCATGGCTTTGGTGGCTGAAGTCGGCGAAGTGAAAAGCCGCTACGGCCTGCCGATTTACGTACCTGAACGTGAAGCTTCAATGCTGGCTTCACGGCGTAAAGAGGCGGAGGCGCTCGGTGTAGCGCCTGATTTAATAGAAGATATCCTGCGTCGTGTGATGCGGGAGTCCTACGCCAGCGAAAACGACAAAGGTTTCAAAACCCTGTGTCCAACAATGCGCCCGATTGTCATTGTTGGTGGAGCGGGGCAAATGGGACGGCTGTTTGCCAAAATGCTGACATTGTCAGGCTATCAGGTCAAAACGCTGGATAAAGACGACTGGCCTCAGGCTGAGAGTATGCTGAGTGATGCCGGTATGGTGATCATTAGTGTGCCTATTCACCTTACTGAGCAGGTTATTGCTCAACTACCACCGTTACCGCAGGATTGTGTTTTAGTCGATCTGGCCTCAGTCAAGAATGGTCCACTGCAGGCTATGCTGGCAGCACACTCTGGGCCCGTGTTAGGTCTGCACCCGATGTTCGGACCGGATAGCGGTAGCCTGGCAAAACAGGTTGTGGTCTGGTGTGATGGGCGTGAGCCTGAAGCGTATCAGTGGTTCCTGGAGCAAATTCAGGTGTGGGGTGCGCGTTTACACCGTATCAGTGCGGTAGAGCACGACCAGAATATGGCCTTTATTCAGGCATTGCGCCATTTTGCGACCTTTGCTTATGGTCTGCATTTAGCAGAAGAAAACGTTAATCTCGATCAGCTGTTGGCACTTTCATCACCTATCTATCGTCTGGAACTGGCAATGGTAGGTCGATTGTTTGCACAAGACCCACAGCTGTATGCTGATATCATTATGTCATCGGAGAACAATCTGGCGCTGATCAAACGTTACTATCAACGTTTTGGTGAGGCGATTAAGTTACTGGAGAACGGTGATAAGGCCGAATTCGTCAGTAGTTTTAACCGGGTTGAGCACTGGTTTGGCGACCACGCCAAACGTTTCCTGGTTGAGAGCCGTAGCCTGTTGAAATCGGCTAACGACAGCCGCAAATAAAAGTAAAGGCATCCTGTGGATGCCTTTCTTCTTTATGCGCGTGGTTCTACCGGCACGACATTCTCTCCGGGATAACAGCCCAGCACTTTGAGAGAACGTGTCAGGCCCGTGAGTTCCTGAAGCGCCTGCTGCATCGCAGCGGATTGCAGATTACCCTGCACATCAATATAAAACATCTCTTCCCATGGATTACCGTTGATAGGACGAGACTCCAGCTTACTCATGATCAGATTATGATTACGCAGTACCATTAGCGCATCTACCAGTGCCCCGGCTTGTTGCCCGGTAGCCATGACTAATGTGGTCTTAGCCGGTACCTGTTCAGACACTTCAATAGCATTACGTGCGAGGACAATAAAGCGTGTCTGGTTTTGCTGCTGGTTGGCTAGATTACGTTCCAGTACCTGCAGTTGATACAGCTCACCCCCGGCCTCGCTCCCCAGTGCTGCGACTGTAGGAGAATTCATTGCGGCAACTTTTTCCATCGCAGCGGCGGTGCTCTCGGTGTATTCGATTTTCCAGTGTGGGAAACGGTTAATAAACTGGCTGCACTGCTGGAAGGGTTGTGGATGACTGTAGACGGTTTCAATTTGCTGCAGCGAAGTGTTGCTGGAAACCAGAACGCAGTGATCAATAGGGAGCGTTAGCTCACCCACAATTGACAGCGTTGTCTGCTGCAGCAAATCGTAAACGTCATTGATTGAACCGGAACTGGTGTTCTCAATCGGTAATACTGCGTAATCAGCCTGTCCTGTTTCAACGTGCTTAATGATGTCCTGGAATTTAAGGCAACCTTGTTCAGTCATGGCGTCGAAGTGGCGGGCTGCATATTTCCGTGCGGCGAGGTGGGAATAAGAACCTTTAGGGCCGAGGAAAGCGATGCGGGCAGCAGAAGCGTGTTCATGGTTGAGATTGCGTTGCAGCAAAGCCTGCTGTGTCAGGACGGAATCTTCAACGACTAACTGGAACAGGCGAGTGATGTAGTGTGCATCCAGATTGTGCTTCTTACCCAATTGAATCAGATGTTCCAGTAATGCCCGTTCCCGCTCGATATCACGAATCGGACGGTGGGTTGCCAGTTTCGCCTGCGCGACATCAACGGCCAGAGCACGGCGTTCAGCCAGAAGCGTCAGTAATTTCTCATCAACTGCGCTGATTTTTTCTCGCAGTACCAGCAGTGGATTTTCCGGATTCATTAAGCTCACCTGTCAAAATTAAATAAAAAAAAACCTCCCGGTTGGGAGGCTTTGTAGTTCGTCTTCGCTTTCGTTTTCACACGACGAATTGCCTCCCAATCAGGGGAAGGTAAAAAAGAAAGCGAAGAAAAACGGCAGTTTGGTCATGGTAGATTCCATTATCAGGATGCTGTGAGAGTAACCGTACTGATTTAAGGCTGTCAACAGAAAACGCGCCCGTAGGCGCGCCTCAATGGGGATTATTCGCTGGCCAGGGTGAGATCTTTCACGCTGGCATTGGCTCGACGTGCTTCTGGCTTGTGCTGTGCTTTGTTCAGTTGGCGCTCTAGCTTAGCCAGTAATTCGTTAATGGCGGTATACATGTCCGCGTGTTTTGCACTGGCAACCAATGTGCCATTCGGTGTGTTGATCGTGGCGTCTGCCACAAATTCCTTCGGTTCCTTCGACAAGACGATGTGCGGGTTAATCAGATGAGTTTGCCACTTTTCAAGTTTGGCAAGGCGATCCTCTACGTGTGTACGAATGGCCGCAGTGATCTCCATTTGTTTACTGGTAATGTTCAGAATCATCGTTGAAACCTCTCTGTCATTTCCGTCTTGGTAGGGCCAGCATACCGCGAAAATCAGGAGAAAGTGTGACTTGGATCACATAAAAGCGTCACTTTTTGTCAACGTAAAGGGAATGCTCGAAGTTTGTGCGAAGACACCAGAAAGGCGAGAAAAAGGCTTGATGTCATCAAATTTGAAGCGCATTGTTGACTGGATAACCCAAGGAAAAAAATTGAAAACGCTGGATATCGGAACAAAAAAAAGCAGCCATACAGGCTGCTTTTTTACTTGGCACAGAAAAAATTACTCTGCGTTATTGTTGGCAATGATTTTCGCCACTTTATCCGCTTCTGCGTTCAACTGCAGCTTACGATAGGCATTTTCCATCAACGGCAGCGCATCACGCGTTGCTTTGGTATCAGGATAATCACGCAGCATACCCTCAACGCGATTAACTACCGCGACATAGGCACCACGCTTGGTATAGAATTGCGCCACGGACAGTTCATATTTCGACAAACGATCCTTCAGGTATACCAAACGTTTTTGCGCATCAGCAGCATACTGGCTGCCAGGATAGCCTTGCAGTAACTGCGAGAAATCCTTGAAGGCATCACGAGCATGCGTAGGATCACGATCGGAACGGTCAATACCAAAGAAGCCCTGCAGTGCTGAATCATCCAGCGCCATGTCCGTCAGACCTTTCATGTAAATGACATAGTCGATGTTCGGATGGGTCGGATTAAGACGCATGAAACGTGAAATAGCAGCCTGCGCGAGGGGCAGATCGGCGTTTTTATAGTAGGCGTAGATCAAATCCAGCTGTACCTGCTGGGAGTAAGGGCCGAACGGGTAGCGGTTATCCAATGCTTCAAGTTGCTTAATTGCCGCTTTAAAGTTACCGTCCTGCAGTTTTTCCTGGGCTGTCGCGTAGATGACAGAAGGCGGGCTGTCCGGCACTGCGTCCGAGCTGGAGCAACCGGCAAGTACCAGGCTCAGTGTGGCAGCAGCCACCAGATGTTTCATGCGCGTCATGACGAAATGATTATCCTCAACGTGTTATGGCGGAAGCGGTCCGTATAGCTCCCGGTTATGACAGGTACGATAGCACATTATATTAAACGGCATCGCCGTGAAAACCCAACGTTAACGAAGAAGCTGTATATGGCACAACAAGTTCAACTTACCGCAACGGTTACCGAGTCACAGCTCGGACAACGGTTAGATCTAACTTTGGCAGAATTGTTCCCTGATTATTCACGTTCTCGCATAAAAGAATGGATCCTTGCCCGTCAGGTTTATGTAAATGACGTCATCATCGACAAGCCGAAAGAGAAAGTTCTGGGTGGCGAGCGCGTAGAAATTCGCGCAGAAATCGAGGAAGAGCAGCGCTGGGAAGCCCAAAACATTGCGCTGAACATCGTCTATGAAGATGAGCATATCCTTGTCATCAACAAACCACGTGACCTGGTTGTTCACCCTGGTGCGGGTAATCCTGATGGCACGGTGCTGAATGCGCTGCTCTATCATTACCCGGAAATTGCCGATGTGCCACGTGCGGGTATTGTCCATCGACTGGACAAAGACACCACCGGCCTGATGGTAGTAGCGAAGACCGTTCCTGCACAGACTCACTTAGTAGAGTCACTGCAATTGCGTGAAATTACTCGCGAATATGAAGCGGTTGCAATTGGAACGATGACAGCAGGCGGAACGGTAAACGAACCGATTTCTCGTCACTCGACCAAGCGCACACACATGGCCGTGCATCCGATGGGCAAACCTGCGACGACCCACTATCGCATTATGGAGCACTTCCGGGCACATACGCGCCTGCGTCTGCGCCTCGAAACCGGGCGTACGCACCAGATTCGTGTCCACATGTCGCACATTACGCACCCTCTGGTTGGGGATCAACTGTACGGCGGCCGTCCGCGTCCACCAAAAGGCGCTTCTGAGGAGTTCATTGCGGCATTGCGTAAGTTTGATCGCCAGGCTCTGCATGCGACCATGCTGCGTTTGTACCATCCGATCACGGGTATCGAAATGGAGTGGCATGCGCCATTGCCACAAGATATGGTAGATCTCATTGCGGCGCTTAAAGCCGATACTGAAATCTTCCGCGATCAAATGGACTGGCTATGACATCACTGATTTTGCCTAAATGGCCTGCACCTGAAGGGGTGCTGGCTTGTTCAACCACCCGACAGGGCGGGGTAAGCACTTCTCCATGGGATTCATTTAACCTGGGAGCCCATGTTGGCGATGCGCCAGAGAGTGTTGCTGCTAACCGCCATCGTTTGGTCGATTGGGCAAAATTGCCTCAAATGCCGCAATGGCTCGATCAGGTTCATGGAACAGACGTTTGTCGTCTGCCCGAACAGGATCAGGCAATTCCGCGAGCAGATGCTGCGTACACCCGCACCAAAGGGACCGTGTGCGCGGTAATGACAGCAGATTGCCTGCCCGTGCTGTTCTGTTCAGCCGATGGTAAAGAAGTCGCTGCTGCTCATGCTGGCTGGCGCGGTCTTTGTGCCGGCGTGCTGGAAAATACGTTGGCTGCATTTCAGGCTCCACCAGAAGAGATTTACGCCTGGCTGGGTCCTGCTATTGGTCCTCAGGCGTTTGAAGTGGGGGCTGAAGTGCGCCATGCATTTGCAGAGCAGGATTCACGGTCAGAAGAAGCATTTCGTCCTGCGGGCGCAAAATATTTTGCGGATATCTGGTTATTAGCCCGCCAGCGCTTAATGGCTGCTGGTGTCAGCGCTATTAGTGGTGAAACACGCTGTACCTACAGTGAAAGTAACGATTTTTTCTCCTTCCGCCGTGAAGGAACAACCGGGCGTATGGCAACTTTAATTTGGCTGCGATAACCTTACGCCACAAGACGGTCCAGGTTAGCCTGTTTTTTATCCAATTTTCAGGTCATTAACCTTGAAAATTTGAGGGATGACCTCATTTAATCTCCAGTAGCATTTGACCTGTAATGGGAGGAAATATGCGTCTGGATCGTCTTACTAACAAATTCCAGTTGGCCCTTGCCGATGCCCAGTCACTCGCACTGGGACATGACAACCAATTTATTGAACCTCTACATCTGATGAGCGCGTTGCTCAGTCAGGAAGGGGGATCAGTGCGTCCTTTATTAGCCTCTGCGGGCGCGAATGTGGCTTCACTTCGCACTGCCGTTGAGCAGGCTATCAGTCGTTTACCTCAGGTCGAAGGAACGGAAGGTGATGTGCAGCCTTCTTCGGACCTGATACGCGTACTTAATCTGTGTGACAAGCTTGCGCAAAAGCGTGGCGACAACTTCATATCATCTGAACTATTTATTCTTGCGGCCCTTGATTCACGTGGCTCATTGGCTGATTTACTCAAATCCGCTGGTGCAACCGCAGAGAAAATCACGAAGGCCATTGAGCAACTGCGTGGAGGGGAGAACGTGAACGATCAAGGGGCTGAAGATCAGCGCCAGGCTTTGAAAAAATACACTATCGATCTTACTGAGCGAGCGGAACTGGGGAAATTAGACCCGGTTATCGGCCGTGATGAAGAAATTCGTCGAACCATCCAGGTTCTGCAACGTCGTACCAAAAATAATCCGGTATTGATTGGCGAGCCTGGCGTAGGTAAAACCGCCATTGCGGAAGGGCTGGCGCAGCGCATCATTAATGGTGAAGTGCCTGAAGGCCTGAAAGGTCGACGCGTGCTGGCGCTGGATATGGGAGCGCTGGTGGCGGGTGCAAAATACCGTGGTGAATTTGAGGAGCGCCTGAAAGGCGTGCTCAACGATCTGGCGAAGCAGGAAGGGAATGTCATCCTGTTTATTGATGAACTGCATACCATGGTGGGTGCGGGTAAAGCCGATGGTGCGATGGATGCTGGCAATATGCTCAAGCCTGCTCTGGCGCGTGGTGAATTGCACTGCGTCGGGGCGACTACGCTTGATGAATATCGCCAATATATAGAAAAGGATGCGGCCTTAGAGCGCCGCTTCCAGAAAGTGTATGTGGCTGAGCCATCAGTAGAAGACACGATCGCCATTTTGCGTGGCCTGAAAGAGCGCTATGAGCTGCATCACCATGTACAAATAACCGATCCTGCCATTGTCGCTGCGGCAACACTTTCACACCGCTATATTGCCGATCGCCAATTGCCGGATAAAGCTATTGACCTGATTGATGAAGCGGCATCCAGCATTCGTATGCAGATTGACTCGAAGCCGGAACCGTTGGACAGGCTCGACCGTCGTATCATCCAACTTAAGCTAGAACAGCAGGCATTAAAGAAAGAGTCTGACGAGGCAAGCGTTAAGCGCCTTGAAATGCTGGAAAGTGAGTTGGATCAGAAAGAACGGGAGTATGCGGAGCTGGATGAAGAGTGGAGGGCGGAAAAAGCTTCACTCACCGGCACTCAGAATATTAAAGCTGAACTCGAGCAGGCCCGTTTATCTCTGGAGCAAGCTCGGCGTATTGGGGATCTGGCACAAATGTCAGAGCTGCAATACGGTAAAATTCCTGAGCTAGAGAAACAGTTAGCTTCGGCGACCCAGTCTGAAGGCAAAATCATGAAGCTGCTACGCAATCGCGTAACGGATGTCGAAATTGCTGATGTGCTGGCGCGTTGGACCGGTATTCCAGTTGCCCGCATGATGGAAGGGGAGCGCGATAAGCTGCTGCGCATGGAGCAGGATTTACATGCGCGAGTTATCGGGCAGGATGAAGCAGTTGAAGCGGTTTCGAATGCTATTCGTCGTAGTCGTGCCGGATTGTCGGATCCTAATCGCCCAATTGGCTCATTCTTGTTCCTCGGGCCAACAGGTGTAGGGAAAACCGAACTGTGTAAATCTCTGGCGAATTTCCTGTTCGACAGTGATGACGCGATGGTGCGTATTGATATGTCCGAGTTTATGGAAAAACACTCGGTTTCGCGCCTGGTCGGTGCTCCTCCTGGATATGTAGGTTATGAAGAAGGGGGATATCTGACGGAAGCTGTACGCCGCCGCCCTTACTCAGTGATTCTGTTGGATGAGGTTGAGAAAGCACATCCTGATGTCTTCAACATTCTGTTGCAGGTTCTGGACGATGGCCGTCTGACGGATGGCCAGGGGCGTACCGTTGATTTCCGTAATACGGTCGTCATCATGACCTCGAACCTGGGCTCTGATTTGATTCAGGAGCGCTTTGGTGAACTCAACTATCCGCAGATGAAAGAGTTAGTGATGAATGTGGTTGGGCAGCAGTTCCGCCCTGAGTTCATTAACCGTATTGATGAAGTCGTTGTGTTCCACCCATTAGGAGAGAAACATATTGCTTCTATTGCCTTGATTCAGCTGCAGCGTCTGTATCAGCGGTTGGAAGAGCGCGGTTATCAGCTACACATCTCTGAAGCGGCTTTAAAACTGCTGGGAGAAAATGGCTATGATCCGGTGTACGGTGCCCGACCTTTGAAACGAGCCATTCAGCAGCAGATTGAAAATCCGTTGGCTCAGAAAATCCTCTCGGGGGCGTTGCTGCCAGGAAAAGTGATTAATATGGATGTGGAAGACGGCGAAATTGTCGCTACACAGTAAGTTTAACGTGATAAAACGGGCCTTCGGGCCCGTTTTTTTATGCTTAAACGGCGCTTTTAGCACTTTTGTTGAGCGTTTGGGTGGAAATGTGAGCGGTTGAGCAATTTCTTGAAATTAGCACTTGTCAGTCCGGAAGAACTGCCTATAATGCGCAACCACTGAGACGTCAAAGCGGAAACGCAAACGACTCAGCAGGGAGTGAAGTGATTCACCCCGCC
>NZ_ALXE01000061.1 GCF_000295955.2 Pantoea sp. A4
GCCATCTGCGACTGGAACGCGCGAACACCAACCGCACCGCGCCAACCTGAAACAAACGAACATCACCCGCACCGCACCAACATGAAACATACGAACACCAACCGCACCATGCCATAGGTGGTGCTCACCACACTCCACTAAGCCGTCACATGTGAAAAAATAACCCGGTTATCACGCTCTCTGAGCGTCACCAGCGGCACCCGTTGCGCACTGGGTTGAACAGCGCGTTGCAGGAAAGCCAACAATGATGGCGCAAAGTGCTGCGCTTCGGCTGCCTGCGGGCAATGGGCACGGAAAATATCCAGATCCAGGGTGAGATTGCTGCCATCAGCATCGGCGCGCCAAATCAGATTAATACCATCACCTGCGCCGCCCGCCAGCACCTGGCGCTGTGTATCTATGCCAGGATAGTGCGGAGCATCAAACGGCTGCACGTTAATAAACGGCGACACAAAAAAACGCCGATCCTGCGCAACACCACGATCCTGGCCCAGCTGACGCAGGCGATAACCTGCGTGACGGCGCAGGCGCTTCAACTGCTGCACCATGGCAGGCAGATAATCCGCCAGTTGGGTCTCGGGGGTTAAAACCACCTGCATCGGCACCGTATTCACCGCGAGCGCGGCAACGGACGCGGCGGCAAAACCCCGGCGATTCATCACCGGCATCCACATCACCCGCTGATCCTGCTGCATCTTCACGGGCGGCACGACCTCAAACAGCCAGGCAGCGGAAAGGGCGATCAACACATCCGGCCAACTCAGATCATAATCCGCGGCCAACTGCACCAACGGCTCACTCAGCGCCGCCGCGATGGGCTGGCTACTGCTCAACGCACGCTGGCCATAAGCCGCATCGCCTTTATTCACCTGCGGCAGTGAAGCGATATCCGGCAGTGCCTGCTGCCAGAAAAGGCGATCTTTTGCAGCACGATCGGACGTTGGGTAGGCCTGCTCCTCGGCGTGGAAAGTGCGGAAACAGCCCAGCTCCGCACCGGCGGCGGTATTATTACGCATCGCGTTGTAATGGGTTGCGACACGGTGTTCAATCAGCGCCATCGCATAGCCATCCACCATGATGTGATGCGTACGCAAATACCATAAACAACGCTCAGGGCTGATAACAAACAACCCACTATGTGTAATGTCCGACCCAGTGAGATCGGCCACCCGTTGCGTATCCTCCCGCATCTGTTGCATGGCCAGCCGCTCACCGTGCGGCTGCTGCTGTAAATCGATCAACTGAAGGTGGGGACTCGCGCGTGAATCCAGCCGCTGCTGCGCCTGATCCGGCACGGCAGCGGAATTAAAACGCAGGCTAAATGCGGCGACTTCCTGCAACGTCAGGCTAATGGCCCGCGCCAGCAGTGCCACATCCACCGCACCGCTAAAACGGGTACAGTGGGCCACAGTGGCAAAAGTCTGCTGCGGATGGAGACGGTACTCTTCCCAGAAATCGAGCTGTGCAGAGGTCAGCGGTAGCCATTCGGTGCTAAGAACGGTGTGCGACATATCACTCTCCTTGAATTATCACATCGTCGTATAACGCTTAATCGCGGCTCAGCTACGCAGCAACTGCTTCACGTCAGCCACATTTTTGCACGGCAGCAACTGCCCCACGGTCAGCGTGCGCTCCGTGGCCAGGCTTAACTTCTGCGCCACCGCCCGCAGGTGGGGCAAGGTCAATCCGAGCGCTAAAAACGGTGTCTCATCACTCCAGCTCGCCTCTACTGACTTACCGATCACACTCGCGTAACAGGCGATAATCTGCTGGCCCAGATCGGGGCTGGCAGCGGCATCCGGCTGACTGAACTGGGCGCGAATCTGATGGCGATCGGTCTTACCGTTGGCGGACAACGGTAATGCCGTGGCGTGAATAAACCGGGTTGGCGTATGGGTTGAAGGCAGACAGTGGCTGGCCCAACGGCGCAGCTCGCCCTGGCTCATCGGCTGCTGCGTCTCGCTCAGGTAAAATGCCCCCAGACAGGTATCTCCGCTGCTGGCATCCACATAATCCACCACTACGATGTCACGAATCGCACTGTTCGCCGCCAGGGCTTCTTCGATTTCCGGCAGGGAAACGCGGACGCCGCGAATCTTCACATAACCGTTAATTCGACTGGCGAACATAATATTGCCATCGGCACGGTAATAACCCTGATCGCCGGTTCTGAACGTGCGCACCGGTGTGCCATCGGGCTGCTTCACCTCGACAAAATCCTGCTGATGTATCTCGCCGTCGGTGAGATAACCCAGCGCCAGATTCACCCCGCTGGTGTGAATTCGACCGACCACGCCTGCCGGGCAGTGACTGCCATCGGCATGACAAATAAAGTACTGATTACCATGCAGCGGCTCGCCATAAGGCACGGTGCCACGTTCTTGTTCACCGATGGGATGCCAGATGCTCCAGATCGTGGTCTCCGTCGGCCCACCGAGTGAATAGAGCTGAATATCTGGCCGCAGCGTGCGCAGCTGTGCCACGGTGGCGGGTTTAATGTAGTCCCCACCTTGCGCCACCAGACGTAGCGAAGCCAGGCTGGTCGCGGTTTTGCAACTCAGCAGCATCTCCAGCATCGCGGGCACTGAACACCAAATCGTGACACCGTAACGCTCAACCAGTTGATTCCAGCTAATCGCATCCTTTTCCTGATGCGCAGCAGGGAGCACCAGCGTGGCTCCACTGCACAGTGCGCCGAACAGATCAAACATCGACATATCGTGATGAGGGGGCGTCACGGAAATCAAAACATCCTGGGCGCTGACCTGCCAACGCTGCACGGTCTGTGCGATCACGTTGCCGGTGGCCCGGTTATTCAGCACCACGCATTTGGGCTTGCCGGTCGTGCCGGAAGTATAAAGATAGTAACTGGCATCCTCGCTCAGGCTGCGTGTCTGCAACCAGCGGCTCTCGTGCAGGCGTGCAGGAGGTGCCGCGGAGTGCAGAAGTGCTTCAAACGTCACGCCGCTATTCAGTTGGCCGTGATGAATCACCAGCGCAGGCTGGCAGTTCTCCAGCAAATAGGCACGACGATCTTCCGGTGAATTGATATCGATGGGCACCCAGACAATACCTTGTAGCACGCAGGCCAAGGCCAGGCTGATATGCTGTGGCCCGCGCGGCAGACAAATGGCAACTACTTCCCCCGCCTGAACATCTCGCTGTTGCAGGGCGGCCATCAACTGCTTTACTTGTTCACCTAACTGGTGATAGCTCCAACGCTGGTCGTCGCAAATCAATGCGGTTGCCGACGCTGTTGCGTTGAAAAGTCGCTGGCTCAGTTGCTCCAGCCAGGGAGCCAGCACCGCGCTGCTCTCCGGGGTATTGCGTTGATAGTGGCGATAGTCGATGAACTGCGCCGCAGGCAACTCCAGCGTTTCCTGCTGGCTGCTGGCCTGGAAGCGCTGCTCCAGCGCCGTCATAAACTGGGTAATCAGGCTGGCGGAGAGCACCTGCTCAACATAATCCACGCGGATCAGCAAATTCTTCTGCTCATCCAGCATCAGACGAATATCAATCGCGACCTGAGGTGTCTGCGTCAGCCCGTGGTGATAATGCATGTCGCCTTCGGCGGACAGCGTCTCCCAACTCAGGCAGTTAGTAATGATCACCGGTAGCGCCGGGCCACCCTGGGCTTGCTGGCTCAACGCCTGTGACAAGTCCACACCCGAAAAGGCCAGATGATCCAGCGAACGCAGAACATCGTCCTGAAATGCCTGCGCCCGCGCTGCCAGTGAGGTGCTGTCAGTGCGCTGGTAGCGCACGGCAATAAAGCTGGACTGATTACTCAGGGCATTATCCGCGGCAGGAAACGCCACCGGCACACCCACGCAGATTTCGCTGTCGCTACTCCAGAACGCCAGCGTGTCGAGAATCAGCGCGGATAACACGCTGTTACGCATCAACCCTTCGGCGGAACCGAGGCGGCCTACTTTGCGCAACTGCTCACGCGGAATGCACACCTGCTGACTACGAAACTGTGCCACTTTTACCTGGGCCAGCGGCACCTGCCACGGAAGCGCGGCGGGCGTGGTCATGGCCTGTAAACGTGGCTGCCACCAGGCGGCATCGGCCTGGCGCTGCTGCTCGCTAAAGGCCACGGGGGCGGCGGCTGCCCGCACCGGTTTCAGCGGTTGGTCGTCAAACAGACGGGCCGTAATTTCACCGATGCCGGGGCCATCGAGGATCAGTGCGTCGAAGCTGGTGAATACCACGTTTGGATGTGGGCAACTGGCGGGGAGCTTCACCGCCGCAATGCCCCACAGCGGCTGCTGCGGATCGTGGCACATATGCGCATAACGTTCACGCAGGGCAGCCAGCCGTTGCTCGGCCGCTTCGACAGGTAATGTGGTGTAATCGAATAACTCAAAATTAAGCCGGGCTTCGGGCAACACCCGCTGTGTCAGGCGCAGCGGATCAATACAGGTACGCAGGGCATCATGATGCTGTATCAACTCAAGCAGCCGCTGTTGCAGGCGATCCACATCTAACTGTTGACCGCGATACTCGCGGAAATCATGCATTGCAATGCCGCCCAGTGACCAGCGATCGCTACGGCCCAGCAGATAAGCCTGTTGCAAAGGCGTTAAAACACTTTCCATGTTGATTCCTGTGGTGGTTCTGAAAAACGGTGTTATGCCGCAAGCGCGGCCAGCAATTTCTCCGCAGCCTGCGGGCTGGCAGGCTGACGTGCATGTATCTCCGCTGCCAGCGCTGAGATAGTGACGGTGTCACGCAATTCCTGTTCGCTGAGGCTGACTCGCAGGTATTTTTCCAGCACTTGCCGCAGTGGCATTAACGCCTCTGGGCTGAGATTGAATTGGCGCAAATCTGCTTCTGCATCGGTATGAATATTCATGCGGCTCAACAGGCGCAACAGCAAATCGCGCAGCGGCTGCTGCTGTTGCCATGCCTGAGGGGTCGCGCGTGCCAGTAATTGCCCTACCGGCAGTGTCATACCCGGCTGATGCCAGGCGGTGAGATGCAGCAGTTGCTGCCAGCACGCCAGTAAACGCGGCAGTGTGCCCGCCGGGAAGGCATCTTCCCGCACATCCCAGTTGATCAAGATGCCATCATCATGGTGCGCCACTTGCGCATCCAGCATCACTTCCGGCCCCTGTGAAATCACCCAGCTCAGCTCACCCAACGTCTGTTTGACCTGCGGAGAGAACAGCGTGCGGCCCTGAATACCAAAGCCAGCGGTAAACACGATTGGCGTCGACTGCACGTTGCCGTGTAGCCGCGAAAGATCGCGCGCTACACTGACGCCAGGGTAATCCGCATGACTAATCAGCTCGGCCAGTTGTGCCATCAGGCGCTGGGTGAAAGCCACCAGCGATTCTCCGGCACGAATTTCAACCGCCAGCAGCAGCACTTCTGAAAAATCGCCAATGATGTTATCCACCGCAGGCATCAGCGGTTCACGGAAGAACATCGGCACATTGAGGCGAAAACGCGTCATCTTCCAGCCATGACTCACGCTAAGGGCGAAAAGCGCCAAAAACAGGGCCGAAAGGGTCAGATGATGCTGGCGCGCCAACCGACTAAGCTGGGCGGAATGGAGGGCGGAAAGTTGTAGTGCCAGCCGGTTACTGCGACAGGGGCCAGGGGCTGCCAGCGGACGCGGTGCCGGTGGCATGGTGGCCAGTTGCGACTGCCACCAGAGACGCGCCCGGCTGCGACGTTCAGCATCAGGGGTATTGAGCGCCAGATACTGTAGCCATTGTGACGCCTGTAAATCCTGCGGCGTTGGCGGCAGTTGATGATAATAGTCCGCCAATGCTTCAACTAAAATACGGAAACTCACGCCATCGCAAGCGATCATGTCGACATCGATATGTAAACGGCTGCGATCATCTGGCAGTAACGTCAGGCTGATTTCACAGGCTACGCCCTGGTCCAGCGCCAGTTTTTGCTGGCTTTTAGCATAGCGCTTACTTTCAAGACCTTGCGCAATCGCGCTGGCGCTTTCTGCTCGCCAGTCATCCAGTTGTAGACAGTGGTGTTCGTTAAGTGGAGCAATACTCTGCTCACCCGCAGGGCTTACCTGTAAACGCAGCGCCGAGTGCTGTTGAAACAGGGCGCGGACCGCCTTCTCCAGCGGGGCAACCTGCATCCCTTCGCGGTCGAATTCAGCGTAAAGGTGCGCGGCAACGCCACTCAGCGGGCCATCGGTTTGACGTCCAACCCAATAGGCGGCTTGCATCGTTGTTAACGCTTTCATCGTTATTTCTCTCTTCATCCTGAATCATAAACTGCAAGAATATATGTCATAAAATTTCAAATGAAAACGATTATCATTATCCCGTTAAATGTGTGGGATTTGTAAAACAAAAACATCTGGAAATATTTAATTCACTTTTAACACACACTTTCACATCTTAATTAAATGATTTTTATATGTATTTTCACGAAGGTGAAAAACTTTCTCATTTCGTGTGATTACATTGTGCGATTATTTTTTTACAAGATCGTGATAATGATTTGCATTCAGAAAATGTAAACATTATCGTTGCTAACAATTTTTTACCGTGACAGGCAAAAAACTGCCTTTTTGGGACAAGAAAAGCGGTGTTCTGTCAGGTTTAGAGCAGGGGGAAGCGAGGCCGGGAAGCCCGCCCTGTTCAGTTGTGAAATGTGAGCCCCGGCAAGATTTATCTATTGAAAAAACATGCGCGTTTTTTACCCTCTGGGATGAAGGAGATAAGATAAATGGGCAAGCTCTCTGCGGCTCAGGTTCGACATTTTGCAGTGACAAAACGACACACAGCTAGCGCGTTTTCCACTCTGGTTTTTGGACTTTGCACGTTGCTGCCTGGCAGCGTTATTGCGGCTGAAACCAACACCACCGAAACAACACAACCCGCTGCTCAGACCCCTGACAGCAAGAAAAAAGAACAACAAGATCAAACGCTAATCGTAACGGGCGAGAAGAGTGACCGTACTATTTTCGACACCGGTTCCAGCGTGGAGGTCTTCGACCAAAAACGTATTGAATCGATGGCGAATGCCACCAAGGTTTCTGACCTGCTGCGCATGACTGCTAACGTAGTTGATACCGGCACCGGTAACGATCTGCCTACCGTCCGTGGTATTGACGGATCGGGCCCGAGCACCGGCGCAGGCGCGTTTCTTAGCGGTACCCGCCCACGTCTTGGCCTGTCCGTGGATGGCCGCTCGCTGACCTACAATGAGCAGGCTTACAGTTCGCCGTCGCTGTGGGATATGGATCGGGTGGAAGTGTTCCTTGGCCCACAAAGTTTCATTCAGGGACGCAACGCCATTGCTGGTGCGATTGTCATGACCAGCAAAAATCCAACGTTCGATACCGAAAGTGCCTTTAAAGGCGGTTTTGGCAACTATAACTCTTCACAACTGGCGGCGATGTTCAACGTACCGATTGTGGACGAGCAATTAGCGTTGCGTGTGAGCGCTGAGCGTCAGAAACGCCGCAGCGATGTGGATATGCCTTCCTATCAGCCGGTAGGCGATCCGCGTGAAGTGCAGACCACCACCGCACGAGCCAAACTGCTGTATAACCCGGAAAACTGGCGTGATTTCACCTCGCTGTTTACCTTTAACCACGCCGATAACGGTTCACCGCAGAACGAATCAAATGACCCGTTGGTCGATCCTTCCAGCGCCCGCTATGACTACCGTCGTCCGGTATTCAAAAGCAATACCAATAGCGGTGTCTGGAACGTGGCCTGGGAGCCAACCCAGACGTTAAAAGTCGAGAACAACATCGGTTATACCGGCTTCAACGTGAATCGCTACACCGGTTACAACTTGCCTTATGCCCACATCAAAGGACATGAACTTCAGGTAGAGCCATCAGTCCACTTTGGTGACAGGGATACCGTGGTGCGCGGGCTTGCTGGTTTACGCTACTTCGATGCCAGCCAGGACGAATATGTCTATCTGTTCGGCGGTTCAACCTTCGAAGATAAGACCAAAACGGCCTCGGCTTACGGTGAGTTAACCTATTCACTGACGCCAACCGTCGACCTGACCGGCTCCACCCGACTGGAGCGTGAACACCGTACCCGTAACGGCGGCAGCGGCAGCGTACGTCTTGATTTTGATGAGACGTACAACGTGTTCCTGCCGAAGGTCGACCTGGCATGGAAACCGACCGATGTGCAGACCTACGGTGCACGTATTGCGCGCGGTTACAACGCCGGTGGTGCCGGGATCACCCTCGCAGCCCCTTACACCAACTACAGCTACGGTGCTGAGTATGTGTGGAACTATGAACTGTATAGCCGCCATCAGATTGGTGATGTGCTGCTGACCAGCAACCTGTTCTACAACGATTACAAAGACATGCAGTTGCCGTACTACCTGTCATCCTCCTCATCGGTGATTCGTAATGCCGATAAAGTGGTGACCTATGGTGCGGAGTTTGGTGCCAACTGGACGCCAAGCCTCGACTGGAACCTGTTTGGTAAAATTGGCCTGCTGGATACCAAAATCAAAGAGTTTGGTGGCAGCGGTGTAGAAGGGCATCAGCTGGCACGTGCACCGCACTTTACTGCCAATGGCGGAGCGAAATATCAGTTCCTGCAGAGTTGGGAAATCAGTGCCGATGTCTCCTTCTCTGATGGGTATTTCTCAGCTTACGACAACGATGCACGCGGCAAAGTGGGCTCTTACTGGACGGCTAACGCCCAGCTGGCTTACACCTTTACCCGTGGACGCGCCACGTTGTTTGCCAAGAACCTTTTCGATTCAGATCGTTACGTGATGATCAGCAGCAACAATATCAATACTGCGATTCAACAGCGCGCGGCCTTGTATGGCGTAGCACTGGAACTGGATTTCTGATTTAACCGTTCACCGGGGGCTGAGGCCCCCGTTTTTTTGCCGCAAGGCGGATAAGAAGGAGGTAATGCTGTGAGTGACGCATTCCATACACTGCTCAGTGATAGTGAATTGGCAAAACTGGACCAGGCTTTCGCCGCAGAGGCACCTGCGTTTTCGCCGTTGAGTGAGCAGGAAGAGGATCTGTGGTTTCGCCATCAGCAAGGTGAAGCCGCTGCGCTGCAAACACTGCGTGCCTGGCATCTGACAGAACAGCGCAGCGTGGGCGAAGTGATTGTTGCCCTGGAGAATATGCTGCATAACACGCCTGCCATTAATGTGGGCTACGCCTTTGATGATGAGCAGGGGATCGTTAAATTTGCGTTGAATGCCGTGACCCGGGCGATTTCCCTCACGGCGGTTGATGATGAGAGTGCGGCAGCAGAATGGCTGCAAACGGCGCAAACACAGCCGTTAGCATTAGATAAACAGATTCCGTTACGGCTGTTACTGCTCAGCCAGCCTGATAACAGCCTGCTATTAGGCGTGGTGCTGCATGAAATCGCCCAACTCGACGCGGCGACCTTGATTCAGGCGGTTGAGAGCGAATGGCAACAATCCCACCCGGCGGATGTTTTGCTGGCGAGTGAATGGGAAGTGCAGGCCGCCCCTGTCGCAATCTCGTCGCCGACTGCGAGTGCGGCGGGAGATATCGATGCGGCGATCAGCGCCCTGATTCTGGCTGAATTCCGCAGTGCGTTAAACGCGCCGGAAATGTGTGCCGGCGATGACTTTTTCGATCACGGTGGCCACTCTTTAGTCGCCACGCGTGTGATTGGCCGTCTGTTGAGCGAGCATCAACTGGCGGTGAATATCAACGATCTGTTTAATCACCCCAGCGCCGACGCGCTCTCTGCCTGCGCTAAGCCATTGAATGCAGATCAAAGCCGGAATGCGGCGACAGCCGAGATACACCAGGTCGATGCACCGCTTTCTCTGGCCCAGGCTTCATTGTGGAAAGTCTATGAAGCCTTTGATCACGACGATATTTTCAACTTACCGTTTGCCATCCGTTTCCTCGATGCGGTCGATGAAGACGCGCTACGTCAGGCCTTTATTGATGTGATGGTGCGCCATAGCGTCTTACGTTCGCTGTTTATTCCTGGGCCTGATGGCGTACGTCAGCAGGTGGTCGCCGAGGCCGCGCTGTCAGACTATCAGTGGTTTGGCTACTCCGATCGGGCACCTGCGGGTGAATGGGAGGCGGTGCTGGCGCAGGTGAGTGATTACCAGTTTGATTTGACGCGTGAACTGCCGTTACGTGCCACTTTCCTGCGTGACCACCAGAACGGTCAGCAGATCCTTTCGCTGTTGTTCCACCATGTGGTGCTGGATGAGTGGTCGCTGAATCTCCTGATGGAAGAACTGGGCCAGGCCTATGGCTATCGTGCAGCGGGGCAGCAACCGGCGTGGACGCATCAGCCTCCGCCGTTCCAGCGTTTCGCGCAGCAGCAGCACAGTTCGGGGTTGCAACAAGCGCACCTTGATTACTGGCTGCAACACCTGCGTGGCGCGCCTGTTGGCCAGCCTATTTTTGGCTCTGATCAGGTGAATTCAATGTCACAGCCGTCCGATGCGGATGTTACGCCGGGCTGGGTCGAGTTTACTGTGCCAGAGCAGGTTGCCAATGGTTTGTATGCCTTAGCCAGACGTAATCACGCCTCGCGTTTTAACGCTATTTATTCAGGCATTACCAGCGCTTTGCATCTGTTGGGCGCACCGGCCGATATGCTGGTCGGCACCTCGACTTCCGGGCGCAATGACGCCAGCTATTTCGACACCATCGGCTATTTCACTACCGTGGTGGCGCACCGTATTCGCTTCGGTGAGGCGTTGACCGTTGATGGATTAGTGAATCAGGTCAGAGACACTATCAATGATTCACTGCCGTACAGCGATGTTCCTATCGATCTGGTAGAAGAAGCGCTGTTTGGTGCGGATTCAGATCGTAAAAACCATATGTTTGAGGTGTTTATTCAGATTCACACCCGCATTCTCCTGAACGGTGAGTTCCCACTGCAGGACGGAGGCTCGTTGGCCTACCGTCAGGTGGAGCCGGATAAACCGGGGGCGTTGCTGGGGCTGCAATTTGAAGTGTTGGAAGAGCAGATTGATGGCATAGACAACCTGCGCGTGCAGATGACGTACCGCACAGATCACTACACCACGGATCAGGCGGAGAAAATTGCTGCCACCGTGCAGCGAGTGTTTGCCGCATTTGCCGCAGAAGAGAATCACGCCGTTGCGCTTCAGGCTCTGGCGTCAGCTGTCACACAGTAAGGCTTTTATAAGGAGATAAGGTTATGTCTGCACCATTTACTTCACCGCGTACGTTGATGTCGCTGCTGATGGGGGCCTCGATGCTGGTCGCCAGCGGAGCCCAGGGCGCGGAAGCGCCGATTCGCAATCAGGATATTAGCCGCGCCGCGTTGAGTTCCACGCTGGTGGAGATGGCGTTTAGCCCTAAGCAGCAGGCGGTGTTTGTTAGCGCACCAGACTGGAAGCAGGAGACGCAGTCGCGCGTGTTACGTCTCGATCCCACTACCTTAAAGATTGAAGCAGAGATCCCGCAGAAGGTGAAAGGGTTTGGCGTAGCGCTGGATGATGCCGATAACCGTTTATACCTGACGCAAGGTTTTGATGGTGCGGTTGGGGTGGTGGATACGGCCACCAATCGCAATCTGGCGGAGATCGCACTGCAGAATAAAGTGAACCTGGAGCAGGCTTATCGTGCGGCAGGGTTGCAGGGTGAGAAGTTGGATTTCCTGCTGGCAGAGTTGAAGCGCTTTAAGCTGACGGATGATTATCTTTATAAGATCCGCGAGATTAAATTCGATGCGAAAACCGGTCGTCTGTTCCTGCCGGGACTGGGTTATGGCGTAGAGAGCGTGCTGTTCGTGGTGGATACCAAAGCCGGTAAGCTGGAGAAAGTGATTCCCGGTTTCGGTTTCTATGCGGTGGGGATTGCGTTGGATGAGAAGGGCCGTCGGGTGTTTGTCTCCAATATGCAGGGTCAGTTAATGACGCTGAATACGGATACGCTGGCGTTGACGTCGGTAAAAGAGATTGACGCTGACCAACTGCTGAATCTGGTGTATGACCCAGCCAGCAATCGGGTTCTGGGTGTTGATCAGGGTATCGATCGTGATAAGTATCGTAATCACTATCTTGATAAAGCCTATACGCGCCGCAGCACCGGCCATAAGCTTTACGCAATCGATGCGGACAGTGGAAAAACGTTGGCCTCAGCAGAGACGGATGAGGTGCCAATTGGTCTGTTGTTAGATCAGAAGAATCAGCGGATTTATGTGACTAACCGCAATGGTGTGCGTGAAGAGCACGGCAAGGGAACGCTGGCGGTGTTTGATGCGAAGACGCTGAACCGGTTACAGACGTTGCCACTGCCGCCGCATCCAAACAGTCTGACGCTGGACAGCAAAGCCAACGCTTTATACGTTACCGTGAAGAATGATATCACCGCGACCAAAGCGGGTGAGAAAGAGAGCGTAGTACGTATTCAGCAGTGATGTTTGACAGGTGTAGGTGACGTTGTCACTTACACCTGTTCACGCAATTTCGGTTAACTCTCATATGTTGCGCTAAATCACAGTTTGCTAAACTTACGCCTTTGGCAATATAGAGAGATTGAGTGCGTATGGTTTCCCGTTTTACCCTTACCGCCGTGGTAGCAAGTAGTTTCCTCACCGCCTGTGCTCAGCATTCGCCGGGTGATGCTTCGCAATTTGAGGGGCCTTCTCAGGTGTCGATTACCCATGTGGTGACACGGACTGACGACGGTTCACCTGTGATTGTAACTATTGATGGCAAAGAAGCAGGGCGATTACCTGGCGGGCAAACCACCTCGTTTAATCTCAAGCCAGGTTCCCATGAGATCGGCGGCTATGTGCAGACGCTGTTCGGTTATGGCCGGGTGACGATTACCTCATTGAAGATCAATACGAATAGCAATCAGCTGTCAGAGATTGATTACCGCGTTGTGCGTGCGCCGGGCTTTAAGCTGGTGAAACAGACGAAGCTGACACCACCAAAACCCCCAGAGCCAAAAGGTGAGCCGTTACCGGTGCCTCAGTTAGAGCAGGTGTCGACGCTGCAGGCTACCGGATCCAGTGCTCAGCCTGTGAGTGCGACCAACACCGCAGGAGCCGCAACAACTGAGGGCGGACAAACTGCAACGCCATCTACTGCTGCCACTACGCCTGAGACAACGTCAACGGTGACAACCGGAACCGTGAGTACTGCCGGTACTACTGCGACAACATCCGGTACAGCAACAGCCGCGAGTACTTCAACCAGCGTTACCGCTCCAGCAGCCAGCACAACGACGACGCCGGCTTCAACGGCGGCAACCACTACAACAACCCCTGCTGCTACGACTTCTGGTTCGGTAACCACAACCACACCAGCGACGACAGCAGCAACGACCGGCTCAACGTCCAGCGTCACGCAGGCGACAGGTACAGCAGTGACCACCTCCAGCACAGATAGTACGGATGCGAGTGCCGCTACGACTGACAGCACTGCGACCATCAGCGCCGCTAGCGGAACGACAACTTACTGATTGTTGGACCATCCTGGGTGAGAGGGTGTCATGAATGGTGGTGTTCGTGCGTTTCAGGTTGGCATGGTGCGGTGGGTGTTCGTGCGTTTCAGTCGCAGATGGCGGGGAGTGCCGTAAAGACGCCGTGAATCCATCCCTGGAGGCTCTGCCGCCGCATCCATGCGGCGGAAGCTTTACTCT
>NZ_ALXE01000062.1 GCF_000295955.2 Pantoea sp. A4
CTGCGCTCTTCTGCCAGCCGCGTGCCCTGCCAGATGAACGTCACCGTCTCCGGCGGGAGGGGCGCGCGTCCCGCCGGCGTGTGGCGATGCAGCACCTTGCGACTGCGGCGGCCCAGCGCATCGTAGGCATACTCGGCGTGGCTGAACACCTTATCCCCGCTAAACTGGACCTGGCACAGCTGGTGTTCGGCATTGTAGAACAGCCGCTGACGCACACCGCCCGGCAGGGTACGCTGCCACACACGGCCAAAACCGTCGAAGCGCTGTGCCACGTTGCCCAGCCGGGTCAGCAGATTGCGCCACACGCGCTGGTCGGCGCGCTCCGTCTGGTTGCCCGCCGGGTCGTAGTTGAAATGCTCCTCGTCCAGCGCGCGGCTGTACAGCAAGTCACCGTCGGCGCTGTAGCGATAGCTGCGGTGTTCCGCGCCGCCGGGGGTCTCAAGGATTTCCGCGCTGAGAATGCCACCCGGACGCCAGTCACTGCTGCGCGTCAGCGGCGCACTTTTGCGTTGCGTAATGTGGCCATCAACGTCGTAGCGCGTACACAGGGTCAGCTCGCCCATGCTGCGCGAGACTTCGCGATGCAGACGGTCACGCTGATACCCGGCGGTTTCGACTTTGCAGCCCTGATACTCCAGCTGACGCGTCAGCAGATGGCCGCCGCCGTAGCGCAGAAAGTGTTCGCTGTTGCCGTCCGGGTGATCCAGCCGCGTCAGACTGCCGAGAACATCACGCTCTGCCCGCCACGCGCCGTGCGGGCCGGACTCTTCCAGCAGGTGACCGGCGGCGTCATGACTGAAACGTAGCGTCTCCGCCCATTCCGGTTCGCCATCATGTGAGAAGCCCGCCTGGCTGACGCGCTGTACTGTGACCTCGCGCGGGCCATAGCGGTAGCGGGTATGGCTGTCGGCGCTGTCGCGGCTAATGAGCCTGCCTTCGGCATCGTAACCAAAGCGCAGGGTCACTGGCGTCATCGTCGGGGGCAAATCTTCCTGCCATCCGGCGTACTGCGGTGGAACGGGTGGCAGGACGGGACGGATGTTCACCGGCTCGCGCGTCCACGCCCACGGGTCCGGCGGCGGCTCCGCGCCTGCCGCGATAGCAATGTCTGAGGGTATATCGGTGATGTCCGTTACTCGCCCACAGGCGTCATAGCCCAGACGCTGCCCGATGCCCGCGTAGTCGGTCTGCCCGGTCAGGCGGCCCGCCGCATCGCGCGCCAACTGCCAACGTTCGCCGTTCGGGTTAATCACCGCGCTGAGCTCCCCGCTGCTGTCATAGTGCCAACGGGTAATACGCCCGGCGGGGCTGGTACTGGCCGTGACCTGCCCGCGCGCGTTGCGCGTTAACGCGGTGACCAGCAAACAGGTCTCTTCTCCGCAGTAGCGTCCCGCGCTGTCGTAGCGGTAGCGGGTCTCGTTATGGGACGGGGGTTCGGTGCGCTGCAACCTGCCGGCCGGGCTCCACTGCCAGGCGTAGATATTGCCCGCCTCGTCGCTGGCCTCACTCAGCCAGCCGTGTGAATCATAGCGCCACCAGGCACGCTGGCCCGAGCAGTCGGTACGCCCGGTGAGACGGCCGCGCAGGTCGTAGCGGAATTCCCGTCGATTGCCCAGCGCATCGGTCTCCGTTATGACTTCACCGTAGCGGTTGAGGGTAAACGTGGTGGTGGCGTCCAGCGCGTCCGTCATGCTGATAATATCGCCAGTGGCGTTGCGCTCGCAGCGCCACTGCCCGCCGCTTTCATCCACTTCGCACAGCGGCAGCGCCCACAGCGGATGCCAGCGCGTAGCGCGGGTGCGCCCCAGCGGACTGGTGACGTCTTCCAGCCTGCCGCGCGTGTCGTAGCCGTAGCGCCAACGTGCGCCATCCGGGGTATAGGTGCTGAGCAGCTGCTCTTCGTGCGCCGCCCAGACGTAGCGCCACTCGTGCTGCCATGGGTCCAGGTAACGCACGATGCGCCGCTGTGTGTCCCAGTAGTGGCGGGTAGTGGCACCGCCTGCTTGCGTGACGGTGGCGCAGCGGGCGTTTTCGTCCACGGTTATGTACCAGCTTTCCAGCAGCCCCCGGCTCTCGGGCTGCGCGCCGGGGCCGGTGAGGACGCCGGAAAGAGCAGGAGATTCTGACGTTGGGAGAGGCTGCGTATCCTCACCCTCTTCCGCCGCGGTGTCGTCATACACGCGATAGCCGCAAACGCGCCAGGTCTCGCCCGGCTGCCAGTCGTAGCTGACGCGCAGGCCACCCGCGTAGCCGTGTGCGGCAAGCAGCCCGTTGCCGTGCCAGCTGAAGGTGCGCGTGGCGATGCCGTCTGCGTCCGTGACGCGCAGCAGCTGCCCCTGGCTGTTGTAGTCATAGGTCACCAGCGGGTATTCGCAGCCGTCTTCCTGCATCACCTGATGCACCGAGACCAGCCGCCCGTGCGCCGGGTGATAACGCAGGTGCACCTTCATTGCCTCGTTGTCGCCGGAGATAAATTCCAGCTGTCCGGCGTCGTTACGGTCGAGGTACTGCACGTTGCCGTGGCGGTCATGAATCTCCACCACCTGCCACTCCCCCGGCTGCTGCGGGTCCGGGGCGTAGCGCTGGCTTTCTCCCATTGCGTCCTGCAGCAGCAGCACGCCGTTGATGCTGCAAAACAGCGTCAGGCCGTCCGTGGGGTACTGCACCACGTCGCCGGGGGCAATCTCGCCTAGCTGGCATTCGCGTCCGGCCGGGTCACGCCAGCGCAGATGCAGCGTGCCGTCTGCGCGCCTTTCTCCCCACAGTCGGGTCTCAAAGGCCAGCAGCCAGCCGCGTCCCAGCATGCCTTCCGCCTCGTTGTGGCTGTGGTAGAGACGCTGCCAGCGCAGCGGTATGCGGTCATCAAGAGTGAAATCCAGCTCCTCTTCTCCGGCGAGGATTTTGGCCCCGGTGGCAAGATTTACCGGGTGCGCCGTCTGCATGGCGCGGGCAGGCAACTGCGCCCGTTTTGCCGCCGCAGCCGCCGTGCCCCCGGCCCCGAACGGACAGGGCATATTTTTCAGCATGCGGGCCGTACGTACCCGCCGATAGAGGTGCTGCACCAGTTCGGTTGCCCGCTGCAGCGCCTTGCCGCCGGATAGCGAGCCGACGAACCACGCCAGCGCATTTTTTCCACTGCGGATGTCGCGCACCACTACCGGATTGCCGCCGATGCGCACGCGGTGATTTTCCAGCACCTTAATCGTGGCCTCGCAGGTGCTGCGGTCGCCGTGCCGGGCGGCGGGCTGGCCGTTGATAAACACCTTGTCCGATCCTTCCGCCAGCCACAGCGGGCCGGGCATGAGATGCAGTTTGCTGCACTCGATGCGGTCCTCCCCGGCGGGCGTGGTGTGCGGGGCCGCGCCAGTCACCAGCGGCTGCACCATGTCGGTCAGGATGTTTTCCAGCAGCGCGGCGCCGTCGGCGTCACTCAGCCCGTCGCGCACTGCCGCCACCAGCGCCTGCGGATGCATCACCACCGCGCTGATGGCCGCCGCCATTTTTAGCGCCTGCCCCAGGGCACTGTCTTCGCCGTCGGTGGCAGGTCGGCTGAAATGGGCAGGATCGGCTCGGCCCGCCGCGCGGGCTGCCGGTTTGCCGCCAATCATTACGTCGGGCGATCCGGTAACGATAATACCGTCTGGCGTGGGCGTCAGCCCGAGCAGGCTGACCAGGCTGTCGGCTGCCTCCGCAGCGGCGTTGCCCCAGCGCTCGGGGAAGCCGTCCACCGTGGCGCTGACAACCAGCGCCACGCCAATCGCCGTGCCGACGCCGCTTGCGGCCAGCGCGGTGCCGCCGATAAACACCGCCGCGTAAATCGCGCCTTCGGCCAGGCCGCTGACAAAATCCGCCAGCGCCGACGGGTGCTCCAGCACATCCCCGCTACGGGCTGCGAGCAGGCTGTTATCGCTCATTACACACTCCCTTGCTCAACTGAGTCGACTTAAACGACCCGAGTATCCTGATGCGGCTGGAAGCTGGCACAGATCTCGCGCCAGCCCTGTAGCTGTTCCGGAGTGAAGGCATCCGGGGCGCTAAACGCCAGCGTCAGCAGATGGTCACCGACCCACGCCAGCAGCAGTTTCTGCACCACTTTTATCTGCTGTCGGCGGAAGCAGGCATCCACCTGCTGCGCCGCAAACTCGCCCAGCTGCGCCTCTGTGATCTGCTCTGCGGTAAACTGCGGCAGCTCCTGTGAAAAACGTTCAAGCTGCTGCGGCAGATAGCGCTCCACATCCTCGGCCATGGTTCCCCATTCGCGCGTGATGGTCAGCGTGGCATTCAGGCTGGTGAGCCGCAGCAGGGTGATGCTTTCATCACGGACAGCCACGGGAAGCGAGAGTGAACCTTCGGTAAGGTGATAGTGCGTCATCAGCTATGCTCCTTTTTTTGACTGAATGCCTGCTGTACCGCAGCCGCGATTTCATCGGGGGTCGCCGACATATGAAGGGTGAAGCTCGTTCCGGGGGTGTTGAGGTTTAGCAAGTCACCGGTTTTAACGGCGGCTTCGCCCTTGACGTTAACCTCCAGCTTGTTGCACTGCAGGGTGATGGTGCCGTTGGGATTGAGGGTGATCAGGCTGTCGCCGCTCGCCAGCGACAGCAACCCGCCGGAAGCGACCACAACATGATTTTTAACCTGTAAGAAGTAATCACCGCCGATCAGATGGTTTTCAGTGAGTTGCGTCTGTTGCAGGCGTTTGCCATCAACACGGCTGTGCACGTTACCCGTGACATCAAAGGCATAGTTACCGCCCACCGCGTGCTGTTCATCGTTTCGCACGGTGGTGTCCATATTGCGCTGCGCCCGGATGTAGACCTGCTCTGCGCCCTTTTTGTCATCGAAGCGCAGAATGTTGGCATGGTCGATCACGCCATCTTTGGTCTGGCTCATAAAGCCCATTTGCGTGGCTGCCGCCGGGAGTTGCCACGGCGGCATTTTCGCTTCGTTGTACACGCGCCCGGTAATGATCGGACGATCGGGATCGCCATTGATAAAGTCGATCACCACTTCATCCTGCACGCGCGGGATCTGAATGCCACCAAAGCCCTGGCTGGCCCAGGCACTGGAGACTCGCACCCAGCAAGAACAGGTGTCGTCCTCTTTTTGGCTGCGATCCCAGTGGAATTTCACTTTGACGCGCCCGTATTTGTCGGTCCAGATCGACTGCCCTTTAGCGCCCATGACGCGCGCGGTTTGCGGGCCACAAGTGCGCGGCCAGGGCGTTTCTGCCTTCCGCCGGAACGGGGTACTCGCCGGTATCACCTCAATATTCAGTAGATGTACGGGAGTCTCCCCGCCGCTGGCGTAGCTATTTTCCTGCAAATTATATTTTGCTTTAACCACCAGATAGTGCCCGGCATCGGCAGGAAATGGCGGATTGGTGAGGGCAAAGGTACAGCCTGGTACCAACCCAAGCGCCGTGCCGCTGGCATTGATGCGCTGATGCGCGGCCTGCCATGCCTGCTGGCGGATGCGGGCGTAACGTTCGCCGTGCTGATGGTCGGTGTAGTGTCCTGGCCAGTCGTAGTAGTCGATGGCACCGGGATGGGGTGACGCAGGATTGTGCAGAATCTGGTCGAGGTTGGCATAGGGCTTACGAAAGTCATAGTCATCGGTTGAGTAGCGTCCCGGCGTGACTTGCCCGGTAATGCTCCACTTTCCAATGCCCTGCATCAACGTGGTGCCCCCGTTTGCCGTGTCGTGCCAGGCAACCGATTCATAGCCATGCCAGGGTTTATGTTGCGCGGCATCATCAATCATCACCAGCGTATGGCGATCGGCCTGATGCTGGAAGAAAAAGGCGATACCTTCCAGCTCCATCAAACGCATGATGAAGTCGTAGCTCGATTCCTGATACTGAACGCAGTACTCCCACAGGCGATAGTGGCCAGTGAGTCGGCTTTCCACGTCAACGCCATACTCTTTCAGAATTTTACTGACGATTTGCGGCACGTTTACCGCCTGGAAGATGCGCATATTGCGGTCATGCTTTAACGGCCAGAGATCCGATTCCAGCGTCAGGCTGTAACAGGTGTAGCGCTGCTCGGCGATCACCGTCGGTTCAACCGTGACTGCGGTGATTTTGCCGTTGAGATAACGCACTGGGTTGAGCATACGTGAGGTAGGAATATTGACCGTCAGCGGCTGGCCGAGCAGTACCTTGTGATCGATGCGCGGTGCCAGGCTTAATAGTTTTACGTTGAGCTGAAACGACTGCGATATTTCTTCACTGCCTTCTAGTTTCCAGAATAACAATTCCGCGCCAACATCCGGGAGCGAAACAGAAATACGTTCGAACATACTTAATCCTTTAAGATTATTATGTAGGGGGCTGTGTACTGAAGTTTTCGGCGCAGATAGTGGCAAAATAAAAAAACGATCGCCACTGTTATTTTTACCCCTCGGCGAGCTAGCGGAACCGCTCATTGCGCCAGGGCAGAGCCAGCAAGGCGTAGCGCCTGGAAATAAGATCAGGCGGGGAATATCAGCATGGTCTTGAATATATTATTAGGGGAACCACTAATTATTGAGCACCTGAAAATCCATTAATAATGAATAGTTCACCTGGTAAGAATATTTTTATTGTGAATTCACGCATAAAAAAAGCCCGGACTGAAATGCCCGGGCTGATTTAATTACGACAAGCTGCCATTCAACTGCGCGGTGGCAGGGCCTGAGGATTGATCGTCAGTTTCTGGTAGCTTTCCAGCCACTGATGATACTTCGCCCCATTCTCCCACAGGCGGGTGTGTACACGCGCCAGCACCACAGGATCGCTGATCAGCTGTAAACGCTGCTCGCGGCTCAGTTTTTCCGGCGCATCGCTCAGCGCCTGATCAACACGGCGGTCACGGGCGTGTTCCAGCAACTCACTTTTCAGGTGACGAGAGGTTGCCAGAGCCGTTGCCAGTGCGTTAAACGCCGGGTGGAACAGCGCATGCATAAAGCCATTTTTCAGCGCACGGCCGCGGTTGAGATGCAGATAGCGATCGGTATCCAGCAACTCGCGCGGGGGATCGTACTCTTCCGGGATCAGGAACAGACGCGCCGCCTTGCTTTTCAGGCCCAGGGTCGCGCGGCTCGACATCACCGACACCAGAGGTGACAGGATCAGCGAGAAGACAATCGGTGCCAGCCACCAGAGGAAGTTGAGGTCCAGCACACCCATGCCGGTTGCCCAGACCACACCCAGCAGCAGCTGCGAACCATGACGACGGAAAGCTTCTGCCCACGGCGTGGCATCATCATCACGCTGCGGTGAGTTCCACACCACTTCCCAGCCGAGGAACGCACTGACCACGAACACCGTGTGGAACAGCATGCGCACAGGAGCCAGCAGGACCGAGAACAGCATTTCGAGGATCAGCGAGAACAGCAGACGAATCGGTCCACCATAGGCTTTCGCGCCTTTGCACCAGATCAGCACCACGCTGAGCAGCTTCGGCAGGAACAGCAGTACCAAAGTGGTAGAGAACAGCGCAATCGCCAGGTCCGGTCGCCACTGCGGCCACACCGGGAACAGCTGGCGAGGTTGCAGGAAGTAGGTCGGTTCCATCAGCGTATGCACCACCTGCAAAGCGGTAGAGAGCGCAAGGAACATGAACCACAACGGCGCAGAGAGGTATGACATCACACCGGTCAGGAACACCGCACGGTGTACCGGGTGCATCCCCTTAACCAGGAACAGACGGAAGTTCATCAGGTTACCGTGGCACCAGCGACGGTCACGCTTCAGTTCATCCAGCAGGTTTGGCGGGAGTTCCTCGTACGAACCTGGCAGGTCATACGCAATCCACACGCCCCAGCCAGCACGGCGCATCAGCGCAGCTTCGACGAAGTCATGGGACAGGATCGACCCGGCAAACGAACCTTCGCCTGGCAGCGGTGCCAGCGCACAGTGTTCAATAAACGGCTGCACGCGGATGATGGCGTTATGCCCCCAATAGTGGGATTCACCCAATTGCCAGAAGTGGAGACCGGCGGTGAACAGCGGACCATACACGCGGGTGGCAAATTGCTGGCAGCGTGCATACAGCGTGTCCATGCCCGAGGCTTTTGGCGACGACTGGATGATCCCGGCTTTCGGGTTCGCTTCCATCATGCGCACCAGCCCGGTGAGGCAGTCACCGCTCATGACGCTGTCGGCATCCAACACCACCATGTAGCTGTAGTTGCTGCCCCAGCGACGGCAGAAGTCATCGATGTTACCGCTTTTGCGTTTCACGCGACGACGACGGCGACGATAGAAGATTTTGCCTTCCCCGCCAACATCACGGATCAGCTCCATCCACGCTTTCTGTTCGGCAATGGCGATGTCCGCATCGTAGCTGTCACTGAGCACATAAACGTCGAAATGTTCGGCGTTACCGGTACGTTTGACCGATTCCCAGGTGGCACGCAGGCCCGCGAAGACGCGTTCTACGTCCTCATTACAGATGGGCATAATCAGCGCGGTGCGATGTTCCGGGTTAAGCGGTTCATCCCCCGTGGTTGAATACGAGATACTGTATTTATCACGGCCAATCAGCAGTTGCAGGAAGCCCATCAAGGCGGTCCAGAAGCCCGCCGAGACCCAGCAGAAGAGGATCGCGAACAGGAACAGAATCCCGGTCTGCAAGATGTAAGGCAGAATCAGCTCCACCGACTGTAACCAGTTCTGATTGAACAGCGACAGAGGATCAAGCAGCGTCCAGCCCTGATAAGGCAGAATGGTTTTCATGTACCAGGTGGCGACCACAGTCTGCAATACGGTCAGGATCAGCAGAATGTAGCGACGCAGAGTCCCCACGTGACGCCACTTCTCTTCTGAACGAGCACGTCCGCGCGAGGTGCTTTTTTCGCCGCGTACCGATTTCCAGGCGCGCACAATCGGGTTAGTACGCCAGACTTCAGGGAACATCAGCGAGCGTTTGACCTTCGGCATCGCTTTTAAGGTGGTGCGATCGAGGTAGTCCTTGCCGAACTGTTCGCCGTTGGCGACGGAATCCGGCCAGGCCATTTGCACGCGCGCAGAGACCGATTTCAGTGGTGCGTCATCGGGTCTGTCGCTGGCCGCCTCATCATGGCCCAGCGTTTCATGGACGAAATGAAACGCCGTGGCATTGTGGAGCGAGGCGCTGAGATGCGCCCTACCCTCCGCGTCGAGCGGGAGGGCCTCCACATAATTTTCGGGAACAAATGTCGTATTATTCATTGGCAGGTAACTGATAGCTCCAGGTTTCCGTCAATGTTTTGTCACCACTGACCAGTGCGGCACGCATCTCGGTTGGCTGCTTGTTATCTTTGACACGCAGACGCAACACCAGACGCCAGCCTTTCGTAACCGGGTTATAACGCACGCTCTGTTCTACTACATCGGCGTTACTGCCCACGCTAACCTGCGGTGCTACCTGCGTATCTGCTGCCAGCTGGCTCATGGCTTTACCCACGAAGTCCACGGTGAAGGCAACAGTGCCGTCAGGCTGACGCACCAGGTTTGATTGTTTGACGTCGCCCGCAGAGCGCAGCGTATCTTTTACCCATGCAGTGTCCGGCGAGTGCAGTTCGTTCTCGTCACGGGTGAAGTGCAGGCGATAGCTGAAGTCCAGCGGTTTACCGGCATCCGGCAGTTTTTCCGGCGTCCAGAACGCGACGATGTTGTCGTTGGTTTCATCGGCGGTGGGGATTTCAACCAGCTCAATGCGGCCTTTGCCCCAGTCGCCCTGTGGTTCAACCCAGCCACTTGGACGCAGATCGTAACGATCGTCCAGATCCTGATAGTGGCTGAAGTCACGGCCACGTTGCAGCAGACCAAAGCCTTTCGGGCTGTCGATGGTGAAGGTGCTGACCGCAAGGTGTTTCGGGTTGTTCAACGGACGCCAGATCCACTCACCGTTACCGGCGTGAATCGAGAGGCCATTGGAGTCATGCAGCTCGTCACGGAAGTTAGTGATGTTAGAAGGCTGGTTAGCCCCGAACAGGAACATACTGGTCAACGGTGCGATGCCCAGTTTGCCCACCTGATCGCGCAGATAGACTTTCGACTGAACGTCAACCGTCGAGTCTTTGCCCGGATGGATCACAAAGCGATACGCACCGGTGGCGCGCGGGGAGTCCAGCAGGGCATAAATGACCAGCTGTTTGTCTTGTGGTTTTGGACGTTCGATCCAGAACTCTTTAAAGCGTGGGAACTCTTCACCGGAAGGCAGCGCGGTATCAATCGCTAAGCCTCGCGCGGAGAGACCATAAACCTGGCCTGCACCAATCACGCGGAAATAACTGGCGCCGAGGAAGCTGGTGATCTCGTCGCTTTTGTTTTTCTCGTTAAGTGGGTAAAGCACTTTAAAGCCGGCAAAGCCCAGGTTTTTTGTCTGGTCTTTATCAACTTTGACGTTGCCAAAGTTAAAGTAATCAGGATTGTATTTAATTTCATGAACCGCGTTAGCCGCGACTTCATTGATTTTTACCGGATACTCGAAATACATCCCCTGATGATAAAATTCCAGTTTAAACGGCGTGCGCAGTTTGCCCCAGTAGGCTTTATCATGGTTGAACTGAATATGCTGGTAGTCAGCAAATTTCATTTCACGCAGCTGAGAAGGTAAGTTGCTTTTTGGTGCTTCAAAGCCTTTCCCTGCCAGGTTTTTCGCCTGTTTCGCCACATCATCAAGGTTGAATGCCCAACTGTTGTTCGCATACAACGCAAGCAAAACGGCTGCGCCGATCCAGCGCATTTTAGACATTTTGCTTGTATTTTTTTCGTTAATCAGCACATCTCCCCCTTTCGTGTGCTTTACCCAAACCCACATATCTTAAAGGAATATCCGGATTTCCGACAGCATGTGGATCAGATTGTTCCCGGATTTTAACATTCCGGGCGCATGTTTCGGATTTTTAACCGACACAGAATCCACTGATAGTATACGCTGTTTAGCGCAGGTAGAATTTATCTCTGACAGAATAGGTGTTTCAGGGTGAAACGCTGGTGATACAGCTGTAAGTGGAACGATATGACTCAAAACAAAGCACAACGTGAATATTTTCTCGACTCCATTCGGGCTTGTCTGATGTTACTTGGGGTTCCTTTCCATGTTTCCCTGATCTACTCGATGCAGGCCTGGGCAGTGAACAGCGCTGAGCCTTCGGTGTGGCTGACGGTGTTTAACGATTTTATTCACGCCTTTCGGATGCAGGTGTTTTTTGTTATTTCCGGTTATTTTTCCTATATGTTGTATCTGCGCTATTCGCCAGGCCGCTGGTTGAAGGTGCGTCTGGAGCGTGTAGGGATTCCGCTGCTGTCGGCCATTCCGCTGTTTACGTTGCCGCAATTTTTTATGCTGAAGGCCTGGACGGCGAAGATGGCCAACTGGGACAGCCTGAGCCTGTACGATAAGTACAATAATGTGGTGTGGGAGTTGATTTCCCATCTGTGGTTTTTACTGGTGCTGGTGGTGTTGACCACATCCGGCATGGTGATGTTCCGCTGGTTGCGTAACCAGCGTCATGAGCGTGATTACGATCAGGTAGGCTGGGGCAAGATTACGCTGGCATTTATGGTGTGGGTTCTGTTGCTGGATCTGTTCCGTCGGGCGATTTTCCTGACCCAGCCACAGCTGTTGTCTGATGGCCTGTTTAACAATGTGGTGATGGTGCCGCTGTTTTATTTGCCTTTCTTTATGTTGGGCGCCCTGGCGTGGAAGCATCAGGCGTTGAAGCAGTTGTTTATCCGTTTTAATCCGTGGATGTGTTACGGCACGATCGCGGTGTTTATTGCTTATTCTCTTAATCAGCGTTTTAGCAGCGGTGCCGGTTGGTTGTATGAGATCGATAATGTTATTTCGACGCTGATGGGCCTGTGTATGCTGAATGTGTGTTTCTGTTTCGGTTATAAAGCGCTCAACTCTCATTCTCCGCGCATTATGTATCTGGTGAATGCTTCACTGTTTATTTATTTGGTGCACCATCCACTGACGCTGCTGTATGGCATTTTTGTCACCCCGCATATCAGCAATAATACCGTAGGCTTTTTACTCGGCCTGACGACCGTGTTTGCCGGTGCATTTCTGCTGTATGAAATTCATTTGCGCATCCCACTGCTGCGTTTTCTGTTCTCCGGCAAACCACAGCAGCGCAAAGTGGCAACGGTGCGGGGATAGTTCGGGTTCTGGGCTGGTCAAGGTCAGGACAATCGTCTGTGAAACCGAGATGCCTCGGCCTGTCAGGGTAATCGGGCTGCGACGTGGCTCGCTCCGATCCCCCTGCCCTCCGAAATCC
>NZ_ALXE01000063.1 GCF_000295955.2 Pantoea sp. A4
CTGGCAACGGCCAATGCCTCCATCGTGATTTACAACGGCGATCAGATTATTGGCACGGCGACGGCGGATGCGGACGGGCAGTGGGTGTTTGATACGTCAACCCTGCCGGACGGCACGTACAGCTTCCACGCGGTTGCCACCGATGCAGCAGGCAACACCGCCGACTCCATCACCATCTCCATTACCATCGACACCGTCGCCCCGGAAGCCGCAGGCAACCTGGTGCTCGACAACAACGATGGCGTGACCCCGGTCGTGATTGCCGAGGGTTCTTCTACCAACGACAACACGCCGGTGCTGAGCGGCACCGCCGAAGCGGGCAGCATCGTATCCATATACGATGGCTCTACGCTGCTGGGCAGCGTGACCGTGGGCAGTGACGGCACCTGGAGCTTCACCACCCCAGCCCTGACCGATGGCGCGCACAGCCTGACCACCACCGTGACCGATGCGGCGGGTAACGTC
>NZ_ALXE01000064.1 GCF_000295955.2 Pantoea sp. A4
ATCCGCGTGTACTCCCGCGCTCTGTCCGGCGTGTCGATGTGGGCCAGCGGCACATAGCTGTCCGTGTCGCTGTAAACGTACATCGTGCTCCCGTCCTGCCGTATCTCCTGCACCAACCGCAGGCCGTTCGCACGATGCAATCAGCTTTGCGTGTTGAAATCGGCCAGAGTTGAGTGCTACTGGCTAGGAAGGCTAGTTAAGTCGTGCTTGCACATATCGAATTTTTATCATTCCTCCTACGTCCGGAAAAAAATTATCACGTTTCGGTGCTAAGACTTTTATTGATGAGATGTTTAACGAATTAAATCAACTACTTTAAATCCCCACCTAGCATTTACCTTATTAATTTTTAAGGCACTAGATGTCTCCTGCCAGCGGGAGACATTTAGCCCATAAGATGAAGCTTCTAATTTACAAGTATGCTCTCTTCCATTTCCCTTCATCTAACCATTCTTTTTTATCAATTTGCCAACGGTCCTCCTTGTATATTAATGTGTACCTGTATTCATTTTTAAACCCAGTATTTTTTTTAACTTGAATCAATGCTTTTTTAGCAGAAATATCTTCACTTGTTATCTCATCATTTTCTATATCATAATCTGGCGGGAAGCTTACCTGCATTGAAACCTGGCGGCCATACTTCCTCTCTTTTTTAGTGCACCACTTATTAAAAATCTCATCTAACTGACAAGAATATGGCTGCTTATCAATTGCTGGATTTTCCATAAATGCTTCACGGAAGCTATTTTCCCATTCACCCATATCTTCAATAAAACAAATTAATGTTTCTTTTGCGTTCATAATTCAATTTCCAAAAATTGAGTAAAGTACTGTCTTCCCATTTTGAGAAACGTTATAAATAATACCGGTAGGCCTAGTTCCACCATTTGAATAGATAAATTTCCAGTCTATATCAACACTACCATTTTTGCTTATATATGTTCTAACTTCGTTTTCGAACACTCTATATCCCCCACGATTTATTGCTGGTAACTGAGGGAAAATATTTCCTTTTCCGCCCTGCCCCCCTAATACTTTAGCTAAAATATGCCCAGCATCATCTGTCTGGAAGCCCATAGCTCTGGCTGCAGCTCGCGCACTGGCATTAATTCCCGTGCCAGTTTTTAAATCTGCAGGTGAAACTGTTGCTCTCGCTGTCAGAACTTCACCATTTTGACCACGAGTTACTGTTGGGCATTTAGAAAGCCCCCACGGATCAGCCCAGTTCACCGGATCTGGCGCATAAGCATATAGGTTCAGTCCACCCGCCAGACCTATCGGATCCGGGCTGATAAAGTGCATGCTGTCCGCGTCGTAGTACCGGAACAGATTGTAGTGCAGCCCCGTTTCCCGGTCCAGGTACTG
>NZ_ALXE01000065.1 GCF_000295955.2 Pantoea sp. A4
AGCCGCAGGCCGTCCCACACGAAGCGCACCCGGTAAGACGCCGGCAGCGGCACCACCGGATGCCACGACCGGTTGCGGCTGACGTAGTGCACCTGTTTCTCGATGCGCCTCCCCACATGACCCTATCAGGGCTTGTGTGTTGAAATCAGGTCAGAATTAAGTGTTATTGACAAGATTGAGCAGTTCTTATTGGAGGTGGATACTCATCCTTATATCTGCATGGACTTGATAATTAATAAGTGTGAGCTGTATCTGTCGGTCAGATTCATGCCTGGTTAGGTAATTACTCACATACAGTAGGGATGAGATTCTGATATAGCCACGAAAAACAGGAAGGTTCAAAAAAACCTTCCTGTTTTATTATGAGCATCTTAAGTTAACATACTCTTCAAAAAAACCTTTAAATGAGCGATGCATTATCTGTGACACCTTTCTTAGGAAAAGATCATAGCTAACTACTTCACCAAAACTATCTGGTGATGTATTTAAGCACCAACAAATCTCATCATCTTTAAAGTAAATCACTGCCAAATTATCAGGAAGGGAGTATTCGCTCCGGCAATGCATTGTGTCATAATAAACCGTACCACCGAAATCAGCTAGCGCGTTATTATCTTCAACCCCTGAGATTTCCTGCTCAACAACTCCACCGCCACCTGTTTTTTCCAAAAAAAAATTAAAATCTTCCGGTAGTTTAAAACATAACACACTTTCTAATTTAGTAATTTGTTCTTTATCTACAGCACCTAGCCAAAAAACCTCATGCTTAGTTGTAGAAGATAATTTACTAATTAAGCTTTCAATGTCCTTCATCTCAATTCCTCACATGAAATCTAAAGCACGAAGTTTCCAATAGTCCGCTCTGAATGTATCATATTGATAAGCAAGACTTCCGTTATGCCTAAAACTACTACCATTTTCAATTAGCCCATGTAGTTGTTTATGATATTGCTTATGTGTTGATGATACTAGCTCGACCATTGGTCCAAGCTCCTTACCAAGTATGTGGTGGAGGTTAATTTGTTTGCCATCAGGTCCAATGGGAGCATACCCATTCTTCATTAGATCTAAGTTAGTCCAACCATCAGAAACTTTTTGGCGAATTGATTTATGTACACTCGGATGAACTGAACTTGGGGCACCGGGATTAACATCTACAGTATTCTTATAGACTTTTCTACCCAGAACATTTTCAGCCTGATACTTCCCTGAACCAGTACTACAAGTTGAAAGACCCCACGGGTCCGCCCAGTTAACTGGATCCGGCGCATACGCATACAGATTCAAACCACCCGCAAGCCCGATCGGATCCGGGCTGATAAAGTGCATGCTGTCCGCGTCGTAGTACCGGAACAGATTGTAGTGCAGCCCCGTTTCACGGTCCAGGTACTG
>NZ_ALXE01000066.1 GCF_000295955.2 Pantoea sp. A4
GAATCTCTGTTCCTCCGCCACATTTTACGGGCTAGCACAATGTGCTGGCCCGTTTGCTTTTGTGCGCAGTAAATTATCCCCTGTCTGAATTTCACCCCAATGCCTGCACAGGCCCAGATCCCTTGCCCCACAGGGGCCCATCTCTGCTATAGTCCTGTAACTGTTTTTGCAGCTCTGGCACATTTTTGCTGCTGGCTACGTTACACTAGGCGGCAATTCGCTGTTATAAGACGAGCTCCTCGTTTGAAAGCCAGTGTGTTTCACAATGAACAAATGGAATAGGCACAATGATCAAGAAACTGAGTCTTTGCGCACTGTCGGTGATCGCCACTTTACCCCTTGGGTTTGCGGCGCAGGCGGCTGAGAGCGATATGCAGTTGCAGCAGGTTTTGCTGCTAAGTCGCCACAATATCAGGGCACCGCTTGCAGACAACGGTAGCGTGCTGGAACAGTCGACTAAAAAGAGCTGGCCGCAATGGGATGTACCCGGCGGCCAGTTGACCACCAAAGGTGGCGTGCTGGAAGTCTACATGGGGAATTACACCCGTCAGTGGCTGGCACAGCAAGGCCTGGTACAGAACGGCGTTTGCCCGGACAGCAACAATGTCTTCGTGTATGCCAACAGCTTGCAGCGTACCGTCGCGACGGCCCAGTTCTTTGTTAATGGTGCTTTCCCAGGCTGTGATATTCCGGTCACGCATCAGGATGAGATGGGCACCATGGACCCGGTGTTCAATCCGGTGATCACCAACGATAATCCAGACTTCAATAAGAAAGCCCTGGCGGCCATGACCGCTGCTAATGAGCAGCTTTCTCTGAAACCGGCTTACCAGCGGCTGGAAAAACTGGTGGATTACAAAGCCGCACCGGCCTGCAAAGATAAAAAGCAGTGTGATCTGGAAAACGGTAACAACACCTTCAGCGCAGATAACGGCAAAGAGCCGAACGTCAATGGGCCACTGAAAGTCGCCAATTCGCTGATGGATGCCTTTACCTTGCAGTATTACGAAGGTTTCCCGGCGGATCAGGTTGCCTGGGGACAGATCAAAACCGCTGAACAGTGGCAGGAGCTCTCCGCGCTGAAAAATGGCTATCAGGACGCGCTGTTTAGCACGCCAGAAGTGGCGCGCGAAGTGGCCGCCCCGCTGGCAGATTATATTCGCAGCCAGCTGATTGATCAGGACAGCGCGAACGCACCAAAAGTCACCGTGATGGTCGGACATGACTCAAATATCGCGTCACTGCTGAGTGCGCTTCAGGTCAAGCCTTATACCTTGCCGGGCCAGTTTGAAAAAACGCCGATTGGCGGTCAGGTGGTATTTGAGCGCTGGCACGACAAGAAAAACAACAAAGACCTGCTGAAACTGGAGTATGTCTATCAGACCGCCGATCAGCTGCGTGATGCCGATGTGCTGAGCCTGAAGAATCCGCCTAAGCGCGTGACGTTGCAGTTAGCCGGATGCCCAACAGATGCTAATGGCTACTGTAGCTGGGAGCAGTTTAATCAGGCGCTGAACGGCGCGTTACAAGGGACTGCCATGCAGCCTGCCGCGCCTGTTGCCCCGCAATCGGCCACTGCCGATCCTAGCGCGTTGCAAAAGTTAAGTGCCGATCAGGCGGCCACGACGCAGGCTCAGGAAGCCAAAGCGGCCGCAGAGAAAGCCGCAGCCGATAAAGCTGCAGCCGATAAAGCTGCCGCTGAGAAGCAGAAAGCGGACAAAGCAGCCGCAGAGAAGCGCAAAGCTGAAAAGGCTGCCGCAGATAAAGCCGCAGCGGAAAAAGACGCTGCTGAGAAAGCGGCTGCTGAAAAAGCGGCAGCGAACGAAAAAGCAAAAGCCACCGCTGAGAAGCAAGATGCGGGCACTCCGGCACCTGCTGCTACCAGCGCAGCGCCAGAGGCGAACAAAGCCGCTACTGCATCATCACAATAAGTCACCTACAGGCACAACCTCGGTTGTGCCTGTTTTTTCTTTACCCGCCGCTGATCACCACCAGCTTTTGGTTGGCAAACTCTTTAATGCCTAAATCCGACAGTTCACGACCATAACCCGAGCGTTTCACGCCACCGAACGGCAGTTCGGCAGCGGTATCACTTTGTGAGTTAATGAACACCATACCGGTTTCGATTTGTGATGCGAGTCGTCGGCCCCGGGCGATGTCCCGTGTCCAGACTGATCCACCCAGTCCGTAGTGCGAGTCGTTGGCAAGGGCTACCGCTTCAGCCTCACTTGCCACCACATACACCTGCGCAACCGGGCCAAAAAACTCTTCAAACCAGGCCGGATTATCACGCGTGATGCCAGTCAGAATGGTAGGCTGGAAATAGCACCCCACGCCAGCAATCGCCTTACCGCCATACTCAACCGTTGCCCCGTGGGCGATGGCATTGTTCACCTGTTTGATCAGCCTTTCATGGGCCTCAGCCGAGGAGAGCGGTCCCAACGTGGTTTTTTCATCGAGCGGATCGCCCGGCGTCACCGCAGCAAAGGCATCCCGCAGCTGTTGTAAAAAGGGGGCTGCGATATCCTGATGCAGGATGAAGCGTTTCGCCGCGGTACAAACCTGGCCGCAGTTGCTCAGCCGCGCCTGGGCACCCTGACGTACAGCCTCGTGGATATCTGCATCGTCCATCACCATAAAGACATCGTTACCGCCGAGCTCCAGCGTCGATTTCTTCAGATATTTGCCCGCTTGCTGTGCCACCGCGCTGCCCGCACGCTCAGAGCCGGTTAAGGCGACACCCTGAACCCTGTCGTCGGCGATCAAATCCGCAACCTGTTGATTAGAGATAAACAGATTGGTCCAGGCCCCAGCCGGGGCACCGGCTTCCTCCACCAACTGAGCAAAGGCTTCCGCACACTGTGGCACGTTGTTAGCGTGTTTCGCTAACACCGGGTTACCTAGCGCCAGGTTAGGTGCCAGCACGCGCATCAGCTGGTAATAGGGGAAATTCCAGGGCTCAACCGCCACAATGACGCCAATCGGGTGATACTCAATCCAGGCGTCACCGAGTTCGCTGGCATAGGGTTGCGGCTGGAGCTGTTGTGCTGCTTGCCGCGCGTAGTAACGGGCAATTTGCGCGCAGATTTTGACTTCACCACGGCTTTGAGCAATTAATTTTCCCATTTCCTGGCTGGCAATCACGGCCAGCGCCTCAACCCGGCTCTCTATCAGGTCGGCCAGTTTTTCCAGCACCTGCAGGCGCGGTTGGATCTCACCTTTACTCCAGGCAGAGTGGTACAGCCGATCCGCCTGTGCCAGTGCCGCCTCAACGGCCTCATCCTGGTGGTCGGGGAACTGCTTTAGTAGCTGATTGGTGGCGGGATTCACACTTTTATAGCCAGACATATCTCGCTCCGTGGTCATCAGAAGGGGGGGATTTATGACGAAAGGCAGAAAGACGCAATCGTCTCTCTGCCAGGCAAATCAGACATTTCTACGTTCGATGGTTTTATTGTCCCAGGTCAGCACGTCGTCCTGGGTTTTGGCAAAGGCGAGTTCCAGCACATCGTTATTTCCCTGCTGCTCCCAGATCGCTTCTGCTAATTTTTCGTCATACTTTGCCACTTCAAAAATCGCCTCGGCAATTTCCCGTGAGGTTTGACGAATCGTTGCCCATTCAGCCACGTGGTGAGCTTTATTTGGATCGGTCATTATTGTCTCCTGTTAATCAATTCAGCCTTTCAGTTTCACCGTCAGCCCGGCGACATACTCGCCCTGATAGCGAGCAATATTGAGCTCCTCTTCTGTTGGCTGACGTGATCCATCGCCACCGGCCAGCGTGGTCGCACCATAAGGCGTACCGCCGCGCACCTGTGAAATATCAAACAGTTCTTTGGTGCCATAGCCAATCGGGACAATGACCATGCCGTGATGGGCGAGGGTGGTCCAGACCGAGGTAATCGTCTGCTCCTGACCGCCACCGGTACCCGTAGAGGCAAACACGCTGGCGATTTTGCCGTACAGCGCACCCGAAGCCCACAGCCCGCCGGTGCGATCCCAGAAGTTACGCATCTGTCCCGCCATGTTACCGAAGCGGGTCGGCGTGCCGACCAGAATGGCGTCATACCGCGTCAGAATCTCCGGTGTGGCTTCCGCCGCAGCCTGATTCACTTTTCCGCCTACCTGGGCGAAACGCTCTGCATCCATACTTTCCGGGACACGCAAAATATCCACCTCGGCACCACTGACGCGGCGAGCCCCTTCGGCTACCGCCTGTGCCATGGTTTCGATATGTCCATACATTGAGTAGTAGAGCACCAAGATTTTGGCCATTGCTTTCTCCCTGGAGGGTTATTGGAGGTCAAAATCTCAGTATAGAAGAGCCAGCCCGAGTTGCCGCCCGAGGTAGGGCGGCTGGCTAAAAAATGCGCGGTTTGCTTTTCCCCCTGGCTATGCGCACAATGGCTACCTTCTTACTTTTCTGGTGATGTATGGCTCAACCTTCGCGTTCACTCTCCTTTGGCATTACTCGCCAGGAGTTGGTGCTTATTCTTATTACTATGGTCTGGGGCGGCACCTTTCTGGTGGTGCACCGCGCGATGCAATTCAGCGGGCCATTTTTCTTCGTCGGCGTGCGCTTTGCCGTCTCTTCGCTGCTATTGGCCCTCTGTTTTCGCCGTTATTTGCGCGGCATGACCTGGCAGGAGATTAAAGCCGGTAGCTTGATTGGCTTGTCCATTGCAGGCGGATACGGTTTGCAGACCTATGGTATGCAAACCATCAGCAGCAGCCAGTCCGCCTTTATTACCGCGCTGTATGTGCCGGTGGTGCCGTTGTTGCAGTGGCTCTTGCTGCGCCGCGCTCCGGGGCTAATGTCGTGGTGCGGAATCATGCTGGCGTTTGGCGGCCTGCTGCTGATTTCAGGGCCACAAGATGGCGAACTGGGGCTGAATCAGGGAGAGATCGCCACGCTGTTCAGCACCATCGCCATTGCGTTTGAGATCATCCTCATCAGTCGCTATGCCGGTAAAGTGGATGTGCGCCGCGTAACGCTGATCCAACTGGCGGTGGCCTCTCTGGCGGCCTTCTGTTTCATGCTGCCAAATGGGGAGAGTATTCCGCCGTTTAATTCGGCCGTGATTTTTAGTGCCATCGGTTTGGGCGCAGCCAGCGCACTGATTCAGATCACCATGAACTGGGCGCAGCGCAGCGTTTCACCCACCCGTGCCACCGTGATTTATGCCGGAGAGCCGGTGTGGGCTGGCGTGGTTGGGCGTATTGCCGGAGAACGGTTACCCGCCGCAGCATTGCTGGGTGGGGCGCTGATTGTTTGTGGTGTGATCGTCAGCGAGCTGAAGCTGAAACGAAAAAAGCGGGGCGCAGAGAGTGACGCCCCGTTACAGGATTAAAGCGCGTTCCGCGCTTTCTCTAACATCATGCCTCGCTTGCGCAGCAGAGCATGGAGCAGGATGGCACCAAAGGTCGCGGTGCCAATCCCACCCAGCGTAAAGCTGCCAATTTTCAGGGCAAAATCCCCGGCACCGAGCACCAGCGTGGTGGCCACCATAATCAGGTTGCCATTCTGGTTAAAGTCGACCTGGTTCTGAACCCAGATCCGCGCCCCTGCCACGGCAATCAGGCCGAACACCACAATCGATGCCCCACCAATCACAGGACCGGGAATGGTGTGGATTAATGCGCCAAACTTCGGCGAAAATCCTAATACCAGCGCAATCACTGCCGCCGCCACAAATGCCAGCGTAGAGTAAACTTTGGTCACGGCCATTACGCCAATATTTTCCGCATAGGTGGTGACACCGCTGCCGCCAATGGCACCTGAGATCATGGTCGCGAGACCATCGCCCACAAATGCGCGTCCCATCCACGGATCAAGATTGCGCCCGGTCATCCCGGCCACCGCTTTGAGATGGCCAAGGTTTTCTGCCACTAAAATGACCGCCACTGGCGCTATCATCACGATGGCCTGCCAGTCGAATTGTGGCGTGGTGGTATGCGGTACGCCGAACCAGGGGGCGGCTGCCACCAGGCTAAAATCCACCGGCTTACCTAACCCCAGGCCGTTAGTGAGCAGCGCATACAGCGCACAGGCGATAATTAATCCCACCAGAATCAGCAGTCGTTGCACCAGACCCCGGGTGAATACGGCCACCAAACCGATACACAACACCGTCATTACCGCCACCCAGCTATCAAAACTACTGGCGGCAACGCTGTGAACCGCAATCGGCGCTAAGTTCAGCCCAATCGCCATGACAACGGCCCCGGTGACAACCGGAGGCATCAGGCGTTCTATCCAGCCGGTTCCTACTTTCATCACAATCGCGCCAATCAGGCTGTAGAGCAGGCCACAGGCAATCACGCCGCCCAGCGCGAGGCCCAGCTGTGGATTTAACCCCTGGCCATTAAACCCGGTTACCGCAATGATTACCCCCACAAAGGCCGCACTGGAACCGAGATAACTCGGTACGCGCCCGCCAGTGACCACAAAGAACAGCAAGGTGCCTATTCCAGAGACCAGGATCGCCAGGTTGGGGTCCAGCCCCATTAGCAGGGGCATTAAGACGGTAGCGCCGAACATCGCCACGGCATGTTGCAGCCCCATCACCATGGTCTGCCCGAACGGCAGGGTTTCATCGGGAGCAATCACGCCATTGTCACTGATTGCCGATTTTTTTTGCCACTGCGGAAACCAAGAGCCAGCCATAGTGTGCCTCCAGAGAGGGAAGTTATACCGGGAGTGCTGAGGTGACGGATAGCCACTGCAACAGCAGTCGATTAAAGGTTTCCGGTTCCGTTACGCTCATGGCGTGTCCACCGGAAGGCATATAGTGCAGGCTGGCATTAGGCAGCGCCCGTGCCAGTGCATCGGAACAACTCCATGGCACCAGCAGATCGTCCTGGCTGGCGACGATCCAGACCGGGTGATCAATTTGGTTGATTACCGCGCTAAAGTCAGCTTGCATCAGTGCATGCAGGCGACGAAGCAGGTTTTCGGTTCCCTGAAAATGCTGCACCAGATGTGCATCTTCCTCCGCCAGTCGGCGCTGATGCTGCGCCATCCACTCTGCGGGGTAAAGAAACAGGGGCTGGGCGCGAACAAAGGCTTCCACGCCCACATTCAGCAGCAGATCCTGGCGTACGCGGAAGCAGCGTTGCGTATGGGGATGCAGGCTTATCCAGCCGTTAATCACCACCAGCCGTTCCAACTGTTGCGGATAATCAAGCGCCAGTTGCAGCCCTATCAGCCCGCCCAACGCATGACCAATCAGGCTGTAGCGCTCAATACCTTGTTGCGCCAGCGCAGTGGCCAACTCAGCTGCCATCATCGGCAGGCTGTAGCCTTCCGGGATCGCATCCGCGCTGCGACCGGTTCCGCGCTGGTCATACAACACCACGCGATAGCGCTCGCAGAGCGCGGCAAGCTGCGGCTGCCAAAAGCCGCTTACCCCGCCCAGTCCAGAGGAGAGCACCAGCGTAGGTGCATCAATGGCCTGTAATCCGTGGATTTCAATATGCATTACACCTCCGGGCGACCGAGGTGCGCGACGCTGGCGATTTCTACCAGCGCATCAGGTTTTACCAGACCGCACTGAATGCAGTAACGTGCGGGTTTTTCCCCTGGGAAGAACTCGGCATACACCTCATTAATGGCGCTGTAGTTGCTCCAGTCGGTGAGGAAGATGGAGTTGAAGGTGACATCTTCCATGCTGCCTCCGGCGGTTTCCACCACGCTTTTGATGGTTTCCAGCACATGGCGCGTTTGTGCCGCGGCATTGCCAACGTGGACGACGTTATTTTGTTTATCAAACGGTAAGGTGCCAGAGACATACAGCACGCCATCGGCGAAGGTGCCGGGAACGAAAGGGGCAATCGACGCGGAGGTTCCTGGTGGGATAATGACGCTTTTAGGCATTGTGTATTCCTTACAAGTTTAGTTTTTCAGGGTTTCGCAGAAGGTATCGACAGTCGATACCCAGCCAAAGAAGGTTTCGATATTGAAAATCGCGGCCTGCTGAGCAAAGGCCGGACCGGCTTGATAGGTGGCATCTTCCAGTACCACACCAAAGTATTCGAGGAAGAAGCCATCACGCAGCGTCGACTCCACACAGACATTGGTCGCAATGCCGGTAAAGATCAGATGACGGATGCCACGGCTGCGTAACATGCTGTCGAGTGGCGTGTTGAAGAAGCCGCTGTAACGTGGCTTCGGCAATACGATGTCACCGGCTTGTGGCACTAACGCATCCACCAGCGCGTAATCCCAGCTACCTTTCGCCAGCAGCGTGCCTTGCAGCTCAGGGTGTTTACGCATGGTTTTCAGTGCATTAGATTTGTGGAAGTTGGGCGAACCGCCGTCGCCTGCTTCGACGTAGTCACTGTCCCAGCCATTCTGGAACCAGATAATCTGGATACCCGCCGCCCGCGCGGCGCTGACCGCCTGCTGGATTTTGGCAATCACCGGTTGCGTGGCGGAGACGTCAAATCCAGCCAGATCCAGGTAGCCCCCTTCAGTGGCGTAAGCATTTTGCATATCCACCACAATCAGCGCGGTCTGTTGCGGCGGAAAGGCAATGGCCTCTGGCCGGGCGGGGAGCTCTTTTTGCGGTAAGGTGCTGCTGTGCGCGCAGTAAACCGTTGTCATCATGCCACCTCTTTTTCTGGTGATAGCAGCGCGCTGCGGCACTGCATCAAGGGCTGGATGTGTTGCCCAAAGGCGTCAATACCCGCTAAAAAATCATCAAAGGTCAGCAGTACGCCTGCGGTGCCGGGGACAGTAGCGACTTCGTCGAGCATGCGGGCAACACTGCTGTAGGAGCCCACCAGGGTGCCCATATTGATGTTGACGGCCGAAGTGGGGTCAGCCATCTGGCGTACGTTGGTGTCGCTGCCTGATTTTGCGTCCACCTGGCTTTGTGTCGTCAGCCAGGCGAGCGCTTCCTCATCCGCACCGGCTTTGTAGTGCTCCCAGCGTGCACGGGCTTCTTCGTCGCTTTCGGCTGCGATGATCATGAAGAGTACGTAGGAGCCGACATCGCGGCCCGCCTTGTCAGCCGCTTGCAACATGCGACTGGCAGTAGGGGCAAACGCAGCCGGTGTGTTGACGCCTTTACCAAAGCAGAAGTTGTAGTCTGCGTGTTGTGCGGAGAAGGCCATACCGGCATCGCTTTGTCCGGCGCAGATCACTTTCATCGGTTTCTGCGGCTGCGGGCTGACGCGACAATCGTTCATGGTAAAGAAGTCGCCTTTGAAGTCAGATTTGCCTGTACCCCACAGATCGCGGAGTACCGTGACGTATTCGGTCAGGTAGTTGTAGCGACTGGCAAAGTAGTCATCGCCTGGCCACAGTCCCATCTGCTCATATTCTGGCTTTTGCCAGCCAGTCACGAGGTTGACGCCAAAGCGTCCATTGGAGATGGAGTCAATCGTGGCGGCCATGCGTGCGACGATGGCCGGTGGCAAAGTGAGGGTGGCGGCAGTGGCGTAGATTTCAATTCGCGAAGTGACGGCGGCCAGCCCGGCCATCAGCGTGAAAGACTCCAGGTTGTGGTCCCAAAACTCGGTTTTACCGCCAAAGCCCCGCAGTTTGATCATCGAGAGGGCGAAATCAAACTGGTAGTGTTCAGCCTTGAGTACGATAGCTTTATTGAGTTCAAAGCTCGGCTTGTACTGTGGCGCATGGGTGGAGATGAGCCAGCCATTGTTGCCAATCGGAATAAAGACACCAATTTTCATGTGAAACCTCGTAAGTAATGAGAGGAACGTTTCACGCGCTGCCTCCTGCGGACTTCCTGTCCTGCAACGCTCAGGTTGATGGTTGCAAGGCCTGTGCCAGTTATTTTTTATCTTTATTTTTCATGTGGTTAATTTTTTATGTTGTCGTAAACTGGAGTGAGTGGTCTGTTTTGGACCATTTGGTAAAATTAAATTGCACGTTTTTCAGGCAGTGATGGTCTGTTTCGGTGCATGGGCAGGAGGCGGCAGCTTTGTTATGATGCCGCGCAAGCAGAACGGATGAGGTTTGACAGTGAAATCAGATGAAAAGATGCCGACGCGCCGTTCCCGTGCTGTCGCCGCAAAACGCAGCGCGATTTTACAGGCCGCGCTGAGTTTTTTTTCCCAGTTTGGTATTCATGGCACCAGCCTGGATAAGGTCGCTGAGCGGGCGGACGTCTCAAAGACCAATCTGCTTTACTATTTCCCTTCAAAAGAGGCGCTGTATATTGCAGTGCTGAAAGAGATTTTGGATATCTGGCTAGCGCCGTTGCGAGCGTTACGCCATGACCACCAGCCACTGGTCGCGATTCGTAACTACATTGAGCTGAAGCTTGAGGTTTCTCGCGATCACCCTGAAGCATCGCGCCTGTTTTGCCTTGAGATGTTGCAGGGCGCGCCGCTGTTAAAAGGTGAGCTGGCCGGGGATTTAAAGCAGTTGGTGGATGATAAAGCCGCCATTATTCGCCAGTGGGTGGAAGAGGGGCAGCTGGCCCCAATTGAACCCCAGCATCTGATTTTTATGCTGTGGGCCACAACCCAGCACTATGCTGATTTTGCCAGTCAGGTTGAGGCGATCACCGGTCAGACGCTACAGGATGCTCACTTTTTTGCCCAAACGGTGGAGAACGTTCAACGCATGGTGATTGAGGGAATTCGCGTTCGCTAAGCGGATCTTCAGCGAAAAAAAACGCCTCATTGCTGAGGCGTTTTTTATACGATAAAAAATCTTATGCTTTGCGGCGGCGCAACAGCCAGCCCACGGCGAGGATCACAAACCACAGTGGCGTGACCATCAGCGCTTGACGGGTGTCATCTTCCAGCGTCAGCAGCACCAGTACAAACACAAAGAACGCCATTACTACCCAGCACATCAGCGTACCGAGTGGCATTTTAAAGGTAGAGGCAGCATGACGCTGTGGATGTTTCTTGCGGTACACCAAATAGCTGCACAGAATAATAGTCCAGACAAACATAAACAGAATGGCGGAAACCGTGGTCACCAGGGTGAACACCGTCATGACATTCGGAATCAGGTAAATCAGGGCTACACCGCCAATCAGGCACAGGCACGAGAAAAACAGGCCGCGCGTAGGGACAGCGCGTGGAGAAAGACGTGCAAATGAAGAGTGGGCCACGCCTTGCTCCGCCATGCCGTAAAGCATACGGCTGGTGGAGAAAATACCGCTGTTGGCAGAAGAGGCCGCTGAGGTCAGCACCACAAAGTTCACGATGGTCGCCGCCGCAGGCAGGCCGGTCAGCAGGAACATCTCAACAAACGGGCTACGGCCTGGAATCACCTGATCCCACGGCGTTACTGCCATAATCACGCACAGCGCTAACACGTAGAACATAATGACGCGAATCGGAATGGCGTTAATTGCTCGTGGCAATACCTTGTGCGGATCGTGCGTCTCAGCGGCGGCAGTGCCTACCAGCTCAATCCCGACGAAGGCAAAAACCGCAATCTGGAAGCCAGCAAAGAAACCACTCAGGCCTTTCGGGAACATCCCGCCGTGATCCCAGATATTGCTCAGTGCCGCATGGGTGCCGTTCGGTGAGGCATAATGCATGCTCACCAGGACGATACCGACGACAATCAGTGCCACAATCGCAACGATTTTAATGATCGCAAACCAGAATTCCATCTCACCAAACATCTTCACGGTGGCGATATTCAGGCTCAGGAACACAATCACGCACAACGCGGCGCTCATCCAGACCGAGAAGTCAGGGAACCACAGCTGGAAATAGTTGCTTATCGCTACGATATCGGCAACGCCGGTAACGACCCAGCAAAACCAGTAAGTCCAACCGGTAAAGTAACCTGCCCAGGGCCCGAGCAGATCGGCGGCAAAATCACTGAAGGATTTATATTCGAGGTTTGACAGTAACAGCTCACCCATCGCACGCATGACGAAAAACAGCATAAAGCCGATAATCATATAAACAAAAATGATAGATGGCCCGGCGAGGCTAATGGTTTTTCCCGAACCCATAAACAGACCGGTGCCAATTGCGCCCCCAATGGCCATCAGCTGGATGTGCCGGTTATGTAAGCTGCGCCGCAGCTTCTCGGGTGCTTCTGCTGTGAGCAGCGTCTCTTTTGACTGGTCTACCATACAATAAGTATCCTGTTTGATGTTGTGTCAGCTCTGCTGGCTGATAAGCCCATAATACCTGCGGAATAGTGCAGGATTGCATAAGATAGAGGAAAAGAGGCAGCAACGGGTAATGCTATTTTCCTCTGTGTGAGCCGCCTGTCAGTTTGGTTCGTACCGCTATTCACAGGATGTGAGCCAGTTCCGAAAAGCAAACGATTACCCCGCATCAAGTAATGGGATTTATGCTTTCAGGGGGGATGAAGAGAGAAGGGCTGTTACCGCACGGCAACAGCCAGGCCGTCAGGCTACGGGGGTCAGCCCGCGCTTAATCACAAAATGGCTGGCGGGCCAGGAAAAGACAAAACCGGTCAGAATGGCGAGTTGCAACATAAACCAGAAATGCGTCAGTAAGGGATTAATTTCCTGATTCAACACATATTTTAACGCCAGTGCCATAAACAGAAAAACACCGGCCTGAAAAATTAGCAGCGGAAAGATTTCAGTTTTACAGGCCAGCCCGAGCACGCGCCAGAATGAATAGCCTTCACGTTGACGAATCGCCAGGAACTGAAAAAATAATCCGACAAATAAACACAGCGGCAGTGTAATTAAAGCTTCATGCCAGAGTGCCGGGTAAATAGAAAAATAATTAAGAGCAGTGACTATCGGTATTGTTATTACTTCAGCCAGAATACAGGCCGCGGCGGAAAGCGACGTGGAAACAAAAATGGTTTGCCAACCGCTGTTGCGATTAATTGCTTGCGGAATCAATTGTTTTAGTCGGATCTGCCGACCGGGTTTACGCCCCAGATACCACCAGGCAACCCAGCCAATAAACGGCATATACAATCCGGTCAATGGCCAGATGACATTCATCACGGTAACCGGATGGCGAAAGCGGAAAATATCCTTAAGTATCATTAAAGCAGTACAGAGACCAGTGATTAAAAATGGTAACGCCAGCTGATTTAACATTGCTATCTCACCTACGGGGAACCCGCCGTTTAGGGCTGAAAGAGACGGTCAAAACACCACACAACGTACTGCTATTGAGCTCAGGCAGCGCCGCCTGCACGCCTGGCTATCCTGCCATGAATGCCGCTAAGGAAAGTGGGTACAGCCCGCGCTTCGGTAAAAATGTTGCCGCAAAAGGCACGGCTGCCGATAACCCAGTGTTTCTTAAAACATTAACCTGACGTTCTCATTTTAGTTAAAGTTGAAAGTTAATTTTTATCGTTCAGATAAAAAATTAGCAGCTATATCAGGATTGCAACACCATCAGAAAAATCTTATTCTCCTGAATGGGCGAAGACCACACAGCAATCGCCTCATTTTAATAAATATTTTTACTCATAATAATTTAAATTTTTACTTACAAAAATGGAAAACCAGATAGGGCGTGAGGAGAACGCTGAGGCGATATGACAATAGACACTTTTTTTTTATGGCGGCGTGAAGTACATAAGACATTTCATGAGATAACCGCCTCTGCAGACCTTGAAGCTGCATTACAGCAACAAACAGAAGCGTTGGGATTTGAGAATTATGCCTTTCTGATTCAACACCCGGTGCCTTTTACACGACAACGCCTATTTCTTTTTAGCACTTACCCGCAGGCATGGATTAAACGCTACGAAGAAGAGAATTATTTTCAGTCCGATCCTGTATTACAGGTTTGCCAACGCACCGGGATTGGCGTGGCATGGAGCGCTGAACTTTTTCGCGAAAGTGGTAATTTATGGCAGGAGGCGAATCAGTTTGGCTTGCAGAGTGGTTTTTCCTGCTCAGCCATGGCGGCGAACCGTGCCTTAGGTATACTGTCGATGTCTTCGGCACAGCTGATTAAAACCAGTGAGTTACAGCATGAGTTAGAGGCTCAGCTACATTATCTGGCGGATTTGAGCCTGAGTGTGCTGGAGCGTTTTTCTGATAGCGCGATGCTGGTACTGAACAATGACTTTAGTCAGCGCGAGCTTGAAGTACTGAAATGGACCGCCGAAGGTAAAACGGCAGTGGAAATTTCTCTGATACTGGCGATTTCTGAGCATACAGTGAACTTTCATCAGAAAAATATGCAGAAGCGATTTAATGTTTCCAATAAAACGCAAATTGCCTGTTACGCCGCAGCAACTGGCCTGATTTAGCCAAAAAGCAACTACCAGAGTTAGTAGTTCCTAAGTGGAAACCAGTTGTCTAACCTGCGCCGGAACATATGCCAGGCTGGCGCAATGAAAACAGTGCAAACAAGGGGAAGTCAGGGCTGATGATCAAAATAATTCAAACCCAGTTTAAGGACATGCCATCCTCTTTGCTGGCGGAGCTCGGTGCTTATCGCTACAGCGTATTTGCGCGTGGTGAAGGCTGGTCGATACCGCCGAGACTCAGCACGCCAGGGCAGGAGTACGATAAATATGACCGCTCAGATGTCACATGGTTGCTGGCATGGTCAGCACGTGAGGGGATCTGCGGTTGCGCGCGGCTGATGCCGTGGAAAGAACCGGAATATGACGGCGTCGTCATTCCTTTTGAGCAGCAATCAGTATGGGAAATGTCGCGCTTTTCTGCGCGGCTGGACGTGTCCAGCGAATTGCCGCTGACGCTACTCTGGCATGCAGTTCAGATTTCAGAGCAGAACGGGATTGAGAGTATTATCAGCTCAGCGACGCCGATGCTGGAAAAAATGTTCAGTTCACATAATGTGGAGTATGAGCCACTGACGCCAGGTCTGATCCGTTCGGAGGACAACCTGTTTGCCATTCGTATTCCGGTCAAACAGCCGGCTTTGGCAGAAAAATATCGTGGTGCCAGACGCTTTAGCCCAGAAGAGGTGCTGCCTTCACTGGGGGTTTCCCTTAACTGGCAATCTCGCCGTTAATCGGTTACCGCCCCCATTGCTGGGGGCGATCTGCATTACTGACGATAGGCCGTTTTGATCTGCTGGATGGTGTTAGTAAACACTTCAGCTTCAGGCTGGTCGCCTAACGTTTTCACGTAACGTTCCATATTGATGACTACCTTGCCCGCATCTGCCTGACCAATGGCTTTCAGCATATGTGTGACCATCAACTTCAGGAAGGCAACTTCTTGCGCCAGCACTTGTGGATCGTCAGAAGTGGCAAAATTTTCATTACTCATCACTATTCTCCTTGGTGAAATAATAACAAAGGCAAACTCACTCTCAGTTACGGGCGCGAGTATATCACCCTAAATTGGGCGGTTATACATAAGCTACGTGCAAGATAAAACGGCACACCGATGTGCATTCTGGCTTAAAAACGCTATAATCCTGCCACGAAATGCTGGCCCCATGCCCCCTCTGACTTCTGGAGTGCCTCCTGTTGATCACTGTGCTTCTTGTTGATGACCATGAACTGGTACGCGCCGGTATCCGCCGCATACTGGAAGATATCAAAGGTCTTACTATTGTCGGAGAAGCTTGCTGTGGTGAGGATGCCGTAAAATGGTGCCGTACTCACCAAGCCGATGTGATTCTGATGGACATGAATATGCCGGGTATCGGTGGGTTAGAGGCGACGCGCAAAATTATGCGTCTCAACTCAGACAGCAAAATTATCATGTTGACCATTCACACCGAAAACCCATTACCGGCCAAGGTGATGCAGGCGGGTGCGGCAGGCTATCTCAGCAAAGGTGCTGCGCCACAGGAAGTGGTGAATGCGATTCGCACCGTCCACGTTGGGCAACGCTACATTGCGTCAGATATCGCCCAGCAGATGGCCCTGAGCCAGATTGAGCCGCAAAAGGCAGAATCCCCGTTCAGCTGTTTGTCGGAAAGGGAATTGCAGATTATGCTGATGATCACCAAAGGGCAAAAGGTGACAGAAATTTCTGAACAGCTAAACCTCAGTCCCAAAACCGTTAACAGCTATCGCTACCGCATGTTCAGTAAGCTGAATATCAGTGGTGATGTAGAGTTAACGCATCTGGCCATTCGTCATGGCTTGTTCAATGCGGAGCCGTTAATCAGTAGTGAGCGACCAGTTTAATCCCCAGGCGTTTCTCAGTACCGTCACCAGCCAGCCCGGTGTCTACCGGATGTATGATGCTTCGGGCACGGTGATTTATGTCGGAAAAGCCAAAGATCTCAAAAAACGCCTCAGCAGCTATTTCCGCGCACAGCAGGCCAGCCGCAAAACTGAAGCGCTGGTCAGCAACATTCAGCAAATCGATGTCACGGTCACCCACACCGAAACCGAAGCCCTGCTGCTGGAGCACAACTATATTAAGCTCTATCAGCCGCGTTATAACGTGCTGCTGCGGGACGACAAATCCTATCCTTATATCTTTCTCAGCGCCGATGAGCACCCGAGGTTGGCGATGCACCGTGGGGCGAAACATGCCAAAGGCGAATACTTTGGCCCGTTCCCGAATGGCTATGCGGTGCGAGAAACGCTTTCGCTATTGCAGAAAGTGTTCCCCATCCGCCAGTGTGAAAATAGCGTCTATCGCAACCGCTCGCGCCCGTGTCTGCAATATCAGATTGGCCGCTGCCTTGGCCCCTGCGTCAGCGGGCTGGTGAGCGAGGAGGAGTATCGTCAGCAGACGGACTACGTGCGGCTCTTCCTGGCCGGGAAAGATGACCAGGTGTTAAACCAACTGGTGAAACGGATGGAGCAGGCCAGCCAGGAGTTGCGCTTCGAAGAGGCGGGACGCTTGCGCGATCAAATCCTCGCCGTGCGCCGCATTACCGAAAAACAGTTCGTCTCCAATCAGGGGGATGATCTGGATGTGATGGGGGTGTCCTTCGATGCGGGTATGGCGTGCTTACACGTGCTGTTTATTCGTCAGGGTAAAGTCCTTGGCAGCCGCAGCTATTTCCCAAAAGTCCCGGCGGATACCACTCTGGCTGAAGTGGTCCAAACCTTTGTCGGCCAGTTTTATCTGCAAGGCAGTGAAGCTCGTAGCTTGCCGACGGAAATTTTGCTCGACTTTAGCTTACCCGAGCGCGAACTGCTGGCGGATTCCCTGAGCGAAGTGGCCGGCAGGCGGGTGAATATTCAGAGCAAACCGCGCGGCGATCGCGCTCGTTATCTCAAACTGGCGCGTACCAATGCGGCGACTGCCCTCACTACACGGCTGTCTCAGCGTTCGACCATCCAACAACGTCTGGTTGCGCTGGCGCATTTCCTCAAGCTGGAAAAAGTGCAGCGTATGGAGTGCTTTGATATCAGCCACACCATGGGCGAGCAGACCATTGCTTCCTGCGTGGTGTTTGATGCCAACGGGCCACTGCGCGCTGACTATCGGCGCTATAACATCAGTGGCATCACGCCGGGGGATGATTACGCGGCGATGAATCAAGTGCTACGCCGTCGTTATGGCAAAGCGCTGGAAGCCGATAAAATTCCCGATGTCATCTTAATTGACGGCGGTAAAGGGCAGTTGGCGCAAGCGAAGCAGGTGTTTGCCGAGCTGGACGTGCCGTGGGATAAAAGCCAACCGATACTGCTGGGGGTCGCTAAAGGCAGCGATCGTAAGGCCGGGCTGGAAACCCTGTTCTTTGAAGCGGAAGGGCAGGGGATAGCACTGCCGCCGGATGATCCGGCGCTGCATGTGATTCAGCACATCCGTGATGATGCACATAACCACGCCATCACTGGCCACCGTAAGAAACGTGCCAAAGAGAAAAACACCAGTGCGCTGGAGAGTATTGAGGGTGTCGGACCGAAACGGCGTCAACAACTGCTTAAGTACATGGGGGGATTACAGCCTCTGATGAACGCCAGTATTGAACAAATTGCTAACGTTCCTGGGATCTCTACCGCACTGGCGGAAAAAATCTTCTATTCGCTCAAACACTAGCATTGAAACAGGGGGGGCAATGTAGGAACATACGTTAAATTCTACTCATAACCAGGCAGTTACTGGCATATGCAATTTAACATCCCTACATACCTTACCCTGTTCCGCGTGGTACTGATTCCTTTCTTTGTACTGGCCTTTTACCTGCCTTTTCACTGGGCTTCAATGGCGACGGCCCTGATCTTCGTGATTGCCGCCATTACCGACTGGTTTGATGGTTTTCTGGCGCGTCGCTGGAAGCAGACCACCCGTTTCGGGGCGTTTCTTGATCCCGTCGCGGATAAAGTGATGGTGGCGATTGCCTTAGTGCTGGTGGCCGAATATTTTCATGCCTGGTGGATCACTCTGCCTGCCGCCACGATGATCGCGCGCGAAATCATCATCTCTGCCCTGCGTGAGTGGATGGCGGAAATCGGTAAACGGAGCAGCGTAGCGGTTTCGTGGATCGGTAAAGTGAAAACCATGGCGCAGATGTTGGCGTTGGTTGCTCTGTTATGGCGTCCTGATGCCACCGTGGTCGGCTTTGGGGTGTTGCTGTTGTACGTTGCTGCAGTACTGACTTTCTGGTCAATGTATCAATATTTAAGCGCTTCACGCCGTGATTTGTTTGAACAGTGATCGAAGCGATTTAAAAAGCAGCAAACAGACACAGTGCGTGAATCTTTCTGTTGACTCACTGTGTCGAATCAGTAGAATGCAACGCATCGAACGGCAGCACAGCTTCCGAAAGATAAACAAAATCAGTAAGTTCGATGCTTAGCTCGGCTAAGAAATTTGAATAGTAATACTGAATTGCGGGAATAGCTCAGTTGGTAGAGCACGACCTTGCCAAGGTCGGGGTCGCGAGTTCGAGTCTCGTTTCCCGCTCCAGATTAAGTCATTCAGGTAACCACCTGATGGCAAAAAGAATAAAGGCGCGTTGGCAGAGTGGCCATGCATCGGATTGCAAATCCGCTTACCTCGGTTCGACTCCGGGACGCGCCTCCACTTTACACCCATGCCCGGGTGGTGAAATCGGTAGACACAAGGGATTTAAAATCCCTCGGCTTATGGCTGTGCGGGTTCAAGTCCCGCCCCGGGCACCAATGTAAAAGCTGAATAAAATCAAAGCAATATGTAGTAATGTCGTGACCGCCCAAGGGCGGTTTTTTTGTTTTTCCTTCCTTGTTCCTCATCACCTTTCCAGATCATTTGCCTGCATCTGAGCACCGACGACTTAAACCGCATTAACATTACGGTTAGGCGTGCAGTTTGTTTAACCTTCAAAATACGCCTCAAACATGCTTTTCCCCATCACCCTCAGTACTATTACGTTGAACGGCGGCAGGCGTAGCTGCAGCCGCTGATTCTGACATTAAAATGAGACTAATCTTATTTATCATTCCTGCCAGTTCATTCATGTGATTTTAATCATATTGAAATAAGCCTTGAGTATTCCCTCATATGATTGTGAGTTGCTAAGGCTTACCGTGATCCTGAGATATGGATTAAATGGCATTAATTGAATGAGTTTTATCCTAATAAAGGATTTATAGGTGTTGATTACTAAGGATTTTTTTAAAAAATATGGATAAAACGGCTATTTAGACAGTAACTATAGGTCATTCTAACCCATTGCTTTGCCATGATTTTATTATAATTGACGCCTGTGTCACATTTTTCAACTACCAATAAATTATTTTTTTTTATTAAAAATCATGCAGTTAAATTTGTTTGTCCTATTTATTGTCTTACCTGCTTGCTGAATTAAGAAACCTGGTTAATATTATCACTGTCCGCAACTTCTCGCGGGCTCATGATCTACTCAATTGTTTATATCTGGCGCTCGCCAGGAATGTACTTTATTGCAAGAAAAAAATTACCAAAAATCAGCTTGAATGTCTGAGGACGGTAGTCTGCCTAAAATACTTTTAATAAACCTGCAAATAAAAACTCAACAAGCAGAAAAAATAACCTGCCCTATTTAAAAATAAAGGTGAAATATGAGTTTTTTTACGCCTGTTAACGCTGCATTTCCATCGCCTGAAAGTCGTCCGCAACCCGATCACGTCGAAGATTCAGCACCAGAGGCGTCGTACGCCGCGGCTTCTGATACTGATCTTGAAAAGTCTCCATACGCCCCCGTTCCAGAACTGCCGACCCAGCAGGGCGCAGAGGGGACCGGCATTTTGTTTGACTTTAATCATGGTTGCCGTATTCACCTACCCGAAGGTAACTGGCGCGTACGCGTAGTGGATATCCAGAATTATCATGTGTTTGGTGATACTGCGGTGCCAGGAGGTATGGTCGAGAGCAAACACAAATACTACGTGCCATTTGCTTTTCAGGTGCAGAAAGACGATGAAATTGTCTTTTTGCACGTCATGGATTTGTTTCAGCAACAGGTGCTGATACAAATCCCCGAAGATACCCTGGGGGATACCCTTGCCTGGCTGCCCTCAGTGATGCGTTTTCAGATACGCCATCAGTGTCGTCTCACGGTCCGTGTCGCGGCACGCTTCCACGACGTTTTCGCCAGCAACTATCCGCAAATTCGCTTTATTGACCTGTCTGAACCGGATGAAACCGCCTATTACGCCACCTACTATTTGAATGCAGGTATAGGGGGTACGCAGGGGGAATACTGCCCGGTTGAAGGTCAACAAACGCCGCTACACCACATTGCCAGCGCTATTCTTGGCCTTGTCCCAGATGAAAACCCCGCACAGTTCAGGCTGGCCGACATCAGTCGGCCGATTGCGGAGCCTTACGTCTGTATCGGCGTTCAGTCTACCTCGCAGTGTAAATACTGGAACAATCCCACTGGCTGGATACAACTGGTGCGGGAGCTTAAAGATCGTGGTTATCGGGTGATCTGCATCGACCAGGCGACCACGGTAGGGCGCGATCTCACCTGGACTCACATTCCCCATGGCGCTGAAGACGAAACCGGCAACCGCCCCCTAAGCGAGCGCCTGCGCTGGTTGATGCATGCGGAATTTTTTGTCGGCCTCAGTAGCGGGCTCTCCTGGCTGGCCTGGACCGCAGGCACACCGGTGGTGATGATCAGCGGATTTAGCAATCCAGCGACCGAGTTTGCCACACCCTATCGGGTCACTAACCCCCACGTTTGCAATAGCTGCTGGAATGACACGCGCTATCAATTTGATCGAAAAGATTTTTTCTGGTGTCCACGTCACAAGGGCACCAGTGCACAGTTTTCCTGTTCGAAGTTTATCAGCGTTGAGCAGGTGCTCGGCGTAATGGCGCCACTACCAGGGATCCACCCCGATTCTGTGATCGCACAAGATTCCAGATTCGCTTCTAACAATAACCTGTCGCAATTAGTCCCCCTGAGGTCAGCCACCGGGACCTCGTGAAATCAATGTTGTTCATCCATCCCAACTGCCAACAGGCAGCGGATACGTTCAAACCTGCAAAGTGAGAAATAACCATGGCAGATACCACTGATATCATTGATGCAAGTTATCCGGTTCCCGGTTTTCGCTTCACTGTCACCATCGACGGCGATGTGATCCGCTGTAGTTCAGTGAGCGGCCTCGACCAACAGTATGAAAGCTATGAATACCGCGATGGTATGGGCGGATTGTTCCGCAATATCACGCGTATTCAGTTACCTTCTATCACCCTTTCTCAGGCGATCTTCCCTGGCGAGTGCAAGCTGTATGAGTGGCTGTATAACTACGCCAACCACGCAGATGGCAAAAAAGATATCGCAATCAGTCTGACGGATGAATCCGGCAAAAAGCTCTACGTCACCTGGAACGTCTTCAACTGCTTCCCAACCGGGATTACCGGGCCAAGCCTCGAAGCTTCCAGCAATGAAGTGGCAGCGAAGCAGATCACTCTGAATGCCGACCGTCTCACCGTGGAATGCCACGCCCTGTAATGTACTGCTTAACCTTCTGGAGGTTATATGGCTGTATTTACTTTACCAAAAGCGCCGGGCGTGTATGTGGATGAGGTGGATTTACCCTCATTTAGCATCAGCAGCTCGGCGACGGCAGTACCGGTGATTCTGGACGGCGAAGCGAAATCTGTACGTTGGTGGGAAGCATTAGGCGAAAAACCTGCTTTGCTCAATTCGTTTGCGGATGTACTCAGTTATTTCTCCGCCAGCGGAACCAAGTCGGAGGGGGCGGCCTACTACTCGCCGCGTGCCGTTGTTAGCCTGTTTTCACGCCGTTCTCGCGGCGGGCCAGCACATCATCCTCGCCTTACCGATGCCATCGGCACGAGTGCCAAAGCCGCAGATACCCCTGCATGGGATCGACATACGTTGCCAGCCCTTAAAGCGTATTTTGATAATGGTGGCGGTTATTGTTATCTGCTGCCTCGAGATAAGCTCGAATGGCTGGAAAAATTGCCCGATGTCACCCTGGTGGTACAGGCGGGTCAGGACACAGCAACGGCTGAGATTCTTAAGTTCACCGCAGAGGGAAGTGGACGTTTTGCTCTGCTGGACGGGCCGGAGGAGTCAAAAGGGGATGTCAAAGATGAGCTTGAAAGCGCGCTAAGCGGTATTCAGGCTACGGAGCATGCGGCGGTTTATTACCCATGGCTGAAAGCCAACTGGAGTATTCCAGGGGTGACAAAAATTGCGAATGTCGCGCCAAGTGCTGTCGCAGCGGGCATCATCTGTCGGACCGACAATAGCGTAGGCCCATGGAAAGCCCCGGCAAATGCGGCGGTCGCTTCAGGGTTGAGCCCGCTGGTTAAAGTTGGGGCAGCCACGCAAGCCCTGTTTACCAGCGCAAACCACACCACCAAATCCGTCAATATTCTGCGCGAATTCAAAGGGCGCGGCCTGCTGCTATGGGGCGCTCGCACGCTGACCATTGGCGGCAATGCGTGGGGATATGTCCCGGTGCGCCGTACCTTTGATATGGCAGAGCGCGATATTGGCCGGGCACTGGAATCGGTGCTGTTTGAACCCAACGGCCAGGCAACATGGGAAGCGGTGCGTGCCGCCGTAGAGAACTACCTCTACAACCTGTGGAAAAAAGGCGCGTTACAGGGGAATTCGCCGGAAGAGGCCTTCTTTATTCAGGTGGGGCTGGGGGTGACCATGACTCAGGCCGATATTGATAACGGCATCCTCAAAGCGCGTATCGGTATTGCGGTGGTGCGTCCGGCGGAATTTATCGTGCTGGAGTTTAGCCAACAAGTTGCCAGTGGCGCGTGATCACGCGCCTTTTCATGAGGATCGATCATGAATAGAAATCCCGGAGTGAAAATTATTGAAAGCAACACCCCTTCGGTGGGTGCTGCGGGCATGAGCGGCCTGGTGCCGCTTTTGGTGGGGGCCTTTTGGAAAAAGGACGGAACGCAGGCAAAGGCGGCAGATGGGGCAGTCTATGTGGCTAACTATGCTGAGTTTGCGGAAAAATTCGTGGCGGCTCCGCTGATTGTTAAACTGGCGGAGGCATGGGGTGAAGCAGCTTCCTCTCCTCCTCCCCAAGGCAGTGATGGAGAAAACGGTGAAGAGGCAGGCGCCGTAGAAGTTAAAAAAAGTAAAAAAGCGACCAAAGAGGCGGATAGCGTGGCGGTGAATGCGGCCACTGAGGTGCCTTTTACCAGCGGCAGCCCAACTAAAGTTATCGCCACTCATTTGTATGATAATTCCGCTGCCGCAGTGGCCAGTTATTTTTCAAACGGAGGCGGCGCTTGCTACCTACTCGCTTTAAGCGCTTCTGATGGAAAAACGGAATTAGAAAAAGCCACGGCAGAGTTGGATGAAGTCTCGTTGTATGTGCCTTTGAATGCCAGTGCGCAAGATCTTGTTAAAGACAGTATTGCAGCGATTCAACAGCACAATCCGCAATCCCTGTTTATTGCCCATGCAGCGTTTACCAGCGATACGCCACCGGCCGGCCCGGTCATGCCTGACAATGAATTTTCTGCCAGTTACACACCAGAACTGAAGCTGGAGAGCAATTTAAACGTGGTGAATGAAAGCGGTATTTTCCTCGGTAATAAGCTGCTTTCCGATTGGCGAGATTCGCCTATGACTGTGGCAACCTACCACATTGTAAAAGCCAATCTGGCACTCGCTCCGCTGGATTTCTCAGCGGTGAGTTCGCTAACCCTCTCGCCGGTTGCTGCGGTGGCTGGCGCGTATTGCACCACCGAGCGCAACCGTGGAGTGTGGAAAGCAGCGGCGAACGTTTCGCTCGTGGGGGTCACGCCAGTGCACAATATCAGTGCCCGGGAACACGGTGACTTGAACGGCGTCGGGGTCAATGCCATTTTGTGGTCGTCGCAGAAGGGCACTTCCATCATGGGAGCGCGCACCTCCGCAAATCCCGACATTACCAACTGGCGCTACGTCCCGGTACGCCTGTTATTTAACACCGTGGAACGGGATGTCAGCGCCATGCTGGCACCGATCATCTTCCAGCCGAACTCAGCCCCCACCTGGCAAGCGGTGGTGGCCGGTATCAGCAACTATCTGCACGGTATCTGGAAACGCGGCGGGCTGTTTGGCAACTCGCCAGAAGAGGCCTATCGGGTGCAGATTGCGCTGCAAGACGGGGATATCGACAACGGCATCCTGCGCGTACGCGTCAGTCTTGCTGCGCTGCGCCCGGTGGAGTTTATCGACCTGGAGTTTACGCAGGAACTGTTAGCCGTCGCGTAATCACGCTGTTTTGGGCGGTGTTCACCGGCTGCTCATGCTTCACCGCCCCTTTTTCCCTTTTCTTGCCGTATCACACTTATATTTTGCCCGTGGCTAATCGCGCCGTCCTGTTACGGTGGGTGATACGCCATCATGATGAGGAGCTGTTATGAGTAACATTCCTGGTGTGCGTATTACTGAAGTGGATTCATCAAGCCAGGGGGCTGCCGCCGCGAGTGGTCATGTGCCGTTGTTGTTGGGATGTTTTCTGGGCTATAGCGGCGATCCTGACCAGAATGTTAATGCACCGCTATGGATCGACAGTTATCAGGCCTTTCAGGCGAAATTTGTGCCGTTTGCCCGCACCATCGTTTTAGCGAGTGGTTGGGGAGAACCGATTGTTGAAAAGGGGAGTGATAGCAAACAAGGAGAGGAGTCGCCGTTGGATGCATCCCCCTCCGCAGTGGAAAACGAGGTGGCATTCGCTGCAGTGCCGGTACCTGAGAATAATCAAATTGTGGTGCTTAAATCATCAGACATCGCTACGGGGGCCGCTGGGGTCAAATGTTATTTTGATAATGGTGGCAGCCCTTGCTATGTCATGCACTGCGGCAGAGAGCCACAAGGGGAAACAATCGCGGCTTCCTTACAGGAATATAATGATATTACCCTGTACGTGGCGCTTGATGACCCGGCCAACGTGGCCATGCAAACCGCTTTTCCGCTATTACAAACAATTAACCCGCAAGCCATGCTGATTACTCATCAGCCGTATCCCGGTACCACGCAACCGCTGCCGGATAACAGCCAAGTGGCAACCTACACACCGGCACTGAAGTTTGCTGCGCCGGGCGGTGAGCTGGAAGAAGAGAGCACCCTGCTCGCCGGCACCGGTAAAACCCTTGCACAACTTAAAGTCAGCGATGATGAAAAGCAAAGAGAGCAATATGCCAATGTCACCGCCAGGCGTAACACGGACCAGTTCGATAGCAGCATTCTACGATTCATTACCCTGGCCCCCTCCGGTGGCGTTGCCGGGGCCTTCTGCAAAACGGAACGTGAACGCGGCATCTGGAAAGCACCGGCCAATATTCAACTGACGGGTCCCGCGCCGACCCATAACTTCACGCCGCCGCAGCAGGCGGAACTCACTCAAGCCGGTTTTAACCCGCTGCTGTGGTCGCCGCGCACCGGCACGGTGATCGCCGGGGCCCGCACCGCAGACACCAGGGATCTCAACTGGCGCTTCATCTCGGTACGCCTGCTGTTGAACGCAGTGCAGCGCGATCTCCAGGCGGTAATCCAACCGCTGGTGTTCGAACTTAACGGGCCACGTAGCTGGCAAGCGGCCACGGCGGGCATCCGCAATTACCTCTACCTGCTGTGGAAACGGGGGGGATTACAAGGCGTGACCCCGGAGCAGGCCTTCCAGGTGCAGGTAGCGCTGGGTGAGGATGACGAGGCTCAGGGGATGATGCGCATTCGTGTCGCCCTGGCGCCGCTCAGACCCGCAGAGTTTATTGAGCTGGAATTTACCCAGCAGCTACAGGTGCTTGCCTGAATCGACCACCCACCACCTGAACCCGTTCGCCGTCAGCCGCCCTGCGGCCCGACTGATTCCCAGGAGAAGAGGATGAGCAATTATCCCGGCGTATTTATTAAAGAGAGCAACGGGCTGGCGCTGGCCAGCCCTGGCATGAGCAAGTTGGTGCCATTGCTGGTAGGGCGTTTTCGCCAGCAGGACAACACGCCACTAAGCCTGAGCTATGGCCCGGTGTGGATTGAAAACTGGCAGCACTACTGCCAGCTGTTGCAGGGAACGCAAGTGTGGGTGGAAGTGGATAGCACCGCACTGCCAGACAGCTTAGCGCCAGAACTCAGCGCCGTTCACAGCGCAGCTTTTGCCCTGCGCAGCTACTTCGAAAACGGCGGCGGCCCTTGTTACATCCTGTCGCTGGCGCAGGATGATGAGATTGTGCGCCTCAGCGAAATCCTTGCTCAACGGGATGATATCTCGCTGATGGCGCTGATTGATGTGGGCAGCGATGATGAGGCTATTCTGGCGCAACTCGGTAACTTAACTTCACGGTTACCACAGTCGTTTTTGCTGCTGCGCTATGTGCTCGGCAGTGGCAATCCACGGCGTTACGGCGAGCAAGCACAGAGTGCCTGTTACACGCCGGATCTGGTGCCGCGCCAACCGCTCAGCATTAAGGCGTCTGATATCTGGCTCAGCGACCTTGCATGCCGCCTCAGCTCACTGGCGCAGGGGACGGTGGAACAGCGGGAAACCTATCGCAAGGTCAGGCAGTGGCTCAGTCTCGTCACCGTGGATTATCAGCACCTGAATACCTTCACGCTCTCACCCTGTGCATCCGTTGCAGGGCTTTACTGTCGCACTGAACGTGAACTCGGCGTGTGGCAGGCCAGCGCCAATCTCGCGCTGGAGGGCGTTGACCCGCAGCGTGCCATTGGGAACGCTCAGCATGGCGACCTTAACGAACGGGGCGTTAACGCCATTCTCTGGCAGCAAGAGAGTGGCACGACGGTGATGGGGGCTCGCACGCTGGCCACCGGTAGCGACAGCAGTTGGCGCTACATCCCGGTGCGGCTGCTGTTTAACACCGTCGAGCGCGATATTCGTAACCTGCTGCTGCCGGTGGTGTATCAACCCAACTCAGCGGGCACCTGGCAGGCGGCACGGGCGGCGATTAATCACTATCTGCACCGTCTGTGGCAGCAGGGAGGGCTGTATGGGGAAACGCCACAGCAGGCGTTCCAGGTTGAACTGGCGCTGACGGCCAGTGAGTTAAGCCTTGGCGTTTTGCGCATCCGCATTGGGCTGGCGGCGCTACGTCCGGTGGAGTTTCTCTGGCTCGACTTCTCACAGGATCTGATGGCCGCTTAGGGGCTGCCCACACGTTGGCACGTCTCCTGTTACCTTTCATAAACAGACGTAAAGAGGTTAAGCCATGTCCTTGAACAGTGATTTCAGTCAGCCCGGCGTCTCTTTTCACCAACAGCTCATTAACATCAGCCAGCGGGAAAAACTCACCGCACTGCCGGTGTTTATTGGTTATGCCGACCATCCTGATGCACCGGTACTTGAACGAGCACAGGTCACGTCACTGCAAAACTATTATGACCAGTTTGGCCGTGATGCTGTGCGTAATGGTGGCTATCTCGCCGATGCCATGCGCCTCTACTTCAGCCATGGTGGTGGCCAGTGCTATGTGATTTCCCTCGGCAAGCTGATCGAAGATGCGCCCTCTGTTGCGGGCTACGAAGAAGCCTTTGCCCTGCTGGCCGACGAGCCCGCCATTACGCTGGTGGTGCTGCCAGAACTCCCCCTGTTAGATGAGAACCAGTGGGAAAGCGTGGTCAATCAACTGGCTATCTGCTGCGCCACGAGCCTGAACCTGACGGGGTTAATTGACTATCCGAGTGCGCCTGCTGATGCAGAGAAATACAACGCAAAATGGGGCAATGAACACTGGGCACACCTTGCAGGCTATTGGCCGTGGGTGATGGTCAGCGAAGATCCGGCCTTTCCCACGCGTGCGCTGCGTGCCGTACCTCCGGGTGCCGCCGTGGCGGCCAAAATGCAACAGTCTGATAAGCAACGGGGTATCTGGTACGCCCCCGCTAACCTGCGGCTGGAGCGGGTGCTTAAACCCCAGTATGACCACCTCACACCGGTCACGTTGTTCCATCCGGATCCCCGCACCGGTCGCTCGGTGAATCAGATCCGCAGTTTCCCCGGTCGCGGCGTTAAAATTTGGGGTTGCCGCACCTTGAGTAAGCAACCTGACTTGCGCTTTGTCTATCTGCAAAATCAGCGATTGATCAAGTGGATTAAACAGACGCTGAAAGACGCTATGCGCCCTTATGTATTCGAACCCAATAATGAAATTACCTGGTATCGGCTGCATGCTGTGGTGCGCCAACAGCTTAAAAGGCTGTGGGAGCAAGGGGGGCTGGCCGGGGGCGTAGAAGATGATGCCTATAAAATCAGCGTCGGTCTGGATGAAACCATGTCAGCCAGTGAAATCGCCAGCGGTTTGCTGCGCGTCCGGGTGGCGGTGGCGACCCAACGACCGGCTGAGTTTATCCATATTAATCTCGACTTCTATCTGACTGCCGAGCATGTCGCGGCCACGGGAGGATAACGTGAGCATCTATCAGCCTGAACTGAATCACCGTTTTCTCGCCTCTTTTGTCTTGTTGGGCTTAGTGCCAGACCCGTTGAGTTTTAAGTTTGCCAGTATCACCGGGCTAGGCTACCAGCTTCAAACCCGATCGATACACGAAGGTGGGCATAACGCCAGCAACCGGGTACTCCCGCAGCGTTCGACCACCTCAAACCTGGTGTTTGAACGGGGTGTGATGATCCCCACGCCGATGAGCGTGGGGGTGCAGTTGATCCTGAGCGAGTTCCTGACCTCAATCACCTATTTCGACATTACCATCATGCTGTTAGGAGAGTCTGGCATGCCGCAGTCAATCTGGATGGCGAGTGATGCACTCCCGGTGCGCATGCAATACGGAGCGCTGGATGCCAATTCGGGCCAGCCGCTGATTAACAGCTTTGAGTTTTCCTGTCGCAGCATTGAATGGCTGGGAGTCAAACTATGACCATTGAAATTCGTGAACTGATCATTGAGGCACGCGTCACTGATGATATCACCGAGCGGCCACCGGCAGCCTCTCTCACTCCGGTTATCGAAGCGGACCTGGTCAATCGTATCTCGCGCCAGGTGATGAGCCAGGTGATGGCAAAAATACGTGATGAAGCCTGGAGGTTCAGATGAGTGTTGTCAGCCAACTGAAGAGCATGATTCCCGCCAAAGCGACGTTACATGCGCGCAGTGATGAGGCGTACTCCATCGGGGTTACCGCACCGGAACTGCTGCCGTTTCCATTAGGTATTCCTCTGCATTTCAACCCCGACAATTTGCAGACCACCCATACGGCCAGCTACCAGAGTGTCAGCAGCTTATCCGGCGGTAAAGACCAGGAGATACGCACTCAGACCAGCGGCGTGACGATGCATCTGTCGTTAACCCTTGATTCCACGCTGCCTGAAAAACGTGTTTATTCCGTGCAGCAAATTATTGAGGCGTTAACGGTCCTGGTGCATGGCGAAGATATGCTGACCTCGAATCCGGTACGGGTGAAATTTGTTTATGGTCCAACGACCTATGAAGGGTTAATGACCAGCCTGAGCATCAACCGCACCTTGTTTAACCGACAGGGCGAACCGATTCAGGCCAGCGTCAGCTTCTCGATTAAAGGCGTGCATTACAAAACGGATACCACAGTTGGTGCTGGCTTGAAGGTTCCCAATCTGACCGTTCCTGACCTGACAGTGCTGCCTGCGGTTATTGCCCTGATCGCGGGACTGACAGCGGCTGCGGCTGCTTCGGCGGCTGGCGAGCAGGAGGGGGATAGCGTGGATTACGTGGGCACCGCAGTGGATAACGATTTAGACAGCCTGAATCAGCCTCAGGTGGGTGAGAACCTTACGGTCAGCCAGTAATCTGCGGGAGGAACGAGATGGCCAATTATTTGTTAGAAGTAACCGTGGCAGATAAAGTCCTGGTTGATCCCACTAAAAAAGCCAGCGCGCTCAAAGGGTTTCGGCTGGTTGAGCTCACCACCCTCAGCCGACTCAATGAGGTATCGACAGCCAGGCTGGTGTTTCAAGGCCCAAAACCAGGCAAAGTGCCGAATCCCGAGGTGGAAGCCGAACTGGCATCGTTCGTGCCGGGCGCTCTGGCCACGATTATGGTGGATAAAACCGCGCTGTTTCTGGGACTGCTGACGCGCGCACAACTCTCGATGGATGATAAGTCTCGCACCCTGGAGCTGCACCTCAGCCATGCGCTGCAGTTGCTGAAGTCAACGTATCAGAGCCAGGTCTGGCCGATGATGACGGATGAAGCGATCCTGCGCCTGATCCTGACGCAGCACGGCATCGTCGCGGGTAAAGTGGAGGGGATGAAAATCAGCCATCCGCAAATGATTCAGTTCAACTGTTCTGACTGGCGCTATGTGCAAACCCGGCTCAATGCCTGTGGCCTGATGCTCGCCACCAACGGCATGGGCGTGGTTTCCGCGATTAAGCCGCTGGCGGCGGGACCGGCTCTGAGTTTGACCCCAAAGGAAGGGGGACTGCGCAGGTTAACCATTACACACAACAACGAGCAGCTGGCGAAGGGGATAAAGGTCGGTGGCTGGAACGTGCCAACGCAGAAGCTCCTCCCGGGGGCTGGCCTGCCCGCGATGCTGGGGTTAATGGCATACGATACAAAGAGTGTTAAGCCGTTAAACACCGCCACCTGGCAGCAAGGCTATAACATGCTGGATGTGGGCGAAGCGGTTGAGTTAGCCACTGCCCGCCTGCAAATGAACCATCTCAGTGCTGTCACTGCGGAGCTGACTATTCAAGGTAGTGCCAAAATTGAGCCGGGCAACAGCGTGCTGCTGGCAGGGTTTGGTCCCGCCAGTGACGGAACGGCGCTGGTGACGGGGGTGCGGCACCGCTTCTCTGCCGCTTCACGGGGTCTGGAAGACTGGGAGACCCTGCTGGAAACAGGCAGCGAGTATGCGCCACCCATGACCAACGAACGCGTGCCACGCGCGCCGGGCTTGCATGTGGGGGTCATCGGAGAGAATCCCACGGGTCCGCTGCCTGCGGATAATACGTTGGCTATTGACATCCCGGCGCTCCAGCTCAGCAAACCAACGCCGATTCGGGCTCGCCTCACCAGCCCTTACGCAGGCAAAGGGCATGGCTTTAGCTTCTACCCGCAACAGGGCGATGAAGTGGTGGTGGCGTTTATTGATGAAGATCCCTGTTACCCGGTGATTCTCGGTTCGATGCACAGCACCCTCAATCAGACACCGTTCCTCACCCCGGCAGACGGCGTAGGGATCGTGCATACCAACAGCGAAAAACAGCTAAAGCAGTCTCTCACGCTCAGCCCGGCTACCGGTATTACGCTGCAACAGGAGCTGGCCGGGGTGAAAAGTTCACTGGTACTCAATAAAGGAGAAGCCACGCTGGATGTGGATACCAATGCCACCATCAAGGCGAAAGTGAACATCAAACTGGATGCCACGGCGAAAGCAGAAGTGGCGGGTAAAGCAGGTGTTGATGTCAAAGGGGCGCTGGTCAGCCTGAAACAGGGTTAACAAACGGGAAGGTGAAGAATGCCAACATTAGACGAGATCCACGGGCGTGGTTGGGCCTTCCCGCCACGTTTCTCCCTCAACAGCGGCGCAGCACTGGCGGCCAACTACGTAGAAGATATCCAGCAGAGCCTGCGCATTCTGTTCAATACGCTTCCGCTGGAACGGGTGATGCACGCCGGCTACGGCTGTGACCTGCATGAAGTGGTTTTTGCTAACGTGAATGCGGATTTGCTCCAGCGGATTACCACGCTGGTCCGCGAAAGTATCACCCGTTATGAACCCAGGGTCGCACTCCTCAACGTTGAGGCGTTGTTTGAGGATGTCAGCGTGCTGCGCACCGGGCAGTCGGGTTTCAACGTGCTACGGTTACAGGTTTCCTACAAAATTCAGGGTTCTGACATCGTGCTAACCGAAGAGGGGTTCATGGATGTCGCGGACGGGCGAAGCGGGGTATTTGCATGAGCAAATTTATTGTGGTGACCGGCGATAAGGTGATCTATGACCCCACTTTTTTGACCCGGACCGTGGTGCCGGTGCCGGCGGTGATGACCGGTACCGGCCATGCCGATATTAATAAACTAAAGGTCTGCGTCGCCGCAGATATCAATCAACTCTCCACCAAAGTGATGTTGACCACGTATACCGCACCGCCGTATACCGTGCCGGGCACCTGCAAGCTGGAGATTCAGGCTTTAAACGCCGACCAGCTTCAGGTCTGGTGTGACAGTAAAGGCAACGTCATCACCGTGGGGACGAAGTTTATCGCCGTGTGTACCGGCATAACACCGGCCACCCTTCCGCCACCCGCCTCAACCCCCGATCCCACTGTTGGGTCACCGATGATCGGCACCGGCAGCTTTATAAATAGTCAGTTCTTCGTCACCGCTGGTTAAATCTTACTCGCCTGCTTTTTCGGCCCTGACCGCAGGATACTTCTATGACATCGCCAGAAGAGTTTATCTATGATAATCGTACGTTGCTTACACACCTGCAGAATTTCCAGACATACACCGGTGCTATCCCATTCAACGATCTTAAGAACTGGGATGAGGTTTTCTTTAATGATGGTCAGACACCGCAATCTCTCGCCGCTCTGCTGGAGCAAGCAGCATCGGCACCGGGTACGCTTCAGCCGCAGCAGGCGTTTCTTCTCGCATTCCTCAAAATGATGGAAACTCCGCGCCGGTTGATGAACACCTTGCCAGCGCGGCATCGCGAACTCTATTTTCGCGGCGTGCTTGGGGTTAAGCCACTGCCCGCAGTGGCCGACCAGGTGATGCTACAGTTCACGCCGGATGAACTGCACCAGACGCTGAATTTACCCGAGGGACTGCTGTTCAGTGCCGGGCAAGACAGTGCGGGTGCACCGGTGAATTACCGGTTGGATGCCCCGCTGCTGATAAACCATGCACGTATTACCGATATTCGCTGGCTGCTGCCTGATGCCGACACAAAGGCCGTTCGCGCCTGTACCCTGCTCGATCTGGCTGCGGGCATCACACCGCCAGCGGGAGGGGTGCGGCTGTTCTCACCTCAGGTAGGCGGTAAGCCGGGGGTACCGCAAGATGAAACTGTACGCTACGGTTGGCTGCTGGTGATTCCCACCCTAAAAGCGGCTGGCACGGGTCAGCGTAAGTTAACGTTGACGTTTGGCGCCTCGCCTGAAGGCTTAAAGGCCGAGGTGAGCATTGGCACGCAATGGCAGCAACTGGAGTGCACTACTAACGAGAGTACGCTAACCGCCACCCTGGAAGCCAGTCTGAACCCGGAAGCGCCGGCGGAGTATGCGTTGTTGGCCGACCCGGTAATACGCCTCTACCAGGAAACGTCTACCCCGACGTTACCAAACGTGACGGCGGTGGAGATTACTGTCGTCAGTGCTTCAGACGTGACGGTGACCACCGCTGAAGGCGTTACAGCGCCGGTTAAACAGGTAAGCTATCTCTTTGGTCATGCGCCGAAAGCGGGCAGCTCGTTTACGCTGTCATCTCCGGCATGGCGCAACGCCAGCGGTCAGACGTTGACGCTCACTCTCACCCCGAAATGGCAGGGGCGTCCGGCGGATCTCAAGGCCTGGTACATCAATTACCCCAATAATGCGGTCTCGGATAACGGGGTTTTCACGATTAAGAGTGAAGACCTGGTGCAAAAAGAGGCCTCGTTGTTTGGCGAGGGGCAAAGCGACAATCCGCTGATCTTTTCCCGCACCCTAAAGGAGGGGGACAATACGCTGGTGGTGAATTTAGGGGCCATTGACTTCCAGCATGCCCTGTACGACAAGACGTTTAAAGAGGGGAAGATCACCGAGGATAAGCTGCTCAATCCTCCTTACGATCCGCGTCTGGAGGATATTGATGTCAGCTATAGCCTTGCTGGCGTTGCATTTACCCCGTACGCGCTGCTGCCCTATGGCTATGCTCAAACCAGCGTGGGGATCGGCAGCCCGCACGTCTATCTCGGTTTGACGGATATTCATCCCGGCCAACAGCTGAGTCTCTACTGGTCGTTAGATACCCCAGTACCGTTCGCGTCAGATGGGCTGGTGTGGGAGTACTTGTCGCAGACTAACGCTGTCGCTCAGTGGAAAGCGTTAAGTAAGCAGCTGAGTGATAATACCGGCAACTTTGCCCGTAACGGCAGTGGTGCAGTGACGCTGCCAGTGGACGCGGCTAACAAGACAACGCTGATGCCCACGGGGCGTTACTGGCTGCGGGTCAGTAAGTTTGCACTCACCGACCATCAGGTGCAATTGCCGGTCTATATGACCCAGGATCTCAGCGCCACTGAGCAACAGAAACTACTGGCTATGCAGCCTGACGTGGAGCCATACCCGTGGCTCAATGGCTTATGGGCCAATGCCCAGAGTGCCACGCTGGTGGATGCCGCCACGATTGCACCTGAGCACTTCGCCACGCCGCTGCCCGCCGGTACTGTGCGTAGCACGGTTGTGCCGTTTAATGGGTTGTCAGCCGTGCTCCAGCCGCTGCCGGGCTGGGGAGGGGAGGCACAGGAGAGCGATGCCGCCAGTATGCAGCGCATTGCTGAACAGGTGATGCACCGTGGCCGTGCCTCTAACTGGCGCGATATTGTTCAGTTGGTGATTGCCAACTTCCCGGACGTGCATCATGTGCGCCTGCCCGGCACGAAAATCCTCGACGGTTTGTATATTCCGAAAGCGCCATCAGACAGCTCGCGCACTAGCGCAACAGCAGAACCGGTATTAGATCCCGATCGCGTGCAAGAGATTATGGTGATCCCGCAGGCGGGCATCAACCAGGGGAAGGACCCCCGTAAACCGATATTAAGCCCGGCACGGTTGAAAGCGATTCAGCAGTTTATTACCGATCGTGCTTCCCCCTGGCTCAATCTGCGGGTGCTCAATCCCTGCTATCTCGAGGTGGAGGTGGAATATGACGTGGCGGTGGATGCCAGTGTCAACCCGGCCAATCTGCACAGTCAGTTGGATGAGAAGCTGCGCCAGCACTTTATGCCCTGGCTGAATGGCCAGCAGCGGGTGCAACCAGGGGACACCCTGACCATTAATGACATCATGCAGGTGCTGCAACAGCACCCTGCTGTGCGGTATGTCACCGATGTCACCTTGAATGGTAAATACGATGCGATTGAAACCACGCTGGCGGTGATTGTTCTCAAACTGTCCAGTGATGCCAGCCTGCTATTCACTCAGCCAGAGGAGACCGCGTAATGAGCGATAACTATGTCCCGCCTTCGCTGGTGGAAGCAGAAAAAGAGAACATCCACTTCAATACGTTGATGCGTGATGCGCGTGAGGTGGTAGCACAACTGGCGGGGAAAAACTGGACCGATACTGCACTGCACGATCCGGGCATTACGCTGCTGGAGGCGCTGGCGTGGAACATTTCTGATATCAGCTACCGTTGCCTGCTACCGTTGCAGGACCTGCTGACGCTGGAAAACGCGCCCGTAGGCAGTGGGCTGTTTCCGCCCAATTTTGTGCCGGAAGAGATGCTCACCACCAGCCCGGTGACGGCGGAAGATTATCGCCGTGGCATTCTTGATCTTTATCATCAAGGCACGCCGCGTGGTTTTTACTTTGCCGATGCGGCGATTACGCGCGATCCCCGCGTGGCCGCCGATGGCGAGCCAAACAGCCGTTTTCACTACTATTACGATGCCGCAAACCGTAATTTTGTCTTTAAACAACCGAAAAAAGAAACGCCTGAAGTTCCGGATCTCCCCCGCATGGAGCTGTTTGGCAGCTATCAGGTGGTGGCACAGATTTCACAGTTGCCGCGACTTAACCTCGATGACACTGAGTATAAAAACACACTGACGAATTATCTGGAACAGCATCGCAACCTGTGCGAGGTGTTCCGGAGTGTCTCGGTGCTTAGTGAAGAAGAGGTGATCAGTCTGTCAGCAAGGGTCGAAGCTGACGAACTGCTGGAAGATGTCGATACGTGTTACGCCAACCTCTATCTGGCGCTGCAAAACGTGCTGGCAGCGCGGCTGGAACGTCAGGAAAAGGTCGATCTGGCGCGTGGGGAATACCACGGGCCGAAGGCAACCTATGGCTGGATTACCGCACTTCCTCCCGGCCAGTTGGGTGGAGAGAAGGTGATTTCACTCAGCCACTTTAATACCGCGCTGGCTACGGTGGAGGGCGTGAAAGCGGTACGTGAGTTGGCGTTTGATGGCGAAGTAGGGGAGAGTAAATTTTCCCGTACGCTGACAGATAAATTGCCGGTGCTGTGGGGAACAAGTCGCGATCTGAATCAACACGTGAAGCTGATGCTGGAAAAAGTGTCGATCTACCGTAACGGGGTGCAAATTACCGGTACGGCCAGTAACATTGTAGCGTTAATTGAATCGCGTTTCGCGCCCCCGCAGAGCCTGGTCTCACCGCCTTATCCCCTGGGCCGTTATCGTCATCTGCGCCGTTACTACCCGGCCAGCCTGGTGGTGCCACCGCTCTACCAGCTACAGCAAGCCGATCCGGACCCGGAAGTCCGTCAGTTACACCACTTTCTGTTGGGGTTTGAGCAGCACCTTGCCAGCAACCTGCAACAGCTGGAAAACCTGACCCGACTGCTCAATCTCTCCACTGAGCATCTCAGTTTGATGGAAGCCTACGGTGCGCAGTGGCCGTTTGCTGAAGGCAGCGTGCTGGATGCGGTCTACCGCGACCATCAAGATGTCGATCTTAAAGAGAAATTAATGAATACCGCTGAGCTAAACCAGATGGATCTCAGCGCCATGCTGCGGCTGATTCGCTACTTATTAAATTACTTCGGCATTGAAGACTTTAATAAGCAGATCACCACCAGCCAGCAGCTGCTGGATAATCTGCATATTGGCCTGAATCTGCTGCGCCAGGTGCCCGAAGCAGGCTACAAACGCACCGTATTTATCAACAATCAGGTCTCTTCCCTGCAGCGCCGCCTTGCCGGGCAGTTGGGTACCGGCAGGGAGATGTTCAGTGACGCGCCCGATATTAGCCAGCTGTCGTTTTATGTGGTGGAGCATGGCCTACTGCTGCCGGATATGCCGCCAGAGCAGAGCCAGGTCCCGCTAAAAATTTCGCGGGCCAAAGAGCTTACTTATGGTGCTGAAAAGTTCCTGGTACTGGAGACGAACAGGCCGCTCGCGGGCTATATGACGCGCAAGCATATGGTTGATCTCACGTATAAAATTGACGCCATGCCGCAGGTGCACATTGGCAACCTGCTGGTGATGCTACTGGGTGTTGATGTGCCAGTAGATGAGTGGCCAACAGGCCCGGATGCACCTAAACGTGAAAACAGCTTCCTGCTGCTGCCGGGTAAATTTGTGCAATTGCGCGCGGTAAAAAACGAGATTTTGGCGCTGGATCTGACGCAGACGGCGCTAAGCGCCAGCTTCAGCGATATCTGGCTTAACGAAATGAAGTACCTGCTGGATAAAGAACACGCTGAAGTGATAAGCGCAGCGGAAAAAAAATATAAAATCACCACCAACAGCGACCAACCGTGGCCATCGGTGCTGCGCAAAGGGGATACGCTTACCCTGGAGCGCACTTACCATATCGAGTCTAAAACCAAAGAACCTACCGCCAGCAATGATTATCAGTATCAGGCCACCGTTGATGCTGTCGACCCTGTCACGGGCTCCGCCAACATTACGGTGACAGATAAAGTGGACGATCCCATTGACTTTGAAAAATACCGTTATTACTGGCACATCAACCCTAAAGGCACGCAGGGCACACTTGCACTCCATGACGATCTGCTACAGCGCGATCGATTCTCCTTCATCCTCAGCGTGGTATTGCCGCTGCGTTATATGGGGGATGTGAAACAGAAGACGGCACTGCAGATTGCCGCCGAAGATCAGCGGGTGCGCAAAATTGTGCAGGGGGAGGTGCCGACGCACATTCAGGCGCGGGTGCTGTGGTTAACCGATCAACAGTTTGCCAGCTTTAGCCACACCTATGGCAGTTGGCAAAACCAGGGTATGGCGGTGGGGGAGGACTCCCTCAAGCTGATGCGCATGCTCTCTCTCGGTATGCTGGCCGAGCTGGTCGAAGGGGTTGGTTTGGCGCGCATTCCGGACAGTGCAGAGTCGGAGAGGCTTACGGCGATTGAAGCGCTGGAAACCGATGCTAATGGGGAAGTCAAACCCTTTAACGAGTGGACGGTGGAAAACCAGGCTGCATGGAACGAGGAGGTGAACGATAACTTCCTGCTGTTTGTGGCACCGGACAATTAAGCCCGCGCGCAGTCATAGCCTGTGTCGGGCTCTGTACTGCGGACAGGAGAACGTATGCCGATTGATCGTGTCACCGTCTCGCTAGCCACCTCCCGGACGCATGCGGCCAGTCTCCAGCAGCAGGTGAGCCAGCTAATGCAGCAGCTGAACCCACAGCTCGCTGCGCTACTGGCGCGTTATCTTCCCGCAGATGCCATGCTCACCGCGCCGCTACGGCTGAATATTGGCACGCTGCCGCTCAGCCAGTTCTCCTCGCAGTTTGCGCCACGGCTGCTGGCCGCGCTGGAACAGGTGCTACAGCAGTGGGAGATTGATCCGGCGGATAGGTTCGCCGTTCCTGCCGATCAGGATCGGGACACCGCCGATGGGCGTGTGGTAAGCCATAACCCTGAGGTGCAGGAAAGCCACAGGGAGCTCAGCGGAGACACGCCAGGTGTCAGCCCTGTGGTTGAGGCCGCCCCACCAGAGTGGTCGACATTGCTGCGTTACCTGAGCAATGGCTATTGGCCTACCTTCGCCACGGTGGCACAACCTGTTGCAAGCGGGGCAGTGCAACCTGACGCTACAGCGTTTAAGCAGCAGGGTGAGCCAGTTGCGAACGCTCAGGCGGGAAGCCGCCGCACGCCGCAGCGGTTGTCAGGGCAGCGCCACAGGTCGCAGCCGTTGCCGCGCCAGCGAGTGGCGGGCCAGCGGAAAAGTGCACCCGTTGCGGTTAACGCTCCGTTGGACAGCCGCCATACGCCCCAGCGGTTGTCAGGCCAGCGCCACAGGTCGCAGCCGTTGCTGCGCCAGCGAGTGGCGGACCAGCGGAAAAGTGCGCCCGTTGCGGTTAACGCTCAGGCGGGAAGCCGCCACACGTCTCAGCCGTTGTCAGGGCCGCGCCGCACGCCGCAGCATTTGCTGCGCCAGCGAGTGGCGGACCAGCGGAAAAGTGCGTCCGTTGCGGTTAACGCTCCGTTGGACAGCCGCAACACGCCGCAGCGGTTTTCAGGGCAGCGCGACACGCCGCAGCCGTTGCTGCGCCAGCGAGTGGCGGACCAGCGGAAAAGTGCGCCCGTTGGGGTTAACGCTCAGGCGGGAAGCCGCCGTACGCCCCAGCAGTTATTACGCCAGCGCCTGATGGGCCAGCCGGCAATTTCCCCGAACGAGAGGGCTGCGCTGATCGGTGCATTACAGTTGCCTGGCGCGCGCCAGCGGCTGTTGCGGCTGATGACGGCCAGCGACTGGCGGCAACTGTGCGCCCTGTTAGCGCCAGCGGCCCGGTTGAGCACGCCATCCCCGCTGGCGCTGCTGCTGTTACTGTGGCAGCAGCCCGGACTCCCGGTGTTGCAGGGCTTTAGTGCGGCCGAACTGCGTCCGCCACAGCCGCAGGAGCTGCGTGAGCTGGAGCGGTTATTAACGGCGGACAACCCGCAACCGTTGCTGGCACTGCAACCCTGGCTGGCACAACAGACGCAGCAACCGCCAGCCGCTGTGTTAACCGCTGAAGTGGCCCGCCAGCCTGAAGGTTCGCTACGCCCCGTTAACCAGAGGCAGGGCTGGCAGCAGCGGCTCTCTGCGCGGGCGCAGCAGCAGCTGGCACGACTCAAGCCCGCCACCCGCAATGCTTCACCGCCAGCACCCAAGCCGCAACCGCTGCCCGAGCAGCTGGAGCTGCATCACGCGGGGCTGGTGCTGCTCTGGCCACTGCTACCCGGCTGGCTGCGTTCGCTCGGCCTGGTGATACAAACCGAGCCACAGGCACCGCTGCGTTTTAGCGGGCCCGAGGCGCAGCAACAGGCCATAGCCCTACTGGATGCATTGATCTGGCAAGACGATGCAGGCGGTGAGTGGCGCAGCCTGTGCAGCAAGCTGCTGTGTGGCTGGCCGCTGGAGTGGCCGCTGGATCAAGCGTGGCCGCAGGAACTGGCGCGACAGCAGGCGCAGCAGCTGGAACCGGCGCTGCAAGCGCTGCTGCTCCAGCTACCGGGCCTGAAAAATCTCAGCCTGCCAGAGTTGCGTCAGCTGTTTCTCCAGCGCCCCGGCACCCTGGAGCAACAGCGCTTCGGCTGGCAGCTCAGCGTGCAGCCGCATCCGGCAGATATTCTGCTGCGCCATATTCCCTGGCCGCTGGAACAGATCCACTACAGCTGGTTATCCGAACCGGTCACTCTGCACTGGCCGCGCCCTGGCGACGCGTTCGCGTTGTAGTCTCATCATTCCTGCGCGGTTAGCCCTGAAGCTGTACTGCAAGCCGCAGGCTAACCGCCGTCAAACCTTCCCGGACAGCCGCCGCTGTCACTATGTTGCATAACGTTTTCTAAACCGGAGAGTTATCATGGCTAAAAAGACCCCAGCAGCACCGGAAAATGCCCAGGATTCAGCGCAGAAGCAGCCTGAAGCCAAGATCGCGCCGCAGGCGGAATCCGCCTCTGAGGCGGGCAGCACCTTGCCCTTTGCGCAAAAGCGTGACGAATTAATCAAAAAATTCCGCGCCAATGCGGTGCCGCGTGAAGCGGATTATAAACAGCTGTTGGATCAGCACTATGACGTCGCCGGTGCGCTAGGAATGGCTAATAAAGACGATAATAATGGCGGAAAAACTGGTAATGGATTGGTGTTTGACAGCACCAGTGGCAAATTGCAGGTCAAGGCGAATGCCACGGGAGGGTTGGTTTCTGATGCCAATGGCGTCAGCCTGGCAGCGGGTAAGTCATTAGAAATTGGCGCTGATAATAAAGTTAATGTAAAAATAAGTAATTCAAATGGGTTGATAAAATTAACTAATGGTGAGGTCGGGGTTAATTTACGTTCAAATAATATTGATAGTGAAGATGTATCTGCGGCTGTGATTATTAATAATACACGTGGCACTAGTGGTCTTTGGATTAATGTTGGTATTGCAGGGGATAAAAAAGGTCTTAAGCAATATAGAAGCATATCCACTGATGGTGCGGTTTTAGGGGTCAGTCATGATGGGTCGTTAAAAATTGATAGCACTACCGGGAAGCTGGGGGTAAGTGCCAACAGTCAGGGGGGCTTAGTCGCAAACGCAGCTGGCTTGATGATTAATACTATTGGAATGTCAGGTTTAAAAATTGAAAATAATGTATTAAAGCTGTCGACGGGACCGTCGTTAGAGATTGGTTCTGATAATAAAGTTAATGTAAAAATAAGCGGTTCAAATGGGTTGACAACATTAACTAATGGTGAGGTAGGGGTTAAGTTACTTTCAAAAAATATGAATAGTGATGACGGTAATGCTGCTGTCATTACCAATGTCCCAACGGCTACTGATGGTCTTGGGGTTAATGTTGGTTATATGGGGAATAAAAAAGGCCTTAAGCAATATCAAGACACAGAGTCTGTTTTTGCGGTTTTAGGGGTGAGCCATGATAATACGTTAAAAATTGATAGCACAGGGAAGTTAGGTATTAATACCGTTCAGTTCCAGGTGAGAAGTGTTTCATGGCCTTTGAGTGCTACGGCGGGAGATGTAAAACTCCACACAGATAGTTCTTTGGCTGTTAATAGTTCTGGGCAGTTGGGGTTTTCAAAAGACAGGACGGAAGCTATAAGGTTATATGGTCGGGTTCTGAATGCACAATGTTTTGCTTATGATGATCTTTTTGTATTGTATACTTATAGAAGTTATTTTATTTTTATTGTTTCTCTCTACTATCAAGATCTGTTTGACACGATTTCATCACCAGAAAGATATAAAACTTTTACTGTTAAAAATGTTACGAATAATACAATTCAAAGTATTAATTATATATATGGTGGTGGTATTTATTCCGGAATGATGCCGAAAGAATTTTCCTATGGTGATGAGGTTTCATTTACTATAGCCGGTACCTATAATTTTAAACTTCGCTCTATATGATAAACTATCAACCGGAAAATCCCATGCCTAAATCCCTGTTCGACACGCTCGCAGCCAGCGAGATCGGTGAATTTAATACGTCCCTTAAACGCCACTTACACACCTGTTTTGGTGTTCCCGAAGGCGACGATAAACTCAACTTCCGCTTCGATGAGCCCAACTATAAAGATGCGTCAATTAACAGCCCCACATTCCACTTGTTTATGTACCTGATTCATGAAGACCTGGCGATTCGCCACAGCTCACCCACCGCCTATTTACCGCAAAGCGGGCAGTTTGAGCCGGATCGCGCCTTTATCCGCTGCCTCTACCTGGTGACCTACTGGGAGCCGCCGACCAAAATCAGTGCCACCTCACCGCAGGCGGAACCGGACAGCGACTCGGTAAAAAACCACAGCACCATGATTCGCGCACTGCTGAAGCTGCGTAAAAACAGCGCGTTTAAAAAGTACCAGCTGCGCATTATCGAGCCGGAAGCGCTGAACAGCCTCGGCAACTTCTGGCAGGCGCTGGGGGATAAGCCGCGCACCATTCTCAACTTTGCCGTCACCATGCCCGTGGTATTGGATGATATTGAAGCGATTCTACCGGTGAAAAAGGTGGAATCGACCTTTGAACAGCTCTCCGGCCACGATCAACTGCGGTTGGAGCAGGCACTGTATGCCGAACTGGCTCATAAGCTGCCGGGAGGGGCGCTGGCGCGCGTCACCGTGCGGGCGGCACCGGCTTTAACCACCCGGCGTAAGAAAGCCGGTGAACCGGTGCAGGAGGTGGATGTAGGCGTGGCTGGGCTGGTACTGGCAGAACAGGCTAAGCAGCTCGAGGAGACCGCCAACGGCTGGGCAGGTAACACCTTTGATCTGGCCGGTACGCGCTGGTTGGTGAAAAAGGTCGATCTTGATGGCCTGGTGCAGGTGCCGGAGAAAGACGAGGAAGCCTTGCCCACCACCCATTAATGACGCATCCCGGCCCCCCGATTTCCCCCCTTTGTCCTGACAAACGGATCGCCCTATGAACCTGATGCCCGAAGATTACCCGGCGGCCGACAGCGCTGCGGCGGAAGATCAACTCTATACCTTTCTGGCGGCCGTGGCGCAGGTGGATGCCATCCTGCTGCGCCACCAGCAGCAGTATCAATTTGATCCACACAGTGATTTCTACCCGCCCAGTAGCGAGCTGGAAAACGCCACGCGCGCCATGCCTTACTGGGCCGGGCGCAGTGCCAACTGGCAAAGCAATATCCCGCAGTTCGATCTGCCTGCCGAAAGCCGCATGGCGCAGCTGGTCGATCAGTATCAGCTGAGTGAGTTCGAACTGGCGGTGCTGCTGTTGGGCTGCCTGAACAGCTTTGAGCCGCGCTATCGCCAGCTGTTTGCCCAGCTTCCGCTGCAGCAAAATGAAGGCCCGAGCTTTGGGCTGGTGCAGGCGCTGTTCTGTCCGGGCACTTTTCTCCGCCATGCCCAGCGCGCCAGCCTGCAGGCGGATGCCCCGCTACAGCGCGACGGGCTGATCGAGCTGTTGCCCCGGCGCAATGCTGGCGAAGAGCAGGGTTATCGCACTCACGAGATGGTGCTCGACTGGCTGTTAGGCAGTGAAAGCCTGCCTGCGGCGTTACAGGGTATAGCGCGCTGGGTGGAGGATAAACACAACGATCGCAGCCATCAGGCGGCGGTGAGTCAGCTGGCGTTTCACCAAAGCCTGACCCCCCTGCTCGACATCCGCAGTGAGGCGGGTACCGATCGTGAAGCCTATATTGCTGAACTGGCACGCCACTTCAATAGCCAGGCGCTGTTGGTCTCCTGGCTGCAACTGCTTAACGCCGGTCGCGATGCGCCGCTGTTGCTGCGCCAGCTGTTTAACTTCACCCGGCTGACGCGTTCGCTGCTGGTGCTGGACCTCCCGCCACCCAAAACGGCGGGGGAAGGGGGCGACAGCTACAGCGCCCTGGTCGAGCAGCTGGAGCAGATAGTGGAGCAACAGGTGCGCGACGGGCTGCCATTGCCGATCTGCACCCTCAGTGCGGCGCAGCTTTCACAGTTGCCCTTTAGCCGCCTCAGCCGCCACGCGCTGGAGATTAGCGTGCCAGGCCTGGAGGATCGCTACAACTACCTGCTCTCTTTACTGGGCGGCAATGCGCCGCAGTGGGATGCCCGCGCCCTGGTGCAGCGTATTGCGCTGCCGTTCGATACCATGCGCAGCGCGGTGGCGGAATCCCACGCGCTGGCGATGCAGCGCGGCAAAATGTGGCCGCAGGAGGAAGATTTTCGTGCCGCCTTCCTGCGCCGCGCCAGACAGAATTTCAATGCGCTGGCCCAGCGCATCACGCCGCAGCGTAACTGGGATGACATCATTATCAGCTCAGGGCTACGCGAGCAGCTGGATGAAGTGCTGTGCGCAGTACGCCAGCGCGAGCGGGTGCTGGAGCGCGGCTTTGCGCGCAAAGTGGGCAAGGCCACCGGCATCAGCGCCCTGTTCTATGGTGACCCCGGCACCGGCAAAAGCATGGTGGCGGAGGTGATGGCGGGGGCGCTGGGCGTGGATCTGATCCGCGTCGATCTCTCCAGCATCATCAACAAATACATCGGGGAAACCGAAAAAAACCTTGCCCGCGTGTTTGATCTCGCCGAACAGGATGCGGGGGTGCTGTTCTTTGACGAAGCCGATGCGCTGTTTGGTAAGCGCAGTGAAACCAAAGATGCCAAAGACCGGCACGCCAACATCGAAGTGGCTTATCTGCTACAGCGGCTGGAGCATCACCCTGGGCTGGTGATTCTCGCCACCAATAACCGCAGCCATCTGGATGATGCCTTTACCCGCCGCTTCTCGTTTATTACGCATTTTGCCTACCCCAACGCCGAGCTGCGCGAGAAGATGTGGCGTGCGGTGTGGCCGCCGCAGATCAAGGTGGCGAAAGAGGTCGATTTTGCCCGGCTGGCGCAGTTGGCGCTGACCGGTGCCAACATCCGCAACGCCGCGCTGCTCGCCAGTTGGCTCAGCGCGGAGAAAAAAACTATCTCGCTGGAGCATATTGAACGCGCCATCCAGCGGGAACTGAGCAAAATGGGGCGCGGCTAGCGATAGCCGGGTTCAGGCTTGCAGTTACCTCTCAGGTCAAATGGCGCTTTCGCCAGGTCTGCCCTCCGCCGGGGGCAGATCGTTTTTTCCTGAGGTGCCAGGTAGCTGCGCTGAACGATCCCGTTACCCGATCGCACTGAACCAGCCCATCAATCATGCCCTTAGCACCGGCTGCTATAACCGTGGCCGGGCCACGTTCTGGAGACCTGCACTATGTCGCAATTGCCACTCTCTCCCGGTGTTTATGTTGAAGAGGTTTCACACTTTGATCTTGCTCTCGGCACGTCCTCCCGCGCCGTGCCCGTGCTGCTCACCTCTGCGGGCAGCCGTTGGTGGAGCGAACAGCAACAGCCGGTTCTGATCGGTAGCCTGGAAGACTACTTCGCGCTGGAAGGTGCGGGCAGTCTGGGCATGGGCAGCCTGAGTTTAGCAACGGCCAGTCGCTGGCTGGCTGACAACCACGGTCAGGTGGCGGTGGCGGATGCACCAGGTGCACAGAGTTCTGCCGATCCCGGCAGCCTTGAAGCACTGGCGCTGCGTGCCTATTTCGCCAATGGCGGCACTGCTTGCTATCTCTGCCCGGTGGATCAGCTGGCGCAGATTGAAGCGCTGAGCGATGTTTCGCTGGTGGTGCAGGCCGGGCAAACCCGGGAAGTGATAGCGGGAATCCTCAACCTGTGCCAGCCCGGCAGCGGACGTTTTGCCCTGCTGGATGGCCCGCAACATCCGGGATTTTATTCCGCAGCGTTGCTGCATGATTTTCTCGGTGAGATCTCACCGAGCAACAGCGCCGCGCTCTACTACCCGTGGCTCAATGCCCGCTGGGCATTGCAGGGCGGCAGAGTGGGGAGTTACGCGGTGCCACCCAGCGCCGTGGCCGCCGGATTAGTGATGAAAACCGATAGCGCCAGCGGCCCGTGGCGCGCACCTGGCAATCTACCGCTCAGCAGCGGACTGAAACCGCAGGTGACACTGGGCGACAATGCCCAGCAAGCGTTCACCAGCAAAGACTTCACCACGCCTTCAGTGAATATGTTCCGCGAGTTTGCCGATCGCGGTGCGGTGCTGTTGGGGGCGCGCACCCTGACCAACAGCGGCCCGGCATGGGGCTATATTAACGTGCGCCGCACTTTTGATCGGGTGGAGCGTGATTTACAGCAGGCCATGCAGCGTTTTCTGTATGAACCCAACGGCCCGGTGAGTTGGGAAGCGCTGCGTGCAGCGGTGGAAAATTATCTCTACGGCCTGTTCCGCCAGCAGGCCTTCGCCGGAGATAGCCCGCAAAGCAGCTATCGCGTTGAAATCGGCCTTGGCAGCACCATGACGCAGCAGGATATTTTGGCGGGCATCATGCGTATGCGCATCGGCCTGGCAGTGGTGAAACCGGCAGAGTTTGTGTTCCTCGAGTTTAGCCAACTGCTGGGCGGGGCTTCACTGACGGGGGGACCGGCATTGCCGGAGCCAGAGCCGGAACCAGAACCAGAGCCAGAGCCAGAGCCTTATTTAACCTTTGAGTATTCCGCTGTGCAGATTCCAGATTATCAAGGCGAGGTCAGCAACGCCCATCAAGGAGGATCTTTAGCCTTTAGCCAAAACGGACTTGTTTTGATCACCGAGCCGTATTACCCCGGATTTGCAACGCGTGTGCTGCATTTCGAAAATAACCAGTGGTCTGAGCAGGAGGCATTCGCTCGGCAGGGGAATGACAGTAAAAACAAAAGGGTGTCGATCAATTTTGATGGCTCTACCCTGGCAGTGAGTTATCCGGATGTGAATAAGGTTTACAGAAAAGGTTTTTATCTTCCTGACGCAGATGGGATGAATGGCTATGATTTAGCCATATCTTCTGATGGGACAATGTTAGTTTCTGGTGCACCTGAAACACAGATTGATGAGAATAAAGTCGGTGCTGTAAATATTTATCATGAAAATGAATTTAGTAGTGTATTAACGTTGCATGATCCTGAAGTGGATGATGCTTTCGGCAGCGCGGTTGCGGTATCTGCCCTGGGAGACAAAGTTGTCGCATCAGCACCTAATGCCTTGGCGGGCAAAGGATTGGTGGCCACCTTTGTTAAAGCAGAGGAGGAGTGGATTGAACAGGATGCCCCTTTAACCCATGACCAGAGTATTAAATTTGGTCTCAGTATCGCGATGAACGCAAGTGGTGAGCTGTTAGCGGTCAGTGGGACTAACGAAAGCACCAATGAGATCAGTGTCTATTTATTTCGCTGGTGTAATAATTTATGGGAAAGTGATGCGGTAATAAAGGTGGGTAAACCAGGCCAATATAAAGGGGTTAAAGAGGTGGTGTTAAGTGGTGATGGTAGTGTCCTGGCAGTGTCATCAACGGTTATTCATCAGGATGGAGAAGAGCGCGGTGTTGTGAAATTATATCATGCCTCGCGAGACTGGCGGCTTGAACAGACTTTAGATGATCAGGATAGCGTAAAAACTAATTCACTTTTTGGTGCTTCAATATCACTAAATAATGATGGCAGTAAATTAGCAGTGGGGGCGCCTGATTATCATGAGGAGGATGGTGAGATAACGGGAAGAATCTACCTCTACGACTTTATCAGGCCGTGATTCTTTATTTGGTTGATTAGCACGATCAGCAACAGAAAATTCATCCTCATCTCGCTGGAGAACCCCATGCTTAATTTCCCGCTTGCTCCTGGTGTGCATATTGATGACATCACCCGCAGTTCACTCACTGTAACCACTGCCACACCGGGCCTTCCGGTGATGGTCATCGGCACTGACGGGCCGTGGTCGGCGCTGTATCAGCCTTATCTGGTCGGCAGCTTTGCTGAAATTGAGCGCTGGCTGCAGGGGGAGAGTGGCGTCCGCAGCAATAGCGTTAGCGCCGCAGGCTTTGCCAGCGCCCGTCCGGTGCGTAAGGGCGGTAACCCGGCACATCAGCGCCTCAGCAGCCTGATCTCTGGCCCCGAAAACCAGAGCAGCAGCGAACCGGACTGGACTCATCCCAGCTTCAGTGCGCTCAAAGCCTATTTCGACAACGGCGGCGGTGCCTGCTACCTGTGCCGCAGTGACCAGCTCAACCAGATTGCGGATCTGTCGGACGCCACGCTGGTGGTGCAGGCGGGGCAACCGCTGGAGGTCGGGCTGGCTATTTCTGCCCTGTGTCAGCCCGGTAGCGGGCTGTTCGCCCTGCTGGACGGGCCGAATGATGCACCGCCAGCAGATGATAATGCTGAAACGGTGAAGCTCCAGCCGAATTTTGATGCTGAGGCACTGGCAGCGTTCGTCAGTGAGTACAATGCCAACGCCAGCGCGGCACTTTACTATCCGTGGCTCAGCCCACAGTGGCTGCTTTATCAGCGCAGCGGTGAGCCGGTGGGAAGGATTCATCCAGTGGCCCCCAGTGCGGTGGCCGCGGCCCTGATTCAGCAAACCGACAGGCAGATTGGCCCGTGGAAGGCCCCCGCCAACCTCACTTTGCAGCCCGGCCTGCAACCGCTGGTGAAGGTGGGGGATGCTTCGCAGGCGCGCTTTAACCAGGACGGCAAGCTGGCGGTGAATATGCTGCGCGAATTCCCCGGCATCGGCGTGCAGCTGTGGGGGGCGCGTACCCTGAGTGCGGGTGATGTCGCATGGAGCTATGTGCCGGTGCGCCGCACCTTTGATCGCATCGAGCGCGATATGCAGCAGTCGCTGCGCAAAGTGCTGTTTAAGCCCAACGGCCCCCAGACCTGGCAACAGCTGCGCAATGCGGCAGAGAATTACCTGTTCAACCTGTTTGAAGCCGGGGCTTTTGCCGGCACCACGCCGGAGCAGAGTTATCAGGTGCAGGTCGGCGTCGGCAGCAGCATGACCGAACAAGACCTCAATGACGGCATTCTGCGCATGAATATCGGCCTCGCCGTGGTGCGCCCTGCAGAGTTTATTGTGCTGGAGTTTAGCCAGACCATGGCCAGTGCCGTAAGCGGCGATGTGATTACGCCAATTCGGGAGCCGCTGCGATTCTACTCACTTTCGCCATTCCAGCTGCCTGATTTTCCTCCTTCGCCATCAGGACATCCTCAACCCGTGGGGATGGGTCGCTGCCTGTCTATGGGCGGTACTCGCTTATTACTGCGCTCCACTAACTATTTTCAGGCTGAAGAAGAGCAGACGAATCTAATCATTTATCAGCGTGGTGCAGCTGGCTGGAAGCAAGAATTTTTTGAGGTTATGCCTTATGTGAATATTCCCGGAGCCACCCTGGATAATGTGATGTTGTCACCAGATGGAAATTATGCTTTTTATAACACATTCTCATTTGATGATGATGAACTGATAAGTGGTGTTTTTTGGGCTAAAAACAATAATGGAGTATGGCCAGCTTTGTCTGAATGGAATAAGCTAACGCTGCCGGAGGACACCGGGATGGATGTTTTTGGCATAACTATGAGTAGTTATACGGGATATGATAGCTGGCTGGCGATATCAGTAGCCAATGTCTTTAAGGAGGGTTACGTAGTAGAGTCAAAGGTATTGATGTATAAGCTTGAAGGTGATGAGTGGTTATATCATCAGGTGCTCGATAGCAGTGGAGAGGTATTAAATCCAAGGCTGTACGGCGGTGCGATCAAATTCGACTCAACAGGAAGTGTGCTGGCAATTTCCGCGCCTAACTCTCCTTTTAATCCAGATGTGATGGTAAGAAAATTATCTCCTGCCAATGAAGGTGGAACTGGTATTGAAATTCATCTTGGTGCCGTAGATATTTATCACCGGGTGAATGAACTGTGGGTATACCACACAACACTGACGCCAGAAGATGATAACGAAGCGGCTTTTGGTACTGATCTGGCTTTTAATCAACGTGGTGATTTAGTGGTCTCGTCGGCTGCTATGAAATTTAACACAGAACTGAATGTATCAGAATTTTCCGGCAGGTTGTATCTTTTTACGAATAAAGAGGGTGTGTGGCAACAAGAGCACCGGGTTGAAGAACAGTCCCAAAGTAAAAAATTCACCGGATACCAGTTGTGCTTTGCCGGAGAAAATGAACTGGTCGCCAGTTCAATAGCAGCCTCAAGAGCCGAACCTATTGGTGATGGTGAGATTGAAATTAGCTTGTCTTATGGCGTGACGGTGTTTTTCTGTAAGGACGGGACATTGAGCCGCCAGTATGATTTAACTGATGGTGCAACTGGGGGAAATAAGTTTAGATTTGGTTTTGGTTTTGGTTTTGGCTTGTCATCTTCTGGGAATTATTTCTCAGTGTTTGGTGATGCCGAGACCAACGAAGAGGGGGGGGTTAAACGCAATAAAGTGCGGGTTTACGAAAAGCGTTAATTTAGATATTTTGGCTGAACTAATTAATGCTTGCAGGTCTAACCATACAAAATATCCTGTCGAAAAATAATATGAAGAGGGTTGAGCAGCGAGGTTCAGCCCTTATTTTTTTCTGCCCTGAGGATAGAATATTTACGGAGAAACTCATGATCCAGCTCCCGCTTGCGCCCGTGTGCATATTGATGACATCACCCGCATTAGCGCGCCGGAGGAGGTCGATTTTACGTTCTCCTCGAGCCTGGCGACAGATTATGCCGCCACCCGGCTGTTTATCGGCAAGGGGCAGTACAGCAGTGAGGAGGTATCAAGCGCTGGTCGGGCGTGGATTTACGATAAGCAATAAGTCTTACAATCAACGGGGCTTATCCAGGTAGCAGAGGTGGGATGGGGTCCGGCAACCCATGCGGTTTACCTTACCCCCTGCCCGATGTGCATTTTAATGCCCCCGTTTTTCGCTGGTGTAAGCCGCCACGGCTATAGGTTATCTATCCGAACCCATAGCCGTGCGCTATTTTCACCCCAACTTCCCACTCAGCCGTTCATGAAACTCCCCGCTGCGCCCATCCAGCCCGATAATCTCTACCTGCACCCCATAGCGCCCGTAGCGGTGCACAATCCCGTCTAATGCTGCCACACTTGAGGCATCCCAAATCTGCGCATGGGTTAAATCAATCACTACCGTTTTCGGATCGTGGGCATAGTCAAAATGCTCAAAAAGGTCATTACTGCTGGCAAAAAACAGCGGGCCGCGCACGGTATAGGTCGCCACTTCCCCCATCACTTCGCGCTCGGCGCGAATCACATGCGCGATGCGGCGGGCAAACAGCATCATCGCTACGATTACCCCGGCCAGCACGCCCAGCGCCAGGTTGCTGGTCCAGACGGTGATCGCCACGGTTAATACCATCACCGTGGTTTCTGACCACGGCATGCGTTTGAGCGTCGCCGGTTGCAGGCTGTGCCAGTTCACGGTTTTCACCGCCACCACCATCATAATCCCCGCTAACACCACCATCGGGATCTGCGCCATCAGCGTGGAAAGCCCGGTCACCAGCAACAGCAGCACCAAACCCGCCACCACGGTGGAGACGCGCGAGCGCGCTTTGCCCATCTCCACGTTCACAATGGTCTGGCCGATCATCGCGCAGCCCGCAATCCCGCCGTAAAAGCCCGCCAGAATATTGGCGATGCCCAGCCCCCAGGATTCACGGCGCTTGCTGGATGGCGTATCGGTAATATCATCCACCAGTTTGGCCGTCAGTAATGACTCCATTAAGCCCACGAAGGCTACGCTAAGCGCAGTCGGCCAGACGATTTGTAAGGTGTTGAGGTTCAGCGGCACCAGCAATTGAGTGAAACTGGGCAGTCCGGCGCTCATCGGGCCTTCATCCGCCACGTTCGGCACGCGCCAGCCCAGTAATAAAGCCGCGGCAGTGACGGCAACAATCGCCACCAGCGGGGAAGGGATACTTTTAACAATACGCGGTAGTAACAGCACAATCACCAGCGTGGCGGCAAACAGCCCCCACACCAGCGGTGACTGGCCCCAGACGTGCGGCACCTGAGCAAAGAAGATCAAGACGCCCAGCGCATTGACAAAGCCCAGCATTACCGAGCGGGGAATGTAGCGCATCATGCGCGCCAGCCCGGCGAGGCCGAACAGGATTTGAATCACGCCGCCCAGCACCACCGCAGGCAGAATGTATTCTACGCCGTGGGTGTGGACCATCGGGCCAATCACCAGCGCCACCGAACCCGCAGCGGCCGTGACCATCGCCGGGCGTCCGCCTAACAGGGATAACGTCAGGCACAGCACCACCGAGGCGATCAGGCTGACTTTGGGATCGACCCCGGCAATTACCGAGAAGGAGATCACTTCCGGGATCAGGGCCAGTGCGGTAATCACCCCGGCAAGGGTTTCCCGCGTCAGAAGTTTGGGGGAGCGCAGCACGTGCGACACGCGTATATCGTCCGTCTGTCCTGCGGACATCGTCTCTGTTTTACTCATGGTTTCTCGTTTTTATTTGCTCGCGTTGACACTGCACGAGGCGGGAGGGGGGGAATCACCGCCAGATGGTAGCGGGAAGCGCGAGGGGATGCCAGAAAAACCAGCAAGGTCTTGATTGAGCGGCGGCGCGTTCCGGTTGGAAAATCAAGCGTTTGGTGGAGCAAAGCCGAGACAAAAACGTGTCTGAACCGCGTTATACAGCACTAAAAACGCCTTTTATCGCAGCCGCGTGTTACCCGTAGCGTAGCGCGCCAGATGGATTGCGCTTCGTGAGCAAACTGTTATGCTTTGTCACTTGTTTCTCAGGGTTATTCTACCCATCGTTGAGGCACCACCATTTTGAGCACCACCAGTTGGACCTTCACCCGTTTACTCCACTCCACCGCCCACGCCTGGCGTTTGGCCGTTGACCGGCATTTGAAAGAGAGCGGGCTTAGCATGAGCGCCTGGCTTGCCATCGCGACGCTGGAAAATGCGGAACATCCCCTGACCCAAACCGCCCTGGCCCAGCTCCTCGGGCTGGAAGATGCCAGCGTGGTTCCGCTGATCGATCGGCTGGTGAAACAGCAGTTAGTGACGCGCGTACAGCCACCGGAAGATCGGCGCAAGCGCCTGCTGGTGTTGACCGAGCAGGGCAAAGAGGCCTTTCTCCGCGTGAAGGCCGAAGCCGACGCGCTGCGTGCAAGGCTGCTGGAAGATGTTGATCCCGAAGCGCTTAAGGTGACCGAAGGGGTATTAGGGCAGATGCTAAAAAGGCTCGATACGCTGTAATTCGCCACTGGCCGCAGACCGTTGCAAAAGCATCCGTTATCTCTCTGAGGTAGCGGATTTTTTTTTGGGGTTGCGTTTGCATTGGTAATGGGGGCGTTTCAGTTAGAGGTTATGCGTTCCAGTCGCAGATGACGGGGAGTGCCGTAAAGACGCCGTGAATCCCTCCCTGGAGGCTCTGCCGCCGCATCCTTGCGGCGGAAGCTTTACTCTACTCCCCGTCATCCCCGCCTTCATGTGAATACTGTGCAGACCCGTGACCGCGCAGTTTGTGGCTATATCACTAAAATTTGCCGCCCAATGCGCTAATTGGCTCGCTGGAGAATGTAAGGATCATTAAGTCATCGCGGTCTGGCGATCTAAGATATATCTCATGCCCTCACCACGATAAAACGTTGTTACGTTCTCTCATAATTCGCTTGCAATCACCGATGCGCTCAGGATAATCGCAACGTCAATAATAATGATTCTCATTTTTTTTCATCTCATCAGGTATCAACATTATGCGCCGTACGTTCTCAACGCCCGGATTCAAACCGACGCTGCTTGCCTTACTGGTCAGCACCGGTTCTTTGCCAGTGACGGCAGCCACCACAACCACGACTCAACCTAATGTCACTGCCAAAGCCGCAGCGGATGCGAATGCAGCAGCCAATACTGACAAAACGTTAGTCGTTACTGCTACGCCACAGCAGGACTTCAAGCCAGGCGGCAACCAGCTGGTGCCAGCCTACCTTGATGGGCAGATTGCGCACGGTGGTCGTCTTGGTATGCTCGGCGAGCAAAACGCCATGGACGTGCCGTTTAACGTGATTGGCTTTACCTCTAAAGCCATTCAGGATCAGCAGGCACAGACCATTGCTGACGTGATCCGCAATGATGCCACGGTACAAAACGTAAAAGGTTACGGTAACTTTGCGGAAAGCTATCGCATCCGTGGTTTCCTGATGGATGGCGACGATATGACCTTCGGTGGCTTGCAGGGTGTTGTGCCACGTCAGGTCATGGATGCTTCGCTGATTGACCGCGTCGAAATTTTCAAAGGGGCTAACGGCCTGCTCAACGGTGCCACTACCGCAGCGGTTGGCGGTATGATCAACCTCGAACCCAAACACGCGGATGATACGCCGCTGACGCGTATCGGCGTGGATTACACCTCATCATCCCAGGTGGGAGGAAACGTGGATATCGGTCGCCGCTTTGGTGATAACAACCAGTTCGGCGTGCGCTTCAATGCCGTTCATCGTGAAGGTGAAACCGGTGTAGACGGTGAGAAGAAACGCACCACCGCCGCCTCAATCGGCCTGGATTATCGCGGTGAACGCCTGCGTACCTCACTGGATGTCGGCTACCAGAAAAAGACCTTCCATGATGGCCGTATGGGGATCAACGTCAGCGGTGTGGATTCTCTGCCTGCTGTACCGTCCAACTCGACCAACTACAGCCAGCCGTGGGTGTTCAGCAACATTGAAAACGAGTGGGGCCTGGCAAAAGCCGAGTATGACCTGACAGATAGCTGGACCGCCTATGGCGCATTGGGTGCACAGCATAGCCATGAAATTGGTAACTATGCCACGCCGAAGCTGCTGAATTCCGACGGCGACCTCAGTATCAACACTTTTGATACCAACCGTCGTCAGGACAATATGAGCGGCATGTTTGGCCTGCGTGGTAACTTTGATACCGGCTTTGTCTCGCACAAAGTCAACGTAGGTTACTCCGCCCTGACCAGCAATGCGAAAAATGCCTATCGCATGTCCTTCGCGGGCAACGACTACAATATGTACGATCCGGTGAATGTGGGACGTCCAGATCCTACTTACGCGGGTGGCGAATACTACGATCCCAAAACCACTCAACGTAACCGTTCACAGGGCTACCTGCTGAGCGACACCTTAGGCGTATTGAATGACAGCCTGTTGCTGACCGTAGGGGCGCGCCATCAGAAAGTGTGGGTACGTAATTACGATTACAACACCCAGGCAGAAGATACCACTTCGCGTTACACCAACAGCCGCTGGATGCCTACTTACGGTATCGTTTATAAGCCGTGGCAGTTTGTTTCTTTCTATGCCAACCATACCGAAGCGCTGCTGCCGGGCGATGCGGCACCAAAAGGCTCAGACAACTACGGTTCTGTAACCGGTATTGCTCACTCCAAACAGAACGAAGTGGGTGTGAAAACCGACTTTGGTCGTGTGGGCGGTACGTTGGCGCTGTTTGAGATCAAAAAGCCTTCCGGCATTTTGGGTAGCGACAATGTCTACCGTATGGATGGCGAACAGCGTCATCGCGGCGTGGAACTGAATGTCTTCGGTGAACCGGTACTGGGCTTGCGTATCAACGGTAGCGCTACCTGGATCGATCCGATCATGGCGAAAACGTCTGGCGGGACTTACGACGGCAAAGAGGCAATCGGCGTGCCGCGCTTCAACTACGCGCTGGGTGCAGAGTACGACATCAAACCGATTGATGGCCTTACTGCTACTGCACTGTTAAGCCATACCGGGCCACAGTGGGCGGATTCTGCTAACACCAAGCGTATCGACAGCTACACCACGCTGGATTTGGGTGTGCGCTATCACACCAAAATCAACCAGAATGACGTCACCTGGCGCGTAGCGGTTGAGAACGTGACCAATGAGAAGTACTGGGCGAATATCGACTACTCAGGCACCTACCTGACTCAGGGCGATCCACGTACGCTGAAAGTCTCGATGAGCTACGATTTCTAAGCCATCTCACCCTCTCCTGCGGGAGAGGGTATTTCCCTCGCTCACCAGAACCTGTCAGTTTTACCTCTGCAATCCACCCACCGTACGATCTTCTGACCGCTATCAGAATTTGTCCGTCTTAGCTCTGCAATCCACCCATCGCACGATCTTCTAACCGCCACCAGAACCTGTCAGTTTTACCTCTGCAATCCACCCACCGCACGATCTTCTAACCGCCACCAGAACCTGTCAGTTTTACCTCTGCAATCCACCCATCGCACGATCTTCTGACAGCCGCAATGTGGCTCATGGGGGAAACCAAGGGGGGTATGATAGCGAGTGCGTCCACGACATGGACGTCGTGGTCGATCGGCAGGAGCAATCTTCCCGAGCAGTCATACCCCCCTTGGTTGACCTGGGTGCCCAAACCACCGCGACACCTCCCAGGCCTGAGTACTGAACCCAAATCCACCCCGACACCTCCCAGACCTGAGTACTCACCCTAAATCCACCGCGACGCCTCCCAGACCTGGCACCCAACCCACTACAGAATTTGCTGGCAAAAAAGGCGGATTCCCTTAAACTACCTCACCTTTGCTGGCCTTCCTGCTAAAACCACACTATGTCGCCACCCTCTGAACCGCAGGAACCGCTACGTGACAGCATGGATGATGCTCACTTTGCCATCATGGTGCTTGCAGTCACCTCGGTGACGCTTATAATCTTCGTGTTATTGATCACGCTGTGGATGAGCTGAACAGATCGGCAGGCACACCTTCGTCAGGGAGATTGCTATGGAAGCCAGAGACGACAAACTTATTGCTATTATCGGTTTACTGACCGCTTGCCTGATCGGCGTGGTGTTTCTGTCTGCCATGACCTGGCTGGCTGATGTGCGCCGCCCGTCTGAATCCTCCCTTGATGTGCAAAACTGCTACGCGGCAAAACCCCACCGTTAAACTTCCTGATAGCGGCTCTGTAATTTGATCTGCTGACTGCGCAACTCCAGCGCCAGCGCTTCATGCAGCGTGCGGTTGCCGTTAGGATCGCCCAGACCTAACAGCGCCCCCGGCGAGCGGCGATCATCTGCCCACATTGGGTATTCCACCACCGGATAAACCGAAATTCCCTCTACCGCAATGCCCTGATTTAACGCCAGCGTGACCTCTTCACTCACCTGACGCAGCCACGGCGCGCGCGCATCCCCTTCGGCACCGGTTTCGGCTAACAACAGCGGGCGCTGATAGCGCTGCCAGTACTGGGCGAGAAGCTGGTGCAGTGGCAGACGTGCAGGGTGATCAACCGGCATCGGTGCGCCCGCGAAAAACCAGTGGTTATCGGGATAATAGTTGAGTCCCAAAATATCCAGACAGTCCAGCGACCCGCCCAGCTCGGGAGCCTGTATTCCGGCCAGCATATCCCAGGCTTCGAACTGCGCCTGATGCTGCGCATCCGCATGGGGCTTACTGTCGGGATTGTCCGGCTCGGCGGCAATTTGTACCAGCGGATCGGTCAGCACAAAGCGGGCTTCGGGGTAAACTTCGCGGATGGCATGTATCGCGGCAAGCGAGGCTCTTACCAACTGACGCTTCAGCTCGCGCCCGCGTTCAGCGCTGTGGGGATTGAGCCAGGCCACATCCGCCCCGGCCCATGACCAGAAAGAGATCTGATTCACCGGCGTAAAGAAGGGCAAGCGGATGCCTTCGTCATACATCAGTTGCGCCATCGCCCCGGCAAAGCGACTGAAGTGATCGACAAAACTGTTTTTCCAGATATTCAGATGATCGGGATAGCCGAAATGCGCCAGTTCCCAGATAATCTGTAATCCGTGGCGCTGCGCCGCCTGTACCATGGGCAAAAAGCTGCTCCAGTCATACTGATTGGGAACCTGTTCAATCAGGTGCCAGCGCGCCCCGTCGCGTGCGCTGAGCAGACGCAGCGCTTTTAGCGCAGCATAATCATGGTCGAGTAGCATATCGTGTCCGCTGCTGATCACCATGTCCAGCCGTTTACCTTCGCTACGGCAGGCGGTGGAGCAGGGAAAGCTACCCTGAAAAAAACTGCGAAACAGCCGGGGCTGATGGCGTTGTGGGATATCCTGCATTTTTTTCCTGCCCTCCGTTGAAGCGCGGATACAGAGTGTCCGCATAAGTCTAGACTAGAAATAGCCCTCACTGAGGGTTTGCAGTGGGCAATGTTGACAGGGAAAAACCATGACCGAAGCTGTGGATTATCAAACTGCCAGCCGCGGTTGGCTGGCGGATAAATTACAACCGCGCTGTGCACAGCATCCGGGGCAGAGCGGCATTCATCCGCTGGCGGAAGGGTTAGATGCGTTTGCTGCGCGCTATCTGCTGCTGGAGCGCGCCGAGTACAGCATTGATGTGCAGTACTATATCTGGCACAACGATATGTCAGGGCGGATGCTGTTCAATGCGCTGCTCGCCGCCGCTGAGCGCGGTGTTACGGTGCGCCTGTTGTTGGATGATAATAATACGCCGGGGCTGGATGATACGCTGGCGCAGCTGGATGCCCATCCAAATATCAGCGTGCGTCTGTTTAATCCTTTTTCGTTTAGAACCCTGCGCGCCCTGGGCTATCTGACCGATTTTGCCCGTCTGAATCGTCGCATGCACAATAAAAGCCTGACGGTGGATGGCGTGGCCACGTTGGTAGGCGGGCGCAATATTGGCGATGAGTATTTTGGTGCCGGTGACGCGCCGCTGTTTGCGGATCTGGACGTGCTGGCGATTGGGCCGGTGGTGGATGAGGTTGCCACTGATTTTGATCGCTACTGGAACAGTTCGCCGGTTCACCCGCTTCGGGCGGTGATCGCGCCCCACGTTGACTGCCATGCGCCGATTGCGCTGCCGCAGGAGTGGCGAGAGTGCGAAGCGGTGCAGCTCTACCAGCAGCGGTTGGCGGCTTCTGAGTTTATGCATCACATTGCGCGGGGAACCCTGGCCATGACGTGGGCCAAAGCGCGTTTGCTGAGTGATGATCCGCGCAAGGGCCTGGGCAAAGCCCGCCGTGGTTCGCTGTTACCTCAACGGATGTTGGAGGTGATTGGGTTGCCACAGCGTCAGTTCGATATTATTTCCGCCTACTTTGTACCGACGCGCGCGGGTGTGGCGCAGTTGTTGGCACTGCGGCGGCGCGGCGTGAAAATTGCCATTATGACCAACTCCCTGGCCGCGAATGATGTTTCGATTGTGCATGCAGGTTATGCCAAGTGGCGTAAGAAACTGCTGCGCCACGGCGTGACGTTGTATGAGATGAAGCCGCAGGACTCTGCCGGTGAGGTGCCGCACGATCGCGGCCTGACCGGGAATTCCGGCTCCAGCCTGCATGCCAAGACGTTTACGGTGGATAACCACACCCTGTTTATCGGCTCGTTTAATTTTGATCCCCGTTCGGCGATGTTGAATACCGAAATGGGGATTGTGATTGAGTGCGAGGCGCTAGCCGGGCAGACCCATGAGCGCTTTAGCCAATCGATGCGCGAGCGTGCCTGGACGTTGCGATTAGATAAGTGGCGGCGGGTGAACTGGGTTGAGTATCCCGGCGAAGCGCATGAAGTGGTGCACACTCACGAACCCGGCTGCACCTGGTGGCAGCGTTTGCAAGTGCGCTTAGTATGGCGACTGCCCGTCGAGTGGTTGCTGTAGGTGCTGTCAGAAGCCCCAGCCCTTGGTGAGTTTCAGTGCTTAACTTCCAAACGGCCTATGTTCAGGCAATAGAGTCGTATGGATTTCGGAGGGCAGGG
>NZ_ALXE01000067.1 GCF_000295955.2 Pantoea sp. A4
GATGACCACCCGTGAAATTAATGAACTTACGGCCAAAATCTCAAGGGAAAAGGCCGCAGCAAGTACCAGAATTGACACATTAATGAACCGCGCGCCCACCTATGAGCAGCCGCTGCTGAATAGCATTGAGAATGGAGCCTGTTATGTGCGGCAATGCGACATGGATAAGTTTACCGGTATGCGTATTGAACAGCGCGAACTGAAAGAACAGTTAGACGTCCTGAAGCGCACGCGCGACGACTTTGCCGCGATTCATGGCGCGGCGGCGGCGGAGAAAAATTACGGTTCCCGCATCCAAACTGTAATGGATCGCCTGCGTACCATCCCGCAAGGCTTCGCGCAGCTGATGCGCCGCCGGGACGGCACCCTGATGGCTGCTCACAAGAAGGCGCGGTGATGGAAATGGAAGCCAAACACAGCGCAGTAAAAACCGCCCAGGAATGGGCGGTAACTAAAGACGGCGACAAGGTCGAAATTAAAATCGTGTTCTTCCCGGCAATGGCTGGCTATCGGCTCAAAGCTCGTTATTTAAAATGGGTTGATGACGCAAACAGCGAGCCTGATTTCCTCGTCGATATTCTCTCTTATGCCTATGTGGTGCTTTCAGAAGAAGACCAAGAGGAAACGGGAATTAACGAGGTGCGGCTAGACTCGGAAGACAAGATTAATTATTACCTTAATGACTGGCAGACGATGGAACGTATTTTAGAACTCGTCTTCTCTCATAATGGAATTAGCCGCGAGCCTGAAGAAATTAAAGAATACGAAAAGAACTCTTATATCCTTACCTCTGGAATGGTAAAGGTTATTCTGATGGAGTTAAAGGACTATATTAAACCGGCGTTACAGTTGCTGAAAGTCGAAGAGGGATCAAAATGAGTGATGAAATCGAAAAATTCGTCTTACAGTATTCAGTCGATTTAAAAGACTCACTGCGCCGGTTAGACGAATTACAGGAAAAAGTCTCCAAAGTCCATGACGATTCCGCGAAGGCCCAGAACAGCAACGCGAATGCCTTCGACAAAGTGATCGGCAAGATGAAAGAGGCCGGATTTAAGTCTGGTGCTCTGTCTGATGGCCTGAAAATGGTCCAGACGTCTGCCGCGGGAATCATCAACCCGGCAACCATTGCGTTTACAGTCATCGCGGCTGGCGTGGCGAAGGCTATCAAGTCTACCCGGGAACTAAATGACGAGTTCCAGCGCACGCGGCAACTTGCGTTCTCTATCGGGGAAACGCCGGTCACTATGGTGCAGAACCGCCGCACGTTCGGCATGGTCGGCCTGGACGCACAGAGCGCCGACAACATTCAGCAGAACCTATCGCAGCGCATCTCGTCTGCATATACCAGCATGGACCCAATGAGCGAGGACGCTGTCCGGTTGCGCGGCGTTGGCGTCAGCTACATGGACCGCAGCGGCCAGCGCCAGGGGACGACTGAAGCCCTTGACCAGATGACTAAGAAGCTCAAAAACGCCACTGAGGTTCAGGCGTATGCGATGGGTAATCTGATTGGCCTGACTCAACGCGATGTTGATGCTATCCGCGCGCGTACCGTTGCGAGCGATCAGAATGCGCAGATGTCTACCACGGAAACCGCGCGTATGTACGAGTCCCAGAAGGCCAGCAATGACCTGACGGCGGCGCAGACGCGGCTGGACACCGTAAACAAGGCCATTTCTAACCAGCTCGGCTCTATGTTCCTGCCTCTCTGGTCGCAGTTTGACAACGAGATGGCCGACTTCCTGGACACCACGCCGCAGAAGCTGGGGACGTTCTCCGACAGTTTCGGCGTGTTCTCGGCCAAAGCTGACGCCGCACAGGGGCTTCTTCTCCGCTTCTGGGATCACATGGGCGAAGATTGGTCTGATACCATCAACAAAGCAGGTCAGGCAGAAATTGAGCGTCAGGAAAAAATGCGTCAGGAAGCGCTGAAGCAGGAAGCCGCCGCGCGTCAGCAGAAACAAGCGTCCGACACGATGGAACGTAACGTTAAAATGTTTGGCGCGGCGGTCGGCGCGTTTACAGACCTTAACGACCAGTCGTCTGATGAAGATATGGCGAACTGGGCCGCGAGTGTGGGCAAAGCGTCCGGGCTGAAAGGCATGGGCGATGGCTTCGACACCCGGCCCGACTGGATGCGTAAGCCTGGCGGTTACAGCGCACCGAACGAAACCGGCACCGCGCCGCCGCCCACCCAGTACGATCGCAAAGTCGACCAGGTGTGGGGGCCATATGCCGACGTCGGTAAGGCAATTCTTCAAGTCGAATCAAGCGGCAATCCTAACGCGAAGAACCCGAAAAGCTCGGCCTCTGGGCTGATGCAGGTGCTGAAAGGAAGCTGGAAGCCAGGTGAAGACCCGTTCGACCCGGACACATCTATTGAGCAGGGTTATCGCGTATTCATGCAGAAGATGCGCGCAACCGGCGGCGACGTAAACCGCTCCATCATGATGTATGGCGAAAACACCCCAGAATACTTGGCGAAGGTTCGCCACTATCTGCCGTCTAATGCGCCGCAGGACGCAACGCGCGGGATGGACAATATGAACCCATACGGCCAGACGCCGCAATATAACCCTATGTCGAGCGTTCAGGGTTCGCGCAGCAATGGTGTTCACGCGGAAACCTACGATTCACGCTATGCGCTGGACGCACAACGCCGCATGGCACAGCAAATGGGTATGCCGCTGTCTCAGTTGAACCAACCTAATGAAGTGTCGAACCGTGATAAAACCATCGCTTATGACACCCTTAAAATTGAAACTCTGCGTAACCTGATTGCCGCGCAGACTCGTTATCAGGCAGGTTTACAAAATGGATTCAAAAATTCCGCCGATGCTAACGCGGCCAGAACCAATTATTACAACTCGCGCAATGACTGGCGCGGCGTCCAGGCACTCGGACAAGGTGCACCGGGAGGCGGCGCAGGGTATGACAGCCTTTCTAATACAGGACAGCGTCAGTTCACCTACTCCCCAACATTCAATTTCGCCGCGACTACGCCTAAAGCCGCGGTTGATGAAGTTGTTCGAGACCTTAAAACGCAAATTAAGCAGATGAACAACAACCATAACAGCGGAGTTTCTCACTGATGCGTAAAGTTAATCAATGGTCAGCGGCGGCGCTGACCTTTAAAACGCGCGAATTCGACGCCCGAACCGGTTCGGAAATTATGTTCCGTATTAACGAGGTCGAGCCAGTAGACCTCTTAAAAGAAACAGAGGTTTTAGTGGGCGGCCAGTGGTTGCCCCTTACTGAAGAAAACATCGACCTTCATGTTCATGACGAGTTCGCAGTATTAACGCCGCTAAATATGCTTGAGTTGCTTTTGAACACGGTCAAAGAGCATAACTTTGGGTTTGTGATCAACAGGAAGTCCGTTCGGTTCCCGACAAGGTTCCAAAAGGACGCCGGTAAAATGACGCAATCTGAAGCGCTTGATCCTCTCCTGGCAATGATTGTCGGCAGCGGCCGCGCAACGTTGCGGGAGTTGGAGGAGTATTACAGCTTCCGTGATGCTTACGATATGGCAGACCTTATCACCGCAGAAACGGTCAACAGGCTGTTAGCGAATGAGCAGGCAGAGAAGGAAGCCGCGAAGAACAGAGGATAGCAAAAAGGCCCATTACGGGCCTTTTCTTTATGCTTTGGTTGTCGGTCGCGCTTTGCGTTTCGACAGTGGGCCAGGCTCAACGAGGCCTGTCAGGATGTTCAATTCCCGGATCGCATCAACTTTAGTCCGTCCGGGGCAGTCGTCTGAGTGGATAATCTCCATCAGCGTTTTCACAGCCGCGAAACCGTCCCAAAGTTCAGAAATATCAGTGTTTGAGAGCACATGCTCAAACGTTTGTGTGTAAGTTGCGGTGCTCTCAATCTTCAGCCGCCACTCTTCTACGATCTTGTCGTTACGGTCGATATTGAATGCCGCGTGCATTGCGAGAAGCCAGCTTTGGCCGAACACACGACGCCGCGCATACTCTTTAATCTCGCCTTCATAGTGGGACTCGAATTCGTCGCCCATGCTCAAAAACTTGCGCATGGTTTCATTGTTTGGATTACCGGTCATATATTGCCCTTTGATTTTGAGTGTATGTTGTAATTACTTAAAAACATGTTCCCGTTCGACTTACACGTCTTGTACTACCAGAGGATGCGCAACCGGATTGGCAGTTTTTTATTCACATTTGATTCGGGACTGACGCCCCATTGATTCGAGAACGATTTTTTCTCTCATTCCCAGAATTCGTGCGTGGATTGGACGGAAACGCGAGCCGCGCATGATCATCTGACTGCCTTCACGCACGAATTTTGTCGTTGCACTCATGTAAAAATAGAGTTGATAACGACAAATTATGCCGCGAGTAACACTGTCATGCTCGGCGGAAATGTCCATCTGATGCTCTTTATCGAGCAAGCCCAAAAACATCAACGCGGACTTGTCTTCACGAAGGAAAATCCAATAAGTGAGTTTAAACTCGTTTTCACCACACAAATAACAGAACACGCGCGCAGAATATTCAGAATCAATCTCAATAATGCCGTCGAAATTTTCGAAGTATTTAGGGTGAATGTCTTGGCGCTCAATAATCAAATCGAAAAGGTAAGCAGCCATAGAATTAAACGGATTAGCCAATCTCAGATTACTTTCGAAGATAGTGGGGACTTGGCTATTATTGGCATAGCGAATTGCCTCGGAATTGATTCTTCTGGTGTTCATTTTCGACCCTTTGTTTGATTGTTGCTGCGCCTGGCAATGCGCGTACTGGTTTGTTATGTCTTGGTGTGGAAAGTATATATTTACCGGCGACAAATAAACAAGAGAATATTTTAAGTTTTTATTAATTTTATTCGCCGCGCGCAGAGTTCATTAATTTAATGAACCTTAAAACGATTTATTGTCTGTGCTGCGTTTTAAGCGACTTTGAAATTAGGCAATACGTTTGCCCGGATTGCCGCCGTGCGTTGAATGGCGACCCCGTAGATTTGCAAAGTTCATTAATTAAGAGATTCCCGCCGCGATGGACGGGAATGGATAGTTACTGCCGCGCTGATTTGGCCTGGCGTGGCTTCTTGGCGGGTGCAGGTGGAGTGACAACCGGCTCGGAATCGCTTGCTGTCTTGAGCATCTTCGCCACTTTGGAAACAGACGAACGAGAACAACCCACGTCCTCAGAGATTTGTGACCATGAACGACCGGCAATCAGCATCGCTTCAACAGTGCGATCACGAACTTCATCAACTGGCCGCCCCATTGGTTTGCCTGTCTCGCGACGTTTAGCGATGCCCTGTGCCTGGCGTTCACGACGTTGCAGATAGTCTTTGCGGGAGATGGCCGCGAGCATATCCAGCATCATGCCATTAATCGCCATTAGCATGGCTTGTGTGAACTCGTCACCTGTCTTAACCATCTGATGCGAAGTGGGTAAGTCGATGCTGATGATGCGCAAACGCTTCTCAGTGATGATTGAGCGCAGTTTCTGCCATTCGTCGTTATTCAAGCGCGACAGGCGGTCAACCGATTCAATCAAGATAGCGTCGCCTGGCTCTGCTTCGTCAATAAGCTTCATCAGTGCAGGACGTGCCAGCACAGCGCCTGAGGCGTTCTCTGTGACGTAGTTAGCAATGCGTAACCCATGGGTACGGGCGAACGCTTTTAAGCTCTCCTTGGCCCTGCTAGCGTCCTGTTTGGCGGTCGAAGCGCGGAGATAGGCATAGACAAGATTGGTCATGTTAAACCTCTTAAAAATCGGTACTAGAAGGTATAGTTCGTTGAGCGGTACTATAAGTGTTTCAGTACCGTGTGTAAAGCCTGATTGCACCGCGCGGATTCGTGGGAAAATGACCAGTACTAAACCTATACCTTTCCATACCATTGCGGACGTTGCTCACTTCTGCATATTGCCGCGCAGAATTTTTCTGGAACTCTTTGGTAATCGTGAGGAAGCTCGAAATTTATTTTCGAGTTTCTGAGGGATTGACGCGGCGACGCGAGCCGGTGGACTGCGGAGAGGGTAACTTCGCCGCGTAACACCTTGATTTAGTTGATGTTTTCTAAACCCAGAGATAGTAGCCGCCTACAAGTGTTTTTTACCCTATCTGCCGCAAATTTGTAACTCATTGATATTGCCGCGGATTATTTTTCTCAGAGATAGTAGAGATAGTAGATATAGTGATTCTGGAAGATTTAGTAAAACGACAATATGTTATGTTATAACATAACAGCGCGCGGGCATATATAGCACCCGTATGAGGAAATCGCGCTTTTACTTCTCTACCCTATATTCATTAATGTTTTCAACATCTTGCGGCAAAACTCTACTTAACCCTTACTGTCTCCCGCACTAAATTTCTTTAATTTTCTGTTTAAAAACCACCCAAAATTGATTCATGGCCGCAACCATCCCTCAAGTGATTACCTGATACAATTATTTCATCAGTTGATTATTAACAGTAGTTACAAAAAAAATGGCGACCTTTTAGGGCCGCCAAAAAAAATCTCAACGATTTAAGGAAATCGGGATAGCAATCAGAATTCTTTGTTTCTGAGCGCGTTTAATGCTTTTTTGGAAACCCAAAAATATTTCTTTCCGCCCTGCTTCTTGATCATCGTCGTTAGACCTTCTCGCGCGCAGGTTTTTAGTGCTTTGCCGAACGGAACACACTGACTTACGTTGAACCCGCACAGTTCGCACAACTCGGTGGACCTCATGAATTCGCCTGAACCTTCTTTAATCGCGCGTCCGTCCTGATCGCATTCATCGACTGAGCCAACTTCGGCCCCGTCATTGTCAGAAAACAGACGGTCAATAATAACCGGGTAATAAATCCCTTTGTCAGTGAATTTATCATTAATGAGACGTTGTTTTTTGATAGTTTCATCTTTAAGCGCCCATGCTTGGCCGTTGCGATAAAGTTCGCGCACTTCGAGCCAGAATTGTTTGTAAGTTTCAGGGTCAGTTAATGCAAACTTTTCCCCACCGTGATAAGTCATTCCTAATGCGTCATTCACAGCAGACATATCGACAGGCGCGGCCAGTTCCAGCACTGCGAAACGGTCATTACCAGTCTGATCTTTTAAAAAGTCAGTCCCATTTACTGTGCCGATGAATACAATGCGACGTTTCTTAGTAATCTGGCCGCGGCCATATGGCGGGCGGTATGTATCTTCTGTTTTGTACAGCTCAGATTTCAATTTACCCACATCCGCGCGGCTGGTTGTCGCGTCCAACTCGGACAATTCATAACACCAGTTGCCGATAATTCGGATTAAGTCGTCTTTATTTGATGGGTTAAATGAACCTGAATCATACGCACCATTAATTCCGTGGAATAAACGACGCACAAATGCTGATTTATAGAATGTTTGCTCGCCTTGTAATACCGGAAGCACTTTAACGCTGAATTCAGCTTCATAAACGGCGGCCATGAGAGCCGCGAACCAGGTTTTCATAACCTCTTCGCAGTATTCTTCATTTCCTGGGTGTACTTTGAGTGCTCCGATCACGCTATTAAGCCGCTCCACCCCATCCCATTTCGCATCACCTAACCACAACGCGACAGGATGGTATTTCTTTTCGAGCGTTAGCGCAGGGAAGTGGTAATCACCCATAGTTTGCGGCGCGAAAGTAAGTTCGGCCCAGCTCACAAAGCGAGAATGAAAAGACATGCTCATTTGTGTTTCGAGTTCATTGGTTTCGATATTGCGGAAGGTGTTTTCGCCTGTCATTTCGTTCATGCAGGCTTCAACGCCAAAACTGCGGAACATCGCGCGGCAGTTCGCCACAGTGTTCAGGATTTTAGTTTTGCCGTTATCTAATTCTAAGCGGTCAGGATAAATGGCACGGGTGGTGCGGTTCTGATTCTGAACCTTTTCTTTATCTGCCTGGAATAAAGCGAGGGAGTCTGCCGCGGCTTCTTTTGCGGCTTCTTTGTGCATTTCCATTCCGTCAGTGTGTTCCCACATTTCGTTAATATCGTCATTAGCTTCGATTAACGCGGAATTTTCGTTTTGTACGCTTGGAAGTGCTTGATGTTCGGACATGAGATTACCTTTTTAATTGTACGTTGTTTTAAGCAATTCCTTATTCCTTGGCAGTGGAATAAAAATAATTGCATTTCCGCTTCACAAATAGGCAAAGCTTGTATATAATTATAGGTGAGTTTATGGAGTGGTGGAAGTGTTATTTAAGTTATTTTTTCTGGTTCTTATCTGGTGCTAGAAAAAACCCTTCTTACTGCATGGCAGTGCGTAGGATGTGGAACTTACTTAATCAGTTTCATCTACCCGGTTTTGACGTCAGGCCAGACGTGTTCCGGTTAAGCTCTCACCTGTTGGTACAGGGATTAATTGCTCGGTTTAGCCAGGTGAGAAAATAAACTCATTCCCCTTTGATATTGAATGATAAGAAAAGCCCCTTCATCCTCTGGAGGGGCTTTTTATTTGCGCGTAATCAAAGACTTAGTGCTTTGTGCCTTTCCGACCTTCCGCACGTTGCGCGGCAGAACCAGCGGCAGGGGAGGGGGTACGGCTCACGAATGGCTTGCCGCGCGCCTGGGATGTTCCGATGTCATCATAGAAATCCCCCATACTCGAACCGTATTTCTCTTTGTCCTCTGGGACGATTGAATCAACACCGGCAAGGGAGCAGGCTTGTTCAATCGCTTTCAATCGAGACGGCCCCGTTACATCGTCACTTCTGATTATTTCCAGCAACGCAGAGAACGCAAGACTTTCGACGGCCTTTTTATCAACCTTAAATTCGTTTGAGGCATTATAATAATATTGCCTGAAAGTGGCGGTCGTTTCGATTGCGATTGCTCTTTTTTCTATATCAGTGCGGAAATCATCAAATTCATATCCGAATGCCGCGCTGAATGAATAAAACTTATCGTAGCCTGTCGCGCGAAACTTCGCGTAATCCATTAGCTCGGTATACTGTCCGGGCGCGCGGCCCGTGATACTTTTCCACATATAATCGCTGCCCCAGTCCTCATCTGCGATTTGTCGTCTTAGTTTCATCTCATTCCCCGTTCTTTGATATTTTGAGTTTTTAATACTGGCTGATGGTCGAATCATACATTGCTGCGAGTTATATTTAAAGGTTGCGCTCTATATAAATTTATGTTTGTGAGTCTGGCTTTAAAGGTCTCCCGACAATATAATAGTACCACTGCCAGACAGTTTAACTTTCAATTCAAAGAGGAATAACAAATGCTGCAAGGTTCATTAAATCAATCGTCCGTTGAAATCGCACCGGGTTTATTCCGCGCTCGCGTGTTCGATTCTATCGGGACGTTAAAAGAGATGCGTAAAAAGTCTTCTGAGAATAATAAACGCGTTATCAAAAGTCGTGCGAAAGATTCCGCCGATAAAGGCGCTTTGGTTAAACAGGCGAAAACATTATTAAATTTGATTCAGCAACTCACAGGCGGCGAGACTAAAGTCGCTAAACGAGTTGCAGACGGCAATATTGATTTGGCCGCGACCGAAGTTGGCGACGAAGAAGTATTGCGCCATGAGCGTGCGAAGAATTCCAGCCGCGCGCCGAATGTGGAACGCTACTTAAGTGCGGCGGATGAACTCGAAGCACAGCGCCGCGCTATGGATGAGGCCTATCCAGAAGGCAGCATTGAGCATGCGTTAGGCATGAAAAAGACCGGCCTCGAATCTGCGCCTGAAGGCAGTATTGAAAACGCGCTCGGCATCCCGGCGCAGAAGGAAAACGGCGACAGCGCTACCGAACAATTCCTGAAGGGCGCGGCCCAGGATGCACGCAATGAACGTCTGCGGGATAAGGTTTACAACCGCAACCAGACCTTCATGTATAACGGCGTCGCAATGGACAGGAAGACCGCCGCGCGGATGACCACCCGTGAAATTAATGAACTTACGGCCAAAATCTCAAGG
>NZ_ALXE01000068.1 GCF_000295955.2 Pantoea sp. A4
ATGCATCGCGAAAGCAACAGACTTGCTGATGATTAAGGGGATTGTGCGGGGGAACAGACAGGAAAAAAAGGGCGGATAAAAAGATAAATAACGGGGCCAGCACAGTCGCCAGCCCCTTAAAACTCAGTCGCGCGGATACTGGTCGCTGTTCACCCAGGCGTGATCTTTCTCCCAGGTAAATTTCCACAGACGCACCGGCCCTGCCATCACGTTCAGGTAGTAGTTGTTGTAGCCTGCGATGGTTGCCACCGGGTGATAGCCGCGCGGCACGGTTACCACATCGCGGTTATACGGGGCCATGGCTTCATCCAGCGAGCGGTCATCGGTGTAGACGCGCTGCAAGGCAAAACCCGGTTCCGGGTCGAAGCGATGATAGTAAGTCTCTTCGAGGTAGGTTTCGTTTTCGCTGTCTTCTTCGTCGTGCTTGTGGCTCGGGTAAGAGCTGGTATCGCCTTCGTTGGTATAGACTTCCACCACCAGCAGGCTGTCAGCCGGTTTGTCATCCGGCAGGATGTTATGGACCAGACGCTTATTGTGCCCTTTGCCGCGCTGTTCGACGCCGACATCGCCCGGCGCAATCAGACGCGCAGGCAGGTTGCCCTGGCTCGGCGCATTACACACCGCCAGTTCCAAATCGCTCTCTGCCACCACTTCAACCTCATCGTTGTGTGGGACATAGACAGAATAAGGAGGGATGCGCTCGAACGGCGACATACGTCTGCCGATGTTCGGGAATTCAGCGTTACGCGTTTTTACTGAGGCCAGCCCGGCAACCAGTACCAGACACAGCTCTTTATCTCCGCTATTCAAACGCAGCGTATCGCCTTTTTTCAGCAGATAGGCATCAAAACCAACGTAACGCCAGCCTGCGTTCTCCGGCGTAACGTGTTGAATACGCCCGTTGCTGTCCGGCTTCTGTGCTTTTGCGAGTAAAGACATCCTGATCCTCCGTCATACTTCGCGTTACGGCCGTAGGGTCGCAACGCGCAGGGAATTAATAGCAGATGGGCTGCAGCGGCATTTCGCCCACTGCAGCCCAATCAAAGCCTGGCCGGATAAGATTAGCCCAGCGTTGGCATACTGAACTCAGACACCGTCTGCTGACCGCTCGGCCAGCGCGCAGTGGCGGTCTTCATGCGGGTGTAGAAACGCACGCCGTCTGGACCATGCACGTTCAGGGCACCGAACACGGAACGCTTCCAGCCACCAAAGCTGTGGAAGGCCATTGGCACCGGTACTGGCACGTTTACGCCAACCATGCCCGCTTCAACTTCCTGCACGAAGTCGCGAGCGGTGTTGCCGTTGCTGGTGAAGATAGCGCTGCCGTTGCCAAATTCATGGCTGTTAACCAGTTTCAGGGCGCTCTGGTAGTCTGGTGCACGCACAATGCTCAGCACCGGTCCAAAGATCTCTTCACGCCAGATGGTCATATCCGTGGTCACGTTGTCGAACAGCGTGCCGCCAACGTAGTAACCTTCTGCGTGGCCCGGCACCTGATAGTTACGACCATCAACAATCAGGGTCGCGCCTTCCTGCTCACCTTTGTCGATGTAGCCCAGCACTTTCTTCTGGTGCGCAGCAGATACCACCGGCCCCATTTCATTCTCTTCTGCACCCTGCTTGTGGCCAGGGCCAACGCGCAGGGCTTTCACCAGCGGCGTCAGGCGGCTGATCAGTTTGTCTGCGGTTTCATCGCCCACAGCAACCACAACCGGCAGCGCCATGCAGCGTTCACCCGCTGAACCAAATGCACCGCCCATGATGGCGTTTACGGTGGCATCCAGATCCGCATCTGGCATGACGATAGCGTGGTTTTTCGCGGCACCAAACGCCTGCACGCGTTTGCCGTGTGCGCTGGCGGTGGTATAGATGTGTTCCGCAACGCCGGAAGAACCAACGAAGCTAACTGCGGCAATACGTGGGTCTTTGTACAGCTGCTCAGCATCTTCGTTAGAGCTGTGTACCACGTTGAATACGCCATCTGGCAGGCCTGCTTCGGTCAGCAGTTCCGCCATGCGTACTGCGGCTGATGGGTCCAGGGCTGGTGGCTTCAGGACGAAGGTGTTACCGCACGCCAGTGCGATTGGGAACATCCACAGTGGCACCATCGCCGGGAAGTTAAATGGTGTGATACCCGCAACCACGCCAACCGGCTGCATCAGCGAGTAGCTGTCAACGCCAGTACCGACGTTAGCGGAGTATTCGCCTTTGATCAGGTGTGGAATACCGCAAGCAAATTCAATCACTTCAATACCACGCGTCAGCTCGCCCAACGCATCCGACCACACTTTACCGTGTTCAGAAACAATCAGTGCGGCCAGCTCATCACGGTGCTGTTCCATCAGCGCTTTGAAGTTGAACAACACGCGAGCACGACGCAACGGTGAAGTACGAGACCAGGCCGGGAAAGCGGCATGAGCGACTTCAATCGCATGGGCGACTTCATCAGCAGTGCTTTGCGTCAGCTCACGTACCACTTTACCAGTGGCAGGATCGTACACAGGGATGGTTTCGTTGCTGGCGCTGAAGGTCGTTTGACCGCCAATAAAGTTTCCTACGATAGTCATGTTGTTGCCTCTTTGAATGTGATGAGTTCCCTGCAGAGCTGCCGTGCTTAAGATCACGCTGCCTGACCAGGCAAAACCGAAAAGCGTGGTATGAACCTATTACAGTGGAATAAATTTTTCAAATAAATCTTTTTGAAAGATTCAATTTTAGAGGCCTGGATCGCATTTTTCTTCACAGGTGCATTACAAAACTGAAACGTCTACACCGCCCGCCGTGATTAGCGCTATAACCGCTATCGCCCCGCGCAGAAAGGAGTTTTACCGCGTCATATCGCCACGTTTTTTACCAGAGCCAGAAACGGAAAATGAAATTATTGCGAGGGAGATCTAATAATCTACATTTCATAATTCACTTAAAATGAAATAAATGTTTTCTTTAGGGCTGATTTTTTGTTTCGCTTCTTACTGACTTGTACTTGCTTACCTTACCTACAGGAGCCGTTTCCATGGCTATCGATCCAACCCGTTTTTGCATTAACCGTAAAATCGCACCGAATCTGTCTATTGAAGCCTTCTTCCAGTTGGTCACGCGTCTCGGCCTGCACAAAGTGGAGTTGCGTAACGATATGCCGAGTGGAAAAGTCACCGATGATTTGACCCCGGAACAGCTTCGTGCGCTGACGGAAAAGTACAACATTGAAATTATTACCATCAATGCGCTCTATCCGTTCAACCAGATCAGCGATGACCTGCTGGCCCGTGCTGAAGCACTGCTGCAAGAGGCGAAAAGTATTGGTGCACAGGCACTGGTGATGTGCCCGCTGAACGACGGCACCCGCATTGATGCACAAACGACGCTGGCAGCGCTGAAAACCCTGGCACCGTTGTTTGAAAAATATGGCGTGAAAGGTCTGGTCGAGCCGCTGGGCTTCCCTGTCAGTTCGCTGCGTTCGGCGGTTGAAGCACGCAATCTGATCCGCGAAGCCAGTCTGCCGTTCCAACTGGTGCTGGATACCTTCCATCACCATCTGTATGAAAATGCAGAGCAGGAGCAGGCCAACGCGGACATTACGCCGGACATTGGTCTGGTACACCTGTCCGGGGTGGAAGATCCACGCCCTACCGCAGCGCTGACCGACGAAGAACGCATTATGTTAACCGAAGAAGACCTGCTGAAAAGTGTGCAGCAGGTACAGGCACTGGAGAAACGAGGCTATAAGGGCATCTACGCCTTTGAACCTTTCTCTTCTGTGCTGAGCAGCTGGGATGAAAAGGAGATAGAACAACAAATTCGCCACAGTATCGCCTTGCTGCAAGGCTAGTATCGCGCGGAGTCGGTTTGCTGGCTCCGCACTACAGATCCTTATCTGTGTCTGCGGACACATTTTTTGGCCTCGGTCGGAGGCCGCTTTTTTCTTCTCTTCTCGTCAATCAACCCTGCCTTATTCCCTGCCACCCGGTAGCGCCTTGGTTCTGCCTGACGCGGCTAGCGTATGAAAACCCGCGGTGCCGAGCGGATACAACTGACGATATGCTTGCCCAGTTTCAACACATGATTCGCGGCCACTTACCCCTGATGGACTTCGCTGGGGGTTTCCGGCTCACGTCGCCGCAGGCGCAGCGTGCAGTAGAGCGCCAGGCACACCAATAATCCGGTCAGCAGATAAACAAACGAAAAGCCCACCAGGCTCATGATCAAACCCGCCAGCGGGCCAGTGATGCCAAGGGAAAGGTCCATAAACGCCGTATAGGTTGCCAGTGCGCTGCCCTGGTTTTGCTGCGGCACGCGCTTAACGGCCACCACGCCAATTGCCGGGAACACCAGTGAGAAACCCGCTCCGGTAAGAAACGCGCCCAAATTAGCCAGCCAGGGAGCAAAGGCACCCGCGACGAAAAACAGCCCTAATGCTTCCACAGCAAGACACACTGCCGCCACGAATAGCCCGCCATGACGATTAATCGCGTTCGGGAACAGCAACCGCGTGCCGACAAAAGCCGCACTGAAGAGCGAGAGCGCAAAAGCCGCTCCTTCCCAACCTCGCGCCTGATAGAACAGCGTAATAAAGGTCGCAATCACGCCAAATCCGGCGGAACCCATTGCCAGAATCAGGCCGTAGCCATACACCTTCCCCAACACCGCGCGGAACGGGAGCGGCTTGTTTTTACTGCCTTTAACACCGGGCTTCGGCAGCGCCAGCGCAATACCCAGCACGCATATCGCAATAACCACAGCCGCCAGCCACAACAATCCCCCGGTGCGATAGATCACCACGCCCAGTGGCGCACCAATCGCCATCGCCCCATAGGTGACAATCCCGTTCCACGAAATAACGCGACCAATGTGCAGCGATCCCACCTTTGCCACACCCCACAGTGAGGTGCCGGTACCACAGAAACTCTGCCCGGTGCCCAGGATGAGCCGCCCAATACACAACAGTACCAGGCTAATCACTGGCGTGTGCTGCGTAAAAGCCGCTAACAGGGTAAAGACGCCGCTGACCAGACATCCCGCCATGCCAAACACCACCACGCGTTTCGGTCCCCAGAGGTCGGCATACCGTCCGGCATGAGGGCGAGTAATCAGCGTGGCAACATATTGCAGGCTAATCACCAGACCGGCCCAAAAGGCGCTATATCCCAGGCTGTCATGGACAAAACCCGGCAGCACGGCCAGCGGCAAACCGATGGTGAGATAGCTGGCGAAATTGAAAATCACAATCGAGAGAATGACCAGGTTGAGCTGAAAACCGCTGGGAGCCGCTGCTGGTGTGGCTGGTTGGGGCATGACGTATTGCGCTCGTGATTGATTGAATTTGATTACGGTAAAATCACTATACCGCTTTTGCCGCCGCTTGCACTCACGCGGGTGCGCTGCTTCATCATTTCGTCATATCCCATCGCCAGACTAGCCGCCAGTAAATCCCAAAGAGGATCACAATCTGATGAAGCCTGCACCTGTTCAGGTGGCAGTGCGCGATCTCAACTGGTCAGTTGGGAAGCAGCGCATATTGCACAACCTGTCACTCACCTTCCCGGCGGGTGAAACCGTTGCCCTGCTCGGCCCTTCCGGCTGTGGCAAAAGCACCCTGTTAAAACTGCTGGCGGGCCTGACCCAGCCAGAAAGCGGCGAGATCTGGTTTGACGATCGCTGCATCGCTTCCGCCCGTTTCTGCACTCCGCCAGAAGGCCGCCAACTCGGTATGGTTTTTCAGGACTACGCCCTGTGGCCACACATGAGCGTTGCCCAAAATATTGCCTTCCCACTGCGTATGCGCGGCGTGGAGAAAGCCACGCTGCACTCGCGTGTGGAAGAGATGCTAACGCGCGTGGGGCTAGAGGGTTTTGCCCAACGTAAACCTTCCGCGCTCTCCGGCGGCCAGCAGCAGCGCGTGGCGCTGGCGCGGGCCCTGATCGCCGAACCTGCCATTCTGCTGTTTGATGAGCCGCTCTCCAACCTCGACCGGGATCTGCGTGAATCGCTGGCCCACAGCATGAAACAGCTGCTGCGCCAGAGTGGCACCACTGCGGTTTACGTCACCCACGACCGTGAAGAAGCGAACATCATTGCCGACCGAATTGTCCACCTGGCGCAGGGCCAGGTTCACTCCATCACCCAGAACGCAGGAAACCCCGATGCCCTCACACAACCGTTTTAAAACCAGCGCGCTTGCCGCCCTGATGATGACCAGTGCCATGATGGTGCAAGAAGCCCACGCCCTCACGGTCTACACCGCTGGCCCCGGCGCACTGGCCAAAAGCCTGGCGAGCGGCTTTGAGAAGCAAACCGGGATCAAAGTAAATATTTTCCAGGCCACCACCGGCAAAGTCATGGCGCGCCTGGAGGCAGAACAAGCCAATCCGCAGGCCGATGTGCTGATATCCGCCTCATGGGATACCGCAGAAGATCTGCACCAGCGCGGTTGGTTGCTGCCTTACCAAAGCCCGAATGCGGCCCAGGTTCCAGACGCCTATAAAAGTGCCGATTTCGTTGCCCAGGGGATCTCCGCACTGGGCATCGTGTGGAACAGCAAAAGTAATACGCCTGAGCCAAAAAGCTGGAGCGACCTGACTGGCCCGGCGTTTAAAAACAACGTCACTATGCCCGATCCGGCGCTGTCAGGTGCCTCAGCAGATTTGCTCATCGGGCTGCAAAACGCCGAAGGCGAACAGGCGTGGCAACTGTTTGATCGGCTGAAAAGCAACGGGCTGGTGATCAGTGGGCCAAACGCACAGGCCGTCGCACCGGTGTTGCAGGGGGCGAAAGCCGCAGTGTTTGGTGCGGTGGATTACGTCACCTACAACAACATTGCCCAGGGTGAGTCGGTGAAAGTCGTGTTCCCGCAGGATGGCACCGTCGCGGTACCGCGCCCGATGATGATTCTGAAAAACAGCCAACACGCCGCCGATGCCAAAGCCTTTGTGGATTACGTGTTGTCGCCAGAAGGTCAGCAGCAGGTTGCCGCCGCCTGGTTGATGCCAGCGCGCACGGATATCAAAGCACAGCGCCCTTTGATCACCGAAATCAAATTGCTGCCGCAGCGCGCCAGCGAAGGCAGTGAACGCGCCGCCACGCTACAACGTTTCCGCACGCTGTTTGGTCAGTAATATGCCACGCTCCTGGCTCAACCTGGCTATTTTGCTGGCGTTACTGCTGCTGGTGGCCCTGCCGCTGCTGTTTATTGTGTTGCAGGCGATCTTCCCGCTGCTCAGTGAGGGACGCTGGAGTGGGGCGTTTTCCGCCCTACCGCGTCTGTTAAATGACAGCGAACTGGTGCCGATGTGGACTGGCACCCTGAAGATCGGCGTCGGGGTAGCGCTGTGTAGCCTGATCCCCGGCCTGCTGTTGGGTAGCCTGCGTGGGCTGTTTCGCCTGCCCGGCGCTGCCCTGTGGGACCTGCTGTTGGTGGTGCCTTTCCTGACGCCGCCCTATATTGCGGCGTTAAGCTGGACGCTGGCGCTGCAACGCAACGGCTATGTGCAACAGCTCACCGGCATTAATTTCGACGGCCTGCTCTTTAGCGCCAGCGGCATGATGCTGGTGATGACGCTGAATATCTTTCCGGTGATCTACTTCGCCGTGTCGCGCACACTGCTGAGCAATGGGCAACGGCTGGCTTCCGTGGCTCGCGTCCATGGCGCTTCCCCGTGGCGCGCCTGGTGGCATATCACCCTGCCTCTGACGTTGCCTGCGCTGGCGGGCAGCCTGCTGCTGGCCTTCACCATGGCCATTGATGAGTATGGCGTGCCAGCGGCTCTTGGCACCCGCGCACATCTGACCTTGATGACGGTAGGCATTGAGCAGAAGCTGGGCGACTGGCCCATCGACCTGCCGGGCGCTGCCAGCCTGTCACTGCTGCTGAGCATGGTGGCGCTGGCAGCCTGGCTACTCCAGCGCCGGTTGAGTCAGCAGGAAGTCACAACGCAAAACGGCAAACCCAGTGCTTACGAAGGCATTCAGGCGGGCATCTGGGTTTACCCCATGTTGCTGTTGTTTGGGCTGACGGTGTTTCTGGCGGTGGTACTGCCGCTGTCATCCATGACCCTCAGTGGGCTGCTGAACACGCTATCCGGCGGCCTTGAGTGGAGCAACCTGTCGCTGCGTCATTTCTCCGCGCTGTTTAGTGCGCAGGGCGAGGCGTTGGGCGCATTTTCTACCAGCATCGGGTTGGCGCTGGCCGCCGCCCTGCTGACCGGGCTGCTGGGTTTCCTGGTGGCAACGCGCGTCAGTGAGGGCAAAAGTCGCGGCCTCGCCTGGCTGGATGGGCTGGCGCTGCTGCCCGCGGCCATGCCCGGCGTGGTGATTGGCGTGGGCCTGATTTTGGTCTGGAATCGCGGGTTTTGGCCGGTAACGCCTTATAACACGCTATTTATTTTGCTGATTTCCTATTGCTGCCTGCTGCTGCCGTGGCCGGTGCGCTATGTCAGCGGCGCGCTGCGTCAGCTTTCGCCTGCACTGGAATCTGCCGCCCGTGTGCACGGCGCATCGCGCTGGCAGGCGCTGCGCTGGGTGGTGCTACCGCTGGTGTCCCCTGCGTTGATTGCCGCCATGATGATGGTGTTTGCTATCGCCTCGCGTGAGCTGGTGACGTCTTTACTGTTAGCCCCCGCAGGCAGCCAAACCGTGGCACTGTTTATCTGGCGGCAGTTCGAGCAAGGTTCCGTGGGTGATGGCATGGCAATGGCCACCCTCACGCTGGTGGCTACGCTTACCCTGATGGCTCTGGCTCAGAGATTATTGCACCGCCAGCAACGTTGATTGACCGCCACCCGCGCCGCTCAGGCGCGGTGTGGCATCTCCTCCCTTCCTGAAATTCTCCGGCGCACGAAATAAAAGTAAAAAACCGGCTTCACGGGTCGATAAACCGTCAGTGGGCGCTGAATTTATCAGCGAAAAGCACGCTCGGCGTGGCGCAGGAACATGCTATGCTGCGTAAGCCCCTGCACCACCTGACTGACGCATTTCACTTCAGAGGACTCCGTGGTGCCGCCATTAAAACAAAAACGTGATTTAGGCTGGCTGTTGATCGTCTTAGCAGGATTGTTGCCACTGGTATTGGGCATTATCAGCACCGCTATTGAGGCTAAAAACAGCGTCCAGCACCAACAGGCTCTCGCAGCCAACACCCTGATCTCTCAGGCAGAAAAGATGAGTGACAGCGCATGGAATATGATCACCTCTCTGCGCCAGTATCACTACCAGCCCTGCGACAAAATTGAAAAACAGCTCCAGTTAGCTGGAACGCTGAACGCCTATTTTCGCTCTATCGGCACGTTGCGTGGCGATAACGTTAACTGTTCCTCCGCTTACGGCAATAACCCTGGCACCTTGCAGCAGATGATCCGCCGCGCCGTGCCGGTCACGGGCAAAGCCTGGTGGAGCCTGTCGATTGCCGGTACAGCGGGCGTGCCCGATCGCTCTGCGATTGTTTTTGTCCGCCAACTGCCGGACGGAGAGGGTTTTTGGGCGATTATTGACGGCCAGTATTTGCTGGACTTTATGAGTGCGGTTGGCAGTTCACAGGGTTATCAAATGCGCATGCAATTCAGCGGAGGCAGCGTTATTAGCCTCAACCACCCTGATAATCGTACCTCACTGTTTCACTCTATGACGTATCACGCCAGCTCATCCCGCTATCCGATTGATGTCACGTTAGTTGCACCCGGCAGCGAACTGGGCAACGCATGGCAGCGGGTGATGTTTATTTTTATGCCCATGGCGGCGATTTTTTCCCTGCTGCTGATGCTGTTAACCGCCAACTGGCTGCGGCGGCGCATCTCATGGCGTGATGAAATCCGCCGGGCCATTCAGGCGAAGCAGTTCCATATGAATTATCAGCCCATCTACAACAGTGAGAAGCAGCGTTGCGTTGGCGTCGAGGCGCTGATGCGCTGGCGTCGGCCCAATGGCGAACTGGTGCGACCCGATATGTTCATTAATGCAGCCGAAAGCGAAAAGATGATCATCCCACTGACTCATCATGTGCTGCATTTGATTGCTGAAGATGTGCAGCAATGGGCAGTGGAACCGGGCTTTCATCTCGCCATTAACGTGGCCGCAGAACATTTGCAGCACCCGGATTTCGTCAAAGATGTGCTGACCTTCGCACGCCGCATCGCCGACAAAAAACTCACCATCACGCTGGAGCTCACGGAGCATAGTCTGATCAAAGATGGTCCAGGCGTCGCGGCAAAGCTGGCTTCCCTGCGCGAGCGCGGGATTAAAGTCGCCATTGATGATTTTGGCACCGGCCACTGTTCTCTCAGCTATCTGCAAACTTTCGAACTGGATTACCTGAAAATTGATCGTGGCTTTATCAATGCCATTGAGCAACTTAACGGCGAGACGCCGGTGTTGGATGCCATTATCGCGCTAAGCCATAAGATCCAGTTGCAGGTACTGGGCGAAGGGGTTGAGAGTGCTTTGCAGTATCTTTATCTGCGTCAGCACGGGGTAATGTTTATTCAGGGGTTCTTTTATGCCCGCCCGATGGATAACGATCGTCTACGCAACTGGCTGAAAATTGAGGGAAAAACGCCGCTTGAAGGCGACGCAGTCGATTAAACCGGTTTGTCACCGCCCTCGCGTCGCTTCATCACGATGCGCAGGGCCACTTCAACACTGTCATCCTCCTGCTCTCTTTCCTGCCCATGACGCGCGTCCATCCGTTGGTGGATGCGCTCCAGCGTCGGCATCAGTTGCCCCATCAAATGCTGGTACTCTTCCATTGGACTGCTGGCACCGCGAGTGGGGTTGCGTTGCAACTCCTGCCAAACGCGCTGCACGCGGCGAATCTGTTCCAGGCTCTGCGCAGTGAGCCATCCCGCCTTGAACCAGCTATCCGCCTGCTGTACTAGCTCATCGGGATGCGCCGCCATACGCGCCAGCATGCTTTCCGCCCGCTCACCGCAGTGAATCCAGGCATGGGGAATCCCCTCTTTAACAGGCTCCGGGTGCTTGTCGACATAATACATTAATTTTTTTTCTACACTGTCGATCATCGCCAGCCAGGGATTAGTAAAAGGCTCGGTCTTTTTTCTTTGCATTATTCCTCCGCCCTCTGCGAGGCGCAGAGTATTACCGAATGTGATTCGGCTGGCAAGTCACAGGAGAAAAACCCTTTAAATCATAAATTAATCTTATGTTTATGATGATTCTCTTAAAAGCACGTCGCGAAATTTTTTTTCACCGCGAAAACCGCAGAATTTTTAGAGGAAAAAGCCAGTAGAAACGGGGCTTTCGGGTGAAATGTGACAACAATCACATAAAAACGCTATACTCTGTGGCGGAAAGCAATAATTTTAATAGTAATTATTGTGACGCATAGACAGGGAAATTTCGTTAACAGCGCTATGCTTTAATTTTCTCAACGCTGCGGTCTGAAGGCACTGAATCGGTTCGCACCGTTGAGGACTTTCATGTTCCAGAACAGGGTAAATATATGAAACTACGTAGGAAGCGTGTAAAACCTATTGGGCTCAGTGATGTCACCATCATTGATGATGCGCGGTTGCGCAAAGCGATCACTGCTGCGTCGCTGGGGAACGCGATGGAGTGGTTTGACTTTGGTGTTTATGGCTTTGTCGCTTACGCATTAGGGAAAGTGTTTTTCCCAGGGGCTTCTCCCGGCATCCAGATGATTGCCGCACTGGCCACCTTCTCCGTTCCCTTCCTTATTCGTCCGTTAGGCGGATTGTTCTTCGGTATGTTGGGCGATAAATATGGTCGCCAGAAAATCCTCTCCATCACCATCGTCATCATGTCCGTCAGTACCTTCTGTATCGGGTTAATCCCCTCTTATGCTTCGATAGGCATCTGGGCACCGATATTGCTGCTGCTTGCCAAAATGGCCCAGGGCTTCTCGGTAGGCGGTGAATATACCGGCGCTTCGATCTTTGTCGCCGAATATTCCCCGGACCGTAAACGTGGCTTTATGGGTAGCTGGCTCGACTTTGGTTCGATCGTTGGCTTCGTGATGGGCGCAGGTGTCGTGGTACTGCTCTCCACCATCATCGGCGAAGAGCGCTTTATGGAATGGGGCTGGCGTTTGCCGTTCTTCCTGGCACTGCCGTTAGGGATTGTGGGTCTGTATCTGCGCCATGCGCTGGAAGAGACACCTGCCTTCCAGCAACACGTGGACAAACTGGAACAAGGTGACCGCGAGGGCCTGCGTGACGGGCCAAAAGTGTCGTTTAAAGAGATTGCCAGCAAGCACTGGAAGAGCCTGCTCTCCTGTATCGGACTGGTGATCGCCACCAACGTCACCTACTACATGCTGCTCACCTATATGCCGAGCTATTTGTCGCATAACCTGCACTACTCCGAAGATCACGGCGTACTGATCATCATTGCGATTATGATTGGTATGCTGTTTGTGCAGCCGGTAATGGGCATGCTGAGTGACCGTTTTGGCCGCCGTCCGTTTGTGATTATCGGCAGTATTGCGTTGCTGATTTTCGCCATCCCGGCCTTTATGCTGATCAACAGTAATGTGCTGGGGCTGATTTTCGCTGGCCTGCTGCTGCTGGCCGTGATCCTCAACGCCTTCACCGGCGTGATGGCCTCCACCCTGCCAGCGATGTTCCCGACGCATATTCGTTACAGCGCCCTGGCGAGTGCGTTTAACATTTCAGTGCTGGTGGCAGGTTTAACGCCAACGCTTGCGGCGTGGCTGGTTGAGAGCACCAATAATCTGTATATGCCTGCGTACTATCTGATGGTGATTGCGGTGATTGGTCTGGCAACCGGTATCTATATGAAAGAGACCGCCAACAAGCCACTTAGCGGTGCAACGCCTGCGGCTTCGGATATCGAAGAAGCGCGTGAGATCCTGCAAGAGCATCACGATAACATCGAGCAGAAGATCGAAGATATCGACGTTGAGATTGCCCGCCTCGAAGCCAAACGTAAGACGCTGGTGCAGCAGCACCCGGATATCAACGAGTAATCTGCCTCTCTCGCCCTCTCCCTCTGGAGGGGGCTTTTTCTACCGCACACAAACCTTCATACCTGCTCTGTAAAAGGAGTACACTATTGACACTTTTTTATACTGTGTAGAAACGAGTATGTCTGACTTTTCCCTGATCCAGCGCCCGAGAAGGCTGCGCAAAAGCGCGCAAATGCGCGAACTCTTCCAGGAAACCACGCTGAGCCTCAACGATCTGGCCTTGCCGATTTTTGTTGAAGAAGGTGTGGATGATTACAAACCGATTGAAGCCATGCCGGGCGTGATGCGCATTCCTGAGAAGCGTCTCGCGTATGAAATTGAACGTATCGCGAAAGCGGGTATCCGCTCGGTGATGACGTTTGGTATTTCTCATCATACTGATGCCACCGGTAGCGATGCATGGCAGGAGAATGGTCTGGTCGCGCGTATGTCACGCATCTGCAAAGAGACCGTGCCAGAGATGATCGTGATGTCGGATACCTGTTTCTGCGAGTACACCAGCCACGGCCACTGTGGCGTGCTGTGCGATCACGGTGTGGATAACGACCAGACGCTGATTAATCTCGGCAAGCAGGCGGTGGTGGCTGCGCAGGCCGGTGCGGACTTCATCGCGCCATCGGCGGCAATGGATGGCCAGGTGAAAGCGATTCGTCAGGCACTGGATGCGGCAGGCTTTACCGACACCGCCATCATGTCTTACTCCACCAAGTTCGCTTCATCCTATTACGGCCCGTTCCGTGAAGCCGCAGGCACCGCGCTGAAAGGCGACCGTAAGACCTACCAGATGAACCCAATGAACCGTCTGGAAGCGATTCGTGAATCGCTGCTGGATGAAGCAGAAGGCGCGGATTCACTGATGGTGAAACCTGCGGGTGCTTATCTCGACGTACTGCGTGAAATTCGCGAACGCACTACGCTGCCGCTGGCGGCTTACCAGGTCAGCGGCGAGTACGCGATGATCAAGTTTGCGGCTCAGGCAGGCGCAATTGATGAGCGTAACGTGGTACTGGAAAGTTTAGGTGCCATTAAACGTGCCGGTGCCAACCTGATTTTCAGTTATTTTGCCCTTGATTTAGCAGAGCAAAAAGTGCTCTGATCCTCTTTAAACTCTGCGGCTGCGCTTTGCCGTCGCAGAGCTTTTCGTGAACACCAGTGAGTCACACCTGTTTTCTTATAATTAAAGAGTAAGACACATGAAAGCTCCCGAACTTCCGGTAGACGAACCCCAACGTCTGCAACAGTTGCGCGCGCTCAATCTGCTGCATACCCCTGCGGAGGAGCGCTTTGACCGTTTAACACGTCTTGCCCGTCGGCTATTTAATGCGCCAGTTGCGTTGGTGAGTTTGCTGGAAGAGGATCATCAGTGGTTTAAATCTGCCGCCGGTTATGCCGCGCAGACCGCGCCGCGTAATACCTCTTTCTGCGGCCATGCCATCTTGCAAGATGATGTGATGGTGGTGGAGAACGCGCTGGAAGATGAGCGTTTTCATGATAATCCGCTCGTGAATAATGAGCTGCCCGTCCGTTTTTACGCCGGTTGCCCGTTGCGTACCCCGAGCGGTGCGAAAGTGGGTACGCTGTGCATTATTGACCATCAGCCACGCCATTTTGACAGCGAGGATTACACCACGCTGCGCGATTTAGCGGCGATGGCGGAGTCAGAGCTGACCGCCTTCCAGACCGCAACGTCTGATGAGTTAACCCGCATCACCAACCGCCGTGGCTTTATGACGCTAGGCCAGCTGCTGTTAAACGAGTGCCTGGTGAAGCATCAGCCTGCCTGTCTGACCTTTCTCGACCTGGATAAATTCAAGCAGATCAACGATACCCTTGGGCACAAAGAGGGAGATCACGCGTTGATCGATTTCGCCGATGCGATGAAAGTGAGTTTCCGCAACGGTGACCTGTTTGCCCGTCTCGGCGGTGATGAGTTTGTTGTGCTGTTCCACGGCCTGCATCTTGATGATGCGCATCGCGTGCTGGTGCGCTTTGACGACTATTTGCAGCAGCACACGGAAAGTCGTCATCGACAATATATGCTGCATTTTTCCAGCGGCATCGTGGAGTTTGACCCGCTCCATCCGCTGAGCCTGGAGCAGCTACTGGAAGGCAGCGATGCCCGCATGTACGCAGCCAAACGCGAGAAGCACCAGACGCGGCAGTGATGATCCCTGCCGCCAATCCGACGTCAGGAACGTGAAAGGTCATTCAGCAGCTGTTGATTGAAGTGCGCCGGATCTTCCATTTGCGGGGCATGGCCCATACCGGGGAATTCGATCAGGTGCGCACCGGGGATCAACTGTGCCGCCTGTTTACCCAGCACATTGTAGTGTCCCAGTTTCGCCTTCACCGCAGGTGGCGCAATGTCGCTGCCAATCGCGGTGGTGTCCGCCGTCCCAATCATCAGCGTGGTTGGCACTTTAATGTCTTTCAGTTCGTAATAAACTGGCTGGGTGAAAATCATGTCGTAAATCAACGCCGAGTTCCACGCCACGCGCTGATGGCCCGGCCCGCTGTTCAATCCTGCCAACATATCCACCCATTGGTCATACTCTGGCTTCCATTTCCCTACGTAGTAAGTGCTTAGTTCATACTTCTTGATGCCCGCAGCATTGAGCTTCAGTTCACGCTGATACCACTGATCAACACTGCGCCACGGTGCGCCTTTCGCTTTCCAGTCTTCCAGACCGATGGGATTCACCAGCACCAGTTTGTGCGTCTGCTGTGGGTACATCAGCGCATAACGTACCGCCAGCATACCGCCGGTAGAGTGGCCGACGATGGTGGCATCCTCCACCCCAAGGCTCTGCAATAACTCATGGGTATTCTGCGCTAGCTGCTGGAAGGTGTACTGGTAATTTGCCGGTTTTGTGGAAGAGCAGAAGCCGATTTGATCGGGGGCGATAACCCGGTAGCCCTGCTGACTGAGTGCTTTGATAGTGCTGTCCCAGGTGGCTCCGCAGAAGTTCTTACCGTGCAGCAGCACCACGGTTTGTCCGTTAGCAGACTTTTCCGCAGGAACATCCATATATCCCATGCTCAGTTGCTGCTGCTGAGAAGCAAAACTGAAGTGATGCAACGGATAAGGGTAGCTAAATCCCTCAAGCTGCTCGCCATAAACATGCGCGGCAGAAGCTGAAGCACTTCCCAACAGCGCCAGTGAAACACACATCAGTGCCAATGGCTTCCTGAATGAAAACATCTGCTTATCTCCTGAGACGAAACGCGCAGTATGGCAATCAATGCGCGCGGCTGTATTGATGCCCCGTGCCTTATGCCGTCCAATCAGCAATCGCTCATCATGTGACCGGTAACACTGTTTTCCTGGCGATGCTTATCTAACATTACCTTTCTTGACATAATTTTAAGGAGTTCAGGATGAGTGCCCAACCTTTTTCAGGGAAAAAAAATCAGTCGTTTATCTGGTTTGTCTGTTTTATGGCAGCGCTGTGTGGCCTGCTGTTTGGTCTGGATATCGGCGTGATCGCCGGGGCGTTACCGTTTTTATCTAAAGATCTCAATATCAGTAATCATGCTCAGGAGTGGGTGGTCAGCAGCATGATGTTTGGTGCTGCCATCGGTGCCCTGGGCGCAGGCTGGCTCTCTTCCCACCTCGGACGTAAAAAAAGCATGCTGGCCGGTGCAACGCTGTTTGTGATTGGCTCGCTGTGGTCTGCTTTCTCTCCCAGCGTGGAATCGCTGATTGGTGCCCGCGTTATTCTCGGCCTCGCGGTGGGTATCGCTTCTTACACCGCTCCGCTCTATCTGGCTGAAATTGCCCCCGAGCGCGTGCGCGGCTCGATGATCTCCATGTATCAACTGATGCTGACCACCGGCATCTTAGTCGCCTATCTGTCTGACACCGCCCTGAGTTACAGCGGCAGCTGGCGTTGGATGCTGGGCGTGATCGCTTTCCCGGCGCTGATTTTATTCATCGGTGTCCTGTTCCTGCCAAACAGCCCGCGCTGGCTGGCCGCCCACGGCCGCTTCAATGAAGCACAGCGCGTGTTGGCGCGTTTGCGTAGCTCCGATGAACAGGCAAAGCAGGAGTTGGACGAGATCCGCGAAAGCTTGCAGGTCAAGCAGCATGGCTGGTCGCTGTTTAAGAGCAACAGCAACTTCCGTCGTGCCGTGTGGCTCGGCATTCTGTTGCAAGTGATGCAGCAGTTCACCGGTATGAACGTGGTGATGTATTACGCGCCAAAAATCTTCAGTATTGCGGGCTTCTCTAACACCCACGAGCAGATGTGGGGCACGGTGATCGTTGGTGCGGTGAACATGCTCTCTACGCTGATCGCCGTAGGTCTGGTGGATCGCTGGGGCCGTAAGCCGATGCTGGTGACCAGTTTCCTGATCATGACGGTGGGTATGGGCGTACTCGGCACGCTGTTGCATATGGGCGTAGAAACGCCGTTCCGTCAGTATTTCGCTATCGCTATGCTGCTGATGTTTATCGTCGGCTTTGCTATGGCCGCAGGCCCGGTTATCTGGTTGCTGTGCTCGGAGATCCAGCCACTGAAAGGACGCGATTTCGGGATCACTGCCTCCACTACCACCAACTGGGTTGCGAATATGGTGGTTGGAGCCACCTTCCTGACCTTGCTGGACACGTTAGGTAATGCGCCAACGTTCTGGTTGTATGCCGCGCTGAACGTGGTGTTCATCCTGATCACCATTTGGCTGGTGCCTGAAACCCGCCATGTCACCCTGGAACACATCGAACGTAACCTGATGCAAGGCAAAGCATTACGCGACATCGGTTCCTGATTGACCGCGAAAGGTTTTGCGGTACTGCTGCGGCGTCACGTTAAGCTGTTTTTTAAAATGACGCCGCAGCGCCAACGCTGAAGGAAATCCAGCCAAAAGTGCAATCTGCTCGACTGGGCGGTTGGATCCTTCCAGATAGCGTTGAGCCAGTGCAATACGCTGCTGCTGTAGCCATTGGCTAAAACACCCACCGGTGGTTTGCTGGAAGCGACGGGAAAAACTGCGGGAACTCATCAGCGCCTGGTTAGCCAGTTGCTGCAACGTCAGCGGTTCCTGGAGATGTTCAGCAGCCCAGTGCAGTGCTGCCATAAAGCGATCGCCATCTGGTCGGGTTATCACCGGCTGTTCAACATATTGCGCCTGCCCCCCTTGCCGATGAGGGGGGATCACCAGCATACGCGCCACCTGATTCGCTATCTCCATACCCCAACTTCTTCGCACCAGGTGCAAGCAGCAGTCGATACTGGCGGCAGTACCCGCCGATGTGATCGTCTGACCAAGATCGACATAGAGCACATCACGATCGATATCCACCGAGGGATAACGTGTGCTAAATGCCTGCATCCAGCGCCAATGGGTGGTGGCTCGTTTCTTCTCTAATAAACCCGCCTCAGCCAGAACAAAAGCACCCAGGCACAGCCCAACGATAGTTGCTCCGCGATCGGCCGCTTGCCGTATCGCCGATAGCAGCTCTGCTGACGGTTGTTTCTCATTCCAGCTCGGTACAACCACCACGTCCATCTGTTCCAGTTGCTCAAGACCCTGCCCGGCCACAATCGAAAATCCGCTGCTGGTGCGAAGCTCGCCGGGTTGCGTCGCACAGATATGTATTTGGTAGCACGGTGCACCCTCCCCCTGGTGAGCCGCCTCGAACACCGCCAGTGGCACAGAAAGATGAAAAGGGATGATGCCATCAAACACCACGACACCCACACGAATGGCCGGGCGAAATGGCGCAATCTGCACGTTCTTTGTCATTCACGGTACTCCTTGCGGGCTGCACTTCCGCACATACTGCGAGACAGAAAACAGCCCAACACCACGGAAATAATAAGGAACTGATAATGAAAAAATTGTTTACTTCTGGCACTTTGGCATTAGCAATGGCTATCAGTGGCAGCGCTATCGCCGAAACCCGAGAGGCGGCTAAAGCACCGACTATTCGTACACTAAGTAGCGCGCCTGCAACTACTGAGCTGGTAAAAAACCAGACGGCGCTGATCTTAATCGACTTCCAAAATGAGTATTTCCCGGGTGGAAAAATGGTCATCCCGGACGGCGAAAAAGCGCTGAACAACGCGAAACGCCTGACGGAATATGCGCATAAAAACGGTATGCCCGTCTTTTTTGTACGCCACCTCGGCCCCGCCAATAGTCCGCTGTTTGCTGAAGGTAGCCGGTTCTCCGAATTCCACCGCAATTTGCAACCCTCTACAGCGAAAGGCGACCGGATTATCGCCAAAGCCACACCCAGCTCGTTTGTTGGCACCGACCTGCACTCACAGCTGGAATCCCTGGGGATTAAACAGCTGATTGTTGCCGGACTGATGACCCATATGTGTGTCTCAAGCACCGCGCGTGATGCGGTACCGCTCGGTTACAGCGTGATTATTCCAGAAGATGCCGCTGCCACACGTGACCTGGTAAGTTGGGATAATAGCGTGGTTGATCATCGCTCACTACACCGTGCTGCATTGACGGGTGTTGCCGACGTGTTTGCTGAGATCAAAACCACGCAACAGGTGATCGACATGCCGTTAAAATAAGCGCTGTGCTCACAGATTCAGGCGTTGTGTAGCATCTATTGTTGCTACAGAAGAACAATCCGGCGGAGGGTTGCCGCCGGAGATAAAACCCGTAATATCGAAGGCAACAACACCGAATTATCTTACCCGAACCGGTTTCGGGGGTTTTAACAGAGGCCTAATCATGAGCAACAAAACAGTACAGTGGAACGGCGGCTTACAGCCAGAAGCGATCGAAATCCTGGCCAAAGAAGGCGGCATGATCGTCAGCCCAACCAAAGTTGGCTACATCATCATGACCTCTGATAAAGCCGGCCTGGAGCGTAAATTCGACGCTAAACAGCGTAACCGTAACAAGCCAGGTGTGGTTCTGTGCGGCTCAATGGAGCAGTTGAAAGAACTGGCTCAGCTGAACCCAGAAATCGAAGAACTGTATCAGCGCCACTGGGATGGCGATGTGCTGTTGGGCTGCATCCTGCCGTGGAAACAGGAAGCACTGGATCGCATCCCAACCGACGGCTCTAAAGAGCTGATGATGGATGGCCGTGAAACCAGCTGCTTCGTGATCAAGTTCGGTAAGCCGGGCGAGATTCTGGCGAAAGAGCTGTGGGAAAACCACGGTAAGTTCTCTTTCGCAAGCTCTGCTAACCCATCAGGCAAAGGCAACCGTGGCCTGGTTGAAGGTATCGGCGAGCGTATCGAAGAGCACGCTGACCTGATCATCGCTGCGAACGACTACGTGAAGTCTATCCAGCCAAACGAAGACCAGAAAACCCGCTATGAGCAGGGCGTGATGGTTTCCATGGTAGACAGCACCGGTAAACTGGTACCAGAGCAGAAAGGCGAACGTAAAGTCTCTCCTTGCCCAATCCTGATCCGTAAAGGTCTGGACGTAGACAAGATCATGTCTCACCTGTCGGACATTTTCCCTTCATGGGATTACCGTCACGGTGATTACTACTGATTAGCAGCGTGATGCTGTAAACCAAAAGCCTGCACATGTTGCAGGCTTTTTTGTGCCCGATTGACTTACGATCGGGCGAAAAACTGCTACCTTACAGCCCCTGCGCGCACGCCCAGGCGGAACTCCATGCCCACTGGAAGTTGTAGCCGCCCAGCCAGCCGGTGACATCCACCACTTCGCCAATAAAGTACAGCCCCGGAACGGACTTCGCTTCCATGGTCTTTGAAGAGAGCTGTGCGGTATCCACACCGCCTAACGTCACTTCCGCCGTGCGGTAACCCTCGGTGCCGTTGGGTTGCACCGGCCAGTGGTGCAGCAGCGTCACTAACGCCGCCTGCTGCTTGCTGTTTAACTGCTTGAGGCTCACATCCGGCAACTGCTGTAGTAATTGCAGAATTTCGACCAGCCGTTTTGGCAGGATCTTCGCCAGGCTGTTTTTCAGGCTGAGATTCGGATGGGCCGCACGCTGCACATTAATAAAGTCATCCAGTGAGGTTTCCGGTGAGAGATCGACATGCACAAACTCACCCGCCTGCCAGTAGCTGGAAATTTGCAGTACCGCCGGACCAGAGAGACCACGATGCGTAAACAGCATCGCTTCTTTAAATAGCGTGCCATCCTGCGCGGTAATGGTGGTTGGCAATGCCACACCAGACAGCGCCTGAAGCTGCTCCAGCAGCGGCTTATGCAAGGTAAACGGCACCAGACCTGCGCGAGTAGGCAGTACCTCAAGGCCGAACTGTTGTGCCAGCTGATAACCAAACGGCGAAGCACCTAATCCCGGCATAGAAAGCCCGCCACTGGCGACCACCAGTTTTGCTGCCTGCACCGTCGTGCCATTCAGCGTCAGGGTGTAACCCGCTTCATCGCGCTCCACGCTGATAATCTCGGTGCGCAAACGCAGCGTCACCTGGCCCTTCTCACACTCAGCCAGCAACAGATCGACAATCTGCTGCGCCGAATCATCACAGAACAGTTGGCCCAGCGTCTTCTCATGCCAGGCAATGCCATGACGATTGACCAGGTCGATAAAATCCCACTGGGTATAACGCGCCAGGGCAGACTTGCAGAAGTGCGGGTTTTGCGACAGATAGGCCGCAGGTTCGGCATAGAGATTGGTGAAGTTACAGCGACCACCGCCCGACATCAGAATTTTACGCCCGGCTTTTTTGCCGTTATCCAACAGCAGCACGCGCAAACCGCGTTGCCCGGCCTGAGCCGCACAAAACATCCCGGCGGCTCCAGCACCGATTACGATAACGTCAAATTTTTCCACGATGGTCACCTGTCAACTCTCAGAGGCGCAGATTGTAGTGAACGACTGGCGGCAAAGCTACCTTGGTGCGGGGTTATCCCCGATAAAGATGAGTGTTATTGCAGCGAAATGTCGTTAACCGGGCGATAAACCACGCGAATGGAGCAACGGAGTCAAAAAAATGCCGTAAATATGTCATATTGTAACACGCTCATTTTTAGGGATTTTTCCCATAACAAACCGCCGAAGTTACATAATTAAGTCAAAAAAGGGCTATATTTTCCTTTCCCATACAGCACGTTGTCGCGGATAATGCGCCGCGTTCATGTCCTCCAAAATGGCGTAACGCTTATGCTACATCTGTTTGCCGGGCTCGATGTCAGTACCGGCCTGTTATTAGTTTTAGCCCTGCTGTTCGTATTGTTTTATGAGGCAATCAACGGCTTCCACGACACTGCCAATGCGGTTGCTACGGTTATTTATACCCGTGCAATGCGGCCACAGCTCGCCGTGGCGATGGCGGGTATCTTCAACTTCTTCGGCGTCATGCTGGGTGGATTGAGCGTTGCATATGCGATTGTGCATATGTTGCCGACCGATCTCCTGCTGAATGTCGGTTCTGCACACGGTCTCGCCATGGTCTTCTCCATGCTGCTGGCGGCGATCATCTGGAACCTTGGCACCTGGTATCTGGGCCTGCCTGCTTCCAGCTCACACACGCTTATTGGCGCCATCATTGGTATTGGGTTAACCAATGCACTGATGACCGGCACTTCCGTGGTGGATGCGTTAAATCTGCCTAAAGTGGTGAATATTTTCCTGTCCCTGATCCTTTCGCCGATCGTCGGTCTGGTGATTGCTGGCACGTTGATTTTCCTGCTGCGTCGTTACTGGAGCAGCACTAAGAAGCGTTCACGCGTGCATATGACACCCGCCGATCGCGAGAAAATTGACGGCAAGAAAAAGCCCCCGTTCTGGACACGTATCGCCCTGATTGTTTCTGCCATTGGCGTGAGCTATTCACATGGTGCGAATGACGGCCAGAAAGGTATTGGTTTGATCATGCTGGTCCTGATTGGCGTAGCGCCTGCCGGGTTCGTGGTCAATATGAATGCCTCCGGGTATGACATCACCCGCACGCGGGATGCTGTTAATCACCTGGAACAGTATTATCAGCAGCATAACCAGACGCTGACGGAAATCGTGGCGCAGGCTCCACCTGCCGTGCCAGCTCCGGTTGAAACCGTGAATGGCCCACAAGAGTTCCATTGCGATAGCGCACGTGCGCTGGTTGCGGTGCAACACGCTCAGGGCTTGCTGAATAACCTGCAAAGTTACGATCAGCTCAGCATCGAACAGCGTGGCCAGATGCGCCGTCTGCTGCTGTGTATCGCAGATACCGCAGACAAAGCGTCTAAGCTGCCGGAAGTCAATGCCGACGACAAACGCTTCCTGAACAAGCTGAAAGGCGACCTGACCAGCACCATCGAGTACGCTCCGGTGTGGATTATTGTCGCTGTGGCGTTGGCGTTGGGCATCGGTACCATGATTGGCTGGCGTCGTGTGGCAACCACCATCGGTGAGAAGATTGGTAAAAAAGGCATGACCTATGCACAGGGTATGTCAGCGCAGGTGACTGCGGCCGTCTCCATCGGTATCGCCAGTTATACCGGTATGCCGGTCTCTACCACGCACATTCTCTCCTCTTCGGTGGCGGGAACCATGCTGGTAGACGGCGGTGGGCTGCAGAGCCGCACCATCAAGAATATCGCGATGGCATGGGTGTTTACCCTGCCGGTGTGTATTCTGCTCTCAGGCTCGCTCTACTGGCTGGCACTGAAGCTGGTGTAACCTCTAAGGGCGACGCAAGTCGCCCTTTTGCTTTCTGGCGTTTTAGGAAACAGCCCAAATTTACTTCCCTCCTTACTACGACTATATTTTTAGCAGTAGCGAAAAATATCCTGTCTGCTTTACATAATTCCTTAGCGCTACAGAACAACTTTGACGATTCACTTTTGACCTGAAAATTCATCAACTATCACGTCACTTTCATCGGTGAGGAGTGGTTTTTTCATGTCAAACGAGACGCGTTTTGCCCAGCACCACCAAGCTGACCATTTGAATAATACGCCCATTGATGCAGAGGGGGATCTTGAATCTTTGCGTCAGGCGGCACTGATACCGCTCTTCAGAGACCGCGGGGCGTCAACGATTGATCCCCCTTCAGAGGCAGCTTCCGGCCAAATCCAGCAAGATGAACCTTCCAGGGTTATGGATCATCTGCTACGCAACACCTATAGCCAAATGGTAGCCAGCATCCCCGGCAGGGCGATCGGTTTTGCCGCACAAACCATGGGAGCGCCTGTCTTTTATTTCCAGGCAGCAAAAATTGCTGGCCAGCTAGCGCTGGAACTTTTCCGTGCGTTTCGTCAAAGCCCAGGTTGGGTTGGCGTTTTGCTGAATTCGATGAATGCACTTGAGGCAGCACTGGCCTCAACCGCTATGGCCGCTTTATCGACCCCCACTGCGCAGGTACTGCTTCCCTATATCGCAGAATTTATGCTGGGCCATTTGCCCGCAACCATTGCTGAATCGGTTGCGATGATTGGGTGTGGGGCATTAAGTGGGATCAGCATGATGCCAGGCTTAGGGTCAGCCGGGTTTATTTTCTTACTGGCCCTCCTTGCCGCTTATTGTTACAGACATCGGCAGTTGCCTCCGCCTGAATCACTTCTGGGGAAAATCATTACCCGCGTACCCAATTTCTCCGCAGCAGCCAGTTCTGTGCTAAGCACGTTGAGCCTGCTTGCCCCACCGCGGGTAGGTTTGCAAAATCTTCTGTCAGGCGACTCAGTCATCGGCGAAAGCTCTACCGATTCTGATAATTTACAGGCTTCAGAGAACCCATCAGCTAGTCTGCCTTATCCAACGCCCGGTGAAAGGGTCAATCCAGTATCACTACCCGTTCCGCCACGAAATATCTCAGAACCGACCATCAGGCTGGGTTCACACGCCATCAGCCAGGATGTCACCACCTGGACATCACTCAATATTGCCGAGGGTGAAGCTGAAAGAGAAATCACCCGATTTAGCCACAGTAATAATGCAACACAACACAGCCATGAGAGCTGGAACGAAACAGCGGCTCAGGGCAAAGAACGTCTGGGTCGATTGACACAGCCTGGCACTTCTCCTCGCGAGAATCCCTTACTGGGTGCTTCAGCTAAACCGCCCCATAACAGCGTTGTTGGACCTGATGTCACCACCACCTTCCATCAACTGATTGATGAAGAACAGCCATTCCGTGGGGTGTATGTTGAGTTGGCAAATTTTGATCTTTCCATTGAACAATTAGCCCGACCGGAGAGTGATGTTAAAACGTCTCGCGCAACGCTTCCCTGGCTAGCCCGCTACACAATATTCGTGTCAGATCCGGCAGGCGAGGCGGTAACGGAGGTGCAGCGATATACTGATGTTCTTAACGCCGAGCAATATCAAAAGTTAGCGCTAACTCTGAACGCCCCAGTGCAAGATGTAGCCGCTATCTCAGTCTTAACGGATGGCTCAGATAACTTACCAGGGCTCAGAGCTGCACTGAATACTTTAGCGTCCCATGGAGACACGCAACGCTCTTCATTTGGAAATAAAATTAGCATTGTAGATATTGGTGAGAAAAAACATATTTCATCTGCTGGAAGCACTCACCCTGATAAAATCCCCACAGATAATATTTACAATAACGCTATCACCTCGGTGAAGTTATTAGCATCCGCAGCGACGGGAATAATTAATAAAAACCTCTCGGTTATATTAACATTTTTGACGTTAATTGATAACGCAATGACTAAACCTGCGCCTCAGGATGATTCTTATAAGGAAGAAAACGATGATTTTTCTGCTGAACTCATTGCATCTGATGAAAACACACTCAATCCTGATAGCGCTATTGATATACTTTTCAAGTATGAAAAATATTCACAAGCAACCGTAAAAATACTTAGAGAAATAGCTTATCAGGAAACTACAAAACATCTGAACATAGCAACTGTAAACTCTTCTGAGTTTCTTATTGACGTTGATAAAAAAATCTACAATGAAATTGTAGCCCAAAGAGGGAGAGAAAACCATACCATTGTAAATGAATTGATAGATGCATCAGAGCACCTTCACTCGATGCTGAGTAAAGATGATTCGGTGTATACTCTGGCTTATCTTTCTTCTTTATCTGGCACCATGAGCATACGCCCGCATCGATATGGAATCAGACAAACAGCGATTATAAAAAAGAGCATCGAAAATTTAGACATGCACAGGATAACCAACGCAATTAAAGAGTATGAAAGAAATTATAACAATCCAAATCATGTGTATAAAAAAGAAAACCTTGATCTGATAAAAAAAATTGAAACGATATATTCTTCAAATCTTAATGAAGTGCAAATCCAAAACATGATGACATATTATGACAGTGCGATAAATAGAGTAATTTATGACACCGGAATTTACTATGGTTCTGATAAAAAATCTAAAATAACAAAACACCTTGAATACATACTCATTTATAGAAATATGTTAGAACAGCTCGACAATGGGATTAAAATAAAAAAACCTCAGTATTTACGCCAAAGATATGACATCTCTGACAAGAACGAGATTCTTTATAACGAAACAAAAGCACAGAATGCATTTAAAGCGGAGATCGACGATTCATCTCCTCTTTTTACGAGGGAACACACGTATGCAAGGGGTGCAGAGATTCATAAAGAGGAATACAATAAATTTGACCCTGCCAGACCAGTTATTGTGAGCCTTGAGGAAGAAAAAGTACGTCTCGAGAAAGAAATAACAACAAAATATGAACATGCAGAATATGCTATACAATCAGAAATGGATGAAAAAACCATCGTCCAACGTATCAATAGTGTAATTTCTTATCAGTTCGCACTTTATTGCGTTGAAAAAGATATCGAAATACAAAAAGAATTTGATGTTAACAGAGAAAAAACAAAGTCAGTTGAACTTGAAGCCATACCCGATGGATTTTACCAGCTAAAAGCAGCAAAAGCTTATGCTGTGCAAAGAATCCTTGGAACAGAAAGCAATGAAAAATTAACATATCTGGATGATAAAATCGTTGAATTTGATCATTACCCAAAGGATGGGGATAAATACTTTGAATTAAATATTGCTGTTGCAAATATATTGCAGCAGCATAACAACAAAAAGGAAAACTTGTTTTATCGCGACGCTTTAAAATACTACAAGTCATTTAAAGAAGGTCTTATTGAAGAACAGAAAAGGGTTAGTGAATATCATTCGCTATACGATATGAAAAATAGCACGGTGTTCACTGATTCTGATGCCGGCATAGCTGAAAACCTTATCACTAACAGCGTATCTAATGCATATCTCGCTTCCAATGCGTCTGGTGCAGATATCGTTAAAACAGTATTTTTCCCGCTATCAATTTTAATTGGTAAACTAAACACTTCCGGAAATCATGGTGAAGGGTTGATAAAATATTACAAACAGTTTTCAGATTATTTAGAAAATGATATTGATAAAGAAAAAGATGCTATGGCTGATGAGGTTTTAGATAACGCAAATATAGATACCAACATGATATACAAGAGGGCTACATTTCATTCTTCTTATAAGGTAGAGATTCATAACCACAGGTTTCAACCTGTTGCTTTTGCTCCTCATATGTTTGATAAACCCATTGGTTCGGTGAGTTTCTTTAGCACTTCGGATGGAGTTAACTATATTTTCAGCACTATACATGGCCAAAATATCATTAAGAGAGACATCCGTGAGGTCAATGGCAAGAGAATGCATGGTTTCTATAAAAATTTATTATGGCAAGCTAATGGTGCACTAAGTATTACAGAAATGGATGATTTGATCGGCTATCTCTGGAATGGTAAGCCTCCCTTTAAAAAAGCGACACGGGGAGAAGAATCAGGAAAATACCTACATGATGAATATCTAATAAAAACATACGATATCTCAGAAAAAAGTATCTCAGTAAAAAACCTTGTTATGTCTTTAATAAAACTTAGTCTGCAAGAGAACCTGAAAATAATTAAGGAGAGCAAAAGAGTTAAAAAATGGTGGGAACACCTGTGTTCAATGATTCCTTTTTTTGACGTCATTCAAAGAAGCATGGTTGATGAGGGCTATAATTTTGAACTGGAGGACGTTATTCTTGATGCGATAGAACTAGGTTTTACAATTTTGAGCTTTGGGATAAGTGCAGCAGTGACAATCCCCGCAACATCCCTGAAGGTGCTTAATAGAGTTTATAAGACGGCTAAAGCTAGTGGCATAACGGGTAAAGCCATGAGGAATATCATGCGTAAAGCCATAACCAAAGAACTCCTAAAATTCACAGGTAATATTGCAAAATCTGCGGCAAAACATGTCGAATCTTTGGTTTTACCTTTGTCGCCATCAGACATAGTCAGTAAAAAATTGAAAACGATTTCTCTACCTAAAAAACTCATTTTAGAGCCTAACTCGCCCATCAATCAAAATAAAATTTTTAACGCCGCTGATTATCATGGTATTGAAAAGAAGTTGATACCCCAAGATCTTAGAGGAAAAACACTGAAGAATACGCTTAATCCTAATCTTTCTCAATGGGATGGCGGTCGTATGATTAGTCAAAAAATCGATCAAAACAACGCAGTAGGTAGGAGTATTATAAATTTCGAAGAGGATTTTATAAAAGACACAATAATGGTAAGAAGCAATGGAGCTCATAACCAACAGGGTGGCTTCGTTTCTTTAGGTCAGAGACATGCGATTCATCTGCAAGATAGTGATCTAATAAATGCCTATAAAGCTCTTAGCGAAAGCACGAAAGATACTATTGATATGTTTAAAAAAATAGAAGGTAAAATATCTTCTTCTCGCCAGGACGTAGTGGATTTTTTAAAAAATGACCTGCAGATTAGCGATGCCAGCGCTAAAAAATTGCTGAAAGATTTTGAAGACAAATTAACCCCGACATCAGGCATTGTACAATACACTGATGATGTAAATCTTGAAAATGTATGGTTAGCTGACACCGAAAATTACGCCGGGCTATCTCACCCCGGAGATCCTATGAAACGTATAGCCATAGGTTATAGCTCATTATTTGAGCCCAGAAACAAAAGAGTTTTCGCGCACGAAGCCAGCCATTATGGAGCTAATACCGATGATATTCTTTACCATGCCCCTATCGACCCCATAAAAAAATACAGCGACATTCGAGGTAATATTTATGATTCCATAACTAAAAGACCTTTTCCTGAAGACATGGGGAAGCATTTAAAAATACTCACTGACTCTGACTCACAGCTCGAAAACTTAAACAAAATAGAGAAAAATCTTGTCTCAAGCGTTATAACGAATGCCAATGGAAAAAAAACATTAGATGCCAAACAATTTGATATAGAAATGGACGATCTTTTGACTAAAAGAAATGATAAATCATTAGCTTGGGAACAAAGAATAGATGCTGATAAAAAGTTACAATCAGTCAAGCAGACAGTGGCTGATGTATTTTTAAGTGATGAGAAAAATCTTATTTACCTGTTCGATAAAAACGCTGACTCTTTCGCTTTATTATCCCAGGCAATGATGCATCGTTTTTTCCCTGGTCATAAAACTATAGAGTGAAATGCTTCTTCGACCATCTCAGAAGAAACTTTCCTCCGGAAATAGTGTAAAAAGTGAAAAGAAAAACCTTTTCTGGTTGAGAAAAACCTTCTCATGAGATAATGCATCTACTGATGTATATGTCCAGACAAATGACAGCCAGATAAATTTTCCCGCAGGCCATTTACATGGCCTGCTTTTTTTAATGCCAGATAATCAATCCCACCAGACTTACCACCACTAACCCGCACAGTGAACTGGTCAGAATAAACTGCCCACGCACCCGCTGGCAGCGGCGGATGAACTCATCGTCGTGGTGATCAAGATAACGCCGCGCCCAAATGTAGCGCACCAGCCGTACCTGCTTGCTGGGTTGACCGTGCGAAGTGAAAAACCCTGCGCCATCCACGTACTGGTACAGCAACGGATCGCAGCCGCGCAGCACCGCCAGCAGCGCTCGCAACGAAGAGAAATACCGCGCCATATTCACCAGACAAACCACACACAACGCCCAAAAGAGCGCGATAGTGCTGATCATGTTTACCTCCCGGCTGCGCTGTGCTCATCGCCAGACATCAGTGTTGTCGTTGTTATTGTGACCTGGACCGGCCAGAAACCCTGCCAGCTATTTTTAGTGTAGGAGAAACGAGAAAATTTTTTCCAGCGATGTTTAGCGTTTCACGCAACAGAGGCGCGACCTTTTTTGATCTACCTCACAGGCAAGCTGGGTTCTACAGGATTTTTAACACAACGGTCTATAATCAAGGTATAACAATAAGCTGCCGTTACCTGAGGCAACGCCCTGATGGCACAGCTTTATAACGGATGGCACCATCATTGACACGGCAGGCGCGTGGGTTGCCATCATGAATCTCGAGGAAGGAGTAATATCATGGCTTATAAACACATCCTGATTGCAGTCGATCTCTCTCCGGAAAGCCAGCTGTTGGTAGACAAGGCAGTTTCTCTGGCACGCCCTTACGATGCCAAAATTTCGTTGATTCACGTGGACGTAAACTATTCCGATCTCTACACCGGCCTGATTGACGTCAACTTAGGTGACATGCAAAAACGCATCTCCGAAGAGACACACAGCGCGCTGAAGAGCCTCTCTTCCAATGCCGGCTATCCGGTGACAGAAACCCTGAGCGGCAGTGGCGATCTTGGTCAGGTGCTGGTTGATGCCATCAAAAAATATGAAGTGGATTTGGTCGTGTGCGGTCACCATCAGGACTTCTGGAGCAAACTGATGTCCTCTGCACGCCAGCTGATCAATACCGTGCACATCGATATGTTGATTGTGCCGCTGCGCGACGAAGAAGACGAATAGTGAACCGGGCGGCGTAAAAGCCGCCCGTTTTATTTACGCCAGCGGCGGATAGATATCAAACCGATGACTTTTAGTCGTTACCGCATCCTGGGTGACGACGCCAGCTAACGGCTCTGCATAATCAGGCCGCTTCACCACAATGCGTTTTTTAGCCAGTCTGCGTGCCGGTTCCAGCAGCGCATCAGCATCATCATCAGCCCCTACCAGCGACTGAAACACACGCATCTCTTTCTTCACTAACGCACTTTTCTGCTTGTGCGGATACATCGGATCGAGATAAACCACGTCCGGCTGCGGTGTGATTTCGCTCAACGCCACCTGGCTGGCAACATGCAGCAGCGTCAGCCGCTCGCGCAGCCAGCCGCCGATCTCAGCATCCTGATATCCGCGCTGCAAGCCATCGTCCAGTAGCGCAGCCACCACCGGATGGCGTTCCAGCATGCGTACCCGACAACCTAATGCCGCCAGTACAAAGGCATCGCGTCCGAGTCCTGCGGTCGCATCCACCACATCCGGCAGATAGCCGCCTTTGATGCCCACGGCTTTTGCTACTGCCTCACCACGACCGCCGCCAAAGCGCCGACGGTGCGCCATCGCGCCAGAAACGAAGTCGACAAAGATCCCGCCGAGCTTCGGTTCATCCCGCTTGCGCAGTTCCAGATGCGTAGCGGTCAGCACCAGCGCCATCGGGTGAGTCTCATCCTGCTCTAAGCCCCAGCGCTGTGCTAAAGCCAGTAAGGCACCGTCTCCGGTGCCTGTTTCATCAACTAAACCAATTTTCACGCGGACGCTTCTTCCCGGATACCGTAGTGATCCAGCATCGCATCCAGCTGTGGTTCACGGCCACGGAAGCGTTTGAACAGCTCCATTGGCGCTTCAGAACCGCCACGCGTCAGAATGTTGTCGAGGAAAGACTGACCGGTTTCGCGGTTGAAAATTCCCTCTTCTTCAAAGCGTGAGTAAGCATCTGCGGCCAGCACGTCGGCCCACAGGTAGCTGTAGTAACCGGCGGCGTAGCCACCCGCAAACACGTGGCTGAAGGCGTGCGGGAAGCGACCCCACGACGGGCTTGGCACCACAGCCACCAGGCTTTTCACTTCACGCAGGGTTTCAAGGATTTGCGCCCCTTTTTCCGGGTTGAATTCGGTGTGCAGACGGAAATCAAACAGGCCGAACTCCAGCTGACGCAGGATAAACAGCGCCGCCTGGTAGTTTTTCGCCGCCAGCATTTTATCCAGCATCTCTTTTGGCAGAGGCTCGCCGGTTTCGTAGTGGCCAGAAATAAACGCCAGCGCTTCCGGCTCCCAGCACCAGTTTTCCATAAACTGGCTTGGCAGTTCGACGGCATCCCACGGTACCCCGCTGATACCAGAAACCCCAGCCGCTTCGATACGCGTCAGCATATGGTGCAAGCCGTGGCCGAATTCGTGGAACAGCGTGGTCACTTCATCATGGGTGAACAGCGCGGGCTTGCCCTGCACGGGACGGTTGAAGTTACAGGTGAGGTAGGCCACCGGTTTTTGCAGTGAACCATCCGCTTTACGCATCTGACCCACGCAGTCATCCATCCATGCCCCGCCACGTTTGTGCTCGCGCGCGTACAGATCAAGGTAGAAGCTGCCGCGCAGCTCACCGCTTTCATCAAACAGATCGAAGAAGCGCACATCTGGATGGTAGACATCCACATCTTTACGCTCTTGCGCGGTGATGCCGTAAATGCGTTTTACTACTTCAAACAAACCGCTGACGGCACGCGCTTCCGGGAAGTACGGGCGCAGCTGCTCATCGCTGATGGTATACAGGTGCTGTTTCTGTTTTTCACCGTAGTAGGTCAAATCCCACGGCTGTAGCTCGCTGGCACCGAACTCTTTCTGTGCAAACGCACGCAGGCGAGCCAGCTCTTTTTCACCCTGCGGACGCGCGCGGGTCGCCAGGTCATTGAGAAAGTCCAGCACCTGCTGCGGATTTTCCGCCATTTTGGTGGCTAAAGATTTGTGGGCGAAGGAGTCGAAGCCCAGCAGCTGAGCCAGCTCGTGACGCAGTGCCAGCTCCTCTTCCATGATCGGGCCATTGTCCCATTTACCGGCATTCGGGCCTTGATCTGAAGCGCGGGTGGAATAAGCGCGGTACAGCTCTTCTCGCAGTGCTGCGTTATCGCAGTAGGTCATGACTGGCAGGTAGCTTGGGATATCCAGCGTCAGCAGCCAGCCCTGTTGCTCTTTAGCTTCCGCCTGGGCTTTGGCCGCCGCCAGTGCGCTTTCCGGCAGACCAGACAGCTCACTTTCATCGGTGATCAGCTTGCTCCAGCCCATGGTCGCATCCAGCACGTTGTTGCTGTAGGCCGAGCCTAATTCCGACAGACGTGCAGCAATTTCACCGTAGCGCTGTTGCTTCTCTTTGCTCAGGCCGATACCGGAAAGCTCGAAGTCGCGCAGTGCGTTATCAACGGCTTTCTTCTGGGCGATATCCAGCCCGGCATACTGCTCGCCCTCTTTCAGGTCACGATAGGCCTGATACAGCCCTTCATGCTGGCCAACCCAGGTGCTGTACTCAGACAGCAGCGGCAGCGTCTGCTCGTAGGCTTCACGCAGTTCCGGGCTGTTTTTAACGGAATTCAGGTGGCTTACCGGAGAGAAAACGCGACCCAGATGGTCGTCCACTTCCGCCAGCGGCTGAACCAGGTTATCCCAGCTATACGGTGCGCCCTGCGCAACCACTTTTTCTACCTCAGCACGGCACTGCGCCAGTAACTCAGTAACCGCAGGGACGACATGTTCAGGTTTGATGGCAGAGAAAGGTGGCAGGGTAAAAGGCGTGAGTAACGGATTGGTCATAGCGCTGTCCTTGTATCGAAGTATGGGGCGCGGGGTCCGCGCAACGCAATTCCACTAACATGCGGCTAAGTGTAGTGAAAATCAATGGCAGCAGGGGTGTTAGAGGTGCGGAATGAGGTACCCCCACGATTAGTGAGCTGCGCAAAAATTTGATGATTACAAAATTGTGATCTCTGATTACATTTAAGTAACACTTCATTGATTTTAATCAAACGCCAGTCATTACAAGATTAATCAGGCTTGAAATGATAATAACATCAAGTTACTAATGCTGTGTTTGCAAATAGCATCACTAATTAACCTGGCAAATATTATAATTTAACCATTAAAGGATATAGATATGGATACGGTAGAAGAACTTAATGGAACTTATTTTTTTGATGGAATGCATAACTTAGATAAAATAGAATTATTATTTTGGGTTTTTATAGATGAGGCTGACAAACAACTTGGAGGTGTAAAGGATATTTTTGCACTGGCCTCTATTATAGGTGGATTGCCATTGATACCTGTAAGAGGAAAAATAGATGCTCGTAATGCTACAAAAGGAACCAGTTTTTTGTCATTAGCGGCTCGAACCCTTATAAAAGGAAGATTTAGAGAAAAAAAACTCACTCTGACATGGAATAACATGATCAAAGGAAAACCTACCTATACTAAAAATATAGGTGCTTTTGTTGGACGATGGGTTCCTTTTTTGGGAGTCGCAATAACTGCATATGATGTTACCATGATCACAACCAATGCTATTCGCCGTTATAACTTGATTGTCAAAAAGGTGGACAGAATACAATGAATAAATCCAATGAAATTATGCATCTCATCCAACAACATTTTTGGGAAATGTCTGAAGAGACCTCGCTGAATCTTGGCAACGAGCCGGTATTGCCGGAGGATGCAGAAGCTTTTTTTGTCGAGTTTTTTCAACGGTTCGCAGTAGATGCTGAGAATTTTGACTTCAGCCGCTATTTTCCTAATCCAGGCATTCGATTTTTACCCAATCGCATTCTGCCGGACTACCTGAAAACCCAACATCAGCCCGCGCAAAATCTGACGGTGAAAATGATTGTTGCCTCTGGCATCGCCGGAAAATGGCTCTACTGATCGGCCCAAAAGTCCTGAAGCCGCGTTGGAGATTACCCCGCATCTGTACGCCATCCCTGATATAATCCTCCGCCACAATCGGTTCTCATGCTTTTTCCTGCCATATCGCTGTGCGATAGCCTGTGGGGTAATCCGTGGGGTAATTTTTGTGCAAAAATTGACTAAAAATCAATTAAATTACTTTATATTCAACAGGATAAGACAGAATGCTTAGTTATCGCCACAGCTTTCACGCTGGCAACCACGCCGATGTGCTGAAACACACCGTTCAGAGCCTGATTATTGAATCGCTGAAAGAGAAAGAGAAACCGTTCTTCTATCTCGATACCCATGCGGGCGCGGGTCGCTATCAGCTGAGCGGCGAACACGCCGAACGTACCGGAGAGTATCTCGAAGGGATTGGTCGTATCTGGCAGCAGCCGGACGCACCTGAGCTGCTGGCACCGTGGCTTTCCGCAGTGAAATCGCTGAACCACAGCGGCAACCTGCGCTACTACCCAGGCTCACCGCTGATTGCCCGCCACCTGCTGCGTGAAGACGACAAGCTGCAACTGACTGAACTGCACTCCAGCGACTATCCGCTACTGCGCAATGAATTCAGCAAAGATGCACGCGCACGCGTAGAGCGTGCTGATGGCTATCAGCAGCTGAAATCAAAACTGCCACCGCCCTCGCGCCGTGGTCTGATCCTGATTGACCCGCCGTACGAAATGAAAAGCGACTATCAGGCCGTGGTGAAAGGGATTCAGGAAGGCTACAAACGCTTTAATACCGGCATTTTCGCACTGTGGTATCCGGTTGTGATGCGCCAGCAGATCAAACATATGCTGCGCGATCTGGAAGCCACCGGCATCCGTCGTATCCTGCAAATCGAGCTGGCGGTTCGCCCAGACAGCGATCAGCGCGGTATGACTGCCTCCGGCATGATTGTGATCAACCCACCGTGGAAGCTCGAGCAACAAATGCGTGAGCTGCTGCCGTGGCTGCACAAGACTTTGGTGCCAAACGGCAACGGCCACACCAAAGTAGAGTGGATTGTGCCAGAGTAAGACCTGAATCTGCGACGTGGATAGCGTGGTGCATTACGGCAGTGGTTGATTTACACAAACATAACCGGGAGCCTGTGCTCCCGGTTTTTCAAAACTCAAATACGGCAAAATCCTGCGCCAGTTCTGTGGCGGGAAACACCGCCTGGCACTCGGCCAACAGACGTTCTTTATCTTTCGCGATATAGCGTGAGCTGAAATGGGTCGCAATCAAGCGCTTCACCCCTGCCTGTTGAGCAACGCGTGCCGCCTGCACGGTGGTGGAGTGCCCGCGTCCGTTGGCTTTCTCCTCCATTGCCGCTTCCAGCGTGGTTTCATGCACCATCAGGTCCGCGCCCGCCGCCATCGAGAGCGCCGCTTCACAGGGCGCAGTATCACCAAACAGCGCCAGCACTTTGCCTTTGGTGGAGGGGCCAAGGTAGTCCGCCCCGTTGATCACCCGCCCGTCTGGCAGCGTCACGGTTTTTCCCGCTTTTAAATCCTGGAACCACACGCCACGCGGTACGCCTTCTGCCTTCAGCCGTGCCGCATCCAGAAAGCCCGGCTTGTCATATTGCTCAACCCGATAGCCATAGCACTCCACCACATGGTTCATCGGCCAGGCAGTCACGCGAAACTCGCCGTCATCCACAATCAATCCGGCTTCAATCTCGACGATTTCAAACGGAAAGGTGACAAATGAGCTGCTCAGCGTCAGGGCGGTTTCAATAAAGGCGCGAATGCCTTTTGGCCCATACACGGTTAACGGCTCCGGGATTGAAGCCATCGAACGGCTGGTGAGCAAGCCTGGCAGGCCAAAGATATGGTCACCGTGCAGGTGGGTAATAAAGATCTTCTGTAGCCGGCCTGGCTTGAGCGCGCTACGCATAAACTGATGCTGGGTGGCTTCACCACAGTCAAACATCCAGCTATCACCCCGTTCGTTGCGGGTCAGCGCGATGGCGGTTACGTTACGTTGCAGGCTTGGCGCCCCTGCGCCAGTGCCGAGAAATGTCAGTTGCATGCTATGCTTCCCTTTTAGCGGAAAGTAAATGTAAACCTCTTCCAGCTATAGGTGCAATCTTTGTGCTGGCCGCTGCGGCGGCGTTAAACTCTGTTCCACTCCCTCTATTAACTGAACGGACACACCATGACCCGACATTACGATTACCTCGCCATCGGCGGCGGCAGTGGCGGCATTGCTTCAATTAACCGTGCGGCGATGTATGGCCAGAAATGCGCCCTGATTGAAGCGAAAGAGCTGGGCGGCACCTGCGTTAACGTTGGCTGTGTGCCGAAGAAAGTGATGTGGCACGCGGCCCAGATTGCCGAAGCTATCCATCTGTATGGCCCGGATTATGGCTTTGATACCACCGTAAATCATTTTGACTGGCAGCGTCTGGTGGCCAATCGTAGCGCCTATATTGACCGCATCCACACCTCTTACGACAACGTACTGGGCAAGAACAAGGTGGATGTCATTAAAGGCTTTGCCCGCTTTGTGGATGCACATTCGGTTGAGGTTAACGGTGAAATTATTACCGCGAATCACATTCTGATCGCCACCGGTGGCCGCCCGGTTCAGCCTGATCTGCCAGGGGCAGAATTCGGCATTGATTCCGATGGCTTCTTCGAGCTGGATGCACTGCCAAAACGTGTGGCAGTCGTCGGCGCAGGTTATATCGCCGTTGAACTGGCTGGCGTCGTTAACGCGCTAGGCGCAGAAACGCACCTGTATGTACGTAAACATGCGCCGCTGCGCAGCTTCGATCCCCTGCTGAGTGAAACGCTGGTTGAGGTGATGAACACCGAAGGCCCAACCCTGCACACCCATGCCACGCCAAAAGCCGTGGTGAAGAATGCAGATGGCAGCCTGACCCTACAGCTGGAAAATGGCGATGAGCAAACGGTAGATTGCCTGGTATGGGCGATTGGTCGTGAGCCCGCCACCGACAATCTGAACATTACCGCCGCAGGCGTAGCGCTCAATGACAAAGGCTACATTCAGGTAGATAAGTTCCAGAATACCAACGTGTCTGGCGTGTATGCCGTGGGTGATAACACCGGCGCCGTTGAATTAACGCCGGTTGCCGTTGCCGCAGGCCGCCGCCTCTCTGAGCGCCTGTTTAACAACAAGCCGGATGAACACCTCGACTACCGCAATGTCGCCACCGTGGTCTTCAGCCACCCGCCGATTGGCACCGTAGGCTTAACCGAGCCCGAAGCGCGTGAGCAGTATGGCGACGACCAGGTGAAAGTGTATAAATCGGCCTTTACTGCGATGTATACCGCTGTGACCCAGCACCGCCAGCCGTGCCGCATGAAGCTGGTGTGCGTTGGCCCGGAAGAGAAGATTGTCGGTATCCACGGCATTGGCTACGGCATGGATGAGATGCTGCAAGGCTTTGCGGTGGCGTTAAAAATGGGCGCGACGAAAAAAGATTTCGATAACACCGTGGCGATCCACCCCACCGGTGCGGAAGAGTTTGTGACCATGCGTTAAGCCCCCTTTCACGCTTTGCGACCTGCCTAAACTGGCCCAACCGGGCCAGTTTTTTCTCTCAATAGTGCTGTTCGCCCTCCACTACAATGGCGGTTAAAGCTGGAACCCTGCCTGCATCTGCTCCAGCAAAAAGGCCACCAGCAGGCGGATTTTAGGTAACTGCTGCCGGTCGGCAAAGGTGAGAATATGCACCGGCATGGCGGGTGGCGTGCAGTCCGGGAGTAGTACTCTCAGCTTGCCTGCCTGAACGTCCTCAGCCAGCAGGACTTCCGGCTGCATAATAATCCCCAACCCCTTCAATGCAGCCTGGCGTAAGGCCTCGCCATTATTGATTGCCATGACCAGATTCACCGGCACTTTAACCGCCCGACCGTGCTGTTCAAATCCCCACTCATGGCCCGCACTGGGATGGGCGAACCCCAGGCAACGATGCTGCTGCAATTCATGGGGTGAGGCCGGAACACCGGCACGCTCCAGATAAGCCGGTGACGCGCACACCAGCGAGCGATACACCGGTAATGGCCGTGCGACCAGCGAGTTCATCTGCTCCAGAGGGCCGATATGAATGCGCACATCAATGCCTTCATCCGCCATATCCAGCACCCGGTCACTTAACACTAAATCCACCGTAACCTCGGGCCACTGCGTCAGGAACTGTGCCAACAGGGGCGTGAGCACGTGTACGCCTAAGGAGACCGGACAAGCCACCTTAAGGTGGCCTCGCGCTGACTGTTGCAGGTTCAACGCCGCTGACTCTGCATCGTCAATATCCGCCAGAATTTGGCGACAACGTTGATAATACTCCTGACCAAATGCCGTAAGACTTTGGCGGCGCGTGGTGCGATTGAGCAAACGCGTGCCGAGATGCTGCTCCAGCCCCTTAATATGCAAACCTATCATCGTTCCACTCAGGCGCAGTGTTTCTGCCGCCGCCGTAAAACTGCCCTGCTCGACCACCCGGACGAACACGCTCATGCTCTGTAATTTATCCATGATTACCTAGTGTGGCTTGTAGATGATGCAAACAAAACGGCGTTTATCCATTCAGCGTTTTCAATTTAAATCAGGCTTCACCTTTTGAGGAGCCAAAAATGATTTCAAATCCTGAACTACGTCAGCGCGGGATGGCGCTGTTTAACGCCCTGTATGGCAGCGGAGCCGGTCAGGCGCTGGAAGAGGATATGGCCGGGTTATGCCCTGATTTCACCGACATCTCTATTGAGTGGGCGATGGGCGGGATCTTGTCGCGGAGTGGTTTAGACCACCTGACGCGGGAGTTGGTGGTGATCGCTTCCTGCGTCACGCTCGGCCACACCGTGCCGCAACTGCGCGCACATACGCAGGCCGCGCTGAATGCCGGTGCCACGCGTGAGCAAATCATTGAAACCATCCTGCAACTGCTGTTCTACGCGGGCGGAGCCGCTGTACGGAACGCGCTGGTGAATGTGCGCGATCTGCTTAACCCCGCAGAAACCACAAAGTAGGATGTAAATTTGATGAACATATGATCTAAATAAAATCATATGTTAAATCGTAGTCAACGCCAGGTTAAGAAATAATTAGTGACTTAGCTCTCTGTTATGCCTTTATTTGCTATCTGCAACCATTTTCGCCCTGTATCTTTTGTTCTATTAGTGTTCGTTTGTTTAGTGGTGTCGATTGGCATTTACCGCTGAAGGCACCCGCACTTTGCAAAACAGACTCAACCAGCGGAACGAGGAGGCGACAGTGGAATACGGTATCGACGCCAGTAAATCGGCAGGACAGGAACGCTTTTACACGATCTATCTGATTATTATTGCCTGTATCGGCTGGTCGCTGGCGTCTTATGACGTCAACCTGCTGGTGCTGGCGCTACCGGACATCGCTCGCGAACTGCGGATCAACGAGCAGATGCTCGGCATTCTCGGCACCTTTGTCTATGGTGCGCAGTTCATCATTACGCTCCTGGTGGGTTACAGCATGGATCGCGTCGGCCGCAAGCTGCTGTGGATGGTGTGCCTGTGCGGCACTGCGCTATTCACCGGCATGACCTATTTTGTGCAGGATTTCTGGCAACTGGTGGCGGTGCGGGCGCTGGCTTCCGGGCTGGCTTACGCCGAACTGGCCGTGTCAATCACCCTGGTTAACGAACAGCTTCCGGCGAAAAATCGGGGTTTGCTCTACTCGATTGTTCAGGGGGGCTACCCGCTTGGGGTCTTCCTCGCTTCGGGCGTGTATATGCTGTTTGGCGATCACGGTTGGCGCACGGTGTTTCTGTTTGGCGCACTGCCTATCGCTGCCGTGATTATTGGCCGGGTGTTTATTCGCGAGTCCCACCGCTTCGAAAGTGAAAAGCTACAGCACAAGGAGGCCGACATTAATCCGCTGCGGATCCTGCTCACCTCGCCTCTTCTGCGTAACCGGTTGATCACTATGGGGCTATGCTGGATTTCCTACGGCATTAGCTATGTTGCGACCAACTTTTACATCACCTGGTGGCTAACCGAGCGCAAAGACTTTAGCGGCCATCAGGCCAGCGAACTGATGCTGTGGTGCGGCATTCTCGGTTTCTTCTTCTATATTCTCGGCGGTTGGATCGGCGAAAAAATTGGTCGTAAAAAAGTGATTACCTTTGCCGCGCTGTCTGTTGCCCCACTCTGTCTGCTGCTGCTGTGGTCGACCCAGTTCTGGCTGGTGGTGCTGCTCTATTTCCTGATTTTCCAACTGACCAACGGCATCTGGGCAGCGGCGGGCTATGTCTATCAGAGTGAAAGCTTCCCTACCCACGTGCGCGGCACCGCCATCGGCATTCTTTCTGCCATGATGGTGCTGGGCTTTATGCTCGGCAGTGCCCTGTGGACGCTGGCTTCCAGTCTGAATAGCCCCTCAGCCACCTGGATCATCGTGGCAGTGCTTGGCTCGCTGGGTACCTGGCTGACGCTACGTCTGAAGCATATCGAACCCGGCCAGGACATAGATGCCGGATTTGCAGCGCAGGAGCCACGCAATGGATGATCTCTTGCTGCGCTACGGCACGCGTGAGCTGCCGGAAAAAGGTGAAACCATTCGCTTTGGCGACTGGAGTTTTGAACTGGTGGCAGGCGACATTAAAAATATCTGCTTTGCCGGGACCGAGATAGTCCGCGCCATTGGCTATGTGGTACGAGATGCAAACTGGGGCACCTGGCCGCAGCAGCACCTGCATCCCACGCTTACCCGCACCGCACAGAGCCTGACATGGCGTGGCACTAGCCACTGCCATACGGAAAACGGCTGCAAGCTGACCATAGTGCGCGAGCTGGTCCTGACGCGTGATAACCAACTGCGCTACTCGGCCAGCGCCTGCCCGGATCGCGCCATGGAAACGGCCCGAAGCGGCATTACCGTGCTCTATCCGCTGCAAGGCGTCGCAGGCTCGCCAGTGGCGGTAACAGGCACCGATGGCTCAGTCACTCACGCCCACTTTCCTCTGCTGATTGAACCCTGGCAGCCGTTCCAGCACATCGCACAGTTGCGCTATCAACACGCTGCGGGCTGGCTGGTGAACACCGGGTACGCGGGTGAAGTATTTGAGATGGAAGATCAGCGCGCCTGGTCGGATGGCTCCTACAAAGTTTATTCCCGCCCGCTGGCCCTGCCGTGGCCCTACCGGCTAGCCGCTGAGGAGGCGCTAACCCAGTCAGTTTCACTGTCCGTTACGGCTATCAGCCCGGCCAGTAAAGCCTTACCCGCACTTCATCCCCTGGATGCGCACAATACTCTGCCCGCTACCGGCCTGCTGCTGACGGAGGCGCAGTGCGAAGAGCCGTCGCACGTAGTGGATGCACTTGCAGCGCTACGGCCTCAGCATCTGCTCGCGCACTATAACCCTGAGCAAAATAGCCCACACTGGCTGGCAACCCTGGCATGGATTAAGCGACAGAGTCAGCTACCACTGCTGCTGGAGTACGTATTACCGGTGCGGCAAGGAGAAGATTTCCGTCCTGCACTGGCGTTATTACAACAGCAGTTGGCCGAGGCGCACTTGCAGCCCGACGCGCTGATCCCTTCTCCCGCCCCCGATATGACCTCAACCCCGCCAGGGAGTGAATGGCCCTGGACACCCGCTCTGGAGGCAATCTACCGCACCACGCGGGAACTGTTTCCTGACTGCTCGCTCGGTGGAGGGATGCTAAGTTACTTCACGGAGCTGAACCGCAAACGCCCACCGCTCGGCCTGACCGATTTCATCACCCACGCCACCTGCCCGATTGTGCACAATGCAGATGACCGCTCAGTGGTGCAAACGCTGGAATCACTGCCTTACATCACCGCCACAACGCGATCGTTTATCGGTCGTCAGATGCCCTACTATCTCGGCCCGTCGATGATCAGCATGCGCAGCAACCCTTACGGCAGCCACGTTTATGCGAATCCGCAGCAGCGGCGGTTAACCATGACCCATGAAGATGTGCGTCATCGCGGCCTGTTTTTTGCCAGCTATCTGGTGGGCTATATGGCGGGGATTGTCGATGCGGAGGTCAGCCACTGGTGTCCGGCGGCGCTGTGCGGCTCCCTTGGCTTGCAGCCGTTGTTGAGCAGTAACCTGACACGCTGGCCCGCCTGGTATGTGGTGCGCTGGTTTGCAGCCCATGCGGGCCAACGCTGGAGAGCAGAGACGCCGCAACAAGGCGCGGTGGCGATCGTGATCGAAAACGGTGAGCAAGATCCGATCTGGCTGATCGCCAACCTCAACGATCGTGCGGTGACGATCCCCCTGCCGGAGGGATCGGTACAACAAAGCTGGTCGCTGGACAGCTACGGCTACCGGGAAAAACAGCGCCCGCTAGGCGGCACCATTTTTACCCTGGAAGCCTGTGCCGTGTGCGAGCTGACTATTGGGTCATATTGAGGATAGTACGGATGTTCTGCGCGGTGGTGGCGATGATATCAATCGCGCCGGTGCGCAACGCACCGAGGATTGCCATCGCTTTGGTGTTTTCTGAAGCGATGGCAATCACGCAGGGAATTTTGCGCAGCTCATCAATGCTCAGGCCAATCACTCTGTCGTTCATCACCGTATCCACATGCTGGCCCTGGGCATTAAAGAAGTCATAGCCCGCAATATCCCCGGTGACACCCTGATTCAGACTGGCATCAATGATTTCATGCGGGGTAAACCAGCCCAGCTTCACCATGTAGCTGTTTTCGTTCATATCGCCGATGCCGACCAGTGCGATATCGGCTTTACGTGCGCGATCCAGCGTCTCTTTAATCGTGCCATTCTGCATAAACGCGTCTTTTAACGCGCGATTTTCCACGTAAGCCGGTGCGTACAGGCTTTCGCTGATCCCACCAAATTTTTTCGCCAGGCGGCGGCTGATATGGTCGGCATTAATCGCATCGCCGGGGCGATGGGTACCGCCAATGCCACAGATAAAGTGGCAGTTACGCGTAGGCACCTGGCCTGGATAATCCGCAACGGAAGCCACATTGCGCCCCTGACCCACGGCGACAATCGCGTTGTCTTTCAGGTTCTGTGCCAGATGGCCGGACACCAACGCGGCGACCTGACGACGCTGCTCTTCGCCATCCTGGAGATCGAGGGCAATCAGCGCGCGTTGCAGTTGGGGAAAACGATCCAGCAGCTGTTGTTCCAGGCGGGTACTGAACACCGGGTGATAGCGAACGTTGATCTCAACGATCCCTTCTTCCCGCGCACGCTTCAGCAAACGACCCACTTTGATGCGCGAAATCCCAAATTTCCGCGCGATCTCCTCTTGGGTGATCTCATCCTGATAGTAGGCTACTGCAATTTCTGTCAGCAGTTCAAAGTCCTGAGATTGCGTGTTTTTATCCATCTTTTACCTTCTGGCAGCGGCAGGCAGCCTGAAAAGGTTCAGGCCTATCTGGACAGGAGTTATATCATTGATGCGGCTCATATCGCCAGGCATTGGCGCTGAGCCGCAGAGAGGGTCACGCTTTAGCGGCGAATAGCATCGATCTTCAACATGCGGGCAATCACAATATCCAGCTCTTTCTGGTCGAAGATCTGTTTCCAGTCAGGTTTAACGATCTTCTCACGCCCGTACTCCATGGCGATCATGCAGGCATCCGAGAATGGGTTGGTGGCGCGGAAAGCCACCGCCAGCGCAATTTGAATATGGCCGTACAGCATCGCTTTGGCCGCTTCTTCCGGTACACCGCTGTGTTTTACCGTTTCGTCCAACGCCTCTTTCATAAACGCCCCCACCATGCAGGCAACGGTTTCAACCAGCGTCGGTTCGAGGTAGGCAAGCTGCGTGACCGTAACCCAGTGCACCTGCTCTACCGGGCCATACATCACTTTGATGACGTTGCTCAGTTCGGCCTTCTGCTCTGCACTACCGGCCTCATAGGCGGCGGCAACGTGCTGTAGCGCGGCGACGCCGCCAAAAGCATCAGCGTGCTCTTCTTTGGTGTAACGCTCAAGGAAGACGGAAGGATGGCACGGGTGCGCCACGGCATACTCAATATCCGCTCGTTGGGCGATCAGGTTGGCGTAAGCCGCAGCGGGATCGAGGGTCAGCAAGATGGCACCGCTTTTCATCTGTGGCACCACACTTTCAGAGACTTTGCCCAGTACGATATCGGGTACCGCCAGGATCACCACATCGCTCAGGGGGACCACGCTGTTAGCGTCCGAAATTTCACGCCCTTCTGCCGCCACGCGCTGCTGGCCTTGTGGCGCACTTTCACAATAGAACATCTGATAGTCACTGCGTTGCAGATTGGCGGAGATACGCATCCCCATTTTGCCACCGGCACCAATCACGCTCACGGTTTTGATCTGGCTCATCGTTACTTCTCCTGATTCTGTTTACTACGTAAGAATTCGACGGTACGGGCGGTCCATTCGGCTTCACGCTCGCAGGTAGTCACGGCATCTTCCTGCCAGGGCAGCCAGTGTTCGACAATCTGGCTAATCCCCCGCTCCTGCGGGCGCACTGCCGCAATCATCGCGTCATAGTCCAGTAACCCACTGCCCATAGGCGCACCGCTAAAGGTGAAACCGACCCAGCCATCGCGTCGGGTAAATGCAAAATCTTTGATATGCAGATTGCCAACGCGTGCCGCCGTATTGGCAATCACATGCGCGGGCAGCTCCAGCCCGGCAACGCAGTTGGCCGGATCGAGACACACCGCCAGCCAGGGTGACAGGAAGCGGTTGATCACCGCCATCAGCGTGGTGCTGCTTACCTGCTCATAGGTTTCCAGGCACAGCTTCACCTGCTGGCGCGCAAAATCAGGCAGCACTTCGGCAATCAGCTCTGTGGCCTGCTCCGGGGTAGGCCGCAGCGTGGCGCTGTTAAACATCGAGCGAATAATTTTTGCACCCAGCCGTTCAGCCAGTTGCAGATAGCGACGCAGGTGCTCACTCTCCAGCCCACGTGTACCCAGCTCCAGCGTGATGCCAAGGCGATCCGCCTGCTGTTTCAGCGCATCCAGCTCCTCATCACGCCAGTTTTCCAGACCGGGATAATCGCAAATCTGAAACAGCGATAAATCGAGGGCGGCGGTCTGCTCCAGCATCTGCGCCAGCGTTAAAGGCTGTGGTACCCGTGCGGACATGCGCCAGAAAAAGGCGTAAGTACTGAGGCCGATCTGGCTCATAGTGCACCTGCCTGTGCCAGGGTACTGGCTTCATCAATGATGCGTTTAAGCGCGGCGGTATCATGGGCAAAACGTCCGAGGAACAGGCCATCCACATCCCCTCCGAGGCGCTGAATCAGCCCCGGTCCGGCGCTGCCACCGTAAATTACCCGATGGGAAATACCCGGCGGGGTGGCCAGTTGTTGCAGGCCAGCGCAGACCGCGCGAATGTAGCTGTCGGGGGCGGGTTGCGGTGCGCCAATCGCCCATTGCGGCTCATAGGCAAACAGAATTTCACCCTGCAACTGCTGCGCGGCCGCCTGGGCCAGCGCTTCGGCAAACTGTTGCTGGCAGAGCGCAATCGCCTGCTCCGGTGAGCCAGGCATCGCTTCGCCAATGCATAAAACCGGCGTTAAACCATGCGTCAGGGCTTGTGCGACCTTGGCCGCAATTTGTGTAGCATCTTCGTTGAAGTGACGACGACGCTCGGCATGGCCGATCTCAGCCAGCGTACCGCCCAGTTCCTGTAGGGTGCTGGCACTGACTTCCCCCGTCCAGGCTCCGTTTTCCGCCTGACAGATGTTCTGCCCGCCAAAACGCACTGGCGTGCCATGAAAAATCTCTGCAACCGCAGGGATCGCGGGGAACGAAGGCAGGATAAATAGCCCGACTTCGCCCTGCTGAATGGCCGGATGCTGGCGCGCTAGCGCTGCCACTTCACGGCACCATTGCAGGGTCTGTTGATAGCCAAAGTACATTTTCAGGCTGACGCCCAGCCAAATTACAGGTTGTGTCATCCCTTGCTCCTTAAACCGGGGTTTTGTCGTGCAGCAAACTGCCAACCGTGTTCACAATCAGCGCCAGTGAGATGGCTCCTGCGTCCGGCGTACCGAGACTTTTTTCCGCCAGTGGACGTGCCCGGCCCATTTTGGGTAACAGCTGCGCCGTCGCCTGTGCCGCGTCATGCGCCACCGTGGCCGCCTGTTGCCAGGCATCGCTCAGGCTGGCACCTTGCGCTACCGCCTGGCTCAGATGGTCACTAAACGGCACCAGCACATCCACCATGGTTTTATCGCCCGGCTGGGCTTTACCAAAGTGCATGATGCCTTCACGCGCATGGCGCACCCCAGTGGCTACGCGGCTGGCATCCGGCTCGTACTGATCGCCCAATGCAGTGCCGATGGCGGTTAATGCCACCCCCCACAGTGCGCCAGACGTGCCGCCCGCCTGATCGGCCCACGCATCAGCGGCACGGCATAACAAAGTCCCTGCGCCCGCGCCGCGAGCGGCAACCTCACGGGCTTTAGCCACGGCACCCAGCACACCACGCTCCATACCAATGCCGTGATCGCCATCGCCTGCAACGGCATCAATCCGCCCTAACTCTTCAGCACTGGCCTGAATTTGCTGCGCCATGGCTTCCAGTAGCAACAGCACTCGCTGCGCACTCTGTTGCGATACGGCAGAGGCTTCAGGCAGCGTCTCCTGTACTGGCTCTTCGCGCTCTGCCGGACTATGGGCTTCCGCGACAATCACACTCCCTTTGCGATAGGCAGGTGCATTGGCCGGGGCGTGCCATAAGGTTTCTAATGTCTCATCCAGCCACATCAGCGTGAGCGAAGCCCCCGCCATATTGAAGCTGGTGACAAACTCACCCACTTCCGGTTCTACCACCGTCACACCGGCGCTTGCCAGCAGTTGTGCCACCCGGCGGTAAACCACAAACAGCTCTTCATACTTCACAGATCCAAGGCCATTCAGGATGGCCGCTACGCGCTGACCCTTGGCCGCTGCAACGCCGGCAGGCAGCTCACTCAGCAGGTTGTCGACGAAAATCTCGGCCAACACATCGGCACGGGGGACCAGCGTATCCTTAATGCCTGGCTCACCATGAATGCCCATGCCCAGCGCCATATGGCCCTTTTCCACTTCAAACAGCGGATGCGTCGCGCCGGGCAAAGTGCAGCCAGAAAAGGCCACGCCAAAGGAACGCGTGCGCTGATTTGCGTGTTGCGCCAGACGGAAGACCTCCGCCAGATTGTGGCCCGCTTCCGCCGCTGCGCTGGCAACCTTGAACACCGCTAAATCCCCCGCAACACCGCGACGTTTCTCAATTTCGCTCACGCTCGCGCTGGAGATATCATCCGTCACCGGGAGCAACTCGCACGGGATACCATCAGCACGCAGCCGCTCACAGGCCTGGCCGAAGTGCAGTACATCCCCTGCGTAGTTACCAAATCCGAGCAGTACACCACCGCCATTATTCGCCGCCACGGCCACGTTGTAGATCTGCTGAGCAGAAGGCGAAGCGAACAGGTTGCCCATCGCCGCACCGTGCGCTAAACCCTGACCCACCAGGCCTGCAAACGCCGGGTAATGTCCCGATCCACCGCCAACGACAATCGCGACCGTGCCTGCTTTGCTGCGAGTACTGCGCACCACGCCACCCCGAACCTGACGGACTTTATCGGCGTTAGCCGCCACAAATCCTTCAATCAGTTCTGCCGCAAACGCTGAGGGTTGGTTAAACAGGTAAGTCATAATTAATGCTCCTGAACAAAGGGGGTGACGGGCAGAGGTTGGGAACGCTGGCGATTGAGCCACAGCATGAGCAGTGCAGAGAGCAGCATAAAGCCACCCACCACCAGCATCGGCAGGGTGTAGGCACCTGTTGCGTCATGTAACGCCCCCGTGATGTAACCCGCAGAGAATCCGGCGACATTGCCGAGGGTGTTAATCAGCGCTATTGCCGCAGCCGCTGACGCACCGCTCAGGAACTGGGTAGGCAGTGTCCAGAAGTTAGGTAGCGCCGCAAAAATCGCGCTGGCCGTGACAGCGATAACCAGCATGGTAGCCAGCGGAGAATCCATGTAGAGCGCGAGCGGGACGCTGATACCGCCCACCAGCGCTGGCAGGGCGATGTGCCAGGTTTTACAGCCACGTCTTGCCGCATCACGTGACCAGAACACCATCACCACCGCAGCCACCAGGTAAGGCGCGCCGGTAATAGCCCCTTTTTCCATGATGTTGAAGGTGGTGCCGAACTGCTGCTGGAAACCGCCGATAATGGTTGGCAGGAAGAACGCGAGCGCGTACAGCCCATAGATAAAACCGAAGTAGATCAGGCACAGCGTCCAGACGCGGCCGTTACGCATAATGCCGCGTACGCTGTGGTGGGCAGCCTGGCTTTTCGCCGCATGCTCCGCTTCCAGCGCCTGTGTAAGCCACTGCTTCTCTTCATCATTCAGCCATTTCGCCTGCTGTGGACGATCCACCAGCCAGAACAGCGCCAAAATACCGAGTGCAATGGCAGGCAGGGAAACGCCGACGAACATCACGCGCCAGCCCGCCATGCCAAACAGGCCATGCTGTTCAATCAGCGCTGCCGCCAGCGGCGCACCAAACACCACGGTCAGCGGTTGCGCCAGGTAGAACAGTGAAAGAATGCGGCTGCGCTGATGCGCGGGCACCCAGCTGCTGAGATAAAGGATCGCGCCAGGAAAGAACCCCGCTTCTGCAATACCCAGCAGCACGCGCAAGGTATAGAGCCCCTCAACGCTGCTCACCCAGGCAAACAGCAGTGAGACGATACCCCAGCTCACCATGATCCGCGCCAGCCAGCGGCGTGCGCCAAAGCGATGCAACGCCAGGTTGCTAGGCACTTCCAGCAGGATATAACCGATGAAAAACAGGCCAGAGGCGAGGCCAAACTGCAAGGCGGTTAATCCCAGATCTGCCGACATGCCGTTGGGTCCAGCGAAAGAGATGGCAGTGCGGTCGAGAAAGTTAATAAAGAACATCAGCGCGACAAACGGCACCAGCCGCCAGCTGATTTTGCGCATGGTGCGCTGTTCTACGTCTTGCTCATTGCGTGATGTCATGGCGGGCCTCGCTTAAAAGTGGGGGATAAGCAAGGGGTACGCAGGGTACGTATCCCATGGTGGTGTCGGAAAGATGTTCTGCTGTACGCATCATTGAGTCCTCTCGGGTCTTCTTGTGTACTGATAACGAACAAATGAACACTACATGTATAATTGAACATCTGACAGATGCAAACCTGAAATTTGTGATCTGACGCATACCCGGTGATTTTTCCTCATAAACCCTGCTCACAGCGCTAATGACCGCAAAAATGCACCACAAAAACAGTGGCGCAGACCACAAAAAGCGACGACCACAAAAAACAAATGAAACTATATTGAACATATGCTCAGTTTTGTGGCAGGCTAAAAATGAAGCTTCAGCCGCCTGCGGTGTTCAGGCCGCTGTACCCTGTAAACTGGTGGAGAAGATCATGAAAACGATTGCAATTGGTGCCGATGATGCAGCTATTGAGCTGAAAAACCTGATTAAAAAGCAGCTGGAAGAGAAGCAGTACGAGGTGCTGGATTACAGCAATGATGCGCGTAATGACCGCCCGATGTACCCGGATGTCGCTTTTGCGCTGGCGACAGCAGTGAAGGAGGGTCATCACGAGCGAGGTATCCTGCTGTGCGGCACAGGGATTGGCGTGGCGATTGTTGCGAATAAAGTGCCGGGCGTACGCGCAGCGCAGTGCCATGACACCTTCTCCGCCGAGCGGGCGCGGAAAAGTAATAATGCCCAGATCATGACAATGGGCGCACGCGTGGTGGGACCAGAGTTGGCGAAAACGATCGTTAACGCCTGGCTGGCGTCAGAGTTTGAAGGCGGCGGCTCTACCGCAAAAGTGGATAAGATCGATTACTACGAACAGGCTTGCCAGGCGCATTCCGCCTGATAGCGGCTCGTTTTTTTAGCGCGTCTTAGCAGGGTGATGGCCCTGCTAATCTCGCTGCGCAAAATGAAACATTTACGCTACATCACTACCCCTAACAAATGTTACTTACAAGTAACTTTTGTTAGCTAACCTGCGCGTTATGGCTTGAATGTCAGCCCACCATAGAGAAATTTACCGCGCTCAAGGCTGATTGCCGCCAGCGACTCGCTTTGCGGTTCCTGCAACAGCGTTTGCAGCAGTACACCGAGGTAACAACCCGCCAGCACTTCCACCGGCACTTCGGCTGAGAAGAAACCTCTTTCCTGCTCAATGCGCATATTACGGGCGATCCAGCGCTGGAGTTTGCGCCGCGTTTCTGCGTCCTGCGGCTGCTGGAACAGGCTAATCCGGGTCAGATTGCGATTACTGGTGAAGAAGGTCAGGTAGCGGTGGAAGCTTTCCGTCAGATTAGAGAGCACATTTTCACGCGGCAGAGCGGCATCAATCAGGAGCGAAACCACCAGTTCTTCCAGCTCTTCATCAAAGCGAGCAATCAGCTGCTGGTAGATCGCCTCTTTACTGGGGAAATAGCTGTAAAAGCTGGGCTGAGTCACCCCGGCGGCCTGCACAATATCGCTGATACGTGTGCCGTGAAACTGCTTTTCCGCAAACAGATCGGCAGCCACTTCCAGTAAGCGTTCGCGGGTTTTTTCGCCTTTGGTCAGCGAGGATTTTTTCGATTGCATAACAGCGCCTGCGGTAAAAATGAGCGATTACAGTAACATAGTTTGCCTGCCACGCTGAGTGCAATCGTCACGATCCGCCCGGATCGGCACGGCTTTGGCGATCGCTAAACCGTGCATAAAATGCTTAAAACTTACTATCGAGTAAGTTTTATCTGGAAAAACCTTCGCGCCATATGTAATTTACGTTAACTGTTTGTAAAGAAACCTCAGATACAGACAGCCTTCCCGATCCCCTTTTTCAGGAAACTAACGTGAACTCTTCAATACCTGATACATCGCACCCCAGCCTGCTACTGCGTATTTCCGCCGTAGTGGTGCTGCTGTTTGGGCTGGCGCTGGCCGGTGGCGGCCTGTGGCTTGCCGTACTGGGCGGTTCCTGGTACTACCTTGTTGCAGGGATTTTACTGCTGGTAAATGGCGTTTTACTGTGGCGCGCCAGTCGTCTCACCACCCTGCTGTTTAGTCTGATCTTGTTTGGCACCACCCTTTGGGCGCTGGCCGAAGTCGGTTTTAGTTTCTTCCTGCTGGCACCCCGCCTCGATATTCTGGTGCTGCTCGGCGTGTGGCTGCTGCTGCCATTCACCTGGCGTTCTCTCCCGGCGGAGCAGCGCCCAGCGCAAAAACCACTGCAGGGTGCGCTGGTGCTGGCCATACTGACGCTGGGTGTTTCACTGCTGTTTACCCATAACGACATTGAAGGCAAGCTGCCCGAAGCCACCGCCAGCGAGAGCAGTGCGCAGCAAGATCCCGCAGTGCCGGATGGCGAGTGGCATGCCTATGGCCGCACCCTGGCGGGTGAGCACTCCTCTCCCCTGAAACAAATTACGCCGCAAAACGTTGATAAGCTGAAAGTCGCCTGGACCTTCCGCACGGGCGATATCATCGGCAAAAACGATCCGCTGGAGTCGACGTTTGAAGTCACGCCGCTAAAAGTCGGACATACCGTTTATCTTTGCAGTCCACATCAGCGGGTGTTTGCGCTGGATGCCAGCACCGGCAAACAACTCTGGACGTTTGATCCTCAGGTCAAAGATGACCCCACCTGGCAGCATCTCACCTGTCGCGGCGTCTCTTATCACGCGACTCCGGCTGATGCACGCGCCAGCGATGGCACGACACCCCCTGCCGAATGTCAGCAGCGTATTATCCTGCCAACCAACGACGGTCGGATGTTCGCGCTGGATGCCAACAGCGGCCAGCGCTGCCAGAACTTTGGCCAGAACGGTGAAATCGATCTGAAAGATGGCATGACGGTGAAAACACCGGGCTTCTATCAGGGAACCTCACCGCCCGTGGTCACGCGCCAGCTGATCATCATGGCCGGTGCCGTCACCGATAATTACTCCACCGAGGAGCCTTCTGGTGTCGTGCGTGGTTTTGATGTCTACACCGGCAAACTGGTGTGGGCGTGGGACCCTGGTGCGGCGGATGAAAATGCGCTGCCCTCTGCGACCCATCACTACACGCCGAATTCGCCTAACTCGTGGACGTTGCTGGCAGCCGATGAAAAACTCGGTCTGGTGTATGTGCCGGTGGGCATGTCGACGCCGGATATCTGGGGCGGTAATCGTACGCCGCTGGGCGAGCGCTATACCAGTTCACTGGTAGCGTTGCAGATTGCCACCGGCAAACGCGTCTGGTCTTATCAAACCGTTCACCACGATCTGTGGGATATGGATCTGCCGTCCCAGCCGAGCCTGGTCGATCTGAAAACCGATCACGGCGTCGTCCCGGCGATCTATGCGCCAGCGAAAACCGGTAACATCTTTGTACTGGATCGCCGCGACGGTAAGCTGATCGTGCCCGCGCCAGAAACCCCCGTACCGCAAGGTGCAGCGCCTGGCGATCGCACATCGCCAACCCAGCCTTATTCGGAGCTGACGTTCCAACCCAAGCAGAAGCTGACGGACAAAGACATGTGGGGTGCCACGATGTTTGACCAGCTGGCGTGCCGCATTATGTTCAAGCAGATGCGCTACGATGGCCCGTTCACGCCACCCAATACGCAAGGCACGCTGGTGTTCCCCGGTGATGTCGGGATGTTTGAGTGGGGCGGCATTGCGGTTGATCCACAGCGCCAGATTGCGATTGCTAACCCAATGGCATTCCCGTTTGTGTCGAAGTTGATTCCACGCGGGCCGGGAAATCCGGCGGCACCCAATGCAGAGCATCCACCAGGCAGTGAGATTGGCGTACAGCCAATGTATGGCACGCCTTATGGTGTGGATCTGCATCCGTTCCTGTCACCGGTAGGCTTGCCTTGCCCGGCTCCACCTTGGGGTTATATTGCCGGTATCGATCTGCGTACACATCAAATTATGTGGAAGCACATCGTCGGCACCACGCGTGATGCCACTCCGCTCCCCCTGCCGTTTAAGGTCGGTATGCCAATGCTGGGCGGCACCATGGTCACCGCTGGCGGCGTGACCTTCCTCACCGCCACAATGGATAACTATATCCGGGCATTTGACGTCACCACTGGTAAAGAGCTGTGGAGCGATCGCCTGCCCGCTGGCGGCCAGTCCACACCGATGACCTACAGCGAAGGCGGCAAGCAATATATTGTCACCGCCGCAGGTGGCCACGGCAGCTTTGGTACCAAACAAGGCGACTATGTGGTCGCTTACGCCCTGCCTTAAGCACTTACCGCACAGCCTCCAACAGGAGGCTGTGCATTTTCTCATTCCACCTTCACAATCACACGGCGATAGCTAGTGAGGCTTGGTGAGCCATTATCCGTGACGGCCAGAATCACATGTTCCGTGCCGCTGTGTTTTGCCTGCACGTCGATTTGCTCACCGCTGTCTTTGGCGTAGTGCAGAACCTCCGGGGCTTCCAGCGCCTCCTTATCGCGGCTGGCTTGCAGTTCCGCGATCAAAGCAGGATTAGACACCTGCACTGCCGCTTCCGGGTAGGCAATCCAGCGATAGCTCAGCGGGTTCCCATCCGGATCGTGCGAGCCTTTAGCGGACAACGTGAAGTGTTGTCCGACTTTGACATTGATCCACAGCGGTTGCAGTCCGGTGCTGTTATTCACCACCGCCACAGGGTTGTGGTTGGCGGACGCATAGTCTTTGATGGTCCAGTCCATGCGCGCCGCGAAATCATGCTGGAAAGCCTCGCGCCAGCGCCAGATGCTGGCCTGATTTGAGGTGTAGGTTTTGCCATCACTGCCGGTCACCGTATCGGCGGCATTGGGATTGCCAGGGAAGAAGTCACCCCCGCTGGTCCAGACAGGATGTGGCTCATTTTGTGGCTGGCGCAGAATATAGCGCCCGCCCCAACCGCCCCAGCCGGGGTTCATTTCGCTATCCAACCCGTTACGAATCAGACCAAGGAAAGCAGGCGTATCCCCTTCCATAATAAAGGCGTAATGCAGGTAACCTTTGCCCATTGGCCCTTTACTGCGGATATTTTTCTCCAGCCACTCTTGTGACACCGTGGTGAAATCAGCACCCGGTGCATTGCGGTAGTAGCGATCGCCGCTGATGCCGGTCCAGGTGGCGCGGGCATAGTCTTTACCATCCTGGCTGGAAGGATCGACGATATAGGTAATGGCAGGATAGTGGCTGCGCACCCAGTAGCCCGCATCATCCTGGTCGGAAATGGAATACACCACCAGGTTTTGCGTCAGTGCCGTCACCTGGTTTGCCGGGAGCTTAGCGGAGAGATCGGTCAGCGCCTGCGCCAGCGTGTTAGCACCGCCCCACAGGCCAATAAACAGCGGTCGGCTGCTGTCAGTAGAACGTTCAATGGCGGCCAGTAAATGCTGTGCTCCCACCGAGCTTTTCCCCGGCCCTACATCTGCCATGCCGTAACCCGGCTGACCTGCTGCAATCACCGCTTCCAACGTCGCAGCGCTGGGAAAGTGGGGATCGTGTTTCAGCAGATTAGGTTGTACTGCGGCGTAGTGGCTGAGCACCAGCCGCATTTTGTCCGGGCTGACGGTATTTTTTTGCCAGGTGGAGGTGGTTGCCACTAACCCTTCAATGTCCAGCTCATTGCTATAGACCAGCAGGCGCGTCAGCGACATTTGATCGTCGGGCTCATTACCAATGTCTGACAGCACAAACACCCGTGGCTTGGCCTGATAGGGCAGAACCTTTTCCGCCGGTTGCTCTGCGTGGGCCATGCAAGTCATACCCGCCAGCATCAGTGCCAGTGCGGTTTTTTTCATGATCATTATCGTTATCCCTGTTGATTTCCTTGTCCGGGCCGGAGGATTTTTCTCGCCCAAAACCAACTTAGTTAACAAAGTTAATTAAGTAAACGGCGCTGTATCAGGCTGTTAACGGGATCACAAAAAAGTCAGGTTAGGCAGGCAGAAACCGCTTCCGCGCTCAGGGTTAACAGGCCTTGCAAACTCTGGTTGTGGCCTAGTCGTAGCCAGGTGATGTCCAGGGTATTCATCTGTTCAAGCGGGTGCTGTGCCAGACGTTGACGCAGCTGCGGGATCAGCGTGTCAGGCGCACTTTCAAAGAACTCACCCGCCAGCACGACGTGACGAAGGTTATGAACCGGTGCGGTACAGCAGATGGCAAAACACAGCGCTTCCAGTGCATTTTGCTCCTGCTGGGGCTGGAAAGCCTTTTCCATCCCGCCCGCAAAAGGCAGGTGCACGATCTCCGGGTAGTATCCGTTATCCCCCAGAACCACCGATCCATTGAGGAACAGGCCATAACCCAGGCTGCCAAGGCCGGGCAGCAACGCCAGCCAGGAGTTCAGCTGTGGTAAAGCACGCTGGATCATTACGCTGGAGCACCAGGCAATGTTCATCACCGCCACATCTATGCCGATCTGCTCACCCAGTTGTGTCTTGAACGCTATCTGAGTTTCCTGGAACAGCGGGCATCGCCGCACCACGCCACTGAACTGCTCAATCCCTCCTTGCAGCGCAATACCGACATGCCGTAGCTGCTGGCGCGAGACGTGTGCCGCAGCCGTCAGTTGAACAATGACCTGCTCTAGCTGGTGGAGGACCGCAGCAGTACTTTGCGCGGAGATAAAATCATGGTCGCATTGCGCCAGCGTGACCGTCGGGCAGGCGTAATCACACAGGTAGGCTTCCAACCGATAGCCCCGCACCATCACACTGATGCTGTAGTAACGACCTTGCGCCAGCGCCAGTAGCATGTGCGGACGACCAAAATCGCCCTCCTGCGCCCCCTCTTCGACGATGGTGCCCTGCGCAATCAGTTCACTGCTCAGGCGAGTCATATAGGCACGCGTTACACCCAGTTGCTGTGCCAGCGTCGCACGCGAAGCCGGGGCGATCAGCAGGGAGTTGAGCAGTTGCTGGCGATAATTCATGGGCGGGATCTCTTAACAGGAAGCGGCTGTTATAACATTGTTGAAAAGCGGGTTGAAAGCGCCAGTAGCCGCTTATTGATGTTTCATGGCACTGAGTCGATAAGCGCAGCACATATCCGCCAGCCGGGCAGCGTAGTCACTGAGCTCCTGCTGTGAGCGGGCGGTTTGTGACAGACGTTTCCCCACCGAAGTCAGCGTGGTCCAAATCAGGGTGGCGACCTGCAACCGCTCTTCCCCTGCAACCCCGGCCAGCACCTGCGCCATCATCAGTTCGATGGCTTCCTGCTCCCGATCTCTTGCCTGATGAACTTCGGGCGCATCGTGATAGTAGGGGGCGGCATGTTCCAACGCGCTGCGCAGAGCCACTTCGTCATACTCCGACTGCACAAACGTCAATACCAGCTGCCGCAGCCGCTGTTCGGGTTGCAACGTTTCATCCAGCAGGATCGAACGTAATAGTGTGCCGTTTTGCTGCCACTCATCGCTTTGTAAGGCAAAGAGCAGCGCGGCTTTGTTGGGAAAATACTGGTACAACGAACCGATACTCACACCCGCCCGTTCCGCTACGCGTGCCGTGGTAAAACGCGGCATCCCTTCTTGCAGTAAAACCTGAGTAGCTGCCTGCAAAATAGCCTCAACCAGCCGTGCTGATCGCGCCTGCTTAGGGGATTTTCGTGAGGAAATACAGGGGGTTTCACGCTGGCTCATCGACGTCTCCGGGAATGCGATTATTAAATGCGATGAATTATTCGTATTCTGACTCTAGCACAAACGCACACCTTAAAGGCTGGAAAATACGCATGAACACCCTGACTACCGCACCCGTTGCTCCACTGTTAGAACAGCTCCTGATCGCCTCTGAAAGCGCCTGGGAACAGGACAGCGAACTCAGCCGTTTTTGGCACCAGCTGGACAAAAACCAGCGGCAGGAAATGATGCAAGGCAAAACGTCCTACATTGAGTTGTACAGCGCACTGCGTGACATGCCGCTGGCCGTATCCCGTGAGACGGGCAAGTTGCTGTATATGTTAGCGCGCTCAAACCGGGCGCAGAACGTAGTGGAGTTTGGCACCTCATTTGGCGTTTCGACCATTCACCTTGCTGCCGCCTTGCGCGACAACGGGGGTGGCCGCCTGATCACCACGGAATTTGAGCCATCTAAAGTCGCGAAAGCCACTGCACATCTGCAACAGGCGGGTCTGGCGGATTTAGTCGAGATCCGCACCGGGGATGCGCTGCAAAGCCTGAGCCACGATGTCCCCGCCGGGATTGATTTACTGCTGCTGGATGGCGCAAAAGGCTTGTATCTCGATATCCTGCGCCTGCTCGAAGACAAGCTGCGCCCTGGCACTATTATCCTCGCGGACGATGCCGATCACAGCCCGGAATACCTGCACTACGTACGCAACCCCGCTTCCGGCTACATGACCGTGGCGCTGGCGGAAGATATTGAGATCACCTTGCGACTGGGCTAACTGCTCTTTTTCATCACTAAATTATTTTTTAAAAGGTCAAAATAGACCTCTAATATTCGAATATCGCCCATAAGAGGTCTATAATGACCTCTTGATGTTTCGTATACTGAGGTTCAGTTATGGCAAATTTAATGCATTTGTTCTCAAACCCCACAGAGATTGCCAGCGGTATTGGACAAAACGTACTGAAACTGCGACTTGCAAAGAATCTCTCTCGGAAAACACTGGCACAACGTTCAGGTGTTTCAGAGTCTTCAATAAAACGTTTCGAGACCTCAGGCACCATTTCTCTGAGTTCGCTCATCCTTCTGGCCATTGCGCTGGATGAAATTACCCCAGTGGCACAACTGTTCCAATCCGTACCACCACGCACCATTGAGGAGCTGAATAACCGTCATCGTCAACGGGGCACGCGCTAATGTTCAAATCAACCCAGGCACTGCAAGTCTCTATGAACGGTATCTTAGTAGGGAAACTGCAGAAGATTGATGGCTCAGGCATCCATTTTAGCTATGCAAAATCCTGGTTAGCAGAGGGTTTTAACCTTTCGCCTTTCACCATGGATTTCACGGAAAAGCCACAGCTCGCCAAAGATAATCTGTTTCGCGGATTACACGGACCGTTTGCTGATTCATTGCCAGATGGATGGGGCTTACTGTTAATGGACCGCTTTTTTGACAGTCATTTTGGCGATGGCACCGCGAGAAAGCTGACCCCCCTGGATCGCTTAGCCTATCTAGGCGAGCGCGCAATGGGCGCTTTTGAGTATCACCCTACTGTCGAATATGGGGAACATAGTAATGACATCAATCTGGCCGAACTCTATGAAGCTTCCGTTGAAATACAATCTGGGCAGACTAATGAAGTCTTACAATCATTACGTATGGCTGGTGGCTCACCCGGCGGTGCCCGGCCTAAAGCGATCGTAGCGATTTCACGCGAAGGTAACCAGGCTAGCTCAGCTTTTGAATCCTTACCTGAAGGTTTTGATCACTGGATAGTCAAATTTCGAGCCCTGGATGAGCCTTGGGAAACCGGAGCAATTGAGCAAGCTTATGCCATCATGGCTGGACAGGCTGGCATCGTAATGCCTGAAACGCGGCTACTTGAAATTCCAGTTCAGAATGACCAACGTAATGAGCGCATATTTGCCACCAAACGCTTTGATCGCGTAGGTAACAGAAAGCGCCATATGATCACCGCGTGTGCTTTAGCTTATGCCAACTTTAGAGAACCATCGCTGGATTACAGCGACCTGCTTAAGCTAACCCATATGCTGACAAAAAATGCGGTGGATGTGGAAAAAATGGCCCGCTTAATGGTTTTTAATGCCCTAACTCACAATTACGATGATCACAGCAAAAACTTCGCGTTCCTGTATAACTCAGACAGCCGTACAGCAGAGGAAGACAACTGGAGTCTGGCTCCCGGATATGATTTAACCTTCTCTGAAGGTATGGGAGAACACACTACTGCTTATGCGGGTAGAGGAAAGCCCAATCGCAAATCAATTCTCGATTTATGCAAACCCTATCCATTTTTGAAACCTGATGAATACATTGAACAAACCTTAGATGCCCTGGCTAACTGGAAAAACGTTTTCAATCAGTTAAATATCAATGATAAAGCGGGTAAAGGAATATTCAAAATTCTTGAGCAGCAATGGAAACAATTTTAGCCATTGAAACAAGCCTTCTTTGAATGTGCTCAGTCAACCAGCATCAGCTCCTTAGCCCACTGGCCGATCAGTTCGGCGGCGGGGCGCGGTTGCGCCAGGGCCACCGCTTGTCCGGCCCAGTAAGCGCCATACCCGGCGACCTGCTGGGCACTGGCCGCCTGCGCCAGCGCTTTGCCTAGCGCATAGGTCAGCGGGTAATCGGGGATCTCCTCGGCGGTCGCGGTGCGGGTTTGACGGGTGAATGCGCTTTCCAGACTGCGCGCTGGACGGCCTGAGATTGCCGCCGTCATCACCGTGCTGGCCGGGTGACTGGCGCGGATCATCTCACGGTAAGTCGCATCGCTGGCGGCTTCCGGGCAGAGTAAAAAAGCACTCCCCAACTGCGCGGCCTGAGCGCCCAATTGCAGTGCGGCCGCAATGCCCTGGCTGGTCATGATGCCGCCTGCCGCAATCAGTGGGAGATCAACGGCCTGATGCAGAATCTGCACCAGCGCCAGCGTACTCAGCTGTTGATCCGGCTGCTGTGGATCGAACATGCCACGATGCCCACCCGCTTCATAACCCTGTGCCACAATGCCATCGATGCCGCTGGCAGCACTCTGTTGTGCCTCTGTCAGCGAGGTCGCCGTGGCGAGCAGCACAATACCCTGAGCTTTCAGTTTTTCAATCACCGCCTGTGGTGGGAGGCCAAAGTGAAAACTCACCACCGCTGGGCGAGTTCTGAGTAGCACATCCAGTAACGCATCATGGTGATTAAAACTGGTGTAAATCTCCGACAGTGCCGCAGGGGGAGAAGCATTGAGACGGGTAAATTCTGGCTGTAAACGCGCGATCCACGCCTGCTCTTGCGTTGGGTTACGTCGTGCAGGTTGATGACAGAACAGATTGACGTTAAACGGACGGGACGTCAGTGCCTGGGTTGCCTTGATCTGCGCCTCCGCCTGCTCTGCCGTACTGGCTCCCAGCCCGAGAGACCCCAATGCACCGGCATTACTGACAGCGGCCGCCAACTGCGGGGTGGCAACACCGGCCATCGGTGCCTGAATAATCGGGAGTTTCACACCTAATCGATCGCTTAACAGAGATTGCATCACACACTCCTGCTTGAACTTCGCCATTTGCTGCCCCTAAAATCTCCTGGTGAGAGGTAAACTTCAACATCGTTCCCATTTTGAGAATCAAACATGAACCATACTTCACTCGAAATTTTTTGCGTGGTGGCTGGGGAGCTGAGTATTACCCGTGCGGCCAGGCTACTGGGGCGCGTACAGTCCAATATCACCACCCGTATTCAGCAGCTAGAAGAAGAGTTAGGCGTGGCGCTGTTTGTACGCGAAAGCAAACAACTACGGCTGTCTGCGGAAGGGAAACAGTTTTTGCAGTATGCCAAAAAGCTGCTGGCGTTAGCCGAAGAGGCGCGTCAGTCATTGCACCCACAGCATCCGGCGGGCACTTTGCGCCTCGGGTCGATGGAGTGTACCGCGGCTAGCCGCCTGGCCGGGCCACTGGTGGCGTTCAGTAAGGCTTTTCCCGACGTGCAGCTCACCCTGACTACCCAACCCACCCAACAGTCTCTGGCGGCAGTGGTTAACGCGGAGCTGGATTGTGCGCTGGTGGCCCTGCCCCGTGCCGCTGATGGCACGCCGGTGTGTCCACCCGAACTGAGTGCGCTGCCGTTATTTGATGAAGCTTTACTGCTGTTACTGCCGGTGAGCTTACAGGGGATAGGTGATTACAGCGAGGTGCAGGGCGTTACGCTGGCAACCTTCCGTGCCGGATGCAGTTACCGGGCGCTGGCGGAGCAGTATTTACCTGCCCCGCTGTCGATGCAGGAAGTCAGTTCTTATCACACCATGCTGGCCTGCGTGGCGGGCGGCAACGCGGTCTGCCTGTTGCCCGCCAGCGTATTAGCGTTGATGCAGCACCCACAATCGCTGCACAGCCTGCCGGTGTGTAACGCCATGACCTGGCTGGTATGGCGTAATGGCTACAGTTCGCCCGCTTTCAACCAGCTTCGCCATCTGCTGAGCGAGGCAGCAAAGTCAGCAGCGCGGCAATAAACAGAGCCGCCGCAGCGCTAAACAGCGAAGAAGCAAATGAACCAGACAGGCTGTATAACGCGCCTGCGAGCAGCGGGCCGACAATCTGCCCGATGCCATACAGTGCGGTCATCGCGGCAATCATATTGAAATTCACCACATGCGCCAGTCGACGTGCGGCTGAGAGGGCGATAGTCACCGTCCCCATAAAGGTGAAACCTACCAACAGTGCGCTGGCAAGGCACATCAGCAGGGACTGGCTGAACGCCGGTAAACTGACGCCCACCGCCTGCACCAGCAGGTTGGTGGTAAAAGCGGGACGGTAGCTAAAGCGTGCCACCAGGCGGTGCCAGATAAAACAGGAGGGCACGGCTGCCAGGCCGAATACCGCCCAGATCTGAATCGGATCAACCCCTTTCAGCGAGCCACTCAAAAACAGCGGCAGGTAAGTCGCGGTAATGATGTAGCCGAACCCTGCCAGCCCGTAAATCGCCAGCAGACGGTAGGCCTCACGCGAGTTTTCACCCTCACTGCTGTGCTGCGAACCCTGCTGCACAGTGGTCGTCAGTAAATTCGCCGGGCTGCTAAAGAGCCGGAACACCAGCGCCAGCAGAACCAGCGCACTCAATGCACACACGCCCCACAGGGTATAGCTGGAGAGTGTTAACGCTTTACCCAGTGAGATAAGCTCTGCCGAAATAAAAATACCCGCGCCTACGCCAGAAAACAGCAGCGGTGCGCCTTGCATATGTTTCATGTGCTGGAGCAGCCATTGCGAACCGGCTACCAGCGTGAAGGCACTAAATACCCCGGCCAGGCCACGAATCGTAATGATCCAACCCGCCGATGAAACCACGGCCAGTAATCCCATTGCGGCAATGGTGCCGAGCAGTGCCAGGCGGCAAAACAGGCTGGCACGCTGCGGCTGGAGCTTAGCCAACAGAAGTGCCCCCGCGAGATAGCCCGCATAGTTGGCGGATGCGGCAAGGTTGGCCTGATGCAGCGTCAGCACCCCTTCACTCAACATGCGTGGAAGAATGCCGGTATAGGCAAAGCGACCATAGCCCATGCCAATAATCAGCACGACGCAGCCTGCCAACGCTAGCAGCAGGCCGTGGTGCTCGGGTTTAAAACGGTGGGCGGATAACATGTCTGCTCCTGGTGGGAAGAACGATCAATCGTTTAATCTCAAAAAAAGAATGATGGTAATTAAGTAATCTTTTATTGAGATATTATCGATTCGTGTACAGCCCGACAAGCGCAAGTTTATGTTACTTTGAGCCACTTCTCTGCGAAGAGAACCGCGTTATGCCAGGAGAAGTTGCTGCCACAGCGCCTGCAAACGCGGGCTGATTTCCGCGTGATCCAGCAGCTGTTGTGCTGATGCCTCCGGGAGCACCAGCGGAAGATCCAGCGAAGCATATGGGCTGCATGCCTCAAGGACGTTGCCGCCCATCAGACCCAGCGTGGTGGTCAGCTGCTGTTGCGCCGCCACCGCCCGCACCGAGACGTTAGGAAAGGCAATCGGTTTATCGGTCAGCTCCCCGCTCCCGACAATCCAGTCGAGGGCATTCTTCATCACGCCGCTGACGCCCAATGCATATTCGGGGGAGGCCAACAACACAAGATCTGCCCGCGCTAACGCAGCACGCCATGCACGCACTGCCCTGTCGTCACACCCGTCACGATCCGGATTAAACAGCGGCAAATCGGCCAGATCCGGGTAGATCTGATAATTGACCGATGCGGGAGCCAGTAGCTCCATCGCACGTAAAAAGCGGAGATTCAGCGACTCCGCGCGTAAACTCCCGCAAACCGCCAGCACATTTTTCCTGTTGCTCATGTTGATGCTCCATATCGTTGAAAAGCCAAAGCAGCACCAGCTTACCGGTCTGGGGCACAAATATGGCTAACTAATCCGTTATATTTTATGATTGCCCCGCCTATACCTCATCAAACACTCGCTGTAGTGAAGCCTCTTCCAGCGCCTGATATAAGCTGAATTCATCCGTGACCCGGCAGCCCAAAGCCGCTTCAAACGCCGCTTTATTGGGGCTACCCTGGCTCACGCCGCTGCGTTCACTATCAAGATTAGACTGGAAGATCCCTGCGGCACTGACCGGTAAGAAGTCTTCGTAGATGATCGGGGTTGCTGTGATGACCCCGGCGGCCAGTAGCGCTTCCAGATGCTGGCGGGAATTCTGTGCGGCGGGCAGTGGTTGTCCTGCGGCCAGCGCATAGCGGAAATAGCCGAGCTTTTGCTGGCGTAGCGTGGTTTCATCGTCCGGGAACTGCGTGAAGGCGGCGGCATCATTCTGTTGTAGCAGGCGATCGTACAACGCGCGGCCTGTTGGCGTCAGCGCCATACCACGCTGTTCGATCTCCCCGAAGCGGGCAGTATGTTTGCCTTCTGCATGGTCGCTAAACACAATTTGCTCGCTCAGCGCCTTAAAGCTGGTTTGTCGCAGCAGGATCGGCACCTGACGGCGCGGCGGTCCCTCAATACTCTCTTTTGGCGTGATCTGGTACTCCGGCATCGCCGCCTGCACCGCATCGATGTTTAGGGTACGCGGCGTCAGGTGGTTAATGTGTGGGCCTTTGAAGCACACCACGTCAGCCACGAGCCGATGCTGTTCTGACAAGGCATTGTAGGTGGCAAAGTCGACCTGAGCCTCCCGATGCCAACGGAAGGTTTCCAGTGCTTCACGCACAAATTCATCGGCTTCTGCATCGTCCAGGCCACCTTGCTGCTGGCTATGTGCGATCAGTTCACGCGCGCGTGGCGTGAAGATATCGCGCTGGTTCAGGATGGACTCTGCCCGCTGGCGCAACTGGTCGTCAGCAATCAGCTCTAAGCGGAGCAGCGAAGTAAAGACGCGGAACGGGTTGAAGCGCAGTGAAGCTTCATCGGTGGCGCGGAAGGCGGTGGAGTGTACCGGCACTCCGGCAGCAGAGAGATCGTAATAACTGACCGGCTGCATCCCCATCACCGCAAACAACTGGCGCATAGTAGAGAGCTCCTGCGCGGTCCCGAGGCGGATGGCGCCGTGGCGCTCAACGTTAAGGCGGTTAAGTTCTTCCTCACGTTCATCGGCGCTGAAGGTCGCGGGATATTGCTGCAAATACGCGCCGTTAACGCGCTGTACAATTTGCAGTAGCGTGCCATATTGCGGCACCTCGCGCTGGTACATCTGCGACATCGCTTTAGAAAAACGATCGCGAATCACATCCGGGGAAATAAAGCGCTGCATCTTTCTCTCCTTAAACCTGTAGGGTATAAAACGCCTGTGCAGTGACTGGCGCAAAATAGCGATCTGGCGACCACCCCGCGGTGTGCACGTTGATGAATAGCGTAGCAAGATGTGGGAGGTCGGTAGCGCGAGAGGTGTCACGAATAGGGTGTTTCCCTATGAATTTCTTACACATCGCGCCGGTTATCCCGCATGGAAACAAAAAAGGGGCAGGTCACTCAAACGAAAAAAAGCCGGGTATCCATTCTTTTTTTTCCTGTCATCAGGGCGCTGGACTGGCGACACGTGACTGGATCCAGTCGATAAAGCCCGTCACTTTCGCTGCGTGGCGCGCATTTTCAGGCACGGCGATGTAGTAAGCATTTTCAGGCGAAACCATACTGTGCGACCACGGGATAACTAACTTTCCTTCCCGCAACTCCTCTTCCACAAACATGCGCGGCACCAGCGCAACACCACAACCGACCTTCGCCGCCTGAATCGACATTAAAAAGGTTTCAAAACGGGGGCCGTGATAGCTGTGTTCGGTATGCAGGCCCTGCGCTTCATACCAGTCATGCCAGGCTTCAGGCCGGGTAGCACTCTGCAATAACACCAGGTGCGTCAGCTCCAGAGAAGAATTTAAAGGATGAGGCGGTAAAATTGCCGGAGAACACACGGGCACCACTTCTTCATCCAGCAATTTAATACAGCAAGCTTTGGGCCAGTTTGCACGGCCATAATAAAAAGCGATGTCGATATTCTCTTCATCAAAATCAAAAATATCGATCCGACTCGAAATATTTAAATAAACATTGGGGTGTTTAAAACGGAAACCATTCAGGCGTGGCATAAGCCAGTGGACGCCAAAGGTGGGCAGCGCATTGACATTGAGCACCTCATTACGGCTACCGTAGGAGAGCATATAACGGGTCGACATTTCGACCTGCGTTAATACTTTTCTCACTTCTGTGAGATAGATCGAGCCCTCCTGCGTCATCTGTAATCTTTTTCGCACGCGTTGAAACAGGCTGGTCGCCAGAATAACTTCCAGTTGGCCAACCTGTTTACTCACCGCACTCTGGGTAATGTTTAACTCTTCCGCCGCTTTCGTGAAACTTAAATGTCGGGCAGAAGCTTCAAAACACTGCATTGAAATCAACGAGGGCATATAGCGACGATTCATATCACCTTCACAACTTTACGGAATGAATTAAATCAAAAATGTCGTTTGTTCCAACTTGCCAGCGCCGTCAATACTGGCTCAGGGAAAGTTTTTGTCAACTAAATAATAGGTGATGGAATGATTAAGGATCTGATGCTGCGCCTCGGCGTTGAAGAAAATACCTGGCTGGGCGGGGATTATGCCGTCAATTCGCCAATTGATGGCAGTGTAATTGGCAGGATTAAATTTCATTCTGCCGAGGAAGTGGATCAACGCATTGCAAAAGCGCAAGACGCCTTTTTACTCTGGCGTCAGATCCCGGCACCACGTCGTGGTGAACTGGTGCGACTCTATGCCGAACAGCTGCGCCGCCACAAGGAAGAACTGGGCGCATTAATCACCTGGGAGTGCGGAAAAATCTTGCAGGAAGGACTGGGTGAAGTACAGGAGATGATAGACATTTGCGATCTGGCGGTGGGCCAGTCGCGCCAGCTGTATGGCCTGACCATCGCCTCAGAGCGCCCAGGTCACCATATGCGCGAAAGCTGGCACCCGCTGGGGGTCATCGGCATTATTACCGCGTTTAACTTCCCGGTCGCACCGTGGGCGTGGAATGCTGCCCTGGCGCTGGTATGCGGCAACAGTCTGCTGTGGAAACCCTCGGAAAAAACGCCACTTTGCGCCTTAGCCGCGCAGGCACTGTTAGACAAAGCGATTGCGCAGTTTGGGCCAGAAGCCCCAGACGGGCTAAGCCAGGTCATTCTTGGAGCGCGCACGCAAGGCGAACAGCTCACTAATGACCGCCGCATCCCTTTGATCAGCGCCACGGGCAGCACGCGTATGGGGCTTGAGATTGGGCCGCAGGTTGCAGCACGCTTTGGTCGTAGCATCCTTGAGCTGGGCGGGAACAACGCGATGATCGTCTCTGAACAGGCCGATCTCGATATGGCATTACGCGCCATTGTTTTTTCTGCCGTCGGCACCAGCGGCCAGCGCTGCACCAGCCTGCGCCGTTTGATTGTACAGCGTTCGGTATTGGCAGATTTACTGCCACGCCTTAAGCAAGCTTACAGCAATGTCAGTATCGGAAATCCGCTCAATGGCTCGCTGCTCGGCCCACTGATTGATGCTGATGCCTGGGGCGCCATGCAGCAAGCCCTACAGCAGGCAAAAGCCGCCGGAGCCCGTATCTCCGGCGGCGAACGCGTTTTAGAGAACAAATATAGCGCGGGTTATTACGTCTCCCCGGCGATTGTGGAAGTGGATCGCCAGCATGATTTTGTCCGTCGCGAGACATTCGCCCCCATCCTCTATGTGCTGCCTTATGACACGCTGGATGAGGCGATAGCGCTGAATAATGATGTGCCACAAGGGCTCTCCTCCTGCATCTTCACCACCGATGTCCGTGAAGCTGAACGCTTTATTTCGGCTACCGGCAGTGACTGTGGCATTGCCAATATTAATATCGGCCCCAGTGGGGCAGAAATTGGTGGGGCGTTTGGTGGCGAAAAAGAGACGGGCGGCGGGCGTGAATCCGGCTCGGATGTCTGGAAAAGCTATATGCGTCGCCAGACCAATACCGTCAACTATTCCCGAGAGTTACCGCTAGCTCAGGGGATTAAATTTAACTAAATCCAACGTGAAAGCTGCCGTCTCATCGGCAGCTTTTTCTATCACTATTTCCTATGGTAATGCTGCTTTTTTTCTTCGCTTTCCGGCCGCAAAAATAGATTAACCCATCATATTTAATGCAGTTCCTTCTCGGGAGTTTGTATGGAACAGAGGTGTTTATGGGAAAGTACATCGCCTGAATCAGCGCTGACCTTTCCGGTTTTATCTTCAAAGGTAGAAAGTGATGTCGTTGTGATTGGCGGGGGCATTACGGGCTTATCCACCGCCCTGCACCTTGCTGAACGCAATATGTCGGTCACCCTACTGGAAGCAGGTGAGATTGCACAGGGTGGCTCCGGGCGTAATGTCGGTCTGGTTAACGCGGGAGCGTGGATCCCACCGGATGATATTCGCGAGGTGCTCGGCAACGAGAACGGCGAACGGGTAACCCGCATGATGGGCGAGGCACCAGCCCTGGTCTTTTCCCTGATCGACCGCCATGGTATCCGCTGTGATGCCACACGCAGTGGCACCTTACACCTTGCACACAACGCCACGGGGGTGAAAGATCTGACCCGCCGTTTTCAGCAGTTGAGCAGCCGTGGCGCGCCCGTTGAGTTGCTGAATCAGTTTCAGGCACAGCAACTGGTGGGCAGTGCCAGCGTCCCCGCTGCGCTGCTGGACAAACGGGCAGGTACGCTGAACCCCACCGCTTACACTCGTGGGCTGGCACGTGCAGCCGCCGCCGCGGGTGCACGTATTTTCACGCAAAGTGGAGTCACTGGCTTGAGCCGCAACGGGTCTGGCTGGCGAGTACAGACAGCCCGTGGCGAGGTTAAAGCCGACCGCGTAGTTTTAGCGACCAATGCCTATACCGAGGATGACTGGAACTGTATTAAAGCCCACTTTTTTAAAGCCTACTATTTTCAGGTGGCGTCAGAACCCCTTAGCCAGAGCGATGCGCAGATCATTTTCCCTGAACGCCAGGGCTCCTGGGACACCAAAACGGTGCTGAGCAGTATTCGTAAGGATGTGCATGATCGGTTACTGTTCGGCACGATGGGCTCCGCTTCCCGTAAACCGCTCGCCTGGATTCGCGGCTGGGTCAATAGCCAACTGCGCTTCTACTTTCCATTCCTGCGTAACGTGAAGTGGGAATGCAACTGGACCGGCACCATTGGCTTTACCCCAACCCACACCTTTCGTATTTTTGAGCCCCTGCCGGGCATGTTAGCGGTGAGTGGTTACAATGGCCGGGGTGTCACCACGGGAACGGCGGTGGGGAAAGGTTTTGCACACTATCTGGCTACCGGCAGTGAAGATTGCCTGCCGCTGCCGCTGTTGCAGTATTCGCCGGTAAGTAATACGACGTTACGCTCGGCGGTGTTTGAAAATGGTTTTACCCTGTATCACTCGGGGCAGATTTTGCGGGTATTTGCCTGATCATTGTTATGTCCGTGCGGCGGTAAACACCGCACGGGCAACAGTTTATTTCGTTGTCTGATACGCCGGTTTACGAAGATGACTCTGCGCAGTCCCCACCAGATCAGCCTTGCGTCCACGGGTGGTATACAGCCCACATCCCAGCATAATTAGCGTGACTGCGGCCGTCATTAGCGTCTCATAACGATACTGCTCAGACACGAACATATAGCCCAATACCGCCACAATCACCGCAATCGTTGCCAGCGTCAGCCACGGGAACAGCCACATGCGGAACTCCGGCTCAATGCCCTGCCGCTGTAAGGCGAAACGCATACGCAGCTGGGAAATCGCCACCACCAGATAAACGATCAGCGCGATTGCGCCCGTGGTAGAGAGCAGGAAGTCGAACACTTTGCCAGGGAACGCGTAGTTGGCGAAGCAACCGACAAATCCGGCCAGCGTAGAGCTCAGCACAGCAATGCGTGGAACGTTTCCTTTAGAGACACGGCACATTCTGGCTGGCGCATCACCACGCGTTCCAAGGGAGTAAAGCATACGTGAAGCCGTATAAAGTCCCGAGTTCATGCAGCTACAGACCGCGACAAAGACCACGATATCCACCATCAATTTCGCGCCCGGAATATTCAGCTGAGAGAGCGCATACTGGAAGGTGCCCTGTGTCTTCAGGCCCGCGTCATTCCAGCCTACCAGTGAGACAACGAGGAAAATCGAGAGGATATAGAACAACGCGATACGGTAGACCACCAGACCATTGGAACGCCGAATCTGCTCTGCTGGATTATCTGACTCCGCTGCGGCAATAGTGACAATCTCCGCGCCAAAGAAGGAGAAAATGGTAATCAACACACCGGAGAGGACTGCACCGAAGCCATGTGGCATAAAGCCGCCATGATCCCACAGGCGTGAAACACCACTGATATTGGAAGTGGGTAAATGGCCAGTTATCGCCACAATACCAATCACAATAAAGGCAATAATTGCCGCAACTTTTACAATAGAGAACCAGAACTCAAATTCACCAAAGTTTTTCACATTAAACAAATTGGTGATGGTTAACAGCACCATAATGGCAACGGTAAATAGCCATGCTGGAATTTCAGGCACGGCGGCATTCAGGATATTAGCGCCCGCAATAGCTTCCACTGGAATAATAAGTACCCAGAACCACCAATATAGCCAGCCGATGGTAAATCCTGCCCAGGGACCAATCGCTTTGGTCGCATAAGTTGAAAATGATCCCGAGTCCGGGTGTAATACCGCCATCTCACCCAGCATTCGCATTATCACTAATACCATTAATCCGGTAATTGCATAAGAAATGAGTATGGCTGGCCCCGCCATCGCAATGGCACTGGAAGAACCAACAAACAGCCCTGCACCGATAATTCCTGCAATAGAAATCATAGCCACTTGCCTGCTGGACAAACCATTCCCGAGGGATGAAGCATTATTATCTGTCTGATTCATAGGAGTTCCTGCGTGGTTGTGATGATGTCTGGCTTTCTCTGGCAATACAGGTAACAGGTGAGAGTAATAATTATCGCCATAATGTCGGAGAGAAAGAAATCATCAAGTTGGTTTGCAATAATATTTTCTTATCTTCCTGATAATTATTTATATTTATCCTTGAGCGTTATTGAGTATCTGTAAGAGTAAATAAACTTCCAAACGACAATTGGGAATGAGTTGATTCTTTTTTTTCCTGACTTTTTACTGTTCTCCAGGGGAGATTATTTCCCTGTCCGGTTGTCAAACCGGCCACAATCCTTTCATCAACACTGTGTACCCGTTCACACCCCTGGCGTTTCCTCTGGGTCAAATGAGTGATACATTCGCACCCCTTAGACCGAGGAGATCGTATGACGGATTTTGCCACCCTGGCGCAGTCACTGCAGGCACAAGCAGAAAGTGAAAAACAACAACGACAAACCGCAGATAAACACCTGATTGAGCAAGTGGTTGCTATTTATGGTCAAAAAGCCGTGGCAGAACTGCTGCGTCAGGTGGATGAACGCGAATGGAGCAGAGAGTCGCTTAACCGCTGGATTAACGGCAAATGTGCCACCAAAGCGCTGACCTCATCTGAAGTGCGTCTGTTAGAGCAGATGCTGCCACAGCCCCCTGCACATCACCCTGATTATGCTTTCCGTTTTATCGACCTGTTCGCCGGGATCGGCGGTATTCGCCGTGGCTTTGATGCCATTGGCGGCCAATGTGTCTTCACCAGCGAGTGGAATAAAGAGGCGGTGCGCACCTATAAAGCTAACTGGTATCACGACCCGGAACATCACCAGTTCAACACCGATATCCGCCAGGTGACGCTTAGCGACCAGACGGACGTGAGTGAACAGCAGGCCTATCAACACATCAATAGTCAGATTCCCGATCACGATGTATTGCTGGCGGGCTTCCCGTGCCAGCCCTTTAGCCTGGCGGGTGTGAGTAAAAAAAATGCGCTGGGGCGCGCACATGGTTTTGAGTGTGAAGCCCAGGGCACACTGTTCTTTGACGTTGCCCGTATCATTACCGCTAAGCGTCCGGCCATTTTTGTGCTGGAGAACGTGAAGAACCTCAAGAGCCACGACAAAGGCAACACCTTCCGCATCATCATGGAAACCCTCGACGAGCTGGGTTACGAAGTGGCCGACGCCGACGCCGGTAAAGACGATCCGCGCATTGTTGATGGCCGTCATTTCCTGCCACAGCACCGTGAGCGTATCGTGCTGGTCGGTTTCCGTCGTGACCTGAATCTGCATCAGGGCTTTAGCCTGCGCGATGTCCAGCAGCATTATCCTGCCCAGCGCCCGGCTTTTGGCGACCTGCTGGATGCAGAAGTCGATCCCCGCTATATCCTGAGCGAAAAGCTGTGGGACTATCTCTACCGTTATGCGAAAAAACATGCAGCGCGCGGTAATGGCTTCGGTTTCGGTCTGGTGAACCCGCAGGATGCCAACACGGTGACACGCACCCTGTCGGCACGTTACCACAAAGATGGTTCGGAAATTCTGGTCGATCGCGGCTGGGATCGTGCTGTAGGGGAAGAGAACTTCCAGGATGCAGCCAATCAGCTGAACCGTCCGCGCCGCCTGACGCCGCGCGAATGTGCACGACTGATGGGCTTTGAACAACCTGGCGAGAAACAGTTCCGCATTCCGGTATCAGATACGCAGGCCTATCGCCAGTTTGGTAATTCGGTGGTGGTTCCGGTGTTTGCTGCTGTCGCCCGCTTACTCCAACCGCGCATTTTACAGGCCGTTGCGGCGCGGAAAAAAAGCTAATCTGAGCCGCGCATAATCAGTGCTGTAATCGGCATTTAATGCGATCGCGCTGCCACGACATAATTCATGCAACCACGGTTCCTACCCGGAGAATGAACTATGTCTGGCAGTGCGCAATCCCCTGTGGCGATCTCCCATATCGCCTTTCTTACCCCTGGAAACTACCCCGATCATCACCCACTGAGCGGCCTGGAAGAGACGTTGCAGCTTTTTACCTATGGTGAAGAGCTAGGCTACAACGGAGCATGGGTGCGCCAGCGCCATCTTGAACATGGCGTCTCTTCTGCCAGCACTTTTCTTGCGGCGGCCACCCAGCGCACCCGCAAAATTGAGCTGGGCACCGCCGTGATCCAGATGGGTCTGGAGAGTCCCTTCCGCCTGGCAGAAGATTTGCTGACGGTGGATGTGCTCTCGTCCGGCCGACTCAACGTGGGCCTGAGCGCCGGGAAACCTAATCATGTGGAGCTGGTGGGCCATTCCGTCTTCCACGGCGAGTGGGAACAGCAGGATTTCTCTTACGATCGCGTGCTGGCACTGCGTGAAAACCTCAGCGGTCGCTACTTCGGGGATGAGGAGACCTATATTGTCTCTCCCGGCAATCGCCAGCGCCCGCGCGTGCAGCCCCCTTCACCGGATCTCGCTAACCGCCTGTGGTACGGCGGCGGCTCGTTGCGCTCGGTGCAATGGGCGGCGGAAAACCAGTTCAACCTGCTGATTGGCAACCTGACCTCCGGGGAAGATACCGATGACTATTATCAGGCTCAATTGACACAGCTAGCGCATTTTCAGGCGCATCTGCCTGCGGGAACGACGCGTAAGCCGCGCATTGCCGCAGGCCGCGTGATTATCCCGACCGACAGCGCCTCTGCGACCACCCGCCAGCGCTACCGGGATTTTGCCGCCAGCCGTTATGAACGCACGCTGACACCACAAGGGCCAAGACGCACCCTGTTCTCGCGCGATATTGTCGGCAGTAGTGAAGAGATACTGGCACGCCTGCTGCAAGATCCCGTTCTGCGTCAGGTTGATGAACTCCGGCTGGAACTGCCTTATGAATTTACCGTCAGTGAGTATCGCCAGATCCTCACTGATTTTATTACCCGCATTGCACCGGGCTTAGGCTGGAAGCCTTAAACCTGCCCTGAACACCACTCCGTTGAGTGGTGTTTTCCTTCCCGATACCGTCAGCCAGATAGTCAACTAAATCGTGACAGTGATTGCCATTGCAGCCGATTGTTGAACAAATTCGTTTACGTATAATTCATCACATCGGAAGCGCAAACGCCTTCCCCCCTACTAACCCAGGAGCACATCATGATCGAGCAAAGATTGTCAGAACAACGCGGTGTTGGTGATCACGGCTGGCTGAATTCACGCCATACCTTCTCTTTCGCCAGCTACTGGGACCCAGAGCAGGTTGGCTTCTCTGACCTGTTGGTGATTAACGACGACCGTGTCGCGCCTTCACGTGGTTTTGGTGCTCACCCGCACCGCAACATGGAGATCATCTCCTATGTGCTGGAAGGTGCGTTAGAGCATAAAGACTCAATGGGCACCGGATCGGTCATCGTCCCTGGCGATGTTCAGCTCATGAGCGCAGGTTCTGGTGTCACACACAGCGAATTTAACCACTCCAAACAGGATGGAGTGCACTTCCTGCAGATCTGGATTGTGCCGGAAGAGAACAATACGCCACCGCGCTACCAGCAAATCTCCGTGCCTGCGGCAGAAAAACAGGGCCATCTGCGTCTGATTATCTCGCCGGAAGCGCAAGAAGGATCGCTGAGCGTGCGTCAGGACATCCGCATCTACAGCGGACTGTTCGACGGTGATGAGCAGCAGACTTTCGCGCTGGATGCTGACCGCTATGCTTACATTCATGTGGCCCGTGGCAGCATCAAAGTGAACGGTATTGAATTTAAAGCCGGTGATGGCGCACGCGTTCGTAACGAAAGCAGCCTGACCTTTAGCGAAGGCGAACAGGCCGAAGTCTTGCTGTTTGACCTGCGTCCGGTTGAAGTGAACCATCCAACCCGTTAATCATCCCTCTCTATCGGCCACTGTTAAGTGGCCGTTTTTAATGAACTTTTTCTATTTTCAGTACACCCATCTCATTGCCTGACTTCCAGGCGGCTTCCCTTTTCCTAAGGAGTTTCAGATGGACGTACAAAGCGCCCTGTATCACATACACAACAACTTCAAAACTTTCGACCAGGACAAAAGCGGCTGGCTCGATATGAAAGAGCTCAGCAATATTGCCAATGGCACCGGCGGCACTTACAGCCAGCAAAAAGATCGCGAGGCGGCACAAACACTGCTCAATAATCCCGAATATTTTGCGAAAGCGGATAAAACCCACTGGTGGCAAAGCCGCGATGGCCAGGCCACTCAACAGAGCCTGTACGAAGTGGCTAAAAAGACGCCTTCAGGCATAGGCGCGCTGGATTTTAGCCAAACCAGGCCGGGTTGCGAGATGGCAGCCATGCCTGGCTGGGGCATTGGTAATGGTAATGGTTTCAGCGGCGGTAACGGCTTTGGTAACGGTAATGGTTTTGGTAGCGATAATAGCTTCGGCGGCAATAATCAGTCAGGCCTGCTCTCCCAGATGGGCAAGATGATGAGCACAATGATGGAGAGCATGATGTCGATGTTTAAAAACCTGATGAGCTTCAGTCCGTTTCGCTTTTAACCTTCCAGGGTAGCTACGGCTACCCTCCTTACCCCGTAACACGTTACCAGTCGATTTTCTGTGATGTTGCGCGTAGGCTAGTCGTTATCAATTGCTTACACGCCCTCTCAACTTATGATTATCCGTCCGCAACAGCACTGGTTCCGTCGGCTGCTTGGCTGGCATGGTTCAGTACTGCCGCACATTCTGTTTCGCCTTGGGCTTAATCTGGCAATGTCGGTGATCGCAATTCTGACCTACCAGTGGTATCAGGGTTTTGGCTTCCGCCTGACCATTGCGCCTTTTAGCCTGCTTGGTGTTTCGATTGCTATCTTTCTTGGCTTTCGCAATAACGCCAGCTATGCGCGTTTTATTGAAGCCCGCTTACTCTGGGGGTCGTTGGTGATCACCCACCGCTCGCTGTTACGCCAGATCAAGAGCATTCTGCCGCAACAGGAACAGGCTGCACGTGAGTTTGCGGCGCTGCAAATGGCTTTCAGCTGGAGTCTGAAACATCAGTTACGTGAGACCAGTGGCCGGGAAGATCTGCTGAGATTAGTACCAGAACGCTGGCGCAATGAGGTGATGAACAGCCCGCTGCCCACCAACCGGCTGCTGCTGTGTATGGGAACCTGGCTGGGCGAACTGCGCAGCAAAGGCGCAATCAGCGATATTTTATGGCAAAGCGTGGACGCCAATCTAAATCAGCTTTCCGCAATCATGACCGGCTGTGAGCGTATTGCCGGTACACCGATTCCGTTTGCCTATACGCTGATTTTGCATCGCACCGTTTACCTGTTCTGTAGCCTGCTGCCGTTTGCGCTGGCCGCCGACCTGCATTTTATGACACCGCTGGTCTCGGTATTTATTTCCTATACTTTTCTGTCGCTGGAGTCACTGGCGGCTGAGCTGGAAGCGCCGTTTGGTGAAGAACCTAACCACCTGCCGCTCAACGCGATGTGTGTCACCATTGAACGCAACTTGCGGGATATGAACGACGATCTGCCGCTGCCCGCCCCCGCTCTGCCCGACAGCAACTTCGTGCTGAATTAAGTGGGCTAACCCAGATTATCCAGCCAGCGCACATAGGCCTGATCCCACAGTGCCGCTGGCGTCCCCGCTTTACCCAGTCCAAACCCATGCCCACCCTGGCTAATTTGAATCAGCTCAACCGGCACGTGATTACGGCGGCAGACATCACGCATGAGTTCAGTGTTATAGGGGTTAGAGGTATGGTCATCTTCAGCCTGTGCGAGAAAGGTCGGCGGATAGTGGCCAGTGACATAATTTTGCACGGACCAACGGGCTTCATCACTGGCCGTCGCGTCTTTACCCACCAGGATCAGGTGGGTTGAAGTGTGCTGATACGGTGCCTCGAGAGTAATCACCGGGTAAATTAAACCGGCGCTGTCCACCGTCGGCGTAATATCATCGAGTGCATCCTGGCGTGGATAAGAGGAAAAATCCGGGCGACCAGCGGCCATTCCCAGCAAATGCCCACCTGCAGAAAACCCCAGCACATGAACTTTTCGCTCAAAAGAGCGCACCAGCCGAATCGCGCGTTGGGCGTCCTGGAGCGGAGCCAGGTGCCCCGCTTGCCACTGCTCATGAGGTAAACGGTAGCTCAGCACATAGGCGGTATAGCCATTGGCATTGAGCCAGCTTGCCACCGGCCAGGCTTCACGCCCCATGCCAATTTGACGGTAGCCACCGCCTGCGGCGATCAATACGGCTTCACCATTCGGGTGCTCAGGTCGGAAACGTTGAATTGAGGGGCTGACGATATTGGTCCACGAGCCGTTACGGCTGATTTTGATCGGACCAGACGGGCCTCCCCCTCCGGGCGGATCATCTGGCCAGAGGGGAATAATGTCATCCCGGGCAAATAGCTTGCCCGCTGTCATCGAAAACAGCACGACTCCAGAGCCGAGTAAAAAGTGACGACGCGTAATCATAGAACCTGCATTTATCAATCAAAAGGTCATGCCAGCCTTTTAATGGCTGGGTCTTATTGTCATGCAGGTCCTGTGCCAGACGGCGCAGATTATGTGCGCAATTGTCAGGCGAAATCCAGCGTATTTATGTGACAGTTTGCAGAAATTTTACTCAGCCTGCGTGGCGTTAATCTTCCTGCTGAAACTGTGTCATAACCGACTGGGTACATTGCTGTTCGTTGACGCGCAGCTTACTGCGCTCTGCGTCATCCAGCTGTAACCAGGCAGCCGCAACTTCGCTGGCTTTTTCTTCATCAAAAACAGGTTGTTGCAGTGCTGAAGATGACTGACTGCCTGCAATTCCACTTTTGATTTTCGCCACATAGCTCTCTGCGGTTTGCGTGGTTTTTTCGCTGTGCACAATGTGACACAGCTGGCTGGCGTATACGCTCTCTTCGCCGTCGTCAGCTGCCCAAGCCCCTGCTGAAAGCAGCATACCCGACACGATCACTACGCTAAATTTCATTTTGTTCTCCTGTTGTGCAGAAATGTACGGAGCCTATTTTAAATCTGATTGCGTTGGCGTGCAGCACGCCAGTTAAGGAGTGGCGTAACCGTCACACCATGCACCACAATGCTGCAAACTACCAACGTCAGGGCCATATCGATTACCACCTGCGCCTGGTTTCCCACCATGCCGTGCACCCACGCCCAGGCAATGTAGTTGATACTGCCAATGCCGCGAATCCCCAACCACCCAATCAACAGCCGTTGGTCCAGAGGAATGCCGCACCCCAGGGTCGTTAGCCACACCGCCAGCGGGCGCACGATGGCAAATAACAACAGACCCAACAGAATGCCGGTGACGTTCCAGTGCTGCGCCAGCGTCACGCCAAGCACCACCATCATCGCGGCAGCCAGCAGGCGTTCAATGGTGTCACCAAACGACAGAGCATCGCCGACCACCAGACCCACGGATTTCACCATGCCGCTGCCGCCGTGTTCTAAACGCTGGTTGGGATTCACCAACGTTTCCGCAGGCATCACTCGCTGCTCTTCAGGCAGATCTTGCGGCGGATAACGCCGCACCACCTGCAACTCAGCCCGTCGTAACCCGACGCCAGCGGCGAAAGTGGCGAGGAAACCGGAAGCATCCAGCGACTGTGCAATCGCATAGCTCAGGGCGATCAGCGCCAGGGCGAGAAAATCATTCGGCGCAGTATCCTCATGTGCGCTGCGCAGATGCGTGGCTAACAGGCCAATCAACCGGCCTAAGGCATAGCCCAGGAGGAGGCCGCCGCCAATCGCCCAAAGGACATCGACGCCAAACCAACTGCCCACCGCAGCCAGGTTGGTATTGTCATAATTGAGCAGCAATACTGCCAGCATGAGCAGCGGTAGCGCAGAGCCGTCGTTCATGCCTGCTTCGCTGGAGAGGGCAACGCGCAGCGCATCGTCATCGCGAGCATCATTCACGGAAATCAGGCTGGCTAACACCGGATCGGTCGGGGCGACAATCGCGCCAAACGCCAGACACAACGGCCAGGAGAATCCGGTTAGCCAATGCATCAACAGCGCCATCCCGGCTACCGTTAGCAGCATCGCAGGGAAGGCTAACCTCAACCCTATGCGCCAACTGTGCGCGCGCAGCGGCAGGCGTAGCTTAAGGCCCGTGATAAATAACGAGGCCGCCATCGTGATTTCGGTGATGTGCAGTGCCAGAGTGGCATGGGAGATAATATCGAGGTGCAGCAGGTCAAGCATCCACGGGCCACAGAGGATACCGGCCAGCAGATAGAGTCCAAATGACGTCACTGGTCCACGGTGAATCCACCCTGAAGCCAGTGACATTAAGAGCAGTAAAGCGCCAGTTGCTGCAGTCCAGGCCAGAAAGTCCATCATATTCCCACAATCGCTGAAGATGATGTTTAAGCCTGGCACAGGATTGCGTTTCTATCGGCGATCAGTTTTTCAGGTGGCTGCTGCACAGGCGGACAATCAAACTTGCCGCACCCGCTACCGTGGCCAGCGTCACTACGCCAGTCCAGCCGAAGTGGGCCAACGCTGCGCTGCCCAGCGCCGCACCTGCCGCCATACCAATAAAGACCACCGTGAACAGCAGTGCATTCAGGCGGCTGCGTGCTTCCGGTGCAAGGCTGTACACCAGGCTCTGGTGAGCAACCAGCGAGGTCTGAACACCGAGGTCAAAGCCGATGGTGCTGAGGATAATCAGCCCCAGCTGCGCGGGCAGTGGCAACAGCGGCAGCAGGAACATCAGTCCAAACGACACCGTCACCAGGCCCGCGCCAACCTGCGTCACTCGTGCTGGGCCAATACGGTCAGCAAAGCTACCTGCCAGCGGTGCAGCCAGTGCACCCGCTGCACCTGCCAGACCAAATGCCCCTGCTACGGCGCTATCCAGATGGAAGCGTTCGCTTAGCATCAGCGCCAGCGTTGACCAGAAGGCGCTGAACGCTACGGAGAGCAAGCCTTGCGCCAGTGCCGCACGGCGCAGCGTCTGGTGGTGCTGCCACAGGTGAGCCAGAGAGAGCAGCAAGCGCGGATAGCTGACATTAGTGCCCGGTTGGAAGCGTGGCAGCGCACGCCACAGCGCAATACTGATCATCAGCACCATCGCTGCTGCAAGGTAGTACATGCTGCGCCAGCCAAAATATTCGGCCATGAAACCGCTGACTACGCGGGAAAGCAAGATACCCACCAGCAGCCCGGTCATGACGGTTCCTACCGTTTTGCCCCGGCTACGCTCCGGTGCGAGGGCAGCAGAAGCGGGCACGATATCCTGTGCTACCGTGGCGGTCAGCCCGGTCACAAAGCTGGCAATTAACATCGCATTCAGACCGCCAGAGAAACCACACAGCAGCAAGGCGGCAACCAGCAGCAAGCCTTTGATCAGGATGATCTGACGGCGATCGTGGCGATCGCCCAGCGGGGCAAGTAACAGAATCCCGAGTGCATAACCTGCCTGGGTCAGCATCGGTATCATACCGACGCCACCAATGCTGGCGTGGAACTGCTTGCTGATGATATCCAGCATCGGCTGGCTGTAATAAATAGAGGCGACGGAGACACCCGCGCCAGCGGCCAGGGTGAACACCAGCGGGCCAGGTAATTTTTCTGTCGATGCAGCAGATATGCTGTTAATCGCGGACATGGTTGTTATCTCCAGGGGGTCAATGCGGCTATTAAACCCTGTTCGAGCTATACGTGGTAGAGTGATAAAAAGCAAAACGGATATACGTGAAACGTATGAGCAAAACCACAGCCACCTCTGATCGCATCGAACTGATGCAGACCTTTATCCGCATCGTAGAGAGCGGCAGCCTGTCTGCGGCTGCGGCACAGTTGGAAACCACGCAGCCGACCATTAGTCGCCGCCTGCAGACGCTGGAACAGCGCCTTGGCCTGAAGCTCATCCTGCGTACCACCCACGCGCTAAAGCTGACCGATGATGGTGAGCGCTGCTATGCGCAGGCCCGGCAGCTGCTAGCCACCTGGCACGCGCTGGAAGATGAACTGACCGGTGCCAGTGACGACCCGATTGGCACACTGCGCGTCAGGGCGCCGCATGCTTTTGGTCAGGACCAGATGATTGCGCCGCTGCTGTCATGGATGGAGCGCTATCCACGCCTGAATGTGGAGTGGATGCTGAACGATCGCACCCCGGATTTTATCGCAGAAAATATCGACTGTGCGATTCAGGTCGGTACGCCAACGGATACCTCGCTGGTCACCATTTTGCTGGCCGAAGTCCCGCGCATTGTGGTCGCCGCACCCGCTTTACTGGCGCGCTATCCATCCATGAATAACATCCAGCACATCTCCGACCTGCCGTGGCTGGCACTGACCAGTTTTTACACCAAAGAGATCGCCTTGCAGCGGCAAACTGACGGGGAAACGCTGAATATCGCCATCGCTCCACGTCTCAGCAGCGATAGCCTGTATGCCGTGCGTCGGGCAGCACTGGCGGGAATGGGTGCGGCGGTGATGCCCGCCTGGGTGGTGCAGGAAGATATTGCGCAGGGTGCTCTGGTGCAGCTGGTGCCCGAATGGCAGGCTCCCCCGCTGCCCGTGTGGCTGACCTATCCCTGGGCCAGCTACTATCCGGCGCGGCTGCGGCACTTCTTCGCGATGGTGCGTGAAGAGATGCCGCAGTTAGCTGGCGCGCGTCCGGCCAGCCAGCGCTAATCAGTGGCTTTTATCGTAGCGAGACATGCGGTCAAGGTAGCCCATGACAAACGCCGACAGGACAAACGTCAGGTGGATAATCACATACCACATCAGTTTGTCGTTCTCGACGCTGCGTGCTTCCATGAACACCCGCAGCAGGTGAATAGAGGAGATGGCCACGATGGAAGCCGCCACTTTATTTTTCAGTGAGCCGGAGTCCATTTTGCCCAGCCAGCTGAGCTTCTCTTTGTGTTCATCGATATCCAGCTTCGAAACAAAGTTCTCGTAGCCAGAGAGCATCACCATCACCAACAGTCCGCCTACCAGCGTCATATCGACCAGCGACAGCAGCAGCAGGATCAGGTCATTTTCGCTGACGCTGAAAATCTCCGGCAGCAGATGATACAACTCCTGGAAAAACTTGATGGTCAGCGCCAGCAGGCCCAAAGAGAGGCCAAGATAGACCGGGGCCAGCAGCCAGCGTGATGCATACATCAGGTTCTCGGTAAAACGTTCCATAACTTCCCACACCTCATCAGACATTTTCCGCAGTATACCGGATGTTGTGTGAATTTATTTCAGTAGCAAGAAAAGTCTTGGCCGGGAGAAAACTGTGCGCCAGCGCAGATAAGCAAAGCGATTTCATGCAGATAAGCAAACAGGTTGTGAGCTTGTTAGCAAAGCCGCTATCTCGCCGTTGTGCAATTTTTAGCTGCCCCGTACGCTCTAAATGGTTTCAATGATCCATTTAAAATCAAAATGGAAATTAAATTCCAAACATCAGTACCGGGGAGCTTGCGATGAAGAGATCTGCATTAGTATTGCTGTGCCTGCTGGGAATGTCTGCTCCGGCGCTGGCAGAGAAAATTGGCGTGTCAATGGCCTACTTCAACCAGAACTTTTTGACCATCATCCGTCAATCGATGGAGAAAGAGGCTAAAGCACAGGGCGTTGAGGCACAGTTCGAAGATGCCAACGGCGATTCCGGTAAACAGACCGATCAGGTGCAAAATTTTATCAATAACGGCGTCGACGCGATTATTGTCGATCCGGTCGACTCAGCCAGCACCCCCGTGCTGACTAAAATGGCGCAGCAGGCCAAAATTCCGCTGGTGTATGTGAACCGTGCACCGGGCGATAAAACCTTGCCTGCGGGCGTGGTGTTTGTCGGGTCTGACGAGCGCGAATCCGGTACGTTGCAGATGGAAGCGCTGGCAAAAATGGCGGGCTACAAAGGCAACGTCGCGATCATGATTGGTAACCTGTCAGATTCCGGTGCGAAACAGCGCACCAAAGACGTTGAAGACGTGGTGAAAAAATACCCGAACATGAAAGTGGTCCTGAAAGAGACCGCTAACTATGCCCGTGACGAAGGGATGAACCTGATGCTGAAATGGCTCACCAACGGCGAAAGCATCAATATCGTTGCGGCCAACAATGACGAAATGGCGATCGGTGCCGCCATGGCTATTCGCCAGAGCAAAGTCAAAGATCCGATTCTGGTCGGCGGCATTGATGCCACGCCCGATGGCCTGAAAGCGCTGGCAAACGGTGCTATTGCCGTCACGGTGTTCCAGGATGCGGTCGGTCAGGGTAAAGCGGCGGTCGAAGAGGCGCGGCTGCTGGTGAAAGGCGAAAAACGCGATACTCACCGCTGGATCCCGTTTGAGCTGGTGACCAAAGAAAATATGCAAAGCTATGTAGAACGAGCGAAGTAGGAAATCTACGTTCAAGCGCGCCGATCACACGCATCGACACAAGGTTACGTCAGAAACCCGGCGAGTATTTGCTAAGCTGTTCTCTTCACCGGACGGAGAAAAAGTGACTATGTTGTATCGCCGTTTTGAACGTTTTATCAATATCTTCCAGGATGCACCCACCGATGCGCCGCCGACCAAAGTCGGCGCATTTTATCTCTACTACCTGCGCCAGGTGTGGCCAAGCTTCGCTATCTTACTAGTGGTGGGGCTGGTGGGTGCGCTGATTGAGGTCGCGCTGTTTAGCTACCTCAGCCGGATTATCGACCTGGTTAACCACTCTACCCCTGCCACGCTGTTCCGCGATAACTGGCCGGTCCTGCTGTGGATGGGGTTTGTCGCCATGATCCTGCGGCCCATTTTTATCGCGCTGCACGATGTGCTGGTGCATCAGACCATTAACCCCGGCATGACCAGTATGATCCGCTGGCAGAACCACAACTACGTGCTGCGTCAGAGCCTTAACTTTTTCCAGAATGACTTCGCCGGGCGCATCGCCCAGCGCATTATGCAGACCGGTAACTCCCTGCGTGATTCCGCCGTACAGCTGGTGGATGCCATCTGGCATGTGTTGATTTATGCCCTGACGGCGCTGTTTCTGTTCGCCGAAGCCGACTGGCGGCTGATGATTCCGCTGCTGCTGTGGATCTTCACTTACATTGCCGCACTGCGCTACTTTGTGCCGCGCGTAAAAGCGCGTTCGGTGATCTCTTCCGAAGCACGTTCGAAGCTGATGGGCACCATCGTCGATGGTTACACCAATATCACCACGCTGAAACTGTTTGCCCATAACGATCTGGAAAAACAGCACGCCAGAGCGGCGATTCAGGAGCAAACGGACACCACACAGCAGGCGGGCCGCATGGTGACCCGTATGGATGTCACCCTCTCGACCCTCAACGGCATTCTGGTGGTGGCAACCTCTGGCCTGGCACTGTGGCTGTGGAGCCAGTCGCTGATAAGCGTAGGGGCGATTGCGCTGGCCACCGGTCTGGCGATTCGCCTGGTCAACATGTCGGGTTGGGTGATGTGGGTGGTGAACGGTATTTTCGAAAATATCGGTACCGTGCAGGATGGCCTGACCACCATCGCTCAGCCGCTGAGCGTACAGGATGTACCGCAGGCCAAAACGCTGCGGGTTACGCGCGGTGAGATCCGCTTTGCCGATGTCCGTTTCGACTACAACGGTAGCCGTCAGGTGATTAATCACCTCAATTTGCAGATTCAGCCTGGGGAGAAAATTGGCCTGATTGGCCCTTCTGGCGCGGGTAAATCCACGCTGGTGAATCTCCTGCTGCGCCTGTATGACCTGAACGGCGGCCAGATTTTGATCGACGATCAGGATATCGCGCAAGTCAGCCAGCAGAGCCTGCGCGGGCAGATTGGCATGATTACGCAGGATACCTCGCTGCTGCACCGTTCAATCCGCGATAACCTGCTGTATGGCCGCCCCGATGCGACCGAGCAAGAGCTGGCACAGGCAATTCACCGCGCGCGCGCCGATGAGTTTATTCCTCTGCTGTCCGACCCACAGGGCCGAACCGGGCTGGATGCACACGTTGGCGAACGCGGTGTAAAACTCTCGGGTGGGCAGCGCCAGCGTATTGCCATTGCACGGGTGCTGCTGAAAGATGCTCCAATCCTGATTATGGATGAAGCCACGTCAGCGCTGGATTCTGAAGTGGAGGCCGCGATTCAGGAGAGCCTGGAAGGGTTGATGGAGGGCAAAACGGTGATTGCCATCGCTCACCGCCTGTCGACCATCGCCAAAATGGATCGCCTGATTGTGTTAGAGAAGGGCCAGATTGTTGAAATCGGTAGCCACCACGAACTGCTGGCGAAAAACGGCCTGTATGCCCGCCTGTGGCAACATCAGACCGGAGGTTTTGTCGGCGTTGATTAATCACCGCGCCGAAATGGCAGGGACTCGCGTGCCTCAACGGCCCAGGCCCGCACCCCTGCCCGTTCTTCGTTAAGAAACTGCGCCACCGCTTCACGCAGGCCCGGATGCTGCAACTGATGCCAGGAACGGGTCAGTTGCGGCTCAAAGCCGCGCACCAGCTTATGCTCGCCCTGCGCGCCGGCATCAAAACGTTGCAGGCCATGCGCAATCGCATACTCCATGCCCTGATAGAAACAGGTCTCAAAATGCAGGTGGTTAAACTCCGCCAGGCATCCCCAGTAGCGGCCATATAAGGTGTGGCTGTCGACCAGGTAGAAGGCCATCGCCACCGGCTGTTCGCCCAGTGAGGCGATCACCACCCGAATTTGCTCCGGCATTCTGGCCGCCAGCAGGCTAAAGAAATGCCGGGTCAGATAGGGGCGCTGGCCGCGCACCGCGTAGGTGTTGGCATAACAGGTATAGATAAAATCCCACTGCGTTTCCGTTAGCTCATCGCCCTGATACCAGCCAAAGGTGAAGCCACTCTCTGCCACCTGCTCACGCTCTTTCCGCATCTGCTTGCGCTTACGCGACATCAGCGTGGCGAGAAAATCCTGAAAATCCCCGTAGCCGTGATTGAGCCAGTGATACTGACAGCCGAGCCGTTCCAGCCAGTGTGGCTGCTCACTTAACAGTGCGTCTGCCGGGGCATCGGTGAAATTGATATGTGCACCGCTCAAGCCCTGCTGTGCCAGATAATCGGGCAGGTCGGCAAGCAGTTGCCGCGCAGCCATCGCATCTCCCAGCAGTCGTGCGCCACCCACCGGACTGAACGGGATCGCCCCAAGCCATTTGGGATAATAGCGAATGCCTGCGCGCTGGCAGGCATCTGCCCAGCCGTGGTCAAAGACGTACTCGCCCGATGAGTTGTGTTTACGGTAACCGGGAATGGCGGCGGTAATTTGCCCTGCCTCTTGCCACACCAGATGTTCACTGCGCCAGCCCGATTCCGGACGCACGCTGTGGCTCTCTTCCAGCGACAGTAAAAAAGCATGGCGCAGAAACGGCTGGTCGTCTGGCAGCAGCCGATCCCAGTTTTCCGGCGCAATATCGGTCAGAGTGTGCAAGGCGCGAAGTGGCATCAGGGGTTCCTTCAATCTGGACTGGCTGTCAGTCAAACAGGTTTTGCGGTGCGGGGGAAGCCCGGTGGCACTGAATGCAACCTGACCGTATACTCGGTTTTTTTAGCCTGAGGGGTGGATAGATGGATCGGCTCGACTGCGATCGCATGTTTGTTGCGGTGCTGGAACTCGGCAGTTTCGCCGCCGCCGCCACACGCCTGGGCACCAGCAGCGGCCAGGCGTCAAAACTGGTTTCCCGCCTTGAGCAGCAGCTCGGGGTGCAACTGTTCAAACGCAGCACGCGCGCCCTTTCTCCCACAGAAGTGGGACTGGCCTATTATGAGCGGGTGAAAACCTTGCTGGAGGCCTTCGATGCACTGGATACCTCAGTGCGAGATACCGCGCAATCCCCGGTAGGACGCCTGAAAATCAGCGTGCCAGGCACCTTTGGCAGCGTGGTGCTCTCCCCAGTGCTGGTGGAATTTGCCCGGCGCTATCCGCGTATAGAGCTGGATGTCAGCTTTTCCGATCGCCCCGCGAACGTTGTGGATGAGGGCTTTGATCTGGCGATTCGCATTGGCAATCTGAGCGACAGCAGCCTGGTGGCTCGACGACTCAGCGACATCCACATCTGTGTGGCTGCCGCCCCCCACTATCTGCAACAGTTTGGCACGCCGCAGCACTGGAACCAGCTTGAGCATCATCAGTGCATTACGGATACCAATTTTCGTGACCCGTGGCACTGGCCGTTTGTCTCCTGTAGCGGTGAAGTGGTGAATGTGCCAGTGCGAGGCCGACTGCGCTTCTCCAATACGGAAGCCTGCTTACAGGCGGCTGTTGCGGGCCTTGGCATCGCGCGGTTGCCTGACTTTATCGCCGCCAGTGCCCTGCATCGTGGCGACATCACGCTGATACTAGAATCCTGGGCTGAACCGCCGCTGGGTCTGTTCGCTCTCTATCCTTCGGCACGTCATCTGGCACACAAAACCCGCCTGTTGATTGATTTCCTCGCCCACCACTTTGCCAGCACGGCTCACTAACGCCATTCCTTCCATTATGGAAGGAATTATTCCCTTTTTGCCCGGATTATCACCGCTATGGCAGCAGGCTAAGCTGTGTGCAGTAAAGACACAGGAGCTAAAGTGATGTTGGTAAACGGTCAGTGGAGTGCAGAGTGGCACCCGGTACAGGCAACAGATAAACAGGGTGGCTTCGTCCGCCAGACCTCCAGTTTTCGTCACTGGATAAGTCACGACGGCAGCACTGAATTTGCCGCAGAGCCCAATCGCTACCATCTGTACGTAGCGTTAATCTGCCCGTGGGCCTCGCGCACGCTGATCGCCCGTAACCTGAAAGGGCTGCAGTCGGTCATCAGCGTTTCCGTCGTGGAGCCCCAGTTGGGTGAGCAAGGCTGGGGCTTTGGTGATTATCCTGGTGCGAATCGCGATACGCTAAACGGCGCACGCTATCTCCATGAGCTGTATACCCGCGCCGCCGCAGATTTTACCGGACGCGCCACGGTGCCGGTACTGTGGGATAAAAAGCTGAATACCATCGTGAACAATGAGTCAGCGGATATCCTGCGTATGCTGAACAGCGGCTTTGGCACGCTGGCGGACGATCGCTATGATCTGTATCCCGCCGCATTGCAGCAGGAGATCGATGCACTCAATGATCGGATCTATCCGCGCCTGAATAATGGCGTTTACCGCACCGGATTCGCCACCACGCAGCAAAGTTATCAGCAGGCATTTACCGAGGTGTTTAGCGAGCTGGATGATCTGGAGGCAAGGTTGAGTGATGGCCGCACCTTCCTGTTCGGCGAACATCTGACCGAGACGGATATCCGCCTGTTTGTCACGCTGGTACGTTTTGACGTGGCCTATCACGGCCTGTTTAAGTGTAATTTGCGCCGCCTGCATGACTATCCGCGACTGAGCCGCTATCTGAAGAGTATGCTGGCGGTTTCTGGCGTGCGTGAAACGGTCAATATCGACCATATCAAGCAGGGCTACTACTCGATTAAAGCGCTCAACCCGAACGGTATCGTGCCTGTCGGGCCGGACATGAGTGAATATGGATTACAGGAAACCAGACATGCCTAAAGCATTAGTGATTTTTCTGCACGGCGTTGGCAGCAATGGGGCCGATCTCGCCCCGCTCGGGCAACACTGGGCTACCTTGCTGCCGGATGTGCAGTTTGCCGCACCCAATGCCCCCTTTGAGTTTGAAGGCGGCTTTGGCGGCTATCAGTGGTTTAGCCTGACGGGCGTTACCAGTGACAACCGGCCACAGCGTGTGCGGGCAGCACGTGAGGCGTTTGATGCCACGCTGACGCAGATTATGGCGCAGTACGGCATGGCAGAGGCATGGGATAAGGTGATTCTGGTGGGCTTTTCGCAAGGCTCGATTATGGCGCTGGATGCACTGGCAACTGGCCGTTATCCATTGGCGGGCGTGGTCGCGTTTTCCGGGCGTCTGGCATGCGATGATGCCCTTACCCCACGCCAGCACACCCCGGCTTTATTGATTCATGGCCAGGCCGATGGCGTGATTCCGTGGCAAGAGAGTGAAAGCGCCTGTCAGCGTTTGCAGGCAGCCGGTCTGCCGGTTGAACTGGCCTATGAACGCTCGACCGAACACACCATTTCCCCGGAAGGCGCGCTGCGAGCGGCGACATTTATCGCCCAGTGTCTGCGCGATTAAGTCCATGAAAGGGTGCGCTACTCACGCACCCTTGCGCTTATCCCAGTAAATTCACCAGGGCAAAACCGGCAAACGTCATCAGCAGCGAACCGATCACGTGCGTCATCACACTGGCCATCGCCCACAGATATTTCCCGCCCTGCAACAGCACCATAATTTCTGCCGAGAAGGTCGAGAACGTGGTCAGCCCACCGCAGAAGCCAGTAGTAATTAACAGCTTCCACGCGGGATCGAGCTGCGGGTTACGCAGAAACCACGCCAGTGCACCGCCAATGATAAATCCGCCAACCAGGTTAACGATCAGCGTGCCAGGCGGCAAATTGGGGAACAGTGCATTAAAACGCATCGCCAGCAGCCAGCGCAGCGTACAGCCTGCGGTGCCGCCAATCATTACGGCCAGTAAAGACTTCAACATGAGTGAGTTCCGAAGTAAGACACGTATGCGGTGGCGTGAGGCGGGACGTGCCTGACACTCCACCGCCTCAACGTGAGGTTTATGGATTATGTCAGGCGTCATCAGCCGCTGAATCAGCAGGCGGTTGGGAAAGGTGGAACGCCATCACCCTGTGCCACAGCATAACGCTGGCCAGGCGGTAAAACAACGGCGGCATTTATCTTTGAGTGATGCAGGAGAATTCAGTCCGGTTCTCCGCTGCATAGCCGTTCCTGAGCCTCCAGAATAAGCTGACGCTGCTCATCAATGCGCGTGGCGGAGTAGATATCGATATTCAAGGTATTCGCTTCGCCATCGGTTAATGCGCGGTAGCACAGCCCTTCCTGATTAAACTTACATTTTGACTGCGGCATCAGTGCAAATCCTTTTCCCCTGGCGATGTGGCTCAGCATGACCAGCGAGTCATCCGGCTCTTTCACTCTTTTCAGTGAAAAGCGCAGCCGGGAGAAGTAATTTTCACACTTATCGTAAAACAGCGGATTCGCACTGCGCGAAAACCAGAACAGCGGTAAATCCGCGACATCTTCCAGCGCCACTTTCTCTTTCAGGCTGGCAGGATGGGCAGAAGGCATCGCTACTAACAGCGGTTCTCGACACACCCAGCGATACCGCACGGTGTCTTCATGGTCGAGGCTCTTTTCGCCGGTAAGCACCAGATCAAGGGTATTTTTAGATAAGCACTGTAGTAGCTGAGACGAAGTCAGATTCGGCGTCTCAATGTCATTGACGGCATCAAGTTCGATCAGCTTATCGCTAATTGGTGATATCAACTCAAAATTCAGCGTGCGGGTGAGACCAATTCGCAGGCTCCCTTCATTCAACAGGGTTCCTGATTTTAATGCATTGAGTTCATAAAGAATGCTTTCCGCTTTCACGACCAACGCCCGCCCAGCTTCGGTCAGGCTGACATCATGTGTCGTTCGGCTGAAGAGCTGCTTGCCGAGGGTGGCTTCAAGGCATTTAATTTGCCGGGTAAGCGGGGGCTGTGTCATAAGCAGGCGTTCAGCAGCCCGGCGAAAATTCAGTTCATGGGCCACCGCAAGAAAGCACTGTAGCTGCTTCACACTCGGCAGGTTGTTGCTGATAAGGTGCACTGCGGTACTCATAGATTCCATCCTGTCGCGGCAATACCTAAATTGTATTACAGATTTAACAATTCCATCAATTTCGTCAATTGATAAATTTACCTCGTCGCCAACACCCCCAGTTTTTTAAAAAAAACTCATTCATCTCTGCATAAATATTAAAAACCATCACCGTTGTTAAAATAACTTCGAGGTAAAACATGACTATTGAAAATACTCCGCAAACGATGACATTACGATCGTGGCTTGCGCTATTTATCCTGGCACTTTCCACCTTTACCATAGTGACGACCGAACTCGCGCCCGTTGGTTTATTAACACCGATCGCTGAAGGTTTAAACGCTTCCGAATCAGCAGTAGGCATGACCGTTTCACTTTACGCCTGGGTTGGCGCGCTAAGCGCGCTTTTTGCCTCGGTATTTCTGGGCAATGTCGCTAAAAAACGCCTTTTGCTAACGTTAACCGTCGTGCTATTTCTCTCTAACGTCCTCGCCGCCACGGTGAATACTTACTCAATGCTACTTGCAGCGCGAATTATTGGTGCGTTAGCGCATGGCGCATTCTGGGCGATGATTGGTGCGGCTGCGGTTGCTATGGTGCCTGCTAAATATGTGGGTGCTGCAACCTCTATCGTGTTTGGTGGCGTTTCCGCTGCCAGCGTATTCGGTGTCCCCATTTCAAACTTTATTGGCATTCACTTTGGCTGGAGACAAGCATTCTGGTCGATGGCAGTATTTAGCGTCATCGCTTTTACAGGTATCACGGTACTGATTCCGCAAATTAACAGCAAAAGTTCGATTGGATTTGCTGCACTGAAAAGCGTATTTAAATCCTCTACATTGTGGAAAATTTACTCTGCCACGCTGTTGGCCGTAACAGCGCACTTTGCCGCCTTCACCTACATTGAGCCGTGGTTGAATACACAAGCGGCCTTAAGTAAATCAATCATCCCGATGGTGCTGTTTGTTTACGGTATTGCTGGACTGGCTGGCAACTTCCTTACTGGTCTGGTGATCGACAAATATCTCAAACCCACCGTATCCATTTCAGTCTTGCTAATTGGTGCAGTGCTGCTGTTTACTGGATTATCGGGTTCTACCCTCTCAGGCACCGCAGTCTTTGCCTCCATCATCATCTGGGGTGTGGCAATATCAGGAATCTTCGTGGGCTTCCAGACCTGGGTATTACGTATGGCGGAGGATAAAGCTTTTCCTGCCTCAGCGGTTTACGTTTCATTTTTCAATACGGCAATTGGTGTTGGAGCATCGGTGGGCGCATGGATAGTTTCCGCCTATTCTCTTCCGATGCTATATAGCGTTGCGGGTACGGCGATTGCGCTATCTGTGCTGCTGGTCGCGGCCATTCCTGCCAAAGTTAAGCGCCAAGAAAACACGGTGCTTGCACCAAGGCACTGATCAATGGATAAAAAAATCCGTAATCTTTAAGAGATTACGGATTTTTGCTGTCTGGCTTATCCGTCAGGCATTAACGCCTTTCATTCCTTCCGCAGAGTAGCGCCCGCCTTTAATTTCAACGCGATGATGGATGCCATTCAGCAGCGCAATATCTTTATCTTCAAGGGTAATCTCTGCCGCTTGCGCATTTTCGACCAGATAATCTGTATGTTTGGTACCGGGAATTGGCACTAACTTCTCATACTGAGCCAGCAGCCAGGCGATGGCTATCTGTCCTGGGGTGCAGTGATATTTCTCCGCCAGAGGGCGAATAACCTCCAGCAGTTGAGCGTTATGATCGAGGTTGGACTGTACGAAGCGGTCGTTGTGCTTGCGGAAATCCCCATCGACAAAATCACTGTTTTTAAGGTACTTACCGGTCAAAAATCCCCGACCTAATGGCGAGTATGGCACCAGTCCAATATCCAGTTCTTTTACCGTGGGCAGAATGTCTTCTTCAATGTCACGTGTCCAGAGTGAATACTCTGTTTGAAGTGCAGTGACGGGATGCACCGCATACGCACGACGAAGTGTTGCAGCCGAGACTTCACACAAACCAATATGTTTAATTTTACCCTGCTGAACCAGTTGCTTCAGACACGCCATGCTCTCTTCAATGGGTGTCTCCTGGTTAATCCGGTGAAGGTAGAACAGGTCAATGCATTCTACGCCGAGGCGTTTAAGTGATTCATTACAGCAGCGGGTAATATAATCGGGTTGATTAATGATGGTTCGCGCGTAAGCGTCATCAGGTGAACGGAATACTCCACACTTGGTCGCAATTTTAAACTGATCTCGCGTTGCCTTATCAAGGCGTGCAAGAAAGTGACCAATAAGACGCTCATTGTGTCCCCGGCCATACTGGTCGGCGGTATCAATAAAGTTAATATCTAAATCCACCAGCTTATGTAAGAGCTGCAAGGATGCAGCGTCATCTGTGTCGCCATAAAATTCGCTCAAGCCCATGGCGCCATAGCCGATGGCACTGACACTAAGATTCTGGGATAAATTTCGGGTACGCATAGTTTCTCCTTTTTTTTCAGAAAGACTATTGTTCCACCCCCATGACGGTTTCTGAATTTCCAGTTTTGTGATACAGAAAAGGTATTAATGCACGCCTTCGTTGTTTTGGTTTGTTTAAAAAAGAACAGGTTAGCCGACCAAATGGCCTGCATAACCTGCTCGGCTAGCAGGATTAATTACTGTTTAGCAGGCAAATAGTAATAGCTGGTTTCAAAAGGTCGTAGTCGTCGGATAGCCTCAGGCTTAGGGGGCACCGGATAATTGCTGAGCAACACCTGCCACTCGGCGGCTTCGACGGGAACCTGAAAACACTGAGTTTCTGCCGTCATATTGCCGACCACCAACAGCGTTTGCCCCTGCCAGCGGCGCTGGTAACACCAGACCGCAGCATGTTGCGGCTGGAGATCCTGATAGTTTCCCAGCGTCAGAATGGCGTAACGCTTACGCAGCGCAATCAGCCGCTGATAGGTGTAATACACCGACTCATCATCCGCCAGTGCCGCCTGCACATTGACCTGCTGTACGTTATCCGCCAGCGGTAACCAGGGAACGCCTGTGGTGAATCCCGCTTGCTCACTGCTTTCCCACTGCATCGGCGTGCGGCTGTTATCACGCGATTTACAGGCCAGTATCGCCAGAATCTCACTTTCCGCCTGCCCGGCTGCCAGCCATGCAGCATGGATGTTGCGGCTCTCCACATCCTGGTACTGATCAATCCGGCTGTAGTGCGGATTGGTCATCCCAATCTCTTCACCCTGATAGATAAACGGTGTTCCCTGCATACCATGCAGTAACATGGCCCAGCATTTTGCTGCCGTGCTGCGGTGTTCGCCATCATCCCCAAAGCGTGACACGATGCGCGGCTGGTCGTGGTTACACCAGAACAGCGCACTCCAGGCAATGCCGCACATGCCCTGCTGCCACTGGGCAAACAGTTGTTTGAGGGCAATATAATCGGGTGCAGCCAGCGCCCACTTATTACCCGCCGGATAGTCCACTTTGAGATGATGGAAGTTAAACGCCATCGACAGCTCTTGTGCAGTATGTGCAGCATAGCGCTGGCAGCGCTCCAGCGAAGTTGAGGACATCTCTCCTACCGTCATCAAGCCCCGTGGCGTAAAGACCTCACGGTTAAACTCCTGCAAAAACTCATGGATACGTGGCCCATCAGTGTAAAAACTGCGCCCATCACCGCCCTCAATGTCATCGTGAAAATCTTGCTGCTTCGACACCAGGTTAATCACATCCAGGCGCAGGCCATCGACCCCTTTATCGGCCCAGTAGTGGCATACCGATTTCAGTGCCGCACGCACCAGCGGATTTTCCCAGTTGAGATCGGCCTGCTCCGGCGCGAACAGGTGCAGATAGTAACTCTGGCGCTTTTCGCTCCACGCCCAGGCACTCCCGCCAAACTTAGACTGCCAGTTATTGGGTGGCGCATCGGGTGAGCCTTCACGCCAGATATAAAAATCGACCCACGGAAACTCGCCATTCTCGGCACGCTGGAACCACTCGTGCTGGGTGGAGGTGTGGTTAAACACCATATCAAGAACAATGCGCAAGCCACGTTGATGGGCCTGTGTGACCAGCTGCTCAAACACTTCGAGCGTGCCAAACATCGGATCTATCGCGTAATAGTCCGCCACGTCATAACCATTATCGACCTGCGGCGAGGCAAAAAAGGGGGTGATCCACAGTGCGTCCACGCCCAGCGCGCTGAGATAATCCAGCCGTTGCGTGATCCCTGCGAGATCGCCAATGCCACTGCCGGTACTGTCCTGAAAACTCCTGGGATAGATTTGATAAACGGTGGCCGTACGCCACCAGGGCAATGCCGCGAGCGCATGACTTTCCTGCATTATGCTGGCTCCTGCTGGGCTGGTACTGCGGCTGCTTTGAGATTGCGGCGGAACAGAGTGATGGTCAGCAACATCGGCACCAGAATCGCCACCAGCATGGCAACGGCAAATACTGACCAGAAAGTGGGCTGAATTGAGAGAATCCCTGGGATACCGCCCACGCCGATCCCGTTCGCTAAGACCTGATTCAGGCCACAGATGAAACCGGCCAGGGCAGCGCCGATCATCGCACACAGCATCGGATAGCGATATTTCAGGTTCACACCGTACATGGCCGGTTCCGTCACGCCCAGCCACGCGGAGATGGCTGCTGGCACCGTGAGTTCACGTTCACGGCGATCGGGGTTGGCGATGATGATACCTACCACAGCCGCGCCCTGAGCGATATTGGAGAGCGCAATGACAGGCCACACGGGTGTGCCTCCGATGGACTGAATCATCTGCATATCAATCGCCAGCGTGGTCTGATGAACGCCGGTAATCACCATTGGCGCATAAAAGAAACCAAACAGCGCCGTTCCCACCGGAGCAAAACTGCCGGTCATCGTCTGGCGGATAACAAACGCCAACCCTTCACCCACCGCGCGTCCGGCGGGGCCAATCAGGCTGTGGGCTAAAAACACCGCGATCAAGAGTGACGTGACAGGCACCACCACCAGCGTCAATGAGGCTGGCACCCACTGCCTGAGCCTGCGTTCGATGAAGGCCAGCGCCAGCCCAGCAAACAGTGCCGGAATCACTTGCGCCTGGTAACCTACCCGTTCAATCTGGAACAGCCCGAAATCCCATACGGCAGGTGCTTCACTGCCTAACAGGTAGGCATTCATGAGTTGAGGTGAGACCAGCGTGATGCCCAGCACGATACCCAGAATGGGCGAAGTCCCCATTTTGCGTGCGACAGACCAGCAAATACCCACGGGTAAATAGAAGAAGATGGCTTCGCCGACTAGCCACAAGAAATCATACAGCCCTTGAATACCGGGCCAGGATTGTATCAGGGTTTTTCCGTCACTAAAGACCACATCCCCCAATACATTACGAATGCCAAGAATCAAGCCGCCACTTATTAACGCCGGTAACAGTGGGAAAAATATTTCAGCGAAGTGCGACAACAAAGCCTCATGCGGCTTCATGTTACTTCTCGCTGCTGATTTAATATCTCCAGATTCCTGATGGGATATATTTAGCTGTTTAATTAACGCATGATAGTAATTATCGACATCAACCCCGATGATCACCTGGAACTGCCCAGCGTTAGCAAAACAGCCTTTGATGCCCGCTAACTGGCGGATAGCCTCTGGATTGGCTTGTTCTGGCCGGTGCAACACGAACCGCAGCCGCGTAATGCAGTGAGAGAGTGAAGCTACGTTCTCTTTCCCGCCTACCAGTGTGATAAGTTCATGGATTATTTTATTATCAACTTTGCTCATGAAATCCCTTGATGTGCTAAAAAACAACAGCTGAAAATAATAATCAGCACGGGATTTATGTCGACAAAAATATCTCTTTAAGTTATCGCAGATCACAAAAAAAGCGATAGACAAACAACGCTAAATAAATAAAAACCTGACGATGATCCAACTAATTAAATTAACGTGTTTAAGTAAATAGAAAAGCTAATTATATAAAAAACCCTGTAATTCATGGCGAATTACAGGGTTGATTTCAGGCAATGGTATTACGCAAGCGCCCGATTTTTTCAATCTCAACTTCGATCACATCACCCGAGAACATAAACAGTGGCGGGGTACGTTTTTTACCTACGCCACCCGGTGAACCGGTGATGATCACGTCGCCCGGTGAGAGGGGGCTGAACGCTGAGATATACTCAATGATGTTGGCAACTTTGTGCACCATACTGCCGGTCGTGTCGTTCTGCACTTCGCGACCATTCAGGAAGGTTTTAATTGCTAACTGCTGCGGATCGCCAATCGCATCCGCCGTGGTCATCCAGGGACCGAAACCACCGGTTTGCGGCCAGTTTTTCCCGGCTGTAAACCAGGTGAACTGCATGTCACGTACGGTAGCATCCATAAAGCAGCTGTAACCGGCAACCACGTCCAGCGCATCTTCTGCTTTCACTGCGTGTGCGGGTTTACCGATGATGACGGCTAACTCGCCTTCAAAATCGAACTCTTGCGTGACTTCCGGTTTTAACAACTTAGCTTCGTGGCCTGCCAGAGAATCGGCAAAGCGAATGAACAGCGTGGGTGCATCCTGGGTTTCCGCAAACTCTTTGCGCTTATCGGCGTAATTCATGCCGACACAGAACACCTTACCTGGGTTTTCAATCACCGGCAGGAGACGCACTGCGGAAAGGGGGTAATCAGCGGGTTGTTTTGCCAGCTCGGCGAGGTCGCCTAAGCCATTACGTGCAAGCAGGGTTTTCAGGTCGGGACAGTCGCTACCGAAGCGCGCGCCAAGGTCCACAATCCCCTCTTTTACTACGATACCAAAACTCTTCGTTGCCTGGTCTAAATGATAAAAACTGCAAAGCTGCATTACTGCCTCGTTATGGATTTCAAAAATCGCGCGCAGGGTAACAAAACTGGCGCAAAAAATCGGCATCAAAGCATCTTTTTTCGTTTCAAAGCACTTTTTGTTGTTAAGCCACCTGTAGAGGCAGCCTGTCACGGGGATATACAGCAGATTATCGCGCCCCCTTTGTGGGAACGCGATAAAGAGGGGGATTAGGCGAAGATGCCGAGATGTTCAGACAGGATAGTAAAACCAATCGCGATCAATACCACACCGCCCAGCACTTCAGCCCACTTACCCAGTACCGGGCCGATAAAGCGTCCAACCAGCACGCCGGTGGTCGCCATGACGGTGGTGGCCATGCCAATCATCAAAGCCGTAGTGACAATATTCACCTGCAGGAACGCCAGGCCTACGCCGACCGCCAGTGCATCCAGGCTGGTCGCTACGGCTGTCAATGCCAGCACCATGAAGCCGTGGCTCTGCGGCGCTTCACAGGGTTCTCCTGCCGTCTGGCGCATGCCTTCCATAATCATTCTGCCGCCCAGTATCGTCAGCAGAACAAAAGCCACCCAGTGATCCCAGGCCATGATGTAGCGACTCGCCATCAGGCCAATGCCCCAGCCAATCAATGGCGTGAGCATTTCAATCACACCGAAGATCAATCCGGTGCGGAGGGCTTCTTTCAGACCCGGGCGATGTAATGCAGCGCCTTTACCCAGTGCTGCAGCAAAAGCATCCATCGACATGCCGAAGGCCAGAATCAGGGTGGCGATAAAAGTCATATGCATCCAATAGCGTTCACACGCGTCACAGCCTGCGTGATTCGCATATTTTTATGATTAACAAAAAGTGCGCGCAGTCTACCATGTGAAACCGCATAAAAAAAGACAGCAAAATCAGGGGTTTAAATATAGCAAAGGCTATAACTTTTACGCATGGCTAAATTTAGTGGCTAAGTTAGTGCTGTATAAGCATTTTTCAGGCCAGGTTAAACGCGGGATTGAAGCAATCGGAGGATTACCGGACAATACCCGCCTGGTGATTTGGGAAGATAAGTATGAAAAATCCGTTAGAAACCCTCATTATTCCTGGTGGTATTCTGCTACTGGGCTTTCTCTCCGCGCTGCTTTTGCCTGCGCCATCGTTTGGTCTGCAGATGGCAAAGCAGATCCAATCAACTTTGCACCTCCAGGATCTCAACCAGCTCTACACCATTATCTATTGCGTGTGGTTTCTCTTGATGGGCACGGTGGAGTTTTTCGTCATTCGCTTCCTCTGGCGGCGAAGCTCTGCGCGTTGAATGATCGGTTGCCGATGCCATAAGCCAGTCCTTATGGCCCGGCGCTGCATGAGACGAAGATTTTTGCCGCAAAAATGTAACATTATTTTTACACAGAGCCTGAAAAAGCCCCGTTTCTGTGAAAGCGCACGATTTCACCACGCAACAAATAGTTAACATTTTCAGCCAGTTAAACAGACTGCGATTTTTTCTGTTGTCCGCCTCTTCCCTCTGCTATGACGCATTTATGCAACATTTTTACGTCATAACCTCCTGAGTTAGCGCTAAAAATTCCCTTATGACAGAGAGGGCGGGATGATTAATTCTTATGCTGAATCATTTCCGCCTTTAAAAAATAAACAAACGTTTAAATCCAATGCGAGAATGTTATATTCGATAGCTATAGCATAACGTGCAGTTACGTTATCACCCCTTAACAGAACCTGAGTCTTAACCTTTGAGAAATAGCTTCACACGCCCTGCAGAAGCGTGACTATTTCGCCTGCGATTCTGTTGAGTATCAGGTCAACAGGAGAGGAGATCTCGCCTCATGAGCAATACTGCTGTAAATCTGCCGCTGGCAATGAGTGTGGCTGCGGGCCGCGTTCAGGAAAGAAAAGAAGTCGATGTGTTGTTGATCGGCGCAGGCGTAATGAGTGCCACCCTGGGGACCTGGTTACAGGACCTGGAACCCGACTGGACCATTGAAATGGTCGAGCGGTTGGACATCATTGCTGAAGAGTCCTCTAACGGCTGGAATAATGCCGGGACCGGTCACGCCGCACTGGCTGAGCTGAACTATACGCCGCAGAACGCGGATGGCACGATTGATATCAGCAAAGCTGTTGCGATCAACGAGTCTTTCCAGATCTCACGCCAGTTCTGGGCTTACCATGTTCAGAAAGGCAATTTGCATACGCCGCGCAGCTTTATCAACAGTACGCCGCATATGAGCTTCGTCTGGGGTGATGATAACGTTTCGTTCCTACGCAAACGTTTTGATGCGTTGCAAAAAAGCACCCTGTTCCGTGGTATGCACTTCTCGGATGATGCGGACAAAATCCGTGACTGGATCCCGCTGGTGATGAATGGTCGTGAGCCTGGCCAGAAAGTGGCTGCCACCTGGACCGAGATGGGCACCGATGTGAACTTTGGTGAAGTGACACGCCAGCTGATCGCTTCATTAGAGAAAAAAGAGAATTTCCGCCTGCAACTCCGTCAGGAAGTGCGTGATATTACACGCCTGAACGATGGCCGCTGGCAGGTGAAGTTGCACAATCTGACCACCAATAGCTCGCGCACACTGATCGCCCATAAACTGTTTATCGGTGCTGGCGGTGCCGCGCTGCCTCTGCTGCAGAAATCAGGCATTCCTGAAGTGCAGGGTTACGCGGGTTTCCCAGTGGGTGGTTCATTCCTGGTAACGGAAAACCCGGAAGTGGTGCAGCAACATATGGCGAAGGTCTACGGCAAAGCCAGCGTGGGTGCGCCGCCGATGTCAGTCCCACACGTCGATACGCGCGTGCTGGATGGCAAGCAAGTGCTGCTGTTTGGCCCGTTTGCGACCTTCTCAACCAAATTCCTGAAACAAGGCTCACTGCTGGATATGTTCAGCTCGCTGAACGGCGGCAACCTGTTCCCAATGGTGCAGGTCGGTCTGAAGAATTTCGATTTGGTGAAATATCTGGTTGAACAGGTTCTGCAAAACGATAACGACCGCCTGGAAGCCCTGCGCGCGTATGTCCCACAAGCGAAAGCAGAAGACTGGCGTCTGGTGACGGCAGGCCAGCGTGTGCAGATCATCAAGAAAGATGGCAAACAGGGTGGCGTACTGCGCCTCGGAACCGAAGTTGTGACCTCTAATGACGGTTCAATTTCCGCACTGCTGGGCGCTTCGCCGGGTGCCTCAACCGCCGCACCAATTATGTTAGAGCTGCTGCAGAAGATGTGCCCTGAGCAGATGAAGTCACCCGAGTGGCAGACACGTATTCGCGCGGTGATCCCTTCATGGGGTCGTAAGCTGAATGGTGATGTCGCGCTGACGGAGAAAGTGCTGGCGGATACCAGCCGCGTATTGCAGTTGACCTATGCTCCGGTCACGCCAACCGCCGCTAACGATGAAGCACGCGAAACGGCGCACGTTGTGGGAAAGTAAAACCCTGACGGCACCTAATCAGCCCGGCCTGTGCCGGGCTTTTTTATGTCCGTCAGAGCAGGGCAAGCGCATCACTCAGCATCCAACCGGTGGTCGCCACCAATGACAACGCCATGACGCCATTAAACAGCCGCCGTTTTGCTGCACTTTGCAGATGGACTCGCAGGCGGTCGCCCATTACTGCCCATACCAGGATGCAGGGCAGGTTCAGCAACATAAACCCGATCATCACCGTGAGCAGCCCACTGCTGGCGCTGTACAACAGCGCGACATTACTCGCCATTAACCAGGCTTTTGGGTTGATGGCCTGAAAACAAGCGCTACCAAGCAACGTCATCGGACGGGCTTCAGCATTTTCCTGTGGCGCACCCGCACGCCATAACTTCCACGATAACCACAGAAGATAGCTACATCCCGCCAGCGTCAGGGGGAGGCGAATAGAGGACATCCAGTGCAGTAATACCTCCAGCGCCACACCGGCCAACACCGTCTGTACCGCACAGCCCAGCAAAATACCAAACACCATGGGTAGCGTACGACGCAGACCAAAGTTCACGCCGGAAGTCGCCAGCAGCAAATTATTTGGCCCCGGGGTGATCGACATGACGGTGACGTAACTGAAAAATGAGGGATCAAGCATGGTCTGGCTCCTGTTTAGCAACTCAGGCCATGCTAAAGCGCAAAAGACAATGGTAACAGAGACACAATTCTCCTATTGTAATGGTTACAGTTTCTCTGTTTTTAAATTGTACCCATTCAAGTCGGAGGCTATTGTGTCCGTTGCCCTCAGCAGTGACCCGTTATACCAACAGTTGGCCGAGCATTTTGCTACCGCCATCCATCAGGGCACGCTTAAACCCGGTAAACGCCTGCCGGCTATTCGGCGCGTGGCGCAATCGCACCAGGTGAGTGTGAACACCGTGATTAGCGCCTGGCAGATGCTGGAAGATCGTGGGCTGATTGAGTCACGCCCTCAGTCGGGCTACTACGTCCGAGGCGTTCTGCCTGAAGTCACGCGCAACAGTAAACACAAAACGAAAATCAAGGCACCGGCCAGCGAGAAACTGGATCTGATTGAGCAGGTCTTTGCCGCACAAAACCATCCCGACTACACCAATATTTCCCTTGCTTGCCCACAGGATGCCGATCTCTATCCGGCGGCCAAACTGGGGCGTATTTCCGCTGCTCTTCTACGGCGTAATCCTGGCATCATCGGTCGCTACGCGCTTCCGCCGGGTAGTGAGCACTTACGGGAGGAGATTGCACGCCGTGCGCTACATGCCGGAATGCGGCTCAATACCGATGAGATCACCCTCACCCACGGCTGTATGGAGGCCTTACAGCTGGCACTGCGGGCGGTTGCTAAGCCCGGAGACTGTATTGGGCTGGAATCCCCCACGTACTTCTTCTTGTTCCCCCTACTGGCCTCGCTGGGGCTGAAAGCGTTGGAAATCCCTACCGATCCACAAGATGGGCTGGCGCTGGATGCACTGGAACTGCTGCTACGTGAAAATCGTATTCAGGCACTGATTGCGATGCCAAGCGCGCAGAACCCGCTGGGTTGCTGCATGCCACTGGAGAATAAGCGTCGCCTCGCCAAGTTGGTAAGCACTTACAAAGTTCCATTAATCGAAGACGGGTTGTATGACGAATTGCAGTTTGACTGGCCGCTCTCTCCGGCGGTCAAAGCCTTTGATCGTGAGGGTTGGGTCATTTACTGCACCAGTTTTACCAAAACCGTCGCCCCCGATTTTCGTATCGGCTGGACCGCAGCAGGACGTTTTCATCAGGAGATTGCCCGGCTGAAGGCGGTCTCTTCCATGGCAGAGTCCATGCTGCTGTCAGAGACGCTGGCACAGTTCCTTGCCAGTGGCGGCTACGATCACCACCTACGTAAGCTGCGCCGTCGCTATGCGGCAAACCTGGATGAAGCGCGCGGGCTGATTGCGCGTCACTTTCCACAAGGCACCCGCGCTACCCTGCCGCGCGGTGGCTTTGTGTTTTGGGTGGAGCTACCGGGTGATGTCGATACGGTGGCGCTCTTTCAGCGGCTGCTACAAGAGCAAATTTGCCTGACGCCCGGTGCGCTCTATTCGCTGAGCCATCGCTTTGATCATGCATTAAGGCTCTCTTGCTGCTATCCCTTTAATGAGCGCTATGTCTGGGCGATTAAACGCACTGGCGCGCTGGCCTGTGAAATGAGTGGTTTGCCGCCCGGCCAGGATTAAGGTGTACCGTTACGGCCCCAGCGCGTGTAACCCGCGCGATGGGTGAGCAGCTCGTAGTAGCGACGCACCGCCGGATAATCAGGATGGTCGAGCGGCGTTTCAAACCAGCGGTTCACCGCCAGACCAATGGGGATATCCGCCAGCGTGAACTCCTGGCCGGTAATGTAGCGCCCGGATTTGGTTAGCTGCTGGTTAAGAATACCCATGGTGTGCGACCAGCCCTTGCAGGCCGCCGCCAGCAAACGCGGATCCTGATGTGCCGGTGAATTACGCACCAGAGACATAAACGCATAGCGCCATGAGGTATTGAGCTCGGTGGCTTGCCAGTCGATCCACTGATCGACCACTGCCCGCTCCTGCGGTGCCAACGGATAGAGCCAGCTGCCGTAATAGCGATTACAGAGGTAGCGCAGAATGGTGTTCGATTCCCACAGCACAAAGCCGTCGTCTTCAATCACGGGGATCATGGCGTTGGGGTTCAGGGCAAGAAAAGCCGGTGAATGGGTCGAAGCAAAACCTTCACCCCAGTCTTCACGTTCAAAATCCAGCTCCAGTTCGTCACAGAGCCAGAGCACTTTACGCACGTTAATTGAGGAGGCGCGTCCGAGAATTTTTAGCATTGATAGCAAGCTCCTGTTGCCGTTTCCTTGCTTCATTCTTAGCCGCGTTAAACCCCAGATGCAATGGTTGTTGTCCAATAAACCGCTTTAAAGGAGTAACAATGCAAGTCGCGTTTAAACAAGTGGATGTCTTCAGCAGCACGCCGTTCAAAGGTAACCCGCTGGCCGTGATTTTGGATGCACAAAGTCTGGATGATAGCCAACTGGCGGCCATTGCCCGCTGGACCAATTTGTCGGAAACGACCTTTGTACTGCCCGCCAGCGACCCGGCGGCAGACTATTTTGTGCGTATTTTCACGCCTGATGGTGAGTTGCCCTTCGCCGGGCATCCGACGCTTGGCACCGCACATGCCCTGCTCGAAGCCGGTATCACGCCGAAAACGCCGGGTAAGTTAGTGCAGCAGTGCGGGGTTGGTCTGGTGGATATTGCCATCGCGGAGAGTGGTGCTCTCGCCTTTGCCGCGCCACAAGCCGTATTAACCCCGTTCGACGATGCGTTACTCAGCAATGCCCTCAACAGCGATGCGTTTGACACCACCCGCCCGGTCATGGTGGCGGATATGGGCATTCGCTGGTTAGTCGTCCCGCTGGAGAGCGCTGAAGCCGTACGTGCAGTGCGCGCTGATGCCAGCGATCTGGCTCGCCTGATGAAGCACGCCGGGGTGAACGGCGTCATGCCGTTTGGCCCACTGCCAGCCGGTGAGGCAGAGCAGTTTGAAGTCCGTGCCCTGCTGATTGAGAACGGCAGCCTGTGCGAAGATCCGGTAACGGGCAGCGCCAATGCCTGCCTGGCACGCTACTTTGCTGCACTGGGCCAGACGCAAGATTACTTCGCTCGCCAGGGCAGCGTTATCCAGCGCGAAGGACGCATTCAGGTGAACTTCACGCCTGAAGCTATCTGGATTGGTGGACAGACGGTGACGGTGATCAGCGGAACTATCGAGCTATAAACAGAACCGGCATCAGGGCACACCTGATGCCGGTTTATCGCATTACAGTGACTGGCCGCCAGAAGCTTCAATGCGTTGTGCGGTGATCCAGCTGGTTTCATCACTGAGGATAGCGCTGATGGCATCACCGATATCATCCGGTAATCCCACGCGGCCCAGTGCCGTCAGCGAGGCAATCTGCTCGTTCAGCGCTTTAGTATCACGCACGCGTCCACCACCAAAATCCGTTTCAATCGCGCCGGGTGCCAAAATGTTGACGCAAATACCGCGTTCACCCAGCTCTTTTGCCTGATAGCGCGTCAGGACTTCCATCGCACCTTTGATTGATGCATAAGTCCCGGAACCTGGCAGCGTCATGCGGGTTAATCCGCTGGAGATATTAAGGATACGGCCACCCTCGATAATCAGCGGCAGCAGCGTCTGCGTCAGGAAGTACGGCCCCTTGAAATGGACGTTAACCAGCGCATCAAACTCCTCTTCAGTGGTCTCAGCCAGCAGCTTATAGTGACCGTGACCGGCGCTGTTCACTAAATAATCAAAGCTGTCACGCTGCCAGTGATTTTGCAGCGTCGTTTTAACCTGCTGGCCGAACTCCGCAAACTGGCGAATATCGCCCACATCCAGCTGTAGCGCCACTGCACGGGCTCCCAGCGCTTCGATCTCCTTTACCACCGCCTGGGCTTCTTCAGCATGGCTGCGGTAGGTAAACAGAATATCTACGCCCCTGGCGGCCAGTTTTAGCGCCCCATTCTTGCCTAAACCACGGTTTCCGCCGGTAATTAACGCAATTTTATGACTCATGATTCGCCTCAGTTGGAAAATTGAACACCCGATAAGGATATTCAATGCGAATTGATCTATAAACACAGGTAGATGCGCCGCACTGTTTCACTGATAACAACAATCGAGATCAGAGATGGATAAAATTCACGCAATGCAGGTGTTTGTAAGAGTAGCCGAAATGGGCAGTTTTACTCGCGCAGCGGAAAGCCTGGGATTACCCAAAGGCAGCGTATCGCGCCAGCTTCAGGCACTGGAAAATCAGATGGGCACCCGCTTATTGCATCGCACTACTCGCCGGGTACAACTGACACAAGATGGCCTGGTCTACTACGATCGCTGCCTCGACTTGCTGGCGATGCTGGATGATGTAGATAGCTTGTTCCAGCACGATCCGGCGACACTCAGTGGCAAGTTGCGGGTCGATATGTCTGTCGCCATGGCGACCACCACCATTTTGCCGCGCCTGCCTGAGTTTTTGCAGCAGTATCCCGGCATTGAGCTGGAACTGAGTTGCAGTGACCGACAAGTGGATGTGGTGCGCGAAGGGTTTGACTGCGTCATCCGCGTGGGTGAACTGAAGGATTCCGGCCTGATTGCGCGAAAAATTGGCACCCACACCCTGATCAACTGCGCCAGCCCTGGCTATCTTTCTCGCTTCGGGATGCCCACCCGGTTAGAGGATTTGTCACAGCACGCGATGGTGCATTACGCTCAACAGCTGGGGCAGCCCAATGCCGGGTTTGAATATTTTGACGGTAAGCAGTGTCATTACATCCATACTGGCGGCGTGCTGACGGTAAACAGCACCGAAACCTATCGTGCCGCCTGCATCGCCGGGCTGGGCATTATTCAGGTCCCTGCGGTGGGTATTCAGCCGCTGCTGGAGTCAGGCCAACTGGTGGAAGTCCTGCATCATTTCCCGGCCAAACCGATGCAGGTCTCACTGCTGTATCCACATCGCCGCAATGTGGCACGCCGCGTGCGGGTATTTATGGAGTGGTTGGGGCAGGTGCTGCAAGAGTATGTGACCTGAGTGACTATACTGAAGTGTGAACAATTAACAGGAAGATAAGTTGTAATGACGGATAAAGAGAAAACCGAAGAAAAACCGCTGATTGATATTAAAACCGGCCACGCCTCGGTAGATCGTTCAATCCGGCGCGTATCACGCTTTGCCAGTTGGTTCAGGGCGATTCCGGCGGTGGCCCATTTCCTGCGTGCCATCGATCGTTTTAACGATCGCCTTGGCAGCCAGTTTGGTGCGGCCATCACCTACTTCTCCTTTCTTTCGCTGATCCCGATTTTGATGGTCTCTTTTGCCGCCGTGGGATTTGTACTGGCCTCGAACCAGGATCTTTTAACTAATCTGATCAATAAGATCGTCAGTAGCATCAGCGATCCTACGCTGGCAAACACGCTCAAGAATACGGTGAATACGGCCATTCAACAGCGTGCCACCGTGGGATTAACCGGTTTATTGCTGGCGCTCTATTCCGGTATCAACTGGATGGGCAATCTGCGTGAAGCGGTGAGAGCACAGTCGCGTGATGTGTGGGAGCGTAAACCCGACGATCAGGAGAAAATCTGGAAGAAATATGTGCGTGACCTGCTCTCTCTGCTGGGGCTGATGCTGGCCTTAGTGATCACGCTAACGCTGACTTCGGTGGCGGGTGCGGCACAGGCAGCGATTGTTTCTGCATTAGGGCTGGATGGGATTGACTGGCTGCGTCCGGCGCTCACCACCATTGCGCTGACCATCTCCATCCTCGCTAACTATCTGCTGTTTTTGTGGATTTTCTGGATTTTACCGCGCCATAAACCGCGCAAAAAAGCGCTGTTTCGCGGTACGCTGCTGGCGGCTATCGGTTTTGAAGTGATTAAATTCATCATGACGCTGACGCTGCCGAAGCTGGCTTCGTCGCCCTCAGGTGCCGCTTTTGGCTCCGTATTGGGTTTGATGGCCTTTTTCTACTTCTTCGCCCGTCTGACGTTGTTCTGCGCCGCCTGGATAGCCACGGCAAAGTATAAAGACGATCCAGAACTACCGCAGCCCCATCAGGCAGAATATAAATCTAATGGCTAACTTTTATTTCGCCAAATACCAGAGTAATTCGCTGTAAATCCCAGGTGAATCCCGGTCATCCGCCGGGATTCATTCATTAGCAAACATGATCGTCTTTTTCGGCGAAAAAGCCCGATTTAGCATGGTTTTCCGCCATTGAATGGTGCTATGGAGCTGCGTAGTATTCTGTTTCTCTATTTATAAATAAGAAACAATTATGCAAGCTTCCATCACAGAGTCACCCGAGAGAAAACACGACGAAACGCCGGTCAATTCGCGCGGAAAAGTGGTCGTGGCTTCTCTAATTGGCACCGCCATCGAATTTTTTGATTTCTATATTTACGCCACTGCGGCAGTCATCGTCTTCCCGCATATTTTCTTCCCACAGGGAGATGCAACGGTTGCCACGCTACAGTCACTGGCGACCTTTGCGATCGCCTTTGTAGCCCGTCCGATTGGTTCCGCGTTGTTTGGTCACTTTGGGGACCGTGTTGGGCGTAAAGCCACACTGGTCGCCTCGCTGCTAACGATGGGTATTTCTACCGTTGTGATTGGCCTGCTACCGAGTTATGACTCAATCGGCGTTGCCGCTCCGCTGCTGCTGGCGCTGGCTCGCTTTGGTCAGGGCTTAGGCCTGGGCGGCGAATGGGGTGGCGCAGCTTTGCTGGCGACCGAAAATGCCCCTGCGAAGAAACGCGCGCTGTATGGCTCCTTCCCACAGCTCGGCGCACCGATTGGCTTCTTCTTTGCCAACGGCACGTTTTTGCTGCTCTCATGGCTGCTGACAGACACCCAGTTTATGCAATGGGGCTGGCGCGTGCCGTTCGTGCTCTCCGCCGTGCTGGTGATCATTGGCCTGTATGTCCGCGTTTCGCTGCATGAAAGCCCGGTATTTGCCAAAGTGCAGAAAGAGAAAAAGCAGGTAAAAATGCCGATTGGCACGCTGCTGAGCAAGCATTTGACCGCGACGATTCTCGGCACCTTTATCATGCTCGCAACCTATACCCTGTTCTACATCATGACCGTGTATTCCATGAGTTATGGCACCGCACCAGTCCCTCACGGTCTCGGCTTCTCACGTAATAGCTTCCTGTGGATGCTGATGGTGGCGGTGATTGGCTTTGGTGTGATGGTGCCGATTGCGGGCCTGCTGGCTGACCGCTTTGGCCGCCGCAAAACCATGATTGTCATTACGCTGCTGATGATCCTGTTCTCATTCCTGTTCCCGAGCATGTTGGGTTCAGGCTCACAGCCACTGGTGATGATCTTCCTGCTGCTTGGTCTGAGCGTAATGGGCCTGACCTTCGGTCCGATGGGTGCCCTGTTGCCTGAGCTGTTCCCGACCGAAGTGCGTTATACCGGCGCATCATTCTCCTACAATCTGTCGTCTATTCTGGGTGCTTCTGTTGCGCCATATATCGCCAGTTGGTTAACGGCGAATTATGGTTTGCAGGCGGTGGGTTATTATCTGGCGTCGATGGCGGTACTCACGCTGATAGCGCTGATTGCCTGTAAAGAGACACGTCATCAGACGTTGTATGAAGCAGTATAATCGTTGCTGTTTGGTGTGATGAAACCCGGCTTAGGCCGGGTTTTTTATTGGTGGGATTGGTGCGATTTGCGGCCTGAGGGAAATGTTCTGCTATCAGGCATAAAAAAAACCCCGGCAAGCCGGGGTTCTTCTTGTGCTGAAAACTGTGTCGCGTGTGGCTTAGCCAGCAACAGCGATACGTTTCATGTCGGTCATGTAGCCACGCAGCTTACGGCCAACCGCTTCGATTGGGTGCTGACGAACGGCTTCGTTAACGTCACGCAGCTGTGCGTTATCAACCTGAGTACCTTCAACGGCTTTGCCCAGATCGCCTGGCTGCAGCGTGGTCATGAACTCTTTCAGCAGCGGTACTGCCGCGAAGGAGAACAGGTAGTTGCCGTATTCTGCGGTATCAGAGATAACCACGTTCATTTCATACAGACGCTTACGTGCGATGGTGTTCGCGATCAGCGGCAGCTCGTGCAGTGATTCGTAGTAAGCAGACTCTTCAATGATGCCTGCATCGATCATGGTTTCGAAGGCCAGCTCAACGCCCGCTTTCACCATGGCAACCATCACAACGCCTTTGTCGTAGTACTCTTGCTCGTCGATTTTACCTTCGAACTGTGGTGCGTTCTCGAATGCAGTTGCACCGGTCTCTTCACGCCAGGTCAGCAGGTTTTTGTCGTCGTTCGCCCAGTCAGCCATCATACCGGAAGAGAATTCGCCAGAGATGATGTCATCCATGTGTTTCTGGAACAGCGGAGCCATGATGGTTTTCAGCTGCTCAGACAGTGCGTAAGCACGGATTTTCGCCGGATTAGACAGGCGATCCATCATCAGGGTGATACCGCCGAATTTCAGTGATTCGGTGATGGTTTCCCAGCCGAACTGAATCAGTTTTTCGGTGTAAGCTGCGTCATGGCCTTCTGCTACCAGCTTGTCGAAGCACAGCAGAGAACCGGCCTGCAGCATACCGCACAGGATGGTCTGCTCGCCCATCAGGTCAGATTTCACTTCTGCAACGAAGGAAGATTCCAGTACGCCAGCACGGTCGCCACCGGTTGCAGCAGCCCAGGCTTTAGCGATTGCCAGGCCTTCACCTTTTGGATCGTTTTCTGGGTGAACCGCGATCAGGGTTGGAACACCGAAACCACGCTTGTACTCTTCACGCACTTCGGTACCTGGGCACTTCGGTGCTACCATCACAACAGTGATGTCTTTACGGATGGTTTCACCAGATTCAACGATGTTGAAACCGTGTGAGTAGCCCAGCGCTGCGCCGTCTTTCATCAGAGGCTGAACCGCCTGAACCACTGCTGAGTGCTGTTTGTCTGGAGTCAGGTTAACGACCAGATCCGCCTGTGGGATCAGCTCTTCGTAGGTACCTACTTTGAAGCCGTTATCGGTCGCTTTGCGGTAAGAAGCACGCTTTTCAGCGATCGCTTCAGCACGCAGTGCGTAAGCGATGTCCAGACCGGAGTCACGCATGTTCAGACCCTGGTTCAGACCCTGAGCGCCACAGCCAACGATAACGACTTTTTTGCCTTTCAGGAAGCTTGCGCCGTCCGCGAACTCATCGCGAGACATGAAACGACATTTACCCAACTGCGCTAACTGGTTGCGCAGATTCAGAGTGTTGAAATAGTTAGCCATGAGAACTCCGGTTCGCTGTGGTTCGGTTTCGCTACTGCTTATGCCGTAACGTAATGACCTTATCATATGACAGGAAATCTGTTGCTTAAATTGATATATTAACAACGTCACGTTGCAGGTTTTGCAACACCATTTTGAGGCTGGTATTACATGGATTTACGCGATCTGAAGCTGTTTCTTCATCTGGCGGAAAGCTGCCACTTTGGCCGTACCGCGCGAGCTATGCATGTCAGCCCTTCAACTCTCTCGCGCCAGATTCAGCGGCTGGAAGAAGATGTGGGTCATGCGCTGTTCCTGCGTGATAACCGCACCGTAACCCTGACCGAAGCAGGCGAACGGCTGCGCCAGTTTGCTCAACATACGTTGCTACAGTACCAACAGCTGCGCCATGTGATGGACCTGAACGGGCCTTCGCTCAGCGGTGAGTTACGTATTTTCTGTTCGGTTACCGCAGCCTATAGCCATCTTCCCCCGATTCTGGACCGCTTCCGCGCGGAGCATCCGCAGGTGGAAATTAAGCTGACAACCGGTGACGCCGCCGATGCAGTAGAGAAAGTGCAGTCGGGTGAGGCTGATTTATCCATTGCCGGACGCCCCGAAACACTGCCCGCCAGTATCGACTTTACCCCGCTGGGGTTGATCCCGCTGATCATGATTGCGCCAGCCTTGCCATGCCCGGTGCGAGCGCTCGCCACGGACGATCAACCTGACTGGGGACAGATCCCTTTTATCCTGCCGGATCAGGGGCCGGTGCGCCGTCGTGCCGATATCTGGTTCCGCCGTCAGCGCATTGCTAATCCGCAAATTTACGCGACCGTTTCCGGCCATGAAGCGATGGTTTCGATGGTAGCGTTGGGCTGTGGTGTGGCATTGATGCCGGAAGTGGTGCTGGAAAACAGTCCAGAACCGGTGCGCAATCGCGTGTTAATTCTGGAGGATGTGGAGACGCTGGCACCGTTTGAACTGGGCGTTTGCGTACAAAAAAAGCGGCTCGGAGAGCCGCTGATTCATGCGTTCTGGAACCTGCTGTAATTACTGCCCGGCGAGGAAGAAGCGAAACGCCGGGTTGCTCGCTTCATCGTGCCATTCGTAGCCCAATGCCGTGAGATGGGTTTCGAAGTTTGGCTCTTTGTCGTTGGCTTCAAAAGCCGCCAATACGCGACCAAAATCCGTACCGTGGCTGCGATAGTGGAACAACGAGATATTCCAGTGCGCGCCCAGCGTCTGCAAGAACTTCAGTAACGCACCCGGCGCTTCCGGGAACTCAAAGCTAAACAGACGTTCGCGCAGGGGTTTTGACGGACGTCCGCCCACCATGTAGCGCACGTGCAGCTTCGCCATCTCGTCATCCGACAGATCCACCACCTTGTAACCATTCTCATTGAGCTGGCTGATGATCTCACTGCGCTCTTCCACGCCGCGTGTTAAACGCACGCCGACAAAGATGCAGGCATCATCGGCATCCGCATAACGGTAGTTAAACTCGGTGATTGAACGGCCACCCAACGTCTGGCAGAACTTGAGGAAACTCCCCTGCTGCTCAGGAATGGTCACCGCCAGCAGCGCTTCACGCTGCTCGCCCAGCTCACAACGCTCTGAGACATAGCGTAAGCCATGGAAGTTAACGTTCGCGCCCGACAGTACATGCGCCAGTCGCTCGCCTTTGATGTCGTGCTGCTGAATGTATTTCTTCATGCCTGCCAGCGCCAGCGCACCCGAAGGTTCCGCTACTGCACGCACATCTTCAAACAGATCCTTCATCGCTGCGCAAATCGCATCGCTGTCTACGGTGATGATGTCGTCGAGATACTCTTTGCACAGGCGGAACGTTTCGCTACCGATGCGCTTCACCGCAACACCTTCAGCAAACAGACCGACGCGCGCCAGATCCACCGGCTCACCGGCATCCAGCGCCGCTTTCAGGCAGGCTGAATCTTCTGACTCGACGGCAATCACTTTGATTTGCGGCATCAGTTGCTTGATCAGCACCGCCACACCGGCCGCGAGGCCACCACCGCCAACCGGCACGAAGACACGATCGAGATGTGCATCTTGTTGCAGCAGCTCCATTGCCAGCGTGCCCTGACCAGCGATCACCGCCGGATGGTCGAACGGATGGACAAAGGTGTAACCCTGTTGCTCAGCCAGTTCAATCGCTTTGGCTTTCGCTTCATCGAAGTTGGCACCGAACAGATAAGCCTCACCGCCAAATGCGCGCACTGCATCAACCTTGATGTCTGCCGTGGACACCGGCATCACAATCAGTGATTTGATGCCAAGCGTGCTGGCCGAGAGCGCCACGCCCTGCGCGTGGTTACCGGCCGAAGCCGTAATCACGCCGCGCGCTTTTTGCTCTTCGGTCAGCCCGGCAATCATCGCGTATGCGCCACGCAGCTTGAAGCTGTGCACCGGCTGACGATCTTCACGCTTCACCAGAATGGTGTTGCCAAGACGCGATGAAATTTTTTCCATTTTTTGCAGCGGCGTGACCTGCGCAATTTCGTACACAGGCGCACGCAGCACCGCGCGCAAATACTCCGCGCCGTTAGGCGACGCAGAAAGCGGTTGAGACTCAGCCATCAGTTGTTAGCCTCCCAGCTTAGACTTATCGCGCACCGCGCCTTTATCGGCACTGGTCGCGAGTGATGCATAAGCACGCAGAGCGAATGAGACAGCACGTTCACGGTTATGTGGCGTGTACGCTGCATCTCCGCGCGCCAGCTCTTTTTCACGACGGGCATGGATTTCGTTGTCTGGCAGATCCAGGTGAATACGACGGTTCGGGATATCCAGCTCGATCATATCGCCATCCTGAATCAGCGCGATGGTGCCACCGCTCGCCGCTTCTGGAGAGATGTGACCCACTGAAAGACCCGAAGAACCACCAGAGAAACGGCCATCGGTGATCAGCGCACAGGCTTTGCCCAGACCCATGGATTTCAGATAGGTGGTCGGATAGAGCATTTCCTGCATGCCCGGACCGCCTTTTGGCCCTTCGTAGCGGATAACAACGCAATCGCCAGCCACCACTTTTCCACCGAGGATCGCTTCTACCGCATCATCCTGGCTTTCGTAGACTTTTGCCGGGCCTTTGAAGGTCAGCAGCTCAGCATCAACGCTGGCGGTCTTAACGATACAGCCATCTTCAGAGATGTTGCCGTACAGAACGGCTAAACCACCATCCTGTGAGAAGGCGTGTTCGCGGGTACGGATACAGCCATTTTCACGGTCATCATCCAGCGTGTCCCAACGACAATCCTGTGAGAAGGCCTGCGTGGTACGGATACCGGCTGGGCCCGCGCGGAACATTTTCTTCACCGCTTCGTCTTCGGTCAGCATGATGTCGTACTGATCCAGAGTTTCACGCATACTCTGCTGCAACACGTTGCGCGCAGTGGTGTCGATCAGCCCGGCACGATCCAGCTCGCCCAGAATAGCGACAACACCACCGGCACGGTGCACATCTTCCATGTGATACTTCGGCGTACTTGGTGCCACTTTGCACAGGTGCGGCACTTTACGTGACAGGCGGTCGATATCCGACATGTTGAATTCGATTTCGCCTTCCTGTGCTGCTGCCAGCAGGTGCAGAACGGTGTTGGTGGAGCCGCCCATGGCGATATCCAGCGTCATGGCGTTCTCAAACGCGGCTTTGGTGGCGATGTTGCGTGGCAATACACGCTCATCATCCTGCTCGTAATACTTTTTGGTCAGGCTAACAATGCGCTTACCGGCGTTGAGGAACAGCTCTTTACGGTCGGCGTGAGTCGCCAACAGTGAGCCGTTGCCTGGCTGTGCCAGACCCAGCGCTTCGGCCAGACAGTTCATGGAGTTCGCGGTGAACATCCCTGAGCAAGAACCACAGGTTGGGCAGGCAGAACGTTCAATTTTATCGCTGTCTTCATCGCTGACGTTCGGGTTAGCGCCCTGAATCATGGCATCAACCAGATCCAGCTTGATGATTTTATCGGACAGCTTGGTTTTACCGGCTTCCATTGGGCCGCCGGACACAAAGATCACCGGGATATTGAGGCGCAGTGACGCCATCAGCATGCCTGGGGTGATTTTGTCGCAGTTGGAGATACACACCATGGCATCGGCGCAGTGCGCGTTCACCATGTACTCCACGGAATCGGCGATCAGCTCGCGCGAAGGCAGTGAATACAGCATGCCGCCATGACCCATGGCGATACCGTCATCCACGGCGATGGTGTTGAACTCTTTAGCAACGCCACCGGCAGCTTCGATTTGCTCAGCCACCAGCTTGCCCATGTCGCGCAGGTGCACGTGGCCCGGCACGAACTGGGTGAATGAGTTAACTACGGCGATAATCGGCTTACCGAAATCGGCGTCTGTCATCCCTGTGGCGCGCCACAAGGCGCGGGCACCCGCCATATTACGGCCATGGGTGGTGGTGGCGGAACGGTACTTAGGCATGCTCTATTTACTCCAGTCTGAAAAATGACGCGGGTACATGGGCACCCGCGTTACTGTCTTGTTATGGATTAACCTGATCCAACCAGCCGTACTTGTCTTCAGTTTCACCTGTGAACAGGCCGAAGAATGCGCTCTGAATTTTGGTGGTTACTGGACCACGTTTACCTGCACCGACCTGAATACCATCCACGCTACGTACTGGGGTGATTTCTGCCGCAGTACCTGACATGAACACTTCGTCAGCCAGGTAGAGAGATTCGCGTGACAGCGTCTGCTCGCGCACTTCGATACCCAGATCTTTTGCCAGTTTGATGATGGCGTCACGGGTGATGCCTGGCAGTGCTGAAGAGGTGAATGGCGGAGTAAACAGGATGCCATCTTTCACTTCAAACAGGTTTTCGCCCGCACCTTCAGAGATGTAGCCGCTGGTATCCAGAGCAATACCTTCCTGATAGCCCGCACGACGCGCTTCGCTACCCACTAACAGTGAAGAAAGGTAGTTACCACCCGCTTTTGCCGCGGTTGGCAGGGTGTTTGGTGCAACACGGTTCCATGAAGAAACCATCGCATCGATACCATTTTCCAGTGCTTCAGCACCCAGGTAAGCACCCCATGGGAAAGCAGCGATGATCACGTCGGTGGTGTAGCCGTCTGGTGGGTTAACACCCAGACCTACGTCGCCAACAAACGCCAGTGGACGGATGTAAGCGCTTTTCAGGTTGTTATCACGCAGAACTTTACGGGTCGCTTCCATCAGCTCATCTACGCTGTAGGACAGTGGGAAACGATAGATTTTTGCTGAGTCATGCAGGCGCTGCATGTGCTCGCGGTGGCGGAAGACAACAGGACCTTTGTGTGAATCGTAGCAACGTACGCCTTCAAACACAGAAGTACCGTAGTGCAGCGCATGTGACATGACGCTAACCTTGGCTTCTTCCCACTTAACCATCTCCCCGTTGAACCAAATAAACTCAGCTTTCTTGGTGCTCATTGTCTCTTTCCTTATGCGACTAAGCGCGGATTTGTTGTGTTGTCTGTTGCTGGATCTGGACGCAGGCAACATCCATTAATTTGCTTAACTGTGAAGACAGTAAATCGACTGAGCGCTGGCTAGCAACGGTCATTTCGATATTAATATTCTCCGCGTTAGCAGCAGATGCCATATTCATGGTGCAGACCTGAAAACCACGGTGACGAACCACACGCAGGATGCGCTCCAGGATCTCTGGGCGGAAACGCGCTTCGATAGACAATTGATGCTGGATCATGCTGTTTTCTCCATCATATTTGCATTGCTGGCACCCGGCGGTACCAGTGGCCAGACGTTTTCGTGCTCATCAATCGCAACATGGAGGAAGTACGGACCTTCACTGTTCAGCAGAGCATCAATTGCGGCGTCGACCTGATCTTTACGAGTGATACGTTGGCCAGGGATATCAAAAGCGCTGGCCAGCGTCAGAAAATCGGGGTTATCAGTCAAAGTGGTTTCGCTGTAACGCCCATCAAAAAACAGTTCCTGCCACTGACGAACCATGCCAAGGCGCTGGTTATCCAACAGCAGAATTTTTACCGGCAGCTGCTTACGTTTAATCGTACCCAGCTCCTGGATATTCATCATGATTGAGCCATCCCCAGAGACACAAATCACGGTGTCATTAGGGCGTGCAACCTGAGCACCTACCGCAGCAGGTAAACCAAAGCCCATCGTGCCAAGGCCGCTTGAAGTAATAAAATTCTCCGGCGCGGTGAAGGAGAGATGCTGCGCTGCCCACATCTGATGCTGGCCGACATCCGTTGTCACAACGGCACTGTCAGGTTTGCGATCAGAGAGTTGCTTCAGCAACAGCGGCGCATAAATCGCTTCGCCTGGGTGATCGTAACGCCAGCTAAATTCAGCTTTCAGCGCCTGTACCTCAGTACGCCATGCTTCAATCTGCAACGGCTGGCTCAACGCAGGCAGGATCTCATTGAGATCGCCCTGCAACGCGACATTTGCACGGCGCAATTTATGCAGCTCAGCCGGGTCGATATCGATATGAATGACGCTGGCATCTGGCGCGAAGGTATCAAGTTTGCCAGTAACGCGGTCATCGAAACGTGCGCCAACCGCGATCAACAGATCACACTGGTGTACGGCAAGGTTGGCGGCTTTGGTGCCGTGCATCCCCAACATGCCCAGGTAAACCGGACTTTCTGGATCCGCAGTCCCTAATGCTTTGAGGGTTGCCACACATGGCATGCCCGTTTCTGCTGCCAGTGCGCGCAGCGCGGGAACGGCCTGGGCGAGCCCAACACCACCCCCGACATACAGCATCGGCTTCTTCGCTTTAGCCATCATGGCGCGAGCCTCAGCGATATGCTGTTCAGAATGGCTGACCACCTCTTCAACCGGCAGAAGGTGTGGTGCTGGTTCGCCTTTGGCAACCTGAATGTCTTTCGGGATATCAACCAAAACCGGGCCAGGACGACCAGAGCGTGCGATGGCAAAAGCCTCCGCTAACACTGCTGGCAGCTCCTCCAGTGATTCCACGAGGAAGCTGTGTTTGGTACACGCCAGTGACAAACCGAGTACGTCGATCTCCTGGAAGGCGTCGGTACCAATGAAATGTGAGGCTACCTGGCCGGTAATCGCAACCACCGGAACAGAATCCATCATCGCGTCAGCCAAACCCGTAATCAGGTTGGTGGCACCAGGACCAGAAGTGGCAATACAAACCCCGGTTTTGCCCGTTGAACGCGCATAACCGATTGCCGCCATGACAGCACCTTGCTCATGCCGACACAGTAGGTGTTCGACGCCGCCGTCATACAGCGCATCGTACACTGGCATTATCGCGCCTCCTGGGTAACCAAATACGGTATCAACCCCCTGCGCGCGTATTGCCTGAACTACCCACTGTGCACCTGTCATGGTTATTCTCCTTTATCCTGACGGGAACAACAGAATTTTATGCTACTGTTCATTGTTTGCTCCACGATGATTAACTGTTTTTTCGCCTGGTCGAAAAAAAACCCCCGGACCTTTCGGTGCGGGGGTTTCTTGAGTTTGAGGCTTGATTTTTAAGCCTTTCTTTCTCCAAGCGATGCCCCGCACGATGGGATAATAATCACCACCACGCTAATCACGACTAGGCTAATCACTTGTAGAAGGGCTTTCATGTTCGATTCGTTTTTTCGTTGATTCGAAGTAATACCTACAGAGTTATCACAGACGAGGGCATCTTGACAATAATTTTCATACGGTTTTTTTATGACAGATGTGGCATTTGTGATTTATCGCGTTGTAAGTGAAGGATAAATTTAAACTTGATAAATATTCATTACGCACGTCAGGTAACAATATTACGATCGCACGCTAAAAACCGTTGAAAATGCAGCAACAGGCGACTATTTATCAGAAAGTACCGCGCAATATCGACGAAAACCACTGGTTTCAGCAAGGTTGACCGACGACGATAGGGGCATAAGGAGACTTTATGTCACTCTCATGCGTTTTAACCCGTGCTGTACTCGGTATTGAAGCTCCACTGGTCACGATTGAAGTTCATATCAGCAACGGCCTCCCGGCACTCACGCTGGTGGGCTTGCCCGAAACAACGGTAAAAGAGGCGCGTGAGCGAGTACGCAGCGCGATCATCAACAGTGGATTCAACTTCCCAGCCAAGCGTATCACCATCAATCTTGCGCCTGCCGATCTCCCCAAAGAGGGGGGACGCTACGACCTGCCGATTGCGATCGCACTTCTGGCAGCCTCTGAGCAGCTTCCTGAGACGAAACTCGCACAATATGAATTCCTGGGTGAACTGGCACTGAACGGCGCACTCTGTGGCGTACAGGGCGCTATTCCCGCCGCTATGGCTGCCTCATCGGCAGGCAGACAGTTGATTTTGTCCCATCATAATCAACAAGATGTTGGTTTGATTCAGGACAGTGAGAGTTTGGTTGCCAGTCATCTGCTTGAAGTGTGCAATTTTTTACGTAATCAATCGCCCCTTCCCCGGGCACAATCGACCACTGCGGGTTTGACGGATGCGCCACCAGACCTGAGCGATGTTATCGGCCAGGAACAGGGAAAACGCGCGCTGGAGATCACCGCCGCTGGCGGACACAATTTGCTACTCATCGGCCCACCAGGCACCGGTAAAACCATGCTCGCTAGCCGGTTACCGGGATTAATGCCCCCATTGACCGACCAGGAAGCGCTGGAGTGCGCTGCAATCAATAGTCTGGTACATAGCGGGCAATCTCATCAGCAATGGCGACAGCGGCCTTTCCGCGCGCCTCATCACAGTGCTTCATTACCTGCGCTGGCCGGGGGTGGTTCAATGCCTCAACCTGGTGAGATTTCACTGGCCCACAATGGAGTATTGTTTCTTGATGAACTCCCGGAATTTCAACGCCGGGTACTGGATGCACTGCGTGAGCCGCTGGAGTCGGGTGAGATAGCCATTTCTCGTGCCAGAGCCAAAGTGAGCTTTCCCGCTCGCTTTCAACTGGTTGCAGCCATGAACCCTAGCCCAACGGGCCATTACCAGGGGACACATAACCGCTGTTCGCCACAGCAAGTTCTCCGCTATCTCAGTCGGCTTTCCGGCCCTTTCCTCGATCGCTTCGATATCTCTCTGGAGATCCCCCTGCTGCCTGCAGGAATGTTGAGTAAAAATCAGCAGAGCAGTGAAAGCTCAAGCCAGGTTGCCCAGCGCGTCATGCAGGCAAGGGCATGTCAGTTGGCACGAGCAGGAAAGGTGAACGCGCATCTCACACCAGGAGAGATGAAAAAGAGCTGTGAAATTAGCAGTACAGACGCCATATGGCTGGAGGAAGTGTTAACGGCCTTAGGCCTTTCAGTACGCGCATGGCAGCGTATTATTCGCGTTGCAAGAACGATTGCAGATCTGGAGCAGGAATCCTCGATTGGACGCCATCATTTACAGGAAGCCGTTAGCTATCGATCCATTGACCGACTCATGGCCTGGCTGCATAAAAATCTGACATAAAAAAAGGGCCTCAGGCCCTTTTTCCATTAATCATCACTGTCGGTATAGTCTTCCACTGAATCTGCCTGTGGCTTACCACCAGACAGCGTGTGGAAACGCTTAGGACGTTTAACCCGAGCAGTATACTTACTCCAGACACGTTCAGCTTCCGTCTGTGGCTCACGAACGCCACGGCAGACATCAAGGAACTGACGCTCTTCATCCGTTACTGGCTCACGCTTTGCCAGGTCCAGCTCATTAAATGCAAACCCGTGACGCTCCAGAAGCTGGGCTTCTTTAATGGTGAAATCACCATGACGAGAAAACCCACGCGGGTAATGTTTGTTATCAAAGAAACGACTTGTTGTTGCGAAGCTATCCGCCATTCGACACGCTCCTGATTCTGATATGGCCGCGCTATTTATGGCGCGGAGTATTAGATAGGCTTGACAGAGTGTAAAACAAAAGATTTAAATCTTTACGACAAACATTTTTGGGAGAATGCTGTGGATACGGAATTACTGAAAACTTTTCTTGAGGTGAGCCGAACTCGTCATTTCGGGCGTGCCGCTGAGGCTCTGTATCTCACGCAGTCTGCCGTTAGTTTTCGCATTCGTCAGTTAGAAAACCAACTGGGTGTAAATCTCTTCACGCGACATCGTAATAATATTCGCCTGACATCCGCCGGTGAGCGATTATTGCCCTATGCTGAAAGCTTGATGAGCACTTGGCTGATGGCCAAAAAAGAGGTTTCACATACTCAGCAGCATCATGAATTATCGATCGGAGCCAGTGCCTCATTGTGGGAAGTTTATCTCACGCCCTGGTTACAATCACTGTATGAAAATCGCGAAAGTTTGCATCTTGAAGCACGTATTGCCCAACGGCATTTGCTGGTAAAACAGCTACATGAACGGCAACTTGATCTACTGATCACAACAGAAGCCCCCAAGATGGACGAACTTACCAGTCAGCAGATTGGTCATATTTCACTGGCTTTATTCCGTGCACGTAAGACGGAGAAAAAAGAAAAATATGATTATATCAAGCTGGAATGGGGGGCGGATTTTCATCAACATGCAAGCTATCTGGCCAGTGAAGATGTTCCCGTACTGGCAACGACTTCGGCTTTTTTAACCCGCGATATGCTGCTGACTACCGGAGCCTGTGCCTTCCTGCCTGATTTCTGGGATGGATTATACGATGATTTACTGGTGATCCCGGATACCCCTGTCGCTGTTCGCCCGCTGTATGCAGTATGGCTACAGAATAGCGATCAGCAGGCGCATATTCGTCAGCTACTCAAATACCCTATTTTACCGCGCACCAATTAACCTCAGCTCGACCAACTCCTCTCTTCATACATATAAACCGGAAGTCGTTTTACCTCCGGTTTGTTATTCATGTGCCGTTCTTTTGGTATGACGCAGCTTTTTTGTCGTTTTAGACGGCATTACGTTTAAAAAATAAACTTGATGCAGGAATGTAGGAATGCAGGAATGCAGGAATGCAGGAATGCAGGAATGCAGGAATGCAGGAATGCAGGAATGCAGGAATGCAGGAATGCAGGAATGCAGGA
>NZ_ALXE01000069.1 GCF_000295955.2 Pantoea sp. A4
TCAGCTCATGCAGTTTCATTTGCAGCGTCTGGGATTTCATCGCCGCACCGTTATCCGCATGCAGGACCAGCGGCTCACGTCAGCAGCCTCCGCGCATTACGCTGCGCTCTGCATCAGCGCTGCATCTGGTCACCGTTTTCTGTCTCATGCACTTCATACCCGGTGATTTTTCGGCTGTACAGGTCGATTATCATATATAGATAAATCCAGCGGCCGCGCACCACCGACGGCAGTAGAGTAAGAGACAGGGCGTAGTCGGACTATTTCCCTGCCTCTCCTCCCCGAACCGGACATGCACCTTTCAGCGCATCCGGCTCTCCGTTTAAACACTGGCGAACGCCATTGCTATTTCAGTGAAACGCGATGTATACGTATTTCTGGCTTCTGTCCTCAGGTAAGGGCTACCTTCTGGCAAGCGCCAGCGGAACAACTTCTTGCCTTGCCCGACCAACCGGTAAAGTACTTCACCATTGAGCTTCCCGTGGTGGGTTTTACCAAATAAAACCCACGTTTTACTCTGACCTGGTTTCGGCGATTTACACCACCACCTCATCATGTAGGCAATACCTTTACGATATTTTCTGGCCAACCAGTGAGCCAGCTTCCAGAACACAACTCGGTCGATATAACTGAATACTTTGGCTTTAAAATCAACGAACTGATAGAAAGCAGCCCAGCTTTTCAGCTTATGGTTGAGTTTCTCAACCATATCGATTTTGCTTTCACTATAATTACCTGATAACAAAGCCGTTAGCGACGCAGCGAAGTTTCTGGCTTTCTCCTTCGGGATCGTCGAGACCACCCGCATATCGCTGTAATGACTGCGTTTGCGGATGATCCTGTGGCCCAGAAAGATAAAACCGTCATTAACATGGGTGATCCTGGTCTTGTCCATGTTAAACCTGAGTTTCAGGCTGTCTTCAAGCATGCTTCGGCACTCCTCCCTGATGGCTTCCACTTATGCTTTGGTGCCTTTGATGATAAGAACAAAATCATCGGCATAGCGACAGTACGCTACCGCGGGTCTCCATTGCTAGTTTTCTCTGACCGCCGTACTTCGACCTCGCTGAATACTGTTATTCCAGTACCAGCGATCCTTTCGGGCTTTACCGCTCTGGTAGTGTTCATGCAGATATTGATCGAACTCATTCAGCATGATATTCGACAGTAGCGGCGATATTACGCCACCCTGCGGTACGCCTTCACTGGCCGCCTGAAAGAGACCAACATCAATATGTCCCGCTTTGATGATTTTCCACAGCAGGGCCATAAAACGTGAGTCACTGATCCTGCGGCGAACAGCTTTCATCAGTAGGCGATTATGCACAGTATCAAAGTAGCTGGACAGATCACCTTCAATCACCCATCGACCCCGGGTTTCACCGCAGTCGGTCAATTGAAGTTTTACCGTTCGGATCGCATGGTGGACACTGCGTTCAGGCCGGAACCCATACGAGAGCGCATGAAAATCACTCTCCCAGATCGGCTCCATCGCCATCAGCATTGCCCGCTGAACAATACGATCCCGCAACGCGGGGATCACCAGTGGTCGCAGTTTGCCGTTGCTTTTCGGGATATAAACCCGTCTGGTAGGCAGGGGCTGGTAGTAACCAGAGAGAAGTTCTTCTCTGAGTCTTTGCAACTCAGCAGGCAGTCTGGTCTGTAGCTTTGCTTAACTCACACCGTCAATGTCGGGGGTATGCGCCCCCTTTGATGAAAGGGTGATCCGCGCGGCTTCAGCCAGCCATTCTGGTTGTGTTATCAGACGCAGCAGCCGTTCTATCCGTCGGGACGGGCCGGTTGCTGCCCATATGGCAAGCTTGTGTTGCATTTCGCTGATTATCAAAGGTCTTCACCTCATTAGGTCAGTTAGTTCACTCAACAAACACATTTAAACTGCTCCCCTTCGCCATGTAATGGGCTTTCCCCATCGCGGACTACTACGGAAGCTCCGCCAGCCAGCACGTCATCGAAGCCATGCCCCCTTAACATCCGTCGCTGACCTTCCCCGGTTCACCAGTGTGGACTCAGGCATACTGAGTAGGCTGCCCGTCGTACTCTTTATCCTTGCTTGCCGCAAGTTGGCAGAAGTCAGCAGCACTGGCGTGATGCAGGGGGTGCAAACATGTATGCACATGCTGCGCCTGCCGCTCGGAGGCGGGCGCCCGTAATCGGGTTGGGCATGGAAGTGGTAAATTGAGAAAACCGCTTAGGATGTATTTGAGGACGTCAGTGGGGCGATTGGCCGCATGAGGTTTTTTGAAAAAGCCGGGTGCTAAAAAACTGAAAAGTGAACTTTCACATTTTGGCTGATTCAAGCATTTTGTGCGCGAGAAAAAATTAGCAGTCAGAAAAATGTTGAGTTCCTGCTGGGGTTAGTTGTAGATTTTGTGTTCTGCCACAAGTTGCAGTGATAGGTAGCCAGACTTGAAAATGCTCTGATAAAGTCCCATTAAAGATTTATAGCCTTTGTCCGAAAATGACATTAAAGTAGTCCGCCATTAATGCCGTTAGTAAGGATAGAGAATTGAACTTAGAGCAGATTGCTAGTCTAAGCATCAGTAACCTTCAGATGCTCTTAGACAACATGAAGTTGCCTTTAGCCGTTGGTCCTATCAACGATGAAGATTATGCAATCCTGACGTCCGGTTTTTCCCAGCTTGAGTGGGATCATGGTTTTTCACGCTATGGAAACCGGGATGACAAGTTTGAGTTTTGTCTTAAACTACTGGCAGGGCCCTTAAGGCATATTCCATCTGGCGCCGCTTTGTGTACCTTTGATGAGGAAAGTGGCGTTATTGAGATTCACTTTGTTGAGTCTTTTGTGAAGGAAGATGATGTCGCTCATCCCCTTTACGGCAATATGTTTATGATTACACTTTGGGGTGTTTATCTTTTCGGTGCTGCTGTTGGATGTACCGAAATTCGAATCCCTGAATCGCTTAATCACAAAGTAGCTGGGCACTATAAGAAATTCGGGTTTGAAGGTGACATCAACCTGCTTTCGGCACCTTTTGCTACAATTAGCGATGTAGTACGACGTTACATTACTACTAAGAAACAGTAGATAAATTTCTGCGCAGTGGTAGAATGCTGCGCCTGACATCCACAACCGGATGACGAGGCTTGACCTCTAAGAGGAAATCATGACTATGACGCATAGTGACAAGAAAACTCAGAAGCATTACGCAGTAACTGACGTTTTCACCCGTATGGGCGTCGCAATGGAAGAATTACTTCAGGCGGCCCCCCATATGATGCAGGACGGCAAGTTTGAAGGAAATGAGTTGCATGGCAAACTCAAAGAAAAGCAGAAAGCTGCTTAATTCCATAGTGCGTTTTGCATGAAGCCCGGCTAAGCCGGGCTTTTTCATTTCTATCGTTCGGTAAGTGTCAAGGTAGTTGACACTCTTAGTTAATTTATGCCGCCTGTTTTCCCGTTCCGGACGCGCTTTCTGGGCCTCACGGTACAGTGCATCACCTTTTTCCAGCAGGACTCTGTCTTCACCCCGGTGCCGTTCGCCCGGCGTGACATACCGTATTCCGCTGTGACAGTGCTCTTCGTTATACCAGCGGGTAAATTTGGTCACCCAGTTACGCGCATCTTCCAGCATTCTGAACCCCGATGACGGCCACTGCGGGACAGACTTCAGGGTACAGAACAGCGACTCCGCATACGCGTTATCATTACGCACCCGCGGCCTGCTGTGGGACGGCGTAATGTTCAGCTCATGCAGTTTCATTGTAAGCGTCCAGTCAGAACCGTCTCCATTAACCGCCCTCTAATCTATAAATTAGATATCCTTCTAACTTTCAGAAGGATATCTGTTAATGCAGGACTCCCCCGACTGGCGCAGTGCTGACCTGCCCCCAGTATTAGATACAACCTTCAGTTAGTAATGTTGGTTGGTTTTTCTTCATGTTTCCCGTTTCGCCAGCATGCTGCAAATTCAAGCGGCGTCTGGTAATTCAGCTATGAATGGGGTCTGGACTCGTTATAGTCCTGCCGCCAGTCATTAATGATTTTCCGGGCATGAAAAATATCGCTGAACCAGTGCTCATTCAGGCATTCATCCCAAAAGCGTCCGTTAAAACTCTCAATAAATCCGCTCTGTGTTGGCTTACCCGGCTGGATAAGTCGCAGCTCTACGCCATGCTCAAAAGCCCACTGATCGAGCGCGCGGCAGGTAAATTCCGGGCCCTGATCGGTTCTTATCGTTGCCGGATAGCTTTGAGACAGCGCGATGTCGTCCAGAATACGCGCGACCTGAACGCCTGAAATACCGAAAGCGGCGGTGATCGTCAGACACTCCTTCGTGAAATCATCCACGCAGGTCAGGCACTTAATCCGGCGGCCACTGGTAAGTGCATCCATGACAAAATCCATCGCCCATGTCAGGTTCGGCGCATCCGGGCGGAGAAGCGGAAGCCGCTCAGTCGCCAGACCCTTACAGCGTCGCCAGCGTTTTACACCCAGACCGTTAAGGTGATAGATGCGTTAAACCCGCTTGTGGTTGACGTGAATGCCCTCACGACGCAATAACTGCCAGATGCGCCGGTAACCAAAGCGGCGACGTTCAAGTGCCAGCTCTGTGATGCGCAGAGACAGTTGCGCGTCAGCAGCCGGACGCTGAGCCGAATAACGGCAGGTTGAAAGGGACAGACCAGCCAGCCTGCAGGCACGGCGTTGCGACAGACCCGTTGTCTCACCCATGACCTCCACGGCTTCCCGCTTCTGGTCTGTCGTCAGAACTTTCGGCCCAGAGCCACCTGAAGCGCCTCCTTATCCAGCATGGCTTCAGCGACGAGCGCACAGGCCGCGTGGACGACCCGCCGGTACCGCACCCGCTGCGCCAGACCCGTACGCGCAAGCCGTTCCCTGAATTGTAGTGGATCACATTATCTGACGCAGGCAAGCCACTGGCTGGGATGACAGTTACGTTAACTGACTACGACCAGCCAATCGCTATAACACAAACCAGCAGCAGCGGGCATTTCTCCCTGACGCCTCCCGGTAACTGGAATCTGTTTATTCCGATTGGCCCTCAGGATCGTGTCGGGCGCTGGGCGTTGATCGCTGACGATCTTCAGGGGCAAAAACGCAGCATTTATAGCGGAGGAAGTATTGGTGGGCCTTTCTCGGGATATTCAAAAAACGATCGGATCAGTTTGATCTGCGATCTTTCGCCCGCAGAAAGGAAAATCCAGCGCTTTAGCGAGGAGCAATTTTGTGAACCCATTTTAGTGAAGGCCCCGTGATGATTTTCCCGTTAAAAACAGAGGTAGTCTAAACGGAAGTGTCCTAATTCCCCCCGCCAAAAACAACGAGGCCCAGCACAAACAAACGCCAATCAAGCGCCAAATGTAGAGACAAAGTTGTAATGTCCGCTAAGGAGATGTGGATGTTTTCCTGGGCTGTTATGTTGTGATCCCCAGATGCTGCCGGTACTTTGCTGGACTCATTGCACCTAATGATATTTTGATCAGACTCGGGGGGTGCGGACGCTCTCCGGAGAGTCCAGGAAATCGCCTTCCCTCCCGGGCATCTGAACTCAGCTTTGACGCCAAACACCTGCCTCGCTACAGAACATTCTCACCATGAAGCTGGCGATACTCTTTTGGCGTACTGGCGTAGCTTTTCTTAAACACCGAATAGAAATACTGCAATGAGGGATAGCCGCACATCTGCGAGATCTCATTAATGTTCAGTGAAGAGCTGGCCAGCAGCTCACGCGCTTTTTCCAGCTTTTCGCGGTGAATCATGGCGTGGATGGTATCGCCGGTCTCATCCCGGAAACGTTTTTCCAGATTGGATCGTGACATGCCAATCGCATCCAGCACCTGCTCCACTTTAATGCCTTTGCAGGCGTTGAAACGAATGTAATGCATAGCCTGAACCACTGCCGGGTCGTTTAGCGAGCGGAAATCAGTGGAGCGGCGGGCAATCACTTTCACTGGCGGCACCAGAATGCGCTGTAGCGGTAGCGACTGTTTATCCAACAGGCGATGCAGCAACTTCGCGGCCTGGTAGCCCATCTGCCGCGTGCCCTGTGCCACGGAGGAGAGCGCCACGCGGGAGAGATAGCGTGTCAGCTCTTCGTTATCAATGCCGATCACCGTTAACTTCTCCGGCACCGGAATCTTTAAATACTCACAGGCTTGCAGCAGATGACGCGCACGCGCATCGGTGACGGCAATAATGCCAGTTTGCGGCGGCAGGGTTTGCAGCCAGTCGGCGAGGCGGTTTTGTGCGTGCTGCCAGTTTTCCGGGGCGGTTTCCATGCCCTGGTACACCACCCCCTGATAACGTTCACGCATCACTAACTGGCGAAATGCCTGCTCGCGCTCCTGCGACCAACGTTTACCGCTGGACGGCGGCAAACCATAAAACGCAAAACGGTTGATCCCTTTGTCCTTCAGATGCAAGAAGGCACTCTCCACCAGCGCGGCGTTGTCAGTCGCAATATAATGCACCGGTGGGTAATCTTGTGGCTGATGATAAGAGCCACCCACGCCGACAATCGGCACCGCAACATTGGCTAGCAGCGTTTCGATTAAACTGTCGTCGAAGTCGGCGATCACGCCATCACCCAGCCACTCGCGGATATTTTCAATGCGGCAGCGAAAATCCTCCTCAATGAAAATATCCCAGTCGGTTTGCGAGGCCTGCAAATATTCGCCAACGCCCTCCACCACCTGGCGGTCATACGCCTTGTTGGCGTTAAACAGTAACGTAATGCGGTAACGTTTCTCATGCATGGTGGCGCGTTCCATTAAGACCTCTGCCCATTGCATAGCATGGCGACAAGGTGAGCAAAAATGGTCTGCGCCACATTGTGATCATCTTCACGATTACACCCGACGGCGCGTGGCGGTATCCATCCACACGGCCAGCAGCAAAATGGCCCCTTTGACGATGTATTGCCAGAAGGTGGGTACATCCATCATGCTCATGCCGTTATCTAGCGAAGCCATGATAAAAGCGCCCATCACCGCACCGGCCACTGAGCCCACACCGCCCGCGAGGCTGGTGCCGCCAATCACGCAGGCAGCTATCGCATCCAGTTCAGCAATATTACCGGCGGAGGGTGAACCGGCACCAAGACGTGAACTGAGGATCAATCCCGCAATCGCCACCATCACACCATTAATGGCAAACACCGCCAGCTTGGTGCGTGCCACGTTAATCCCGGAAAGCCGCGCGGCATCAATGTTGCCGCCAATCGCGTAAATCCGGCGACCAAAGGCGGTACGCGTCGCCATAAACATCCCCGCCAGCAACAACAGCGCCAGCAGCAACACCGGAGTTGGCACGCCGCGATAGTCATTCAGCAGCCAGATCGCCCCCAGCACCAGCACGGCGGTGATCGCCTGACGCGCTAGCGTTCCCGTTGCCGCCGGTTGGGCCAGTCCCAACTGCTGACGACGCAAACGTAAGCGCCACTGCCAAAGGATAAACAGCGCCAGTCCGACAAAACCAAAGCCAAAGCCCACACCGCCAGGCAGATAACTTTGCCCGATCTGCGACATCGCCGGGCTGGTTGGGGCGACGGTGGTACCATCGGTGATCCCTACCAGAATGCCGCGAAACGCCAGCATCCCGGCCAGGGTGACGATAAAGGAAGGCACTTTGCGATACGCCACCCACCAGCCATTCCAGGTGCCGAGCAGCAGGCCCATGACCAGCGTGACCACAATGGTGAGCGGCAGCGGCCAGCCCAGCCAGACATCGAAAATGGCCGCCGCACCACCGAGTAAACCCATCATCGACCCCACGGAGAGATCGATCTCGGCGGAGATAATCACAAATACCATGCCGACGGCGAGGATGCCGGTGATCGCCGTCTGGCGCAGCAGGTTGGAGACGTTGCGCGGGCTGAGCCACGCACCGTCAGTGGTCCAGGTGAAGAACAGCGCAATCAGCACAATCGCCCCCAGCATCACCAGCACTTGCAGATTGAAGCGCGGGAATTTACCCGGTGTTGGTTTGCCGGGGGTGCCCGGCAGGCTTTGCGTACTCTCAGACTTAAGCATAATGTTCACTCCGCAGAGCAGCTTCCATCACCTGCTCCTGAGTCAGATGGTTGTTAATCAAATCGGCTTTGATTTGCCCTTCGTGCATGACCAAAACGCGATCGCTCAGGCCCAGTACTTCGGGCAGTTCGGAAGAGATCACAATCACCGAGATACCCTCTTGCACCAGCGCATTGATCAGCAGGTAAATCTCCTGACGTGCGCCGACATCAATGCCGCGCGTCGGCTCATCAAGGATCAGGATTTTGGGATTGAGCAACAGGCACTTAGCCAGAATGGCTTTTTGCTGATTGCCGCCGCTGAGTCGTCCGATTGCCAGCTCGGGCGAGGAGGTTTTCACGCGCAGGCGACGAATTGCATCATTGATCGCCTGCTGTTCGGCCGCTTCATCCACGGTGGAGAAGCGCTGGCTGAACTGGTCGAGTGCCGCCAGGGTGATGTTTTTCCCCACCGCCATCAGCGGCACAATGCCATCTTTTTTGCGATCTTCCGGCACCATCGCGATGCCATGCGCTATGGCTTCACGGCAATCATTGATCTTCACCGGCGTGCCGTTTATCGAAATCTCCCCCTGCCAGCGGCCGGGCCAGACGCCAAATAAACACTGGACCGTCTCTGTGCGACCCGCGCCGACCAGCCCGGCAATGCCGAGGATTTCGCCGCGTTTGAGGCTGAACGAGACGTTATTCACCCGACGCACGCTGCGGTTCACCGGATGCCAGGCGGTGAGGTTCTTCACTTCCAGGATCGTTTCGCCAATGTCGTGCGGCTGATGTGGATAGAGTGCCGTCAGCTCACGGCCTACCATCATGGTGATGATGTCATCTTCGCTCAAACCCGCTGCCGGGCATGTGGCGATATGTTGACCATCGCGGATCACACAGATGGTATCGGAGATGGCTTTCACTTCATTGAGTTTGTGCGAGATGTAAATGCAGGCAATGCCATGCTCGCGCAGGTTGTTGATGATGCTTAACAGCACCTCCGTTTCCTGCTCGGTGAGTGACGAAGTGGGTTCATCGAGAATCAGCAGGCGCACCTGTTTGTTGAGCGCGCGGGCAATCTCAACCAACTGCTGCTGACCCAGCCCCAGCTCGCCCACTTTCGTCTCGGGTGCAACATCCAGTTTGACTCTCGCCAGCAGTTGCTGGCAGCGCAGCGTCATGGTTTCATCATCCACCATGCCAAAGCGCCCCACTTCGGCACCCAGGAAAATGTTCTCCATCACGCTGAGCTGGCGCACCAAGGCCAGCTCCTGGTGAATAATCACAATCCCTTTACGTTCGGTATCGCGGATGGTTTGTGCCTGGACCGGATCGCCAGCAAAGTGAATTTCGCCGTCAAACTCGCCGTGCGGATAGAGCCCGCACAGGATTTTCATCAGCGTCGATTTGCCAGAGCCATTTTCGCCGCACAAAGACATCACTTCGCCCGCATCCAGCTTTATGCTGATGTTATCCAGCGCTTTCACCGCGCCGAAACGCTTGGTGATATGGTTCATTTCCAGCAGCATCGCTATTTCCCCTCTCAGCAGACGATTAGAGATCGCTCTGTTTGTGGAAACCGTCTTTCACCACGGTGCTTTCGATATTGTCTTTATTCACCGGGATTGGCGTCAGCAGGCGCGAGGGTACATCTTTCAGGCCGTTATTCAGTTTGCCGTTGCTGGCGGGGGTTTGGTTATTACCGAGTTCCACGGCAATTTTGGCGGCTTCAGTGGCGAGCTGAGTAATGGGTTTATACACCGTCATGGTTTGTGTACCGCCTATGATGCGCTTAATAGCGGCCAGATCGGCGTCCTGTCCTGATATTGCCACTTTCCCGGCCAGACCTTGCGCACTCAGTGCCTGAATAGCTCCGCCTGCGGTGGCATCATTGGAAGCGACCACCGCGTCAATGTGGTTACCGTTCGCCGTTAAGGCATTTTCCATAATTTTCAGCGCATTCTCTGGCAGCCAGGCATCCACCCACTGATCGCCCACCACTTTGATGCTGCCGTTATCAATATAGGGTTTTAGTACCTTCATCTGCCCGGCACGGAACAGGCGGGCATTATTATCCACCGGCGATCCGCCCATCAAAAAATAGTTACCCTTAGGCACCTGCTTAACAATACTTTCAGCCTGTAATTCGCCGACTTTTTCATTGTCGAAGGAGATATAAAAATCGATATCGGCATTATTTATCATGCGGTCATACGCCAGAACTTTAATGCCTTCACGTTTGGCTTCCGCCACCACATTACTTAACACCTGACCGTTATAAGGAATAATGACCAGTACATCAACGCCGCGATTGATCATATTTTCAATCTGTGACATCTGCGTCTCTTCATTGCCGTTGGCCGACTGCACAAACACCGTCGCGCCCTGAGATTCGGCCTGTTTAACGAAAATATCGCGATCTTTCTGCCAGCGCTCCAGGCGGAGATCATCAATCGCCATGCCGATTTTCACTTCTTTCGCCATGCCCACATGGCTAAACAGAGCCAGCGCAGCGCAGGCAGCTAACAAGGTGTGTTTCATTTTCATCATGGTCATCCTGTAGGTTGAGGCTATTGTCGTTGTAAGGCTATGAACCAGGCGAATGAATTGTTGCCTTGTGTTTCAGTCAACATCAATTACTTATTTTCATCCTGCTATTACGTTTTTTTGTTTATTTTCTGTTTTATGATCCCACTCGACATTCGGCGTTTTTTGCGAGTGCGCTCACAATTAATAATTATCTTAACTTGAGTGTGAATTATCGTAATTGAGACCTGTAGTAACCCTTTAGCAAAATAATGATTCACTGCTGACCATTCGGGTCTGATGCTAAGGAGCAACACCATGCACGCTTATTTCGACCAGCTTGAGCGCGTTCGTTATGAAGGGGCCAAATCCACCAACCCGCTGGCGTTCCGCCATTACAATCCTGATGAGGTGATTCTCGGTAAAACCATGGCGCAGCATCTGCGCTTCGCCGCATGTTACTGGCACACCTTCTGCTGGAACGGTGCGGATATGTTTGGTGTTGGCGCGTTTGATCGCCCGTGGCAGAAAAATGGCGATGCCTTGCAGTTGGCGAAACAGAAAGCGGACGTGGCCTTTGAGTTCTTCCACAAACTGAATGTGCCCTATTACTGCTTCCATGATGTCGATGTTTCACCCGAGGGGGATTCACTGCGTAGCTATCGCGAGAACCTGGTGGCAATGACCGACAAGCTGCTGGAAAAACAGCAGGAAACCGGCGTGAAACTGCTCTGGGGAACGGCAAACTGCTTTACGCATCCCCGTTACGGTGCCGGTGCCGCCACCAGTCCCGATCCGGAAATATTTGCCTGGGCCGCCAGTCAGGTGTGCAGTGCAATGCAAGCCACGCAAACGCTGGGCGGTGAAAACTACGTACTGTGGGGCGGCCGTGAGGGCTATGAAACGCTGTTGAATACCGACCTGCGCCAGGAACGGGAACAAATTGGTCGTTTCATGCAGATGGTGGTGGAGCATAAACACAAAATCGGTTTCCAGGGCATGCTGTTGATTGAGCCAAAGCCGCAGGAGCCGACCAAACATCAATATGACTACGATGTAGCGACCGTGTACGGTTTCCTGAAACAGTTTGGTCTGGAAAAAGAGATCAAAGTGAACATTGAGGCTAACCACGCCACGCTGGCAGGTCACTCGTTCCATCATGAAATTGCTACTGCTATCGCGCTGGGGATTTTTGGATCGGTGGATGCCAACCGTGGCGACATCCAGTGTGGTTGGGATACTGACCAGTTCCCGATAAGCGTAGAGGAAAATGCGCTGGTGATGTACGAGATCATCAAAGCGGGCGGATTTACCACAGGCGGTTTAAACTTTGATGCCAAAGTTCGCCGACAAAGCACGGATAAATATGATCTTTTCTACGGCCACATTGGCGGCATGGACACCATGGCGCTGGCACTTAAAGTCGCAGCGCGTATGGTGCAGGATGGCGAGCTTGATCGGCGAGTGGCGCAGCGCTATAGCGGCTGGAATGGTGAGTTCGGCCAGCAAATTTTGAAAGGCGAGTTTTCGCTGGCATCACTGGCCGCGCATGCTCAACAGCAACAGCTGAATCCGCAGCATCGTAGTGGACGCCAGGAGCAGCTAGAAAATTTGGTGAATCACTATCTTTACGATTTCTAATTCTTTCAGGAGCTTAACATGGTTATCGGGATCGATTTAGGCACCTCCGGCGTCAAAGTGGTATTGCTGGATACTCAAGGGCAGGTCATCGCCGTAGAAACCTCGCCGTTACAGGTATCGCGTCCGCAGCCGTTATGGAGTGAGCAAGATCCCGAAAGCTGGTGGACCGCCACGGATAAAGCGATGCAAGCGCTGGCGCAGCAGCACGATCTCAGCAAGGTGAGCGCGATTGGCTTGAGTGGCCAGATGCATGGCGCGACCTTGCTGGATGCCGAAAATCAGGTGCTGCGTCCGGCGATTTTGTGGAATGACGGGCGCAGCAGTGAGCAGTGCCGGGAACTGGAGCTGCGCGTACCCGATTCCCGTCGCATCACCGGCAACCTGATGATGCCGGGCTTTACCGCGCCCAAGTTGTTATGGGTGCAGCAGCAGGAGCCCGATCTGTTCAGGCGAGTGGCTAAAGTCCTGCTGCCCAAAGATTACTTGCGCTGGCGCATGAGCGGTGACTTTGCCAGCGACATGTCCGATGCGGCAGGCACGATGTGGCTGGATGTGGCAAAGCGCGACTGGAGCGACGTCATGCTCAGCGCCTGCAATCTTAATCGCCGCCAGATGCCCACACTTTATGAAGGTAACCAAATCACGGGTAACTTATCACCGGAAGTCGCTGCACGCTGGAATATGCGCACCATACCGATCGTCGCGGGCGGTGGCGATAATGCCGCAGGTGCGGTGGGGGTGGGTATGGTGGCACCGGGTCAGGGCATGCTGTCGCTCGGCACTTCTGGCGTCTATTTCCTGGTGAGTGAAGGCTACCTCAGCAACCCGCAGCGTGCCGTTCACAGCTTTTGTCATGCGCTACCCAGCCGCTGGCATTTGATGTCGGTGATGCTGAGTGCCGCATCCTGTCTTGACTGGGCAGCCACACTCACCGGCTGTAAAGATGTGCCCGAGCTATTGGCAGAAGCGGAAAAAGCCAGCAGTCACGCGACACCCATCTGGTTCCTGCCTTATCTCTCCGGCGAACGAACGCCGCACAACAATCCACAGGCGCAGGGTGTTTTCTTTGGTTTGACCCATCAACATCGACGTCCCGAACTGGCACACGCGGTGCTGGCGGGAGTGGGCTTTGCGCTGGCGGAAGGGATGGCAGCCGTGCATGAGTGTGGCGTGCAACCGGAAACGGTGATGCTGATTGGCGGTGGCGCGCGCAGTGGCTACTGGCGGCAAATGCTGGCGGACATCAGCGGCTTAACCCTGGATTATTGCCACGGCGGCGAAGTAGGCCCGGCTCTGGGTGCCGCGCGCCTGGCGCAGCTGGCGATTGATCCGCAGAGTGAATGGCCCGCACCGAAGCTGGTGCAACGCCATCAACCGGATAGCGCACGTTATCAAGCCTGGCAGCCGCAGCGCGAAAAGTTTTCCCAGCTCTATCAGCAAATTAAATCACTGATGTGCTGATGAGGCGGAGTGATATCTGGACGCGATATTGGCACGCCACCGGCTGTGCCTACAGCGGCCAGTTATTCACTCCGGCATATCTATTAGCGATGTATCTGCTGCTTTTGCCACATGAGCAATAAAAGAAACACGGTAGAGGTGGCCGCATTTATCGCTCCCTTTCTGATCAAAACAGACACATCCAGAGCTACAGGTAACGGCTATCCTGCGCCAGACCACCGCAAAAAAGCCTGCTGAAAATTGCCCCGGTTTACGATTTCCCCCATTGCCCAAACCCATACAGATCAGTAATGTCTTCTCCAGCAACGGGAGGAAATTCAACGATGGCAACACAGTTTTACACTGAGCAGCACGCAGGCTGTTTTAGTGATACGAAAAGTGGCTTAAATGAGGTATAAAGCCGCATGAAAATCCCAAACCGAATCCAACCTCTGGTCGATGATGGCCTGATCGATAACGTGCTTCAGCGGCTGAAAAGCGGCAAAGAAGCGGACGTTTACACCGTGCTGTGCGGCGACAAAATCCAGTGTGCCAAAGTGTACAAAGAAGCGACGCAGCGCAGCTTTAAGCAGGCGGTGCAGTATCAGGAAGGGCGCAAAGTGCGCAATTCACGTAACGCGCGCGCGATGCAGAAAGGCTCTAAATTTGGCCGCAAGCAGCAGGAAGAAGAGTGGCAGACGGCAGAAGTCGAAGCCCTGTTCCGTCTGGCCAAAGCGGGTGTTCGCGTGCCTGAGCCGTACCTGTGTATTGATGGCGTGCTGTTAATGGAACTGGTCACGGATGCCGAAGGGGCTGTGGCTCCGCGTCTCAGCGATGTCACCTTATCAGAAGCCGATGCGGTGGCTGATTTCCACACCATGATCCGCAATATCGTGCGCATGTTGTGTGCCGGGATTGTGCATGGCGACCTGTCAGAGTTTAACGTACTGCTGGATGCGGAAGGCCCGGTAATTATCGACCTGCCGCAGGCGGTGGATGCGGCGGCGAACAACCACGCAGAGTCGATGTTCGAACGTGATGTCAATAACATCACCGCCTATTACGGCCAGTTTGCCCCGCAGTTGCTGCAAACTCGCTATGCAAAAGAGATCTGGCTGTTATACGAAGAAGGTAAGCTCACCCCAGAAACGGTGCTGACCGGGATGTTTGTTGAAGAGCTGCATGATGTTGATATGGGCTCGCTGCTGGATGAAATCATTGCCGCAGAAGATGAACATTACGAACGCCAGCGTGCCGCCAAAGAGCGCGACGAAGAGTAAATCTCGCCACTCATCAAAGCAGCCAGACATTGGCTGCTTGCCTGGCATGTAAATCCCCTGCCCCGACGTTTCCTCAACGCATCGCACCAAATCCGCTAAACTGTCTGCACATTCCCCGGAAACAAGGCAGTCCCTTGACCGGCATGTCCGAAAGCCGTGTCAGCCGCTCACTGCGGGCTGTGGCTCGTGTAACCTCTCCCGCACCATCCGCTGAACATGGACACCGGTGCGGTAAAAGTTATAGGCCGCAATAATCAGGTTACTGACCCCCAGCGCGATCCAGTAGCTGTAAAAACCCGCGTGAAAATAACGTGCCACTATAAAACCCCCACCCAAACCGATCACCCAGTAGCTGCCAATCACCACCAGCGTCGGCCAGCGCGTATCCATCATGCCCACCAGGAAACCGTTGTAGCAACTGCCAAGGGTGTTAAACAGGAAAGCGATTAAGAGCAGCGGTAAAAGATTCCACATCATGCTGATGATGTGCGCATCCGTCACATCGTAGATATAGCGTTGAATCTGCGGGTAGAACAAGGCAATCGCCCCACCTACCAGCAAGACATAGCCGAAAGCGACACTCAGGAGTCCGTAGCGCAGTCGGCGCAACCCGACCCAGTCATTTTCTGCTGCGCACCATGCCGCCAGCGTTCCTGCGGCACCCGACAAGCCGATGGTAAACACGGTAATTAACGATTCGGTGCGCAGAGCAAAGCTATGAACCGTGGTGGCTTCCAGCCCAAATCCAGCAATCAAAAACGCGGCTGTGGGCAGGAAGCCTTCGCTGAGCGCAATTCGCACCCCCATTGGCAAACCGGCGGCCAGCACGGTGCGTATCGCTTGCCAGTCCAGCCGTCCCGGTTGCAGGGTGAGAGAGAGATGGCGAAACGGACGCCCACGCGTCAGTAAACAAACCGCCGAGATCAGTAATACCGCCCGAATCAGCGAGCTGGAGAGTCCCCCACCCAATACCCCCGCGCCACCCGTGTGGTTGAACCCGAGGATCGCCACATATGCCACGAGAAAATTCACCGGCACCGTCAGCAACATGATAATCGTCAAATAGCCCGGTTTACCCACCGAGGACATCAGGCAGCGGCTGTGTACAAACAAAAACAGGAACACGATGCCCGGCGCAGCCCCCTGATTGTACTGCTGGGCGATTTGCGCCAGATCGTCACTGACGTTAAACAGGGTCAGAATGCGCCCGGTATTGTACAGAATCGCCATCCCCACCACGCCAAGGATCAGCGCCAGCCAAATCCCCTGCGCAAACCATTTTCTTAGCCGCGCGAAATCATCCTGCCGGAACGCCCGGGCCATGTGCGGCCCAAAGGCCAGAAGAATACCAATCCCCATCAGCATCACCAGGCTAAACAGGCTGATGCCGAGGGTTGCGCCGGAAAGGTCCTGATTACCCAGTCGGGAAATCAGCATGGCATCCGTGAAGGAGATGGTGGTTTGCGAGATAAAGCCGATAGCCAGCGGTAAGCCCAGCGCGAGGAGTTTTCTAATCATATCGAATCCGTGAAAATGTATTCCGTCTCGCCGGAGAGTATTCAAAAAGCCCGGTTGCAGCTATCCCTTTGCCCGGTAATGCATAAATCGGACTTTAGATAGCTGCGGATGGAAAATACCCGCAACCCAAAAACAAGCCTGGTCTTGTGTTTGTACGCGTTTTATCCCGCTACCCTGCCGCGTCCATTTACCTTCCCGCTGGAATTCGCCATGAAAATCCTCACCCCACTTGAGATTCAACCGTTACTTAATCAAGGGGCGCTACTGATTGATATTCGCGATACCGATGCCTGGCAACTGGAACATATTCAGGGCGCACTTTCACTGCCGTTTCCTTGCAGTGAAAGCGGTGTGTTGTCGCATCTGTCGTTGGTGGGTAAACAGGTGGTGTTTTACTGCCAGACCGGGCAACGGACCGCTGCGCTGGCTGCGCGGCTCGAGGTTATGGCACAGGGCGCGGAAGTCTGCATGTTGAAAAATGGGTTAAACGGCTGGAAAAAAGCGCAATTCATCACGGTATTCAATCCCTCATTACCGCTGCCGCTCAGCCGTCAGGTGCAGATGCTGGCCGGCTTTATGATCATGGCCGGTGTGCTGCTGGGTTCAGCCTTTTCGTATTATTTCTATTTTCTGCCTTCGCTGATTGGAGCAGGACAGATTTTTGCGGGGGTGACCGGCTGGTGTGGCATGGCTCGTCTGTTGGGAAGGTTGCCGTGGAACCGGCAAGGGTGAAAAACCAGGCCCGCAGCCTGAACGCGCTGCGGGCCTGACATTACCGAATGACTACAGTGAGAATCACCAATATCACCAGCAGTAACACCATTGAGCCAAATACCGGTTTCAGAGAAGATTTACGCATAGCATTCTCCTACGTCAACAACATGCAGATCCCCGAGATTGCAATCAGGACCCCACTCAGCCCAAGGCAGAGCTGGCACACTTTGTTTTCATCTGTCTGCATACGTGCCTCCTCAGAACCACTGACCAAAGCGTTTGACGTAGAGCATTTTCATACCCTGAGCCACCACGCAGTAGCTGAACAGGGTAGCGACTAACCAGGGGAAATATTCCCATGGCAGTGGCTCTAATCCCACCAGGCTCCCCAGCGGAGAGAAAGGCAGGCCGATGCCAATCGCCATAATACAGATTGTGGTTAACATCACTGGCAGCGCCGCACGGCTCTGAATAAACGGAATCTTTTGCGTACGCAGCATATGCACAACCAGGGTCTGTGACAGCAGCCCTTAATAAACCAGCCGGACTGGAACAGTCCCTGAACCGCCGGAGTATTGGCGTGGAACACATACCACATCAGCGCGAAGGTGGTGATATCAAAGATGGATGAGGTTGGCCCAATCCACAGCATGAAGCGTTTGATATTACCCGCATCCCATTTACGTGGTTTACGTAAAAACTCCTTGTCCATTTTGTCCCATGGCAGCGCCAGCTGGGAGATATCGTACAGCAGGTTCTGAATCAGTAAGTGAATCGCCAGCATCGGTAAAAAGGGAATAAAGGCACTGGCCACCAACACCGAGAACACGTTGCCAAAATTCGAACTGGCGGTCATGTTGAGGTATTTGATGATGTTGCCAAAAGTCTCACGCCCTTTTATTACCCCCTCTTCCAGCACCATTAAATCTTTTTCCAGCAGGATAATGTCAGATGACTCTTTGGCGATATCCGCCGCGCTATCAACGGAAATCCCGACGTCCGCTTCACGCAGTGCGGGTGAGTCATTGATGCCATCACCGAGGAACCCGACGGTATGACCATTTTTCTGCAACACATTGAGAATGCGGGATTTCTGTTGCGGTGTCAGTTTGGCAAACACGGTGCAACGTTCTGCGGCGATCTGGAGCGCCTCATCATCCATGCGTTCAATTTCTGGGCCGGTCAGGACTTCGCTGCTATCAATACCCACTTCCTGGCACACCCGCGCGGTCACAATCGGGTTATCACCGGTCAGCACTTTCACCGCCACGCCGTTTTCATGCAGCGCCTTAATGGCCCGGTTCGCACTCTCTTTCGGCGGATCGAGAAAGGTCAGCAGGCCTTCAATCACAAAATCGCGCTCATCGCTGCTGTGCAGCGGCTGTTGCAACCCGGCTGGCCCCAGCTCACGAGTCGCGAGCAGCAGCACGCGGAACCCTTGCTGATTAAAACGCTCTGACAGCGCGATAATCTCTTCACGGCGGACATCGGTCAGCGCGATGACGTCGTTGCCTTCACGTACCGCAACCGCCTGCTCCATCATCTCTTCTACCGCGCCTTTACAGATCAGACGCTGGCTGTCATCACGTTGATCCTGCACCACCACAGAGACGCGACGGCGAATAAAATCAAACGGCAGTTCGTCCACTTTGGTAAAGCGCTGCGCCACTTGTGTGCTCAGTTGCTGTTCCGCAAAGCGCAAAATGGCACGATCCATCAGGTTACGGCTACCGCTCTGGTGGTAGCTGTTCAGCCAGGCATCGCGAAGCACTCTGCTGCTGTCGGTACCCCGGCTATCCAGATGCTGAGCCAGAATAATGTTGTCCTGAGTCAGCGTACCGGTTTTGTCGGTGCACAGAATGTCCATTGCGCCAAAGTTCTGGATCGCGTTCAGGCGTTTCACAATCACTTTGCGCCGGGACATGGCAATCGCCCCTTTCGCCAGATTCGCACTGACAATCATGGGCAGCATTTCTGGGGTTAAGCCCACCGCGACCGCCAGAGCAAACAGCGTGGCATCCATCCAGTCGCCTTTGCTAAAGCCGTTGATCAGCAACACCACGGGCACCATCACCAGCATGAAGCGGATCAGCAACCAGCTCACGCTGTTCACACCCCGGTCAAAGGCGGTTTGTGTCCGGCTGCCGACCAGGGTTTTGGCCAGTGAGCCAAACCAGGTTTCAGCGCCAGTGGCAATCACAACCGCCTGCGCCGTGCCGCTGGCAACGTTGGTGCCCATCAGGCAGACGTTACCGCGATCCAGCAAGGGCAATGTTGCGCTGCTGCCCGCCTGGCTGTCGGATGTACCGCTGAGATCGGTTTTCTCTACCGGCAGCGCTTCTCCACTTAAAATGGCCTGGCTGATAAACAGATCGCGAGATCGGATCAATCGCACATCCGCCGGGATCAGATCCCCGGCAGAGAGGCAGATCACATCGCCTGGCACCAGCGTTTCGATCGGCACTTCCTGTTGCTGAGGTTCGCTGTTTGCGCGCGCGGAGCGCAGCACAGTGACGGTAGTTTGCACCATGGAACGCAGTGCCAGCGCCGCCTTGTTGGTACGAAACTCCTGCCAGAAGCGCAGCAGGCCACTCAGTGTCACCATGGTCAAAATGATGGTGACACCGGTTAAATCGGTCTCTTCACCCTGCCGCAGAGGCAGCCAAAAGTCGGTGATGAAGCTGACCAGCGCCAGTGCCAGCAACACGTAGATGAACGGATTATTAAATGCCCCCAATAGCTGAACGATGGCATGAGGTGCGCGTTCATGTGCTACGGCGTTTTCACCATAGATTTGCAGGCGTGCTTCCGCTTCGCTGGCGCTCAGACCCGCAGGGCTGCTACGCAGGCGTTGAAAAGTTTGCTCAAGCGTCGTCTGCGCTTCAGCGTCAATGGGTAAGACTTTTTTCACCCGACGGCTGGAGGCGTTGATATCTTTGAGTTGTTTTTTCTGGGTTTCAATTTTCATGTCAGTCATTTGACATTCTCCAGATTTAAAATGCGTTGATTCCCCCTGGTTAAAAAAATCACCAGGAAACGGATATAATTAACTAAAAGTCATCAGTTAAAAAAATAAGCATGGCTAGCCCTTTCATTACAGCAATGAAATGGAAACCATAATTAAATGTTGAAAGCAGACAGCGTTATGCATTCCTCATTAGTGAAAAGAAGAATGAACAGTGCATTAACCATCCGCGATCGGATAAAACCCTTTTAATTCAAGGGTGGAGGGAACAGGGCGTACAGGAATAGAATCATGATAACGATATCTCATTAGTCATTTAAGCATACTAAAGGGAGACAATCGTCAATTTGAGGATTGCTACCCGCCAGGTCGGCAAGCAGCAAAGAGAGATCAGTGCTTCAGCTTGCCTTAATGTTTTTAAATAAGGGGTGACTGTCCAACTGAATTCTCCTGATGTGTAATTGCCGGTAATTATAGGAAGGTAGTAACCAAAGTAAAGTACATTTTTAACTCAATCTTTGTTGTTTACTTTTCGTTGTCAGAATTGCCCATCAACTGCCTTAACCTGGATCTTTTTTTTCTTATAACCAAAGTGACAATGCTTATCCATTTTATGCATAACGTTTCTCTACAATTGACTATTCTTGTTTACAGCCCTTACGTACACTCGCGGTAACTCTTAAAGCAAGGATTTCCCATGAAAAAAACAACACTTTCCCTGCTGGCACTGACGTTAGCTGCCGCTTTTGCAGCTCAGGCCGCTACACCGAAAGACACGCTGGTGATCGCCCAGTCCATTGATGATGCAGACAGCTTCGACCCGGCTAAAGGGTTTGAACTCACCAGCGTACAAGCTTTCACTAACATCTATCAGCGCCTGGTACAGTCCAATCCAAAAGATCCGATCAAGCTGGAACCGACACTCGCCACCAGCTGGCAGGCGGGCAAAGACAACCGCAGCCTGACGTTTGCCCTGCGTAAAGATGCGAAGTTTGCTTCCGGTAACCCACTGCGTCCGGAAGATGTGATCTTCTCACTCGGCCGCGTGGTGAAACTGAACCTCGATCCCTCATTTATCCTGACCCAACTGGGCTGGAATAAAGAGAACGTCGATAGCTATCTCAAGAAAGTGGATGATGACCACGTAGAGATCAGCTGGAGCGCCAACGTCAGCCCGGCGTATGTGCTAAGCCTGCTGTCGGCTCCGGTCTCTTCTATCGTTGATGAGAAGACCGTCTCTGCCAATGCGAAAAATGGCGACTTCGGCAACGGCTGGCTTGCCACCCATTCGGCGGGCAGTGGTCCTTACCAAATCCGCCTCGCTAAGCTACATGAAGTGTTACTGCTGACGGCGAACCCGACGTCACCTGCCGGTGCGCCGCAGCTGAAAAATGTGATGATCAAAAACGTACCGGAACCGGCCACGCGTCGCCTGCTGCTGGAGCAAGGGGATGCTGATATCGCACGTAACCTGGGCGCAGACCAGATTGCAGCACTGAAAGGGAAAAACGACGTCACCACCGCCGCTTACCCAATGGCTTCGCTCTACTACATTCAGTTCAATGTCGGTGCCAATGATGTGCTGAAAAACCCGGCACTGTGGGAAGCTTCACGCTATCTGTTCGACTATCAGGGCATTGCCACACAGTTGTTAAAAGGCCAGTTTGATGTGCACCAGACCTTCTTACCGAAGGGCTTCCCTGGCGCACTGAATGACACGCCATATCAGTACGACCCGGAAAAAGCCAAAGCGATTTTGCAGAAGGCCGGTCTGACCAACGTGACCTTTACCCTCTCCACCAGCAACCAGCCGCCGTATCTGGACATCGCACAGGCGTTGCAAGGGAGCTTTGCTAAAGGTGGCGTGAAAGTGGTGATTGAACCGGGTATCAGCACCGAAGTCTCCACCAACGTCAAAGCACACAAGTATCAGGCGACCCTGAATGCCTGGGGTGCAGACTACTTTGACCCGAACACCAACGCCGCGTCCTTCGCCTATAACCCGGAAGATGGCAGCAAAACCATTGCCTGGCGCTCTGACTGGCACATTCCGGAGTTGAGCAAACAGACGCTGGCAGCCACGGCAGAGAGCGATCCGGCGAAGCGCGTGGTGCTGTATCAAGCCATGCAGCGTGAAGTGTTGAAAAGCTCACCGTATGTGATTGGCCTCCAGGCACGCAACCTGATTGCCCTGCGCAGCAACCTGAAGGGCTACGAGCAGGGTATTAACCCGGACATGGTTTATTACTCACAGGTCACTAAGTAATGGCAGTAGATAACGCCGGGTCCGCCCGGCTTTTCGGTCATCGGCTGGGGCGCATCGCCACCAGCCTGCTCTCTTTGCTGGTTACCCTGCTGGGGTTGCTGGCCTTTACGTTTATGCTGTCGCACTTCTCGCCGATCGATCCGGTGCAGCAGATCGCAGGCGATCACGCCAGCGAAGCGACCTACGCCCAGGTGCGGCACGATCTCGGGCTGGATCAGCCGGTGTTAATGCAGTTCTGGCACTACATCAGCCATCTCGCCCACGGTGATTTAGGCATCTCGCGTCTGACCAATCAGCCGGTGAGCCAGGACTTGCTGCGCACCTTCCCGGCCACCATTGAGCTGGCGTCTTGTGCCATGCTGTTTGCCGCCTTTTTTGGCGTGCTGTTGGCCCTGCTGGCGGCGTGGAAACCCGGTAGCTGGATGGATAACCTCGCCAGGCTTATCTCCCTGCTCGGCTATTCGGTGCCGGTCTTCTGGCTTGGGCTGTTGGGGCTGCTGCTGTTCTATGCGGTGCTGCACTGGTCGGCCGGGCCTGGCAGGCTGGATGATATCTGGATCTACACGCTGGAACCGAAAACCGGCTTTGTGTTGATCGACAGCTTACTCTCTGGCGATCCTGAAATGTTCCGCAATGCGATTGCCCATTTATGGTTGCCGGTGGTGATCCTCGGCCTGCTGGCGATGGCGGGGATTACGCGCCTGCTGCGTGCCGCCCTGCTGGAAGAGAGCAGTAAAGAGTATGTGGTGCTGGCACGTGCAAAAGGGGCCGGGCGTACACGTATTCTGCTGCGCCATATTTTCCCTAACGTACTGGGTACGCTGATCACCGTGATTGCTCTCTCTTATGCCACGCTGTTAGAAGGCTCGGTATTAACCGAAACGGTGTTTGCCTGGCCTGGCGTGGGACGCTACATGACCAATGCCCTGTTTTCCGGCGATGTTCCGGCGATTCTGGGGGCCACGCTGCTGATTGGCGGCTGCTTTATTCTGATTAATGCGCTGGCCGATGCCCTGACCTGGTTAACCGATCCGAGAACGCGATGACACAACAACTCTCTGAACTGGAAACAGTGCGCCCGAAGCGGCGTAAAGCGCGCATCACTTCGCTCAGCATTGGTCTGACGCTGGTGGTGCTGCTGATTCTGATGGCGCTATTCGCCCCGCTGCTCGCGCCATTTGATCCTAATCTGCAAACCATGACCCTGCGTCTGATGCCACCCGATGCCACACACTGGTTTGGTACTGACGGATTTGGCCGTGATTTGCTCTCCCGCGTGATCTACGGCGTGCGTCCTACGCTGCTGCTGGTGGCGCTGATTCTGATCCTGACCATTCCAGTGGGCCTGCTGATCGGCATCACCGCCGGTTACGTTGGCGGCTGGACTGAGCGCATCTTGATGCGTATCACGGATATCTTCCTGTCGCTGCCTAACCTGGTGATTGCACTGGCGCTGGTCGCGATTCTTGGCCCCGGCCTCATGAACGGTGCGCTGGCCCTCGCCCTGACCAGCTGGCCGCCGTTTGCTCGCCAGGCGCGTGCAGAGACGCTGGCGCTGCGCCGCAGTGACTATCTGGCCGCCGCACGGATGCAGGGAATCAATGGCCTGCGCTTGATGGCAGGGCATATTTTACCGCTGTGCCTGCCCACCGCGGTGGTGCGGGCCGCATTGAGCCTTGGCGGGATTATTCTCGCGGCGGCGGGCCTGGGCTTCCTCGGTATGGGCGTGCAACCGCCGACGGCTGAGTGGGGTTCTATGGTTGCCGAAGGCAGTAAAGTGATTTTCGACCAGTGGTGGGTAGCCGCAGCGCCAGGTGCTGCCATTCTGCTTGCCAGCCTGGCGTTTAACCTGACGGGTGACGGTCTGCGTGACCGCCTGGATACGCGCAATGCAAAATAATCTTATACATGTCGATAAGCTGGCGATCCGCAGCGACGATGCGCTGCTGGTGGATCACATCAGTTTTTCTATCGGCCGCGAACGCGTAGCGCTGGTCGGCGAATCCGGCTCCGGTAAATCCCTTACCGCCCGCACGCTGATGGGCCTGCTCTCCCCTGCGCTTCAGGTGCAGGCGCAGCAGTTGCAGGTTGTCGGCGCGAATGCGTTACAGCTACAGGAGCGCGAGTGGTGTGCCATTCGCGGTCATCGCGTGGCCATGGTGATGCAAGATCCAAAGTATGCTCTGAATCCCGCTCGCACCATTGGCTGGCAGGTGGAAGAGCCGCTTAAGCTACATCGCAAGCTCGGCCGGGGGGAGCGGAAAGAGAAAGTCTGCGAAATGCTCAACGCGGTCGGCCTGCCCGATCCGCGCACGCTGATGCAGCGCTATCCACACCAGCTTTCCGGCGGCATGGGCCAGCGCGTGATGCTGGCAATGGCGTTGATCACCGATCCTGAGCTGCTGATTGCCGATGAGCCCACGTCCGCCCTTGACCATGCGATGCGCGATCAGGTGTTAGGTCTGATCCGCCAACTGGTGGAAGACAGAAACATGGGGCTGCTGTTGATTAGCCACGATCTGCAACAGGTTTCAGAGCACTGTGAGCGGGTGATGGTGATGTACAAGGGCCAGCTGCTGGATACGCTGCCCGCAGCCGATCTGTCACGCGCCACCCATCCTTACACCAAAACGCTGTGGTCCTGCCGCCCGAGCAAAGCCACGCATGGCCAGGCGCTGCCGGTGCTGGACCGCGCTGCTCTGGAGGCTATGCGTGATTAAGCTCAACCACCTCAACGTGGCCCATAAGCAGGGCTACGAGCTGCGCACCGTGGTGCATGATGTCGATCTCAATGTGCAGGCCGGAGAGTGCTTTGGTCTGGTAGGCCCTTCTGGCTGCGGTAAGTCCTCACTGCTGTGGGTGATGGCCGGTTTGAATCCACACTGGCAGGGTGAAATGGCCCTGGCAGGCTGCCAGGTGACGCCAGGAAAACCGTTTACCGGTGCGTTGCGTCGTGACGTGCAGATGGTGTTCCAGGACCCTTACGCGTCACTGCACCCACGTCATCGCCTGCGCCGCACGCTGGCTGAACCGTTAAAAATACTGCGTCGCGACAACATTGATGACCGTATTGATCAGGGCTTTCGCCATGTGGGCCTTGATCCGGCGTTGGCAGACCGCTATCCGCACCAGCTTTCGGGTGGACAGCGTCAGCGTGTTGCGATTGTGCGTGCGTTACTGCTGGAACCGAAAATCCTGCTGCTGGATGAACCCACGTCCGCGCTGGATATGTCGGTGCAGGCAGAGATCCTGAACCTGCTTAACGATCTTAAACAGCAGGATGGCCTGACCATGGTGCTGGTGAGCCACGATCCCGATGTTATCGATCACATGTGCGACCGGGCGGTGCGCATGGATAAAGGCCGGATCGTCGGCGAACTGATCGCCTGATGAAATATTCCCTCCAGCTGGAGGGAATCCCTTCTGTTGTTCATATTCCCCTTCAACGATTGTTGCCTGATTTATAAAGAAAATAATTTCAATAAAAAACGAACCACGAGGTTCATTTATAAATTTCTTGATGCATTCCCATCATTTACGCATTTTTGTGAAATTTTTATTCGAAATGTAGTCTGGGTGTTATTGATAATGATTTCTGTTTCAGATATTTTTTTCTCGTCGGCCAATATTCTCTCTGCGCTTTATCGGTATTACTTTCATCTTTAACGATGAAAAGGAAATAATAACCGCAGAAAACGCAGGGATGTAAATAAATATTACCGATTCCCGTTCAGAAAAATAAACCTTTTTATTAAGGAGGATATTTATCGCCCTGAATATTCATCGGGACGTGCAGTGCAACTCAAATCATCAGGTTTCATTAAAAAACAAGGCGTTACAAACGCTGATAAAACCAGCGACACAAACAAAACAACCATATGATTTTCATTATGTTTTTGTCGCTTATTATCATATTGAGGTAAGGAAATATCATGTCTAAGTACAGCTTTATAACGGCACGGCCCGTTATTAGCGGAATAGTCTATGCATTAATTGGTTTAGCCTTAATCTTTGCCGGGGGAAAACTGGTGGGGCTGGGTGATACCACCTACTACTTAATCGCCGGAATTGCTTTGCTTGTAACAGGAATATTGCTGGCTCTTGGTAAACGGCTGGCGCTATGGGTATATGCTGCGCTAACGATTTATACCGTGATTTGGGCACTGTATGAAGTCGGCTTCAATGGCTGGAAATTACTGCCACGCTTCGACGTTATTGTCTTCCTGGGTGCATGGCTGGTTACCCCCTGGGTTCGACGTGGACTGCGGGGTAAAGGCGAAATCACTGAACCCGGCCCGCTGAGTTCTGGCAATCGCTCCGTGGTGGCCGTTGTCGCGCTGGTGATTGTCGCCGGAACCCTTTACTGGGGGCTGCACCGCAGCGACCCGGTTGTCGAAGAGACCGGGGTTGCCGACCGTAACGCGCCAGATGCCTCACCAGATGGTGAAGATAACAGCCAGTGGCACTCCTATGGTGGCACCCATGCTGCCGACCGCTACGTGCCGTTTGAGCAGCTTAACGCCAGCAACGTGAAAGATTTGAAAGTGGCGTGGCACTACACCACCGGTGATGTGCTGCCTCAGGTGGCGAAAGACAAAGGGATTTTCTTCGCCTTTGAAGCGACGCCACTGCACGTTGATAATGTGCTATACCTCTGTACCCCACGCGGCCGCGTGCAGGCGCTGGATGCCCAAACGGGCAAACGCCTGTGGGAAAACGATCCCCAGGCCGATCTGTCGCACAACACCTTTATGAACTGCCGTGGCGTCTCTTTGTGGCAGGCACCCGCCGATTCTGGCTACCATGCCGCCGATGGCAGCCAGACCTGTGCAACCCGCATTATTAGCCCGGTCCTTGATGGTCGTATCATGGCCGTGGATGCCAAAACAGGCGAGCGCTGCACCGATTTTGGTCACAACGGTTTTATCGATATGAAAGAAGGAATGGGCGTGGTTCAGCCAGGCTTCTACACCCCGACCTCTGCGCCACTGGTGGTGAAAAACCTGATTATTGAGGGCGCAACGGTCGATGATAACCGGGCACTGGATGAGCCATCCGGCGTGGTTCGTGCCTGGGATGCGGTCAGCGGCCAACTGGTCTGGTCATGGGATGCCGCACGTAAAGATCCTAATGAGAAACTGCAACCTGGCGATCAATTCACACGCGGTACGCCAAACGCCTGGGGGACTTACACCGCAGATGTGAAAAATAATCTGGTCTACATCCCAACCGGCAATGCAACACCTGACTACTGGGGTAAAACGCGCCGTCCGGTAGATAATCAGATCAACAGTTCCGTTGTGGCTTTAAATCTTGATACCGGTAAGCAGGTCTGGGCCTTCCAGACTACGCACCATGATGTCTGGGATTTGGATGTCCCGGTTGGCCCATCCCTGGTTGATCTGCCAGCCAAAACGGGAACCGGCACCATTCCCGCGCTGGTACAAACCACCAAGCGCGGTGAGCTGTTTGTCCTTAACCGCCTGACCGGTAAGCCGGTATTCCCGATTGAAGAGCGTAAAGTGCCGGTGAGCGGCGAGCAGTCTGACTGGCTCTCTCCAACGCAGCCTTATAGCGCCGGTTTGGCCTCAATGGGTCCACCTCATCTGAAAGCCACCGATGTCTGGGGTGGCACGATGTTCGACCAACTCTGGTGCCGTATCGATTTCGCTCAGCATGACTACCAGGGACAATTCACCGCACCTTCCGTGAAAGGCGCACTGGGCATGCCCGCCAATGACGGCGTGACCGACTGGTCCGGTGGGACCATTGACCTGAAGCGTCATCTTTTTATTGCACCGGCAACCTATGTGGCCTTCTCTAACCGATTGATCCCACGCGCCGAAGCAGAAAAACGTGGCCTGGTCGAACCGGTTACCGACTACACGGACAACGCACCGCGCGGCCTGAAAGATGCCATTGCGGCGGCTTATGGCCAGCCGTACGTCGAGCAGATCACCGCATGGCTCAACCCGGCGGAAGTGCCTTGTACTCCACCGCCGTTTGGTACATTGACGGCTATCGATCTCGAAACCGGCAAACAAGTCTGGTCACAGAAGTTCGGGACCACCCGCGATATGGGCCCCGCGGGTATTCCTTATAACCTGCCGATGCAGACTGGCATGATGAGCCTCGGCGGTGGTGTTGCTACGCGCAGTGGCCTGTTCATCATTGGCGCTACCATTGACCAGTACCTGCGCGTTTATGAATCCGCCACCGGTAAACTGCTGTATCAGGCACGCTTGCCTGCCGGAGCACAGGCTACCCCGTCCGTCTTTATGGGCAAAGACGGTAAAGAGTACATTGTGATTGCGGTAGGGGGTCACGGTGAGCTGCGTTCACGCAGCGGTGATGAAGTGTATGCCTTTGCGCTGCCAGAGGTGCCGCAAAAGAGCTAACTCTCGCTAACGTCTAATGCCCCGGTAACAACCGGGGCATTTTTTTGGTTTAGCTTTCGGCTTCTGCGGCGGCGAGGCGCTTATGAGTCAGGTGATAAGCGGCATAGCACAGCAGGACAAACGGGATGCCACACCACAACGCAATGCGCTGTGAGGGATCGAATGCCAGTCCGGCACAGGCCACCAGGCAGAGGATGAAACCGAGAATCGGCGTCAGTGGGTAGAGCGGCGCACGATAAACCAGCTCCTCCAGCCCTTTCCCCTCTTGCAAATGACGGCGACGGAACATGTAGTGCGACGCACAGATGCTCAACCAGACCGCCACCACCGCAAACCCTGAAATTGCAGACAAGGCCACAAATACCGTATCCGGCGCGATAACGCTGGAGAGCAGCGCCAACACGCCACCTAACATGCTCACGGTCAACGCCAGCATCGGGACACCGCGTTTATTGACCCGGGCAAAGCAGCGCGGCAGAGTATTTTCATTCGCCAGCGACCACAGCATTCTGCCTGACGCATACAGCCCGGAGTTGGCTGCCGAGAGGATCGCCGTCAGAATCACGAAGTTAATGATATCTGCCGCCCACGGAATACCGATTTTCTCAAACACCATCACAAACGGGCTTTTAACAATGCCCGCCTGGTCCATCGGGATCAGCGCCGCCAGCACCAGCACGGTGCCAACAAAGAAGATAATCAAGCGCGCAACGGTGGTGCGGATAGCCAGCGGCAGCACGCGCTGCGGATTCTCTGTTTCACCTGCGGCAATGCCGATCAATTCGGTGCCGGAGAAAGCAAAGTTCACCGCCACCATGGTCATGATAATCGGCAGAATCCCGTGCGGGAGCCAGCCATGTGCGGTGAGGTTGCTTAACCCCGGTGCCGCACTGCCGTCTTTCAAGGGAATAAAGCCAAAGATGGCTGCTCCACCCAGCAGAATAAACGCCACCACCGTCACCACTTTAACGATGGAGAACCAAAACTCCCCCTCGGCAAAGAAACGGGTAGAGATGGTATTCAGCAGATAGATGGCCAGGCAGAACACCAGACACCAGATCCAGACCGGCACCTGCGGGAACCAGTACTGCATACAAAATCCGGCGGCGGTGAAACTGGAACCCAGCGCCACAGTCCAGGTTAACCAATAGAGCCAGGCGACGGTGTAGCCGGTCGCGGGGCTGAGATAGCGGGCCGCATACACATGGAATGCGCCGGTCTCCGGCATCGCGACGGAAAGTTCGCCCAGGCACACCATCACCAGCCATACCACTAACGCGCCAATGAGGTAAGCCAGCAGCGTCCCGGCGGCCCCGGTAGTAGAGATAATGTAGCCGGTGTTAAAGAACAGACCGGTGCCAATCACGCCGCCTAGCGAGAGCATCACCAGATGGCGGACTTTCATGGTCCGTTTGAATGGGGTTTCTGAAGTTTGCGTTGGTTGCGTCATAAAATTCCATATGGACGTCTGTACATCTATATGGACACAGGTTTATACGCTGCGATTCGAAGAATTGCAACGTCAGATACACAACGCCGGCCCCGCCCCATTTAGCAGGGTGGGATTACTCGCTAAATACGCCTTGCAGATAACGCTCCAACGCCATGCGGGAGCTGAAACCGTGCGGAATGCCGTAATGCTCGTGGCTCTCTCCGGTCAGATAAAGCGGGAATTGCGTATAGTGGTCGCACGTTTTCATTTCGGAAGCCGGTTCGGCAAAGACCTGGCTTTTCTCTTTCAGGGTCGGGTGGATCACCAGCGCCGTTCTGCCTAACCGCGCTTCACGGTTCACATACACATAGCTGTTGCCACGGCGGTAGCCATAGGTTTTGGCGGTCACCACGTCCACCTCAAACCCCGCCTTCTCCAATACACGCGCCACTTCATCCGGTCGTAAATACATGCTCACTCCTCTGTTCTCAAGCCCCGCAACCTTACAACAGCCGGGCTGCCGGGGGCATTCGGAATTATCCCTAAACCGCTGCCCACCGAAGCGTTTCCTGTTTCCTCTACTACACTTAGTATTGCGTTTAAAATCAAAGGGAGCGAAAAAATGTTCAACAAAACACCAAAAATTGATGATGTTGATATCAACCAGGATGTGAATGAGCTGGCCGATACGCTGGAATCGCTGCTGAAATCCTACGGTAGCGAAGCGAAAGATGAGGTCAGCAATGCCCGCAGCTCGGCAGAAGCGCTGCTAAAACGCACCCGCGCTAAGCTCAGCGGCAATGGTCGTGTTGGCCAGGCAGCGCGCGACGCTGGTTACCAGGTGGATGCTTATGTGCATGACAAACCCTGGTATGGCGTTGGTATTGGCGCTGCGGTCGGTTTAGTGATCGGTGCCCTGTTAGTGTCGCGCCGCTAACGGATTTCGACTAAGAAAAGCCTCACCTCGTGTGGGGCTTCTTTTTGTCTTTTGCGCAGGGTTTCAACAGTCTTTTCAAAACGTGTTTCGCAGTAAAAATATTTTTTTTCTCTTGCTATCAGCCAGGGCCGCATGATTCCTGGTCTTTCCCGCCTAGTGTCTCAGCTAAGCTAAAAACCCTATATCTGGTGTGTTGACGTCTTTAAATACTACATCTAGTATTCACTTCATCAACCAGACACTAGGCAACACCCGGAACGAAGCGAAAAAGTCAACCCTTTTGCTTCGCTTAAGTGCTGTTTAATCGCGACCCAAAGGAAAATACGAATCATGCGCATTATTATTTACACCAAGAACAATTGCGTCCAGTGTAATGCCACGAAAAATGCCATGGATCGTAATGGTATCAACTACGATCTCATCAACCTGGACACCCAACCAGAACATATCGACAGCCTGAAATCTCTCGGTTACCGTCAGGTGCCGGTAGTGATGGCCAATGACGATCACTGGAGCGGCTTCCGTCCGGACAAAATTGCGAACCTGCGCCAGCTAGCCGCTGTCGGGGCGTAACGCGATGTTCCCACTGGTCTATTTTTCGAGCCAGTCGGAAAACACGCACAAATTCATTGCTCGTCTGGGTCTGCCCGCTCGCCGTATTCCGGTTGATCTCGGGCAGACTTTGCATGTTGAACACCCTTATATTCTCGTGGTGCCCAGCTATGGCGGCGGCAGTGCGCGTGGTTCCGTGCCCAGACAAGTTATACAGTTTCTTAACGATAACGATAATCGTCGTGGCATTCGTGGTGTGATCGCAGCGGGTAACCGTAATTTCGGCGAGGGTTTTTGCCTCGCAGGCGACATCATTGCGCAAAAATGCCAGGTTCCCTATCTGTACCGCTTCGAGCTCATGGGAACCCCCGACGATGTCGCTAATGTCAAAGCGGGAGTATCCAAATTTTGGCAACAACAGACACACTCAATGGCGTAGGGCTGGATTATCACGCCCTGAACGCAATGCTCAACCTGTACGATGCCGATGGCCGTATCCAGTTTGAGAAAGACCACGAAGCCACACGTCAGTTCTTCCTGCAACACGTTCAACCTAATACCGTGCCTTTTGCCAATGTGGCGGAACGTCTGCGCTATCTGGTTGACGAAGGCTACTACGAAGCGAGCGTGCTGAATCAGTACGACATCGGCTTCCTCGACAGCCTGCACCAGCAAGCAGAAGAGTTTGGTTTTGAATTCCGCACCTTCCTTGGCGCATGGAAGTTCTATACCAGCTATACGCTGAAGACTTTCGACGGCAAACGTTACCTGGAAACCTTTGAGCAGCGTGCCTGCATGGTGGCTTTGGCACTGGCACAGGGTGACGAAACCCTGGCACGCGCGCTGCTGAAAGAGATTCTGAGTGGCCGCTTCCAGCCCGCGACCCCCACCTTCCTGAACTGCGGTAAACAGCAGCGCGGTGAGCTGGTCTCCTGCTTCCTGTTACGCATCGAAGACAACATGGAGTCGATTGGTCGTGCGGTGAACTCTGCGCTGCAGCTCTCTAAGCGCGGCGGCGGTGTGGCTTTCCTGCTCTCGAACCTGCGTGAAGCTGGTGCGCCTATCAAGCGTATTGAGAACCAGTCTTCCGGCGTGATTCCCGTGATGAAAATGCTGGAAGATGCCTTCTCCTACGCGAATCAGTTGGGTGCGCGTCAGGGCGCGGGCGCGGTGTGGCTTAACGCACACCACCCGGATATCCTGCGTTTCCTCGACACCAAGCGTGAAAATGCCGATGAGAAAATCCGCATCAAGACGCTGTCACTGGGCGTCGTGATCCCGGACATCACCTTCCAGCTGGCAAAAGAGAACCGCGACATGGCGCTGTTCTCACCGTATGACGTTGAGCGTATCTACGGTAAAGCCTTTGGTGATATCAGCATCAGCGATCTCTACGAAGAGATGCTGGCGGATGACCGTATCCGTAAAACCTATATTCACCCGCGTGACTTCTTCCAGACGCTGGCCGAGATTCAGTTCGAATCTGGCTATCCGTACATCATGTATGAAGACAGCGTGAACCGCAGTAACCCGATCGCCGGTCGCATCAACATGAGCAACCTGTGTTCGGAGATTTTGCAGGTCAATAACGCCAGCGAATATCACGACGACCTGACTTACCGTAAAGTGGGTAAAGATATCTCCTGTAACCTCGGTTCCCTGAACATCGCCCATGCGATGGATTCACGTGACCTTGCGCAAACCGTAGATGTGGCGATTCGCGCGCTGACTGCCGTTTCCGATCAGAGTGAGATCAACTCAGTGCCTTCGGTGGCTGAAGGCAACCGCCGTTCACATGCTATCGGCCTCGGCCAGATGAACCTGCATGGCTACCTGGCACGTGAAGGTATGCGTTATGGTTCACCAGAAGCGCTGGATTTCACCAATCTCTACTTCTATTGCATTACTTACCATGCGATTGCCAGTTCGAACCGCATCGCCACCGAGCGTAATCAACGCTTTGATGGTTTTGAGCAGTCGCAATATGCCAACGGTGAGTTTTTCACCAAGTACACCGAGAAAGCCTGGCTGCCACGCACTGAACGCGTAGCGAAGCTGTTCGCCGATGCCGGTATTACTCTGCCAACCCAGGCGGACTGGCAGGCGCTGCGTGCGGCAGTCATGCAACATGGCCTCTATAATCAGAACTTGCAGGCGATTCCACCGACCGGCTCGATCTCGTATATCAATCACGCCACATCAAGTATTCACCCGATTGTGTCGCGTATTGAGATCCGTAAAGAGGGTAAAACCGGCCGCGTTTACTATCCGGCACCGTTTATGACCAATGACAATCTGGAGATGTATGAAGATGCCTACCAGATTGGGCCAGAAGCGATTATTGATACCTACGCAGAAGCCACCCAGCACGTTGATCAGGGGCTGTCACTGACGCTGTTCTTCCGTGATGACGTCACCACGCGTGATATCAATAAGGCGCAGATTTACGCCTGGAAGAAAGGGATTAAAACCCTTTATTACATCCGCCTGCGTCAGATGGCGCTACAAGGAACTGAGGTGCAGGGTTGCGTTTCCTGCGCTCTGTAAAAGACAACCTGTTAAAAGACAACTATGACTTCACTCTCACGTATTCAGGCAATTAACTGGAACCGAATTCAGGACGATAAAGATCTTGAAGTGTGGAACCGTCTGACCACCAACTTCTGGCTACCGGAAAAGGTGCCGTTGTCCAACGATCTGCCCGCGTGGCAGTCGCTGGATAAACAGCAACAGCAGCTGACGATCCGGGTGTTTACCGGTCTGACCCTGCTGGATACCATCCAGAACGTGATTGGTGCGCCGGGCCTGATGCCCGATGCACAGACACCACATGAAGAAGCGGTGCTGTCGAACATCAGCTTTATGGAAGCGGTGCACGCACGCTCTTACAGCTCCATCTTCTCAACGCTGTGTAACACCAGCGACGTTGACACTGCATACCAGTGGAGCGAAGAGAATGGCCCGCTGCAAAACAAAGCGCGCATTGTGCTGGAGCACTATCAGGCTGATGACCCGCTGAAGAAGAAGATCGCCAGCGTGTTCCTGGAATCGTTCCTGTTCTACTCTGGTTTCTGGTTACCGATGTACTGGTCAAGCCGTGGTAAGTTGACCAACACCGCCGACCTGATTCGCCTGATCATTCGCGATGAAGCGGTTCACGGCTACTACATTGGCTACAAGTACCAGCTCGCGCTGGAAAAAGAGAGTGATGAGCGTAAAGAAGAGCTGCAACAGTTTGCTGTTGAGCTGCTGCTGGCGCTGTACGAGAACGAGCTGGAGTACACCGACGCGCTGTATGCGGATGTGGGCTGGGCAGACGAGGTAAAAACCTTCCTGCACTACAATGCCAACAAAGCCTTAATGAACCTCGGTTACGATGCGCTGTTCCCGGGTGAAATGACGGCGGTGAATCCTGCAATTTTAGCCTCACTGTCACCAAATGCTGATGAGAACCACGATTTCTTCTCAGGCTCCGGTTCCTCGTACGTAATGGGGAAAGCGGTTGAAACTGAAGACGAAGACTGGGATTTCTGACACATTTCAACGGGCCCTCAGTGGCCCGTTTTGCTTTACATCGCTTTCTCTTTTGCCCTTTTCAGGGTGAAATTCGCCTCAGATTACAAAAAAATTCATTTTTATTTCCCCGCGCCTGATTCCGCCGCATCCCTTGTGAGCACTGGCTATATCGCTGTCAAGCCTTTCATCACCGTGCCTAATTATCCGCAACAAGGGTTGTCAAATAATCTCAGTCTGCTACGGTAATGTCAGCTCAAATTTAACCGGACTACACATAAGAAACAGCCACTAATTTAGTTTAACCAGGAATTCATCACTGCATGGCAATTAAACTCGAAGTAAAAAACCTGTATAAAATATTCGGGGACAACCCCGATCGCGCTTTTAAATATATTGAACGTGGCGAAGGCAAAGAGAAAATTCTGGAGAAAACCGGACTTTCCCTCGGCGTCAACAATGCCAGTCTGGCCATTGAAGAAGGCGAGATCTTCGTCATCATGGGGCTTTCCGGTTCAGGGAAATCAACCATGGTTCGCCTTCTCAATCGTCTGATAGAGCCCACCCGGGGCCAGGTACTGATTGACGGTGTCGATATTGCCAAAATATCTGACAGCGAACTGCGTGAAGTGCGTCGAAATAAAATCAGTATGGTATTCCAGTCCTTTGCGCTCATGCCGCATATGAACGTATTAAATAACGCAGCCTTTGGCATGGAATTATCGGGCGTCGCACTGGAAACGCGTCAGGAAAAAGCGCTGGACGCACTGCGCCAGGTCGGGCTGGAAAAATATGCTCATGCTTATCCCGATGAACTTTCTGGCGGCATGCGTCAGCGTGTTGGATTAGCCCGCGCGCTGGCGATTAATCCCGATATATTATTGATGGATGAAGCCTTCTCTGCGCTCGATCCCCTTATCCGTACCGAGATGCAAGATGAGCTGGTGAAATTACAGTCCCGTCATCAGCGCACCATCGTATTTATTTCCCACGATCTCGATGAAGCCATGCGTATTGGCGATCGCATCGCCATCATGCAGGGTGGCGAAGTGGTTCAGGTCGGTACGCCTGATGAGATCCTCAATAATCCAGCCAATGACTACGTGCGCACCTTCTTCCGTGGCGTTGATATCAGCCATGTGTTCAGTGCGAAAGATATTGCCCGCCGCAGTGCCACTGCGCTGATCCGCAAAGCCGCAGGTTTCGGCCCACGCTCTGCCATCAAGCTGTTGCAGGACGAAGACCGGGAGTATGGCTACGTACTGGAGAAGCAAAAGTTTGTGGGTGTAGTGTCAACTGACTCCCTCAAAGCCGCACTGGCGGCTGGCGAAGGACTGGATAGCGCCCTCCTGGAGTCACCCGCAGTGGTTCCTGCTGAAACCTCGCTCAATGAACTCCTGTCCCACGTTGCGCAGGCACCTTATGCCGTGCCCGTGATTGGCGAAGAGAATCAGTACATTGGGGTGATTTCAAAAAGCACGTTGTTGCGTGCGCTAGACCGTGAGGGGGCAGAACAATGACCGAACAAACCAGCAATCCGTGGGGCGATACGACGACGCCAGATGCCAGCAGCACTACGCCATCCACAAGCAGCGATCCGTGGGGTGCCGCACCAGACGCCTCACAGGCAACCACCAGCCATGCCACGACGCAGGCCGCCAGTAGCAGCGACGCATGGGGATCGCCAACCGGCGATGCCGCCAGCAACAGCGCTGACAGCTGGCTCAACAGTGCGCCAGCCCCGCAGGCTGAACACTTTAATATCATGGACCCGTTCCACAAAACCTGGATCCCACTCGACCACTGGGTTACCCATGGCATCGATTGGGTGGTTAACCACTTCCGTCCGCTGTTCCAGGCAATCCGTACGCCGGTCGATGTGATCCTGAGTGCGTTCCAGCATGCGCTGACCAGCCTGCCCTCTCCAGTGGCGATTGTGCTGTTCGCCCTGATCGCGTGGCAAATGGCCAGCCCGGCCATGGGTATCGCCACGCTGGTCTCCCTGGTGTTGATTGGCGCGATTGGTGCCTGGTCGCAGGCAATGGTGACGCTGGCGCTGGTGCTGACGGCTCTGCTGTTCTGCGTGGTGATCGGCCTGCCGCTGGGCATCTGGCTGGCGCGCAGCGAGCGTGCTGCCCGTATCATCCGGCCACTGTTGGATGCGATGCAAACCACCCCTGCGTTTGTCTATCTGGTGCCGATTGTCATGCTGTTTGGCATCGGTAACGTGCCAGGCGTGGTCGTGACCATCATCTTTGCACTGCCGCCGATTGTCCGCCTGACCATTCTGGGGATTAAACAAGTGCCTGCCGATCTGATCGAGGCCAGCGAGTCCTTTGGTGCCAGTCCGCGTCAGATGCTGTTTAAAGTCCAGCTGCCGTTGGCGATGCCGACCATTATGGCCGGGATAAACCAGACGCTGATGCTGGCGCTGTCGATGGTGGTTATCGCCTCGATGATCGCCGTTGGCGGCCTGGGTCAGATGGTATTGCGCGGTATCGGCCGCCTGGATATGGGTCTGGCTACCGTGGGCGGTGTCGGCATCGTTATTCTCGCGATTATCCTCGATCGATTAACGCAATCCATCGGACGCGATAAGCGCAGCCGTGGCAATTGCCGCTGGTATCACACCGGTCCACTGGGACTGATCTTACGCCCTTTGCGTAAAAACTGATCGACGGCGGCACTGCGGTGCCGCCCCCCTCCTCTTACACAACAATAAGGAACGACTATGCGCAAGACAGCTCTGATTGTCGCCACTCTCGCCACCTTTACGGCCTCCCACAGCTTTGCCGCCGATCTCCCTGGCAAAGGCATCACCGTGCAGCCGGTGATGAGCACCATCGCAGAAGAAACTTTTCAGACTCTGATCGTCAGCCGTGCGCTGGAGAAACTGGGTTATACCGTGAACAAGCCAGACGAAGTGGATTACAACGTTGGCTACACCTCTATTGCCTCTGGCGATGCAACTTTTACCGCCGTGAACTGGCAGCCGCTGCATGACGACATGTACAGCGCCGCCGGTGGCGATCAGAAGTTATATCGCGAGGGGGTCTACGTGACCGGTGCCGCACAGGGTTATCTGATTGATAAGAAAACGGCGGAAAAATACCACATCACCAATATTGACCAGTTAAAAGATCCTAAAATTGCCAAACTGTTCGACAGCAATGGCGATGGTAAAGCGGACCTTACCGGCTGTACCCCTGGCTGGGGCTGTGAAACGGTGATTAGCCACCAGGTCCAGGCCTACGGTTTGAGCAACACCGTTGAGGCTAACATGGGTAACTACTCAGCGATGATTGCCGATGTCCTGGCGCGTTACAAACAGGGTAAGCCGGTGTTGTACTATACCTGGACACCTTACTGGTTAAGCGATGTGTTAAAACCAGGCCGCGATGTTGTCTGGCTGCAAGTGCCCTTCTCTTCTCTGCCGGGCGCACAGTCTAAGGTCGATACCAAACTGCCAAACGGTGCCAACTATGGCTTCCCGGTCAACGTAATGCGCATCGTGGCAAATAAAGCCTGGGCTGAGAAAAACCCGGCCGCCGCAAAACTGTTCGCCGAGATGAAACTGCCTCTGACGGATATCAATGCGGAAAATGCTGCAATGCGTAATGGTCAGAATTCCGAAGCGGCGATCAATGCTCACGTTGATGGCTGGATCAAAGCGCACCAGGCGCAATTTGATCAGTGGATTCAAGACGCTGAAGCCGCTGCCAAATCATAATTGAGTGAAATTAATCACGGACGCTATTGCGTCCGTGATGCCCGCCATCCCCTGCCAACACATCTGTTCACTGGTTTGTCCTGTTAATTAAATCAACCGGGAAATAGTTTTTTGAGTTACTATTCCCGCATCATGATTATTCGCATTCACTATTTCCTATGAAAGCAACAAGACATGGCCTGAATCCAGCGCTGGTATTGCTGATGTCACTGGCGACCGGACTTTCCGTTGCCAGTAACTATTATGTACAGCCACTCCTTAGCACCATCGCCCACTATTTTGGCCTCTCTTTTAGTCTTGCGGGTTTCATCGTTACCACTGCCCAGTTAGGGTATGCCCTTGGTCTGCTCCTGCTGGTTCCGCTGGGGGATATGCTTGACCGACGCGGGTTGATCGTCAGCATGACCCTGCTCGCCGCTGGCGGAATGGTGATTACCGCCACCTCAAACTCTCTGTCAATGATGCTCATCGGTACCGTGATTACCGGCCTGTTCTCCGTGGTGGCACAAATTCTGGTGCCGCTGGCCGCGACGCTGGCTGCGCCAGAGAAGCGCGGAAAAGTGGTGGGTACAGTGATGAGCGGGCTGCTGTTAGGCATTTTGCTGGCGCGGACTGCTGCTGGTGGCCTGGCACAGCTGGGCGGCTGGCGTGCCGTTTACTGGACGGCCAGTGTATTAATGGTGCTGATGGCTCTGGCCCTGTGGCGCTTTTTACCTCGCGTGCCGAAGCAATCGGTTTCCCTGAACTATTTCCAGCTGCTTGGCACGATTTTCCGCCTGTACGCCAGCAAGCGGGTGCTACAGACTCGCGCCTTCACTGGTTGTCTCTCTTTTGCCAACTTCAGCGTGTTCTGGACGTCATTGGCCTTTCTGCTCTCTGCCCCACCGTATAACTATAACGAAGCAGAAATCGGTCTGGTTGGATTGGTGGGAGCCGCAGGCGCACTGGCCGCTCGCCAGGCAGGTAGCCTTGCTGACAAGGGCAAAGCCAAACTCACCACCAGCGGCGGGCTGGCCGTGATGCTGATTTCATGGGGTGCGATTGCGCTGGGCGCGCATTCACTGGTGGCACTGATTATTGGCGTGCTGCTGTTGGATCTCGCCGTGCAAGGCGTTCACATCACTAACCAGAGTGTGATCTATGGCCTGATGCCGGAAGCACGTAATCGCCTTAATGCCGGCTACATGACCAGCTACTTTATTGGTGGTGCTGTGGGTTCACTGATCTCCGCTAATGCATTCCATCTGGCAGGCTGGTACGGCGTGTGTGCCGCTGGCGTGCTGATGACGCTGCTCAACATCATTATCTGGTGGCGCGGTCACCGCTTCGAAAGTGTTGGGAAAGCGTAAAGATGCATGACAGCCGTGAGATGCGGCTGTTCATCCCGGTTTGAGTTTGATATGGTTAGCAGGGTACTTATTCACTAACGTTATTTTTTCCCTGGAAACAATTTAGCAGGAAAAATGGTTATACGTTGGTTTAAGGCAGGATGCTGAGGGGCTTAGCCGCCACAGCGAACAGGGTGCGTGACTGAAGCAGGACAATTTCCTGCCAGCTGCGCCTGATGATGGCAATGTGATCGCAGCAACAATCGCGCAGCGTGAAAATGGCTACGCTGAACATGTCATTATCGTTACTATATAAGTTGCAACTAATGAGGTTTTTTTAATGGAAAGTTCGTTTACTCCCATTGAGCATATGCTGAATATTCGCGCCAGCCGTCATAAAGAATTTCCATTGCAGGAAATCTTGTTGACGCGCCTCTGCATGCATATGCAGGGAAAATTGCTGGATAACCGCAATAAGATGTTAAAAGCACAGGGAATTAACGAAACTTTATTCATGGCGCTGATCACCCTTGATGCGCAGGAAAACCAGAGCATTCAGCCTTCCGAGCTGAGCGCAGCCCTGGGTTCTTCGCGTACCAATGCGACCCGCATCGCCGATGAATTAGAGAAACGCGGCTGGATCGAACGCCGTGAAAGTGACAATGACCGTCGCTGCCTGCATTTGCATCTGACAGAAAAAGGCAACGAGTTCCTGCGCCAGCTACTGCCACCGCAGCATCAAAGCCTGCAATATCTGTGGTCTTCTCTCTCTGGTGATGAGCAAGCGCTGCTGGAAGGTCTGACCCGTAAATTACTTAATCGTCTGGATAAAATGGACGAAGATCAGGTTATCTCTAACCTGTCGCGCTAATAGCAAGAAGTGCGACACAATCACCTTCCGAAACCGCTATTTTAACTCCCCTTTTATCGCCAGCGTCCTGTGACGCTGGCTTTTCGATTCAGGACGTACACTGAAGGATCGGTGCACCCTGTCTCAGCGGAAAACGTGGAGAAGAACATGAGTGCAGCAGCGGAAACGCAGAGCGCCCAAGAGCCAACACAGAAAAAGAAGACGCGCAAAACGGCGTTAGTCGTGTTGGCCTTGGTGTTCGTGCTGATTGGTATCGGATATCTGATTTACTGGTTCCTTGTACTACGTCACTACCAGGATACCGACGATGCTTACGTTTCAGGTAACCAGGTGCAGGTCATGGCCCAGGTCTCCGGCAGCGTTAACAAAGTCTGGTTCGATAATACGGATCGGGTTAAGCAAGGCGATATTCTGGTGTCGCTGGATAAAACCGATGCCGAACAAGCCTTTGAAAAAGCCCAAACCGCGCTGGCTACCAGTGTGCGTCAAACGCATCAGTTAATGATCAACGGCAAGCAGTATCAAGCCAGCATTGCGCTGCAAAAAACCGCACTCGATCAGGCCGAAGCTGACCTGAAACGCCGCATACCGCTGGGTGCTGCCAATCTGATTGGCCGTGAAGAACTGCAACACGCCCGTGATGCCGTTGCCACCGCACAAGCCCAGTACGACGTTGCCGTTCAGCAGTACAACGCGAACCAGGCAATGATCCTCAATACCTCGTTGGAAAATCAGCCTGCGGTTCAGCAAAGTGCTGCGGCACTGCGTGATGCCTGGCTGGCACTGCAACGTACCGATATCCGCAGTTCGACGGATGGCTATGTGTCACGTCGTAGCGTGCAGGTCGGTTCACAAATCACGCCGAGCACCGCGTTGCTGGCCGTCGTGCCTGCTAACGGCTTGTGGGTTGATGCGAACTTCAAAGAGACCCAGTTAGCGGATGTCCGCATTGGTCAGAGCGCCACTGTGGTGAGCGATCTGTACGGTGATGATGTGGTCTATCACGGCAAAGTGGTTGGCCTTGATATGGGCACCGGCAGCGCCTTCTCACTGTTGCCAGCACAGAACGCCACTGGTAACTGGATCAAAGTCGTCCAGCGTCTGCCGGTGCGTATTGAACTGGATGCCAAAGAAGTCGCCGAACACCCGCTGCGTATTGGTCTTTCGACCCTGGTCACGGTAGATACCGCAGAGAAAGGTGGCGCAGCACTGGCGACCAGCATCCGCCAGCAACCGGCTTATCAGAGCAACGCACTGGCCATTGATTTAGCGCCGGTAAATCAGCTGATCGCTGATATCGTGCGTGCCAATGCCGGGTAACAACGCGGAGGCTGTCATGGGACAAAAACCACTTGAAGGTATGCCGCTGGTCTTAATGACCATTGCCCTGTCGCTGGCAACCTTTATGCAGGTGCTGGACTCGACCATCGCCAACGTGGCTATCCCCACCATTGCCGGTAACCTCGGTGCCTCGAACTCTCAGGGCACCTGGGTGATCACCTCGTTTGGGGTAGCGAATGCTATCTCCATTCCGATCACCGGCTGGCTGGCAAAACGCATTGGTGAGGTCAGGCTTTTCACCTGGGCAACGATTCTGTTTGCCATTGCTTCGTGGGCCTGTGGGATGGCCGACAGCCTGCCGATGCTGATCTTTTTCCGTATTCTGCAGGGGGTGGTGGCCGGGCCATTAATCCCGCTCTCCCAAAGCTTGTTACTGAGTAACTATCCTCCGGCAAAACGCAGCGTCGCCCTTTCACTGTGGGCGATGACGGTAATTGTCGCACCCATCTGTGGGCCGATTCTCGGGGGCTGGATCAGCGATAACTATCACTGGGGCTGGATCTTCTTTATCAACGTGCCGATTGGTGCGGTGGTGGTGATGCTGACGCTGCAAACGCTGCGCGGAAGAGAGACGCAAACCCAGCAGCAGCCCATTGATGTGGTAGGCCTGGTTCTGCTGGTGTTGGGCATTGGCTGTTTGCAGGTGATGCTCGACCGCGGTAAAGAGCTCGACTGGTTCAGCTCGCCGGAGATCGTCATTCTCACGGTAGTGTCGGTGGTGTCACTCTGCTTCCTGCTGGTGTGGGAACTGACGGACGATCACCCGATTGTCGATTTGTCGCTGTTTAAAATGCGCAACTTTACCATCGGCTGCCTCTCCATCAGCCTGGCCTATATGCTCTACTTCGGCTCGATAGTCCTGTTGCCGCAGCTGTTGCAGGAGGTATATGGCTACACCGCCACCTGGGCCGGGTTGGCTTCGGCACCCGTCGGGATCATTCCGGTGATCCTGTCGCCGATCATCGGTCGCTTCTCGCATAAGCTGGATATGCGCCACCTGGTGACTTTTAGCTTCATTATGTATGCCGTGTGCTTCTACTGGCGCGCGTATACCTTTGAGCCGGGTATGGATTTTGGTGCCTCAGCGTGGCCGCAGTTTATTCAGGGCTTTGCCGTGGCTTGCTTCTTCATGCCACTGACGGCCATTACCCTTTCCGGCTTACCACCACAGCGTCTGGCGGCGGCTTCCAGCCTGTCGAACTTTGTGCGTACGCTGGCGGGTTCAATTGGCACCTCGATTTCGACCACGCTGTGGACCGATCGCGAGTCACTGCATCACAGTCATTTTGCTGAAGCGGTAAATCCGTTTAACCCGAACTCGCAGCAGATGTACCAACAGCTGGAAGGGATGGGCATGTCGCAGCAGCAGGCGTCGGCTTATATCGCCCAGCAGATCACCAACCAGGGGCTGATTATCTCCGCCAATGAGATTTTCTGGATCTCAGCCGCGGTGTTCCTGGCATTATTGGTGCTGGTCTGGTTCGCCCGACCACCGTTTGGTGCCGGTGCGGGCGGCGGAGGGGGCGGAGGCGCTCACTAGTCATAGCAATAAAAAGCCCGCCGGGGAAACCTGGCGGGCTTTTTATTTTCTTACCGGACTCAGGCGTTTTGACGCCACCATTCGGCCAGCAGTACGCCGGTTGCTACCGATACGTTCAGGCTCTCAACGCGCCCGGTACCACCGATAGACAGGCTCATATCACCCTGCTGGAAAGTAGAGTCGGACAGGCCTTCACGCTCCTGACCCAGTACCAGAACCATTTTCGCCGGCAGCTGTGCCTGCGCCAGCGGTGTCCCCTGGTGACTTGAAGTGGTTACGATGGTGTAACCCGCGCGACGGAACGCTTCCAGACCTTCAGCAAACGATTCACCGCTGATGGCTTTAACGTGCTCAGCACCGCCTTCGGCAGTACGTACCGCAGCACCCGATTCCAGCAACGACGCATCGTTGACCAGCAGGCCTTTCACACCGAAGTGTGCGCAGCTACGCATGATGCCGCCAAGGTTGTGCGGGTTGCTCACGTCTTCCAGTGCCAGCACACAATCTTTCTCGTCTGCCTGCGCCAGCCAGTCGCTGACCGCCATACCCAGACGTTTTTTAATAATGAAGCACACGCCGCCATGGTGTTCAGTCCCTGACGCTTTTGCCAGCTCATCATCATTCACTACGTGATAAGCCTTGCGGTTCGCCGCCATCCAGCGCAGCGCTTCACGGAAGCGAGGCGTGACGCTCTGTACAAACCAGGCGCGCACAATGCTTTCCGGGCGATGCTGGAACAGTGCCTGACAGGCATTTTCACCGTATACGCGCGTCTCTTCCTGACGCTGGCGGCGAATCTGTTCTGGATCAACGATGTGACGTGGCGCTTCCTGCACTTCAGAGGTCGCTTCGTCGCTTGGGGCGCGTGACACGGTACGCCACGGTGAATCACCGCGTGAACCACGGAAATCATCACTGCTACGTGACTTACGTGCATCATCACCTGAGCGTGATTTGCGGAAATCATCGCCATTACGTGGCTTGCGGGAGTCATCGCCAGATGCACGACGCGGCTTTTCCTGACGCTCTGCCGGGCGGCCACCTTTACCGGTTCGCGGATTCTGGCCACCAGGACGCTGTGCCTCCTCTTCGCGCACGTACATCACTCTGACTTTACCGCTTTTACCTTTAAATTCGTCGTTCATCTGTTCCTCCTGCATTGAGAGCGCGCAGATTACCTGATGTCCCGGCGCTTAGCTATCAACTATTGAACCTATCGGGCGTTACCGATTGAGACTCTGCAGCAACCCTTTCATAATGAGTCGTATTTCTGTTAACTCTACCAATCTTTTGAGGTGTGTATGAATACGGTATGTGCCTCCTGTCAGGCAACCAATCGCGTCCCGGAAGCGCGCGTTGCCGATGGGGCAAAATGCGGACGCTGTGGCACTACGCTGTTTACCGGCGAAGTGGTGAATGCAACAGCGGAGACGCTGGATAAATACCTGCAGGATGACCTGCCCGTGGTGATCGATTTTTGGGCCCCCTGGTGTGGACCTTGCGTGAACTTTGCCCCGATTTATCAGGACACTGCTTTAGAGCGTAGTGGGAAAGTGCGATTCATTAAAGTGAATACCGAAGACCAGCCCGCATTGAGCCAACGTTTCCGTATTCGCAGCATTCCCACCATCATGTTGTTCAAACAGGGAAAACTGGTGGACACGCTAGGCGGGGCTATGCCGAAAGCACCGTTCAACCAATGGCTTGACGAGTCACTGTAATCCCCTGCGCCAGTGCTAAAACCGGGCTTTTCCTTTTCATCAGGCTTTGGTTTACACTGGCGTTTTTATTGCCAGGTTTCACCGTTTCATGTCTGAAAATGCCGTTTTGCGCCTGCGTGCCCAACGCCTTGCGCGCGCTACTCGCCCATTCCTTGCCCGAGGTAATCGCGTTATTCGCTGTCAGGGTTGCCTGTTACCGCAAAAAAGTTGCCTGTGCGCGACGATTCAGCCACAGCCTGCTCGTAACCGTTTTTGTCTGGTGATGTTCGACACCGAACCGATGAAACCCAGCAATACCGGACGCTTAATTGCCGATATCCTGCCGGATACTCTGGCGTTTGGCTGGTCGCGGACCGAACCCGATCCCGCGTTGCTGGCCGCCGTCGCCGATCCCGCCTGGCAGCCCGTGGTAGTGTTCCCGGCCTCCTATGCCGATGCCGGACGGCCAGTGCACTTTTCTCCGCCGCATGAAGGCAAACCACTGCTGTTTATTATGCTCGATGGGACCTGGACCGAAGCGCGTAAAATGTTCCGCAAAAGCCCGTGGCTCGACGGTTTTCCGGTGATGTCGCTGAATGTCACCACGCCTTCCCGTTACACTCTGCGTGAAGCCCACGGTGAGGGGCAGCACTGTACTGCCGAAGTGGCCGCAGAGCTACTGGCTCAGGCAGGCGATCGGCAGGCGGCAGCCGCACTACATCAGCACTTTGAACAGTTCCGCCATGCGTATCTGGCTGGAAAACCGCATCACCCAATACATCAGCAGGAAAATCACCCCGAAAACGGGTAAACTTTCGCTAATTTCAGGGTGACGGAGCGAAAGATGAGTCAGCGCGGTCTGGAAGCATTGCTAAGGCCAAAATCCATTGCGGTGATTGGTGCCTCAGTAAAAACGGGCAGAGCCGGTTATTTCATGATGCGTAACCTGCTGGCTGGCGGCTTTAGTGGGCCAGTGATGCCGGTAACCCCCAAATATAAAGCCGTAAATGGCGTACTGGCCTGGCCCGATATTGCCAGCCTGCCTTTTGCTCCCGATCTCGCCATTATTTGCACCCATGCGCGGCGCAATCTGGAACTGTTGCAGCAGTTAGGTGAAAAAGGCTGTAAAGCCTGCATTATTCTCTCCGCGCCAGCCAGCCAGCTTGAAGAACTCAAAGCCACTGCCAGCCAGTGGCAAATCCGCCTGCTCGGCCCGAACAGTCTTGGCCTGCTTGCCCCATGGCAAGGTCTGAACGCCAGCTTTTCCCCGGTGCCCATCGCTAAAGGCCGGTTGGCTTTTATCTCGCAGTCCGCCTCGGTCTCCAATACCATTCTCGACTGGGCACAGCAGCGTAACCTTGGCTTCTCCTGGTTTATCGCCCTTGGGGATAGCCTGGATATCTCCGTCGATGAGCTACTGGATTTCCTCGCGCGTGACGGCAAAACCAGCGCTATTCTGCTCTATCTTGAACATCTTGATGATGCACGTCGCTTCGTGTCTGCGGCGCGCAGTGCCTCACGTAATAAACCCATATTGGTGATTAAGAGTGGGCGTAGCCTCGCCTCACAGCTGCTGCTTGGCACCACGCCAGGGCTGGATGCCGCCTGGGATGCCGCCATTCAACGCGCCGGCATGCTGCGCGTGCAGGACACCCACGAGCTGTTTTCTGCCGTAGAGTCGTTGAGCCATATGCGCCCGCTGCGGGGTGAACGTCTGATGATCATCAGTAACGGGGCCGCACCTGCGGCGCTGGCGCTGGATGAACTGCATGCCCGTAATGGTCGCCTCGCGACGTTAAACAGCGAAACCCTGAACAGTCTGAATGCTTTGTTGCCAGAAGGGTGTGGTCAGGGCAATCCACTGGATTTGAAAGATGACGCCACGCCTGAACGCTATGCTGCCTGCGTTGAGATACTGCTGAACAGCCACGATCTGGATGCGCTGATGATTATTCATGCGCCGAGCGCCGTGGCACCAGCCAGTGAAACCGCGGAGAAGCTGATCGAGGCTATCCAGCGCCATCCCCGAGGCAAGCAGGTGACGTTACTCACCAACTGGTGTGGTGAGTCCTCTTCTCTGCCAGCACGTCGCGCCTTTACTCAGGCGGGGATCCCCACCTGGCGAACCCCGGAAGGGACAGTCACCGCCTTTATGCACCAGGTGGAGTATCGTCGTAACCAGCATCTGCTGCGTGAAACGCCAGCACTCCCCCTCCATCTGACGCAAAACAGCAGTGAGGCACATCAGCTGATCCAACAAGCGTTGGATCGCGGTATCACTACGCTCGATACGCACGAAGTCCAGCCCGTACTTCAGGCTTATGGCCTTGCCACACTGCCCACCTGGATTGCCAGTGATAGCCAGCAGGCGGCCGAAATTGCAGAACAGATTGGCTTCCCCGTGGCACTGAAACTGCGATCGCCTGACATCATGCATAAATCGGAGGTGCAGGGGGTGATGCTCTATCTGCGCAATGCGGCTGAAGTCACCCAGGCTGCCGATGCGATTATCGATCGCGTCCGCCTGGCACAGCCGGAAGCGCAAATTGATGGCTTACTGGTACAAAGCATGGCAAACCGCGCGGGTGCGCAAGAATTACGTGTGGTGGTCCAGCAAGATCCGCTGTTTGGCCCGGTCATTTTACTGGGGGAAGGTGGCGTTGAGTGGGAAGCAGAGCGCCAGGCCGCTGTTGCCCTACTCCCTTTGAACATGACGCTGGCGCGTTATCTGGTGATGCAGGCGATTAACAGCGGCAAAATTCGCAGCCGCAGTGCGCTGATGCCGCTGGATATTGCCGCCCTCAGCCAGCTATTGGTACAGGTTTCCACGCTGGCGGTCGACCGGCCAGAAATTCAGCGCCTCGACATTCACCCGCTACTGGCTGCCGGACGCGAATTCACCCTTCTGGATGTGACTCTGACCCTGGCACCGTTTAGTGGCGACAATGAAGCTCGCCTTGCTATCCGCCCTTATCCGCACCATCTCGAAGAGCGGGTAACGCTGAAAGATGGTCAGCACTGCCTGTTCCGCCCCATTTTGCCGGAAGATGAACCTCTGCTGCGTGACTTTATTGGTCAGGTCACGAAAGAAGATCTCTACTATCGCTACTTTAGTGAGATCAATGAATTCACCCATGAAGATTTGGCCAATATGACCCAAATCGATTATGACCGTGAAATGGCGATCGTCGCCGTACGTGAGTTCCAGGGACAGCCGCAGATCATTGGCGTAACCCGCGCGATCTCCGATGCTGATAACATCGATGCGGAGTTCTCCGTGCTGGTCCGGTCGGATCTCAAAGGTTTAGGCATGGGCAGACGGTTACTGGAGAAGATGATTCGCTATACGCACGATCATGGCCTGCAACAATTGAATGGTATCACTATGTTGCACAATAACGGCATGATTGCGCTGGCGAGAAAACTCAACTTTTCCGTTGGGATTCAAATTGATGAAGGGATTGTCAGCCTGAATCTGCCGCTACAAACCACCGCGGCAATCCCCTGTAGAGAAAGGTAAAATTCTCACCTACTGGCTGAGATGATGTTAATATTTGAAGTTATAGTCATGAATTTGATGGCAAAAGGCCATGCAATGAACAGAGAAGAAGCGCATTGTGATGTTGACTAAATTTAGACGTAATAAACACCAACAGCACTTGGCGCAACTGCCAAAACTGTCACAATCCGTTGCGGATGTGTCGACACTCTACTCACCAGCAGAGTTTCGCGACACCCTGCTGGCAAAAATTGCTGCCGCAACCCAGCGTATCAGCATCGTTGCACTGTATCTTGAGAACGATGATGCTGGCCGCAGTGTGCTCAATGCCCTGTACGCGGCGAAACAGGCACGCCCAGAGTTAGACATCTCTGTCTGCGTAGACTGGCATCGTGCCCAGCGCGGGCGTATTGGTGCAGCCCGAACGGCAACCAACGCTGACTGGTATTGTGAGATGGCTCAGCAGCACCCAAGGCTGGAAATTCCCGTCTATGGTATTCCGGTGAACACCCGTGAAGCGCTGGGCGTACTGCATCTGAAAGGCTTTATTATTGATGATACGCTGTTCTACAGTGGCGCGAGTCTGAATGATGTCTATCTGCATCAGCACCAGCGCTACCGTTACGACCGTTATCAACTGATCCGTAACGCCAAACTCGCGGACACCATGTTCGACTGGATCAACGAAAACCTGAAAAAAGCCGAAGCGGTTAATCGCCTCGATCAGGTAAGTCGACCTTCCAGCCTGGAAATCAAAAATGAAACCCGCCAGTTCCGTCAGGATTTGCGCAGCTTCAATTATCAGTTCGCGGCTGATGGCGATAACGAGAGCCTGGCGGTTACGCCCCTGGTAGGGCTTGGCAAACGTAGCCTGCTGAATAAAACCATTTTCCACCTCATCCCGTGTACTGAGGAAAGGCTGACGATCTGCACCCCTTACTTCAATCTGCCGGCGGTGTTAGTGCGTAGCATTATTCATTTACTGCGCAGCGGAAAATCTGTGGAGATCATTGTGGGGGATAAAACCGCCAATGACTTCTACATCCCGCCTGAAGAGCCGTTTAAAGTTATTGGTGCCCTGCCCTATTTGTATGAAATTAATCTGCGCCGTTTTCTCAGCCGTTTGCAGTACTACATGGATAACGGCCAGCTTACTATGCGTCTGTGGAAAGACGGGGAAAACAGCTATCACCTGAAAGGCATCTGGGTAGATGATGAGTGGACGCTGATCACCGGAAATAACCTTAATCCGCGCGCATGGCGACTGGATCTGGAAAACGCAGTACTCATCCATGATCCGCAAAAACAGCTTGTAGAACAGCGTGCGCGTGAACTGGAACTGATCCGCACTCATACCCGTGTTGTGCAGCATTTCCGTGAACTGGAAAGCATTTCTGACTACCCGGCTAAAGTGCGTAAACTGATTCGTCGTATGCGCCGTATTCGTGTTGATCGCATTATCAGCCGTATTCTTTGACCGCGAGGGCATAACCATGCGCATCCTGATACTCGGCTGTATCTGTTTGTGCAGTGGTTGTGCCCATACCGCAAATGATAGCTGGACCGGTAAAGACAAAGCAGAACATTTCATTGCCTCGGCCGCACTTGCCGCAGCAGGCAGTGAATTTGCACAGCATCAGCACCTCAATACCCGCCAGAGCGCGACTTACGGACTGATGTTTTCGGTTTCATTAGGTGCCGCTAAAGAGGGCTGGGACAGCCGCCCGAGTGGCAGCGGCTGGAGTTGGAAAGATTTTAGCTGGGATATTGCCGGTGCAGCCACCGGCATGGCGCTATGGAATCTGAGCCAGAATTAAAGCTGTAACCCCTTGCCTTTGCGATGCAGTAACAGCGAAACGAAAAAGGCTACTGCACCCATCGCCGATACATACCAGAAGAAGCTGGTTTCGATACCCGCGTTTTTCAGCAACAGGGCGACGTATTCCGCCGAACCGCCAAATATCGCATTAGCAACCGCGTAAGAAAGACCCACACCCAATGCTCTGACCTGAGGCGGGAACATCTCAGCTTTCAGGATCCCACTGATCGAGGTGTAGAAGCTGGTGATCACCAATGCCAGCATTACCAGTAAGAAGGCCACCCAGTGATTATCGGCACTTTGCAGCAGCGTCAGAATCGGCACAGTACAAATTGCAGCGCCCGCACCAAAGATCAACATTGATCCACGGCGTCCAATTTTATCCGACAGAGCGCCAATCAGCGGCTGCAACAGCATGAATACCAGCAGCGCACCGGTCATTAGACTACTGGCGGTTTTGGCATCCATACCGGCGGTGTTGACCAGATACTTCTGCATATAAGTGGTAAAGGTGTAAAAGCTCAGCGATCCACCGGCGGTGAAACCCAGCACCATCAGGAATGGACGCCAGTGATGACGTAGTAAACCAACAATACTACCCGCTTCGCGGTGTTCACGGCTGTTTTTATCCGAGGTTTCATTTAAGGAACGACGTAGCCAGACGGCCACAACGGCGAGCACAGCCCCAAGCACGAAGGGAATACGCCATCCCCACTGACGAAGATCGGCATCGCTCAACAGGTTCTGCAAAATCACCACGGTCAGTACCGCTAAAAGTTGCCCCCCAATCAACGTGACATACTGGAATGAGGCGTAGAAACCTTTGCGCCCTTCCAAAGCCACTTCACTCATGTAGGTTGCGCTGGTGCCGTACTCTCCACCGACAGAGAGCCCCTGGAACATGCGAGCCAGCAGCAGAATAACCGGTGCTGCGACACCAATGCTATCGAAGCCGGGTAAGAACGCGATGACCAGCGATCCCAGACACATCATACAGACTGAAATCAGCATCGAGTTTTTACGGCCATGTCGGTCGGCAATATAACCAAATAGCCAGCCACCCACAGGGCGCATTAAGAAACCTGCCGCAAAGATGCCAGCGGTTTGCAGTAACTGTGTGGTGGTATCCCCTTTAGGGAAGAAGATATGAGCAAAATAGAGGGAGAAGAATGAGTAAACGTAAAAATCGAACCACTCAACCAGGTTACCTGATGATGCGCCTACTATCGCCCAGATCCGCTGTTTAACGTCTTGCCCGCTCTGCGGCGATGCGATGTTTTCTTGCTTTATTGTCATTGTAAAACCTCTTTTCCTTGCTGCTAAGCAGCGTAAAACATTGAGGGAACGTCTCAATGGCGGCACAAAGATGGCCGCAGGCTAAACATATTACAGAATGTTATTGATAGAGGTAGGATTTCTGCTTTTTTATGCAGATATATGGCAGAAGATCTGCAACAAGCCGGGCAATTGCGGCTAGGTGATGGGCGATAAAGGCCGTTTTTTGCACGGTTCGCCACGTTTACGGGCCGGTTTTTCCAGCAGAACCACGCACTTTGCGCAGCCCAGAACAGGCTGGGAGGTGGATTTACGCTGTTATCCCCCTCTCTGTTGTACTTTGCAGCTGGTTTATATCTCGGATAGGGGGAATTTTAAGTGTCGCAAACGCAAAAAACCCCT
>NZ_ALXE01000070.1 GCF_000295955.2 Pantoea sp. A4
CGCACGAACCCAACCCGCACTATCCCAACTGGAACGCACGAATACCGCCCGCACCATCTGCGACTGGAACGCACGAATACTGCCCGCACCATCTGCGACTGAAACGCACGAACCCAACCCGCACCTTGCCAACCTGAAGCGCACAAACCCAACCCGTCCTCCCTGCACAGAGAAATGTGCTGAAACGTGATGAAACATAAGCTTTTCTTAAGCTGGGCGGTGATTTTCTGTGTGTCATATCTCGGTCACATTTCAGTTATTTTTCTATCATATTTGCGTGTCATGTTACTTCGCGAACAAAAAATGCGTGAATTCGCGCGTACCTACCTGCACAGGAAAACAATATGTCCGTGTTTACTTTTCGTCGTGGCTTGATGAGTGTCCTACTGGGAATGGCGGTAAGCGGCAATGCGCTGGCTGCCACTGAAATTCCTTTCTGGCACTCAATGGAAGGCGAGTTAGGCAAAGAAGTTGATTCTCTGGCGCAACGTTTTAACCAGACGCACCCAGACTACAAAATCGTACCTGTCTACAAAGGCAACTACGAACAGAGCCTGGCGGCAGGTATTGCGGCAGTTCGTACCGGTAAAGCACCGGCCATTTTACAGGTTTACGAAGTGGGCACCGCCACCATGATGGCGTCTAAAGCCATCGTCCCGGTACATGACGTGTTTAAAGACGCAGGCGTGCCAATGGATGCCAAACAGTTTGTGCCAGCAGTCGCAGGTTACTACAGCGACAGCAATGGCCAGCTGATCTCTCAGCCGTTTAACAGCTCCACGCCGGTGCTCTACTACAACAAAGACGCGTTCAAAAAAGCGGGTCTGAATCCGGATCAACCGCCGAAAACCTGGCAGGAACTGGCGAAAGATGCCGATGCACTGCGCAAAGCGGGCATGACCTGCGGTTACGCCAGCGGCTGGCAAGGCTGGATCCAGATCGAAAACTTCAGCGCCTGGCATGGCCTGCCAGTGGCAACGAAAAACAACGGCTTCGATGGCACTGACGCCGTACTGGAGTTCAACAAACCGATCCAGGTGCGTCACATCCAGTTGCTGGAAGACATGAACAAAAAAGGTGATTTTACCTACTACGGCCGTAAAGATGAGCCAACCGCCAAGTTCTACAACGGCGACTGCGGCATCACAATGGCTTCATCCGGTTCACTGGCCGACATTAAACACTACGCCAAATTTAACTTTGGTGTCGGCATGATGCCGTACGACGACACCGTGCCAAATGCACCACAGAACGCCATCATCGGTGGAGCCAGCCTGTGGGTTATGAAAGGCAAAGATGCCAACACCTACAAAGGCGTTGCTGAATTCATGCAATTCCTTGCCCAGCCGGATATCGCAGCAGAATGGCACCAGAAAACCGGCTACCTGCCGATTACTACCGCTGCCTATGAACTGACGAAACAGCAGGGCTTCTACGACAAAAACCCAGGTGCTGACATTGCCACGCGTCAGATGCTAAACAAAGATCCTCTGCCATTCACCAAAGGTATGCGCCTCGGCAACATGCCGCAGATCCGTACCATTGTGGATGAGGAACTGGAAGGCGTCTGGACCGGGAAACAGTCACCACAGACTGCACTGGATAACGCGGTAAAACGCGGGAATGAACTGCTGCGTCGTTTCGAACAGCAGGTGAAATAATCCGCCTTCAGGGCCAGCCGCTGCTGGCCCTGCATTTTCAGGTTTACGGAACTCGCCTATGTCCTCCTCTCGCCCGGTGTTTCGCACCAGCCCGCTGCCCTACTTGCTGGTACTGCCGCAACTGATTATTACTGCGATCTTCTTCCTCTGGCCTGCCGGAGAAGCACTGTGGTACTCGCTACAGAATATCGACCCGTTTGGCATCTCCAGCACCTTTGTCGGTCTGGAAAACTTCAAACGGCTATTCAGTGATGGCCTCTATCTCGACACCTTCTGGGTCACCATTAAATTCAGTGCGCTGGTCACAATTTGCGGCATGGGCTTCTCTTTGCTGCTGGCCGCGCTGGTGGACTACGTCGTCAGACTGAAAAAACTCTACCAAACCCTGTTCCTGCTGCCGTACGCCGTTGCGCCGGTGGTGGCGGCAGTAATGTGGATGTTCCTGTTCAGCCCTGGCCTCGGGCTCATCAGCTACATCCTCAATAACCAACTGCACTACAACTGGAACTTCGCCCAGAACAGCGGGCAGGCGATGTTCCTGGTGGTACTGGCGTCCATCTGGCAGCAGATGAGCTACAACTTCCTGTTTTTCTTCGCTGCATTACAGTCGATCCCGAAATCACTGGTGGAAGCGGCAGCCATTGATGGTGCCGGACCAGTGCGGCGCTTCTTCCAGCTCTCATTGCCGTTAATCACGCCAGTGAGCTTCTTCCTGCTGGTGGTCAACCTGATCTATGCCTTCTTTGACACCTTCCCGGTGATCGATGCGGCCACGGGCGGTGGCCCGGTACAGGCGACAACCACGTTAATCTACAAGATTTACCGTGAAGGATTCACCGGCCTCGACCTCTCCTCTTCAGCGGCGCAGTCAGTGGTACTGATGCTATTAGTGATTGGCCTGACGGTATTCCAGTTCCGCTTTGTCGAGCGTAAGGTGCGTTACCAATGATTGAAAATCGTCGTGGGCTGGATATCTTCAGCCACACTCTGCTCATTCTCGCTTTACTGGCGATCCTGTTCCCGCTGTATGTGGCGTTTGTCGCGGCAACGCTGGACAACGACGCGGTATATCGGGTGCCGATGACGCTGATCCCTGGAACGCATCTGTGGGAAAACATCTCACGCATCTGGACACAGGGCGTGAACGGCAGCGGCCCTCCATTTAGCATCATGTTGTTAAACAGCGTACTGATGGCGTTGGGCATTACCGTGGGCAAAATCACCGTTTCGATGCTCTCCGCCTTTGCGCTGGTATGGTTCCGTTTTCCACTGCGCACGCTGTTTTTCTGGCTGATCTTCGTCACGTTAATGCTCCCGGTTGAAGTGCGTATCTTCCCGACTGTGCAGGTGATCGCCGATCTCAACCTGCTCGACAGCTACAGCGGCCTGACACTACCGATGATGGCTTCGGCTACCGCGACCTTCCTGTTCCGCCAGTTCTTTATGTCACTGCCGGATGAATTAATTGAAGCGGCACGCATAGACGGCGCTGGCCCAATGCGCTTCTTCCGTGATGTGGTGCTTCCGCTGTCGAAGACCAACCTCGCAGCGCTCTTCGTCATTACGTTTATCTACGGCTGGAACCAGTATCTCTGGCCGCTGCTGATCGTCAGCGATCCTCATCTGGGCACGGCGGTGGCGGGGATCAAAAGCATGATCTCCACCAGTGGATCGCCCACCCAGTGGAACGAAGTGATGGCAGCAATGTTATTAACCCTGATCCCGCCCGTGGTGGTGGTAATGGTCATGCAGCGCGCCTTTGTGCGTGGCCTGGTGGAGAGTGAAAAATAAATGGCAGCGGTAACCCTTCAGACAGTAACCAAATCCTATGATGGTAAAAACCAGATCATTCAACCGCTGGATATCACCATTAACGACGGTGAATTCATGGTGATGGTCGGGCCTTCCGGCTGCGGTAAATCCACGCTGCTGCGCATGGTCGCCGGGCTGGAACGCGTCACCTCAGGCGATATCTATATCGACAGCCAGCGTGTGACGGAGATGGAACCGAAAGATCGCGGTATTGCGATGGTGTTCCAGAACTACGCGCTCTATCCGCACATGACGGTGGAAGAGAACATGGGCTACGGCCTGAAAATTCGCGGCATGAGCAAAGCGCAGGTACGCGAACGGGTGGTCGAGGCGGCGCGCAGCCTGGAGCTGGAACCGCTGCTCAGCCGTCGCCCGCGCGAACTCTCTGGCGGGCAACGTCAGCGTGTGGCGATGGGACGCGCCATTGTGCGTGAGCCTGCGGTATTTCTGTTTGATGAACCGCTATCGAACCTGGATGCCCGCTTGCGCGTACAAATGCGGCTCGAGCTGCAACAGCTTCATCGCCGTCTGAAAACCACCAGCCTCTACGTCACCCACGACCAGGTGGAAGCGATGACGCTGGCGCAGCGGGTGATGGTCATGAACAAAGGGATCGTCGAGCAGGTCGGTACGCCCGTCGAAGTCTACGAGAAACCGGCCAGCCTGTTTGTTGCCTCATTTATTGGTTCCCCGGCGATGAACCTGCTCAAAGGGCAAATCAGCCAGGCGGGCAGCCATTTTCAACTCGATGCACAGCACGCGCTGCCGCTGGGCGAAGGGAAAACCCGCTGGGCTGGACATGAAGTGACGCTGGGCATCCGCCCGGAGCATATTCAGGTCAGCAGCCGCGAAGCGGGGGGAATCCCAATGGAAGTCGAAACGCTGGAGATCCTCGGCGCAGATAACCTCGCCCACGGTCGCATTGGCAGCAGCCGTCTGGTGGTACGCCTGCCACATACTGAGCGGCCTGCGGCTGGCAGCGTACTGTGGCTGCATCTGCCGCAGGATGCGTTACACTACTTCGACTCAACTCACGGAAAGCGTCTGGATTAACTATGCAAAACTGGCCTTACCCGCACATTGTCGCCCATCGCGGTGGCGGCAAATTAGCCCCGGAGAACACCCTCGCGGCGATTGATGTTGGCGCAGAATATGGCCATACCATGATCGAGTTTGATGCCAAGCTATCGCAGGATAATCATATCTTCCTGCTGCATGACGACACGCTGGACCGCACCAGCGATGGCTGGGGCGTGGCCGGTGATTTACCGTGGAATAAACTGCAACAGTTGGATGCAGGCGGCTGGTACAGTGCGACTTTCAGCGGCGAGCGGCTGCCGGAGTTGGCCGCCGTGGCGGCACGTTGCCTACAGCATGGCATGATGGCTAACATTGAAATTAAACCGACGACCGGCGTGGAAACTGAAACCGGGCGGCAGGTGGCGCAGGCGGCACGTCAGTTATGGCAAGGGCAAACCGATCCGCTGCTCTCCTCGTTTTCCTACGAGGCGCTGGAAGCTGCGATGCAGGCTGAGCCCGATTTACCGCGCGGTCTGCTGCTGGACGAGTGGCATGACAACTGGGAAGAGATGACCTCCGCCCTGAAGTGCGTCTCGCTGCACCTGAATCATCGCCTGTTAAATGCTGAGCGTACCGCGGCGATCAAACAGGCCGGGCTGAGGATTTTGGTGTACACCGTCAACAGCCCAGAGCGTGCCAGTGAGCTACTGGCATGGGGCGTAGATGCCATCTGCACCGATCGCATCGACATCATCGGCCCCGACTTCCGTTAATTCTGCTTATGCCCCGGCTGTGAATTAATAATGCGCTGCCGGGCGCTATCACGGTGTTCCTGCATTTTGCGCTGCAACTGCTGTTGCTCCTGCTGTTGTTGCTGTTGCAGCCGCAATTTCTGCTGTTGCTGCTGTACCTGCATCTCATTTTGCATCCGCTGCTGGCTGGGGTTGGTATAGCCAGGGCGATTTGGATTATTCAGATTATTGGCGTTATCTGAAGGGTTCAGCATACTTGCCATGCCGCTGAGTGGCAGCAGCGCGGCCAAAATAATCAGCCATCTTTTCATCAGATTTTCTCCTCAATCGCAGCCGCACCCAAGGTCGACTACTGATACCAGTTTAGACCTTCACAATCTTCGCCTCTCCAGGAGTACACCTAAATCTGGCGAAGCGGCAAACATTTTGCTTTATTTATAAAGAGTTGAATAAATCTAACAAAGTGTAAACAACTGAAAAGGGCGAGGAAGGGATGAGAATAAGGACAACATTACGCCAGCTGAGCTGGTGCGCATTGATGAGCTTTACGGTTATTCAAGGGGCGCTGGCCGCTCCACCGCCGGTTTCCTATGGCGTCAACAGTGATACTTTTCATCCGGTCACCGCTCAGCATGGCATGGTGGCTTCTGTCGATGCGATGGCGACGCAGGTTGGGGTGGATATCTTGCGCCAGGGCGGCAATGCGGTAGATGCGGCGATTGCCGTAGGTTTTGCCCTGGCAGTTACGCACCCCCAGGCGGGTAATCTTGGTGGCGGCGGTTTTATGCTGCTGCGCACTGCTTCCGGCCACACCACCTCTATCGACTTCCGTGAAATGGCACCGGCGCGGGCCAGCCGCAATATGTTCCTCGATAAGCAGGGTAATGCTGACAGCAAATTGTCGCTGACTTCGCATCTCGCCTCGGGCACGCCGGGCACCGTGGCAGGCTTTGCCTTAGCGGCACATGAGTATGGCACCCTGCCGTTGAGCCGTCTGCTGGCTCCCGCGATTCGCCTGGCGCGTGACGGCATTATCGTCAACGATGCGTTGGCGGATGATCTCAAGACCTACGGCAAAGAGACGCTGATCCACTATCCCAACAGCAAGGCGATTTTCTACAAGGCCGATGGATTGCCGTACCAAAAAGGCGATCGACTGGTGCAGAAAAATCTGGCCCATAGCCTCCAGTTGATTGCCCAACAGGGGCCAGATGCCTTCTATAAAGGCGTGATAGCCAGCCAGATTGCCCAGGAGATGGCCGAGCACAATGGCCTGATTGGTAAGGCCGATCTGGCGGCTTACCGTGCCGTGGAGCGCCAGCCAGTCAGCGGCAGTTATCGCGGTTATCAGGTCTATTCGATGCCACCGCCGTCTTCCGGTGGGGTACACATTATTGAGATCCTGAATATCCTCGAAAACTTTGACCTGGCAAAATGGGGCTTTGGCAGCGCCGATGCGATGCAGGTGATTGCAGAAGCGGAGAAGTATGCCTATGCGGATCGTTCGGAGTACCTTGGCGATCCCGATTTCGTGCATGTGCCGGTGAAAGCCCTGACCAGCAAGGCCTACGCCAAAACCCTGGCTCAGCAGATTGATGTGGCAAAAGCGCGTCCGTCGAGTGAGATCAAACCCGGTAAGCTCGAACCCTATGAAAGTAATCAGACCACGCACTTCTCGGTGGTGGATAAAGACGGAAACGCCGTTGCGGTGACTTACACGCTGAACACCTATTTCGGTAGTGGGGTTGTCGCAGGCAACAGCGGGATTCTGCTGAACAACGAAATGGATGATTTCTCGGCCAAGCCAGGGACTCCGAATATTTATGGTTTGGTGGGCGGGGAAGCCAATGCCATTCAGCCCGCGAAACGTCCGCTCTCATCGATGTCGCCCACCATCGTGGTGAAAGATGGCAAAACCTGGCTGGTCACCGGTAGCCCAGGCGGCAGCCGTATTATCACCACCGTGCTGCAAATGGTGCTTAACACCATTGATTTCGGCATGAACGTGGCGGAAGCGACCAATGCGCCGCGCTTCCATCACCAGTGGCTGCCAGACCAACTGCGTGTAGAAAAAGGCTTCAGCCCGGATACGTTGCGCCTGCTGACGGACAAAGGGCAACATGTGAAAGTCCTCCCTGCTATGGGCAGTACGCAGAGCATTATGATTGGCCCGGATGGCACTCGTTACGGTGCTTCCGATCCACGCAGCGTGGATGATTTGAGCGCGGGGTATTAAACCCTCACCCTAACCCTCTCCCTGGAAGGGAGAGGGGACCGTTAGTGCGGCTATTTGAGTCTCTGCATCAGACTGCAGGTCTGTCAGCTCAGGCACTGTGTTCACTCTTCAGTTCAGGCACTGTGTTCACTCTTCAGTTCAGGCACTGTATTCATCCTTAATCAGCGGACTGACTCCCTCTCCCGCCTGCGGGAGAGGGCTGGGGTGAGGGCAAAGACGTATCATGGGAATCCAGTGCGCGCCATATCTCCTGAAGCACAACATCAAGGCAAGTGAAAACTTCATGGTTCCAGAAACGTAAAACAGTCCAACCACATCTCTGTAAATAATCACTCCTGGCCTTGTCGTACCGCTTATTCGCTTCTTCGTTGTGTTGACCACCATCCAACTCAATAATCAGCCTGTGGGCAATACAAGCGAAATCAACAATGAACGGTCCAATTGCATGCTGACGACGGAATTTTTTCTCGGCTAAATGGCGATTTCGTAAGTGATACCAAAGGACGTTCTCTGCCCTGGTCATTGAAGCACGTAACGCTTTACATTCTGATTTATGAATCCGCATTGCCACTGACCTGCTCAGAAAATCTTCATTAAACCCATCTGGAAAGTGAATACCAACCGGGGTTAATTTTTCTGAAGCAGGCTCGCATTAAAACTGGCTACGTCATCGGGAGTTCACTTGTGCGCAAACGCGCCATGTAAAACGCATCCACCCATACCCCGTGGCGCATTGCGTATTGTCTGGCTGTGCCTTCCACCGCAAAACCAAACTGTTGATACAACGCGACTGCCGCCTCATTGTCGGTAAATACCGTTAGCTCAATGCGGCTTACCTGGAGCCAGTTGTCACAGAGGTCAACAATCGCGGCCATTAGCGCTTTGCCCACCCCCTGCCCACGGAAAGCTTCATCCACCCCGAGCCCAAACGTAGCTGTGTGGCGGCGGCGTGCGGTTGCCACCACCTCTAGCGTTATCTGGCCCACCACCCGATCGTCAATACAGGCCACCAGCGAGTGTACGCCGGGACGCAGATTGGCAATGCGCTCTTGCCACAACTGGGAGGCAGGGAAGGGAAGCTGTAGCGTATTAGCCTGCGTATCTGGCTGGCTGTAAATATGCTGCAACGCGGGGGCATCAGTGGGTAAAACGTGACGAACGGTGATTGGGCTCAACGGGCTTCTCCTTGCACTTTGTGGTGAAAATCCCCTTTAACATCAAGGGTTTTACTTGATTGGTTAAATGAAAATAAATCTCAAAAAGACTTTACAGACGCGAATGATAATGATTATTATTGTCACGCGTTCTCGGGGAGTCTCCTGACAGACCCAGAAGGCACGACATTGCTCACATTGCTTCCAGTATTACTTAGCCAGCTCGGGTGCTGGCTTTTTTTTTGCCTGCAATTTACTCCCGCCACAGATGAGCTCCATTACGTTTTCGCCTGGTTTTTAATGCTAAACTCGCGACAGAACCGTATAACGAGCCCTGACCATGAAGAAAAAAAGACCGGTTTTACAGGATGTTGCCGATAAGGTCGGCATTACAAAAATGACCGTTAGCCGTTATCTGCGTAACCCTGAATCAGTATCGCTGGCGCTACGGGATAAAATCGCCGCTGCGTTGGATGAACTGGGGTATATCCCCAATCGCGCACCCGATATGCTCTCCAATGCCACCAGCCGGGCGATTGGCGTGCTGTTGCCCTCTCTGACGAACCAGGTCTTTGCCGACGTGCTGCGCGGCATTGAAAGCGTCACGGATGCGGCTGGCTACCAGACGCTGGTGGCGCACTTTGGTTATAACGCCGAAAAAGAGGAGCGACAACTGCGCTCTCTGTTGGGCTGGAACATTGACGGTGTCATCCTCAGTGAGCGGACCCATACCCCTGGCACATTACGTATGCTCGAAGTTGCCGGTATTCCGGTGCTGGAGCTAATGGACTGCGTCACGCCCTGTCTCGATATGGCTGTGGGCTTTGATAACATCGAAGCGGCACGCCAGATGACCCACGCAATTATCCAGAAAGGCCATCGTCATACCGTGTATCTCGGGGCACGCCTGGATGAGCGTACGTTACAAAAGCAGCGTGGCTATGAGTTGGCCATGTGCGAAGCCGGGCTACAGCCGAACAGCGTGATGATGGAGGCGGCTTCTTCATTCTCCGCAGGTGGCATTCTGTTGCGTGAAGCACAGCGCCGCCACCCACAAACAGATAGCCTGTTTTGTACCAATGATGACCTTGCCGTTGGGGCGATGTTTGAATGCCAGCGACAGGGATTGGCGATCCCACAGCAGATGGCGATTGCCGGCTTCCATGGCCATGATATCGCGCATGTGATCACGCCCCGACTGGCAACAGTGGTGACCCCCCGTGAACGCATGGGTTGTGAAGCGGCTTCGTTGCTGCTGGCGCGTATCGCTGGAGAACGAGATTCGCCACAGCCACTTGATGTTGGTTTTGAGATAACGGTCGGGGAGAGTATCTGACGCGTTGTTTTATGACGTAGCTCACATATTCACCTTTTTCCCGGTAAACTTGTTGCCTCTCGGCAGGTGGCTCCTGACAATGGCCCATCGTTTGTTATCGGTAACATTAATCGTTATCTGCCGGAGCTGATACATGACTACGCACGCGTCTTCTCATCATGTTTTTGTTTTAATGGGTGTTTCAGGCAGCGGCAAGTCCGTCGTTGCCAGCCAGGTCTCTCATCAACTGACTACGGCCTTCCTTGATGGGGATTTCCTCCATCCACGCGCTAACATCCTGAAAATGGCGGAAGGCCATCCACTGGATGATAACGATCGCCAGCCGTGGCTCGAATCCCTGAATGATGCTGCCTTCGCGATGCAGCGTACCCAGGCCATTTCTATCATCGTCTGCTCAGCGCTGAAAAAGCGTTATCGCGATATTCTGCGTAAGGGCAATGAAAACCTGAGCTTTATCTATCTCAAAGGGGACTTCGATACCATCGAAGAACGCCTTAAAGCGCGTAAAGGTCACTTTTTCAAGCCACAGATGCTGGTCACGCAGTTCAACACGCTGGAAGAGCCCGGTAGTGATGAAGAAGATGTGCTGGTAGTAGAGATTAATGCCTCGATTGAACAGGTGGTTGCCTCAACGGTTGAGACCATTAAAAGTGTGGTAGGTCGCTGATAACATGAATACCGCAACGTTAGTGTTAACAGCAGCAGGCTCAGTGCTATTGCTGCTGTTTTTAGTGATGAAAGCCAGGATGCACGCCTTTGTGGCATTGATGTTGGTTTCGGTGGGGGCAGGCCTGTTTTCCGGCATGCCACTGGACAGCATTGCCGACACTATGCAAAAAGGCATGGGCGGTACGCTGGGCTTCCTGGCCGTGGTGGTGGCGCTGGGTGCCATGTTTGGCAAAATTCTGCATGAAACCGGTGCAGTCGATCAGATAGCCATTCGTATGCTGAAAAGCTTTGGTGAACACCGTGCGCATTATGCGATGGGGGTTGCCGGGTTGATTTGTGCACTGCCGCTGTTCTTTGAAGTGGCCGTGGTTCTGCTTATCAGCATTGCTTTCGCTGTGGCGCGTCGTACCCAGGGCAATCTGGTTAAACTGGTGATCCCACTGTTTGCTGGTGTCGCGGCTTCAGCGGCGTTTCTGTTGCCAGGGCCTGCACCCATGCTGCTCGCGGCACAGATGCACGCGGATTTCGGTTGGATGATTCTGCTGGGACTGTGTGCGGCCATTCCAGGTATGCTGATTGCCGGTCCACTCTGGGGCAGCATTATTTCGCGCCATGTGACTTTCTCCTCTCCGCCAGAAGATAAGCAGCCAGATGTTGATGCTGCCCAACTGCCGTCGTTTGGTTTTAGTCTGTCGCTGATCCTGTTCCCGCTGATTCTGGTTGGCTTGAAGACCATCGGTGCCCGCTTTACCGAGCCAGGCTCACGTCTCTATCAGTGGCTGGAGTTTATTGGTCATCCCTTTATTGCGATTTTACTCGCTTGCCTGCTGGCCATTTACGGTCTGGCTTATCGTCAGGGCATGAGCAAAGAGAAGGTGATGCAGGTGTGTGGCAGCGCGTTGCAGCCTGCGGGCATTATCTTGCTGGTGATTGGTGCCGGTGGCGTATTTAAGCAGGTGCTGGTGGATTCAGGTGTTGGCCCGGCGCTAGGACATGCGTTGATTGGTGCTGGCCTGCCGATTGCGTTGGCCTGTTTTATTCTGTCTGGTGCCATCCGCATTATTCAGGGTTCCGCTACCGTGGCCTGCCTGACCACTGTGGGTCTGGTCATGCCGGTGATTGAGCCTCTGGCCTACAGCGGTGCGCAGTTGGCTGCACTCTCCATCTGTATTGGCGGCGGTTCAATTATCTTCAGTCATGTGAATGACGCTGGTTTCTGGTTGTTTGGCCGTTTTACCGGGGCCAGTGAGGGGGAAACCCTGAAGACCTGGACGATGATGGAGACTATTCTCGGTACTACCGGTGCCATTGTTGGCATGGTGGCATTTGAGCTGCTCTCCTGATGCACAGCCCGCCGGTTAACCGGCGGGTTTTTCTTTGGCAGAAGCGGGAAAGGCGAGAAAAGGGAATAGCAGATAAGGTGCAACCAGCAGTAACAGCACCACACCTCGTGAATAACCTGCATCATTGATTCGGCGACTGCCGCAGGCCAGGGTAGGCAGCACAAACAGCAGCAGGGGGATAAAACCAATCTCATCATCCCCGGCGGCAAACCCCTTCAGATACAGACAAAACCAGACCACCTGAAAAACCACAAACACCAGATAGCTGGCGCGGGCTTCCCGACCACTGTAGTTAAACGTGCGCAGGAAACCGTGCTTGATGGGGTTGAGTAGATCGGTTAACGCCATTTTTTTCGTATCACCGTAAACAGAATGAAAGCCACTACGCTGGCGACCAGATAGGCGATGGCAATCGGCTGATTGTCGATATTCATCAATTCTGTGGTTCCCGCCAGGTCACCCGCAGTTTGCCAGGCGAATAATTTACAGGCGAGCAGCAGCAGCAGAATATTAGCGACAAAGAACAGCGCACTAAATGCGATCTCTTTTCCGGGCTTATAGATAGCCAGTTTCCTGAAAATAGCCTCAGTAATCACATAATAAAGCAGATAATAAATGGCTGAAAACAGCGGGGCGATCAAAATGCTGCGAATATCGCTAATGGTTCCGGCGAAATCACTGAGGAAAATACTGGCTGCCTGATTGTAAGAGAGGTAGCCAAAAATAAGAAACAGCGCGCCGAATACCAGACGACCAGGCGATATTCTCATTTTTTCTCCTTCAAGGTGGCCAGTTGGCGCATTAGCGCCGGAAGTTCATGCACCGGATCAACCAGCTTTATCTGCTTAGTCTGCAAGTCATATTTTGCCGCTGCGGTTGGGTCACCTTTGCCACCTTCCGCCATGACAAAACTGGCATCAGCCCGGCCATAAATATTCACGTTGGGCACCGGATCGCTGCCATAGGCCAGAATTTTACGCGTTGGTAAGGTGTACTCTTTGGTGAGAAAACCGGGGATATTTTTTGAATCCATACCGGCTACTGAGAGTGGTGTAGCGCGAAAACGCGAGCCCGCATAGGCCAGTGCGAAGTGGGTTTCATTATCCGCCGCATTTTTCTGCACCAACTGCGCGCCAGACAGGATTTTAATCCGTTGCCACAACGTTGCGCTTTCCGGGGTGATTTTTTCCCCTTCGAAATAAACGTCCTGTTTACGATAAAGCTGATATACCATTTTGTGAACCTGAATCATCGATGCACCGACACCGTGCCAGCTGGGGGCATCGCGATTATAGAGCCGCTCAACAATAATGAATATTCCTGTTCCTTTATACGATTCGATATTATCCGTCACACACACCTCCTTGGTTGGCGGGGATTATATCGAACGGATTTAAATATTTACAACCCTTAACAATGATGACGCCAGATTCGGAATGTTCCTAATTCCCAATGCGAAAACGATCACACTTTGTGACTGGCCGTCCCTGGCCATACATTCATATTTTGAGATAGGCGCGAATACCGTCGAGGAACATTTGTGTCGCCAGCATGATCAATATCAGCCCCATCAGGCGTTCCAGCGCATTAACGCCTTTATTACCCAGCAGGCGCAGGAACAGGCCGGAGAGCAGCAGGATGCTGACCGTAATGCCCCAGGCGAGCAGCAACGCGCCGACCAGGTGCCCCATCTGGTTGGGATATTGATGTGAGAGCAGCATCAGGGTCGCTAACAGCGAAGGGCCAGCAACCAGCGGGATGGCGAGCGGCACCAGGAAAGGCTCTTCACCCGCTGGCAAGCCAGTGCTGCTGCTCTCCTCAGACGGGAAGATCATTTTGATGGCTATCAGGAACAGAATGATGCCGCCAGAAATGGAGACCGTTTCGGTGCGCAGGTTGAGAAACTGCAAAATGCGCTCGCCAGCAAACAAGAAAAGCAGCATTAACACCAGGGCAATCAACATTTCGCGGATCAGCACGATGCGACGGCGTTTGGGTTCCAGATGTTTCAAAACCGACATAAATATCGGTAAATTGCCCAATGGGTCCATAATGAGCAATAAAAGCACGGTTGCAGAGATCATTTCAGTCATATGTTTTCCTGTCCTCCCGGACGCGGTGCGGCATCATTAGCAATGCTGCTGAAAAAGTCGGGCCAATCGAATTAATTCACTTGCCAGAAATGCTGCATTTTGTAGAGTTGACTGTCACAGGTAAATCTTATGATCAACAGAGCGCGATGAATACCTCATTGCGTTCTTTCCCACAGGTAAAGGTCAGGCGCGAATGCGCCAGAGACGGACACGACATGAAGAATGTAGGTTTAATTGGTTGGCGTGGTATGGTCGGCTCCGTGCTGATGTCCCGCATGAGCGAAGAACGTGATTTTGATGTGATCAATCCGGTCTTCTTCTCCACCTCGCAACATGGCCAGGCAGCGCCCGATTTCGGCGGCAAGCATAATGGTACATTGCAGGATGCGTTTGACATTGAAGCGCTGAAAGCCCTGGATATCATCATTACGTGCCAGGGTGGCGATTACACCAGTGAAGTCTATCCAAAGCTGCGTGCAAGCGGCTGGAATGGCTTCTGGATCGATGCGGCTTCGACGCTGCGTATGAAGGATGATGCGATCATCATTCTGGATCCGGTCAACCAGCAGGTGATTAGCCAGGGTATCGATAAAGGCATCAAAACCTTTGTTGGCGGTAACTGCACCGTGAGCCTGATGTTGATGTCTCTGGGCGGCTTGTTTACCAATAACCTGGTTGAGTGGGCGTCTGTCGCGACTTATCAGGCGGCTTCTGGCGGTGGTGCTCGTCATATGCGCGAACTGCTGACGCAGATGGGCATGCTGCACGACCACGTAGCGAAAGACCTGCAAAACCCGGCCTCAGCGATTCTGGATATCGAACGTAATGTGACCGCATTTACCCGTTCCGGTACGCTGCCTACCGATAACTTCGGTGTGCCACTGGCGGGTAGCTTGATCCCATGGATTGATAAGCAGCTGGATAACGGCCAGAGCCGTGAAGAGTGGAAAGGCCAGGCTGAGACCAACAAGATTCTTGGCAGCTCCAGCATTATCCCGGTTGATGGCCTGTGTGTGCGCGTTGGTGCACTGCGCTGCCATAGCCAGGCATTTACCCTGAAGCTGAAGAAAGATGTTCCGCTGGCAGAGGTTGAACAGCTGCTGGCAGCGCACAACGAGTGGGTCAAAGTGGTACCAAACGACCGCGATATCACCGTGCTTGAACTGACCCCAGCGGCAGTGACCGGCACGCTGAGCACGCCTGTTGGTCGTTTGCGTAAGCTGAACATGGGCCCGGAATACCTTTCGGCCTTCACCGTTGGCGACCAGTTGTTGTGGGGTGCGGCTGAACCACTGCGCCGCATGCTGCGTCTGCTGGTGGGTTAATTCCCGCTACATCCACTCCCCAGTTGTGGGAGTGGATGGCGATACCCTCTCTTTTCCCACTGCTGCATAACCACTCCCGCCTTCACCTCACAAAAATTCCGCTTTATCTCGCATTTTTCTGCAAAGCGCAGCGGAAGGCTTGAATTGTCTGAGTGATCCAGTCGACGGTTTCCCCGCCGATTAAAATAATTTTCAACATTGCTGCAAACAACCAGCAACCCCAAGCTATGATTTAACCATGTTGTGCCGGTAGTTAACTGTTTTGCTTCTCGTAGTAAATGGTTGTTGTACGCGGCAAAGATACTTTCCCATGGATTGGCTCACTTTCTTGCCGTGTACGCAGTGCTCAATGAAGAGCAGCGCAACTGACGTTTTCCTGATGGAGCGTGGTTCGCCTGCCAAATATCACAGGAAGAAAGTCATGTCAGAGCTACCCGATGCCCACGCGATCCATGCTTTGTTCGCGGGCAATTATGCCGATCCGTTTTCACTATTGGGAATGCACCAGACTGCTGATGGGCTAGAAGTCCGTGCGCTGCTGCCTGACGCTTCAGAAGTGTGGGTGATTGAAACGAAAACCGGGCGTAAATGCGCACAGTTGAAATGCATCGACTCACGGGGTTTTTTCAGTGGTGTCATTCCACGCCGTAAAAATCCTTTTCCCTACCAGTTGGCTGTCACCTGGCATGGGCAACAAAACCTGATTGAAGATGCCTACCGCTTCGGCCCGGTCCTCCAGGAAATGGATGCGTGGCTATTAGCCGAAGGCACCCACCTGCGTCCTTATGAAACCCTCGGGGCACACCACGCCGTGGTGGATGGCGTCACAGGCACCCGTTTTGCCGTCTGGGCACCCAATGCCCGGCGCGTCTCGGTGGTGGGCGATTTCAACTTCTGGGATGGCCGCCGTCACCCGATGCGTTTTCGCCGCGAACTGGGCGTGTGGGAACTCTTTATTCCCGGCGCATTTAACGGCCAGCTGTATAAATACGAAGTCATCGACGTGAATGGCCGGATGCGCATTAAAGCGGATCCCTTTGCCATGGAAGCCCAAATGCGGCCGCAAACCGCTTCGCTGATTTGCGGGCTGCCGCCAAAAACGGAAATGAGCGAAAGCCGCAAAGCGGCGAACGGCTTCAACAAACCCATCTCTATTTATGAAGTCCACCTCGGTTCATGGCGGCGACACACTGACAACAACTACTGGCTCAGCTACAAAGAGCTGGCAGAACAGTTGGTCCCCTACGTGAAAGAGATGGGCTTTACTCACATCGAACTGCTGCCCATCAATGAACATCCGTTTGATGGCAGTTGGGGCTATCAGCCGCTGGGCCTCTACGCGCCGACGCGCCGTTTTGGCACCCGCGATGACTTTCGCAAGTTCATTGAGGCCGCACACGCGGCGGACATTAATGTGCTGCTCGACTGGGTGCCAGGCCATTTCCCGAATGATGACTTCGGCCTGGCGCAGTTCGACGGCACTCCGCTATACGAACATGCCGATCCGCGTGAAGGTTATCACCAGGACTGGAACACCCTGATCTACAACTTTGGCCGCCGCGAAGTCAGTAATTTCCTCGCCGGTAATGCCCTCTACTGGCTGGAGCGCTTCGGCATTGATGGTCTGCGTGTCGATGCGGTTGCTTCGATGATCTACCGTGATTACAGCCGGGCGGAAGGCGAGTGGATACCGAACCATTACGGCGGACGGGAAAACCTGGAAGCCATCTCTTTCCTGCGTTACACCAACCGCTCGTTGGGTAAAGCGGCTCCCGGCACCATCACCGTGGCGGAAGAGTCGACGGATTATCATGGTGTCTCCCGGCCTCCCGAAGCGGGCGGTCTTGGCTTCTGGTTTAAATGGAACCTGGGCTGGATGCATGATTCCCTCGACTACATGAAGCTCGATCCGGTGCATCGCCGCTACCATCACAACCTGATGACCTTCGGCATGTTGTACAACTACACGGAAAACTTCGTCCTGCCGCTCTCGCACGATGAAGTGGTACACGGCAAAAAGTCGATTCTCGATCGTATGCCGGGCGATGCATGGCAAAAGTTTGCCAATTTGCGCGCTTACTACGCCTGGATGTGGGCCTTCCCCGGTAAAAAACTCCTGTTTATGGGCAATGAGTTTGCGCAGGGCAAAGAGTGGAATCACGACGTCAGCCTTGACTGGCATCTGCTGGAAGGGGAAGACAACTGGCACCATGGCGTACAGCGTCTGGTACGTGATTTGAACGCCACCTATCGTCACTTCTCACCGCTGTATGAGCTGGACTTCGATCCGCAGGGCTTTGAGTGGCTGGTGGTGGACGACCATGAGAACTCCGTCTTTGTCTTTGTCCGCCGCGACAGCCAGGGGAATGAAATCATTGTTGCCAGTAACTTCACCCCAGTGCCTCGCCACAATTACCGGTTTGGCATTAACCAGGCGGGCGGTTGGCGCGAAGTGCTCAACACTGACCAGAAGGGCTATCACGGCAGTGACCTGAGCAATGGGGGCACTGTTCACAGCGAACAGATCCACAGTCACGGTCGGCCACAGTCACTCAGTCTCACCCTGCCGCCGCTGGCGACGTTGTGGTTGGTGCGGGAGGCCGATAGATGATTGAGGCGGGAAGTGCGGAGCCGCTGGGCGCCAGCTTTGACGGCAAAGGCGTCAACTTTACGCTCTTCTCGCAGCATGCGGAGCGGGTAGAGCTCTGCCTGTTCAGCGCCAGTGGTGATGAACAGCGTTTCACGCTGCCCGCCCGCACTGGCGATATCTGGCACGGCTATATCCCGGCGCTCAAGCCCGGTCAGCGTTACGGCTATCGGGTGTATGGCCCGTGGGAACCTCAGCAGGGGCACCGTTTTAACGCAGAAAAATTGCTGGTCGATCCCTGTGCGCGAGCCATTGAAGGTGATGTCGAAGATGATGAACGCTATGACAGCGAAAACAGCCTCGACAGCGGAAAAATTGCGCCCAAATCCCTTGTCGTAGCAGAGGATTTCGACTGGGGTGAGGCACAGCCGCTGCGCACGTCCTGGGGTAACACCGTTATCTATGAGGCGCATGTACGCGGTTTGACGCGGCGCCATCCGCAAATCCCGGAAAAATTGCGTGGCAGTTATGCCGCGCTCGGGCATCCGGTGATGATTGCCTATTTTAAACGTCTCGGTATCACCGCGCTGGAGCTACTGCCCATCGCCCATTTCGCCAGTGAACCGCGATTATTACGCCTCGGGTTGAGCAACTATTGGGGCTATAACCCGTTTGGCCTGTGGGCGGTAGACCCTTGCTATGCCAGCACCCGCAATCCGCTACGTGAATTCCAGCAGGCGGTAAAAAACCTGCACGCGGCCGGGATTGAAGTGATTTTGGATGTGGTGTTCAACCACACGGCAGAGCTGGAAGAAGAGGGGCCGACCCTCTCAATGCGCGGGGTGGACAACGCCAGCTACTACTGGCTTAGCGAGCAGGGTGCCTATGAAAACTGGACCGGCTGCGGCAACACGCTCAATCTCAGCCATCCACAAGTCATGAACTGGGCGCTGGAAGCGCTGCGTTACTGGGTTCGCGTCTGTCACGTGGATGGTTTTCGCTTTGACCTTGCCACGGTGTTAGGGCGCACGCCGGATTATCACCAGGACGCGCCGCTGTTTGCCGCCATCAAAGCCTGCCCGCTGTTGTCGCAGGTCAAACTGATTGCTGAGCCCTGGGATATCGGTCCGGGAGGGTATCAGGTAGGAAATTATCCGGCGCCTTTTAGCGAATGGAACGATCACTTCCGCGATGTTGCACGGCGTTACTGGCTGCATGGAGAACTCAGCAACGGCGAGTTCGCCCGCCGCTTTGCCGCCAGCAGCGATCTCTACCAGCATCAGGATCGTCAGCCCCATGCCTCCATCAACCTGATCACTGCCCATGACGGCTTTACCCTGCGCGATCTGGTGAGCTTTAGCCGCAAGCATAACGAAGCCAATGGCGAAGAGAACCGCGACGGCAGCAGTAATAACTACAGCCACAATCACGGGAAAGAGGGACTGCACGTCAGCTTCGCGATTACTGAACGGCGGCGTCTGAGTACCCATGCGCTGTTGGTGACGCTGCTGCTGGCGCAGGGAACCCCGATGCTACTCGCCGGTGATGAACGCGGGCATTCGCAGCACGGCAATAACAATGCGTACTGCCAGGACAACCAGCTTAGCTGGCTCGACTGGCATGAAGATAACGGACTGGTGGATTTTACCGCGGCACTTATCCGTCTGCGCCAGCGTATTCCGGCGTTAACCGCCGATAGCTGGTGGCAACCGGATGACGGCAATGTGCAGTGGCTAAATGCCAACGGCCAACCCCTTCAGGATGACGCGTGGTCGCAGGGGGAGCACAGAATGCAAATCCTGCTTTCACAGAACTGGTTAATAACCATTAATGCCACGGAGTCGGTGAGTTACATCACCTTACCAGATGGGGAATGGCGTGCCGTTCCCCCGTTCGCCGGGGATGACAATCCAATCCTGCTTACTGTCTGGCATGGTCCCGCACACGGTGTGTGCGTGTTCCAGAAGCAAACATCAGGAGTCAGACATGGTTAAATTAGAACAAGCCGATCAGCTGATGCTGGCCCGTCAGCTCCCTACTCAAACCGTGGCATTAATCCTTGCTGGCGGGCGTGGTACTCGCCTGCGAGATCTCACTGCCAAACGCGCTAAACCCGCGGTACATTTTGGCGGAAAATTTCGCATCATCGATTTTGCCCTCTCTAACTGCCTTAATTCTGGCATCCGCCGAATTGGTGTGATCACGCAGTACCAGTCACATACGCTGACGCAGCATATCCAACGCGGCTGGGCGATTTTCAACGAAGAGATGAACGAGTTTATTGATCTGCTGCCCGCGCAGCAGCGTTTCACCTCGGAACACTGGTATCGCGGCACCGCAGATGCCGTGACGCAGAATCTCGATATCATTCGACGCTATCGCGCGCAGTACATTGTGATCCTCGCCGGGGATCACATCTACAAAATGGACTATTCGCGCATGCTGCTCGATCACGTTGCCAGCCAGGCACAATGCACCATTGCCTGCTTGCCGGTGCCGATTGCTGAAGCCAGTGCGTTTGGCGTCATGGCGGTAGATGAAGGCAATAAAGTGGTGGGATTTGTCGAAAAGCCGACTAACCCACCGGCGATGCCCGGTGACGATACGCAGTCATTAGCCAGCATGGGGATCTACGTCTTTAACGCCGCTTATCTCTATCAGCTGCTGGAAGAAGACCTGCTGGAAGAGAAATCCCATCACGATTTTGGCAAGGATCTGCTGCCGAAAATTGTCGCTAGCGGGGAAGCTTACGCTCACTCGTTCACTCTCTCTTGCGTACAGAGTGATGACAGCGCCACCCCTTACTGGCGTGATGTCGGTACGCTGGAAGCCTACTGGCGTGCCAACCTCGATCTCGCTTCAGTCACACCTGAGCTCGATATGTATGACCACAGCTGGCCGATTCGTACCCATATGGAGCCGCTGCCGCCAGCGAAGTTTGTGCAGGACCGCTCCGGGAGCCATGGGATGACCATGAATTCACTGGTTTCCGGCGGCTGCATTATTTCCGGCTCGGTGGTGGTTAACTCAGTGCTGTTCTCCCGTGTACGTATTAACTCGTTCTGCAATATTGACTCCAGTGTGCTGCTGCCCGATGTGACAGTAGGGCGCTCCTGTCGTTTGCGGCGCTGTGTTATCGATCGGGCCTGCGTGATCCCAGAAGGTATGGTGATTGGTGAAAACCCCGACGAAGACAGCCGCCGTTTTTACCGTTCGGAAGAAGGCATTGTTTTGGTTACCCGCTTGATGCTGGCGAAGCTGGCGCAAGACGGGACGTAAAAAAACAAGACTACACACAAGCAATTGACGCGAGGATCGCGCCAGATAACCGATTTAAGAGGTCGAGGATGCAGGTTTTACATGTCTGTTCTGAGCTGTTTCCATTGCTGAAAACCGGCGGGTTAGCGGATGTTGTCGGCGCATTACCACAAGCACAAATCGCGGTGGGTACGGACACCCGCGTCCTTATTCCGGCCTATCCGGCGTTACTTAAAGGGATCCCGGATGTGGAAGAGGTGGCGGGGCTGCAAACCTTTGCCGGTTATGTGCGCCTGCTCTATGGCCAGTTTGATGGGGTTGGTATCTACTTGATCGACGCGCCAGGCTTATATGAGCGCGCGGGTAGCCCCTACCATGATGAATCGCAATTTGCCTATACCGATAACTATCTGCGGTTTGCGTTACTGGGTTGGATGGGCTGTGAACTGGCCTGTGGACTGGACACCTTCTGGCGACCCGATGTGGTCCACGCCCATGACTGGCACGCCGGTCTGACCTGCGCGTATCTGGAAGCGCGTGGACGTCCGGCAAAATCGGTGTTCACCGTACATAATCTGGCCTATCAGGGGTTGTTCTCCGCACATCATCTGGCGGCGATCCAACTGCCGGCTTCGTTCTTCAATATGCATGGGCTGGAGTTCTATGGACAGATCTCCTACCTGAAAGCCGGTCTGTTCTATGCCGATCATATTACTGCAGTCAGCCCGACGTATGCTCTGGAGATCACCCGCCCGGAGTTTGGTTACGGTATGGAAGCGCTGTTGGCCCAGCGCCTGCGTGAAGGACGCTTAACCGGCATCTTAAACGGCGTTGATCCTGGTATCTGGGACCCGGCCCATGACCTGTTGCTCAGCGCACGTTACAACCGCGATACGGTTGAAGCGAAAGCGGAGAACAAACGGCAGTTGCAGGTCACCATGGGGCTAAAAGTGGATGACAGCGTGCCACTGTTTGCCGTGGTGAGCCGCTTAACCAAGCAAAAAGGGTTGGATCTGGTGCTGGAAGCGCTGCCTGGATTACTGGCTCAAGGCGGGCAACTGGTGCTGTTGGGCCAGGGCGATGCGGACTTGCAGCAGGGTTTTCTCGCGGCGGCGGCAGAGCACCCTGGTAGTGTCGGGGTACAAATCGGTTATCACGAAGCATTTTCCCATCGCATTGTGGGCGGCGCGGATATCATTATGGTGCCGAGCCGCTTTGAGCCTTGCGGGCTGACACAACTGTATGGTCTGAAATATGGCACGTTACCGCTGGTGCGGCGTACCGGCGGGCTGGCCGATACAGTGAGCGACAGCTCGCTGGAAAACCTTGCCGATGGCATCGCCAGCGGCTTCTGCTTTGAAGATAGCAATGCCTGGTCGTTACTGCGCGCTATCCGGCGTGCATTTGTTTTATGGTCTCGTCCTTCGCTGTGGCGCTATGTGCAACGTCAGGCGATGGGGATGGATTTTAGCTGGCAGGTCGCTGCGCTCGCCTACCGCGATCTATATCAACGCTTGTTGTAATCGTAGACAGGGATATTTGATATGAACGTACCATTCACTTATGCCTCACCCACGCTAACGGTCGATGCGCTGAAACATTCGATTGCCTATAAGCTGATGTTTACTATTGGTAAAGATCCTTCGGTCGCCAACAAGCACGAGTGGCTGAATGCCGCGCTGCTGGCGGTACGTGACCGTATGGTAGAGCGTTGGCTGCGTTCCAGTCGCGCTCAGCTCTCGCAGGATGTCCGTCAGGTTTACTATTTGTCGATGGAGTTCCTGATGGGCCGCACGCTGGGCAATGCCCTGCTGGCGATGGGGATCTACGAAGATCTGGACAATGCCCTCAACGAAATGGGGCTGGATCTGGCGGAGTTAATGGAAGAAGAGAGCGATCCCGGCTTGGGTAACGGCGGTCTGGGCCGTTTGGCAGCCTGTTTCCTCGACTCTTTAGCCACAATGGGCCTGCCGGGGCACGGCTATGGCATCCGTTACGACTATGGCATGTTCAAACAGAATATCGTGGATGGACAGCAAAAAGAGTCACCGGACTACTGGCTGGAGTATGGCAATCCGTGGGAGTTCCAGCGTTATAACACGCGCTACAAAGTGCGTTTCGGTGGCCGTATTCAGCATGAGGGCAGCAAGGTCCGCTGGCTGGAGACCGAAGAGATCCTGGCCACCGCATACGACCAAATTGTGCCAGGGTTCGACACTGATGCCACCAACACGCTGCGGTTATGGGGCGCGCAGGCCAGTAATGAGATCAACCTCGGTAAGTTTAACCAGGGCGACTATTTTGCTGCGGTGGAAGATAAGAACCACTCTGAGAACGTTTCACGCGTGCTCTATCCTGATGACTCAACCTATTCAGGGCGCGAGTTAAGGCTGCGTCAGGAGTATTTCCTCGTGTCGGCCACGGTGCAGGATATTCTCGATCGCCACTGGCAAATGCATGAAACCTGGGACAATCTGGCTGACAAAATTGCTATCCACCTCAACGATACTCACCCGGTGCTGGCGATTCCTGAGCTGATGCGCCTGCTGATTGATGAGCATAAATTTAGCTGGGACGATGCGTTTGAAGTCACCTGCCAGGTGTTCTCCTACACCAACCATACCCTGATGAGCGAAGCGCTGGAAACCTGGCCGGTCGATATGATTGGCAAAATCCTGCCGCGTCACCTGGGGATTATTTTCGAAATCAATGATTTCTTCCTGAAAACCATTCAGGAGTATTACCCCAATGACAACGCGCTGTTATCACGCATCTCGATCATTGACGAAACCAATGGTCGTCGCGTCAGAATGGCATGGCTGGCGGTGGTTGCCAGCCACAAAGTAAACGGTGTGTCGGAGCTGCACTCAAACCTGATGGTGCAGTCGCTGTTTGCGGATTTTGCCCGCCTGTTCCCCGGACGTTTCTGCAATAAAACCAATGGCGTTACCCCACGCCGCTGGCTGGCGCTGGCTAACCCTTCGCTCTCTGACGTGCTGGACGAGAGCATTGGCCGCAACTGGCGTACCGACCTGAGTCAGCTGGGCGAACTGGTTCCGCAGGCGGACTTTCCCGGCTTTGTTGAGCAGGTCGCGACGGCGAAACATGTGAACAAGCGTCGCCTCGCCGAGTGGGTGGCGAAGAACATGGATATCGTGCTGGACCCGAATGCGTTGTTCGATGTGCAGATAAAACGTATTCATGAATATAAGCGCCAACTGCTCAATGTGCTGCATGTTATTACCCGCTACAATCGTATTAAAAACGATCCTACGGCGAAATGGGTGCCGCGCGTGAATATTTTTGCGGGTAAAGCGGCGTCGGCTTATTATATGGCGAAACATATTATTCACCTGATTAACGATGTCGCTCAGGTGATTAATAATGATCCGGACGTGAAGAATAAACTTAAAGTGGTGTTTATTCCTAACTACAGCGTCAGTCTGGCGCAGATCATTATTCCTGCCGCCGATCTCTCTGAGCAAATATCCACCGCAGGAACGGAAGCCTCAGGCACCAGTAATATGAAGTTTGCATTAAACGGCGCATTAACTATTGGCACGCTGGATGGCGCGAATGTGGAGATGCTGGAGCACGTGGGTGAGGAGAATATCTTTATCTTCGGTAATACCACTCCGCAGGTCGAGCAGCTACGGCAGCAGGGCTACAATCCGCGTAAATACTTTGATGAAGACGAAGAGTTGCGCCAGGTGTTGACGCAGATCGCGACAGGCGTGTTTAGCCCGCAGGAGCCAAACCGTTACCGCAATCTGTTTGATGCGCTGGTGAACTTTGGCGATCACTACCAGCTGCTGGCGGATTACCGTAGCTATGTAGATACGCAAGATAAGGTTGATGCGTTATATAAAGAACCCGAAGAGTGGCAGCGCCGGGCGGTATTGAATATTGCTAATATGGGCTATTTCTCTTCGGACAGGACGATTCAGGAGTATGCGGATGAGATATGGCATATATCTCCGGTAAGATTGTAGAAAATAAACAAGATGTAGCTTGTTTATTAAGAAAATAAATTCGCAGTATGTAAAGTTTATTACATCTGCACACTAAATCGTAATGTTGCTGTCATTATAAGGCGGCCCTGAAAGGGGCCGCTTTTTTTTATTATTTTTATTAAGGATGAAAAATGAAAAAAACATTATCCGTTTTATCTCTGGTTACCGCTGCACTGCTGCTCACTGGTTGTGCGGCAGGGCCAACCCCTACGGGCCTGGGTTTGATTACCAATGTGAAAGGCCCAATCATGGCGACCGATCAGACCGGCGATAAAAAAGGGCAGTCCTGTGCCATCTCGGTACTGGGCTTGTATAACAATGGTGACGCATCGATTGAGAGCGCGAAAGCCGAAGGCAAGATTCGCAAAGTGGTGTCAGTGGACTATCACACCGAAGGTTTTTATCCGTTCTACGGTAAAACCTGTACCCTGGTAACAGGCCTCTGATTAGCGTTTCAGGCAGTTGCACTGTGTTGAACGTGCAGGTCAATCATCCTCGCCAGTTACGTTGACGCGAGGCTAAAAAAACGGCCCCGGAGCGCAAGGCTACCGGGGCCGTTTTTCATGCAATGCCGTGGGTCAGATTAGCTTGCCAGCGACAGCGAAGGCTTCTTTGCATGGGCGGCTAACCATTCGCTAATGCGCGCCTGCTGCTCTTTTGTCAGCCACATACCCTGCTTGGTACGACGCCAGATCGCATCATCCAGTTCGCGCACCCACTCGTTCTGCACCAGGTAGCGCAGTTCGGCTTCATAGAAGTCATGACCAAAGTTTTCACCCAGATCTTCAAGGCCTTTGGCTCCCGCCAGCACTTTCTCACTGTTGCTGCCGTAGGTGCGGGCAAAATGACGCGCCATACCTTCGGTGATAAACGGATAACGACGACGCAGGCTGGCCGCGTAATCTTCACGGCTTCCGGCAATATCGCCACCCGGTAATACGGCAGTTTTGGTCCAGGCAGCACCCGCATGCGGATAGTACTTCGCCAGTTTCTCCAACGCGTGCTCGGCCAGCTTACGGTAGGTGGTTAGCTTGCCGCCAAACACCGACAAGAGAGGTGCTGCGCCATTCTCATCGTGTACATCCAGCGTGTAATCACGGGTGATCGCCTGAGGTGAATCAGATTCATCATCACACAGTGGGCGCACGCCCGAATAAGTCCAGACGATGTCATCACGGCTCAGGTTGTTTTTAAAGTGGCCGTTAAACACCTTCAGCAAATAATCGATCTCGTTATCATCGATGCGTACATCTTTCGGATCGCCTTTGTACTCCACGTCAGTCGTGCCGATGATGGAGAACTCATCCATCCACGGAATCACAAACACGATGCGATTATCTTCGTTTTGCAGGATATAGGCCTGCTTTTCACGGTGCACACGAGGCACAACAATGTGGCTACCCTTGATCAGGCGAATGCCATACGGTGATTTCAGCTTCAGGCTGTCGTCGAACAGCTGCTTAACCCACGGGCCTGCCGCATTGACCAGACCTTTAGCCTGCCAGGTATAGAGCTTGCCGCTATCCACGTCTTCGGCCTCAACGATCCACAGGCCATTTTCACGCCATGCACGGGTTACGCGAGTGCGGGTACGCACTTCGCCGCCGCGTTTTTCCACTTCTTGCGCATTCAGCACCACCAGGCGAGCGTCATCAACCCAGCAGTCAGAATATTCGAAACCGCGTGTAATTTCAGATTTTAACTGCGAATCCGCGCCAAAACGCAAGCTTTTACTGCCGGGTAAGCTGGTGCGTTTGCCGAGGTGATCGTACATAAACAGACCCAGGCGAATCATCCATGCCGGTCGCAGATGCGGTCGGTGTGGCAGGCGGAAGCGCATCGGGAAAGCGATGTGCGGTGCCATTTTCAGCAGCACTTCACGCTCAGCCAGCGCTTCGCTAACCAGGCGGAATTCGTAGTGTTCCAGGTAGCGCAGGCCACCATGAATAAGTTTTGAACTGGCAGATGAGGTAGCACAGGCCAGATCCCGCGCCTCCAGCATCAGCACTGACAGGCCGCGTCCTGCAGCATCCGCTGCAATGCCAGCGCCGTTGATGCCGCCGCCGATCACGATCAGGTCTTTGGTTTCCACGTCATCTCCTCCGATGTTCGGAATAGTTCTTTAATGTTCGTTTTCGAGCATTATAATAATCGCAAACAAACATTGATGCCAGCGCTTAACCACGAAAAAACAATTTTGCGTGACGCAATTAACATTCCTGCGCCAGAAATATCACATCAACCTTATAAAATGTCAGGTTATTGCACCTGCAACTCGGGTTACACTAAGCGCCAAATGTGACGCAGTAATGAGAGACACCATGGAAACCTTCGAATGTATTGATGTTCAGCAAGCTCAGGAACACCTGGCACAAGGTGCGCTGCTGGTGGATATCCGCGATCCACAAACCTTTGCTCTCGGCCATGCCACTGATGCCCTGCACCTGTCGAACAGCAACTTAAATGACTTCATTGCCAGCGCCGATCGCAGCAAAGCGGTACTGGTGATGTGCTATCACGGCAACAGCAGCAAAGGTGCCGCACAATATCTGTTAAATCAGGGTTTTGCGGCGGCATACAGCATTGACGGTGGCTTTGATGCCTGGCGCGCCGTATTCCCGGCTCAGGTAGCGAGTGGCGCTGAGTAAACCTTGATGGAGCGAGGAAGATGATACGCATCACGCAATTTAACCATCCGCGTACCGCGCAGGCCTTTGTTGACTACATGGCGACGCGCGGTGTGCAACTGCGGATTGAGCAGGAAGGCCATTCTGTGGTCATGCTCGACGACGAGTCGAAACTGGAGATGGTCGAAAACGAGCTTAATCAGTTTATTCGCGATCCTGATAATCCGCGCTATCACGCCGCCAGCTGGCAAACCGGTAATACCCGCAACAGCCTGCGTTATGAACGCACTCACTTCTGGGCCAACATCCGTGAGCGTGCTGGCCCACTGACCATGACCCTGATGATCGCCTGCGTGGCGGTGTTTATTCTGATGCAGATCGTCGGGGATGAAACGGTACTGATGTGGCTCGGCTGGCCCGCAGGCCCACAGCAATATTTCCAGATATGGCGCTGGTTCAGCCATGCTTTACTGCATTTCTCTCTGCTGCATATCGTCTTTAACCTGATGTGGTGGTGGTATCTGGGGGGCGCGGTAGAGAAGCGGTTGGGCAGCGGTAAGCTGTTCGTGATCATGCTGATTTCCGCACTGCTGAGTGGCTGGATGCAGGATAAATTCAGTGGCATCTGGTTTGGCGGGCTTTCCGGCGTCGTCTATGCGCTGATGGGCTATTGCTGGCTACGCGGCGAGCGCGATCCCGAAAGCGGCATTTACCTTGAACGCGGCCTGATTGGTTTCGCGATCCTCTGGCTGGTGATTGGTTGGTATGGCGTGCTGGGCCTCGATATCGCCAATGCTGCGCACATTGTTGGCCTGCTGGTCGGCCTGGCAATGGCGTATGTCGATACCCGTAAACCCAGACGTCAGTAACTGGATGAGTGAGTACAGGAGAGTAATGTGAAGCAGACGCAACGTCACGACGGCATTATCGATTTGGTTCGCCGTCAGGGCTATGTCAGTACTGAAGAGCTGGTGGAGCACTTTGCCGTCAGCCCGCAGACCATCCGGCGCGATCTCAACGATCTGGCCGATCAAAACCGTATTCAACGTCATCACGGTGGTGCGGCGCTGCCTTCCAGCTCGGAAAACACCGCCTGGCAAGATCGTAAAATGATGTGGTCGGCCGAAAAAGCGCGTATCGCGCAGCGTGTAGCCAGCCAGATCCCAGACGGCGCTACGCTGTTTATTGATATCGGCACCACGCCGGAAGCGGTAGCCCACGCGCTGATGAACCACAGTAATCTGCGTATCGTCACCAACAATCTTAACGTTGCCATGCTGTTGATGGGCAAACCCGATTTCCGTTTGATTATTGCGGGCGGTGAAGTGCGCACCCGCGACGGCGGTATTATGGGCGAGGCGACGCTGGACTTTATCTCCCAGTTCCGCCTCGACTACGGCATTCTCGGCATCAGCGGCATCGATATGGACGGCTCGCTGCTGGAGTTTGACTACCATGAGGTCCGTACCAAGCGGGCCATTATTGAGAATTCGCGCTGCGTTATGTTGGTATGTGACCACTCGAAGTTCGGTCGTAACGCGATGGTGAATCTCGGTAGCATGAGCCTGGTGGATTACCTCTATACCGATCAAACACCGCCAGCCAGCGTGCTGAAAGTGATTGAACAGCACGAAGTTCAGCTCGAACTCTGCTAATTCCTACGCTGACCAGCGCTCGCTGGTCAGCCTTTTTGCTGCTTTTGTGTGAACCCTGTCGCTTTTTTATCCTTTGCCGTCTTAAATTAAACCGTTGCTGGTCGTGCGCAGCCCAGACTCACCTTGTTGAAAACGGATTCGGAAGGGATTGATATGTCACAGCAGAAATTTAATAAAGCCCGTTTTGTCGCCGCTCTGACCCGCCAATGGCAACATGCCGGATTTACCTCACCGCAACAGCTCTCGCTGCATCACTGGTGGCAGGTACTTTCAGGCGCTTTAAATGAAGTTCTGACCGCCGCCCCGGCGGCTGCGGCCGGACGTAAAAATCAGCGTCACGTTAACTATCTTTCAATGGAATTTCTGTTGGGACGCCTCACCGGCAATAACCTGATTAACCTCGGTTGGTATGACGATGTTCGCGCGGTACTGGCGGACTATGAGGTGCCGTTGGGTGAACTGCTGGAGGAGGAAGTGGACCCGGCTTTGGGCAACGGCGGGCTAGGGCGTCTCGCCGCTTGCTATCTGGACTCGATGGCAACCGTCGGGCAGCCAGCCACCGGGCATGGGTTGAACTATCAGTATGGCCTGTTCCGCCAGTCATTTGATGAAGGACATCAGCATGAAGATCCCGATGACTGGCAGCGGGACAGCTATCCGTGGTTTCGCCATCAAGTAGCATTGGATGTGCAGGTTGGCTTGGGCGGTGACGTCGTGGAGGGTGCTGAGGGGCAAGCGCTCTGGCAGCCTGCGGTAATACTAAAGGGGGAAGCCTGGGATCTCCCGGTTATCGGCTATCGCAATGGCGTGACCTTGCCGCTGCGTCTGTGGAAAGCCAGCAGCGATACCCCGTTTGATTTGACGCGCTTTAATAACGGTGAGTTTTTACAGGCAGAGCAAAACGGTATTGAGGCCGCCAAACTGACCAAAGTGCTCTATCCCAACGACAATCATGAGCAGGGCAAGCGGCTGCGCCTGATGCAGCAATACTTCCAGTGTGCCTGCGCGGTTGGCGATATTCTGCGTCGTCACCACCTCGCCGGACGTACTATTCAATCGTTACCGGATTACGAAGTTATCCAGCTGAATGATACTCACCCGACAATTGCTATCCCGGAAATGCTCCGCCTGCTGCTGGATGAGCACCAGCTCAGTTGGGAAGAGGCGTGGCACATTACCAGCCGGGTGTTTGCCTATACCAACCACACCTTGATGCCGGAGGCGCTGGAACGCTGGGACAAGCGCCTGATGCGCAGTCTGCTACCGCGTCATATGCAGATCATCAAAGAGATTAACCGTCGGCTTAAACAAGTCGTGACCCGCCGCTGGCCGAAGGATAAGGCGCTGTGGCGCAAGCTGGCGGTGGTGGCTGACAATCAGGTGCGCATGGCGAACCTGTGTGTGGTTGGCAGCTTTGCGGTCAATGGCGTGGCGGCACTGCATTCGGAACTGGTGGTGAAAGATCTGTTCCCGGAGTATGCCGAGCTGTGGCCGGAAAAATTCCATAACGTCACCAATGGCATCACGCCGCGTCGCTGGCTAAAACAGTGCAACCCTGGTCTGGCGGGCCTGATTGATGAAACGCTTGAAGGCGAGTGGGCTAACGACTTAGACGCACTGAGCGATCTTGAACACTATGCTGATGACCTGGTGTTCCGCGAGCGCTATCGCAATATTAAGCAGGCCAATAAAGCGCGCCTGACACGTTACATTGCGCGCGTGACCGGTATTGAGGTTAATCCTGAGGCGCTGTTTGACGTGCAGATTAAACGCCTGCACGAGTACAAACGTCAGCACCTTAGCCTGCTGCACATTCTCTACTGCTACCATCAGTTGCTGGAAAATCCGGACAACCCACACTTCACACCCCGCGTGTTTATCTTCGGGGCGAAGGCCGCGCCCGGCTACTATCTGGCGAAGAATATTATTTACGCCATTAATAAAGTCGCCGAGGTCGTCAATCAGGATCCGCGCGTGGGTGACCGTCTGAAAGTGGTCTTTATCCCAGACTACCGTATTACCGCCGCAGAACTGATTATCCCAGCGGCAGACCTTTCCGAGCAGATCTCCACCGCAGGTTATGAAGCTTCCGGCACCGGCAATATGAAGCTGGCGCTGAATGGTGCCATCACCATTGGTACGCTGGATGGGGCCAACGTCGAGATTGCGCAGCAGGTCGGAGAGGAGAACATTTTTATTTTTGGTCATACGGTGGATGAAGTTAAAGTGTTGAAAGCAGGGGGCTATGATCCGAAGAAGCTGCGTAAAAAAGACAAGGTGCTGGACGGTTTGCTGAAGTCGCTGGAGAAAGGCAAATACAGCGATGGCGATAAACATGCCTTTGATTTGCTGCTGGATAGCCTGACCAAAAACGGCGATCCCTGGCTGGTTCTGGCGGATTTCGACGCTTATGTGCAGGCGCAAATCCGCGTGGAGTCCCTGTGGAAAAATCCACAGGCGTGGACCCGAACTGCGATTCTGAATACCGCGCGTACCGGGATGTTCAGTTCAGATCGCTCGATTCGGGATTACCAGCAACGCATCTGGCAGGCGCAGCGCTAAGGAGCCACCATGACGAATCGCTCGCTGGATCAGGCCGCGCAGGCGGCCGGGATCGCACTGGAATTCACCAACGCGCTTGGCAAAAAAGAAGCCATCCGTGATGAGACTAAGCAGGCGCTGCTGGCGGTGATGGGCAACCCGCAGATGCAAAAGCCCGGCCCGTTACCGCCTGCGGTGGTCCTGCGCGGCAACCAGGCGCGCCGTTTGCTAGTCACAGGACGCGGGCACTTTCACTGGCAGCTGGAGAGTGAACAGGGCAAGCAGTTTAGCGGAGAGGTGTCGGCGGGGGCTGAGCTGCCACTGCCGAAACGTCTGGCGCAGGGCTACCATCGGTTAACTCTGACCCAGGGGAAAAAGCGCTGGCAGACACAGGTGATTATTGCGCCACGTCGCTGCTATCTGCCTGCTGCGTTGGAAAATGGCGGGAAACGCTGGGGGGCTTTGGTTCAGCTCTATACGTTGCGTTCAGCCAACAACTGGGGCGTGGGGGATTTTGGCGATCTGCAACAGTTGCTGCAACAGGTGGGCGCTCAGGGTGGAGATTTCGTCGGGCTGAATCCACTGCATGCGCTCTATCCTGCCAGCCCCGCCTTTGCCAGCCCCTACAGTCCTGCCTCACGGCGCTGGTTGAATGTGTTGTATATCGACGTTGCTCAGGTGGACGATTTCCAGCACAGCAAAGCCGCGCAGCGCTGGTGGCAACAGGCAAAAACGCGCAAGGCTCTTGAACAGGCGCGCGCCAGCGAGTGGGTGGATTATCCGGCGGTCACGGCACTGAAAATCACGGCACTGCGCCACGCCTGGACGCAGTTTAGTCAGCGGCCTGTGGAGGATGAACAGCAGCAGGCTTTTGCACTGTTTGTCCAGCAGGGCGGTGATAGCCTGCGTTATCAGGCCGCTTATGATGGCTTGCAAGGCGAGCTACGCCACGGTAAGGCGGATTTCTGCGGCTGGCCGGACTGGCCAGAAGCCTGGCAGCACAGCCAGACTGCGGAGGTGCAGGCGTGGTGTGCGGCTCATGAAGATGAAATCGCCTTTTGGCAGTGGTTACAGTGGCTGGCGCAGCGCCAATTGGCTCAGTGCTGGCAAGTCAGCCAGCAGTCCGGCATGAGCGTCGGTTTGTACCGCGATTTGGCGGTAGGGGAAGCCGCGGGCAGCAGTGAAACCTGGCACGATCCTGAACTGTATCGCCTCAAGGCCTCCGTGGGCGCACCACCCGATCGACTTGGCCCTCAGGGACAGAACTGGGGCTTACCCCCGCTTGATCCTCACGTGATGCAGGCGCGGGCTTATCAGCCGTTTATCGATCTGCTGCGCGCCAATATGCGCGACTGTGGCGCACTGCGTATTGACCATGTGATGTCACTGCTGCGCCTGTGGTGGATCCCGGCTGGCGGCGGTGCAGATAAAGGCGCCTATGTCAGCTATCCGGTGGCGGATCTGTTGGGCATTCTGGCGCTGGAGAGCCAGCGTCAGCGTTGTATGGTGATTGGCGAAGACCTCGGTACGGTTCCGCGTGAGATTGTCAGCCTGTTGCGTAACAGCGGGGTTTTCTCGTGGAAAGTGCTGTGGTTTGAACAGAACCAGGATGGCCGTTATCGCCAGCCCGAGGCGTATCCAGAGCAGTCTATCGCCAGCGCCAGCACACACGACCTGCCCACGCTGTATGGCTTTTGGCAGGCGGGTGATTTGCAGCTTGGCGACAAGCTGGGGCTCTATCCTGGTGAAGCGGTGTTGGCGTCTCTGTATGCCGAGCGGGCGAAGCAAAAGCAGGCGCTGCTGGATGCACTGCATCTGGCGGGCGTGATGCCAGCACGCAGCGCAAAACAGGCGGAAAAGCTGGCGATGACCCCGCAGCTCAACCTGGCTATGCACCGCTATCTGGCGCAGACCGGCAGTGCGCTGCTGGGATTGCAGGTGGAAGACTGGCTCGGGATGACTTCTCCTGTGAACGTGCCGGGCACGGTTACGCAATATCCCAACTGGCGACGCAAAATCAGTGTGCCGCTGGAGGCGATTTTTGACGATGCGACAGTGAAACGTCTGTTGAAAGCGGTGAGTCAGGTACGGGGGAAATCGCGGGTATAGCCGGGGAGAAAACAACGGCGCGACGGGTGTCGCGCCGATTGGCATCAGTAGTAGGAGTGTTCGCCACGCTGATGTTCGGTCAAGTCGCGCACGCCTTTCAGCTCAGGGAAAGTCGCCAGCAGCTCTTTTTCGATCCCTTCTTTCAGGGTCACATCGACCATTGAACAGCCGTTACAGCCGCCGCCAAATTGCAGAATGGCAAAGCCTTCATCGGTGATTTCCATCAGCGTAACTTTACCGCCGTGGCTGGCAAGCTGTGGGTTAATCTGAGCCTGCAACTGATACTCAACGCGTTCTACCAGCGGTGCGTCATCTGACACTTTACGCATTTTGGCGTTAGGGGCTTTCAGCGTCAGCTGGGAACCGAGGTTATCGGTCACGAAGTCGATCTCGGCTTCTTCCAGGTAAGGTGCGCTCAGCTCGTCAACAAAGGCTGACAGTTTTTCAAATTTCAACTCGGTATCGGTAGCTTCTACCGCATCCGGTGGGCAGTAAGAAACCCCGCACTCCGCAGTGGGTGTGCCTGGGTTAATCACGAACACGCGGATCTGGGTGCCGGGTTCTTGTTTGGACAGCAGCTTGGAGAAGTGCTCCTGGGCAGAGTCGGTAATCACGATCATGGCGGTTGCTCAATTGTTAACTACAGTGTTTATAGTACGCCCATCACCGCCGCTCTACAAGGTACGGCACAGGCAACCTGTTTGTATGCTGGCTGCGCCCTGCGCCAGCAATGTGCGGCTTATTTCCGCCACGGTACTGCCCGTGGTGACCACATCATCAATAAGGGCGATATGGCGTCCCTGCACCGCGATTTCAAGGTGGAAAGCACCCTGCAAATTCGCTTTACGCTGCTGCGCATTCAACTGGTGCTGAGGTGAACGCGCCCCGGTACGCACCAGACCCTGACTAAATTCGGCATGAAGCCAGTGCGCCAGCGGTGCTGCAAGCAAGGCCGTTTGATTGTAGCCGCGTTGCCATGCGCGTCGGTGGTGGAGCGGGACGCACAGCACCAAATCCGGTTTTGGCAGTAGCAGTTGACGCCTCATGTGCTGAAAGCTTAGCAAAAGTAGCCGTGCCAGCATCACTCTGAGTGCGGTCACGCCTGAAAACTTTAGATCTCGCACCCAATGACTGAGCGGTGGCTGATAGTTGCCAACACAGACAAGCGCCTGCCACGGCGGCGGCGTGCGCTGGCAGCGTAGACAGGCCTGATGTGCGCTGGCGGCCGGTAAAGCACAACGTGGGCACAGGGTAGGGAGCGTAGGCAACTGACGCAGGCACAGGCTGCACAGGCCGTGCTGCGGCAGTTGAAGTGGCAAGCGGCATAGCCAGCAGGTAGCGGGTATTGGTAGCATAACGACCTCCTTATCATCACCTGGATAGTAACTGATGACATCTCTTCACTGGCAGTGCTGTGGCACTGGCGATCGCGATCTTGTGCTGTTGCACGGTTGGGGACTGAACGCCGAAGTGTGGCAAAGCATTGTGCCGCGACTCAGCGCGCATTTTCGTCTGCATCTGGTGGACCTGCCCGGATATGGACGTAGCCAGCCGTTTCCTCCGCTTTCGCTGGCGCAGATGGCGCAGCAGATCGCACCGCAGTTGCCTGCACAGGCGATTGTACTGGGTTGGTCACTGGGCGGGCTGGTGGCCAGTCAACTGGCATTGACCCTGCCAGATCGGATTGCGGCGTTGATTAGCGTCGCCTCCTCGCCCTGCTTCGCGGCCGGGGACGGTTGGCCGGGAATCAAGCCTGATACGCTATTACGCTTCCAGCAGGATCTGAGTACCGATTTTCAGCGCACGGTGGAACGTTTCCTTGCCCTGCAAACCTTAGGCACCAGCAGCGCGCGCCAGGACGCTCGTCAGTTGAAAGAGGTGGTGTTGTCGCAGCCTGTGCCTGAAGTGGCGGTGCTGGATGCCGGTCTGGCTATTTTGCGTGACGTTGATTTACGTCCTGCTCTGGCCGACCTCCGTCAACCACATCTGCGCCTGTATGGCGCGTTAGACGGACTGGTGCCGCGTGCCATCGCGCCGTTGCTGGATGAGGCATGGCCACAATCTCGTAGCCAGGTGATTGAAAAAGCGGCCCATGCGCCCTTTATTTCTCACCCCGAGATTTTCTGCGAGCAGATTATAGAGTTCTGTCACGATCTTTAGCGATACCGCAATTAGCGACTGGCAAATTCGCCACCAACGTCAATACTTTCTCGCGTAAGCCAGACGATGAATTGCTCTGGATGCAGTGCCACAGTCGGCCCTTTGGCTGGCGGTGGCTTGCGCTGTCTGGTTTTCACTTCAACAACGCATAATAAATTGAGGATGATGATATGAACGTAGCGAAACTGTTGGTTGCGGGTGTGATGTTGGGAGCCATGTCTTTCTCTGTACTGGCAGCGGAAGAGGTGACTAAAGAGGTAGTAGAGAGCAAAAATCTGGTAAAAATTGGCACGGTAAACACCAGTGATAAAGATGCGCCGATGGACTTACATAAATCTCTGTCGAAAAAAGCCGATGATTTGGGCGGCAAATATTATCTGATTATTGCCGGTCGTGAGCATGGCAAGTTTGCAGCTACTGCCGACGTTTATAAAGACAAAGAGTAATGCCTAGCCACGTAACCACATAAATTGCCAGGCATCCAGCTTCACTGGCTGGGTGCCATCAACATTCTCTCCGCTGACCACATCCAAAAACTGCCGTGCTATCGGTAACGTCGCCTGCATTTCCCGCGCACTAAGGTTGAAAACGCACAGCATATTTTCTGTTCCCTGGCGCTGCATGATGAGTAAAGCGTTCTCACTATCAAACACTTCCATTGGATTATCAGGATGAAATGCCTGTTGACGACGACGGAGCTGGATCAGCTGGCTGAGCTGCTCAAAGCAGTGTTGTCGGAGCCAGTTACTCCCGGCCAGTGCCTCTTCCATCTCCTGCAAGGCAAACTTTTTCCGGTTAATCGCGCGGTTGTGGCCTGCTGCCCGCACACCATCCAGATCGTTACGTGAACCGAGCATACTCTGCACATAGACGGCTGGCACGCCTGGAAACGCCAGCAAAATGCCGTGGGCCAGCAGAAAGCGGCGCAGGCGTGTGGCATCGTCATCTTCCTGGCGGCTCAGTGCATCCAGATAGGAGACGTTGATTTCATACGGACTGGTCGTGCCGTCAGGGTTGTTTTTGTAGGAGACCAGCGCCCCTTCCAGAGCCAGATCGCGAACCAGCGCGAGGATCTCCGGTTCGCTGAGGATCCCTCGAGCCGGATTGAGACCGATACCGTCGTGCGAGGCGAGAAAATTGAAGAAGGTGGTGGTGCCGCCGCCAGGGATCAGCGAACGCGCCCACTGGCGCAGCGCCCGACCAGAGCCACTGTGAATCGCCTGGAGCACCAGCGGCGGTAGTGAGAACTGATACACCATCTGCGCTTCATTACGGCCATCGCCGAAGTAGCTGATATTGTCTTTATGCGGCACATTGGTTTCGGTGATGATCACCGTGCCCGGTGCCACCAAATTGGCAATCGCGCGGAACAGCTGCACCAACTGATGGGTTTTCGCCAGGTGAATGCAGTTGGTGCCCGGGGTTTTCCACATGTAGCCCACGGCATCAAGGCGGACGTAATCCGCCCCTTTTTTCAGGTAGTCGAGCAGGACATCGACCATATGAATCAGCACTTCGCCATCGGCAAAGTTCAGGTCGATCTGATCGGCACTGAAGGTGCTCCAGACGAAGCGGGTTTCACCATCGGCGCATTCAAATGGCGTCAGCAGTGGCGAAGTCCGGGGACGGGTGACGGCACTTAAATCCGTGGCGGGTGGCATAGCAATAAAGAACTGCTGCCAGCCCGGTTCACGATCGAGAAAATGGCGAAACCACAGGCTTTGCGCCGACATATGGTTACAGACAAAATCGAACATCAGGCGGGTGTGCGTATGCAGTTCCGCAATGTCACGCCATTCACCACACAGCGGGTTTACCTGATGGTAATCGATAACTGAAAAGCCATCGTCAGAAGAGTAGGGGTAGAACGGCAACAGATGTACCAGCGGGAAGGTATTAGCCAGATGCTGCTGGTAAAAGCGCGAGAAGCTTTGAAGAGTCGGGGTATCCGGCTCTCGAAACTGATCGGCATAGGTAATCAGCATCACGTCCTGTTCATCCCAGTGCAGTTTGCGCGGCAGTTTCATGGCATCGCGCGCAGCACGGATGTGTGAAAGGAGCCGCTCACGGGTGGCGAGTGGCAAGGTATCGGCATAAATAGTGTCGAGCAGCTGGTTAATGATGTCCATTGTTTCGCTGTGCCACGGCCTGGAGTCAGTTTTTGTGATCTTTGTTTTAGCCTGGCAGCTTAGCGAGATTTCGCAACCGAACCCGCTTTTTTGGCATAAGCAAAAGCGGGTTCGGCAGGGGGTTAGCGCTTCTTGCTGAAGGCAGCGGCTAACGCATCACCCATGGCACTGTTACCCGCCGAACTGCTGGCCGGGCGTGCATTGCGAGGTTTAGCATTGCTGCTATTGTTGCTGCGTGGGGCCTCACGCTGGGTGCTGCGATTGCTGGCGCGCGCATTGGTTTCACCGGGTTGCTCGTCAAGACGCATGGTTAACGCAATACGTTTACGCTGCAGATCCACTTCCAGCACTTTGACCTTCACGATATCGCCCGCTTTCACCACTTTGTGTGGATCATCGATAAACTTATCCGACAGCGAAGAGATATGAACCAGGCCATCCTGATGCACGCCGATATCCACAAAGGCACCAAAGTTGGTCACGTTGGTCACGGCACCTTCCAGGATCATACCCGGCAGCAGGTCGTTCATGGTTTCCACCCCTTCCGCAAACTGCGCGGTTTTAAATTCAGGGCGTGGATCGCGACCCGGTTTTTCCAGCTCTTTAATGATGTCGTTTACCGTCGGCAGACCAAAGCGTTCATCGGTAAAGTCGCGAGCATTCAGATTACGCAGGCTGGAAGGGTTGCCCATCAGTTCATTCAGCGCCTGGTGTGTCGCACTCAGGATGCGTTCCACAATCGGGTAGGCCTCCGGGTGAACCGTGGAGGCATCCAGCGGGTTGTCCCCGTGGTTAATACGCAGGAAGCCCGCGCACTGCTCAAAGGCTTTCGGGCCGAGACGGCTGACTTTTAACAACTGCTGGCGATTCTGGAAGCGACCATTTTCGTCACGCCAGTTCACCACGTTTTGCGCCATCATGCGCGTCAGGCCGGCTACGCGGGTCAGCAGGGCCACGGAGGCGGTGTTCAGATCTACCCCGACGGCGTTTACGCAGTCTTCTACCACGGCATCCAGTTTTTTCGCGAGCTGGCTTTGGCTCACGTCATGCTGATACTGGCCTACACCGATGGATTTCGGATCAATCTTCACCAGCTCTGCCAGTGGGTCTTGCAGGCGGCGTGCGATAGAGACAGCACCGCGCAGCGACACGTCCAGATCCGGGAACTCAAGGGCTGCCAGTTCGGAAGCAGAATAGACCGAAGCGCCAGCTTCACTGACAATGACTTTTTGCCCACTCACCTGTGGGAACTGCTTCTGTACGTCCAGGTAGAAGCGCTCGGTTTCACGCGAGGCTGTACCGTTACCAATTGCTACCAGCTCTACCTGATGCTTAGTGCACAGCGCGGCAACGGCACTGGCGGCTTTCGCCGTCTGGCCGGTGTGGGGATAAATGGTATCGGTAGCGACCAGCTTACCGGTCGCATCCACTACCGCGACTTTGACACCGGTACGCAGTCCCGGATCGAGGCCCATAGTGGCGCGCATGCCCGCTGGGGCGGCCATCAGCAGATCGTGCAGATTGCGCGCGAAGACGTTGATGGCTTCTTCTTCAGCGCGTTCGCGTACGCTGCCCATCAGCTCGGTTTCCAGGTGCAGCATCACTTTGATACGCCAGGTCCAGCTCACGACCGCCTTACGCCAGCTATCCGCTGGGGCATTATTCAGGCGTAAATTGAGGTGTTCGGCAATCAGGGTTTCACCGTGGCTTTCGCGTGGCGCTTCTTCAAATTGCGGATCGGGATTCAGCGAGAGCTGGAGTACGCCTTCGTTACGACCACGCAGCATGGCCAGTGCGCGGTGAGACGGCACACTGTTTAGCGCTTCATGGTGATCGAAGTAGTCACGGAATTTCGCGCCGCTTTCCGCTTGCCCCTCTACCACTTTGGCCACCAGATGGGCATTTTTCCACAGGTAGTCACGCACTTTAGCCAGCAGCGCTGCATCTTCGGCGAAGCGTTCCATCAGGATGTAGCGGGCACCATCCAGCGCGGCGCGCACGTCGGCTACGCCTTTATCACTGTCAACATAGGCAGCCGCAACCTGTTCCGGGTCTTGTGACGGATCTTGCCACAGGCTATCAGCCAACGGCTCAAGACCGGCTTCAATGGCAATTTGACCACGGGTACGGCGCTTAGGTTTGTAGGGGAGATAGAGGTCTTCGAGTTCGGTTTTACTGAGGGTGTTGTTGATAGCGCGGGCAAGGTCATCGCTGAGTTTGCCTTGCTCATCAATGGATTTCAGAATCGACTGGCGTCGGTCCTCCAGTTCACGCAGATAGCTGAGGCGGCTCTCCAACTGGCGTAGCTGGGTATCATCCAGGCCACCGGTTACCTCTTTACGATAACGTGCAATAAACGGCACGGTATTCCCTTCGTCCAGCAGGCGCACAGCAGCATCAACCTGCTCCGTTCGCGCCTGCAGCTCAGTTGCAATAATCTGGCTCAGTGAATCTTTCATCATCGGTAACTGTCTTTCGGGGTTGAGAAACAGGGGACAGTTATACGGACTGGAGGGTGAAATTGCCAGTGAAGCGGCCCGCTTTCAGTGATATTCCGAATGGCTATCGCAGATAGTTAATTTCATTGACGAACCACTGTACCGGACCGGCTGGGGTCTGTACGCTGGCCGCATCGCCAACCTCTTTTTTCAACAGTGCGCGCGCCATCGGGGAGTCGATAGAGATGTAATCTTTCTGCCCGAAAATTTCATCATAGCCAACGATGCGGAAGCGTTTGATTTCGCCTTCGTCATTTTCGACTTCGACCCAGGCACCGAAAAAGACTTTGCCGTCTTGCTGGGGGGAGTAATCGACAATACGCAACTCTTCCAGACTTTTGGTCAGGTAGCGCACCCGGCGATCAATTTCGCGCAGGCGTTTTTTGTTGTACTGGTAGTCAGCATTTTCGCTGCGATCGCCCAGGCTGGCTGCCCAGGTGACTTTTTTGGTCACTTCTGGCCGCTCTTCTCGCCACAGATAGTCAAGTTCAGCTTTCAGCTTGTTAAAGCCTTCACGGGTAATCAGTCGGGTTTTCATGGCTTAGCATCGGGCGGTTACACACTAAAGACAGTGTAAAAGAAGGCGTGGCAAAAATTCAATCCAGCCGAAAGCCCATCGCGGATTGAAAACTTATCCGGCTGTGGAAATTTTGCTCAGGCTGTAAGATGGTGTTATTCAGGGCAAAAAAACCGAAAAAGTGGCTCGAAGGCGCAAAAACTTAAAGATAAGCTGCTGTTTAATATGCTTTGTAACAATTTCGGCTAGAATATAAACCATTAATGACTGTCACAGACAGGACAGTTTTTTAACAATACTGGCTCAGGCAATAGCGCCTTTGGGAGTAGAAAATGCAAGAGAACTACAAAATTCTGGTCGTTGATGACGATATGCGTCTGCGTGCTCTGTTAGAGCGCTATCTCACCGAACAGGGCTTTCAGGTGCGCAGTGTTGCTAACGCTGAGCAGATGGATCGTCTGCTGACCCGCGAATCTTTCCACCTGATGGTGCTGGACCTGATGTTACCAGGCGAAGACGGGCTGTCAATTTGCCGCCGTTTGCGTAGCCAGAGCAACCCGATGCCGATCATTATGGTGACGGCGAAAGGTGAAGAAGTGGACCGTATCGTAGGGCTGGAAATCGGCGCTGACGACTACATTCCAAAACCGTTCAACCCGCGTGAACTGCTGGCGCGTATTCGTGCCGTGCTGCGTCGTCAGGCCAATGAGCTGCCTGGTGCACCTTCACAGGAAGAGGCGGTTATCGCCTTCGGTAAATTCAAACTGAATCTTGGCACTCGTGAGATGTTCCGCGAAGATGAGCCAATGCCGCTGACCAGCGGTGAGTTTGCGGTGCTTAAAGCACTGGTGAGCCATCCACGTGAACCGCTGTCGCGTGACAAACTGATGAACCTGGCACGTGGCCGCGAATACAGCGCCATGGAGCGTTCAATTGACGTGCAGATCTCTCGCCTGCGTCGCATGGTGGAAGAAGATCCGGCACACCCACGCTATATCCAGACTGTTTGGGGCCTGGGTTATGTGTTCGTTCCGGATGGTAGCAAAGCCTGACGGCGGGTTATCCACTTAATACGGGCTATCCCGGAGGAACACGATGAGGCGACTGCGCTTCTCACCTCGCAGTTCATTTGCCCGCACCTTGTTATTGATCGTTACCTTGCTGTTTGTCAGCCTGGTAACGACCTACCTGGTGGTGCTCAACTTCGCCATTTTGCCTAGCCTTCAGCAGTTTAACAAAGTCCTCGCGTACGAAGTGCGTATGCTGATGACCGATCGGTTGCAGCTTGAAGATGGCACACAGTTGGAAGTGCCGCCTGCGTTTCGCCGGGAGATCTACCGCGAGCTGGGTATTTCCCTCTATACCAATGCAGCGGCGGAAGAGGGTGGACTGCGCTGGGCACAGCATTACGAATTCCTGAGTCAGCAAATGGCACAGCAGTTGGGTGGGCCGACGGATGTGCGGGTTGAGGTTAACAAAAACTCGCCGGTCGTCTGGCTGAAAACCTGGCTGTCACCGGATATCTGGGTGCGTGTACCACTCACTGAGATCCATCAGGGCGACTTCTCGCCGCTGTTCCGCTATACGCTCGCGATTATGCTGTTGGCGATTGGCGGTGCCTGGCTGTTTATTCGCATCCAGAACCGACCCCTGGTGGACCTGGAACATGCGGCACTGCAGGTAGGTCAGGGCATTATCCCGCCTCCGCTGCGCGAGTACGGGGCTTCTGAAGTGCGCTCAGTCACGCGCGCATTTAATCAGATGGCGTCTGGCGTCAAGCAACTGGCGGATGACCGTACCCTGCTGATGGCGGGTGTCAGTCATGACTTACGCACCCCGCTGACGCGTATTCGCCTCGCTACTGAGATGATGTCCGAGCAGGATGGTTACCTGGCAGAGTCGATCAATAAAGACATCGAAGAGTGCAACGCCATCATTGAGCAGTTCATCGACTACCTGCGTACCGGGCAGGAGATGCAGACTGAACGCGCTGACCTCAACAGTGTACTGGGCGAGGTGGTGGCTGCGGAGAGTGGTTACGAGCGTGAAATTGAAAATGCGGTGATGGCAGAAGAGCTGATGCTTAACATCAACCCGTTGTCGATTAAGCGTGCCGTGGCGAACCTGGTAGTGAACGCCGCGCGTTACGGTAACGGCTGGATCAAGGTCAGCAGTGGGCGAGAGCTCAATCGCGCCTGGTTCCAGGTCGAAGATGACGGACCAGGAATTAAACCGGATCAGCTTCAACATCTGTTTCAGCCGTTTGTGCGTGGCGATAGTGCGCGCAGCACCAGTGGCACGGGCTTAGGCCTGGCGATTGTGCAGCGTATTATCGATGCGCATCAGGGTGCGCTAGAAATTGGTGAAAGCGATCGTGGAGGATTGAAGATTCGTGCCTGGTTACCGCTGACGGAAGTGGTGGTTAACGGCCCGTCGATCAACCACTGACGGTGAGCAAAAGAGAGGGCGGCCTGGTGCCGCCCCTCTTATTATTTCAACTGCGGGCCAGCAGCGACTAACGCGGCGCCGGCAGGGGTATCGGTATATTTTTCAAAGTTAGTGATAAAGCGTTGTGCCAGATCCTGCGCGGCCGCTTCCCACTTCTCTGCACTTTCCCAGCTGTTGCGTGGGTCCAGCACGTTGCTGTCCAGCGCAGCCAACTGCTGTGGCACCTGTAAGCCAAATACTGGCAAGGTGCTGACTGGCGCATCATCCAGCTCGCCAGCCAGAATGGCGTTGATAATGGCACGGGTATCTTTCAGAGAGATACGTTTGCCACTGCCGTTCCAACCGGTGTTCACCAGGTAAGCCTGTGCACCCGCGGCTTCCATACGCTTGACCAGCACTTCGCCATACTGGGTGGGGTGCAGCATCAGGAAGGCAGCACCAAAGCAGGCAGAGAAGGTCGGTGTTGGCTGTGTGATACCACGTTCGGTACCCGCCAGTTTAGCGGTGAAGCCAGACAGGAAGTGATACTGCGTTTGCTCTGGCGTCAGGCGTGATACCGGTGGCAGAACGCCAAAGGCATCTGCGGTCAGGAAGATCACTTTTTTCGCGTGGCCCGCTTTAGAAGGCCGCGCAATATTCTCGATGTGATCGATTGGGTAGGTCACACGGGTATTTTCGGTTTTGCTGTCATCTGCAAAATCGATGCTGCCATCTTCACGAACAACCACGTTTTCCAGCAGTGCGTTACGACGAATCGCAGCATAAATCTCTGGCTCAGCGGCGGCAGAGAGATTGATGGTTTTTGCGTAGCAGCCGCCTTCAAAGTTGAACACACCGTCGTCATCCCAACCGTGCTCATCATCGCCGATCAACTGGCGTGCTGGATCGGTCGAGAGGGTGGTTTTTCCGGTGCCGGAGAGGCCAAAGAAGACCGCCACATCACCGGCTTCACCGACGTTAGCTGAGCAGTGCATGGAAGCAATGCCTTTCAGCGGCAGCAGGTAGTTCATGACGGCAAACAGGCCTTTCTTCATTTCGCCGCCGTACCAGGTACCGCCAATCAGCTGTACACCTTCGGTAAGGTTGAAAGCGATGAAGTTTTCGGAGTTCAGGCCCTGCGCTTTCCAGTCCGGGTTAATGGTTTTCGCCCCGTTCAACACCACGAAATCAGGTTTGAAGCCAGCCAGTTCTTCCGCCGTTGGCTGAATAAACATGTTTTTCACGAAGTGGGCCTGCCACGCAACTTCAGTGACAAAGCGTACGTTCAGGCGACTGTCTGGGTTCGCACCGCAGAAGGCATCAATCACAAACAGACGTTTACCTGACAGCTGCTCAACCACGCAGTGTTTCAGTGATTGCCAGGTTTCCTGTGACAGGGGCTGGTTGTCATTTTTGCCAGTACCTTGATCGCTCCACCACAACGTGTCACGCGTGGTGTCATCACGCACGATGTACTTATCTTTGGGAGAGCGGCCGGTAAAAATACCGGTATCCACGGCGACTGCGCCGTTTTGCGTCAGGGTGCCACGTTCAAAACCTTCTAACTCAGGGCGCATCTCTTCCTGAAACAGCGTGTCGAAATCAGGGTTGTAAACCACTTCGGTGGTTTTGGTAATGCCCAGGCTGGTAAGGTCAGGCGTGGTTTGGCCATTAACGCTCATGGTACTGCTCCTTCTAATCGGTGTCTTAGCTTCGGGCTTGTATCGATCGCTTTCGTACTGTTCTGCCGACCGGGGACTGGCACCCCGGGCTGGGCACGATGGCGCGCAGTCTACTCTTCTCAGGGTGTTGCGGAAGCGGGAAAATACAGAAATGCGAACTGAAACGTACTCTGGCTCACTCTTCACCACATTTTATTCGAAATCCAGTGAATAAAAGATATTGTTGTATAAAAAATTTGTATGTATAGCGGGGAGAGGGGAAAAGGCGGCATAACCGCCTATAAGAAAAACTTAGTGCAGTTGATCGCTCTGATTGTTAGCGGCGTTGCGAATGGCAGCGATATCGACAGCATCGTAGACGTAATGCGTGCCGCAATAGTCACAGTGCATATCAATATGACCATCTTCTTCAATGATTTCGTCAACTTCAGACTGCGCCAGCGTAGACAACACTTCACCACAACGCTCACGTGAACAGGTGCACTTGTAGATCACCGGCTGGGGATCAAACACACTGGCTTCTTCCTGGTGATACAAGCGCCACAGGACGTCGGTAGCAGGCAGCTCAATCAGCTCTTCGCTTTTAATGGTTTCAGTCAGGGTTGCCAGGTGGGTAAAGTCATCTGGATTGGGTTCCTGAGCGGGCAGTACCTGCAACAGAATACCGGCTGCGCCTTTTTCGCTGGTGCGAATAAACAGACGGGTCGGCAACTGCTCAGAACGCATGAAGTAATCTTCCAGGCAGGCTGCCAGGGTTTCGCCTTCCAGACCGACTACGCCTTGATAGCGCTCGCCTTTAAGCGGTGAAATGGTAATCGCCAGATATCCGCTACCCACCATCTCTTTTAAGCTTGCACCTTCAGCGATCTCCGCGCCTTCACGCAAGCGTGCTACACCGCGCATCTCCTGGTTGTTGTTGCCGTTAATCACGGCCAGGCTCAATGGGCCATCGCCCTGCAGTTGAACGGTGATATCCCCTTCGAACTTCAGCGTCGCCGTTAACAGGCTGGTTGCCGTGAGCAGTTCGCCCATCAGCTTCTCTACCGCTGCCGGATAATCGTGGCCTTTAACGATATCCTGCCAGGTGTTGGAAGCATTAACTAACTCGCCACGGACAGCGACATTTTCAAACAGAAAGCGGTGCAGTTGATCTTGAACAGACATAGTTTTCTCTCACTGAGGCGAAGCGTTATTCATCGCCCGATAATTTAAATTTAAGCAGATCGCGGCGCTCTTTCTTATCTGGGCGGCGATCGGGATGAGGCATAGTTAGCGCATTCATTTTGCGCGCCAGCGCCACCTGTTCCCGTTTTTCAATGCTGGCGGTGGTTTCGCGGTACAACTCTGCGGCTTCCGTGGCCGGGCGACGCTGATCACTGATGGCCAGCACCACGATAGTGCGCTGATCATTGCCTTGACGCAGTATCAGCTCGGCATTCAGTTCGACCAGTTTGCTGGGTTTGCTGCGCTGTCCGTTATAGTGCACTTTGCCGCCTTCAATCATCTCGCGAGCAATCGCTCGAGTTTTGTAGAAGCGGGCAGCCCACAGCCATTTATCCAGGCGAACGCCTTCGCTGTTTTTTTCTTTCATTACAGCTCCTGATTTTACGCCAGCGCGGCACAGAGCTGGCGATAGTCACTTACTGCGCTATGGCGGGTAAATGCCTGCGTTGGGCGGCCAGAATCCGGGTTCTCAACGCCAAGACACCAGCCAATTCCCCAACTTTGCGCCGCATCGAGGATCTTTTCACTGTCATCGATAAACAGTGTGCGCTGGCGATCAAAGCCGGTGTGCTGTTGCACGGCCTGCCACAAGCGAGCGTCCTCTTTCGGATACCCAAACATGTGGGTAGAAAGCAATAAATCAAGGTGTGATGCCAGGCCGGTTTGTGCCAGTTTGACATCCAGGTTGTAAGGATGGGCATTGGTCAGCAGAATCGTCCGTTTACCGGCAGTGCGCAGGGCTTGCAAAAAGGGCAGGGTATCGGCCCGCAGTGCGGTGCGCTCACGCTGTTGCCAGGTCATGGCTCGAATATCCAGAGCCAGCTCTTGTGACCAGTAATCCAGACAATACCAGTTTAGCGTATGTGCCACCGCCTGGTACTTTTCTGCAATCAGTGCTTCGGCTTGCGCCAGGGTAATTGCGCGTTGTTGACTCAGCGTCGCTGGCACCAGTTCCAGCCAGAAATACCGGTCGAACGCCAGGTCCAGTAACGTACCGTCCATGTCCAGCAGTACGGTATCAATCTCATTCCAGTCCAGCTTCATCACGCTATTACCCCCTAAAAACAGGGCGACAGGGTAGCACAGAAGCAAGAAGCTCAGAATATCGGGCGCACGCTTTGCATAGCGGTCATTGACTGGTTAAAGCATTTTTCATAGTACTGATGGATATTCGCCATGCGGACGCGATTCAGGTGGATACGGCGCAGTGCCAGCACCGAATTGCAGATAACCATGACGATCAGCACCAGCAGCAGCAGCGTCGTCGCGGGATAGCGCCACTGGGTGACCGAATCAGCATCGTGATGCAGCGCGATATGCTGTGTTCCGTTGGCATCTGTGGTGATACTGGTAATGACGCCGCTGGCGCTAAATGAGGTGTGCAGCAGCAGCCCGGCGATGCGTTGTAGCTCTTGCCACTGGGCAGGCGCATCCATATCAAACAGTGAAACACCTGATTGAGGCTGATTCACCCACTGCCGCCCCTGGTCGCTGACGATCAGGAAACCACCCGGTGGCGGGCTGTTCAGGTTTTCCGCCGCACGGCGTGTTTCCCGGTAGAAGAAGGTAGAAGTGGCGGTATTCACCAGGTTTTCCAACGCTTCCGCACTGACCGGGCGTAACAACACATTCATGCCATTGAGCTGGCCGGAGTCTGCGCGTTTCACCAGGCTCTGCCAGTCTTTAGCATTACCGAGGTTGACCAGCGCATTCTTGAGACGAATACAGTCTTGTTGCTGGCTACAGAGATCCTGCGTTTTCAGCACTAAGTCAGAAAAGTCGTCCAGTAAAATCATGCCTGATTTCTGAATGGCTGAAGCCAACTGCGGGTTAATTTTCGGATCGCTGTTGGTTTCCGGGTGGAGCTGTTGCGTGGTGGTGGTCAGCAGCGCGGAGGCTTTGTCTATGATGTCTGACTGCGGCAGCGGCAGCGGATTAGCACTGTTCCAGTAAATCGCGGAGCAGTCAAAAGGCATGTAAACGCTGCTGCGGTTATTCTGTAGGTTATCGGGTACGGAGCACATGCCCTGACCACTGACCTTGAGGTAATCCCCGACGTGCAGTGTACTTTTGCTCAGTTGTTGTACGCTGGTGGCTTCAACGGTATCTGTTCCTTTCACCCAGGCGAAGCTCAGTTTTAACGGCATACTGAGCGGAATCCAGCTAATTAGCAGCGCTAAGACCAGCAGGGAGCCAATGGCAAGCACCACATTTTTACGCCAGCGCTGCACCGGGAAGTGTTGTACCTCATCCTGAAGGGAGAGGAATCGGCCCTGACGTACAACCTGACGGTTCAGGTAGATTTCGACATCCGTCACTTTGCCTAAGTCGTTAGCCACGTAAGGCTGCCAGTGCGGCGGGTAGTGTAAGTCGATAATCCCCAGGGTGATGTTGCTCTGTTCCTGATTGGACTCGCCAAACAGTCCCCAGCGTTTCGGCGCACCGCGCAGACAGTGTACATCTCGCAAGCCGTTGGGACCCGGGAAACGGTAGAGGAACCACAAACTCACACCCGTCATGGCAGTGGCAAGGATACACAGCCACGGCAGCATATTGGCGGGTGAGATAATGGCGAGGAAATAGAGCAGCAGTGCCGCGCAGATGACCAGCGATTCACGAATTCCTGCTGAACGTGAAAGTGCGAACTCTTCAGGTGTTTCTTTACGCACCTGAACCAGCTCGACGTTTTCACTCTCTTCTTTGCGAATCGAGGCGTTGTGGGTCTGTGGGCGCAGCGTTGAGATAAACGCAGGTTGCTGCAAATTGTAATCCGCCAGCACATGGCCATTTAGCGAGATGACTAAAGGTATGGGATGGGTGTTGATCAGCTCAACCACGTTTTCGTCCGTGATGTATTGCTCCCAGCGTGGCGGTAAATGGACTTCAGTTGCGTCGAGGAAATAGCGCCACTTACGCTGATCCTGAGTCGACAGACCGTAGCGGGTAATCGCCTGGGTCACGGCATAGACGTTATCGCTGTTGGGCGTGAGTGTCAGCACCTGCTTGTCTACACGCCCCTCTTCCGGGGTAGTTTTGAACTGCCCCAGTGACGCCAGATATCGTTCGACCGCGAAACGTTCTTCGGCAGTCAGTTTGCGTTGTGGTGGACTAAGGAGTGACAGCGACTTCGCCAGGGGCATACGTTGCCGCCTGGCGTACCAAAGACTGATTACTGCCAGAAAGGAACAGATCAGTACAATGACCACTGAGGCTGTTAAGGTGCTCATGCTTTTCTTAGTCCAGCCAGATAGAAGGCATCATAATTAAAATTTTAGTTTCCGGGTTGTGCGATCACCAGGGTAATTTTGGCGATTATAGGGCACGGTGACAAGAGAACAGAATAAGAAAATAGATGATTAACTCATTAATATAGTTAATGTTATGTCTTTCTCAAGCGCAATATTACCGATTGAGGCATCAACTAAATATCGGCATTTTCTTAATTTAACATTTCTCATTGACAGCGTTCTTGCGCTATATCGATATGCAAATTTTGCCTTTTGTTGCGCAAGGTTTGTAATGCTATCTGTGGTGAGCGAAACTCACTGTCGCACATTCGTTCCCGGTTAGGTATGCTGATATCTTCATCTGATATCGTCGAAAAAGCCGTGAAAAATCTGAGGCTAATATGAAGAATCCCCTAATTAAACCTGAAATTCTCCATGTTGAAACTGTGGCTCGATCTCGCCTGTTCACCATAGAGTCGGTCGATCTGGCGTTCAGCAATGGGGAACAACGGGTCTACGAGCGTATGAAGCCTACCGATCGTGAAGCCGTGATGATCGTCCCACTGATTGACGATCATCTGGTGCTGATTGAGGAGTATGCCGTTGGGCTGGAAACCTACGAACTGGGGTTCCCCAAAGGGTTAATCGATCCGGGTGAAAGCGTGTTTGCTGCCGCTGACCGGGAATTGAAGGAAGAGGCGGGATTTGGTGCTGGACGGTTAGAAAACCTCGGCAAGCTCACCATGGCACCTTCATATTTCTCCAGCAAGATGAACATTGTGGTCGCTGAAGGGCTCTATCCTGAAAAACTGGAAGGGGATGAGCCAGAACCTTTGGTGGTACGCCGCTGGCCGTTGAACAACCTGCTGGCGTTGCTGCAAGAACCCGATTTCCGCGAGGCTCGCAACGTGAGTGCGTTATTTATGGTGCGAGAATGGCTGGTGAAGCAGGGGCGTTTGCAGTACTGAATTGGGAAAAAAAGCCGACAGTGTTGTCGGCTTTTTTGTAGTGGCGATTAGAACAGTTCGTGGCTCTGGCCGTTGTCCATTAATGTCGTGCCGACATCATGCACGGTGTACTCTTTTGGCTGTGTTCCATCAATAAAGTACTCCTGGCGAGTATTTCCCCCCCCGTTGGCAAGCTTGCCGGTGCTGCGATCAATCGTCACTGTCACCACACCTGCTGGCGGTGTCAGTGGTTGCACAGGAACCCCTTGCAGGGCTGATTTCATGTAATCATCCCATGCCGGTTGCGCACTCTTCGCACCACCTTCATAGCCAGAAATCTGGTCTGGGATAGCGCCAGACATTGTGCTGCGGCCAAGATCGCGTCGTGCATCATCAAACCCAATCCATACCGAAGTGACCACGCCCGGACCATAACCCGAGAACCATGCATCTTTCGAGCTGTTGGTGGTACCGGTTTTGCCACCGATATCGTTGCGCTTCAGGTCGCGACCTGCTCGCCAGCCCGTACCCATCCAACCGGGTTCACCAAAGACGTTGGAGTTGAGCGCACTCTTAATCAGGAACGAGAGTGGGGTGTTGATCACGTGCGGCGCATATTCCTGCGTGGTGTTTACCTGAGGCTGGGCAGGCACCTGCTCCAGCTCTGGCTGTGGCACGCTTGGGTTCGGCTGCTGCTGGGAAGTGGCAACGTTTTCTACGCTGTCTTCACTGAGCGCGATGGCTTTTTTGGTGTCACCGTAAATCACCGGCAGATTGCACTGTACGCAGGCGATCTTTGGCTGTGCCGTAAACACGGTCTGGCCCTGTTCATTTTCGATCTTACTAATGAAGTAAGGGTCTATCAGGAAGCCCCCGTTAGCCATCACCGCATAACCACGAACCACCTGCAGTGGGGTAAAGGATGCCGCCCCTAACGCCAGGGATTCGGTGTGAATAATATTCTGTGCCGGGAAGCCAAAACGTTGTAGGTACTGGGCGGCGTAATCAACGCCCATTGCACGCATGGCGCGCACCATGACGACGTTTTTCGACTCACCTAAGCCCTGACGCAGACGTATCGGCCCTGCATAGGTTGGCGGTGAGTTTTTCGGACGCCAGTCAGCGCCTGCACCTGCATCCCAGCGTGAAATCGGCACATCATTCAGAATCGATGCCAGGGTTAAACCACGGTCCATAGCGGCGGTGTACAGGAACGGTTTGATGTTCGAACCCACCTGACGCAGCGCCTGAGTGGCACGGTTGAACATGCTCTGATTGAAGTCAAAACCGCCCACCAATGCACGCACCGAGCCGTTTTCAGGGTCGAGTGAGACCAGCGCTGAGTTAACGTCAGGAACCTGACCTAACCACCAGTCGTTATCCACTTTACGCACCCAAATCTGCTCACCGGCCTGCAATACCTGAGCGACGGTGCGAGGTGTGGCACCTTGCAGCGTATCTGTCTTGAATGGGCGCGCCCAACGGACACCTGGCAAGTTGAGAGAAACCGCAGAACCATCTTTCAACAACGCCGTCGCTTCATCAGTGCTGACGCTGGTCACCACCGCTGGCAGCAATGGACCATAGGTCGGCACGTCTTTTAGACGGGTTTTGATCTGCTGCTGGCCCCACGGCGTCTGGCCTGCTTTCCAGAGTACGTTAGTCGGGCCACGGTAGCCGTGGCGCATATCGTACGCAATCACGTTATTTTGCACGGCATCTTGCGCGGCTTCCTGTAAGCGACGCGTGATGGTGGTGTAAACCTTATAGCCGTCGTTATAGGCGGCATCACCGTAGCGCTTCACCATCTCCTGACGCACCATTTCGCTGATGTACGGTGCAGAGAAGGCAATTTCTGGCCCGTGATAATGCGCGACGAGTGGCGTATTACGTGCCTCATCGTACTGCTGCTGCGTGATGTAGCCCTGATCTAACATACGCCCCAGCACCACATTGCGGCGCGCCAGAGCACGGCTGTGGGAATAGAGCGGGTTAAACGTGGAAGGTGCTTTAGGCAAACCGGCAATCATGGCCATTTCGCTCAGACTCAGCTGATCGATGTTTTTGCCAAAATAGACCTGAGCCGCGGCACCGACACCATAGGCACGGTAACCGAGATAAATTTTGTTCAGATAGAGCTCGAGGATCTCATCTTTACTCATCATCTGTTCGATGCGGATCGCCAGAAACGCCTCTTTAATCTTACGCATCAGCGTGCGTTCCGGGCTCAGGAAGAAGTTACGCGCGAGCTGCTGAGTAATGGTACTCGCTCCCTGACTGGCATGACCTGATACCAGAGCAATGCTCGCGGCACGGAAAATCCCCACCGGATCAACACCGTGGTGTTCATAAAAACGGCTGTCTTCTGTGGCGATAAAGGCCTTGACCAACTCTGGCGGCATTTGCTGCAGCTTCAGAGGAATACGGCGCATTTCACCGAACTGGGCAATCAAGTCCCCGTCGGCACTGTAGACCTGCATCGGGGTTTGCAAACGCACGTCTTTGAGTGTGTTTACGTCGGGCAGCTGTGGCTCAATGTACTTGTATAAGCCATAAACGGTGCCGGCTCCCAGCAACATGCAACACACTGCAAGAATCAATAAATACTTTACGAACTTCACCTGAGATTTCCCATCTGTTGACGTGTGGGCAGTTTATAAACAATCGCGCGGTAGTATAAAGGCAAGCCAGACGCTTTGATACGTCCTTTTTCCGCAGGCTAACAGGGAGATCGTGCGATGGCTTTTACCACCTGGCAAATCGGGCTTGATATTCAGAACAAACACTTATGCGCATTGGCGCTACAACCCAGGCGTAACGGCTGGCAGTTACGCCACTGGTGGCACTGGCCGTTGAGCGAGGCATGCCAGCACCAGGATTCGCCGTGTTTTACACCGTCTCTTTTGCTCCAGCTAGCGCAGTGGCGCAGGCAGTTGCCCCAGCGTTATTCACTGCGTATCGGCATACCTCCCCATCTTGCGCTGCAACGTTCACTTAATTTACCGGAGATGCAGCTGCGTGAACCTGCGCTTGGCCACTATGTCCAGGCGGCTTCAAAACGGCTATTTCCATTGGATACCGCGGAGTTGACGCTGGATTACCGTCCCCAGGGCGATGGTTCGGTACTGGCAGTGACCGCCGCTCATCGGCAGCGCGTCAATCAGTGGCTACAGCCATTAAGCGAGGTGGGATTAGCGCCCACGGTGATTGATCTCACGACCTCTGCGCTGGCCTGTGTGGCGCAACAGGCATCTCTGCCCACGAACAGTGCCCTGGTACATCAACAGCAAGATGGCTGGCTGTGGTATCGCTGTGCGACCGGAGAATATGGCTACAGCAATGAAGGTGAGAGCCTGCAACAGCTACAGCAGCGGGCTTTTAGTGAGGCAACCTCTATTTTATTGAGTAACGGCACATCCGCCCCTGATGCACCCTCAACGCACGCTTTCTCTCCTTTCAGTGTGTTCCGTTTTCTGCAACCCCCGCTGCCTGAGCAACCCGGACGCTTTACCGTGGCGGCGGGCCTTGCGTTACGCAGTGAGGAGACAACATGGTGTTAATCAATTTACTGCCCTGGCGTCAGCGCCTGGCGCAGAAGCAGAGGCGGCGTTCGCTTTGCCAGTTAGGGGCGATCGTCGCCTGTGGCCTTTTCGGTGTGGGTTTTTGGGGTGCGCATGTGCAGCGCGAAATTGCCGACTACAGCCTGAACTTGCAGCAGGTCGAGCTGGAAATAGCAAAAAACCGGGAAACTCTCAGACAGCGTCAGCAACTTCAGCAGCAAGGGGAGGCGCTCCAGAAGGGGTTGGCACGCCAGCAATCGCGCGGGAATCAGTTCCAGCACTGGCATCGGTTCTGGCAGGCATTACCGGAGCGTATACCGGATAAAGCATGGATTCATCGGGCTGAACTGCGCGATCAACGTCTGCTGCTGGAGGGTTTTGTGCACGAGGTGGCAGCCGTGCGGCAGCTACAGAATAACCTCGCGGCCGATCCCCTGGTGATACGTACTCAGCAAGCGGGCATTGAGCGCCAGCCCAGCGGGGTATGGCGTTTCCGCTTCTCTCTTCATACTGCTTCAGAGCCAGCAAATGGATGAACTAACACTACGCTGGGCATTGCTGGCCTGGCCATTGCGAAGCCTTGCGATTGCAGTGCTAACCAGCACGCTGCTGGCCGGTGTTGCCTGGTTTTTCTTACTGCCCTCCCAACAGCAATTAGACCAGTTGCGGCTGAGTCAAAGCGAGCAACAGCAGCAGTGGGAGCAATTGCAGAGCGCCCTGCAACGCTTACCCCATGAAGCGGAGCTACAGCACAACATTCAACAGGTTCAACGGCAGCTTGAACAGTATGCGTCACCTCTGCCTCTTTCCGCGTTGTTAGCCCGGCGTGGGGCGCATTTGGTGCAGTGGTCGCCAGAAACCCAGCCAGCCAGTTTCAAATTACAACTGAACTGGCTGCAGTTTCAGCCGCTGTTTGCTGAGCTGGCGCAGAGCACCGCCGGGCTACCAACGCGCTGGCGCATTGAATCGCAGCCAGAAGGTCTCTTAATAGAGGCCTGGCTGGAGGATGAAGATGCGCATTAAACCTATGGTGTGCCTGTTTTGCCTCCTTTGTGCGCCGTTGCAAGCGCGCGATCCATTTCATCCATTGGGTACCGATCGTTGTGCGCAGCCGCAGGCCTCGCAGGAGGAGTGGCGGCTGATGGGCGTGCTAGGCAGGCAAGGTGACTATCGTGCGTGGCTGGTACATAAACCGCAGCGCACCGTGATTGCCATTAATCAGCAGCAGCCACAACCCCTGCCCGGTTGGCAGCTTCTCACCCTTAACCCCCAGGAATTAACGCTACGGCTGGAAGGCGATTGCACCGATCTGCGCTGGCGTTTTCAACTGCATGGAGCCTCCCGTGACTAAATACTTCATTTTAATCGTAACGCTGGCGTGGCTGAACTGCGCTCGCAGCGCGGAGCCGCAGCCGCTGTCATTGGTATTCGAGGAGGCACCGGTTGAGCGTATTCTTCAGGCGCTGGCAGATTATCAACAGGTGAACCTGCTGGTTGCCCCCGGCGTTGAAGGAACGCTGACGCTGCGCCTTGAGAATGTGCCCTGGCATCAGGCGTTAAAGCTGGTCACGCGCATGGCTCAGCTAACGGCGGTACAGGAGGACAATGTCCTGCTGGTCTTTCCGCAACACTGGCAGCAGGAAGAAGCAGAGCTAAATAAGCAGCGTGAGGCAGAGAAGCAGCAGCAACTGCCGCTGAACCAGAAAACGGTTCGTCTGCACTATGCGGAAGCAGAGGCGGTGTATCGCAGCTTACAACAGGAAAGAGGCAATCTCATGAGCTCACGCGGCAGCGTTACGGTGGACAGCCGAACCAATGCGCTGCTGCTGCGGGATACCGATAAGGCGCTAGCAAACACAGAGCGCTGGCTGAACGCGTTGGATATTCCGCTGGAGCAGGTCGAGCTGGCGGCGCACATTGTCACCATCAGCGAGGACCATCTGCGGGAGTTGGGGGTGAACTGGCGATTAGGTGAATCGGGTAGCCTGCCGGATGCGCTACGTTCACCGCGCGCTGGCATTCCGTTATCTCTCGGAGCGGCCGCGTCCAGCCTGGGGATGACGCTGGCCAGAATTCAGGGGCAGCTGCTGGATCTGGAACTCAGCGCTTTGGAGCAGGAGAATCAGATCGATATTATCGCCAGTCCGCGTCTGTTTACCGCGCACCAACAAACCGCCTCTATCAAGCAGGGGACTGAAATTCCCTATGAGGTAGCCACAGGCAGCAGTGGCTCAACGACGATTGAATTTAAAGAAGCGGTGCTCGGGATGGAAGTCACGCCGACCGTGTTGGGGAATGGGCGTATTCAGCTGCGATTACGGCTCAGCCAGAATGTCCCTGGGCGCAGCGTACAAACCGGGGAGAAAAGCGTGCTGGCCATTGATAAGCAGGAGATTGAAACCCAGGTGATTCTGCGAGACGGGCAGACGTTAGCACTGGGCGGAATTTTCCAGCAACAGCGCAGTCGTGGTCAGCAGGGGGTGCCAGGTTTGGCAAAATTGCCATTATTAGGGGGGGTGTTTCGCCAGCAGCATGAAGAACAAAAGAAACGTGAGCTGGTGATCTTCATTACCCCTCGACTGGTCAGGGAAGCAGCATTTTCAGCAGGATAAAAGCGGAAATTAACCACTCTGGCATCATCTGCGTTGACGCAGGACAGGAATTAGCTTACAAGGTTTAGCGATTTTTTAATGGGGAAGCACTGTTCAGAGCGGATTTGATCTCCACAGTTGCGTGAAACATCCTCTTAAAAGCGCGTATTGTCAGCCTAAAACTGGCTTTTTACCGCTTCGCATACCACTGACCGGCCTGAACCAAGTTGCCGGAGGCAATTTATTCGGTTGCCAAACCGCCTTGAGTGCTGAGATAATTTTCAGTCTGACTCTTGCTAATGCTCATGAGGTTTCAGTTCCTGTCCCGCCAGCCAGTGAGGTTGAACGCGGGGTATCATTAACGAATTCGTAGTAATACCGATAAAATGGCAGAGAAACGCAATATCTTTCTGGTTGGGCCTATGGGTGCCGGCAAAAGCACTATTGGTCGTCAGTTAGCTCAGCAACTCAATATGGAATTCTTCGATTCCGATCAGGAAATTGAGCGACGTACCGGAGCGGATGTAGGCTGGGTTTTTGACGTCGAAGGCGAAGAAGGTTTTCGCGATCGCGAAGAAAAAATCATCAATGAACTGACGGAAAAGCAGGGCATTGTTCTCGCCACTGGTGGCGGCTCCGTAAAATCCCGTGAAACCCGTAATCGCCTGTCCGCTCGCGGCGTCGTGGTGTATCTGGAAACCACCATTGAGAAACAGCTAGCTCGTACGCAACGTGACAAAAAACGCCCATTACTGCAGGTGGAATCTCCGCCGCGCGAAGTACTGGAAGCGTTGGCTGATGAACGTAATCCGCTGTACGAAGAGATCGCTGATGTCACCATCCGCACTGATGAGCAGAGCGCGAAAGTGGTCGCTAATCAGATCATCCACATGTTGGAAAAAAACTGATTTCACGCCTGCGGGCGTAGCAACAGGTATCGAGCATCATGGAGAAGATCACTGTATCACTTGGGGATCGTAGTTACCCCATCACTGTCGCTGCCGGTTTGTTCAATGATCCGGCTTCATTTTGGCCGCTGAAAGCAGGCGATTCAGCTATGGTGGTAACAAACCAGACGCTGGCACCGCTCTATCTTCAGCCGTTAGTTGAACGATTGTCGCAAGCGGGCGTGAAAGTTGATCAGGTGATTCTCCCTGATGGCGAAAAATTCAAAACCCTGGCCGTTATGGATCAGGTGTTTACTGCATTACTGGAAAAACCTCACGGCCGCGATACCACGCTCATCGCTTTAGGCGGCGGGGTTATTGGCGATCTTACCGGTTTTGCGGCTGCCAGCTATCAGCGTGGTGTCCGTTTTATCCAGGTTCCTACCACTCTGTTGTCGCAGGTCGACTCTTCTGTGGGCGGCAAAACGGCCGTTAATCATCCGCTCGGTAAAAACATGATTGGGGCTTTCTATCAGCCTGCATCGGTTGTTGTGGATACAGATTGTCTGCGCACTTTACCCGCCCGTGAACTCTCTTCTGGCCTCGCCGAAGTGATTAAGTACGGCATCATCCTTGATGGTGAGTTTTTCAGCTGGCTTGAGCAAAATCTTGATGCGTTACTGGCGCTAGATGAACAGGCTCTGGCATGGTGTATTCGCCGATGCTGTGAACTCAAAGCGCAGGTGGTTGCGGCGGATGAACGTGAAAACGGAGTGCGCGCTTTTCTCAATCTCGGCCATACTTTTGGTCATGCAATTGAAGCACATATGGGCTATGGCAACTGGCTACATGGTGAGGCGATTGCAGCGGGTATGGTGATGGCAGCGCGAACAGCAGAACGCCTTGGGCAATTTACCCCTGCGGAAACTGCACGCATTATCGCATTACTCCAACGTGCAGGTTTGCCCGTTGATGGCCCGGAGAGTATGGCGGCAGAAGCTTACTTACCGCACATGATGCGTGATAAGAAAGTGCTGGGCGGTGAGTTGCGCCTGGTACTGCCTCGCTCAATTGGCGAAGTTGAAGTCCGTGGTGGCGTAGCCCATGATATCGTGTTGGCTGCAATCAGAGATTGTCAAAAACCTTGATGAGAAGCAGTTCAGTGGTGACCTGATGCCGCTTAGGCGCTGACGGGAATACCACTTTACGGAGGAGGTCGAATGGATGAGTTAAAACCGGAAGATGAGTTGAAACCTGACGCCAGCGATCGCCGTCCGACGCGTCCTCGTAAAGGGGCTGCACCGGCAGGCAAACCGCCAGTCTCTCGTCAGCACATGATGATGGGCATCGGTATTCTGGTGTTACTGCTGTTGGTTCTGGGTATTGGCTCTGCGTTAAAAGGCCCGGATAGCAGCAAACCCGTCGCTAACTCAGCTTCTGGAACGCCTCCTGCGCCAGGCGCGGGTAAAGATATCGACCTTTCTGGAACAACATCTCAGACAGGTAGCCAGACGACAGCCCCCGCAGTAACAGCGGATGCTTCCACGGCTAACAATGGCCAGCAGAATATTGGTTTACCGCCGGTTTCGGCAACGCCGACCCAAGGTTCACCCATGGATACCCCAAGTAATCAGCAACGTGTTACGTTGCCAGGTGATTTGGGAACCGCGCTGACCAACCAGCAGGGCCAGGTTGATAACGCTGCTGGCTCGCAAAGCTCATTACCCACAGCTCCGGCTACGGTAAGCGGCAGCCTGGCAGCAGTTGCGCCACGTCCGCTCGCTTCACATGCGAACCGACCGGCACGCAGCACGCAGCCAGAGCATGTGGTGACTGCGCCGCGCAGTACCCAACACAGTGCGGCTGTCGCACCGCGTAAAGAGACATCCGTTGTACGTGCGCCAGCAACTGAAGCCAGAACGACGCATACTACACCGGCACGTCCTGCACTGGGCACGGGTCAGGCGAGCAGCAAAGGGCTCCCTGGCGGTAATTACACCCTGCAGTTGAGCGGTGCTTCTCGTCCGGAAAGCCTGAACAGTTGGGCGAGTAAGCAAAATCTTGGCAGTTACCACGTCTACAAGACAACACGTAACGGCGAAGCCTGGTATGTGCTGGTCAGCGGCTCGTATGCAACGCCAGCAGAAGCACGCCGTGCCGTTGCTTCGCTGCCAGCGGATGTCAGAGCAAAAAATCCGTGGGTTAAACCCCTGAGCCAGGTGAAGAAAGAGTCTGGTCAGTAAGTATTAAATGGGGGGCTACTGCCCGTGGCCCCGTCAATAAGCGCAGATCTGCTGTCGGTACACCCACAGCTCTTAGAAAAAGATGTAAGAACCACGACAGCATGAAAAAGAATCGCGCTTTCCTGAAATGGGCAGGTGGTAAATATCCTCTGGTCGAGGATATCCGTCGCCATCTGCCACCAGGCGATTGCCTGGTAGAGCCTTTTGTTGGTGCTGGCTCAGTGTTTTTAAACACTGAGTTCGATCGCTACCATCTGGCCGACATCAATAACGACCTGATTAACCTCTATAATATTGTTAAAACGCGCACCGCTGCTTTCATACGTGATGCGCAGCGCCTGTTCAACGCCGAAGGCAATACGTCTGAGGTGTACTATGCGCGGCGTATAGCCTTCAATACCAGTCGTGATGGCTACGAGCGTGCGTTGCTGTTCCTCTATCTTAACCGTCACGGCTATAACGGCTTGTGCCGTTACAATCTGCGTGGCGAGTTTAATGTGCCATTCGGGCGCTATCGTAAACCGTACTTCCCGGAAGCCGAATTGCTCTGGTTTGCGGAGCGCGCGCAAAACGCGACCTTCGTCTGCGAATCGTACGATGTTACCCTGCGTAATGCGCAAACTGGCTCTGTGGTATATTGCGATCCGCCCTATGCGCCTTTATCGGCCACGGCGAACTTTACCGCTTACCACACCAACAGCTTTAGCCTGCGTGAGCAGCAGCATCTGGCTGAACTGGCAACACAGTTGGCGCAGGAGAGTGGCATACCGGTGTTGATTTCAAACCATGACACCGTATTAACGCGTGAATGGTATCAGGCTGCTGAGCTACATGTGGTCAAAGCCCGGCGCTCTATCAGCCGAAGCATAAGTGGTCGCACTCAGGTTGACGAACTGCTGGCGCTTTTTAGCTAGTCTGTTACGTCCGCGACCCGTGTCTTACGCCAGCAATAATGCTGGCGAACTAAATTGGGAGAATCGGATGAAACAATACTTGCTGGCCCCCTCTATTCTCGCGGCAGACTTCGCCCGTCTTGGTGAAGATACGGCGAAAGCGCTGGCCGCAGGCGGCGATGTCGTTCATTTTGACGTGATGGACAATCACTTTGTTCCCAATCTGACGATGGGACCGATGGTACTGAAAGCCCTGCGTGATTACGGCATCACTGCTCCCATTGATGTACACCTGATGGTGAAACCTGTCGATGCGTTGATTCCGGAGTTTGCGAAGGCCGGTGCCAGCTATATCACTTTCCACCCAGAAGCCACCGATCATATCGATCGCACGCTGCAACTGATCAAAGAGCACGGCTGCAAAGCGGGTCTGGTCTTTAACCCGGCGACACCGCTGAGCTATCTCGACTACGTAATGGATAAACTGGATGTCATCTTATTGATGTCGGTTAACCCTGGTTTTGGCGGTCAGTCGTTTATCCCTTCTACACTGGAAAAACTGCGCCAGGTACGTAAACGTATCGACGAGAGTGGCTATCATATTCGTCTGGAAGTGGATGGCGGCGTGAAGATCGATAACATCGCGCAGATCGCAGAAGCAGGCGCAGATATGTTTGTTGCCGGATCGGCGATCTTTGGTCACCCGGATTACAAAAAAGTCATTGATGAGATGCGTCACGAACTGGAGAAGGTTAATGGCTCATTTCACTGATATTCAGGCGCTGGCATTTGATCTCGACGGCACGTTAGTCGATAGCGCGCCAGGCCTTGCTGCGGCGATTGATCATGCACTGGCAGATTTAAACTTGTCCGCACCCGGTGTTGATCGTGTGATCACCTGGATCGGCAATGGCGCGGATATCATGATGCAACGTGCGCTGACCTGGGCATTAGGCCGTGCGCCGCAGCCGCAGGAACAGCATGATGCGCGCACGCTGTTTGATAAATACTATGCCGATACCGTCACGCCAGGCACAACGCTGTTTCCCCACGTGGTGGAAACACTGAAAAAACTCCAGGCCACCGGCCTGCCGCTGGCGATTGTGACCAATAAACCCACGCCGTTTGTGGCACCGCTGTTGGCTTCACTCGGGATTGAAGACGCCTTTTCACTGATCATTGGCGGCGATGATGTGGCGGCGAAAAAACCGCATCCCGCAGCACTTTTCCTGGTGTTAGGCAAGTTTGGCCTGCTTCAGCATCAGCTGCTGTTTGTCGGTGATTCACGTAATGATATTCAGGCCGCACAGGCGGCGGGTGTCCCGAATGTCGCCATGACCTTTGGCTACAACTACGGTGAACCTATCTCCCTGAGCCAGCCGGATCTGACTCTGGACTCTTTCGACCAACTTCTGCCCGCGCTCGGGCTGTAATTATCAGGATATGAGTATGAAACCCATCGTTTTCAGCGGCGCACAGCCCTCCGGTGAACTGACCATTGGCAACTATATGGGTGCGCTACGTCAGTGGGTGCAGATGCAGGATGATTACCACTGTATCTACTGCATCGTTGATTTGCATGCGATCACCGTGCGACAGGATCCAGAGAAGCTGCGTAAAGCCACGCTGGATACGCTGGCTCTCTACCTTGCTTGTGGTATCGATCCGAACAAGAGCACCATCTTTGTTCAGTCCCACGTCCCTGAGCACGCGCAGCTGAGCTGGATCCTGAACTGCTACGCGTATTTCGGTGAACTGAGCCGTATGACGCAGTTCAAAGACAAATCTGCCCGCTACGAAGAGAACATCAACGCCGGTCTGTTTGATTACCCGGTACTGATGGCGGCGGATATCCTGCTGTATCAGACGAATCAGGTGCCGGTAGGTGAAGATCAGAAGCAGCACCTTGAGCTGAGCCGCGATATTGCCGGACGTTTTAACGCGCTGTATGGCGATATCTTCAAGATCCCAGAGCCGTTTATTCCGAAGTCGGGTGCCCGCGTGATGTCACTGCTGGAACCGACCAAGAAAATGTCTAAGTCGGATGATAACCGTAATAACGTGATCGGCCTGCTGGAAGATCCGAAAGCCGTCGTGAAGAAGATCAAACGTGCGGTAACCGATTCCGAAGAGCCGCCTGTCATCCGCTACGACGTGCAGAACAAAGCCGGTGTCTCTAACCTGCTGGATATTCTCTCGGGCGTGACCGGCAAAACCATTGCTGAGCTGGAGCAGGAATTTAACGGCCAGATGTATGGTCACCTGAAAGGTGCAGTGGCAGAAGCCGTTTCTGGCATGTTGTCTGAGTTGCAGGAACGTTATCACCGTTATCGCAATGACGAAGCTTTCCTCAACCAGGTCATGCGTGACGGTGCAGCCAAAGCCCGTGCCCACGCGCAGGAAACCCTGAAAAAAGTCTACGAAGCCGTAGGTTTCGTCGCTCAGCCGTAAGTTTTTCCTCTGTTAACTCGCGCCAGTCAGGCGCGGGTTTTTCTTCCGTTCCGTGCTAGTTTATTTGTTGACCCATCCAACAGGAGAGGAAGGCAATGACGTCACCGAAATGGATCAGCAACCTGCGCTTGCCCGAACGTGAAGGGTTATGGCAACTGGAAATCTCCCAAGGCCGTATCGCGGCTATTACCCCCCAACAGCAGCCGCTGTGTGGTGACGATGTACTGGATGCAGAGCTTGGCATCGCTTACCCGCCACTGATTGAACCGCATATTCATCTCGATACCACGCAAACCGCCGGGCAGCCTGCCTGGAATCAGTCCGGCACGCTGTTTGAAGGCATTGAACGCTGGGCGGAACGTAAGGCGATGCTCAGCCATGAAGACGTAAAACAGCGCGCACGACAAACCCTCAAGTGGCAGATTGCGAACGGCATTCAGCATGTGCGTACTCATGTGGATGTTTCTGATCCCAGCCTGACGGCACTGAAAGCGCTGCTGGAGCTGAAAAGTGAGATGGCCGAATGGATAGATATCCAGATAGTGGCCTTTCCGCAAGAGGGGATTCTCTCCTATCCAAACGGTGAAGCCCTGTTGGAAGAAGCTTTACGGCTGGGCGCGGATGCGGTGGGCGCGATCCCGCATTTCGAGTTTACCCGCGAATACGGCGTAGAGTCGCTGCACAAGATTTTTATCCTGGCGAACCGCTACGATCGACTGATCGATGTCCACTGCGATGAAATTGATGATGAGCAGTCCCGCTTTGTCGAAACGGTGGCCGCATTGGCGCACCGTGATGGCAACGGTGCACGGGTGACGGCCAGTCACACCACCGCGATGCACTCTTATAACGGGGCTTATACCTCGCGCCTGTTCCGCCTGTTAAAACTTTCAGGGATTAATTTTGTTGCCAACCCGCTGGTGAATATTCATTTGCAGGGCCGCTTCGATAGCTATCCCAAGCGGCGCGGTATTACTCGGGTGAAGGAGCTGCTGGAAGCAGACATTAATGTCTGTTTCGGCCATGACGATGTGTTCGACCCCTGGTATCCCCTCGGCAGCGCGAATATGTTGCAGGTCCTGCATATGGGGCTGCATGTGTGCCAGTTGATGGGCTACGAGCAGATCGATCGCAGTCTGGCTCTGATCACGGATAATAGCGCCAAAACCCTGCAACTAGACAACTATGGCATTGCCGTTGGCCTCCCGGCCAGCCTGATCATTCTGCCTGCGGAGAGTGGTTTTGATGCGGTGCGCAGGCAGGTGCCGGTCCGTTATTCGTTGCGCTTTGGCAAGCTAGTGGCGCAAACCCGGCCAGCGGAAAGCCAAATTTACCTGGCTGAGCGTGAAGCGGTGAACTTCCGGCGTTAAAAAAGGCGGGCAGCTTGCGCTGTCCGCCCTTAAGGTCATGCTTTAGCGCAGATTAATGCGCAATTTTGCTGTGCTGGCGATGGCGGGTAACAAAGCCCACCAGTACACACATCACAAACACCGCCGCATACAGACCGTTGGCGGTGTAAAGCGCCGCATGTGGTCCACCTGCATCGACAATCGGTGCGGTGACAATAAAGGTCAACATGGTACCCACAGTGCCGCACGTCAGAATAAAGTTCACCAGCTTAGGTGATGAGACGCGGGTTTGCAGCGAGCCAAGGGTGATAATGGTGGTGTAAATGGCGCTGGAGAAGAAGCCCAACAGCATGATGATCCAGTGCAGCATGGTGACTTCGGTGCTGGAAACAAACCAGAACATCAACAGCGTTGAAACCGCCGCCAGCACCATCACGATGCGCTGCATATCGAAGAAGCGCAGCAGGTAGCTGAATACCCACATGCCAATCATATAGGCGGTCCAGAAGTTACTGACCAGCTTGCCAGCATCATCAATGTTCATGCCTTGCGTCTTGGCGTATTCCGGTACCCATGAGATGAAGCCCAACTGGCCGAGGACATAGCACAACGCAGCAATGGCTAAGAACAGCACACCCAGCCCCCATTTCTCTTTCGGCTGATCTTTTTGCGCCGCAGGCTTGCTCAGTACTGGGAATTCCAGACGCAGTGTCAGCACGAAAATGGCCACGTACAGTCCACCAATCGCTGCATATACCCAGTACCACGGCAGGTGCTTCGCTAACAGCACGCCCGCAAGAATCGGGAATAATGTACCGGCCATGCTGAAGAATGAGTCCGTAAACAGCAGGCGGGAGCCGCGCTGGCGACCTTCATACAGATGGGTAATCAGGAATGTCCCAATCGACATGGTAATGCCGCTCACGACACCGAGCACGAACATGCACAGTGAGAACATCCGCAGGTCGTGGCTCATCATCAGGCCCGCAACCGCCAGTACCATCAGCACAAAGCCAAAGATCAGCTGGCGCTTCAACGGCACAATCACCATCAGCCAGGCATTTAAAAACACGGCGGCCAGGATACCGGCATTGAGGAAGGTGAAGGTATTGCTCATGCTGGAAACGGGAACACCAAAGTCTTTGGCAATGTCACCCATTACCATGCCAGTGACGATAACCAGCGCACCGGTCAGGGCATAGGAAAAGAAGCTTATCCACGTAAGGCCGATACGATTTAGATTTGTCATTTAAGAACCTGTGTGAGTCGCAGTTGGCGAAAAAAGTGTCAGGAATTGTAAGCGCAACTGTGATCTTAATAAACGATCCCTGTAACACTGATTTCATATTTCATCTTATGTGTGATCTATGTCACACATAAGATCCAATAACGATCTTTGCGCGATCGCAGTGGGCTACGTAAAAAAAAGTAAAACGCTGGCTCTTGTGGTTCCTGCTCTTTAAAATCAGGCAAGTTTTTGTGTTGCTTTCCCAGGTAAGGAATCTTTCATGTTGAAACGTACTTTGACGGCAGCCTTCGCGCTGTTAGCACTTACTTCTGTTTCTGCTCAGGCATTGGCCGCTAAAGGCGACACGCATGTGCTGCTCACCACTTCAGCCGGTAATATCGAACTTGAACTGAATAACCAGAAAGCCCCGGTTTCAGTAAAAAACTTCGTTGATTACGTTAACAGTGGCTACTACAACAACACCATTTTCCACCGCGTCATTCCTGGCTTTATGCTGCAGGGCGGCGGCTTCACTGCGGATATGCAGCAGAAGCAGCCTAACGCCCCGATCAAGAATGAAGCGGATAACGGCCTGCTTAACAAGCGTGGCACCATCTCTATGGCCCGTACCAGCGATAAAGACAGCGCCACCAGCCAGTTCTTTATCAACGTAGCAGACAACGCTTTCCTCGATCACGGTCAACGTGATTTTGGCTATGCGGTGTTTGGTAAAGTGATCAAAGGGATGGATATTGCAGATAAAATCGCTCAGGTACCAACTAAAGATGTCGGCCCGTACCAGAATGTGCCAGTGAAACCGGTTGTGATTCTGTCGGCGAAAATTGTGCCGTAATAACACCCTGTGTCAGCTTCCAGCCACCTCGCTGCTGGAAGCTGTTTTCCTGCTGCTCATCTCCCCTAAAATCCCCGCTGTTTCGCTTAAAAGTAAAAAATCACCGGGATAAAACACGTAGAATAGTCGGGTTATCCTGCGGAAAATGACCCATGCTACTGTTGATCGACAATTACGACTCTTTCACCTGGAACCTCTATCAGTATTTGTGTGAACTGGGCGCTGACGTCCAGGTAACGCGCAATGACGCCATTACGCTGGAACAGATAGAGGCGCTGCCGTTGACCCACTTAATGATTTCGCCTGGACCGTGCACACCCAGTGAAGCGGGTATCTCGTTACAAGCTATCCGCCATTTCGCCGGTCGCTTACCGATTCTTGGCGTTTGTTTGGGGCATCAGGCAATCGCACAGGCGTTTGGGGCTGCTGTGGTTCGCGCCAGAGTGCCCATGCACGGAAAAACATCGGCGATCCGTCACGATGACAGCGGCGTCTTCCAGGGCCTGAATAATCCGCTCACGGTCACACGTTACCATTCGCTGGTGGTGGCCCCTGACACGCTGCCTGAGGAGTTCGTCGTCACTGCGTGGAGTGAACGCGATGGACAGCAGGATGAGATCATGGGATTACGGCACCGTACGTTGCCGCTGGAAGGCGTGCAGTTCCACCCGGAAAGTATTCTGAGTGAACAGGGGCATCAGCTGCTGCGTAATTTCCTGCGGCAGTGAAGTTCTGTTTGCCTTTAAGTGATTTATTATTCATATTTACTGACTAGAATTGCACTTCGCCACAACCATTCATCACATGAGGTCGTCAATGGCAACGGATAAAATTGCGGTAACGCGGGAAACTTTCGATAACGTTATATTGCCTGTTTATGCACCAGCGCAATTTGTGCCGGTGAAAGGGCAGGGCAGCCGCGTCTGGGATCAGCAGGGTAAAGAGTACGTTGATTTCTCCGGCGGCATCGCCGTGACGGCGTTGGGCCATTGCCATCCGGCACTGGTGGAAACCCTGAAAAAGCAGGGCGAAACGCTGTGGCATACCAGCAACGTGTTCACCAATGAGCCAGCGTTACGCCTTGCCAGCAAACTTATCGCGGCCACCTTTGCCGATCGCGTGTTTTTCGCTAACTCCGGTGCTGAAGCCAACGAAGCCGCATTTAAGCTGGCTCGTTACTACGCGTTTAAAAAGCACCACGCCTACAAAACGAAAATTATTGCCTTCCATAACGCGTTCCACGGCCGCACGCTGTTTACCGTTTCTGTCGGTGGACAGCCGAAGTACTCCGATGGCTTTGGACCAAAACCGGCAGATATCGTCCATGTGCCGTTCAACGATCTGGAAGCAGTTAAAGCGGTCATCGACGACCACACCTGCGCGATTGTTGTTGAGCCAATCCAGGGTGAAGGCGGCGTGATGCCAGCAACACCCGAATTTATTCAGGGCCTGCGTGCGCTGTGTGATGAGCATCAGGCACTGCTGGTGCTGGATGAAGTTCAGAGCGGGATGGGCCGTAGCGGTAAGCTGTTTGCCTATGAGCATTACGGCGTTAAGCCGGATATCCTGACCACGGCAAAAGCCCTGGGCGGCGGCTTCCCGGTCAGCGCGATGTTAACCACCAATGAAATCGCGTCAGTTATGGCACCAGGCGTACACGGCACCACTTATGGCGGCAACCCGCTGGCGTGTGCAATTGCTGAAACCGCCGTGGATATTATCAACACGCCAGAAGTGCTGAACGGCGTAGAGGCACGGCGCGAGGAGTTTGTTGCTGCCCTGAATGAGATCGACAGCAAACTGCACGTGTTTAACGGCATTCGCGGTAAAGGGCTGCTGATTGGTGCGGTGCTGAAACCAGAATATGCCAGCCGCGCGCGCGATATTCTCAATGCCGCAGCCGCAGAAGGGGTGATGATCCTGACTGCCAGCACCGATGTGATCCGCTTTGCGCCTTCGCTGGTGATTGAGAGCGCAGACATCAAAGAAGGCATGGCACGTTTCGCCCGCGCCATCGAGAAAGTGTTGTTTGCCTGATTCCGCGTCTACCGCGTTAGCAATGCCAGCCTTGTGCTGGCATTTTTATTGCTGATTATCCTGGCGTTTACGCAGCAGCGGCAGCAGCCAGTGGCCGTGGTGCGGCCGTTGGCTCCAGGCCAGTGATGAGATGGTGTGCATCACATTGAGGTGGCCGATGATGCGCTTCACGTGCAGCTCGAGCACCGTCATTGCCCCTTCATTGATGTTTTCTGCTTCGCTCATGACGTTGTTTTGCTGTCCTGGGCCTTCATACTCCAGTCGCTGCTGGCAGCGCTGCAAGGCAATTTCGCAAGACTGTAGATAACGTTCGGCCATGGCGGGTGGCAGCATGGTGTGTTCACGCGCCAGAATGGTCATGGCGTTGATATGCTCAACGATGAACTGGCTGTGCGTTACCCACAATCGCATGTCTTTGAGGTACTGCGCATTGAAGCCCGGCTCCTGCATCGCCTGATTAAGCGAGTTAAACATGGAGTTATGGGCCTGGTTAACTTTGACCCGTTGATAAGCCAGTTTTTCCGCGCTCTGTTCCGGCCCCAGTAGCATCCTCAGGGCTTCCTGATCGGCTTCCAGCGCGTCATGCGCATTTTGCCGCAGCAGGCCGCTTTGCCACTGTGGCCACAGCCAAATCATGCCAGCGAACGCAATCAGACAACCGGCCAGCGTATCCAGCAGGCGCGGGAGTAAAAACTGTGCGCCGTTGAGCGCCAGCAGTTGCAGCGAATACACCGCCGTTACCGTAAAGCCAATCATCGACCAGCCGTAAAACTTGCGGGTGAACAGGTAGCTGACAAAGGTAATCACCAGCATGGTCAGTAGCACCAGCGACTCCGCAACCGCAAAGTGAAGGCTGGCGGCGGCAATCACCAAACCGGCAAACGTACCCGCAGCCCGGTGCTGAATCCTGACCTGGGTGGCTTTATAGCCATTCTGGCTGACGAACATGATGGTCATCAGAATCCAGTAAGGTTTGGGGGCATTGAACAGTAGCCCCAGGCTGGCACCAAACATCAGCATCACGGCAAAGCGTCCGGCGGTGCGCAGCGCTGAGGAGCGCCACGACAGGTAGCTACGCAGCGCAGGTAACAGTGGCAGACGGCGCTGGCGATCTGCCATCAGGTCTCGGGAATAGAGCGGTTTTTGGGTGCGCAGTACCCGGGCAATCCGGTTGAAGTGATAGAGGCAAAAGCTTCCAACCGGATTGCCCGGATGTTGGCGGGCGATCTTTTCCAGCGCGCCCAGCTGTTTATCCATGTTAAAGCGGTCTGGTAGCTGATGGTAAAGGATGTCATCGGCCAGCAGGCGCAAGCGGGCAGAGATGGTTTTCGCATTCCAGCGGATAACCGCTTCAGCATGACTCTGCTCGACCAGTTTCTGCACCTCTTCAGGCTGATGCAGGCTGACGGAGATATGTTCCTGTAAATCCAGTGCGACCTGAAACGCCCGCTTCAGACGTTGGTGGCTGTTGTTGCGACTGGCGGCCAGCATGTGCATCTGCTGATAGCAGGTATTCATCAAATCGACGGCTTTTTGCTGGCGAGCCAACAGCGGCGGCAGCGCCTTTTCCGGATCGGTGAGCTGGGTCAGCAGGGTATATTTAGCATCGCAGTAGTCTGCCAGTTCGCGGTACAGCAGGCTGAGGGACTCCCGCAGCGGCTGCTCTTTCCACAGCCAGAACCAGAGCCAGTTGAATAAGCCGTACCATAATGTCCCGCCAATATAGAGCAGCGGGGGAACCCAGATCGGCAGGCGGCCAATCAGGCTGAGGGTAAAAATAGCCGCAATCAGTGTGCCGGGAAGCAGTCGGGCATGCAGTGGGCTGATCTCCCCTAAGACGCCGAGTAGCAACGGAAGCGCAAACAGAATGGCAGGTAGCGGCACATTCTTTAACAGCAAAAATTGCATCAGCAGGCTGGCGCTGGCAAACAGGCTACCGCCGACGATCAGACGTTTAAAGAAGCGTTTATGCGGAGTATCAAGGCCAGCGATGTTACAACAGGCAGGCACGAGCGAGAAAAGCAGGCCTTTTTGCAGATCGCCAAATAGCCAGCCCAAGGCCACAGGCAAGCACAGCACTAACGTCTGGCGCAGGGCATAGTTAACTTCGGGGTGATAGATGATTCGACGCCACATCAGCTCATCATAAATAATGACGGCGCGAGGAGAGCCTCGCGCCGTAAATCAGAAAATATTAGCGGGTGCCGTAAACGACGATGGTTTTGCCGTGCGCGGAGATCAAATTCTGATCTTCCAACATTTTCAGAATGCGCCCGACCGTTTCACGCGAGCAGCCAACAATTTGCCCGATTTCCTGACGGGTAATTTTAATTTGCATACCGTCTGGATGGGTCATTGCATCGGGTTGTTTCGCCAGGTTGAGTAGCGTCTGAGCAATACGCCCGGTCACATCAAGGAAAGCAAGGTTACCGACTTTCTCTGAAGTCACCTGCAGGCGACGCGCCATCTGAGAAGAGAGGCGCATTAAAATATCTGGATTTACCTGAATTAACTGACGGAATTTCTTATAAGAAATTTCAGCGACTTCACAGGCTGTTTTAGCCCGAACCCAGGCACTACGCTCCTGACCTTCTTCAAACAGGCCAAGCTCACCGATAAAGTCGCCCTGGTTGAGATAAGAGAGGATCATCTCTTTCCCTTCTTCGTCCTTGATAAGAACGGCGACAGAACCTTTAACGATGTAGTAAAGCGTTTCCGCCTTTTCGCCCTGATGAATCAGGGTGCTTTTGGATGGGTATTTGTGAATATGGCAATGGGACAGGAACCATTCGAGTGTAGGGTCTGTTTGCGGTTTGCCGAGAACCATTCGCGATCATCCTCTATTGTAATCGTGCCCAAAATACAGGGAGGGTAGCCCTGACAGGCGTTGAAATCATCAACCGTTTTCCAGTATTGGAAATTATGTCGGGGAAATATAAGCACCGCCCCGTTTTCGCCTTTATGTGACGAAAAATATTTTCATCTCTGTTTGTAGCACAGCTTTTGCCGACTGTCTTGTGTTGTCTCGCTTCAGCTGCAACGAGGCGGGTCTTGGTTCGGAGGCGATTGCTGTTTGTCAGGGAGAGGCGTACTCTGGCGGCAAATCGACCTCTGGAGTAAGTAGCATGCAGGCAAGAGTAAAGTGGGTAGAGGGGCTGACCTTTCTCGGTGAGTCTTCTTCAGGCCATCAGATTATTATGGACGGGAATTCCGGCGATAAAGCGCCAAGCCCAATGGAACTGGTGCTGATGTCCGCAGGCGGATGTAGCGCCATCGACGTGGTTTCCATTCTGCAAAAAGGGCGTCATGACGTGAGCAATTGCGAAGTGAAGCTGACCTCAGAACGCCGTGAAGAAGCACCGCGTATTTTCACCCATATTAATCTGCACTTTATCGTCACTGGTAAAGATCTCAGTGATAAAGCGGTAGCGCGGGCGGTGGATCTCTCTGCCGAGAAGTACTGCTCAGTGGCGATTATGCTCGGCAAAGGTGTAGAAATAACCCACAGCTATGAAGTGATTGCGGCTTAAGCCACACCTCGACCTTGCATCAGACGCTGCACCAGCGGCGTCATGATCAGCTCCATTGCCAGCCCCATTTTGCCGCCCGGTACGACCAACGTATTAATGTGCGAGATAAACGAGCCCTGAATCATCGCCAGCAGATAGGGGAAATCAATATCTTCCAGGTCGCGGAAATGAATCACGACAAAACTTTCATCCAGTGAGGGGATTTCTCGCGCTGCAAACGGGTTTGAGGTATCGACAGTGGGCACGCGCTGGAAGTTAATGTGCGTGCGTGAGAACTGTGGGGTGATGTAGTTAATGTAGTCTTCCATCGAACGCACCACGGACTCCATCACGGCTTCGCGCGAGTGGCCGCGCTCGCTGGTATCGCGGATCAACTTTTGAATCCACTCCAGGTTAACGATAGGGACGACTCCAACCAGTAAATCCACCTGCCCGGCAACGTCGTGATTCTGTGCGACCACGCCACCATGCAATCCTTCATAAAACAGGACATCGGTGTTTTGCGGGAGCGGCTGCCACGGCGTAAAGGTGCCTGGCACCTGGTTCCAGGGTACGGCTTCATCATAGGTATGCAGATACTTACGCGATTGCCCCTGACCGCTGCGGCCATATTCGGCGAATGTGCTTTCCAGTAAGCCGAAGTCGTTGGCCTCTGGGCCGAAATAGCTGATGTGTTTACCCATATCGCGCGCTTTGCGGATCGCCATGTCCATTTCAGGGCGAGTAAAGCGATGGAAGCTATCCCCTTCCAGCGTGGCGGCCTGTAGCTGTAGCTGCTGAAAAATCTTGCGAAAGGCGAGGCTGGTGGTGGTTGTGCCTGCGCCACTGGAACCGGTCACGGCGATAATCGGATGCCTGGCAGACATAAATGGATTCCCTGTTAAGTCAGACGATGTGCATTGTTAACACGAAATGCGGGCGGATGCTATCCGCCACGAAACTCAGAGCGAGGCATAATATTGACGCTTTCGTGCAGTTCTGACCACACCAGAACCACCTCACCACTTGCCAGCTGGCGGCGCACATCATCCACTTTTTGTGTCAGGCTGCGTTCCTGTAAGCCGTAGTCTGTGCCTTCGCGCAGCACAAAGCTTTCAATCAGGTTCGTCAGGGTATCTGGGTCAATTTGCTGCCAGGGAATAATCATGTTGTTGCTTCCAGCCAGGGAGTAAGCCACTGCGGCACCCGCTGCTCTAGCCACATTTGTGGACGACGCAGGCTACCGCCAACGAAGCCAACGTGGCCGCCGTGAGTGGTGAGTTGATAAGTGGTGCTGGCCGATAGCTGTTCATGGCTGGGGATCACCGCATCGGTCATAAAGGGATCGTCTTTAGCATGAATGATCAGCAGCGGCGTTTCGATCTGCTTTAGCAATGGCATGGCACTGGCACGGCGGTAGTAATCACCGGCATCGACAAAGCCGTGCGCGCGCGAAGTGACCGCATCATCAAAGTCGCGCAGACGGCGGAAGCCTTTGAGTTGCAGTAGGTCCACCGGTAGGGAGTCTGGCCAGGCGCGCAGTTTACGCAGCGCATTTTTTTTCAGCTGAGTCAGCAGGTAATACTGATAGAAGCGTGAGAAGCCGCTCTCCAGTTTAACGCTGCACGGTTCCAGCTCCAGGGGCGCAGAGATGACAACCGCCGCCTCCAGGGGGATATCGCCCCGTTGCTCTCCCAGCAGGCAGGCCAGCATATTGCCACCGAGCGAAACACCAATGGCGGCAGTAGGCACTTCGCCCCAGGTGCTGCGCAGCCAGTTAAGGAAAAAACGTGCGTCTTCGGTTTCACCAGAGTGATAAATACGATTCAGGCGGTTAGGGACGCCGCTACAGCCGCGAAAATGCATCACGACGCTCAGCCACCCCTGCTGCTGGCAGGCCTGCATCAGTCCGTGCGCATACGGGCTACGAATGCTGCCCTCCAGGCCATGAAACAGTACTACGCGGGGTTTATGCTTTGCACCTTGGGGATCTTCACTCCACGCAAGATCGACAAAATCGCCATCGGGCAAATCGAGCCTTTGCCAGTGTGGTTTAAGATGGACACGACGGCGGAGCAGGCGCGGCAGCAAGGTCTGTAGATGTGGATTGTGCAAGCCGGCGAGTGGTGTAAAATTCACGGCTTCTATGCTGTTCTGATTCATAGCACCTGTAGCTGGGTTAGGGTGAGGAGCACCCATTTCATGGAATTAAGTCTTTTCTTGTCTATGTTGGGCTTTTTGTGGGTTGCCGCTATTACCCCGGGGCCTAATAATATGTTACTTACGGCCTCCGGTGCCAACTTTGGCTTCCTCCGATCAATCCCGCTAATGATTGGCATCATGATCGGCATGCAGATCATGTTGATGCTGGTTGCCTTCGGCGTTGGCGGTTTGATCTTACTCTATCCCTCATTACACCTGTTTTTGAAAGTTGCGGGTAGTCTTTATCTGCTATGGCTGGCCTGGAAAATTGCAACCGCAGAATACGAAACCCTGGAAGCCGGTACTGGCCCAACCTCGCCAATGCCTTTCTGGCAGGGCGGATTGCTGCAGTTAATCAACCCTAAAGCCTGGCTTATGGCATTGGGTGCCGTGGCGAGTTTTAGTCTGACCGGCGATGCCTGGCGTAGTTCGGTTATTGCGATTAGTTTTGCCATGGTGTTGGTGAATCTGGTGGCGGGTATTGCCTGGTTAGGGTTTGGCAGCATGATTGGCCGACTGTTACACAGCCCCCGCGCCTGGCGCGTGTTTAACCTCGCCATGGGATTACTGACCGCAGCCTGCGTGATTTTAATCTGGCTCTAACTTCCTGTTTTACCGCGCACTTCGCAGGGTAGGCTCAACTGCCCTGCATATTTCTCCTTTGCCGCCTCTTTTTTGCGCTTTTTGCATGTGTTTTGCCGCCAATGATCTAAGAACTAATTCCTATTAGGGATAATTTTTTATTCCTTTATGAAATTTCTGCCGCTTGTGACACTGCATCTATCATAAGAATCGATGGGGTGAATATCATGGCAGCAACACGTTTGACTCTTCTGGCCACAGCACTGGCCCTGGTGACACTGCACGCTAACGCGGAAAAAGTGGATGTCACCGTTGCCTACCAAACGTCGGCTGAGCCTGCGAAGGTGGCACAGGCTGATGGCACTTTCGCAAAAGAGAGCGGGGCAAATGTCCAGTGGCGCAAATTCGATAGCGGCGTCGGTGTACTACAGGCGCTGACTTCCGGCGATGTACAAATTGGTAATATCGGTTCGAGTCCGCTGGCAGTAGCGGCAACGCAGAAGTTACCGATTGAAGCCTTCTTGCTGGCCTCACAGCTTGGCAGTTCTGAAGCCCTGGTCGTGAAGAAGTCGATCACTTCCCCTAAAGACCTTATCGGCAAGAAGATTGCCGTGCCTTTCATCTCCACTTCCCATTACAGCCTGCTGGCCGCCCTGAAGCACTGGGGTATTAAGCCGGGCCAGGTACAGCTGATCAATCTGTTGCCTGCGGCGATCAATGCGGCCTGGCAGCGTGGTGATATCGATGGCGCTTACGTCTGGTCTCCGGCGGTTAACGAGCTGGAGAAAACCGGCAATGTACTCACTGACTCCTCTGAAGTGGGCAAATGGGGTTCCCCAACGCTGGATGTCTGGGTAGTGCGCAAAGATTTCGCGCAGAAGCACCCTGAAGTGGTGACGGCGTTTGCCCGCAGTGCGATTGAAGCACAGCAGGCTTATCTGAATAACCCAGAAGCCTGGCTCAAGCAGCCCGAGTATCTGCAGAAGTTGGCTCGCCTGAGTGGTGTACCCGAAGCAGACGTCCCAGGGTTGGTAAAAGGTAACACCTATCTGACGGCTGAACAGCAGGTTGAGCAGTTGGGCAAACCGGTGGATAAAGCGATTGTGGATACGGCGCAGTTCCTGAAGGAGCAGGGCAAAGTGCCTGATGCCGCCAGTGATTACAGCCAGTACGTGACCTCACGTTTCGTGGCGCCGCTGATTAAGAAATAAGGGGACGAGTATGCTCAGCATCAACCATCTCAGTGCGCGTTATGCCGGTCAGGCTGCGTTGCAGGATATCAATCTGCAGTTGGGCAACGGTGAACTTATGGTGGTGCTGGGGCCGTCCGGATGCGGTAAGACAACCTTGCTGAATCTGATCGCCGGGTTTTTACCGGTGGAGTCCGGCAGCATTACCCTGGAAGGAAAGACGGTTCAGGGGCCGGGCGCAGAGCGTGGGGTGGTATTCCAGAATGAGGGCCTGCTGCCGTGGCGTAATGTGATCGATAACGTTGCCTTTGGACTGCAACTTGCGGGTGTCGGCCGGGCTGAACGTCATCGTACCGCCACGCGGTTGATCAAGCAGGTGGGCCTGGAAGGGGCGGAACAACGTTTTATCTGGCAGCTGTCTGGTGGACAGCGCCAGCGAGTGGGCATTGCTCGTGCGCTGGCGACCGATCCTCAGCTGTTGTTGCTGGATGAGCCGTTTGGCGCACTGGATGCGTTTACGCGTGAGCAGATGCAAACGCTGCTCCTGACTCTGTGGCGCGATAGCGGAAAGCAGATTTTGTTAATTACGCACGACATTGAAGAAGCGGTGTTTCTGGCGAGCGAATTGGTGCTGCTGTCGCCGGGGCCGGGTCGGGTGGCCGAGCGCCTGCGTCTGGACTTTGGGCAGCGCTTTGCCGCCGGTGAGCCGTGCCGCAGCATCAAGTCCGATCCGGCATTTATTGAGCGCCGGGAATATGTCCTGAATCAGGTGTTTTCTCAACGTGAGGCGTTCATATGAGTGCGGTAATCGATAAAACCCAGACGGCACGCCGTGGGGTGCGCTGGCCTTTTTCCCGTCAGTTAAGCCTGAGTTTTTTGAGCCTGGTGCTGCTGGTCCTGGTGTGGTGGGCAATTACGGCACTGGGATTAGTCGCTCCGATTTTCTTGCCGCCACCGCAACAAGTGTTGGCGAAATTGTATATGGTCGCCAGCCCCCAGGGCTTTATGGATGCCACGCTATGGCAGCACCTTTCCGCCAGCCTGTTTCGTATGGTGATTGCCTTACTGGCCGCCGCGCTGATTGGGGTGCCCGTGGGCATTGCGATGGGCCTGAGCCCGACCATTCGCGGTTTACTTGATCCATTAATTGAGCTGTACCGCCCGGTGCCGCCACTGGCGTATTTACCGCTGATGGTGATCTGGTTTGGCATTGGCGAAACATCGAAGATTTTACTGATTTATCTGGCGATTTTTGCGCCGGTGACGTTGTCCACCCTGGCGGGCGTCAAGAATGCCCAACAGGTACGCATTCGTGCTGCCCGTGCTTTGGGTGCCAGCCGCTGGCAGGTCTTACGCTTTGTAATTTTACCCGGCGCACTGCCGGAGATCCTGACCGGATTACGCATCGGATTGGGGGTAGGTTGGTCAACCCTGGTGGCCGCTGAACTGATAGGTGCAACGCGTGGGTTAGGTTTTATGGTGCAGTCAGCCGGTGAGTTTCTCGCGACCGATGTGGTCCTGGCGGGCATCCTGGTGATTGCAGTTATCGCAATTACGTTAGAGTTGGGGCTGCGAGCGTTACAGCGCCGTTTGACCCCGTGGAATGGAGAGCAGCAATGAGTGAGAAAGTATCTCTGACCGCGCTGGGCCCGCACATTGGCGCTCAGGTGAATGATTTGGATTTGAGCCGCCCGTTAAGCGATGCTCAGTTTGAGCAGCTCTATCATGGCTTGCTACGTCACCAGGTACTGTTTCTGCGCGACCAGACGATAACACCGCAGCAGCAGCGTGCTTTCGCTGCCCGTTTTGGCGATCTGCATATCCATCCCATCTATCCCCATGCCGAAGGCGTGGAGGAGATTATCGTGTTGGATACCGATGACAATAATCCCCCCGACAACGATAACTGGCACACCGATGTGACATTTATCAATACGCCTCCGGCGATTGCCGTGTTGGCTGCCCGGCTGCTGCCCGAGAACGGCGGCGATACGCTGTGGGCCAGCAATATTGCGGCCTATAATGCGCTGTCTGAGCCGTTCAAAACCTTGCTGAATGGCTTGCAGGCAGAGCACGATATTCGCAAGTCGTTCCAGGAGTATAAGTACCGTAAAACCGAGGCGGAGCGTCAGCGTTTGCAACTCGCGGTGGATAAGAACCCGCCAGTGACGCATCCGGTGATTCGTACTCACCCGGTGAGTGGTAAGAAAGCGTTGTTTGTAAACGAAGGATTTACCACCCGGATTGTTGGTCTGAATCAAAAAGAGAGTGAGGCGATTCTGAATTTCCTGTTTGCGCACATTACCAAACCCGAGTTTCAGGTGCGTTGGCGCTGGCGTGAAGGGGATGTCGCTATCTGGGATAACCGTATTACGCAGCATTACGCCACCGCAGATTACTCTCCCGCGCGCCGTATCATGCACCGCGCAACGGTGCTGGGCGATACGCCGTTTTGATTTATACACCCTCTCTCTTTGGAGAGGGTGAGGGAAAATCTAAAGCATCACTCCGCAGCCAGCATGGCTTCGAGCTGTTCTTGCGCATCCAGCCATGCCATTTCAGTCTCTTCCAGAGACGATTTGGCACTGGCCTGAAGCTGTAACGCCTGCGCGAGATCGGCTTTGCGCGCTTGCTCATAAATGGCGCTGTCAGAAAGCTGCTGCTCGGCATCATTCAACTGGCTCTGCCATTTTGCCATCTGCTTCTCCAGCTTCTCGATCTCTTTGCGCAACGGCTGAGTCTGCGCGCGTAACTCGGCATCACGGCGTTTCTGATCTTTACGTGCCTGAGCGCTATTGGCGTTATCCTGGCGTGGGGCAGCATCCTGTTGCGCCTGCTGCTTCTGCAGATCGCTCAGCCACTGCTGATAATCCTCCAGATCGCCCTCGAACATATCGACCTTACCATCATGCACTAGATACAAGTCGTCGGTGGTGGCACGCAACAGATGACGATCGTGCGAGACCACAACCAGAGCGCCTTCGAAATCAATCAACGCTTCGGTCAGTGCCTGACGCATATCCAGATCGAGGTGGTTGGTCGGTTCATCCAGTAACAGCAGGTTTGGCCGCTGCCAGACGATCAATGCCAGCACCAGGCGGGCCTTCTCACCGCCGGAAAAACGCTCGGTCACTTCATTGACTTTATCGGACTGGAAGCCAAAACCGCCGAGGTAATCGCGCAGCTGCTGCTCCAGAACCTTCGGCGCAATACGGGCAAGATGCTGCAACGGTGTTTCATCAGCACGTAAAAACTCAAGCTGATGCTGAGCGAAGTAGCCGAGCTTAATGCCTTTTGCCAGACCCGTCTCACCTTTGAGCGGAGCCAGCTCTCCCGCTAACAGTTTGATCAGCGTCGATTTACCTGCGCCGTTACGGCCTAACAGACCAATGCGCGAACCTGGCACCAAATTCAGCTTAATGGCATCAAGAATAATTCGCTCGCCATAACCGGCGGTCACCTTCTCCATCTTCAGCAATGGGCTGGGTAAACTCTCTGGGGCGCGGAAACTAAAACTAAACGGATTATCTACGTGAGCTGGCGCAATCAACTCCATCCGCTCCAGCATCTTGATGCGGCTTTGTGCCTGTTTCGCTTTTGACGCCTTGGCGCGGAAACGGTCGATATAACTCTGGAGATGCGCCACCTTCTCCTGCTGCTGGGCAAACAATGCCTGCTGCTGGGCCAGTTTTGCGACACGCTGACGTTCAAATGAACTGTAATTGCCCGTGTATTCAACCATCGTTTGCTGTTCGATATGTAGAATCTTATCGACAACCGGATCGAGAAAATCGCGATCGTGGGAAATCAGAATCAGCGTGCCGGTGTAGTTATTCAGCCAGCGCTCCAGCCAGATAACGGCATCGAGATCGAGGTGGTTCGTCGGTTCATCAAGCAGCAGCAAATCTGAACGGCAAATCAGGGCTTGTGCCAGGTTCAGACGCATACGCCAGCCACCGGAAAAATCGCTTACCGGGCGTTGGAGTTGCTCATTACTGAAACCCAGACCGTGTAACAGGCTGGAGGCGCGAGCATGAATACTCCACGCCTGAATGGCCTCCAGCTTACCGTGCAGCAGGGCGATGGCATTGCCATTATTTTCTGCATTTGCGTGGGCTAATTCGGATTCCAGCTGACGAAATTCGCGATCGCCGTCGATAACATACTCTAGCGCAGCTTTACTCAGCGCTGGCGTCTCCTGGTTAACCCAGGCCAATGCCCAGTTAGCAGGAAAAGAGAAACTACCGGCATCACTGCTGATTTCATTTTTAAGCAAGGCCAGCAGCGTCGATTTACCGCAGCCATTTTTACCGACCAGGCCAACTTTTTGCCCTGGATTGATCGTGGCGGAGGCGTTATCGAGCAGGACGCGAGTGCCACGGCGAATTTGTAACGAGGAGAAGACAATCATAAGCGCCGCATAGTCAGAATATGTTAATTTACACGCACCATAATAATACCCGCCAGAAATCACGCTCCGGGCGCGTTGGCTTGCTTTACTTAATCCCGACTCTTTCAGGGATTTGCTGCCTCGCCGCTTTCCTGCAGCGTGAACTATTGGGGTACAGATAAATACTGCGTCGAGCATGGTAGCGGAAAAGTCACGCCATGACGACGCCCTGGAAGGGGAAGCTATGCCGCAGCCACCAAAAATCCTGCTGCTTTACGCCCATCCGGAATCACAGGATTCGATTGCAAATCGGGTTTTGCTGCAACCGGCAATGGGACTGGAGCACGTTACTGTGCACGATCTCTATGCACACTATCCCGACTTCTTTATTGATGTTCACCATGAACAACAGCTGCTGCGTGAGCATGACATTATTGTGTTTCAGCACCCGCTCTATACCTACAGCTGCCCGGCTTTGCTCAAAGAGTGGCTGGATCGCGTCTTGTCGCGCGGCTTTGCCAGCGGCACTGACGGGAATGCGCTGGCGGGCAAATACTGGCGCAGCGTCATCACGACCGGGGAGCCGGAAACGGCTTATCATCAGGATGGCCTGAATCGCTACCCGATGACGGAAGTTATGCGCCCGTTTGAACTTACCGCGCAGATGTGTCGTATGCACTGGATGACGCCGATGGTGATCTACTGGGCACGGCGACAGCAGCCGGAAGTCATGAAAAACTTTGCGAGCGCCTATGGCGACTGGCTCTCATCTCCACTGCCACAGGGAGGCGTGTAATGGAAGGACAAACGTTACTCACGGCCGGGGTGATCTATCTGGTTGCTGCGGTTCTGATTGTGCCAGTGGCAGCGCGCCTGGGGATTGGCGCCGTACTGGGCTATCTGCTGGCGGGCATCGCTATCGGTCCTTGGGGGCTGGGCTTTATCAGTGATGTAGAAGAGATCCTGCACTTCTCCGAGCTTGGCGTGGTGTTCCTGATGTTTATCATCGGACTGGAACTTAACCCCTCGAAGCTTTGGGCACTAAGACGTTCTATTTTTGGCGTGGGTGCCGCGCAGGTGATCATTTCGGCAGCGCTGCTTGGGGTGATTCTCTGGCTCAGCCATTTTGCCTGGCAGGCCGCGGTGATTGGCGGTATCGGACTGGCAATGTCCTCGACGGCGATGGCGCTGCAACTGATGCGCGACAAAGGCATGAACCGCAGTGAATCGGGCCAGCTTGGCTTCTCGGTACTGTTGTTCCAGGATTTGGCCGTGATTCCCGCATTGGCGCTGGTGCCGCTGCTGGCAGGTGGAGACAACGGCCAGTTCGACTGGATGAAACTGGGGATGAAAGTGCTGGCCTTTGCCGGCATGTTGGTGGGAGGGCGCTATCTGTTACGTCCCATCCTGCGCTACATCGCCGCTTCTGGCGTGCGTGAAGTCTTCACAGCAGCCGCACTGCTGCTGGTATTGGGTTCGGCGCTGTTTATGGACACTCTCGGGCTTTCCATGGCGTTGGGAACCTTCATCGCAGGCATCCTGCTGGCGGAAAGCGAATACCGCCATGAGCTGGAAGTTGCGATTGAGCCGTTTAAAGGCCTGCTGCTTGGCTTGTTCTTTATCTCGGTTGGTATGGCGCTAAACCTGGGCGTGCTCTATACCCACATCGTGGAAATCCTGGTGGGTGTGCTGCTGCTGGTCGTAGTGAAAACGCTGGTGCTGTACGTCCTTGCACGCATTTATGGCATGCGCAGCTCTGAACGTTTGCAGTTTGCCGGGGTGCTGAGTCAGGGGGGCGAGTTTGCCTTTGTCCTGTTCTCTGCTGCCTCTTCGGTCAAGTTGTTTACCGGTGACCAACTCCCGCTGCTGTTAGTCACCGTCACGCTCTCAATGATGACCACGCCGCTGGTCATGCAGGGCATCGATCGCATTTTGGCGCGCCGCTTCAATGAAACGGAAGACAGCGATGAGAAACACTATGTGGAAGATGATGCGCCGCAGGTGATTGTGGTCGGCTTTGGCCGTTTCGGTCAGGTCGTTGGGCGCTTGCTCATGGCGAATAATACCCGTATTACCGTACTGGAACGTGACATCAGTGCGGTTAGCCTGATGCGCAAGTACGGCTATAAGGTCTATTATGGGGACGCGACTGAACTAGAATTGCTGCGGGCAGCGGGCGCTGCAACCGCCCAGTCCATCGTGATCACCTGTAATGAGCCGGAAGACACCATGAACATCGTGCATCTGTGCCAACAGCATTTCCCACAGTTGCAGATCATGGCGCGGGCGCGTGGTCGTGTGGAGGCGCATGAGCTTCTGCAGGCCGGTGTTCAGCAGTTCACGCGTGAAACCTTCTCCAGTGCGCTGGAGCTGGGCCGTAAAGCACTTATTTCTCTGGGTATGCACCCACATCAGGCGCAGCGGGCACAGCTGCACTTCCGCCGCCTGGATATGCGTATGCTGCGTGAACTGGTGCCAAATCATGGCGACAGCGTTCAAGTCTCGCGTGTGCGTGAGGCAAGACGCGAGCTGGAGGATATCTTCCAGCGGGAAATGCAGCACGAAAAACGCCAGCTTGATGGCTGGGACGATGAGTAATGTACAGATCCTGCTATCGCAAGATAGCAGGTCACCCTTTCGGACAGAGCAAAATGCGTAAACGTTTTATTGCCGGTGCGGTATGCCCGCAGTGTCAGCAGAAAGATACTCTGGCACTGTGGCGTGAAAATAATGTCGATGTGGTTGAGTGTGTTAAGTGCGGCCACCAGATGCGTGAAGCGGACAAACAGGCGAAAAGCCAGGTTCGGGAAAACGAGCAGGTTATTGGCATTTTCCATCCTGAGTAGCGGAATCCCGCACCTTTTTTTAAGCTTAAACTTACAGCGGGATTGAATTCCGCTACAATCGGCGCCATTACGCTGAGGTGGCGAGGCGCTGTTCCTCAGTTTCGAACCTTTCTGGTTGGTGTTATTGCACGCAAAAATAGACCAATGAGGCGGGGTTATCGGTTCTCAACGGTTAGGAGATATCATGAAAGTAGCAAAAGACCTGGTAGTAAGCCTGGCCTATCAGGTACGTACAGAAGACGGTGTGTTGGTTGATGAGTCTCCGGTGAGTGCACCGCTGGATTATCTGCACGGTCATGGTTCCCTGATTTCTGGTCTGGAAAAAGCGCTGGAAAATCATGTAGTAGGCGATAAGTTTGACGTGCATATCACTGCAAACGACGCTTACGGCCAGTATGATGACAACCTGGTACAGCGCGTACCAAAAGATGTCTTCATGGGTGTAGATGAACTGCAAGTGGGCATGCGTTTCCTGGCGGAAACCGATCAGGGTCCAGTTCCAGTAGAAATCACCGAAGTGGAAGATGAGCACGTTGTTGTCGATGGCAACCACATGCTGGCGGGTCAGGACCTGAACTTCAACGTTGAAGTTGTCGCGATCCGTGAAGCCACGGCTGAAGAACTGGCTCACGGCCACGTTCACGGTGCTGACGGCCATCATCACGACCACGATCACGACCATGACCACGGTCAAGGCGGTTGTGGTACCGGCGGTTGTGGCTGCAGCCACTAATACAGTACCTTCGCACCACGCTTATTTAGCGTAGCTGCCTGAAATCCCGGACATTGTGCCGGGATTTTTTATTTTCTGACGATATTGTGACAATCTATTAAATATTCTATTATTTTTTTATTCTCAATCCTGAGTGTGTTTTTCATATATCAGTCTATTATTGTTACATCGGCCAGGATAAAGCTGGTTTTTACATTTTACCTTGCAAGCTTGTTCTTATTTTTTGATATTCATTTACTCGAAATCTCCTAAAAAGACCGGTAAAAAAGCGAGTTTATTGACGATCCGCACAAAATGTTTTTAACTTCCTTGCACTGCTCCAGAACTGAACGCCAAAAAATTAACGTAGTTTAGCCTGTACAGGGATATTAAATGCTCACTGTAAATAAACTCGTGTCCGCTGATTTAGCCAGCGAAGAACTGATTCAGGAACATGTTCGCTATCGTGGTAAACATGTTGCTTTAGTGGTGCCTTGTCATAATGAGGCAACCACTATCTATCAAGTAGTTAGTGAATTCAGAACGGCCATGCCGGAGCTGGATATCTGGGTATTTGATAATCTCTCAACCGATAACACTCGTGAGCAGGCCCAGGCGGCCGGTGCCACGGTGATTGCGGTTAACGAGAAAGGCAAAGGCAATGTTGTGCGTCGCATGTTTGCTGAGGTTAATGCCGATGTTTACGTGATGGTCGATGGTGATGCCACCTATGAAGCGCGTGCGATCCACAAGCTGGTGGACAAGTTGATAGATGACCGCCTCGATATGGTGGTTGGCTGTCGTCGGGTTGCCGCCGAGATTGCCGAAAAGGCCTATCGGCCAGGGCACCAGTTTGGTAATAAGCTCCTTACCACCAGCGTGACCAGGATTTTTGGGGGACGCTTCACGGATATGCTCTCTGGTTATCGTGCATTTACCCGTCGTTATGCAAAGTCTTTCCCGGCGCTGGCGCGTGGTTTCGAAACGGAAACTGAGCTGACGGTACATGCGCTGGAACTGCGTATGCCCTATGGTGAAGTGACCACGGTTTACGGCGAACGTCCCGAAGGTTCGGAAAGCAAGCTCTCCACCTATAAAGACGGAGTGCGTATCCTTGCCACAATTATTCGACTGTTCATGCGCGAAAAGCCGCTGTTCTTCTTCGGCATGATTTCCCTGCTGTTCTTTATCGTCTCACTGGGGCTGTTTCTACCCGTATTGGCACAATACTTTAGTACCGGCCTGGTACCGCGTCTGCCCACCGCAGTGCTTTCGGCGGTGTTAATGCTGGCAGGGTTCTTATCGCTGGCGTGTGGACTGATTCTGGATAACGTCACCATTGGGCGTCAGGAGAACAAGCGTCTGTTCTACTTATCAACTTCGAATCGTGACTTCTGATGAAGCAACTGCTGCTGGAGGCGTTTAAATTTGGCGTGGTTGGCGTCGTCGGATTTGTGGTCGATACCGGCGTGCTTTACCTGCTGAAAGGGGCGTTAGGGCTGTATTACGCCAGAGTGATTTCGTTTATCTGTGCGGTGATCGCGACCTGGCTGCTTAATCGCGCATTTACCTTTGCTCAGGCACAGGTTTCACAGCGGCGCAGTAAAGAGTTTCTGCTCTATTTTCTGTTTATGTGTCTTGGTGGCGTGATTAATATTGGCTGCTACATGATAGTCATAAATTACTTCTCTCTGGCGCACAGTTGGCCCGTTATTGCGGTGGCAGTAGGCAGTATTGCCGGGATGTTCTCAAACTTCTTCATGTCCAGAACCTTTATCTATAAGCGTATTGCCGTCAGTTAAAAGGGATATAACATGACCCAGACTTTTTCACCGCTACGTGGACTGCTGGCGATTATCGTCGTTTACCTGCTGTTTTTTCTTATTTCGCTGGCAAAACCGCCCTTAAGTTCTCCCGATGAAATTAACCACTTTTCACGTAGCGCTGCACTGGCACAAGGCGAGTGGGTACTGAATGGCGAACCGAACACCGGTGGCAGCATTGATCAGGGTGCTGACAAGGCGAACAGTTTGTACAGTGAGATCGCTGATACTTACCAGCCACAAAATTTCACTGATTACATCGCACAGCTCAAGCAGGTCACCTTCACCGGCAGCACCGCATTCCATGCGATGCCTAATGTCTCTTATTACTTGCCGCTATTCTATGCACCGGCAGCTATTGCGTTGAAGATCGGTGAACTCTCCGGGCTAAACTTCTGGTATACCTATCAACTCGCGGCCATTTTTACTTTTACCGTTTCTCTGGCGTTGATTGTGTGGGCGTGGCGCATCTATCCGATCCCACCGCTGGCGTGGGTCGTAGTGTTACTGCCGATGTCACTGTATCAGCTATTTTCACCCACGATTGATGGACTGGGGTTGAGCCTTGCTCTGCTGGCGATGTCCTGCTTTATGCGGCTTAACAGCAATACTGAGAAACCATTGAGTGGGCGTTATCTACTCCTGCTCAGCGTGGCGCTAACGCTGCTGTTGTGTAGCAAAATCAACCTGCTTCCCATGGTCCTGCTGCCGCTGTGGCTGTGGTGGCGACAACGGCGTGCTATCCACCTGGTGGCGACCGTTCTAATCACGCTGATTGCACTGGCCTGGACGCTGTATACCCTGAAAAATACCCATAACACCCTGGTCACGCTGCATCCGGGGATTGAAGCACCGGCCATGATTAAGTACTACATCCAACATCCGCTGCAAGTGGCGACAATCTTCTTGCACACCTTTGCCAATATAAAATCCATGGCGATGATCTTCATCAGCTTTATTGGCATTCTCGGTGCGTTGGATGCGCCGGTGCGTGTCTCGCTGATTGTGATTTTCGCGTTGATTTTTGCGCTGGCGTTGGTGGTGACCGTCTTTAAAGGGAAGTTAATTGCTCAGCGCAGTAGTGGGGTGTTGCTGATTGTCGTTGCGCTCTCTTCGGTGATCCTGATCTACCTGGCGATGCTGGCTCAATGGTCACCTTTCCCCACGCAGGAGATCGTTGGCGTTCAGGGGCGTTATTTCTTTATTCCCACCGTGGTGCTGGCCTATGCGTTTAACGGAAACTATCGGCTGCCGCAGAAAGTGCCGATGCTGATTTTTCTTGGGCTGCTTTCGGTAGGTGCCATCTACCTCGCGTTACACGACCGCTATGGCAGTGATATCAGCAACAGTAACCGGGTGATCTACCACTCAACCAACAAGTATTTCCGCTGGTAGCAGAGTGCGCCGCCGTCTTGTGGCGGCGCACAACATCATCCAACCACCGTGTGATTCCGCTTTACAGTCAGTCAGTTGACTGACTGTCTACCCTCCGCTTTGTCGTGTTCAGGATCGGTTTTTTTCTCCTGCTGATTAGCTAACTGTTCATCTAACAGATATTTATAGGTTGATGAAAGATAAAAACCGTATAACACCACACTAATCGTCAGTACCAAGCTAAATAGCGTATATAAAGAGACGGGTTGACCTGTTACGTATTCGAGTAATATTTTCAGGCTGCTCGCAATGCCGTAAAGAAAACAGAGAGCGCGCTTAAACCGGGTGGATCTTATCTCACTCTGTAGAGTTTTCTGCGGTTTATTCACTTCGGGGGTGAGATTTTTCTGTCTATTAGGCATTGTTTACTCTTTTTTATGGGGTGGATCATAATTGTGACCATTAAACAATAACAAACTTTGATATCGGGTTTGGTCTTGTATAAGGTACGGGTGGTTAATGGTGCTATGTGCCAATGGCTAACGGACTATAGTGCTGGCATTTTTTATCTCATGGTTGGTGAGAAGGAATTTTGTATGAGGTGTGTAGCGTGAATGCATTTGAGTATGAGAAAAAATTGTTGGATAACGGTTTTAGTGGGAAAGATATTGCCGTGTTAAGGCAATATCTAGGCAAGAGGTATATGACTTACTCTTCTATAATTGATGCATTTTCCTATAGGTACATGATACTCATCGTTCTGCAAGTGATTGTTTTCATTGTCGTAATTCTTGATATTTTAAATGACGTGAGCTCTCTAATTCCTTGGGTTTTGACATTGCTTACCATAGGGCCTGTATTTTACTTTTATCCTATGGCGAGGTTGGCATTGAAGGCATTTCGTTTTCGTTTGAAGCAGCATGATTGAAACCGTCATACAATCCTTTGGCAGCGATAAGGTTTGTAAACAACTCTCCGCCAAAATCTACTTTTGACATTAAAGATAGGTGCCTGACATAGTCTGAGGGCATATGATTAAACAGACTGAGGGTTCCTGGTCTTAGTACGAGTCTGGTCATGCCATACCATGAGAGGCCCATTGTGGCTCCGTGATAAGCTAACTCCCCTATACGCTCATCAAATCCTAGAAAGTTGGCTGATTTCATATAGCTATCCTTTAAGAATCCGCGAGAGTCACTACGTTTATTTCTAATATTTCTATACGATTCATAGGCATCATTTATGCCATGCATGACGAGTAAAGCGCCGTATGCAGCGCCAACAACACCGGCAGGGGTCGCTAGAGTAAATAATAACCCCATTCCAACTATTGCTTGCCCTAATCCGACAACAACACCTACTGCATTGATTGTAAAGCTGAATCCTTCCTCGGTTGCAACGACTTTTACAGATGCCGTTAATTTAGCCTCACCCGATGTAAGCATCCTGTCTTCTGCTTGTAAATTTTCCTTCTCGGATTTTAATTTATTTAAGCACGCCTGGAACTCATCTTCGGTTTTCGCGTAACTGAGTTTATTTAATTGTTCTCGTATAAATAAGCTGATCTCATCCTGAAACTGCATCCGTAAAAATCCGTCTTTAAGATGCATCAGTGATGCGCTATTTGCGACGCGGCTCAACTCTTTCGCTTCTGCATTTGCCATAGTGCGATAATAACTGGATAATCGATTCTGCTGCCAGTAATTGTCCATGATTTTTCCTTGTGGATATTGGGGCCGCAGAAGAAAACCATAAATGAGTTTCTATGTATAGCTATCTTTTTATTTCAGTTGAATGATCTCTCATTGTTTAAATATCGCTGTGAAAATCCTAAGGAGTTATTGTGATCATGGACATGTTTTTGCGCATTGATGGAATTCAAGGCGAGTCGCAAAATGACAAACATAAAGGCTGGGTTGATATTGAGTCTTATAGTTGGGGTGCTGTGCAGTCAACCAATTTAGCGCTAGGAAGTGGTGGCGGGGTGGGAAAGGTGCAATATAAAGATCTAACGGTAATCGCTAATTTAGATAAGGCCACGCCTGCCATTTCCCACTTTTTATCCAGCGGGAAACATATTCCCAAGGTAGAGCTTTCTCTGTGTAAGGCTGGAGGGCAGCAGATGGAGTATTATCGTATTACGCTGGAAAATGCCATGCTCACGCATGTGATGCATAACGCGTTTCATAATAGCGATAGCCCTAAAATCAGCTATCAGTTTCAGGCTGAATAGGTAAAACAGAGTTACTGGGAGCAGACCACGTCCGGCGGTAAAGGCGCAGAAACACAATCTGGCTGGAATATAAAACAGAACAAGGCGGTGTAAGTGCTAAATAAGCTGAACCGCTAAAAATGTGTTCAGCTTAGTAGGCGGGTTGAATCAGTAGTGTGGCGGTGGTGTCTCTTCTGACTGAGAAGCAATCATCGACGGTGCCGTCGATTTTACTTTTTCCAGCAGCAAACGCATCTGCTCACGCATACGGCTCATTTCCAGTTCGTGTTGCACTACCGTGTTATTGAGTTGATCGATGGTCAACTCCTGAAAGGCTAACTTACTCTCCAGCGCTTCCAGACGCTGCTCCCACTCTGGTTGTTGCATGACTTCTCCTCGTATCAGGTGTCTCACTTACGACATGAGTGCGATTGTACGCAGTCTTCCAGCACAGATTCATCTGGTTTTTATGCAGGCGTTGGCCTGGAGGGCTTGAAAAACGTGCCTTACGTTATCATCTCTGGTGAAACTTCCTGATGCAAAAAAGGTCGGAGGTTAACCAGGTAATTACCCTGCGGGAGTGTTCGCCACTGCCGCGTACCGTTATAGTGTGGGCCTCAGGTTCCGCAATGATTCCCGAGGTCACAGGCTTCGGTTTTGGAGAAAGGATGAAATCACTGTTTAAAGTCACATTGTTAGCGACCACCCTGGCGGTAGCGATGAACGCATCGCTGGCTACAGCGGCAGAAGCCACTGCAACCCCTACTGCGGATGCGCCAGCTGCGGCGGCTGCGCCACAGGCACCAAAGAATGCTGCTTTCAAAAATGAAGATCAGCAATCTGCCTATGCACTGGGTGCTTCATTGGGTCGCTACATGGACAACTCACTGAAGGAACAGGAAAAACTGGGCATCACTCTGGATAAACAGCAGCTGATCGCTGGTGTACAGGATGCTTTCGGTGGTAAGAGCAAACTCTCTGATGAAGAGATCGAACAGACTCTGCAAGCCTTCGAAGCCCGCGTAAAAGGCGCAGCTCAGGCTAAGCAGGAAAAAGACGCTAAAGAGAACGCAGACAAAGGCGCAGCATATGCAGCCAAGTTCGCTAAAGAAAAAGGCGTGAAGAAAACCGAAAGCGGTTTGCTGTACCAGGTAGAGAAAGAAGGTACTGGTGAAGCACCGAAAGACAGTGACACTGTAGTTGTGAACTACAAAGGTACTCTGACTGACGGTACTGAGTTTGATAACTCTTACACCCGTGGTGAGCCACTGTCATTCCGTCTGGATGGCGTGATCCCAGGCTGGACCGAAGGCCTGAAGCACGTTAAGAAAGGCGGCAAAATCAAGCTGGTAATTCCACCACAGTTGGCCTACGGCGCTAATGGCGTTCCTGGTATTCCAGCTAACTCTACTCTGGTGTTTGAAGTTGAGCTGCTGGACATCAAGCCAGCACCAAAAGCTGACGCAAAAACTCAGGCTCCAGCTGCTGCGGATAAAAAAGCACAGTAAGTCAGAGCGCTGTTTTAGCTGCTTATCCGGCTAACTGCCAAGCGGGGCAGGGTTAACTGCCCCGTTATTTCTCTTCCTGCCAGATGTTCGACTAGCCATCACGATCTCCTGTCACTCTTTGTGATTTTGATGTGCATCCAGCCAGCCCCTTTTCGTTGCTTCTCCCTGATAAAGCTCTGGAATATGCGCACGACATTTGCCAGACTAATGCCCGCACAATTATCTGAATCATGAGTCTGCCCTGCGCTGAGACAGGCTCCAGCCATTTAGGGTGATCTTCTTGATGTCGAATCCGTTTAATCCCGGTGAACCGGGCGATTTTGATTTGCTGGATCAACGACCGTTTGCTGCCAGTGACTTTGATATTCTTAAGTCTTATGAGGCAGTCGTCGATGGGCTAGCGATGCTGATCGGCTCGCATTGCGAAATTGTCCTGCACTCCCTGGAAGACCTGAAATGCTCTGCGGTACGGATCGCCAATGGTGAACATACCGGGCGTAAAGTCGGCTCGCCAATTACTGATTTGGCACTACGAATGCTGCACGACATGCACGGTGCTGACAGCAACGTCTCACGCGCTTACTTCACTCGGGCGAAAAGTGGCGTGCTGATGAAGTCAGTGACGATTGCCATTCGCAATCGCGAGCAGCGGGTAATTGGTCTGCTGTGTATCAATATGAACCTTGATGTGCCTTTCTCGCAGATTATGTCCACGTTTATGCCACCAGAAATGCAGCAGGTTGATTCGAGCGTTAACTTTGCCAGTTCGGTAGAGGACCTGGTGACACAAACTCTCGAGTTCACGATTGAAGAAGTCAGCGGCGATCGCAGCGTATCCAACAATGCCAAGAACCGGCAGATTGTGCTTAACCTGTATGAAAAAGGTATTTTTGATATCAAAGATGCGATCAACCAGGTTGCAGACCGCCTGAATATCTCCAAACATACGGTCTATCTCTACATTCGCCAGTTCAAAAGCGATGATGCCCAGGAGTAGCTAAGGTGATGCGCTATACCTTGTTGGTTACCGGTCCGGCTTATGGCACACAGCACGCCAGCAGTGCGCTATTGTTTGCACGTGCTTTACTCGCAGCAGGGCATCAGCTGGAGAGCGTATTTTTCTATCGCGAAGGGGTGCTGAATGCGAATCAGCTCACCGCGCCGGCCAGCGATGAAGTGGATCTGGTACGTGAGTGGCAAGCGTTGCACCAGGAGCAGGGCGTTGCCCTGAACATCTGTGTCGCAGCAGCACTGCGTCGCGGTGTGACGGATGAGCAAGAAGCCGCTCGTCTGGATCTGGCGGGTGCAAACTTGCAGCCCGGTTTTGTGTTTAGCGGTTTGGGCGCACTGGCTGAGGCCGCCTTAAGCTGCGATAGACTGGTACAGTTCTGATGAATCGTGTGGCATTTATCTTTACTCAGGCACCTCATGGCAGCAGTGCCGGACGGGAAGGGCTGGACGCCGTGTTGGCTACCGCTGCACTGAGCGAAGATGTAGGCCTGTTTTTCATCGGTGATGGTGTGTTGCAGCTGATCCCAGGCCAACAGCCTGCTACCATTCTGGCACGTGACTATATTGCGACATTTGGCGTATTGGCGTTATACGACATTGAGCAGTGCTATGTTTGTCTTGAGTCTCTTCAGGCCCGTGGCTTCTCTGCTGACTCAGATCGGGTGCTGGAAGCGGAAGTGCTGGCCGCCAGTGCGTTACGCGCTAAACTCGACAGCTATGACCGAATTCTGCGCTTTTAAGGCCACGAGATGCTACATACCCTGATGCAATCACCCTGGCAGAGCGATCTTGATAGCCTGCTGTTGTTACTACAGCCGGGTGATGATTTGCTCCTGCTACAGGATGGCGTGACCGCTGCCCTGCAAGGTAGTGCGCCATTAGCACGTCTGCTTGCAAGTGCAGCAACTGTCTACGTGTTACAGGAAGATGTGACCGCACGCGGTCTCATTGCTCAAATTTCAACCGAAGTGCAACGGGTCGACTATACTGGATTCGTTGCATTAACGGCTGGTCACCCAAAACAAATGACCTGGTAATGCTGGAAAGCCTGGTTATTTCTTGACACCCTTTTGACTCAGCCCTAAAATTCTGCGTCCTCGTACTCTTACGAGGCGATTTATTACGTGTTTACGAAGCAAAAGCTAAACCCAGGAGCTATTTAATGGCAACAGTTAACCAGCTGGTTCGCAAACCACGCGTACGCAAAGTTGCAAAGAGCAACGTGCCTGCGCTGGAAGCTTGCCCGCAGAAACGTGGCGTATGTACTCGTGTGTACACCACCACCCCTAAAAAACCAAACTCCGCACTGCGTAAAGTTTGCCGTGTGCGTTTGACCAACGGTTTTGAAGTTACCTCCTACATCGGTGGTGAAGGTCACAACCTGCAGGAACACTCAGTGATCCTGATCCGTGGCGGTCGTGTTAAAGACTTGCCAGGTGTGCGTTACCACACCGTTCGTGGCGCGCTGGACTGCTCAGGTGTTAAAGACCGTAAGCAGGCTCGCTCCAAGTATGGTGTGAAGAAGCCAAAGGCTTAATGGTTCTCCGTTAAGTAAGGCCAAACGTTTTAACCTAAATGTCAAACTTAACTCGTAGAGTTTTGGACAATCCTGAATTAACAACGGAGTATTTCCATGCCACGTCGTCGCGTCATTGGTCAGCGTAAAATCCTGCCGGATCCTAAGTTCGGATCAGAATTGCTGGCTAAATTTGTAAATATCCTGATGGTAGATGGTAAGAAGTCTACTGCAGAATCAATCGTTTATACCGCTCTTGAGACCCTGGCTCAGCGCTCTGGTAAAAACGAGCTGGAAGCATTTGAAGTAGCCCTGGACAACGTCCGCCCAACCGTGGAAGTTAAATCTCGCCGCGTTGGTGGTTCTACTTATCAGGTTCCAGTTGAAGTACGTCCGGTTCGTCGTAATGCTCTGGCAATGCGTTGGATCGTTGAAGCTGCTCGTAAACGCGGTGATAAATCAATGGCTCTGCGCCTGGCGAACGAACTTTCTGATGCTGCGGACAATAAAGGTACCGCAGTTAAGAAACGTGAAGACGTTCACCGTATGGCAGAAGCCAACAAGGCGTTCGCTCACTACCGCTGGTAACAGTTACGTAGTTGTTGTTCAACCAGCGGGCGCTCAAACAGCCAACCCGCTGGGGTCGACTAACTTTGAACGTCCGAAAAACCGAGGAATAAAATGGCTCGTAAAACACCCATTGCTCGCTACCGTAACATCGGTATCAGTGCGCACATCGACGCCGGTAAGACTACTACTACCGAACGCGTTCTGTTCTACACCGGTGTAAACCACAAAATCGGTGAAGTACACGACGGCGCAGCAACCATGGACTGGATGGAGCAGGAACAGGAACGTGGTATTACCATCACTTCCGCTGCAACCACCTGTTACTGGTCTGGTATGGCTAAGCAGTTCGAACCACACCACGTAAACATCATCGACACCCCAGGACACGTTGACTTCACCATCGAAGTAGAACGTTCTATGCGTGTTCTTGATGGCGCGGTAATGGTTTACTGTGCAGTTGGTGGCGTTCAGCCACAGTCTGAGACCGTATGGCGTCAGGCTAACAAATATAAAGTTCCACGCATCGCGTTCGTTAACAAAATGGACCGCATGGGTGCTAACTTCCTGAAAGTTGTTAACCAGATGGAAGTTCGTCTGGGTGCAACTCCAGTTCCTCTGCAGCTGGCTATCGGCGCAGAAGAGAAATTCACCGGTGTTGTTGACCTGGTGAAAATGAAAGCAATCAACTGGAACGACGAAGACCAAGGTGTAACCTTCGTCTACGAAGATATCCCAGCTGATATGCAGGAACTGGCTGAAGAATGGCGCGCGAAGCTGGTCGAAGCCGCTGCTGAAGGCTCTGATGAGCTGATGGAGAAATTCTTCGGTGGTGAAGAACTGACTGAAGAAGAGATCAAAACATCTCTGCGTAAGCGTGTTCTGAACAACGAAATCATCCTGGTAACCTGTGGTTCTGCATTTAAGAACAAAGGTGTTCAGGCGATGCTGGATGCAGTTGTTGAATATCTGCCAGCACCGACTGACGTTACCGCGATTAACGGTATGCTGGACGACGGTAAAGACACTCCGGCTGTTCGTCACTCAGACGACAGCGAGCCGTTTGCTGCGCTGGCGTTCAAAATCGCAACCGACCCGTTTGTTGGTAACCTGACCTTCTTCCGCGTTTACTCTGGTGTTGTTAACACTGGTGACACCGTGTACAACCCGGTTAAGTCAAACCGTGAGCGTCTGGGCCGTATCGTTCAGATGCACGCTAACAAGCGTGAAGAGATCAAAGAAGTTCGTGCGGGCGACATCGCAGCTGCGATCGGCCTGAAAGATGTGACCACTGGTGACACCCTGTGTGACCCAGATAACGTCATCATCCTTGAGCGCATGGAATTCCCAGAGCCGGTTATCTCTATCGCCGTTGAGCCGAAAACCAAAGCTGACCAGGAAAAAATGGGTCTGGCTCTGGGTCGTCTGGCGAAAGAAGACCCGTCATTCCGCGTATGGACTGACGAAGAATCTAACCAGACTATCATCGCTGGTATGGGTGAACTGCACCTCGACATCATCGTTGACCGCATGAAGCGTGAATTCAACGTTGAAGCGAACGTCGGTAAACCTCAGGTTGCTTACCGTGAAGCTATCCGTAACAAAGTTACTGATATCGAAGGTAAACACGCCAAGCAGTCTGGTGGTCGTGGTCAGTATGGTCATGTTGTTATCGACATGTACCCACTGGAGCCGGGTTCTAACCCTAAAGGTTACGAATTCGTCAACGACATCAAAGGTGGTGTGATTCCTGGTGAATACATCCCTGCGGTTGACAAAGGTATCCAGGAGCAGCTGAAATCTGGTCCACTGGCCGGTTATCCGGTAGTAGATCTGGGTGTTCGTCTGCACTTCGGTTCATACCATGACGTTGACTCCTCAGAACTGGCGTTTAAACTGGCTGCTTCTATTGCGTTTAAAGACGGCTTTAAGAAAGCAACTCCAGTACTGCTTGAACCTATCATGAAGGTTGAAGTAGAAACTCCAGAAGAGAACACTGGTGACGTCATCGGTGACCTTAGCCGCCGTCGTGGTATGCTGAAAGGTCAGGAATCTAACGCTACTGGCGTTGAGATTCACGCTGAAGTTCCGCTGTCTGAAATGTTCGGATATGCTACTCAGCTGCGTTCTCTGACTAAAGGCCGTGCTTCTTACTCCATGGAGTTCCTGAAGTACGATGATGCGCCGAACAACGTCGCTCAGGCCGTTATTGAAGCTCGTAGCAAATAAGCTACGGTTTAAAATTGTTAATTGATGCCTTCACGATTCGTGAAGGCATAACGTAAGGAATTATCGCCATGGCGAAAGAGCAATTTCAACGTACTAAACTGCACGTAAACGTTGGCACCATCGGTCACGTTGACCACGGTAAAACCACTCTGACTGCAGCTATCACCACTGTTCTGGCTAAAACCTACGGTGGCCAGGCTAAGAAATTCGACCAGATCGATAGCACCCCAGAAGAAAAAGCTCGTGGTATCACCATCAACACCGCACACGTTGAATATGAAACCCCAGCTCGTCACTACGCACACGTTGACTGCCCAGGCCACGCCGACTATGTGAAAAACATGATCACCGGTGCTGCGCAGATGGACGGCGCGATCCTGGTTGTTGCTGCAACTGATGGCCCAATGCCACAGACTCGTGAGCACATCCTGCTGGGTCGTCAGGTTGGCGTTCCTTACATCATCGTGTTCCTGAACAAGTGCGACATGGTTGATGATGAAGAGCTGCTGGAGCTGGTTGAGATGGAAGTACGTGACCTGCTGTCACAGTACGAATTCCCAGGCGACGACACGCCAATCGTTCACGGTTCAGCGCTGAAAGCACTGGAAGGTGACGCAGAGTGGGAAGCTAAAATCATCGAGCTGGCTGGCCACCTGGATTCTTACATCCCAGACCCAGTACGTGCAATCGACCTGCCGTTCCTGCTGCCAATCGAAGACGTATTCTCAATCTCAGGCCGTGGTACTGTTGTAACCGGTCGTGTTGAGCGCGGTATCGTTAAAGTAGGCGACGAAGTTGAAATCGTTGGTATCAAGGACACTGCTAAGTCTACTTGTACCGGTGTTGAAATGTTCCGTAAACTGCTGGACCAGGGTCAGGCAGGCGAGAACTGTGGTGTTCTGCTGCGTGGTATCAAGCGTGAAGACATCCAGCGTGGCCAGGTTCTGGCTAAGCCGGGTTCAATCAAGCCACACACCAAGTTCGAGTCAGAAGTTTACGTTCTGTCTAAAGACGAAGGCGGCCGTCATACTCCGTTCTTCAAAGGCTATCGTCCACAGTTCTACTTCCGTACAACTGACGTAACTGGTTCAGTAGAACTGCCAGAAGGCGTTGAGATGGTAATGCCAGGCGACAACATCAAAATGGTTGTTACCTTGATCCACCCAATCGCGATGGACCAGGGTCTGCGCTTCGCAATCCGCGAAGGCGGCCGTACCGTTGGTGCAGGTGTTGTTGCTTCAGTTATCGCTTAATTACGATAACATTTGACGCAATGCACATGGAAAGGGCATCATTTGATGCCCTTTTTGCACGCTGTCGCATAGAACCTGGCTCATCAGTGATTTTAGGTCATAATCATTGCTGAGACAGGCTCTGGTTTACGGCGTCGGATACCGAGTTATGCCCAAAAGCTCATTCGGTTTGGATGCCTCGCCATGCGGGGCAAAATAGTTTCTGAATTATTGTGGCAGGTTGGTTTATGAGTGCGAATACCGAAGCTCAAGGAAGCGGACGCGGCCTGGAAGCAGTCAAATGGCTGGTTGTTGCAGTACTGCTGGTTGTCGCCATTGTAGGCAATTATTACTTCCGTGACATGATGTTAGCGCTGCGCGCGCTGATTGTTGTGGTGATTATTGCGGCGGCAGGTGGCATCGCATTGCTGACGACGAAAGGCAAAGCAACAGTGGCATTTGCGCGTGAAGCAAGAACCGAAATGCGCAAGGTCATCTGGCCGAATCGCCAGGAAACTCTGCATACCACGTTAATCGTTGCCGCGGTTACCGCCGTGATGTCACTGATTTTGTGGGGGCTGGATGGTATTCTGGTCCGTCTGGTATCGTTTATTACTGGCCTGAGGTTCTGAGATGTCTGAAGCTCCAAAAAAACGCTGGTACGTCGTGCAGGCGTTTTCCGGTTTTGAAGCTCGCGTAGCAAAGTCGCTGCACGAGCATATCAAGCTGCACAACATGGAAGAACTGTTTGGTGAAGTCATGGTTCCAACCGAAGAAGTGGTTGAAATCCGTGGTGGCCAGCGTCGTAAAAGCGAACGCAAGTTCTTCCCAGGCTATGTATTAGTCCAGATGGTGATGAACGACGCTAGCTGGCACCTGGTGCGTAGCGTTCCACGCGTGATGGGCTTCATCGGTGGTACTTCCGATCGTCCTGCTCCAATCAGCGATAAAGAAGTCGATGCGATCATGAACCGCCTGCAGCAGGTTGGTGATAAGCCGCGTCCGAAAACACTGTTTGAGCCGGGCGAAATGGTACGCGTCAGCGATGGTCCGTTTGCCGACTTTAACGGCGTTGTGGAAGAAGTTGACTACGAGAAAAGCCGCCTGAAGGTATCTGTTTCTATCTTTGGTCGTGCAACACCAGTCGAACTCGACTTTGCTCAGGTGGAGAAAGGTTAATCCTTTTGTTCACTTTTTAGCTCTTGCGGAAGGCGCGAAATTTACCTATAATTTCGCGCCTTTTGTTTTTATGCGCTGGTAACAGCGTGTGAATGATTATCACGGGGAGCCTGGTTATCAGGCGCTATAACCCATTTGAGGAAATATCATGGCTAAGAAAGTACAAGCCTACGTTAAGCTGCAGGTTGCAGCTGGTATGGCAAACCCAAGTCCACCGGTTGGTCCAGCTCTGGGTCAGCAGGGTGTTAACATCATGGAATTCTGTAAAGCGTTCAACGCCAAAACAGAATCTCTGGAAAAAGGCCTGCCTACTCCAGTTGTTATCACTGTATACAGCGACCGTTCTTTCACCTTCGTTACCAAAACGCCTCCGGCTGCCGTACTGCTGAAAAAAGCAGCGGGCATCAAGTCTGGTTCTGGTAAGCCGAACAAAGACAAAGTCGGTAAAGTAACTCGTGCTCAGGTACGTGAAATCGCAGAAACCAAAGCTGCGGACATGACTGGTTCTGACGTAGAAGCGATGACTCGCTCTATCGAAGGTACTGCACGTTCCATGGGCCTGGTAGTAGAGGATTAAGAAATGGCTAAGCTGACCAAGCGCATGAGCGTAATCCGTGACAAAGTTGATGCGACCAAGCAGTACGACATCACCGAAGCTATTGCTCTGCTGAAAGAACTGGCAACTGCTAAGTTCGTTGAAAGCGTTGACGTTGCTGTTAACCTCGGCATCGACGCACGTAAATCAGATCAGAACGTTCGTGGTGCGACCGTTCTGCCACACGGTACTGGTCGTTCAGTACGTGTAGCTGTATTTACCCAAGGCGCAAACGCAGAAGCTGCTAAAGCAGCTGGCGCTGAGCTGGTAGGTATGGAAGATCTGGCTGACCAGATCAAAAAAGGCGAAATGAACTTTGACGTTGTTATCGCATCTCCAGATGCAATGCGCGTTGTTGGCCAGTTGGGCCAGGTTCTGGGTCCACGTGGCCTGATGCCAAACCCGAAAGTTGGTACTGTAACTCCTAACGTTGCTGAAGCAGTGAAAAACGCTAAAGCAGGTCAGGTTCGTTATCGTAACGACAAAAACGGTATCATCCACACTACCATCGGTAAAGTGGACTTCGATGCTGACAAACTGAAAGAAAACCTGGAATCTCTGCTGGTTGCGCTGAAAAAAGCTAAACCTTCACAGGCTAAAGGCGTGTACATCAAGAAAGTTAGCATCTCTACCACCATGGGCGCCGGCGTTGCCGTTGACCAGGCTGGTCTGAGCGCAGCAGCAAACTAATTGCTGCTTGAAATGGGTGAAAAATTCATCTAGAATTTTCGCCCATTGTTCTGCTTAGGCAGAAACGCTTAAAGAATTTAGGTTGGAGCCAGGCCATATCCTGGCCTCCGTCCAAGACCGCAGGAGCTGAGTGCTTTCGGGCACAACGCTTAATCCCCTGCGTAGACGGTGACAGAACCAAAAAGAATATTTTCTTAGCTGGATTCTGCTCACCGTGTTTCAGCGCTTATCCCGTTTCGGCGGGATTAAGTGAAGTGAGTTCGGAGAAATCCTTCTCCGGTCAAAAATCCAGGAGCAAAAGCTAATGGCATTAAATCTTCAAGACAAACAAGCGATTGTTGCTGAAGTCAGCGAAGTAGCCAAAGGCGCGCTTTCAGCGGTTGTTGCGGATTCCCGTGGCGTTACCGTTGATAAAATGACCGAACTGCGTAAAGCAGGTCGTGAAGCTGGCGTTTACATGCGTGTTGTTCGTAACACCCTGCTGCGCCGCGTCGTTGAAGGAACTCAGTTTGAGATCCTGAAAGACACGTTTGTTGGTCCGACCCTGATTGCATACTCTATGGAACACCCGGGCGCTGCTGCTCGTCTGTTCAAAGAGTTCGCGAAAGCGAATGCAAAATTCGAGGTCAAAGCTGCAGCCTTTGAAGGTGAGCTGATCACGGCGGCCAATATTGACCGTCTGGCAACTCTGCCGACTTACGAAGAAGCACTGGCACGTCTGATGTCGACCATGAAAGAAGCCGCTGCCGGCAAACTGGTCCGCACTCTGGCTGCTGTTCGCGATGCAAAAGAAGCGGCTTAAGGCCAAATTCTTTTCCTTCGTACTTGCTAACGTATAAATTTTCACTGATTCTTAGGAACTATTGTAATGTCTATCACTAAAGATCAAATTCTGGAAGCAGTAGCAGCTATGTCCGTAATGGAAGTAGTTGAGCTGGTTTCTGCTATGGAAGAAAAATTCGGTGTTTCTGCTGCTGCTGCTGTAGCTGTTGCTGCAGGCCCGGCTGAAGCTGCTGAAGAAAAAACTGAGTTCGACGTTGTGCTGAAAGCAGCTGGCGCGAACAAAGTAGCAGTAATCAAAGCAGTTCGTACTGCAACTGGTCTGGGCTTGAAAGAAGCTAAAGACCTGGTTGAAGCTACCGGTGTTATCAAAGAAGGCATCAGCAAAGATGACGCAGCTGCTCTGGAAGCACTGCTGAAAGAAGCTGGCGCTGAAGTTGAAGTTAAGTAAGACAACCTTAGGGTTGCAGCCTGAGTAACATCGGGCTGAGGCTGGTGACTTTTTGGTCACCAGCCTTTTTGCGCTACAGGGGAACGATGGCGTTTCGCACTGTTTGTCCATTGTTTCTCCTCAATATTTTTTTCTATCGACGCCTTAATATATCGCTGTCCTGCTAAGGTTCCCTGCCTGCGCAACGGTGATGAAATGATTTAAGAGTGATAGAAAGACGTATTGCATGGGGTGCACCGCATCGCATGAAAAACAAAATAGTGTTGCATGAACTGTCCTTTTCAGGACGGACAGCGTGGTTCGACATGTCAGCTAGCTGAGGAACCCTATGGTTTACTCCTATACCGAGAAAAAACGTATTCGTAAGGATTTTGGTAAACGTCCACAAGTTCTGGACATACCTTATCTCCTTTCTATCCAGCTTGACTCGTTCCAGAAGTTTATCGAGCAAGATCCAGAAGGCCAGTACGGTCTGGAAGCAGCCTTCCGTTCCGTATTCCCGATCTCAAGCTACAGCGGCAGCTCAGAGCTGCAGTATGTCAGCTACCGTTTGGGTGAGCCTGTCTTTGACGTGACAGAATGTCAGATCCGTGGCGTGACCTACTCGGCACCGCTGCGCGTGAAACTGCGTCTGGTGATCTATGAGCGCGAAGCGCCAGAAGGCACCGTTAAAGACATTAAAGAACAAGAAGTCTACATGGGTGAAATTCCACTCATGACCGACAACGGTACCTTTGTAATCAATGGTACTGAGCGTGTTATCGTTTCTCAGCTGCACCGTAGTCCTGGCGTGTTCTTTGATAGCGATAAGGGTAAAACGCACTCTTCCGGTAAAGTGCTGTATAACGCACGCATCATCCCTTACCGTGGTTCATGGCTCGACTTCGAGTTCGATCCAAAAGACAACCTGTTCGTCCGTATTGACCGTCGCCGTAAGCTGCCGGCCAGTATCATCCTGCGTGCGCTGAACTACACCACTGAACAAATCCTCGATCTGTTCTTTGATAAAGTCGTGTATGAAATCCGCGACAACAAGCTGCAGATGGAACTGGTGCCTGAGCGCCTGCGTGGTGAAACCGCGAGCTTCGATATCGAAGCCAACGGCAACGTCTACGTTGAGAAAGGTCGTCGTATTACCGCACGCCACATTCGCCAGCTGGAAAAAGATGGAATCCAGCATATCGAAGTGCCGGTTGAATATATCGCCGGCAAAGTGGTGTCCAAAGATTACATCGATGAAAACACCGGTGAGCTGATTGTTCCTGCGAACATGGAGCTGTCACTGGATGTGCTGGCTAAACTGAGCCAGTCTGGCCACAAGCGCATCGAAACGCTGTTCACCAACGATTTGGATCACGGCCCATACATTTCAGAGACCCTGCGTGTTGACCCAACCAACGATCGCCTGAGCGCGCTGGTTGAGATCTACCGTATGATGCGCCCTGGTGAGCCACCAACGCGTGAAGCAGCAGAAAACCTGTTCGAGAACCTGTTCTTCTCAGAAGATCGTTACGATCTCTCTGCGGTTGGTCGTATGAAGTTCAACCGTTCACTGCTGCGTGATGAAATCGAAGGTTCAGGTATCCTGAGCAAAGATGACATCATCCAGGTGATGAAGAAACTGATCGGCATTCGTAACGGTATTGGCGAAGTCGATGATATCGACCACCTCGGCAACCGTCGTATCCGTTCAGTCGGTGAGATGGCTGAGAACCAGTTCCGTGTTGGCCTGGTACGTGTTGAGCGTGCAGTTAAAGAGCGTCTGTCTCTGGGCGACCTCGATACGCTGATGCCACAGGACATGATCAACGCTAAGCCAATTTCGGCGGCGGTGAAAGAGTTCTTCGGTTCTAGCCAGCTGTCACAGTTTATGGACCAGAACAACCCGTTGTCTGAGATCACGCACAAGCGTCGTATCTCTGCTCTGGGCCCAGGCGGTCTGACCCGTGAACGCGCAGGCTTCGAAGTGCGAGACGTACACCCAACCCACTACGGTCGTGTATGTCCAATCGAAACGCCTGAAGGTCCGAACATCGGTCTGATCAACTCCCTTTCTGTTTACGCGCAGACTAACGAATACGGCTTCCTCGAGACTCCGTATCGTCGCGTTGTTGACGGCAAAGTGGGTGACGAAATTCATTACCTCTCTGCAATTGAAGAGGGTAACTACGTTATCGCTCAGGCGAACACCAACCTTGCTGAAGATGGTAGCTTTGTTGACGATCTCGTCACCTGCCGTAGCAAAGGTGAGTCAAGCCTGTTCAGCCGCGACCAGGTTGACTACATGGACGTTTCGACCCAACAGGTCGTTTCTGTCGGTGCGTCCCTGATCCCGTTCCTGGAACACGATGATGCTAACCGCGCCTTGATGGGTGCGAACATGCAACGTCAGGCAGTACCAACTCTGCGCGCTGATAAGCCGCTGGTAGGTACTGGTATGGAACGTGCAGTAGCGGTTGACTCCGGTGTTACTGCTGTAGCGAAACGTGGCGGTACCGTTCAGTACGTTGATGCTTCTCGTATCGTTATCAAAGTTAACGAAGATGAGATGTATCCGGGCGAAGCGGGTATCGACATCTATAACCTGACCAAATACACCCGTTCTAACCAGAACACCTGTATCAACCAGATGCCTTGCGTATCTCTGGGTGAGCCAGTTGAACGTGGTGATGTGCTGGCTGATGGCCCGTCTACCGACCTCGGTGAACTGGCGTTGGGTCAGAACATGCGCGTGGCATTCATGCCATGGAACGGTTACAACTTCGAAGACTCCATCCTCGTATCCGAGCGTGTAGTTCAGGAAGATCGTTTCACCACTATCCACATCCAGGAACTGGCATGTGTGTCTCGTGACACCAAGCTGGGGCCAGAAGAGATCACTGCAGATATCCCGAACGTAGGTGAAGCTGCACTCTCCAAACTGGATGAATCCGGTATCGTGTATATCGGTGCGGAAGTGACCGGTGGCGACATTCTGGTTGGTAAGGTAACACCAAAAGGTGAAACCCAACTGACGCCAGAAGAGAAGCTGCTGCGTGCGATCTTCGGTGAGAAAGCGTCTGACGTTAAAGACTCTTCTCTGCGCGTTCCAAATGGTGTTTCCGGTACGGTTATCGACGTACAGGTCTTCACCCGTGATGGCGTAGAAAAAGACAAGCGCGCGCTGGAAATCGAAGAGATGCAGCTGAAGCAGGCTAAGAAAGACCTGTCTGAAGAACTGCAGATCCTCGAAGCGGGCCTGTTCAGCCGTATTAAGTCAGCACTGATCTCTGGTGGCGTAGAAGCGGACAAGCTGGATAAGCTGCCACGCGAGCGCTGGCTGGAGCTGGGTCTGACCGACGAAGAGAAGCAAAACCAGTTGGAGCAGCTGGCCGAGCAGTACGACGAACTGAAGCACGAGTTTGAGAAAAAACTCGACGCTAAGCGTCGTAAGATCACCCAAGGCGACGACCTGGCACCTGGCGTGCTGAAGATCGTTAAAGTGTATCTGGCCGTTAAACGTCAGATCCAGCCTGGTGACAAGATGGCAGGTCGTCACGGTAACAAAGGTGTTATCTCTAAGATCAACCCGATCGAAGATATGCCTTACGATGAGAACGGTACGCCGGTCGACATCGTACTGAACCCGCTGGGCGTACCGTCACGTATGAACATCGGTCAGATTCTGGAAACCCACCTGGGGATGGCAGCTAAAGGCATCGGCGAGAAGATCAATGCGATGCTGAAGAAGCAGGAAGAAGTTGCCAAACTGCGTGAGTTCATCCAGCGTGCTTACGATCTGGGCACTGATGTGCGTCAGAAAGTGGATCTGAACACCTTCACTGACGATGAAGTTCTGCGTCTGGCTGAGAACCTGAAAAAAGGTATGCCAATCGCAACGCCAGTGTTTGATGGTGCGAAAGAGAGCGAGATCAAAGAGCTGCTGCAGCTCGGCGGCTTGCCTTCTTCTGGTCAGATCACTCTGTTCGACGGCCGTACCGGTGAGCAGTTCGAGCGTCAGGTAACCGTAGGTTACATGTACATGCTGAAACTGAACCACCTGGTTGACGACAAGATGCACGCACGTTCTACCGGCTCTTACAGCCTCGTTACTCAGCAGCCGCTGGGTGGTAAGGCGCAGTTCGGTGGTCAGCGCTTCGGTGAGATGGAAGTGTGGGCACTGGAAGCATACGGTGCTGCGTATACCCTGCAGGAAATGCTGACTGTTAAGTCTGATGACGTGAATGGCCGTACGAAGATGTATAAAAACATCGTCGATGGCAACCATCAGATGGAACCAGGCATGCCGGAATCCTTCAACGTACTGTTGAAAGAGATTCGCTCGCTGGGTATCAACATCGAGCTGGAAGACGAGTAAGTACTCGCAAGTACTGGTTACGGGACGCGCACTTAAGGTGTGCGTCCCTGAGAGTTCCACTCCGACGGGAGCTAATCCGTGAAAGACTTACTTAAGTTTCTGAAAGCGCAAACTAAGACCGAAGAGTTTGATGCGATCAAAATTGCTCTGGCCTCGCCAGACATGATCCGTTCATGGTCTTTTGGTGAAGTTAAAAAGCCAGAAACCATTAACTACCGTACCTTCAAACCGGAGCGTGACGGTCTGTTCTGCGCCCGTATTTTTGGGCCGGTAAAAGATTACGAATGCCTGTGCGGTAAGTACAAGCGTTTGAAACATCGCGGTGTGATCTGTGAGAAGTGTGGCGTTGAAGTTACACAGACCAAGGTTCGTCGTGAGCGCATGGGCCATATCGAGTTGGCTTCCCCAACTGCGCATATCTGGTTCCTGAAATCACTGCCATCTCGTATCGGCTTGCTGTTAGATATGCCGCTGCGTGATATCGAGCGCGTACTGTACTTCGAATCTTATGTTGTGATCGAAGGCGGTATGACCAACCTGGAAAAACGTCAGATTCTGACCGAAGAGCAGTACCTTGACGCGCTGGAAGAGTTCGGTGACGAATTCGACGCGAAGATGGGTGCAGAAGCTATCCAGGCGCTGCTGAAAAATATGGATCTGGAGCAAGAGTGCGAACAGCTGCGTGAAGAGCTGAACGAAACCAACTCCGAGACCAAACGTAAAAAGCTGACCAAGCGTATCAAGCTGCTGGAAGCGTTCGTTCAGTCTGGTAACAAGCCAGAGTGGATGATCCTGACCGTTCTGCCGGTTCTGCCGCCAGATCTGCGTCCGCTGGTACCGCTGGATGGTGGTCGTTTCGCAACGTCGGATCTGAACGATCTGTACCGTCGCGTTATCAACCGTAACAACCGTCTGAAGCGTCTGCTGGATCTGGCTGCGCCAGATATCATCGTACGTAACGAAAAGCGTATGCTGCAGGAAGCGGTAGATGCCTTGCTGGATAACGGCCGTCGCGGTCGTGCCATCACTGGCTCTAACAAACGTCCTCTGAAATCTTTGGCCGACATGATCAAAGGTAAGCAGGGTCGTTTCCGTCAGAACCTGTTGGGTAAACGTGTTGACTACTCTGGCCGTTCTGTAATCACCGTAGGTCCATACCTGCGTCTGCATCAGTGTGGTCTGCCGAAGAAAATGGCACTGGAGCTGTTCAAACCGTTCATCTACGGCAAGCTGGAACTGCGTGGCCTCGCGACCACCATCAAAGCTGCTAAGAAAATGGTTGAGCGTGAAGAAGCTGTCGTTTGGGATATCCTGGACGAAGTGATCCGCGAACACCCAGTACTGCTAAACCGTGCACCAACCCTGCACCGTTTGGGTATTCAGGCATTCGAACCTGTTCTGATCGAAGGTAAAGCGATCCAGCTGCACCCGCTGGTTTGTGCGGCATATAACGCCGACTTCGATGGTGACCAGATGGCAGTTCACGTACCGCTGACGCTGGAAGCTCAGTTGGAAGCGCGTGCGCTGATGATGTCTACCAACAACATCCTGTCACCAGCGAACGGCGAGCCAATCATCGTTCCTTCTCAGGACGTTGTACTGGGTCTGTACTACATGACCCGTGACAAAGTAAATGCGCGCGGCGAAGGCATGGTACTGACCGGCCCGAAAGAAGCTGAGCGTGTGTATCGCGCTGGCCTGGCCGAGCTGCATGCACGCGTTAAAGTGCGTATTACTGAATACAGCAAAAATGAACAAGATGAGTTCGTTGCGAAAACCAGCATTATCGACACCACCATTGGTCGTGCGATTCTGTGGATGATCGTACCGAAAGGTCTGCCTTACTCTATCGTCAACCAGGCGTTAGGTAAGAAAGCAATCTCCAAGATGCTGAACACCTGTTACCGCATCCTGGGCCTGAAGCCGACCGTTATCTTTGCTGACCAGACCATGTACACCGGTTTTGCTTACGCAGCCCGTTCAGGTGCCTCTGTAGGTATCGACGACATGGTTATCCCGGCTAAGAAAGCGGAAATCATCAACGAAGCGGAAGCTGAAGTTGCTGAGATTCAGGAACAGTTCCAGTCTGGTCTGGTAACTGCTGGCGAACGTTACAACAAAGTCATCGATATCTGGGCCGCAGCGAACGAACGCGTTTCCAAAGCGATGATGGACAACCTGCAAACTGAAACTGTGATCAACCGTCACGGTGAAGAAGAGCAGCAGGTGTCGTTCAACAGCATCTACATGATGGCCGACTCCGGTGCGCGTGGTTCTGCAGCTCAGATTCGTCAGCTGGCAGGTATGCGTGGTCTGATGGCTAAGCCAGATGGCTCAATCATCGAAACGCCAATCACCGCGAACTTCCGCGAAGGTCTGAACGTACTCCAGTACTTCATCTCGACGCACGGTGCGCGTAAAGGTCTTGCGGATACCGCACTGAAAACCGCTAACTCCGGTTATCTGACGCGTCGTCTGGTAGACGTTGCGCAGGACCTGGTGGTTACCGAAGACGACTGTGGCACATTCGAAGGCATCATGATGACTCCGGTCATCGAAGGTGGCGACGTTAAAGAGCCACTGCGTGAGCGTGTACTGGGTCGTGTAACGGCTGAAGACGTGCTGAAGCCAGGTACTGCTGACATCCTGATCCCGCGTAACACGCTGATCGATGAGCACTGGTGTGATGTTGTCGAAGTGAACTCTGTTGATGCGATTAAAGTACGTTCTGTTGTAGGTTGTGAAACCGACTTCGGCGTATGTGCACACTGCTACGGTCGCGACCTGGCACGTGGTCACATCATCAACAAAGGTGAGGCCATCGGCGTTATCGCAGCACAGTCCATCGGTGAGCCGGGTACACAGCTGACGATGCGTACGTTCCACATCGGTGGTGCGGCATCTCGTGCGGCTGCTGAATCCAGCATTCAGGTGAAGAACAAAGGTACTATCAAGCTGACCAACGCGAAGTCTGTAACCAACTCCTCCGGGAAACTGGTTATCGTCTCTCGTAACGTTGAGCTGAAAATGATCGACGAATTCGGTCGTACCAAAGAGAGCTATAAAGTTCCTTACGGTGCAGTGATGGCTAAAGGTGATGGCGAGCAGGTTGCAGCGGGCGAAACCGTAGCAAACTGGGATCCACACACCATGCCAGTTATCACCGAAGTGGGCGGTTTCATTCGCTTCACTGACATGATCGACGGTCAGACCATTACCCGTCAGACTGATGACCTTACCGGTCTGTCATCTCTGGTGGTACTGGACTCTGCAGAACGTACTGCAGGTGCTAAAGATCTGCGTCCTGCGCTGAAAATTGTTGATGCTAACGGGAACGATGTTCTGATCCCAGGTACCGACATGCCAGCACAGTACTTCCTGCCGGGCAAAGCGATTGTTCAGCTGGAAGATGGCGTTAAGATCAGTGCTGGTGACACCTTGTCACGTGTTCCGCAGGAATCTGGCGGTACCAAGGACATCACCGGTGGTCTGCCACGCGTTGCTGACCTGTTCGAAGCGCGTCGTCCGAAAGAGCCAGCAATCCTGGCGGAGATCAGCGGTATTATCTCCTTCGGTAAAGAGACCAAAGGCAAGCGTCGTCTGGTAATCACCCCAGTTGATGGTAGCGATCCGTACGAAGAGATGATTCCGAAATGGCGTCAGCTGAACGTATTCGAAGGTGAACGTGTAGAACGTGGTGACGTTGTTTCTGACGGCCCAGAGTCTCCACACGACATCCTGCGTTTGCGTGGCGTCCATGCTGTGACCCGTTACATCACTAACGAAGTGCAGGAAGTTTACCGTCTGCAAGGCGTTAAGATTAACGATAAACACATCGAAGTCATCGTGCGTCAGATGCTGCGTAAAGCAACCATCGCGAGCGCAGGCAGCACCGACTTCCTGGAAGGTGAGCAGGCTGAATACTCCCGCATCAAGATCGCGAACCGCGACCTCGAAGCGAACGGCAAAGTTGGCGCAACGTTTATGCGCGATCTGCTGGGTATCACCAAAGCGTCACTGGCAACCGAGTCGTTCATCTCTGCTGCATCGTTCCAGGAGACCACTCGTGTCCTGACCGAAGCTGCAGTAGCAGGTAAGCGCGATGAACTGCGCGGCCTGAAAGAGAACGTAATCGTAGGTCGTCTGATTCCAGCCGGTACTGGTTATGCTTACCACCAGGATCGTATGCGTCGCCGCTCTGCGGGCGAAGCACCGGTTGCACCGCAGGTAACTGCGGATGAAGCCTCTGCAAGCCTGGCTGAGTTGCTGAACGCTGGTCTTGGCGGCAACGACGATTAATCGTCAGCCGTACTAATAAAAAACCCTGCCTCGGCAGGGTTTTTTTATGGCTGCGATTCAGCGCCAGCGTTCAACATCACTGCGTGACATACCAATATCTTTCAGCTGCTGATCGTTGAGCTGTGACAAAATAGCGGCAGTTTCTCGGCGAGCACGCCATTGCGTAAATGCCGTTAGCAGCGCGCGAATCACTGTTAGTAACGTAACCGAAGATGGCTTACCAGAGCGGTTTTGATCAAATTCCATGGCGATAACCTCAATGTTTTACCCGGACTCCAGTGTGCGTCTGTGACGGAAAAGGATACAGATACAAAAATCAGCTTTTACAACCAGTACAGAGCGGTGATAAAACAGTCTGAATGGTGATTTTTGTTGCCATCTGTACTGGTTGAACCCAGGAGTACGGCTTACGAGGGCATGCAATGACACGTTATCAACATCTGGCTGCGCTGCTGGCGCAACGTATAGAGCAGGGGCTTTATCGGAGCGGCGAGCGTTTGCCTTCTATTCGCAGCCTGAGCGAGGAGCACGGCGTCAGCATCAGCACAGTCCAGCAGGCCTATTACCTGTTAGAAGAGAAACAGCTCATCCACTCACAACCGCGCTCGGGTTATTTTGTTGCCAGCCGCAAAGCCGTGCCCCCGGTTCCTGCGCTTTCAAAACCGGTACAGCGCCCCGTCGAAATTTCACAATGGGATGAAGTGCTGGATTTACTCAGCGGGCGGATGGAAACCGACATGCTGCTATTAGGAAATGGTTCGCCAGACCTGACCCAGCCAACACTAAAACCACTCTGGAAGATCCTGAGCCGACAGGCGCAGAAGCAGGATCCACGCATACTGGCTTATGACAGCATTGTCGGGTGCCTGCCGTTGCGGGAGCAGGTGGCGCGTATTGCCATTGATAGCGGCTGCCAGCTGGGACCGGATGATATTGTGATTACCAACGGTTGCCACGAGGCAATCTCAGTGGCTATCCGCGCGGTGTGCGAACCAGGCGATATCATTGCCGTTGAGTCACCGTCATTTCACGGCATTATGCAGGCGCTGCGTGGTTTCGGTATCCGCGCCATCGAAATCCCCACCGATGCAGTGACGGGCATGAGTATCGAAGCACTGGAGCTGGCCTTTGATCAGTGGGCAATAAAGGCTGTGATTGTGGTACCCAACTGCAACAACCCCATGGGCTTTATCATGCCGGAAGCACGCAAACGGGCGCTGCTGGCGCTGGTGCAGCGCTTTGATGCGGCGATTATTGAAGATGACGTCTATGCCGAACTCGCGTGGGAATATCCGCGCCCCGTGAGTATTAAATCACTGGATGTCGATGGCCGGGTATTGCTGTGCAGTTCGGTATCGAAAACCCTGGCCCCCGGCTTACGCGTGGGTTGGGTCGCACCGGGTCGCTATCGCGATCGGGTCATTCACATGAAATACATCGTGACCGGATCGACCGTGACGCAAACACAATATGCCGTGGCCGAATTTATCCGTCAGGGCTATTACCAGCCCCACCTCCGTCGGATGCGGCAAATTTATCAGCGTAACTATGAAACCTTCAGCTGCTGGGTGCGGCACTATTTTCCCTGTGGTATCTGCGTATCGCGTCCGCAGGGCGGATTTTTAATGTGGATTGAGTTGCCAGAGGCATTTGATGCGGTATTACTCAACCGTGAGCTGCGAGCTTCTGGGATACAAGTGGTGGTGGGTTCTCTGTTTTCTGCTTCAGGAAAATACCGCAACTGCCTGCGGCTTAACTTCACATTCCCTCTCGATGCGCGAACTGAGCAGGCTGTTGCTTTGGTGGGGGCTGCTGTGGAGCGAGCAATCGCCTCCTGTGCTGCATAGCGAGAAAGGCAGGGCCGAAAAGGAGAAGCTATCAGCCCTGGTCAGACGCGGAGTTGCCTGACGCCAGCAACATTAAGTTGATCACCGACTATGCACTAGCTGTTGATTTACGAGGTGCGTAGTGGTTTCCAGTTAACTTGTGCGCCAGTGCAACAATTACATCACCCCTGTGCGACAGGTTCCTGATTCTCTGGTTCAGCCAGGGCCAGCAGGGTGGCCGTAGCGGCACGCCAGTCTTCCGCCTGTGTAATCGCACTCACTACCGCAATGCTTCCTACGCCTGTGGCCAGCACTTCTGGCGCACGTGCGATCGAAATACCGCCGATGGCAACGGTCGGAATATGTTGCAGCCGTGACAGGTGGCGCTTAAGTTCTACCAGGCCTTGCGGTTCCGATGGCATATCTTTGGTCTGGGTCGGGAAGATATGGCCCAGTGCAATGTAGGATGGCTGGATCGCTAGCGCGCGGTCCAGCTCGGCATCGTCATGGGTCGAAATCCCTAAACGCAGCCCCGCAGCGCGGATTGCATCCAGGTCAGCCACGTCGAGATCTTCCTGCCCCAGATGGACACCATAAGCCTGGTGGCGCACCGCGAGCTGCCAGTAGTCATTGATAAACAGCCGTGCCTGATACTGTTTGCCCAACGCGATGGCTTCCCGGATCGCCGGTTCGACATCTTCATCCTGACGATCTTTCACGCGTAGCTGGATCGTGCGCACGCCAGCTTCTAGCAGGCGGGCGATCCACTCAACGCTGTCCACAACCGGATACAGTCCCAGGACTGGTGCGGTGGAGGGAAAAGGGGCACTCATACTTATTCCTCGTTTAGGGCATCGGCTGGGTGATACAGCTCGCTGCCACGACTGCGAAACGCATCGGACATCCTTGCCATGCCAATTTCGATAGGTTTTGCCGCAGCTTCCTGCTGCGCTGCATATTCACGGACTTCCTGCGTAATCTTCATTGAGCAGAATTTGGGTCCACACATAGAGCAGAAATGTGCCACTTTGCCAGATTCTTGCGGCAGTGTTTCGTCATGATAGGCGCGGGCAGTGTGCGGGTCGAGTGCCAGATTAAACTGATCTTCCCAACGGAATTCAAAGCGTGCTTTGGACATCGCGTTATCACGAATTTGCGCGCCCGGATGGCCTTTCGCCAAATCGGCGGCGTGGGCGGCAATTTTATAGGTGATCAGCCCTTGCTTCACATCCTCTTTATTCGGTAAACCGAGATGCTCTTTAGGTGTGACGTAACACAGCATGGCACAACCAAACCAGCCGATCATGGCGGCACCAATTCCTGAGGTGAAGTGATCGTAGCCAGGGGCAATGTCAGTGGTTAACGGGCCAAGGGTATAGAATGGCGCCTCATGACAGTGCTCAAGTTGTTCCGTCATATTGCGGCGGATCATCTGCATCGGTACATGTCCCGGCCCCTCGATCATCACCTGAACATCATACTCCCAGGCAATTTTCGTCAGCTCTCCGAGCGTATGCAGCTCGGCAAACTGTGCTTCATCGTTAGCATCCTGAATGGAGCCTGGACGCAGCCCATCACCCAGTGATAACGAGACATCATAAGCCGCGCAGATTTCACAAATTTCGCGGAAATGCTGATAGAGGAAACTCTCTTTATGATGCGAAAGGCACCACTTCGCCATAATTGAGCCGCCACGAGAAACAATACCAGTCAGACGTTTGGCGGTCATTGGCACATAGCGCAGCAGAACTCCTGCATGAATAGTAAAGTAATCGACGCCCTGTTCCGCCTGTTCCAGCAGAGTATCGCGGAACACTTCCCAGTTGAGATCTTCCGCTACGCCGTTGACCTTTTCCAGGGCCTGATAAATCGGCACTGTACCAATGGGGACGGGGCTGTTACGCAAGATCCACTCACGGGTTTCATGGATGTAGCGCCCGGTTGAAAGGTCCATCACGGTATCCGCGCCCCAACGGGTTGACCACACCAGCTTTTCTACCTCTTCTTCAATCGAAGACGTGACGGCAGAGTTTCCGATGTTAGCGTTGACCTTAACCAGGAAGTTGCGACCAATAATCATGGGCTCAGATTCGGGATGGTTAATGTTGGCGGGGATAATGGCACGTCCGGCGGCGACTTCCTCACGCACGAACTCAGCGGTGATATTCTCGGGGAGATGCGCACCGAAGCTGTGACCTGGATGTTGTTGTAGCAACACTTCACCACGAATTCGTTCGCGGCCCATATTTTCACGCAGCGCAATATATTCCATTTCCGGCGTGACGATGCCGAGGCGAGCGTAATGAAGCTGTGTCACGCAACGTCCTGCTTTTGCCCGGCGAGGCTGGGGCAGATGCTCAAAACGCAAATGGTCTAATCCATCATCGGCTAAACGTTGTTGCGTGTAGACCGAGCTGATCTGCTCCAGGGTTTCACTGTCATCACGCTGTGCTATCCAGCGTGCGCGTAGCTTATGCAGCCCGCGATGGACATCAATCTGCGCATCAGGATCGCCATAAGGCCCAGCGGTGTCATACACCGGCACTGCCTCGTTATCTTCGAACTGAGGCTCACTTTTACTGCCGCCGACCAGTGTCGGGCTGAGCTGAATCTCACGCATAGGCACGCGAATATCAGGCTGGCTGCCAGTGATCCAGATGCGTTTAGAGCTGGGGAATGCCGATCCGCCTTTGAGTGAGTCGATAAATTCTTGCGCCTGGGCGCGTTGTTCACGGCGGTTTGTTTTCGATACAGACATAGCAATTTCCATCTAAAAGGGAAGTTTGCTTGTCCGGAGTCCGGAAGGAGTAATAGCAACAGCAGGCGATAAAATGCCGCTGCACTGATGAATTTTACTCTTGTTCCCTTCGCAGGTATTAGCCTGATCAGGTTCCGCGGATCCCGAATTAACGGTCTCAGCCCCGGGGGGCACTCCGACAAGATAAAACGCTCAGGCCTTAGCGCTGAACGACTTCGCGTTGATACTGCAAAGCCCCTTCAGCATAAAAGGCCTTTTTAATAATAACAAGCATTTTACATTTGCTGTTTTTTAAGCTGGGCGTGCCATATCGTTTGCATTGGCAACCGGGGCACTTGCCAGCTGATTATCCCAGGCCAGCTGCACGAGCTTATCTTCCAGCGTAAAGCGGGCTTCCAGTACTTCTCCCACTTCTGAAAGTGCCTGCTGAAAAGTCATGCAGTTATCATCAGTAATCGACTGCTGCAGATGACCGTCATACAGCTGCATCAAATGTTCGGTGTTGCGTTCCAACTGAGGATAAATTTGCGCAGCAGCAATCAATGGGCTGTCGCCTTGCATCTCACTGATGATGCGCTCATAAACACTGAAGTGGCCCGCGGAGAGGTAGTCCACCAGTCCGTGACAGAAGCTATCCAGCGCTTGTTCATCCAGCGCTGTTAAAGACTCTTTATTGGGTTTAATTCCGACAAGATGATAGTACGACACCAGTAACTGGCGGCGGGCTTCCAGCCACGCATCGACCAGTTCGTTGCTGCCACCTACGCGATCGGTCAGATCATTTAACTGGTTAAGCATCAGAGGCTCCGGATTGTTTACTTTCCCGATCATTGCAGAGTGCTGGCGCCGCGCTATCTGCTTGCCTGCAACCCAAAATAATTAGGGTATAGTGATTTACACACTAACATCAGGACTTCAGCGTCAACATACGACGCATAAGGATGACGATTTATATGCAACGTGAGATCTCAAGCGTAGACGCTGGATGGTGGGTTGTCAGCCAGGAAAACAAACTTTGGCTGCCGCAAGGAGAGCTGCCGCAGGGGCCTGCAAGTGCATTCAATTTAGTGGGAAGCCTTGGCATGCCTATTGGCGAGTGGCAAGGCGAAACGGTATGGCTGGTGTGTGAATCCCGCCCCGACAATATGGCTTCAGCACGTCAGTTGATCAATGAAGATGTGAAGCTGTTTCAGTTGGCGGGCCGCGGGGTACAGCTGGCGGAGTTTTATCGTTCGCATCGCTGGTGTGGCTACTGCGGCCATGAAATGCATCATAGTAAGCGTGAGTTTGCCTGCCTGTGTAGTCACTGCCGTGAACGCTATTACCCACAGATCGCACCTTGTGTGATTGTGGCTATCCGGCGTGGAGATGAAATCCTGTTAGCCAATCACACTAACCATCGTAACAATGTTTATACCGTGCTGGCGGGCTTTGTCGAGGTGGGTGAGACGCTGGAACAAGCGGTGGCGCGCGAAGTGATGGAAGAGAGCAATGTGCAGGTAAAAAACGTGCGCTATGTGACCTCTCAGCCCTGGCCGTTCCCTCAATCACTGATGACGGCGTTTATGGCTGAATATGCCGGCGGCGATCTCAAAATTGATGGTAAAGAGCTACAGGATGCGGGCTGGTATCGCTTTGACCAACTGCCTCAGCTACCTCCGCCAGGCACGGTTGCTCGCCGATTGATTGAAGATACTGTCGCCATCTGCCGCGCCGAGAGTTCATGAAAATGCTACACTGCGCGTCTGAGACAGAGAGAGCCCAAAAATGAGTGAACTGAAGAACGATCGTTATCTGCGTGCCCTGTTACGTCAGCCGGTGGACACCACCCCAGTATGGATGATGCGACAAGCAGGCCGCTATTTACCGGAATACAAAGCCACCCGCGCTGAAGCCGGTGATTTTATGTCGCTGTGCAAAAATGCTGAACTGGCCTGTGAGGTGACGCTGCAACCGCTGCGCCGCTTCCCACTGGATGCGGCAATCCTCTTCAGTGATATTCTCACCGTACCCGATGCCATGGGTCTGGGCCTCTATTTTGAAACGGGTGAAGGCCCACGCTTTGAGCGCCCAATTACTTGCCGCGCCGATGTTGACCGCCTCCCGGTCCCCGATCCTGAGCAGGAACTGGGCTATGTGATGAATGCTGTGCGCACGATCCGCCGTAATCTGAAAGGCGAAGTGCCACTGATTGGTTTCTCCGGTAGCCCGTGGACTTTGGCCACTTATATGGTTGAAGGCGGCAGCAGCAAAGCATTCACGAAAATCAAAAAGATGATGTTTGCTGAGCCCGCAACGCTGCATGCGCTGCTGGATAAACTGGCTGACAGCGTCATTCTGTACCTCAATGCCCAGATCCGTGCTGGCGCGCAGTCAGTCATGATTTTTGATACCTGGGGCGGCGTGCTGTCAGGCCGTGATTACCGCGAATTCTCGCTGTACTACATGCATAAAATCGTCGACAGCTTGCTGCATGAAAATGACGGTCGCCGTGTACCTGTTACGTTGTTCACTAAAGGTGGCGGACAGTGGCTGGAAGCGATGGCGGATACCGGCTGTGATGCATTAGGCCTGGACTGGACAACGGATATGGCCGATGCTCGCCGTCGCGTAGGCCACCGTGTGGCGCTGCAAGGCAACATGGACCCTTCAATGTTGTATGCTCCACCGGCACGTATCGAAGAAGAGGTTGCCACTATTCTTGCAGGCTTCGGCAGCGGGGAAGGGCATGTGTTCAACCTCGGACACGGCATTCATCTTGATGTGCCGCCGGAAAATGCCGGTGTGTTCATTGAGGCAGTGCATCGTTTGTCTAAGCCTTATCATCAGGCATAAACGTGGATATCGCTGCCTTGCGAGCTGAGCAGATGCGTTGCGCTGCTCAGGTAGTACGGGAAGATGACTTTGACGTGCTGCCTCCACGCTGGATCGGTGGGGCTGATGTCGGTTTTGAGCAGGGCGGCGAAATTACACGTGCAGCGTTGGTTATTTTAGAATATCCCTCGCTGCGGCTGGTTGAGTATCAGGTGGCACGTATTGCCACCACCCTGCCATACATCCCTGGCTTTCTTTCCTTCCGTGAATATCCCGCATTATTAGCCGCATGGTCTCAGCTACAGCAGAAGCCCGACCTCCTTTTTGTGGATGGTCATGGCATTGCGCATCCACGGCGGCTCGGTGTTGCAGCGCATTTTGGCTTGATGGTGGATGTGCCCACCATTGGTGTTGCTAAAAAGCGGCTATGTGGCCGCTGCGATGAGCTGGAATCAACAGTCGGGGCTTGTGTTCCACTGCATGATAAAGGCGAACAGATAGGCTGGGTGTGGCGCAGCAAAGCCCGCTGCAACCCTTTGTTTATCTCGACGGGGCATCGGGTCAGCCAAAATAGTGCGCTTTACTGGACACAAAATGTCACCCAAGGTTATCGTCTTCCGGAACCTACCCGCTGGGCAGATGCTGTCGCCTCGCAACGTCCTGCATTTCAACGCTGGCAACACGCGCTTTAACGCAGGCTTTGCGGTACACTGCCGCCAGAGAAATAGTGAAGAGCATTCGCCATGTTACAAAACCCTGTTCATTTACGCCTTGCAAAGCTGGAAAGCTGGCAACATATGACTTTTATGGCTTGCCTGTGCGAGCGCATGTTCCCTAATTACTGGGCTTTTTGTCAGCAAACGAAATTCGCTGACCCGGCACTTTATCGCCGCATCCTCGATTTAATCTGGGAATCGCTGACGGTCAAAGATGCCAAAATTAATTTTGATAGCCAGCTTGAGAAGCTGGAGTCAGCCATCCCTGATGGTGATGATTTTGATGTGTACGGTGTCTACCCAGCCATTGATGCTTGTGTCGCATTGAGTGAATTAGTTCATGCGCAGCTCAGCGGTGAAACCCTGGAGCATGCCATTGAGGTCAGCCGGACGTCAGTTACCACTGTCGCTATCCTGGAAATGACGCAGGCTGGGCGCGAAATGAGCGATGAAGAGCTGCGGGAAAACCAGGCTGTTATCGACGAATGGGACCAGCAATGGGAGATTTTCCGCCTGCTCGCAGAGTGCGAAGAACGCGACCTGGAATTGATTAAAGGGTTACGTTCAGACCTGCGAGAAGATGGAATCAGTAACATCGGTATAAATTTCCACCAGTAAGGCGAGAAAACGTGACTTCAGGCCCGAATTACCGCGCCTGGAGGCTTCACATTGGCCCCCTGTCTGGTCTACATTTGGGGGGCTGAAAATTGTGGCTATCGGTGCGTGCAGGCTGAAGGGTGCCAGAATATGGCGTTTCACTCGCACTCGTTGCTTAGCAAGCGATAAATACACTTTAAGGATAACATATGAACAAGACTCAACTGATTGATGTGATCGCGGAAAAAGCGGACCTGTCAAAAACCCAGGCTAAAGCAGCACTGGAATCAACTCTGGCTGCGATCACTGAGTCTCTTAAAGAGGGTGATGCTGTACAACTGGTTGGTTTTGGTACTTTTAAAGTGAACCACCGCGCTGAGCGTACCGGTCGCAACCCGCAGACTGGTAAAGAGATCAAAATCGCAGCGGCTAACGTACCAGCATTCGTTTCAGGTAAAGCCCTGAAAGACGCTGTTAAATAAGCCACCCGCTGGGTTAGGTTATTTATGGGGGCGGTTTTCGCCCCTTTTGTATTTTAAGGGGCTGCTATGCTAACTCGAGCAACTCAGCGCTATTTTCCCCTGCTTTTCTCCTTGTTACTCACGGCTTGTAGTTCTCACCAGAAAATACCCCCCTTTACCGCTAGCGGATATTTAGCCGATCGTGGAACCGTGCGTATCTGGCGCCTGAACGATGGCGACCAAAGTATTCATTTGCGCGCCGTCTATACACCGTTTACCGGTGATAGTCGTGAAGTGACCGATTATAGCTGGCACGACAATCAACTCGTCAGCTTACGCAAAACGCTAAATGGCAAACAGCCTGACGACGTGACTCTCCGTTTTGATCATGCTGGCGCCCTGAGCTTTATGCAGCGTCAGCTTGCTGGGCGGCGCGAAGCGGTGAGTCCGGAAAGTGTCGAGCTCTATAAGTTTGATGCCGATCGCCTGTTAAAAGCGAGCAACGCGTTGCTAAACGGTCAGGTATGGTTAAAACAAGGGCACTGGCTCGGTGATGGGCAAGTCCGGAGCTGTGAAGGTCAAATCATTAGCCCGGCATTCACGGACAGCGATCGCCGTTACGTGTTGCAGCAGCAGGCTCGGTTGCAAACCCCCTTGATGGTCGCATGGCTGGAAGCGCCTCAAGGCGTACAATTAGTTTGGTATAGCGCTCAGGATGAGTGTAGCTGGCAACCGACGGCAGAAGATCTTGCGAAGAATGAATGATGTCAGGGCAGAAGAGAGAAACTGGCCCAGCGATTGCCGGGCCAAGTGATATTACTTGCGGTTAATTGCGCGATAGCCAATATCACGACGGCAGAAGCTGCCCTGCCATGAAATGTTCTGCGCCAGAGCGTAGGCATTTTTCTGCGCTGCAGCGACATCTTCGCCGAGAGCAGTTACGCACAACACGCGACCACCGCTGGTCACCACGTTGTTATCCTGCATTTTGGTGCCGGCATGGAATACCTTACCCTCCGCGGATTCACCTTCAGGCAGACCATTGATGACGTCACCCGTCGAGTAATCACCAGGATAACCACCCGCAGCAAGTACGACTCCCAGTGAAGGACGTGGATCCCACTGCGAATCTTTTTGATCCAGCGTACCATCACAGCCCGCCAGGCATAATTCGACCAGATCGGATTGCAGACGCAGCATGATTGGCTGAGTTTCTGGATCTCCGAAGCGGCAGTTAAACTCAATCACCTTAGGCTGGCCTGACTTATCGATCATCAGACCGGCATACAGGAAACCAGTGTAGGTATTACCTTCCGCTTTCATGCCGTTAACCGTTGGCCAGATGATCTGATCCATCACGCGCTGATGGATCTCATCGGTAACCACCGGAGCTGGTGAGTAAGCACCCATACCGCCAGTATTTGGACCGGTATCGCCATCACCTACGCGTTTATGGTCTTGGCTGGTCGCCATTGGCAGCACATTGTCGCCATCGACCATAACAATAAAGCTGGCTTCTTCGCCATCGAGGAACTCTTCGATAACAATACGGTGGCCTGCGTCACCAAACGCATTCCCTGCCAGCATGTCCTGCACGGCATCTTCAGCTTCTTGTAGCGTCATGGCAACGATCACGCCTTTACCAGCCGCAAGACCATCCGCTTTAATGACAATCGGTGCGCCTTTCTCGCGCAGGTAAGCCAGCGCAGGTTCGACTTCGGTAAAATTCTGGTATTCCGCCGTTGGGATCTGCTGGCGTGCCAGGAAATCTTTGGTAAAAGCTTTGGAGCCTTCCAGCTGGGCTGCTGCCTGAGTTGGGCCAAAAATTTTCAGACCCGCAGCGCGGAAGGTATCAACCACACCAATCACCAGCGGCGCTTCCGGGCCAACGATTGTCAGATCGATATTTTCGCGCTGGGCGAAAGCTAACAGGGCAGGAACATCGGTCGCGCTGATCGCAACGTTTTCCAGCGCCGGTTCCAGTGCTGTACCCGCATTACCTGGTGCAACAAAGACTTTCTCGGCCAGTGGCGACTGTGCTGCTTTCCATGCCAGCGCGTGCTCACGTCCACCATTACCAATGACTAAAATTTTCATCTTAAGTGGCTCCAGAGGATTAATGGCGGAAATGGCGCATGTCGGTGAAGATCATGGCAATACCGTGTTCATTTGCAGCCGCGATCACTTCTTCATCACGAATAGAACCACCTGGCTGAATAACGCAGGTCACGCCAACCGCTGCCGCAGCATCAATACCATCACGGAACGGGAAGAAAGCATCTGAAGCCATTGCTGAGCCTTTCACTTCCAGACCTTCATCACCGGCTTTAATACCTGCAATTTTAGCGGAGTAAACGCGGCTCATCTGGCCTGCACCTATACCGATGGTCATGTTGTCACGGGCATAGACGATGGCGTTGGACTTCACGAATTTAGCCACTTTCCAGCAGAACAGCGCATCACGCAGTTCCTGCTCGGTTGGCTGGCGCTGGCTTACTACGCGCAGTTGGCTGGCATCAACCATGCCCAAATCGCGGTCCTGTACTAACAAGCCGCCATTTACACGTTTGAAATCCAGACCGCTGATGCGGTTCTGCCATTTGCCACAAATCAGTACGCGCACGTTCTGTTTGCTTGCAGTGACTTTCAGTGCAGCTTCACTCGCGGAAGGGGCAATGATCACCTCAACAAACTGGCGGCTAACGATGGCCTGAGCAGTGGCTTCGTCCAGTTCTTCATTAAAAGCAATGATGCCGCCGAAAGCAGACGTTGGATCGGTTTTGTAAGCACGCTCGTAAGCTTCCAGAATAGAATCGCCAACGGCTACGCCACAAGGGTTGGCATGCTTAACGATAACGCAAGCTGGCTGGGTGAACTCTTTCACGCACTCAAGCGCGGCATCGGTATCTGCGATGTTGTTGTAAGAGAGTGCTTTACCCTGCACTTGCTGTGCAGTAGCCACTGAAGCTTCAGCAACATTCTCTTCTATATAGAAGGCAGCATCCTGATGGCTGTTTTCACCGTAACGCATATCCTGCTTCTTAATGAAGTTCAGGTTCAGCGTACGTGGGAAGCGGCCAGCAGGTTCTTTGCTTTCGCTATGGTATGCAGGTACCAGGCTACCGAAGTAGTTAGCAATCATGCTGTCATAGGCGGCGGTGTGTTCGAAGGCTTTGATCGCCAGGTCGAAACGGGTTTCCAGCGTCAACGAATTTTCGTTGGCATCCAGCTCCGCAATAATTGTCTCGTAATCGCTGCTCTTCACGACAATGGCAACGTCTTTATGGTTCTTCGCTGCTGAGCGCACCATCGTTGGGCCACCGATATCGATATTTTCTACCGCATCTTCCAGTGAGCACCCTTCACGAGCCACAGTCTGTGCAAATGGATAAAGGTTTACGACCACCATGTCGATTGGGCTGATAGCGTGCTGTGCCATGATGGCATCATCTTGACCGCGGCGGCCAAGAATACCGCCATGCACTTTAGGGTGCAGAGTCTTGACGCGTCCATCCATCATTTCCGGGAAGCCGGTGTAGTCAGAAACTTCAGTGACGGGCAGGCCGGCATCAGCCAGCAAGCGTGCAGTACCGCCAGTGGAGAGCAGCTCAACACCACGGTTAGAGAGTGCCTGAGCAAATTCGAGGATGCCTGCTTTATCTGAGACACTCAGAAGAGCACGGCGTACAGGACGACGTTGTTGCATGGTGGTTATATCCCTTGGCTTTGTTTCGCATAAATAAGAGCGTTACATCAAGCTTAGCTCTCTTCTATATAGAGAAAAGATACCTGCTTCAGGTAACGCCCCAAAAAAGGGGCATCCTTACGTCGCGGGGCATTGTAGCGAAAACGTTTGCGTGTTGCTCGTCTAAATTCATATTGCAAGACGAATGTGGATAAGTTTGTGTGTAACTACGTATAAGCACGGCTTTTGCTGTGGAATGCATCGAACGGTATTTTTTTATGAAATTAGCCCTTGTCAGCCCGGAAGAACTGCCTATAATGCGCAACCACTGAGACGGCAAAGCGGAAACGCAAACGACTCAGCAGGGAGTGAAGTGATTCA
>NZ_ALXE01000071.1 GCF_000295955.2 Pantoea sp. A4
CCCTTTGAAGAAAAGATGGCATTAAGAGGCCCTCAATATAGTGAGGATTAATGACAACCTTTTGACTGCTCCCCCTTCACGCCAGGTGCTTCAGCGTGAGGGGGAGCTGAGATGTGCGACAACAGCATCTGCGCCTTGCTTTCAGGGCGCGGGCGCAATCACTTTACGGATCAGGGTGGGCAGATCCCAGGTGCCGCCAAGGCGAATATAGGCACAGCGCCCGGTGTTGGTGACTTTGGTCTGCACAAAGTGCTGGCCGTCCCACGTCCAGTCCGCGCTGCTGACGCAGTCAGCAATACCTCGTCCGGCGGAGCTGCTGCTCACAACGCCCTTTTCGTACCCTGTACCTGAATAGGTCACAAGCTGTGGCGCGGCATCCTGGCTGACAACATAATAAACATCCCCCATGTTATAAGCCGCCTGCCAGCAGGTCGTATTAATCAGCGTGTGTTGCTCATCTAAGCGAGTGATCCACCACCCCATGCTTCCAACAACTTCCTCTGAGCAGACACTTTCACCGTCTTGTTTGAGCGCCAGAATCAAGGGCATTAGCACAGGCTTATACCTGGCAATTTCCGCTTTGTTCATCGGGCGGTCGTCGTTATCCAGCACCGCTGCCTGCTCGACCTGTGGCGCGGGAATCGCCGCTTTTACTGAGGATTCAGCCAGGTTACCTTTCTTGATTAATGCCCCCGGCGTGCCGACTCGCCCCTGTACATCATCCATCTTTAACAGTGCCGCCGTAGCCCCCTCACCCGAGAAGATAAAGGTGCGCTGGCTGTTACGAAAACCAATGGTTTGATCGTGGCGTAGTGCATTCAGAAAAGCGGCGTACTGGGGCGCGGACATTTGCCAGCTTCCATCAACGGCAGGCTGAAGGTTGCCCTGCGATTTGCCGTTAAGCAGCAGCACTGGCACCGTTTGCTTCTGGTTTTCCGCATCTTCCGTATCCGCCAGCATCACCCGGTTGGTCACCGGGGTGGATGGGCCTGCTTCACGGATCAGCAAGACCGTCGAGCCGGTCCCGCCGGGCGTTTCATCTGGCGAATACCCGGCTGCACGACAGGTTAAGGTGTTATCACATACCAGGTCCCAGTCTTTATGGGAGAAATCGACGCTCTGCGCAGGTTGCGCCGCCTGAGCCACCATGGACACTGCGCTGCACAGTGCCACTGCGAAAAACCTTTTAAGACGCATTTATTTCCCTTTTTGACGTAAAACTATTCCATCGGATCTTCCGGCGTGCCGTAGTACTGCACCGGATAGCGCGTGCCATCTATGTTCAGGTCATGCCAGCGTTTTTCCTGAGCCGTCATGTGCCCTTGCTCTAACACTTTCTCCGCAGGCATCGCACTGGAGAAGCCAGAAATTTCACCAATCATCGACCACTTCGCACCCGCATGCTGGTAGATGTTGATGCGGCTGAGATCGCGATTATAGAGCAGCACCTCGGGCACATTGTCATTGTTAAGATCCAACAGCCACACCAGGCAGCGGTTGGTTTTATCCAGACAACTGAGGCTAAAATGGCTGTCAGGACCGGAAGCAAGATATTGCCACCAGCCCTCTTCCGGTGCTGGGCTGTGCTCACGCAGGCTGATTTTTTCCTGCAAGGCCGCGACGGTTACAGCATGACTCTCCTTGCTGTTATGGCCTGGCAGCATACTGCTTAGCGTGTACTTGTCTTCACCACTTTTTATCCATTCCGGATGCTGTTGGAGCTGTTGAAGCGCCTCATCCCCGCGCCGTCCCGCCTTACTGAAGGAATAGAGGTCCATGGTATCTGCTTTGGCTTTACCACTGCTGTAACGGGCGAGTTGACTGTTAACCTCAATGCGATAGGGATCGAGCAGCGGTGAGTGCAGCAGGCACCAGCTGAGAGTAATTAAAGCCAGCATAATGACATTCAGACGCGGAATGTTGCCGCCTGGCTGGTCCCAGTTTTTCCACTGTTCAGTCACCATCATTAACGACCAGAGCAAGGTAAGCGCCACCACGATAGCGGCTTCTACCCGACTGGCCGTCCAGCCATATTGTGCAATGCGCACCCACAGTGCATACACCGCCAGTATCGCCAGCAGTGGCGTCAGACACTGCACCAGCCAGACTGCGCGAATCAGCCAGCGTGGATAGCGCAATGTGCCCTCTTGCCCGGCATTGATGGTGCCCAACAGCAGCATGATCAGCGCCATCGTGACCAGTAAGGTCGCTGACGAAACCTCCGCAGGAATGATGGTTAAGCCGGTAAACACCAGGCAAGCCAGAAAGACCAGACTTATCAGTGCATGAAGCGGTTGCAGCACGCCAGACAGCAGTGAAAACAGCTGTCGGAACATCTGTGCGGTTTTCGGTAAGTTGCGGCATAGCACAATGCCCGTTGCGACAATACCGCCAGTGGCGATAGGCGGGAACAGGTGATCCCGGAAGAAGAGATCTTCAAACAGCTCAATCCCGATAAGCTTGAACAGCTTGCCCCACAGCAGCAAGACGAGCCAGAACACGCCGGTCATTAAGGCGGTGATTAAAACCGTGAAGCTGTTGTGCCAGAGCGCATCCGTGGCTGACTTGCCCCAGCTTTCACGCTGAGTATCACACCATGCCTGGATTAACGGCATGATAAGGAAGAGGAAAAAGAGTTGAGCCAGCAGGCTATCGATAGCAAAGTCGCTGGAATCCAGGGTGTCAGGGAAGGTCCAGCGTAGCCAACCGGTCATCAGCGCCTGCACGGGCAGCACCAGCACTGTGCACAGCCACGGCCGCCACTGACGCATTGAGGTCAAGGTAAAAGCCAGCACGCTGGCAGCACTGAACGAGAGTGACAGCAGATACAGACGCCAGCCGCTAACCTGATGTATTTCGTCTAAAACACCCCAGATCAACCCCGTTAACAGGCCAATCACGACAATTAGCCACATCGTCCGTGGCGAGCTCACACTGTGTTGCAACATTACCTCATCCTTGTTATTTGGCGGGAATGACCTTGCTGACAATCAAGGGCATCTCACATGCTTGAATATCGTTGTGCAGTGCACACAGGCCGCGATAGAAATTCTCGCTATCGACAAAGCGCTGGCCATCCCACACCTGCTGATAGCTGGATAACGTGATTCCCATGGAATTACCGAGGAAGGAACCGGAAATCACGCCACTGTCATAATCGACGGAGTCATAAGTCACACGTTGCAGGATTTGGTTCAGTTCCGGGTTTAATACATACCAGAGCCGCCCTTCATTATAGGCCCCACTCCAGCAGGTGGCGCTGACCAGGCTATGGCTGGCATCAAGCCGGGCAATGGACCAGCGCTGGGTCGCCAGATCATCCGCGCAACTCTCTTCCTGGTTGTCCGCATCTTGTTTGACAATCTGTTTTAAGGAACCGGCAAATGCTTTCTGTTCCGGGTCAGTCATTGGGCGCATCGCGGCATCGATCACTTTTGCTGCTTTGATTTCCGGCACCGGGAGGGGCGCTTTTACGCTGGTTTCATCCCGATTGCCTTTTTTGATGAGCGCACCAGGCGTGTCAATGCGGCCCTGAATATCATCCATACGCAGTAGCACCGCACTGGATCCTGACGAAGAGAGAGGATATTGGCCGAGGTTATCGCGGAATATAATCCTGGCGCTGTGCTGCAAAGCCTGCATAAACGCGGTGAACTGCGCGTTATCCATCTGCCAGGTGCCTTGCTCAGTGGCCTGTAATTTTCCCTGAGACTGCTGGTTAATCAGCAGTTCTGGCACCGCAGGTTTCTGCGGGTCTGTGTCACCGCTATCGGAGAGGACTACGCGGTTTGTGACCGGCGTACTGGGGCCAGCAGCGCGGGTCAAAATGACTTCTACGATATTCTGATTTTCGGCATTGAGGCTGTATTCTGAATCCCCCGCCGCCCGGCAGGTTAGCGTGTTATCACAATTGATATTCCATTCACCGTGCGTGAAGCTCATATCACTGGGTTTAGCTGCAACACTGTAGGAACTGGTAAAAGCCGCGATAATGCCAGCCAGCCCAACGCCAGCCATGCGGGTTGTCCATAATTTCATTTTGAATCCTTTCAATTTTGCAGTTACAGCCGGGTATCTTCGTCAATTAACTGTAGATTGATCATCTTGATGCGCACCGATCCCGGTTTACGTTGATAGCGCATAGCAAAGGCATTTAAATCAAAGGCGCCCGCTTCATTTTAGCCTGAGTTATGGGATATAGTCAGCGCTGACTTTGTACACGGTTTTCTGATCATTCTGCGCTGACTCTTTTATCAGCCCCTGCTGTACCAACTTGCGGAGATCGTTACGGGCTGTGTTGTTGGAGATACCTAACGCTTCACTGACTTCAACTACTGAAAAGTCTTTTTTCGCATTCGCCAGCATAATGTTGAATAAGGTCACTTGCCGCGCGGTTAAGCTGGACAGGATTCCCGACTGAAACAGCATGCGATCAATCTTGGCCGATCGCTGAAGTAATTCATTGATGTGGCGTAGCAAATTATCCTGGGCTCGTTGGATAACACCAAGCTGGTATTCAATAAAATAGGTTAAGTCTAACGAGTCGGTTTCACTGTAAATGTAACTATGCGCATATTTCACCGGAGCAATGTGTAGCAAACTGCTGATGGATATATAGCGAAACAAGCCATAGTCGTTTTTTAGCATAAACCAGTAAAATAGCGCACGACTGGTACGTCCGTTACCATCACGGAAAGGATGTTCATGAGCCACCATAAAATGCAGGATGCAGGCTTTTATCAGCGGATGAATATACACATCATTGCTATTTACCCAGTGGCATATATCCTCCAACCGCTCCGTTAGCGCTTTAGCAGCTGGAGGCTGGTGCACAATATTGCCGTCATAATCCATGTTCACAATATCGTCAGTCGTTCTGAACTCACCGGGTGTGTACTTCGCATCATCGATGTTTTCCATACCAATAGCATGAAAACGACGTATTAATTCTGGCGTTAGCGGTTCGTCTAAGAGGTCTGGGATTGCCTTCATCAAACGGGCATTACCGGCGATCATGTGCTCATCTTCGGTATGGGGCCTTCTGCCTGTTTCGAGCATGTTGCGGGCGATAAGGGTGGTGGTATTTGCTCCTTCAAGCTGGCTCGAAGTGATTGGCTCTTCCAACTGCAAATCATGCAACTCCGCACCAGCCCCACGCAACCGCTTGAGCAGATCGTTCATCGCCAGTGTTGTAGCGTGTTTATCGACAAATTCACAGGCTTGCGCGATGAGAGAGGTTGAAACAAAACCTGCCTGTTGGCCTTGATGATCGAAGAAATTAATCAACTGGATTGCGGCATCGCGCGCGCGACGCGTCATGCTCCATGCCAAAGCGACGTTTTCACCTTTTGCGGTACGACGGCAGAACTCATCAAATGGCAGATAGCGACCTTTTTCATCCGTGATCCTGCTATACCGCTGATAAGCGGCGATTTCTATACCTGTTAGTGATTCGAGAGGCACAAGCACGGGTGGTCGTTTGATAGGCATGATTAATCTTTCTCAAAAAAACGAAAACTTGAGATAGTTTAGCGGTTTTTGGTGGAGGTGTGGAGGTTTTTTGAACGGAGTTGGGTTGAGGGCAGTGAGTTGGGATTGGAAGTATCCCTGCAAAACGCATCATTCGCTTTTAGATAATTTTCAGAGAACGGTTGAGTTATCCTACAAGGCCAATATCCGCTTCTCACTCACAGCAGACTTTAAACTATCCAGTAACATGACTGGAATGATTATCGTCTAATACATTGTTATAAGATGAAAAATCACCATACACCAGCAACTACAATTTCCGACAGAACACTTCCCATCTTGGTTCAAGATAGTCTGTGTTGATCGGCTTCTTAGTTGCCAATAACTGCTTTCCTTCAAACTCGCTCAGGTCTTTATCTTCCTCAAGTACTTCAGGAGAAAAATGAATACATAACGTCTCAGGGTCAACCGCACACATACCTGCATCAAAAAGCCGGTGGATGTCTGCACGAAGCCATAAACCATTGTTCCAGTGATCAAAACCAGCTTTACAATGCTCGATAAGGTGGGCTGCTTCTCCTCTACATTTGGTGCGTACGCCGGTAACAACACATCTATTCAGGCAGTTTTGACGTACAGAATTGCTGAACTTCATCTGATCTGGTCGGGATACTGAGCCATAGTAGCGATTCCCGAAACGTTTGGCTGATACGGTCTCATCCAGAACGTCCCTGAAAGAAGACAAATGTTCAGCCCGTAGCACCTTTAGACGCACCTCCCAACGAATGCCATCCTTTGCATGTTGAGCTGTAACGCGAGGGTCATCATCAGGCCATATTGCAATACCCTTTAGCTTCACTGAGAGCCTAAATTGACGGGCGTCTGCATTGGTTCCCGTTCCTTTTGTCTGCATAAAGTGATGTACACTATTAAATTCCTCATAGGCTTCTGATCCACCCACAGGGCGAACCAGAACTTTGTCCTTAATATCGCGAGGCAATTTTTCCAACGTGTTTTTATCTGTCGCCATAATGAGATACTGGGTGGTTGGTTGAGTTTGCAACTATCTACCGAATTTCCCTGAGAAACAATAGCCACTTATTCATTTTCTGATGTCGATCAGCTACCACACAAAGGATAGTTATGCCTTTAAACTTAAAATACCGTGCATACTTTCTTCTAAGTTTGAAGGCATAACATCATTAAATTTTCCTACCACATCCTTTTAAATCAAATGTTCCATTGCTCTTTTATCTGATTAGAAACAACCTCAGACAAGTTGTACCAATAAGCTTCCTTGTTTGTTGCATCAACCACTATCAATTTATCATCGTTATCCATAGCGGCTCTTACTATTTTTGCAGCCTCTTCTAAAGAGAATGCAGAATTTACGTACCAATTAGATTCAGTTACTTTTGCCCATGCTCCTAAAGATTTAATAGCATTATGCACTGCTGGATAATCTTTGGTCTTAATCAGATCGTACGTAACAAAAAGATTGTTAGCCATTTGTGTAGTCTCCAGAGATAAATAAAAAGCGCCTCATGAGGCGCTTTAGAATTTTATTACTTAACCTTTTGTACTTCTTGGGTCATTCCCGTAGCTGAACTTATCGCGGATCTGTCCATTATCGCCACGGTGAACTGAAACCTCTGAACGAGCTTTTTGAGCTAAGGCTCTTGTTTGTTCAAAAACTTCTTGCTGTGTAGAGCCTGTAACACTTGCACGGGTGGCGTCTTGTCGCTGTCCTCGCCACACACCATCAGCGCCTTTGAAAACATTGTAATCTTTACCGCTCATAACAAATCTCCCAAAACAGAGGTAAGTCATTGAACTCAGCCTAAACAAGCACTGATCACAAATGCATCAACTTCAGATAAACCTTACCTTCATAGCGCAACGGCGTCAACCACAAAACACATCATATTGACTTTGAAACACCAAAAAACACTACATATTGTGAATCTATCAGTTATTAAATGTCATGCTGTTAATGTCGAATGTTAGATCGTCATGGGAGTTACGTAAGTCAGCTTGGCTCTGTGCAGAAAAGCACCTTTAAACTGTTCTTCGTTTGCAGTGATTTCAGTTCGATTAGTGATCTCAAAGTTGAAAGTAGGCATTGGCATGAACTGCTTAGGCGTAAACATGCTATAACGCGCATTATGCATTACAGCTTGCGGAGTAAAGTTGTTCGGTACTTCACCACCACAACCGATCTCATCAGGGTCAATTGAAGATATTGCTAACATCACGGTGTATTAATCAACAGGGGATCAGGTCAAACACCTGTTGACGGCACGGCTTATAAGCCACAGAATCTTATAGTGGCCGAACAAGTAGACAGGCATGGGAGGTCTACTACTCTCAAAGTAGACTTGCTAGAAACAATCAAACCATCATAAAGACAGTGCGAAAAGAAGGAGATATTGCAAAAATATTACTGAAAAAAAATCAGGTGATGGAAAATTATTCGGAGCTGATTTTCATATGATTAATAATAATAAAAAATGAATACCTAAAAGATGTGCTGGCTATATGTTTTTCACGCTTACAAATGAGATAAAAAATGACATATAATGATGAAGATGTGGAATTCTCTAAGGATCAGGCAAGAGAAATATGGAAAATACTTGATTATGTTAGAGGAGCATCTCCTATAGCTAACTATCGTTCATTAGCATATTCAATTCTCTTTATACGATACCTTCAATCAAATACAGGTAAGCATTTTGAGGCCCCAAGATTTTACTCTTTCAATGTTATTTCTCGTTACTCTTCCGATCTAATTAATTTTGCAGTTCAACTTGGATTAATTAATAATGAAGACTCCAGCTTCTTATGTGATTACTTGGAAAATACACTTCGTTTTTTTGATAACGTTGATGAATCTTTTGTTCGCCATGCAATAAAAGATGGACTAATAAATAGAAATACTTCCATAGCATCGCTTTCTTTGTCTGAACTAGATTTACTATTTGCAGAGAATGAAGGCAAGTCCGGTAGTGAATTTTATACTCCTAAAGACATAAATCAGTTGATAAAAGCAATTGGATTAAGCTATCAACCAAAGTCGATATGTGATCCATTCGCAGGTGCTGGAAATACCGCATTTTCTTTCTCTGATATAGACTCAGATAAAATTAAAATTGACACTCAAGAAATCAACAAAGATTCTCATTTTAAAATAATAATAAGCAGAATAGTTAAAAATATAGAAGGTCGTGATTATTTTGGTGACTCTTTATCGCAACCTATTTATCAAAAAAATGAATACGATCTAATTGTCTCTTTTCCACCTTTTGGCATGAAAATCCCGAAAGCCACTCGAGATAGTATATACTATAAAGCACGTAATAAATGGCTAGATATAGCCGAGAATTTGCCAGAAAGTAGAAGTGACTGGTTTATAACTTTATCAATGCTGCCAGCCCTTTCTGCGAGAGGTAAACTATTGGTAGGTATGTCCCTTGGGGCTTTGACAAGAACAGGCTCGGAGGCCAAAGTTCGCCAGTATTTGGTTTCTCATGGGATTATTGAACAAGTAATTCTACTACCTAAAAACATCCATTATTCGACGCAGATCTCAACCGTGCTCCTTGTTCTCAATTCAGGATCAAACAATATAAACAACGGAGGAGTTAAATTTGTAGATGCATCGTTGTTTTATGAGCCGACTAGGGGTAGAAACATTCTCACGCCTAAAAATATTGATGAGATTATAGATGCTTATCATAACGATGGTAGATTCAGTACCTTCTCACATCGAAGCCAGATTGCAGATAGAGATTTTAATTTAGATCCTTCATTGTATGTACGTAAAGATCTAAAAATTAGTGAAATTACCGTGAAGAATTTCAGAGGTTACTCTGAATTTAAAGTTCCAATGCACCCCTGCTTGAATGTATTAGTTGGGGAGAATGGTGCAGGAAAAACCTCAATATTGGAAGCGGTAGCATGTGGGCTTGGTCCTTTTCTTACAGCTATGCCTGACGCAAAAGGAAAACTGATTAAAAAATCAGATATTCATATAAATTCAAAAGGAATAGCTGATTACTCACGCATATCTATTGAAACAACATCAAGCCTGAGCTGGGATCTTGTGGCAAAGGGTAGTAATGTTTCCCATCCCCCTAAAATCGGAACAACTGCGCTCACTAGTTATGCGAGTCATATTGTAAATAGTCAGTCTGAATTTCCACTGATTGCTTATTATGGGACCAACCGGGCTCTTTCCTCTATAAATTCTAAAGTCGCAATAAATCCATTCGAGCGAGAGATACGTGGAGAAGGTTACGACTCAGCTCTGGATGCCAAGGTGAACTACGGTATCATAAAGAACTGGTTTTCAAAAATTGAAGTTGATGAGCTTCGAAAGCGCGATGAGCTGAAAGATTACAAATTTGTTCACCCGGCTAAGAGACTTGTTTCAGAGACTGTTTACCAGATCGTCGATCGAGCTACGATTTTAGAGTTCGACAAAAATAGCAATGATATTGTGGTGCATTGGAAAAATGAAAAGAATGAATCCGTAAAACTTACCTTGGAGCAATTGAGCGAAGGCTATAGAAATATGGTTGCTCTTACCATTGACTTAGTAAGACGAGCCTATTTGCTTAATCCTACTAGTTCTACCCCATTAGCAGTTAATGGAATAGTCTTAATTGATGAAATTGAGCTTCACTTGCACCCGAGATGGCAACAAAAAATTCTGAATGACCTTACTCACTTGTTTAAGAGAGTTCAGTTTATTGTTACAACACATAGTCCTCAGGTCCTAACAACTGTAAAAGCCGATTCTATCCGCATTGTTTCTGCCGATGCTATAGAAGCAAAGTTAGTAAAAGGGACTAGTACTTACGGTTCTGAAAGCTCAAGAATGTTGGAAGATATTTTAGGTGGTAGCATTAGACCTCAACACATTGAAATTGTTAAAAAATTAAATCGTTATACGAAGTTAGTAGAAACCAATCAATGGGATACCGATGAGGCTTTAGATCTCAAAAATGAGTTATACCAATGGGGTGGGCAGACGGAAGCAGAGCTACAAAGACTAGAAACAGATATTCGTATTCGTGAGTTCGAGCGTGACAATGAAAACGATCAATAAAACAGGAGAGCCCAACCGATTTGGTGCATTTAGAGCTGCCCACCCTAATGCTTCATGGGAGAAGGATGAAGGCTCAATTGAAGAAGCTTTTCGTTGTTGTAGTGCAAGATATCAGGAGACTCAGCAACAATTGCGGACTGATCAAGGTAATTTGTGTGCATATTGTGAACAAGATTTATTATCTGGAACTAATGGAGCACTAGATGACTGCCGCATTGAGCATTTTCATCCAAAATCGAAACAATTACCAGGAGAACCTAATTGGGGGCTAGATTGGAACAATTTGCTAGCAGTTTGCTGTGGCGGAAATCAAAGTAGAGTTGTTAATCCTGAAGAAAGATTTGATACTGAACCAGAAAACTATTCTTGCGATGTACCTAAGGGTAACAAAATTTTGGATGAAATTATCTTAAACCCTTTAAATTTACCTAATTATAACATTTGGAATTTTCGTCGTTCGACAGGAGAAATTTTTGTAAATGAGGTCTTATGCTTAACACTAGGGCTAGACGTTGAAGTGGCACTCCAAACAATTAATGAGTTAAATTTAAACTCCCCTCGATTAACAAGATTCCGAAAAAATGTTATAGACAACCTAAACCATCGAATTACAGAAAGTTTGAAGCGCGGGCAAACAATAGAGCAAGCTATTAGTTCTATTGCCATATCGATGCTCAGGAAAAATAGAGCAGGTGATTGGCCCTCTTTTTTCAGTACTATAAGGTTTTATCTAGGAAAGCAGGCTGAGATTATTTTAAGTCATCCAATTTAAATTATTTTTAACTATTTAGTTTCAGAGCGGCTGGATTTTTCGGCCTCTCCTATATATTTAAACTATGCCAACTAAGTTGGCCGACTCCCCTGCAGATTAGTTTATTATGCAATAATTAGAACCGTTCTGGTCTGCTCCAGTAATTGAAATTGTTTAGCGAACAAGGTCATACGTACTCTTGAAATACTGTCCATTCTCCCTAAGCTGAAACAGCTAGAATTAGCACCGATTCTCACTACCAACGTTCTTTTCCATCCAACATTTTTGCAATACAAAGCACCAGAGATCATTTTTTGACCAAATTTGTATACCGTTCTAAATCGAACCTAGGATATACACATTTATACCCCGCTTTATGCGATATACCCACAGATATCATCAGATACGAATAGAATGAAAAACGAGCAGGAAAGAAGTAATTCACTGATTTCAGGCACAAAAAAAGCCGCTCGTAAGCGACTTATTTGCATCGTATGGTGCCGAAGGCCGGACTCGAACCGGCACGTATCTCTACGGTTGATTTTGAATCAACTGCGTCTACCGATTTCGCCACTTCGGCACTGAAGAGGATGCGGAAAACGTTGAGGATTATACCGTTACACGTCAGCGGTGCAACAGGATTTATCGGGGTGGCGAACTGAATGCTGAAAAAACCAGCGAAGCGCCCCGTTTACTGCATTTTCAGCCTGCTTTAGACACGAATAGCGCAGCGTCTGCCAAACCACAGCACAGCACAGCACAGCACAGCACAGCACAGCACAGCACAGCACAGCACAGCAGTATAAAGTGTGACATACCCAAAACCACCACCAGTGCTATAGGCCACTACTCACCTCACCAGGACTTTTCGCGGGAAGCCCCTTCCTTTTAGGTGGGGGAGGAAGAGCGAAGCCCGCGCAAGCGGGCTAATGAGGGCGGCTCTGTTGCTCAATGTATTTCTTAATGAATTCAAGTGGCGCTCCGCCCACGCTACCCGCGAAGTACGACGGCGATCACAGCGTATTTGGCTTCCGTGCAGGTTTATGCAGGTCTTAATGGTGCCATGTCATGTTTTTGCTGCTAACGCGATAAACTCACCTTTATTGATTTAATTTTGACCTGTAATTTAACGCGCCATGAGTATCCAGACCAAAACATTGTCAGTCAGGGTTAAAGACAAACACGCCGCCGTATTGCGGCAGATGGCCTTTGAGGTCAATCAGGTTTTTAATCTGGCAAACGAGATAACCAGCGCGGCAAACAGCAACGCGGGCGCTTTTGGTGCGCAGGTTCCCAGATGGCTATCGGCGTTTGATGTTCAAAAACTGACGGCGGGGATTCAGAAAGCGCGCGGCTATACCATCGGCAGCGCTACCGTACAGGAAGTGATCGCCGACCACGGCAAGGCACGGAAACAGTTTCAACGTTCCCGGCTGCGCTGGCGCGTCAGTGGTGGCGCTCGCCGTTCGCTGGGCTGGGTGCCGTTTAAATCGCGGGCGGCGCAGTGGCAGAACGGCTGCGTGAAGTTTGCAGGCCACTATTTTAAGGTCTGGGACAGCTACGGCCTGAGCGGCTATGCATTCCGCGCGGGGAGCTTTTCAGAAGACAGCCGGGGACGCTGGTATTTCAATATCTGCGTACAGGTCCAAACCGCCCCGACCACCGGCACAACCGCTGTTGGCATAGACCTAGGGTTAAAAGACTACGCCACCCCGTCAGAGGGGGAAAAGCTGGAGGCAGGGCGTTTCTATCGCGACCTGGAGCCTGCGTTAGTCAAGGCGCAGCGGGCAGGCAAGAAAGCCCGAGTGCGCGCCATCCACGCAAAAATCAAGCACCGTCGCAAAGATGCCCTGCACAAGTACAGCACGGCGCTGGTAAACCGCCATGCGGCAATATTCGTAGGCGACGTGAGCAGTAGCCAGTTAGTCAGGACCAGAATGGCGAAGTGCGTTCTGGACGCAGGCTGGGCGATGCTCAAAACACAGCTGAAATACAAAGCGATAGCGCGGTCAGTGGTGTTTGAAGTGGTCAACGAAAGGTATTCCACCCAGGTGTGTTCGTGTTGCGGAGCTATCTCCGCTAACAGTCCGAAAGGTAGAGCAGGCCTGCGAATAAGAGAATGGACTTGTTGTGAGTGCGGAACCGCTCATGACCGCGACGTCAACGCCGCAAAGAACATACTCGCGGCAGGACATTGCCGTCTGGCTGCAGGAATCCCTGCCCTTTAGGGCGGGGAGGATGTCAACTCAACAGAATCCTCCCAAACGCGGCTATCTGCCTCTTTACCCAGGAACTTTCTCCCTTCAGACTCCTCTTATCCACACTGAGAGTGCTCAGCGATTATCGAGGTTGACATGAAAGCAATAAAAAAAGGCGTTTGGGGATTGGGGCTGACGGCGGTGCTGTTAGCGGGTACGGCACAGGCTGCGAGCTGGCAGGAGCAGTTAAGCAGTGCGGCTTCTCAGCTGTCACAGCAGAATAGCGGGACGGCGACGAACAGTGGGGCTGCGCAAAATGGCGGGCTTTCGCTTTCAGGCCTGAGCGGGTTGTTGAACGGTGGCGATAGCGCTGTGAGTTCCAAGACCATGACGAATGCTGCTGGCGTAATGGAATACTGCGTGAAACATAACGTGGTCGATAACAACGTGAAGTCGGTGAAAGATAAAGTGCTGAGCAAGTTAGGGCTGAGCGATAGCTCTGCGCAGCAGCAGAACACCGGCTATCAACAGGGGCTGGAAGGCTTGCTGAATACCAGCAACGGTCAGCAGCTTAACTTGCAGAGCCTGAGCAATTCACCGCTGGGTGAGAAGCTGAAGACCAAAGCCTGTGACGTGGTGCTGAAACAAGGCAAGAACTACCTGCTGGGATAAACCACCTTCATCCCAACCTTCTCCCGCTTAGACGGGAGAAGGGGCAGATTGGTGCGATGCTGTAAAACAGAAAAACCACCCTCATCCCAACCTTCTCCCGTTTAGACGGGAGAAGGGGCAGATTGGTGCAATGCTATAAAATGGGAAAAAGCGCCCTCATCCCAGCCTTCTCCCGCTTAGACGGGAGAAGGGGCAGATTGGTGCAACCCAGCGAAACCGGAGAACACCCTCGCCTCTCACCCTATCCCGTTCAAACCACAACAGCCTCCCCACTAAATCCGGGATTTTTAATCCCATCTCCGAGCCCTCTCGCAAAACCGGCACCAAAAGTCGTTCCTTGCGGCAACGGTAATGTTTTTCATCATAAATCAGCGCTATAGTTAGGCCTCGGCCCTCTCGCACAGGAACGCGCAAATGCCCGCTAAAATCTCTGCAGCCATCTATTTTGGCCCGGAACATATCAGGGCCTGTGCCCGACTGCCTGAAACTGGCTTAGAAGAGAAAATCTTTGCCTATGAAGACGCAGTGATCGAAGAGGTGTTTAGCTGGGTGCAACAATATCCGGTTAAGCGTACCCACATCTGCCTGATTGAGAACGAAAGCGTTGATCTGTTTGCGGATGACCTGGCTGACACCGGTTTTCATGTTTACCAGGTGAACATTCATACCCTGCTCAACTGGCTGGCCACCGCGCCACCACAAGCGCCAGATGGCACCACAGAACGTCTGATGCTGCGCTATCTTGAGACGCAACGCCCACCACAGTATGAATCACGCACCCCGCAAACCGATGCGCTGCTGGAGATGTTCGACTATCTCGACATGCTGGATACCGCACTGGAGCAGGACGATCCCACGCTGTTGCCGGAAGATGTGCAGGAGCGCATGGAGCGGAAATCGTTGGACATGGAAGAGGTGATTGATGACTATCGCCAGGCCCAGGTTCAGGCGATTCGTGAACACCTGATGACCTTCCCGGAGCTGATGACGCCAGAAATTCTGGAAGAGTTCTTCCCCGAGTTAATCGAGTCCTTCCAGCATCCTCGCCATTGATACGTTACGAGCAGACGCATACTAGCTGCTTTAGCACACGATCTATCGGACATTAAAAAGGGGCGCAGCGCGCCCCTCAATATTACCCGCCAACAAACTTACTTTTTCAGTGACTTACGCACTTCCGCAACCTGATCGGCAGTAACAGCAGAAGCGGTGTTGCTCCAGCCCTGGCGCACAAAGGTCGCCAGCTTCGCCACTTCGTCATCACTCAGACGCGCACCAAAGCCAGGCATCGCCAGCGTCGACGGCGTTTTAGCCGTTGATGGCTGCTGCGCACCCACCAGAATGGTGTGGATCAGACCAGTCGGATCTTTCGCATTCACGATGGTTGCCTGATCCAGTTCCGGGAAGGCACGCGGTGCGCCCTTACCGGTCACGTAATGGCAAGCCCCACAGTTATCCAGATATAGACGCTCACCTTCGGTCAGGTTCTTAGCGGCGGTGAGTTTCGCTTCAGTTGCCTGCTGCGCCTGCTGGTTATAGGCCTGAAGCGGTGGATTACCGCCAAGGAACTTCAGGTAGGCGGCGATAGCTTGCAGATCGGCATCGGTCATGTGTGAGCTACTGTGCTCAATCACTGACTTCATCTCTCCGCCAACGGAAGCTTTATCGTTACGTCCGCTTTGCAGGTAATCGACAATCTCCGCTTCGCTCCAGCGCGGCAGGCCACGTAGTGACGGCACATCCCAGTTATTCAGGCTGCCACCGGCAAGGAACTGGCTGTCGCTGCTATCCAGCGCTTTCTCGTTCATACCAATGCCGCGTGGCGTATGGCAGCTACCGCAGTGACCGAGGCTCTCAACAATATAGGCACCGCGATTGACCTGCTCGGAGGCACCACCAATCGGCTGGAACGGTTTATTGTCCGCAAAGGCCCAGTTCCAGAAGCGCATGCCCCAACGTTGGCTGAACGGGAAGCTCAGGCTGGTCTCTGGTGGCTGCTCAGCGCTTGGCTGTACGCCTTGCATAAAGTAGACATACAACGCGTGCATATCTTCATCGCTGATCTTGGCGTAATCCGGATATGGCATCGCCGGATAGAGGCGTGAGCCATCAGGTAATACGCCTTTACGCACCGCGTCAGAGAACTGCTGTTCGGTATAGTTGCCAATACCGTGCTGCTTGTCTGGCGTGATATTGGTGGAGTAGATGGTGCCAAGGTTAGACTCAATCGCCAGGCCGCCCGCATACGCCGGTTTTCCTGCCACAGAGTGACACGCCATACAGTCACCCAGACGCGATAAATACTCACCTTGTTTGATCAGTGCTGCGTTATCTTCCGCCTGCGCCTGCAGGGCAAAACCGCTGCCCAGCAACAGAGCAGTGGCGAGTGATAAAGATTTAAAAGTAAACTTTTTCATACGCTTATGCCTGTACCAGTGGGCCGGGGTTTTTCAGATACTGTTCTTTGATCGCCTGTGCCGCCATCAGGGTAATTGCGCCGATGGTATCGGTCGGGTTCGCCTGGAAGTTCTGCGGGAAGGCGTTACCGCCCGGTACAAACACGTTATGCACGTCCCAGCTTTGCAGGTACTTGTTCAGCGCGGAAGTCTGTGGGTTATCACCCATCACCGCACCGCCAACGTTGTGCGTCGAGACGTATTTGGTCAGGTCAAAGTCAGCACCCATTGGCAGGAAGCTCATGCTCATGCTGTCGGGGTTTAGCTCCTTCGCGATGTTGCCAACAATGCCCTTCAGGTACTGTTGCAGCTTCAGCTCGTTCTCTTTCCAGTTAAAGGTCATGCGCAGCATTGGCAGGCCACGGTGATCCTTATAGTTCGGATCCAGATCGAGATAGATATCGCGATAAGACTGGCAAGTGGTGGTGATGCTGATCTTCATGGAATGGCCGTACCACTCTTCCAGTCCCTCTTTCCAGCCAGTACCCCAGCCCGGCGTGCCTTTTGGCAGTGCGGTACTGATTGGCGTACCGGTCGCCTGTGAACTGTGGATCTTCGCGCCACCCAGGAAACCAAGCGCAGGACCATCAAAGTTACCCGGTGAGATGTCGTTAAACATCTGTCCGGTTGGGCCGGATGTGGCGAACGGATTGAAGTTTTTATCTTTGAAGAACAGCGTTGCGCCACCGTTAGACAGGAACGCATAGTTACGCCCCACTACACCCTCTTCAGTGATCGGGTTGTAAGGCTTGCCGATGCCGGAGAGCAGCATCAGACGCACGTTGTACATCTGGAAGCTGGAGAGCACCACGATCTTCGCCGGCTGGAAGCACTCATTGCCGTCTTTATCGAAGTAGATCACGCCTTTAGCGGTCTTCTTGTCATCATTCAGAACCACTTTCACCACTTCCGCGTTCACTTCATAGGAGAAGTTAGGCATACGCTTCAGCGCATCCATGACGGCCGTCTGCGGTGAGGCTTTGGAGTAGTTCAGGCACGGGTATTTACTGCAATAGCCGCAGTAGTTACAAGGCGCGATCTGGTTGCCGTACGGGTTGGTCCAGGAACGGGAAGCCGCCGCAGAGGGGTTCGGGAACGGGTGATAGCCGAGCTTTTTCGCCGCCTCTTTGAACATCACGTTGTTAAGCGTGTCTTCCAGGGCTGGCATGTTGTATGGCTCTGAACGTGGCCCCTCAAACGGGTCGCCGCCTTCAAGGATCTGACCGCGCAGGTTACCGGTGTTACCCGACTGGCCGCAGATCTTTTCAAATTTGGTGTAGTGCGGTTCGATCTCATCCCAGGTGAACGGGAAGTCCATCACGCGCATGTCATCCTGCAAGATGCCTGGCTTATAAGCCTGATCGACATAGGTTTTCAGCTTAATGTCGGTCGGGGTTGGACGAATCAGTACCCCGGTCCAGTGCAGACCAGAACCACCAACACCAGTGCCTGGTGCGAACGCGCCCCACTTACGGGTCGGCAATGCCGTCTGGCTCATGTTGTAGCGAACAGTCACCGCCACTTCTGCCGGGGTAGCGAACACTTTGTTGCGCACCGCGTAGGCATATTCATCCGCCGGTTTTGGGTAGGCGAACTCATCGTAATCACGGTCGCCGCCGCGCTCCAGCGCGCGTACTTCCAGGCCAGCTAGCGCCAGCTCAATGCTCATCAACGAGCCTGCCCAGCCGAGGCCGCAAACGACGACGTCGACTTCTTTTTTTGTAATCTGTGCCATGATAATCCTGTCTCAAATACCTGATTCGTTAACGACTTAAGCGCGCTCGCCCTGAATGCTCACCGGGCCTAACGGATACGGCACGTTGTGCTGTTTCACCCATTCGGTGAAGCTGGCGCGTGCGCCCGGGAAGCCGATGGCAATCCAGGCTTTCATGCCCTTGTTACCGCCGTACATCGGGTCGGCTAAGTAGCCATGTTTGGTATCTGAGAGCAGTTGGCTGAAGAACTGCGATGCTTTGAGGTTCGGTTCACCCAATGCCGGGAAATCGATGCCGTCGTTTTTGTTCACTTTCGCCAGCACCGCATCTTTCTCTTCCGTAGAGAGTTCATGGAAAGATTTCTGATAGGTGCTCTGCGTCCACTGTTCCACCAGCTTGATGCCGGTGTGGTAGATCTGCTGTGGATAAAACGGGATCTGATAACCCATCGTCGCCGGCGCGTTGATATCAAACGGCCCCTGCATGTAGATCTCTTTCCCGAACTCTTCGCTATGCAGCTGCTGGTCGATGAAGATCGGAACGTTGGTTTCCAGTGCGCCCGGCGCTTTGCCTTTCCCGCCCGCTGGGATCAAGCGATCGGTGGCGGCCAGAATAAACTGCCACTCCGCAGCGCTGAAGAATACCGGCTGGTACTCAGACAGCTCAGGTGCGGCCAGTTCTGCCGCCTGTGCCGCTGTCAGTCCTTTTAACACCAGGTCTGTCAATGGCAAAGCCAGCAAAGACCCAAGTAAAAACTTACGTCTGTTGGTCGGTTTTTGAAGAAGCATGGGGTGACGACTCTCACTTGCTAAAAGGGATGGTTTTTTTTGTTAACGAATTTTTTATATAAACAACAATAGGCAATATTAAGTATGTGGATATTTCAATGTGTAAAAATGAGAGATCAAATGTTTTTATGATTAAAAACAATCATACTGTTAATTTTCAGTTACAGCGCAGTTACGGGCTTTTAATCGAGTTATTGCACTTAAAACCCTGTTTTTAACGTGGATTTAGTGATTTTTTTTGTGCAAACAGACAAAAATGAATCATCAGAGAAACAGTCACCTGACTACACTGATAAAAAAAAGTCATCGATCGATTGCGACTGCTCATCCCCGAGCAGAGGATTTTTTCCAGCACAAATTATGCATAGCTCAGAACAAAGCGGCATTTACCCCCCTGTCACCAACCCGATACAGTGGCTGCATTCTCCGTTCAGGAAACATCTTATGCGCCGTACACTGGTTCTACTGCTCTCCCTGTTGACCACCGCACCTGCCGTGCTGGCAGCAACCCCAAAAGACACCTTAATTGTCGCGATCCCGCTGGATGGCATCATTAGCTTTGATCCGGCAGAAAGCTTTGAAACCGTCAGCAATGGCGTGCAGATCAATCTTTATCAGACGTTGATCGCCGCTGACCGCAAAGATGCACAAAAGCTGGCTCCGGCACTGGCCAGCAGCTGGCAGCCAGGCAATACGCCGCATAGCCTGGTGTTCACCCTGCAACCTGGCGCGAAATTTGTCAGCGGTAATGCGGTAACGCCACAAGATGTGGTGTTTTCACTCAGTCGCGCGGTGAAACTGAACAAGGCACCGTCATTTATTCTGGGTGAATTTGGCTGGACGCCGGATAACATCGATAGCCAGTTAAAAGTGCTTAATGACCATCAGGTTGAGATTCAGTGGCCGGCACAGATTGGTGCTAACCTGGCGTTACGTCTGCTCACTGCGCCAATTGGCTCGATTATCGACAGTAAAACCGCGCTGGCACACGCCAGTAACAATGACTTCGGTAATGCCTGGCTTCACACCCACTCTGCCGGTAGCGGGAGCTTCCAGATCCAGCAGTATGTGCCGCAACAGGCGCTGGTGCTGGCGGCCAACCCTTATGCCAGCAACCCGCCGCACGTCAAACGCGTGCTGCTGAAAGGCGTGGCCGATGCGGGCACCCGTCGCCTGCTGATTCAGCAAGGGGATGCGGATGTCGCGTACCAGCTCGGGCCGGATCTGATCAGCGCACTCAAAAGTGATAAAAACCTGAAGATCACCGCCTTCCCTTCCGATCTGGTCTATTACCTCGGGTTTAACACCAAAGATCCGCATCAGCCTGCGCTGGGTAATCCGGCCCTGTGGCAAGCGGCACGCTGGCTGGTGAACTATGACTCGCTGGCGAATCAGTTGTTAAAAGGGCAATACAAGGTTCATCAGAGCTTCCTGCCGCAAGGTTTTGATGGTGCGCTGGAGAACACACCGTTCCACTACGACGTGGCAAAAGCGAAAGCGATCCTTAAACAAGGAGGCATTGCGCCAGGTACTCACATTGCGCTGACTGTGGTCAATCAGCCGCCGTACATTGATGTCGCGCAGGCGTTACAGGCCAGTTTTGCCGCTGCTGATGTGCAGCTCGATATTCAACCCGTGGCTGAATCTGAGCTGTGGAGCAAAATGCGGAGCCGCGATTTCCAGTCGATCTTCATTTACTGGGGTGCGGATTATGTCGATCCGAATACCAATGCCAGCGCCTTTGCGTACAACGTTCCCGGGGGATCAAAAACCCTGGCATGGCGAGTAGGTTGGGATATCCCGCAAATCAGCGCGGAGACTCGCACTGCCGCAGGAGAGAGTGATGCAGGCAAACGCCGTGCGCTTTACACCCAGCTGCAACAACAGCTGCAACAGGAATCACCCTACGTCATTATGCTTCAGGGCGCACAACAGGTCGCCGTGCGCAGTAATCTGAGCCACGTCGAGCAGCCAATCGGCGTGAGCCTGCTCTATTTTGATAGCGTAGAGAAAAATTAACCCGTCGTGGCGGGCGTCGTTGCCCGCCGCAATCCGTTTCGCTTGCTATGCTGATGGTATCTTTTTAGCGCGAGTAAACCATCATGACGCCTCTTCTGATCGCCCGAACCCCAGAGAAAGAAGTTCATCTGCTGCCACAAATGACCAATCGCCACGGCCTGATCACGGGAGCGACCGGTACCGGTAAAACCGTGACGCTGCAAAAACTGGCGGAATCGCTGTCGAATATCGGCGTACCGGTTTTTATGGCGGACGTGAAAGGCGATCTCAGTGGCGTTGCAGCTGAAGGGCAAAGTTCGGAGAAGTTACAGGCGCGGCTGGCTAAAATTGGCGTCAGCGACTGGGAACCGCAGAAAAATCCGGTGGTGCTGTGGGACATTTATGGCCAGCAGGGCCACCCGCTTCGCGCCACCGTGTCCGATCTGGGTCCGCTGCTGCTGGCTCGCTTACTGAGCCTGAATGAGGTGCAGAGCGGCGTCTTACAGATTATCTTCCGCGTGGCCGATGACCAGGGCTTGCTGCTGCTCGATTTCAAAGATTTGCGTGCGATGACGCAATACATCGGTGATAACGCCAAGTCCTTCCAGAATCAGTACGGCAATATCACCAGTGCGTCCGTTGGTGCCATTCAGCGTGGCCTGCTGACGCTGGAGCAGCAAGGTGCCGAGCATTTTTTCGGCGAGCCGATGCTGCAAATCAGTGACTGGATGCGCTGTGACGAGAACGGGAAAGGCATCATTAATATCCTTGCCGCCGAGAAGCTGTTCCAGCAACCGAAACTTTACGCCACCAGCCTGCTGTGGATGCTGTCTGAGCTGTATGAACAGTTACCGGAAGCTGGCGATCTCGATAAGCCTAAGCTGGTGTTTTTCTTTGATGAAGCCCATTTGCTGTTCAACGATGCGCCAGCGGTGCTGCTGGATAAGATCGAACAGGTGATCCGCCTGATCCGATCCAAAGGGGTTGGTGTGTGGTTTGTCACGCAAAATCCAGCTGACGTGCCGGAAACGGTGCTGGGTCAATTGGGTAATCGTGTGCAGCATGCCCTGCGCGCCTTTACCCCGAAAGATCAAAAATCCCTGAAAGCCGCCGCCGATAGCCTGCGCACCAATCCTGCGATTGATACCCTCGCGGCACTCCAGCAACTGGGCACTGGCGAAGCGCTGATTTCGCTGCTGGATGAAAAAGGAAGCCCTGCGATTGTTGAACGTGCCACGGTGATCGCTCCCGGATCACGCATGGGTCCACTGAATGCCGATGAGCGTAATCAGTTGATCAATAACTCTGCGCTGTATGGCAAATATGATGAAGCACTGGATCGTGAATCCGCCTATGAGAAGTTGCAGCAAGGTGTGCAGCAGGCACCACAGCAAAGTGGTGCGCCAGAGGCGAAAGGCAATGGCGTGAATGTGGATGATGGTATTCTCGGCGGGCTGAAAGATATTCTGTTTGGCAGCACTGGCCCGCGCGGCGGCAAGCATGATGGTGTGGTACAAAGCGTCGCGAAAAGTGCCGCACGCCAGGTGACGAATCAGATCATTCGTGGCGTTTTAGGCAGCCTGCTCGGCGGCCGTGGGCGCTGAGTGCTATGCTGTTCAAATGGAAAATGATAAACAAAAACAGTTACAACGCAGCAAACTACTGGCACTGAGCCTGCTGCTGGCAGCAACCCTGACCTTTATCGTCACGCTGTTTCTGCCGCCCAACTTTTGGGTCAATGGCGTAAAAGCGGTGGCGGAAGCGGCCATGGTGGGCGCGCTGGCAGACTGGTTCGCAGTGGTGGCACTGTTTCGTCGCGTGCCTATCCCCTTTATCAGTCGCCATACGGCGATCATCCCACGTAATAAAGATCGTATCGGCGATAATCTTGGCCGCTTCGTGCAGGAGAAGTTTCTCGACAGCGAGTCTCTGCTGAGTCTGATCCGTCGCCACGATCCGGCACAAATGCTGGCCGACTGGCTGGCCCAGGGTGAGAATGCGCGCCGCGTCAGTCACCACCTGTTGCAGGTAATGCGCGGTTTCCTCGATCTTACCGATGACCGCCGCATTCAGGACTTTTTACGCCGGGCGGTGCATCGTGCGCTGGATAAGGTGGATTTCAGCCAGTCCGCCGCGCTGATTCTGGAGAGCATGACGCGTAACAATCGCCATCAGGCGCTGCTGGATGCCACTATCGATCAGCTGCTGAGCCTGCTCAATCGCCCTGATACCCGCGCTTTTATCGCCCGTCAGATCACCAGTTGGCTGAAGCGTGAACATCCCATCAAAGCCAAAATGCTGCCTACCGAGTGGCTGGGTGAACAGAGTGCTGAAGTGGTAGCAAACGCAGTGGATTCGATTCTGGATGAAGTCGCGATCGATCAGGGGCATGAGCTGCGCCAGGGCTTTAATCGCGCCGTGGCTAAGCTGATTGAACGCCTGAAAAGCGATCAGGAGATGGCCGAGCGTGCCGAGATGGTGAAAAGCTGGCTGAAAGAGGACGCGACGCTGAATCAATATATTGGTGAGCTGTGGCAGGATTTGCGCAGCTGGCTGCGTCAGGATCTCAGCAGCGATAACTCCCGCGTTGAGCAGCGCATGCAGCAAGCCGCGCAGTGGCTGGGCGAGACGCTGTTAGCGGATCAGGCATTGCGCAGTGCCATGAACCAGCATCTGGAAGAAGCCGCCCGCTCCGCCGCGCCGGACTTTTCCGCCTTCCTGACCCGGCATATTAGCGATACGGTGAAAAGCTGGGATGCGCGCGATCTGTCACGACAGATTGAACTGAATATTGGCCGCGATTTACAGTTTATTCGCGTCAATGGCACCCTGGTCGGCGGCTCAATCGGGCTGATTCTGTATCTGCTTTCGCAGCTGCCGCAGGTATTGTAATTCGAGTAATTGAGCCACCAAAGGATTGACGATGACGACCGCCGAAGAAGTGAAAGCCTTTTTAAAACAGGAGCTGCCGCTGATAACAACGCTGCTGTTTAAAAAATGTGAGAGCGGGGACAGTGATGCCCTGCAAGAACTGCATGAAGCAGAAGATATCTACGATATGTTTGAGGCTTATTGGGTGAAATTTAACGTAGATCCAGCGCAATTCTCGCTGGGAAACTATTATCCGTGGCGATCACAGCCTCTTTTTTCACGTAAGCCCGTCAACCTCGATAAAAAGAGATTAACAATCAATATGCTGATCAATTCGGCTAAAGCAGGCCGCTGGTTATATGGATAGCAAAAAACCCGCCGAGGCGGGTTTTCCACATGAAAAAATCAAAACTGACCGGTAAGCCGCTTTCCTGTTATGGAGAACGGAGTGGACAGTCATTCATCTTG
>NZ_ALXE01000072.1 GCF_000295955.2 Pantoea sp. A4
ACGGTAGATACCCAGGCTCCGGCAGCGGCGGGTGACGTCACGTTGAGCAACAACAGCGGCGACACCAGCGTACCGGTCGTCGATGGCGGCTCAACCAACACCGATACCCCGATTCTGAGCGGGACTGGCGAGGCGGGCAGCACGGTGACTGTGACCGATAACGGCAACGTAATCGGCAGCACTACCGTTGGCACCGATGGCAGCTGGAGCTTCACCCCTCCTTCCCTGGGGGATGGCGACCACAGCCTCAGCACCACGGTCACTGATCCGGCTGGCAACACCGGCCCGGCCAGCGATCCGATCGGCTTCACGGTAGATACCGTGGCACCGGATGCGACCAGCGGGGTCACCGTGACCGACAACGTGGGCGACAGCCAGGGCGAACTCGCCAGTGGCGCAACCAC